>JAVSMW010000009.1:105850-125837 GCA_032027005.1 Thermincola sp. | reverse complement strand
TGCGGCTGGCGAAACCCCAACGTGCCTTTAGGCACAGCCAGTAATAGGCCCTTATAGGGCTCCATTAAAAACCCCCCGCTTTGCGGGGGGATAATTATTACTACAGGAAAGTATATCTTTTCCACATTTGTGGAAAAGGCTAAGGTGTGTAGTACAGAAAGGCGCGCGCCGAGGGAACTGAACGAGGCGCGCCTTTCTAGTGCCTTAAACCTCTGGAAGGATTTTATTGAAGTTTTAGCGAATACTGTATCCGGGAGATGCAACAGATTTTTTTGCTAAAATAAGTTTAGTAAAATACATTTACTGGGAGGATGTGGTCATACTGGAACTGCGTAACTACAGTGAAAAAGTTGTCAGGGACGTTCTGGAAGAGCTATTGTCCAAAAGAAATGATATCTGCAAATGTGAGAAATGCCGTTTGGATATGATGGCTATTGCCCTGAACAACTTACCGCCTCAGTATTATCTTTCAAACAAGGGAGAGGTCTTTTCCAAACTGGCCTCCTCTTATTCTGAGATGAGAATCAAGGTGCTTACCGAAGTAACCAAAGCACTGATGCAGGTGCAAAAACTGCCCTCCCACGGCTAACATTGTGCAATTTTTCCTCATTTATCCTATCGTAAGACTCCCACTTCTCTAAAAGGGAGTGGTTCCCCGTACTTCGCTTCGGTGGGGGTTGAGTCCCCCACCGAAGTCTTGATGTTCAACAATAGTTGAACGAGTTCACTGAGTTTTATGGTATAATGTAAAAGTAAATGCATATAAAAAAGGTGGTGCGATATGGAAGTCAGGTGCATGATGTGTGGCAGAAAGGAAGCCATCGGCAAAGATCATGTTGATTATAACAAATATGAAAAAAACCCAAAAGCTGTTTATATCTGTACGTTATGTTCAGCGAGAACATTTCATGAGGCTAAAGAGGGCCAAAAGCCTGGTAAGCCGATGTAACACGTGACACTACAATAATAATAATTTCAGGAGGTCGGTAATTATGTTCCAATCATGGTTGGATGCCATTATATTTGGTGTAATCACTAGCTTTTTTACGGGTATTATTGTCACTTTAGTTACCAAGTTTAATACAAAAAAAATGAATTAAAAACTCTAAAGTTTGTCCTGCCTTTTATCGATAATAAAAAAGTAGACCCGGTTTCCCTTCTTCTACTGACATAAGGAAAGGTGGGTAAATTTTTTGAAAACGGTTTATCAGGGCTTATTATTCAATAATGATGGACAAGGCATGACTGAATATGGTTTGATCCTTGGCGTGTTTTTGTTAGCTGTAATTGGCGCGGCGGCAATTTTGGGTCCAAAGATCATAGCTCTATATACCAGTACTAACAACTTAATTAAGTAAAATGCTTTATTTGGCGTTATACCAGGTCTAAAAACCTGGTATTTTTATTTACCGAACAGGAGGAATTTAGCACCATTTGTTGATGAAATTTCTTGGAAAAGCTACTTTAATATTATTAAAAAATTATTAAAAAGTTGCTCTGCGGCATTTTTGACGGGTTCGAAGAAACAGTCCGGTAATGCATGGGAGCACCCCAGAGTTTTTGAAATTATGAGGTGCTCCTATGATTTAGCTTACTTTTGATTTTCTCATATATTCGGTCATTTTGGGTGCGAGCTTAGGTGCCACTTCGGGCAGCATAAAGGGCATAATCTTGTTCATCACAGCCGGCAGCAGGGTGGGGAGTTTCTCTTCCATCTGGATTGGCATGTCAGGGACGTATTCTTTCATTAGCAGCATGATTTTAGGCAGCAGTTTGGGCATCATAGATGGAAGAAGTTTTGGCATCAGGGTAGGAATCATTTTTTCCATCATAGACAGGGCAGGAGACTGCACTGAACCCGGCAGTGCTTCCATACCCTTCATCATTGGCTGCATGGCCGAAGGCATGGCGGCCATAATTTCGGGCATCATATCACTCATCATGTCAACAATGCCATCTACAGTCATGATTTCCAGGACCTTCTCAAATATTCCCCACATAAACAGGGTAAAATCTGAAGTGTTTTTATATTCATAACCCAGAGCTTCCACTACTACATCAGTGAAATCCAACACCGGCATATTAATATTGGCATGCTGGCCTGATGCCCTCAGCTGGACTTCACAGCAGGGACAGGTGGCAAGCAGTGCCTCGGCTTTGACTGCCACAGCCTCATTAACCCGCATCGCTCCAAGCTTATCAGCTACCGGCGGCTCCCCAATCCTGGTCAAAACACTGCCGCAGCAAAGGGCATCTTCCCGGTGGTGCTGCATTTCCACGTATTCGACACCGGGTATGGCTTTTAAAACATTGCGTGGGGCATCATAAATGCCGCTGTGGCGTCCAATATGGCAGGAATCATGCCAAGTAATCTTCTTATTGACGGGCTGCTTAAACTTCAGCTTACCCTCATTAATCAGCTCCTCGGCCTTCTCTGAAATATGCTTTAATTTAAAATTGTATGGATAACCAAGTTTTTTCGCCCAGATCGGATAGGCATGAGCAAAGGCCATATAGCAGCCGGGACAGGAGATTACAACCTCTCTCACGCCCCGTTTTATTAAGCCCTCAATATTATTACGGAAAATGAACTCAAAGGTATCCAATTTGCCGGCCACCAGCATTGGTGTCCCGCAACAGCCCTCATCTTTGCCCAGGGTACAGAAGTTGACCCCGCCTTCTTTGAGAATATGCACGGCATTCTCTGCTGTATCAGTGGTTACAAAGGAAGCCGTACACCCGGCCCAGTAAGCAACTTCAGCCGATTCCTCAGCTTTTACGTCTGCCGGGACCCAAGCTGTTCTTTCACTTCTGCGCCCAGCCCAGATATTTAAATCACTGTGCACACTTTCTCCCATCATTTCAAAGGCGCTATAGGTGGCGAAGCCCATTTCATTAACCAGGATGGGCCTAAACTGATCCCATAGCTCCATGATCGGCAGGTTAACCTGGCAGACAGAATTGCAGCGTTTACATGTGGTGCACATCAGGAACTTATCAACTGTTTTCTGGTCCAACTCGATATTTCCTTTCAGATACTGACGCAGAATGTACCATTTGCCTCGGGGTGTGGCACTTTCCCATTGGAAGCCCATATACAAGGTGCAGGTATCTGTGCAATAGCCGCACTGGGCACACGCATAAGCGGCCCTGGTAATTACATCAACCAGCTTACGTTTAACTTTTGGTTTATCACTAAGGAATTTTTCTGCTACCCCCAAAAGGGTGTCTGGGGTCAGCTTACCCAGTTTCATTGCTGTTCGCAGCAGGGCGGAATTTCCTGAATCATTGAGGATTTTACCGGGGTTAAAAAGGTTATGGGGGTCAGTCCGTTTTTTGAACTCCGCCATTTTTTTGAGGTTTTCGGCACCTAATGCCTCTGCGGCATCATCAGTGAAGTATAAGCCCACCGAATAAGCACGTCCGCCATGTTTCTTGGCGATATCCATCATGACAAGTGATTTGGCAAAACCGACATTGTATGCCGCTGTTCTTTCGTCACCGGTCAGGAAAGCCAGCAGGGTAATGCCCTCCTTGTTGACCATGCTGCCTTCGATTGAGATGCCTTCGAGTTTAAGATCCGCTTCACTAACAACACCGGCTATACCGGTCAAGGGGATAATGGCTTCCGATGGAATAAGGGAGGGGCCAAGGTTCTTAACCCGCATAGTGTAAAAACGTTCGCTCCACTCATGTTCGGCAAGTTCATCACTTAATACTTCGCCCTTGTTTAGCGTTAAAATGTGCAAGAGTTTTTCTTTAACAGCCTTTTCTCGCTGACCTGGATACACTACCATTAAAAGATGCCGGTTTCCGGGCAGAACAGTTGAATTATGGGTGGTTTGACTTGCTTCAGCCATTTGAGCTGCAAGCTCAACCGCATTTGCTTTGTTTTTCACAAAATCAGCCGTGTTAAAATTGATATGCCAGACAGGCAGATTTACGGAATTAATGGCCTGGATAGTTTTCACCAGACTGCCGAAATCCTCAAAAGCAGCCAGCACTTTTTTCTCCTCATCCAGTTCACGAAGGGCCATAGTCACTTCTACGGCAAAACCGGTAATCCCCTCAGTTCTGTTGATAACAGCCAGCTCATCACCCTTGAAGGATTTCAGATTTCCGTCAGGTGTGACTGCCTTAATTTCAATAACATTGTCAGAGAAAAAGCCATATTCATAACTGCCTATACCGGAACCGCCTTCTCCAACCCAACCCCCGACAGTCGCGCCCGGAGCACTGGAGGGATAGAGCCGTAAAGCCAATCCACTTTTTTTGAGTTCTTCTTCCAGTTGGGCCCAGACAATGCCCGGCTGGACGGTAACAGTCATTTTTTTCCTGTCCACTTTGAGTACCTTGTTCATTCTGGTAAAAACCACAACAATTCCTTTTTTAACTGGAATAACCCCGCCATAGCCACTGGTTCCGGCTCCCCTGGGGGTGAGGGGGATCTTTTTCTTTTGAGCGAGCCTGACCAGTTCTATCACTTCTTCCGGTGTCTCCGGCTGAACAACGGCATCAGCAGTTTTTAACACCATTTTTTCAACTGCTGAAGGCAGGTTTGCCACATCATGAGAATACAGCATTCTTTCCACTTCATCAAAGGTCACCCGATCTCCAAATTTATTCTTTAATTCCTGTTTCACTAACCCACGCTCCTCTCCTTAATAACATTAATAAAAATTTCGCTAACTGCCCCAGCACATACCCGTACCCCCTTGGGGTATCTCTATTTAGATTTTACATCCTCGTGCAAAATATTTCAAGAGGTTTTGGAATTTATTTTATAATTTCAGAAATGTCTGGTTGATTGTTTCATTAAAATGATTTAAAATAGTTAATGGACAGAGGGAGTAACTACCCACCTGGGGAAACAAAGTCGTCAAGACGGCCCTAAGGCCCGGCTTTGTTAGCTTGATTACGCTTTGTGAGACTCTGCATCCGGCTTCTTAAGCATGGATGCAGGTTTTTTTTATCACTACAACATGGAAAAAGGAGGAATTTATTTGTCAACCAAGAAAGCACTGCTATGGACGTTGTTCTGGATTAGTTTAGCCGCAATTTTCAATGCCGGAGTGTATTATATTAAAGGCCCTCAGAGTGCTCTGGAATTTCTGGGCGGCTATATTATTGAACTTAGTCTCAGCGTTGACAACCTGTTTATGTTCTTATTTATCTTTTCGTGTTTCGGCATTTCCACAGAGTACCAGTGGCGTGTTTTAAACTGGGGTATAATCGGAGCAATTATTCTCAGGCTGATATTCATTGTTATAGGTGTGCAAATGGTTAATAAATTCCACTGGGTGTTATACATCTTTGGCGTAATCCTGATAGCCAGTGGAATAAAAATGTGGTTTGGCAAAGATAATCCCGATGATGCCGATCACTTTAGGAAGAGCCGGACTCTCAGGGTGCTGAAAAGAATAATTCCGGTAACCGATTGTCTGCATGGCCAGAAGTTTTTTGTCAGGGAAAATAATATTTTGCATGCCACCCCGCTCTTTGCGATCCTGGTTCTGGTTGACGTGGCAGACCTGATCTTTGCCATTGATTCAATACCGGCAGTATTCTCTGTTTCAACTGATCTGCTGATTATCTACAGCTCCAATATTTTTGCGATATCGGGACTTAGGAGTATGTATTTTCTGTTAGAAAAATCCCACCGGTCATTCCACTTAATGAAATACGGAGTGGCTCTGGTGCTGGCCTTTACCGGGGTTAAGCTCTCCTTGTTATTCTTCGATATTCACGTTTCACTGGTGACATCAATTGCAACAATAATCGTTATTCTTACATTAAGTATTATAATTTCCGTTTTATTCCCGGCCAAAAAAGATCCTGAATTCAAATGCGACCTGGAATAGGGCAGTGAACTCGTTCAACTAAAGTTGAACATCGAGACTTCGGTGGGGGAGTCTATCCCCACCGAAGCGGAGTACGGGGAACCACTCCCACTTATAGAAGTGGGAGTCTTACGATAGGATAAAGTAATAAGTCTTGGAGGTTTATATATTGTCATGGTTAGAGCAATTGCTGAAAACAGATATCGAACAGTATAAATTACTCACTATCTTTATTACAATGACCCTGGAAAGTGCCTGTATCCCTATCCCCAGTGAAATTGTTATGCCATACGCCGGACACCTGGTGGCAAAGGGCAGCCTGGGGATGCTGGAAACCACTCTGGTGGCTTCCTTAGCCAACCTCACCGGCAGTCTGCTGGCCTACACGGCCGGGCGGGCCGGGGGCCGGACCTTTATAAATAAATATGGCAAATACATTTTTCTGTCAAAGAAACACCTGGCTCAGGCTGACCGGTGGTTTTCCTCCAGGGGAGAAGTTACCGTATTCCTTTCCAGAATGCTGCCGGCAGTACGGACCTTTATTTCCCTTCCGGCAGGTATCGCCCGTATGGATATAGTAAAGTTCAGTATCTATTCTTTCCTGGGATCCCTGCCCTGGAACTTTCTGCTGGTCTACCTTGGTTATATATTTACCGGCAGATGGGACCAGTTGCAGGGCTATCTGCACGATTTCAACATAGTTTTCTTCACCGCATTGGGCCTGGCTGTTTTAGGGTATTTTTATTGGCGTAAAGTTAAAGCCAAAAAGAAGAAATAAAAAAAGAAAACGCAGAGATCAAAAAGAGAGAATAGAACAGAGACGCAGAGAGTGAGTGCTTTTCCAGGTTAATCCCTCTTTCTCCGCACCTCTGAACTGATTCGCAAGGATCTTCTAATTCACCAACTATTTTGGTGCTATCTTTTACAGCACTATTCTTTATTTTGATTGTAGATTTGTTATTTTTTAACCCACCGCGTCTTTTATCCGTGTTCGTCTGCGTTCATCTGCGGCTTATTTATTTTTCTTCTTATTCACTTCTTAAAGCTTCAATTGGATCAAGCTTAGCCGCTTTGGTGGCGGGGTAGACCCCGAAGAACACACCTACCAGCAGGGCAAAGGTCAGGGCAATGATAACCGCAGGTATGGATATGGCAGTTTGGATTGCCGGCACTGCTGCCGGCAGCAGGCGGGTGCCTCCCCAGCCCAGGGCCAGCCCAAAAAGACCGCCGATAATACTGAGGGATACTGCTTCAATTAGGAACTGAATTAGAATATCACGCCTGCTGGCACCTATGGCTTTGCGCACACCGATTTCCCTGGTGCGCTCAGCCACGGCCACCAGCATTATATTCATGATGCCAATTCCGCCTACCAGCAGGGATATAGCGGCAATTCCACCCAATCCTGCCGTGAGTACCCCCAGGATATTATTAATAGCATTCAGCATGTCCTGCTGCTTCAAAATAGAAAATTCAACTTCCAGGTGACGCTTCAGCAGGGTTTTCTTGATGATTTCCTGAGCCGGTTCAACAGTTCCGGGTGAATCAGCCTGGACTATGATCTGACTAACTTTTTTGGTTTGGTCCCGTTCCAGCATTTCAGTAATTGGTAAATAAATCTTGACATTCTGGTCTTCAGCCTGTGGACCCATGTTCTCAGGTTTTTTGTATTTTAGGATACCTATCACCCGGTAATCATGGCCATTTATTTTGAAAGTCTGATTAATAGAGTTTTTCCCCTGAAAAAGCTCTTTGTTCGCCTGGTCTCCAAGCACAGCCACTTTGGCCTTGTTTTTACGGTCCCCTGCATTGATAAATCGTCCATGTTTCAGGTCTGGCCGCGATATTTTGGCGAAATCCTCGTCAACTCCTGTTGTTGAAGTCAATATTTTAAGTTGATCCAAATTGTCAATTCCTCCGATTATCCCGGTTGCCGCTTTGATATTGGGCTTTCCTTTTAAGTCTAGAACATCATTATATGTTAGGGTGTTCTCGGCCTGCACCTGACCGAAGCCGCCTTGCTGAACTCCGAGCTTACTTTTTCCTGTCGGATGCCCAATTTCAATTTTTCCAGGGAGTACATACAGCAGGTTGGCACCCAGGGATTCCACCTGAGAAGTAACCTGATCTTTAACCCCTTCACCGATAGAAGTGAGCATAATAACGGAGAATATCCCGATAATTATTCCCAGCATGGTCAAAAAACTGCGTAATTTATTATGAAATAGCGACCTGAAACTGCTGCGAAATTTTTCCTGAACCCTCATTTTGTTTCCTCCATCATACCGTCTTTGAGCCTGATAGTTCGTTCCGCTTGTTGGGCGATATCCAAATCATGGGTAACAATAATTATTGTTCGCCCACTTTTGTTTAAGTCTCTAAAACTTTCCATAACTTCGCATCCCGTCCGGGAGTCGAGATTGCCCGTAGGTTCATCGGCTAGGATAATGGAGGGGGAATTAACAATAGCCCTGGCGATAGCAACGCGCTGCTTCTGACCTCCGGAAAGTTGGCTGGGCTTATGTTTCAGCCTTTCCTTGAGGCCAAGCATTTCCAGTGCTTCAAGAGATTTAGTCCTGGCTATTTTGGGTGAGGCATCGCCATAAAGCATGGCCAGTTCTACATTTTCCAGGGCCGTATACTCTGGCAGCAGATTAAAGGATTGGAAAACGAACCCTATATGTTTGTTCCTAATTGCCGCCAGTTTTTTGTCCGGTAGTTTTGCTGTGTCTTGTCCGGCCAGTAAATAGCTGCCTTTGGTGGGCCGGTCCAGACAGCCGATAATATTCATCAGAGTTGATTTACCCGACCCCGACGGCCCAATGATGGCCACCATTTCGCCTTCTTTAACAGTAAAATTAATATCTTTTAAAACTTCAGTAATTTCATCCCCGTTTTTATAATCCTTATATACAGACTCTAAGGTAATGCTCACTTTTTGACTCCTTTGCGGTTATATTAGACTACGACTATTCTTTTCAGGATAGGTGTGAAATATTACTTTACGCAATGGACCAAAGTTAAAAAAACAAACCGCAGAGACGCAGAGAAAAATAATTTATATAACGAAACCTTATTATATGATAAACTGGAACATAGATCATAGTGTATCATTTAAAACTAATAAAATAACAATATGATACCGGTAACATTCATTTAAAAAGCTTCAACTTCTAGCAGCACTGGCTCTCTGCGTCTCTGCGGTTATTTTTTATCTTTTCAGGTTGAACTGGGGAGCGGAAATCTATAAAAAAGCAGGGAAATTGTCTGTGATGTCGAAAAACTGTGTATACACTTGGAGGGCTAAATAGAGTAATTATATGGAACCAACTGAAATCGCCAAAGAAAAAATACATCCCCTTACTAATAAGTATATTGTCGCTGTGGCGGCCATTTTTTGTGCAATACTTTGGGGCAGTGCTTTCCCGGTCCTAAAGGTCAGTTATGGGGAAATGAGAATTGCACCTGATGATCTTAGTGCTAAAGTTATTTTAGCCGGAATGAGATTTTTATTGGCTGCTGTTTTCCTCTTCGGTGCCGCAGCAGTGAGCAAGCAGAGATGCCAGGTAGCTAAAAATAACTGGCCGGGCCTCATTGTTTCAGCTCTCCTGCAAATTGCCCTGCAGTATTTCTTCTTTTACAATGGTCTGGCCCATGTTAGCGGCATGAAGGGAGCAATTCTAAACTCATGTGGTCCTTTTTTTATATTTATCCTGGCCCACTTTGCCTACACTGATGACCGGCTCAACTGGAGAAAAATCGTTGGTTTAACAACAGGCCTGTGCGGTATCATTCTGGTTAATTACGGACAAGAATTTTCCCTTGATTTTTCCTGGCAGGGTGAGGGATTTTTACTTTTTGCCGGCCTGATTAGTGCCATTGGAACCATTATCTCCAAAAACATTTCCGGCAAAATTCATCCCTTGGTCCTGACCGCATGGCAAATGTTGTTAGGATCTGTAATATTGTTGGTTTTGGGTTATCCCGGATTACAGCCGCAGTCCATGATTTTCACCCTTCAAGCCTGGGGCCTGCTGTTTTACGCAGCTTTTTTGTCAGCTGCCGCTTTTTCACTGTGGTATTCACTGTTGAAATATAACAAAGCCGGCGAAATAAGTATTTACAAGTTTATGATCCCGGTTTCGGGGGCAGTTCTCTCGGCATTGTTTGTGCCAGGGGAAAAACTTAATATCCTCATGGGGGCTGCACTTTTACTTGTAGCTGTCGGCATTGTGGTGGTTAATTACAGACGGGAAGCTAAAAAACTACAAGGCTAAAAAAACTTCAGGCGGAGTTTATAACTCCACCTGAAGTAAGTCTCACTTTCTTAGTCCTGGATAACCCGTAATTAAATTAAAGTCTGTTCGGAGGACTGCGTTGAAATATGTCAGGTTCGCAAGCCTTTAAACGTTCAATAATTCATTGTGATATGGATGCTTTTTATGCCAGTGTGGAGCAGCTGAAAAACCCGGAACTAAAGGGCAGGCCCGTTATTGTGGGTGGTAGTCCGCAAAGCCGTGGGGTAGTTTCCGCCTGTTCTTATGAAGCCAGGCAGTACGGTGTTCATTCGGCCATGGCTTTGGCTGAAGCTCAGCGCCGGTGTCCCCAGGCAGTGTTTCTGCCCGTTGATTTTGTATCTTACAGGCGAATTTCCTATCAAATGCACAAAATCTTTTATGACTATTCTCCGCTGATTGAGCCAATTGCCTTGGATGAGGCTTTTCTAGATGTGTCTGGGAGTTTGTCACTGATTGGACCGGCATCTGCCATTGGCCGGGAGATCAAGTCCAGGATTAAAACTGAACTGGGTCTGACTGCCTCAATCGGGATTGCTCATAATAAATTTCTGGCCAAGCTGGCCTCTGATCTGTCAAAGCCTGATGGTTTCATGACAGTATCTGGGGATCGGGTCCAGGAATTTCTGGATCCTTTGGATATCAGAAGAATCTGGGGAGTGGGGGAAAAGGCGGCCCAAAAGCTTTACAGTTTAAATATTAAAAAGGTCCGGGACCTGCGACGTTTAACAGAAGCCAATCTGGTCAAAATCTTTGGGAGCTTTGGCTATCAGCTCTACAACCTGGCTAGAGGTATTGACCACCGGCCGGTTGAGCCTGAGCGAAGGGTTAAATCTGTCGGCAGGGAGAACACCTTTGCTGTTGATATCACAAATCCAAATGATTTGGAGATACACCTTTTAGAACTTACTACCGATGTCGGGAGAAGTCTGCGCAAAAAATCATTAAAAGGGAAAACTATATCTATTAAAATTAAATACAGCGACTTTCGCACTGTTACCAGGTCTGTTACCCTCGATTTACCTACAAATCTTGACGAGATCATCTATAAGGAAGCCTGCCGCCTGCTGAAAAATGTGCCAATTAAGCCGACACGGCTGGTTGGTGTTTCTGTACATAACTTCACTGATCAGGAAGAGGCCCAATTATCTATGTTTCAGGAGCAACAGGCAGGTGATGACAGACTGGCCAAAGCTGTAGATTTGGTAAAAGACAAATATGGTGAAAAAATCCTGACCAGGGCAAGGCTTTTGCAGCCTAAAAACAAAATTGATAAGGAATGATTTTAAGATAATGAAAACAGGAAAATACCGGCATTATAAAGGTAATTACTATAAGGTCATAGGAGTGGCCAAACATTCCGAGACAGAAGAAGAATATGTGGTCTACCAGGCTTTATATGGAAACCAGGGTCTCTGGATCAGACCCAAGGCAATGTTTTGCGAAAATGTAGTGGTCAATGGGCAGGAGGAACCTAGGTTTAAATTTGTTGGTGCATGATATAAAAAACAAACCACAGAGTACACAGCGCAGCAAAGCTGCAATCAAAAGGTTAATAACCAGTGGCCAGTTATCAGTAGTGGAGGTTTCATTTTGGGTTTTTGCTAACTTTTACGAAGTAGTAGTACAGAGACAAATGTTTCTCAGTAACTATGTGATTCTGTGGTATGTTACCGATAGGTTGCCTTATAATTGAAGGAGGAATTTTACTTAATGACACCAGTCGATGAAAACAAATTGTCCCAATTTCTGCGAAACCTGTTGAAGGACGCCGGGGAAGCAGTTTCCGGGCAAGTACAGTTACGGGTACATGATGGTTCTCTGTTTAATGTAGCTCTACAGACTGTTGTGCAGGAAAACGGTGATTACGTGCTTCATGTCAGGGAAGAATCTCTGGCAGATGAATACGCCATCTCCCATGAGTTGCTGCATATCTGCGCCAAGAAACATATCCCCAGTTTCGTCAGGGTTATTGAACCAAATCTGATCAGTGTAATTGGTACTAAACTCCAGGGCTACCTGGAACATAACTGGATTTTGGCTGAACAAAAAAGAAGGGGCTTAAAGATAGATGAGCTACAGCTATTTCCCGATCTTGAGAGTGAAGTTGGCGCGGAAGAAGAGGGCCTGGAGAAAAACATTAACAGGATTCTGACCATTAATAATTTGCTGCGCACTTTTCCGGCGGTTTTAACGAAACATAAAACCTTCGTTGAAGAAAATTGCCCCCGTTCCCTGGCCATATCCCAGAGAATCATGGCTCATTTTCCGGCTAAAGAAATATACTCAAATTACGAAGCCCGCAAAGCAATTGTCAGTGCTATCAAGGAATGGAACAAGATATTTCAGGAGAATGGCTTTAACTCAATAAATCTTAGTCAAACGCTAAGCGTTACCCCGGTTTTTTCCGCCAATCAGCTGCAGAGACAGGCTAACGCTAACCTGGGCCTGGCATCATATGCAATTATCAACAATAAATCCAAGACTGCCAACCATATTCTATACACCCTTAATGACGATCAGTGCTGTATGGTTTTTGCCATGGACAATGACGGACTTAATATGCTAAGAAACTATATGAAGAAAATGACCCTGGAGGAATTTTTGAGAAAAGCCAAAATTTCTTATTTGCTGAGGTTAGTATAAGAAATTTTTTGATTGTACAAAGAGTTGCTTCGTTTTATAATATTTAAGGATGTTTAAATACCTTTCTGGAAGGATGGTAAGATGAAGAAATTTATTTTTTTGTGTATTATGATGCTCTTCACCATTGTTGCTTTTGGCTGCACCGGGCCTGATACATCTAACAGTGCTGAACAGTATGGCAATCAACAAAGTGCGACTAATCCATCTCAGGAGCAGTCTTCAGCAAATGAAGATCAGCAGAAACAAGGTTCTTCTGCCACAAATACCGACAATACTAAAAACCCGCTTGTCACTATTGAAATGGAAGACGGGCATAAAATTGTTATGGAATTGTACCCATCTATAGCTCCTAACACAGTGAGGAACTTTATTTCATTGGTGAGCAAAGGTTTTTACAATGGCTTAATTTTTCACAGGGTTATCCCCGGATTTATGATACAGGGGGGAGACCCCAACGGTAACGGCTCAGGCGGTCCGGATTACAGTATCAAAGGCGAATTTAACAATAACGGATTTGCCAACAATCTTAAACATGAACGTGGTGTCATTTCTATGGCCAGGGAAAGCATGATGCCGGATTCGGCCGGTTCCCAGTTTTTCATCATGGTCAGTGACAGACCACATCTGGACGGGGATTATGCCGCTTTTGGCAAAGTTCTCTCAGGTATGGAAGAGGTAGACAAAATCGTCAATGTCGAGCGGAATGGAGCTGACAAACCTCTTGCCCCGCAGAAAATGAAAAGTGTTACTGTTGATACTTTTGGAGTTAATGATGGCGACCCGGTAAAAGTTCAGTGAATAAATTCTCAATAGAATGAAAAAATTAGCAAGCAGTTCGAAGGGCTTGCTTTTTTTATTATTTTACTTAATTGCAATATTTAGATATAATGGTATAGTGCATTTTTCTTTAAATGGACAATTAAATGATAAAGGCGGTAATGAATTGATTAGTACAAGTGGAGTTACATTGACTTTTGGGAAAAGAACTTTATTTGAAGATGTAAATATTAAGTTTACTCCAGGCAACTGTTATGGCCTGATAGGGGCCAATGGAGCAGGTAAGTCAACCTTTTTGAAAATCCTGGCCGGGGAAACTGAACCAACCAAAGGGGATGTAATAACTACTCCCGGCGAAAGGGTGGCTGTTCTTAAGCAGGATCACTTTGAATTTGATGAATATGAGGTCTTGACAACCGTTATCATGGGCCACCGGAAACTCTATGATATAATGACAGCCAAGGATGCCATTTATGCCAAAGCTGATTTTTCCGATGAAGACGGGATCAAAGCTGCCGAATTGGAAGCCGAGTTTGCCGATTTGAACGGCTGGGATGCCGAGTCTGAAGCAGCCACCTTATTGACCGGCTTAGGTATCCCGGTGGAACTTCATAACAAAAAAATGCAGGAAATTGAAGGTAAATTAAAGGTCCGGGTCCTGCTGGCCCAGGCTTTATTTGGTAATCCTGATATCCTCCTGCTGGACGAGCCTACTAACCATTTGGATGCCCAATCCATAAACTGGCTCGAACATTTTATGTACAATTATAAAAATACCGTCATAGTAATCTCCCATGACCGGCATTTTTTAAACAAGGTTTGTACCCATATTGCTGACATCGATTACGGGAAGGTCCAGTTATATGTTGGCAATTATGACTTCTGGTATGAGTCCAGCCAATTGGCCGCAAGACTTTTAAAAGAAGCTAACAGAAAAACTGAAGAAAAGGCTCAGGAACTTAAAAAGTTCATCGAAAGATTCAGCTCCAACGCCTCGAAGGCCAAACAGGCCACCGCCAGAAAAAAGCAGCTGGAAAAACTGACTCTGGAAGATATTAAGCCATCATCCAGGAAATACCCTTATATCGATTTTAAACCGGACCGGGAAGCAGGGGATAACCTTTTGCATGTGAAAGGTCTCTGCAAAACTATTGATGGAGAAAAAATCCTGGACAACCTTACTTTTACCGTTTTCCCCGGTGATAAAATAGCCCTGGCAGGCCCCAATGAACTGGCCAAAACCACACTTCTACAGATCCTGATGGGTGAACTTGAACCTGATAGTGGTGAGTTTAAATGGGGCGTCACAACCAGTCAGACCTATTTCCCCAAGGACAATACCGGCTATTTTGACGTTGATTTGAGTCTGGTAGATTGGCTGCGGCAATATTCACCTGACCAGGACGAGTCCTTTGTGCGTGGTTTTTTGGGCCGGATGCTTTTCTCCGGGGAGGAAGCCCTGAAAAAAGCCGGTGTTATTTCTGGAGGCGAAAAAGTCCGGTGCATGCTGTCCAGGATGATGCTGAGCGGCGCTAACGTGCTGCTTCTGGATGAACCAACAAACCACCTGGATTTGGAGTCGATAACAGCCTTAAATAACGGCTTGATCAATTTTAAAGGCACTATTCTCTTTGTGTCACAGGATCACCAGTTTGTGCAAACCATTGCCAACCGGATTATCGAAATAACACCCAAAGGGCTGATCGATAAACAAATGACTTATGATGAATATCTGGAGCATGCGGATATTATAAGACTGCGGGAAGAAATGTATTTGGAGGCAGTATCATGACCCAGAAACAGAGTTTCGGGAGTTTAGGCATTTCCGGGTGGCTGGCTGAAAAACTACAAAGCAGTAATATCACAGTGCCTACCAAGGTACAGGAGGAAGCAATTCCTATTGTTCTGGAAGGCCGGGATATTATTGCCCAGTCACCCACCGGTACCGGCAAAACCTTTGCTTATTTGTTGCCTTTATTGACTAAACTTAACCTCGAAACTAAAGGAATTCAGGCCATTATTTTGGCTCCTACCAGGGAACTGGCCATGCAGATTACCAGAACAGCTAATGGACTGGGAGCTGAGCAGGGTATCCTGACAATGCCCGTATTGGGCGGGGTGAACATCCGCCGCCAGATCGATAACTTAAAAAAGAAGCCTCATCTCCTGGCAGGCACCCCCGGCAGGGTTTTGGAACTCCTGCAGATGAGAAAAATTAACGCCCAGACTGTCAGGTCTGTTGTCATCGACGAAGTAGATAAAATGTGGCAGATGGGTTTTAAGGATGATGTCCAGTCCATCATCAAGGCCACTCTGCGGGACCGTCAGGTGGTCATGGTTTCAGCTACCGTGAGTCCGGAAATGGTTGCTTCATCTCTGGAGTTTTTAAAGGAGCCGGAATTGGTCAATTTATCAATTGATTCCCAGGTTGCTGAGGGTATAAAGCACATTTATTTTATGTCCCAGGAAAAAAACAAGGCCGAAACCCTGCAAAAACTGATGGGTATATATAAACCCCGGGCTGCTATTGCGTTTATTAACAGCAACAAGGGGGTTTTGCCCTTTGTGAAGCGATTTAGATCTTTTGGCATTGCGGCTGAAGGTTTGCATAGTGAACTCAATCCCCTGGAAAGGAAAACAGCTCTGGAGAAGCTCAGGGCCGGGAAAGTTCAATTGCTCGTAACAACCGACTTGTTTGCCCGGGGGATGGATATTAAGGATATTGAGATTATTTTTAACTTTGATTTACCCCCTAATCCTGAGTATTATATCCACCGGGTCGGGCGCACCGGGCGGGCGGGCAAATCAGGACTGGCCGTGAACTTTGTGACTCCAGAGCAAAAATTCATTATCTCTAAATACGAAAAAGAGTTAGGTGTTCGCTTTGAAGAATGGGGCGTCAGCGGAGAGCAGGTCATACCTGTCAGAAAACGAGAGCCTATGAATGCCGTTGTTAACAAAGGTCTGCCAGGCAGGAAAATGTAGAAAATCCCATGTAGTGGGATTTTCTTGACGTTTAGGAAATTATATCGGAAAATATCAGCGAGGAGACATCATTTTGGAAAACATACTTTTATCCAAAGCTATTTTACATATCTTAGACAGTAATCACGAAGCACCGATTCTTTCAAAAAACGAACTTGAACTAGAAAAAGACACCAGCGATTTTCTAGAAAAGCACATTTCTAAGATCCTGAACGACGGTGATTTAAAAAAGGCGGTCTGGGGGCCTGGCGGCAATGAGGTCTATGATTACTGCTGCCATCTTAAGCAAGGTGAACCTTCATTGTTCAAAGTTAGTATAGAACTTGCCAACAGGCTATTCGCCGTCATGAAGCAAAACCCAAGTATCCCTTCGGCTGATGTTATATTTTGTATTTTTGCATTAGACGGTGTGAAGTATTTTAGCCTAATTAAACTAAACTACAGGAGCAGCTACATTCACTATGTTACTAATACTCCGGAAGGAACCAGTAACAGTCTGATCAGGCAAAAAACAACCCTTCCCGGCGAATCCCAAAAAATAGATGAGTGTGTAATAATTAACCTGACTACTTTTGAATTAAAAATAATCGAGAAAAAATACGATATATGTGGTAGTAAAGAATTTTATTTATCGAAGTATTTTCTGAATTGTGATAGTGATCTTTCATATTCACAGAAAATAAAACTGCTGGACAAAACAGTTAGTAAGATAAGTAAAAAGTATTTCGACGAGGACTTTGAGAAGGTAGCGGTCCTTAGAAGCTGTATCGCCCAGAGTCTGGAGGACTCAAATGAAATCAAGGTTGAGAGTGTAGCAGAGCAGGTATTTGGCGAAATCCCCGATATTAAAAGACAATACCTGGAAGAAGTGAGGAAGGGCGGGCTGGCAGAAAACAAGGTCAGTATTCCTGAAACTAACCAAACAGGCAAAAAGTTTAAAACCCAAAAATTGCAGACCGACACCGGTATAGAGATTAATTTTCCTTCACAATTTTATAATGACAAAGATGTCATTGAATTTATAAACAACCCTGATGGTACTATTTCCATCTTGATTAAGAACATCAATAAGGTAGTTAACAAATAAGAAGTTAAACACTGATTGAATAAGCTTTCTCAAGGAGCAGATTCTGTTGAAAAAACTTATAATTACGGAAAAGCCCGGTGTTGCTAAAGATATTGCAAATGTGCTGGGCAAGTTTATATCTAAGAATGGATGGATGGAAAATTCCAATTATGTTATCACCTGGGCCGTAGGTCATTTGGTTGAACTGGCTGCACCTGAAGCATATGTAGGGACCGGTCGTTGGAATTTTGCCGATTTACCCATCATTCCTGAAAAATTTAAACTAAACATCTCACCCAAAACAGCCGGCCAATTTGAAGTGATTAACACCCTGGTGCATAAGAACAGTTACGAATCTGTGATCTGTGCAACTGACGCCGGAAGGGAAGGGGAATTAATATTTCGGTATATCTACCACATGACAGGTTGTAAACTTCCTGTTAAAAGATTATGGATCAGTTCCATGGCTGCTCCGGATATCGAAAAAGGATTTGCCAATCTACTCGATGGGCAGGCTAAAGAAAACCTTGCTCAGGCTGCATACTGCAGGGCCGAAGCAGACTGGCTAGTTGGCATGAACGGGTCCAGGGCAATGTCAATCAAGCATGGGATGACATTTAGTGTAGGACGTGTGCAAACTCCAACTTTGGCTATGATTGTAAACAGAGAAAATGAAATCCGAAATTTTGTCCCTGTGCCATACTGGGAATTACATGCCCTTTTCGAAAATCCTGACGGTCAATACAAAGGCAGGTACATTAAAGATAACAATGCTAGAATAATGTCTAAAGAAGAAGCTGATAAATTAGCAGATCTGGTATCCGGAAAAATCGGCATCATTGACTCTGTACAAAAAAAGAAAAGTGATGAATCACCGCCTAAGCTTTTTAATCTCACCGATTTACAGAGGGAATGCAATAAAAAATACGGTTTTTCAGCAGCCAAAACCCTGGAGATAGCTCAAAAGCTTTATGAAGAATTTAAGTTTATCACATATCCCAGAACAGATTCAAACCACCTGGCCACAGCTCAGGTTGCCACATTTCCAAAAATCCTAAAAAACCTTCAGACCTTGCCCGAACTGGCTAAATTCATTGAACCCTTACTGGCCCTGGCAAAATTACCGGTCAATAAAAAATTTGTGGATGATGCCAAACTTTCTGATCACCATGCTATTATACCTACAGAGCAGAAACCTGATGTAAGACGTTTAAACTCCGATCAGCTAAAGGTGTTTCTCTTGATCGCCAAGCGGTTCACAGCTGTTTTTTACGGGCCCTGTAAGGTTGAAAATACTACAATCCTGACCACTGTCGAAGAACATACTTTTAAGACAACGGGAAAAGTTGTCCTGAAGCCGGGATGGACAGCCATATATGCCGCAGAACCGAAACCAAAGGATGAAGACAAAGACAAAGATAAAGAAGAAGATGAAGACCAGACTCTTCCCCCTGTAAAAAAAGGCGCATGTTACAATGTATCTGGCACTGAAGTTTTGACCAAGGAAACAAAAAAGCCGTCTAAATACACTGAAGCCAGTTTACTTGGGGCCATGGAAACAGCAGGAAAACTTATTGAGGATGAAGAGCTGAAAGCAAAAATGAAGGGCATGTCATTAGGTACGCCTGCGACCAGAGCGTCAATTATTGAAACTCTCATCAGCAGAGAATACATAGTGCGCCAGGGTAAGAAATTAAACCCCACAGAAAAGGCTTTTAAGTTAATTGAACTGATCCCCATATCTGAACTTAAACAGCCAGAGCTAACCGCCCAATGGGAAAAAAGATTGGCTGATATTGAAAGGGGACAGGATACAAGGGCAGATTTTATGAGGGATCTCAGTAAATTTACAGCCGACCTTGTATCAACTGTTAAATCCCATACCACCAAACGCGTCATTATAGGCAGTTGTCCCAAATGCGGCCATATGGTGATCAGAGGTAAATACGCCTGGGGATGCTTAAATATCAAAACAGGTAATTGTGACTTTAAAATCGGATTTACGGAAAATAATTCAGTCAAGACTGATGACGATGTAAGAGAGCTGCTATTAAGAATGAAACCTAGTTAAATTCCGCACAAATTCGCCCCAAAAACTACTACAAAATATAGTAAAATGTCTTGACAGAGGTCGGGAAATGTCATATATTTGAAATAAGGAACTCAAAGGATAAGATTGGCAGTTGACAGCTGGAGTCTAGCTGAAGGAATTTGCCTGTAAAAGTTACTAATAGTATTATCTATAATGGAGATTGGTGAAGAAATTTTACAGAGGAGATGGAAAGTCTGAAATAATGAGTTAGAGGTACCAGCAAAGTAAAGTGGCAGAGCAAAGCAAGCCATCGGTTGATGACCAAAAAAATATGGATTTACAAGAA
>JAVSMW010000009.1:0-102454 GCA_032027005.1 Thermincola sp. | reverse complement strand
ATTTACTAAATAATCTTACCGGGTTGATGGATGACGGAGTAAAAATATTTTGCAGTATTTATGCTTTGCCGGGTAAAAACAAATCGGCGTACTACAATAATTCCCGCCTTTAGGGCTTTCATATGGTTTGTTTAGATATGAAATCAATGCTACACCTGCAACGAGCACAACTGCCGTAAAAGCAAATATCTTTTTGTTACGTCTTTTTCTGAGCAAATTCTGATCTGCAAGAAATTTGGCACGTTTTTCTTCCCTGGAAACATCCATTATAACACCTCCAAAGAGTTGGGAGTTGCGAGTGGGGAATAAGGAGTGAGGAGTGGAGAGTGGGTAGTGGAGAGTGGGGAGTAGGGAGTGAAAAGTGAAAAAACTCCTTTTTCATAACTCGCAACTCGTGACTATTTTTATAAGATTTTCAATTTTTCTCTATGGCTTTTTTCAGCATAAAAAGTTCTTCTCGGTTTTGCCTTTCCCTTTTGCCAAGCAAAAGTGTATATCCGAATATTAGTGACCAAATTGCCATATAAGCTGCGAACAGAAAATTCATGTCTTTTCCTCCCTCCGGTTAAATAGTAAAAGTAAATAATCAAGCCACATGGATGGGCTACATTTTTGCAAGCAACTGATCTTTCAAAATTTCTGCCTGGTGATTGAGTGTGGTGATGGCGATACTTTTCCTGAGCAGATAGATATAAAGCAGGGTAAAAGCAGCCACGCTAACTAGCAGGGTCAGGATCATGCGCGGGTCCATAGCAAAACCTCCTGAGGTAACCACAGTGGGATGGATAGTCCGCCACCAGCGGATTGACATCCATACAATAGGTACATCCACAAAGCCCATTATGCCAAAAACAGCTGAGAACCGGGCCTTTTTTTCTTCTTCTGTAAATGATGAACGGATCATCAGGTAGGCAACATATATAAACCAGAGTACAAGGGTTGTCGTTAACCGGCTGTCCCATGTCCACCAGGCGTTCCAGGAGGCGCGCCCCCAGATTGGCCCTGTCACAAGTACAATTGTTGTGAAAAGCACACCTATTTCCGCAGAAGCACTGGATATGACATCCCATTTTAAGTTTTTGGTCTTCAGTTACATAATCCCAGACAGCATTACAACAAAAAAAGCAAAGAAGGCCAGCCATGCCGAGGAAACATGAAAATAGATGATTTTGGAAACCGGACCTTGAACTTTTTCGTTAGGCACCCACATAAAAATTAAGTATAAAGATACGGTAACTGCTAAAAAGGAGGCCCATCCCAAAAACATGTCAAAATGCGATTTAAAAGAAATATTGCTTGTATCACGCATATATCTCATACCTCCAGAACGTATTCGAAAAGTAAATAAGGGATAGTTAGAAATATCAAATCAAAGGCTGCCAGGATCTTAAACCAGGAAAACACCTCAGAAGCCTGAGAACCCGAAAGAATCGCTGAGGTTGCCTGAACAGCCCCGAGTACTACGGGAACTAAAACAGGGAAGAGTATAACAGGGAGAAGAATTTCGCTGCTCTTGGCGTTCGCTGCCAAAGCTGCTAAAAAAGTGCCAACTGCTATGAAACCAATGGTGCCAAGTGTTAAAACGAGTATTAAAGAAGGTATGGAAGCTGCCGGAATAGGGTAATTAAACAAAACAGCAAACAGGGGAATAGTCACAACTTCTATCATAAGCATGAAAATCAGGTTAGCGATGGTTTTACCATAATAGATAGCAATGCTGCTGACAGGACAAAGCAGCATTCCTGTCAGGCAGTCATTTTGTTTCTCTGAAACGAAGGAGCGATTAAGGCCAAGCAGGCCGGCAAAAATGATACAGACCCAGATCATCCCCGGAAAGACCTGTTTAACTACAGCCTTAGATGGGTCAAAAGAGAAGACGAAGACTGCCAGGGTTAATACGGCAAAAATCAGCATTGAACTCACTAGTTGCTTGGTGCGAAATTCGGCAGTGAGGTCTTTTTGCATAATGGCCCCCATGCCTTTGATAAAATTCATCTAGGCAGCACCTTCTACTTTGGAAAGATAAAGTTTTTTTAGTTCGTCCTTGCTCATTGCATTTTTTTTGCCGTCATATACAATTTTCCCCTTGACTACAAACAGAATTCTATTGCTCAAATTGACACCTTCTTCAAAATTGTGGGTAATCAAAAATACGGTGCGCTTGTTTTGGTGTAAATCAGCCAGGACATTGTTCAAGATCTGAATAGCGTGCGGGTCAAGCCCTGTATACGGTTCGTCGAGGTATAAAATTGCCGGATTATGAAGGATAGCCCTGGCGATGGCCAGCCGCTGCTGCATCCCCCTGGAAAAAGTCCTGACCGGCTCGTTTAGGGAAAATCCTAATCCTACTTCATCCAGAACATCATAGATTCTATTCTTTAAATCCGGCACTCCATACATTTTTCCGTAAAAAGTGAGGTTTTCTCTGGCTGTGAGATTTTCGTTGAGGAAGGTCTGATGGGAAATAACTCCGATTTTTTTTCTGATTTCAGCAGGATTTCCTGCAGCATTTTTACCATCTATAGTAATCTGGCCTCTGGACGGTTTATTTACCAGAGAGAGAATCTTTAGCAGAGAGCTTTTTCCGGCTCCATTTGGACCAAATACAGTGATAAACTCGCCCGGTCGTATGTGTAGATCGATATTTTGTAAAATGGTTTTCCTGCCAATGGTTTTACTTATCCCAACAGCTTTTATCACACATTACCACTCCTGTCTGAAATCTTTATCCTATCGTAAGACTCCCACTTCTATAAGTGGGAGTGGTTCCCCGTACTCTGCTTCGGTGGGGGTTGACTCCCCCACCGAAATCTCGATGTTCAACTTTAGTTGAACGAGTTCACTCTCCCGCTTGTTCCAAAGCTTCAAGTTCTTTGACTTTCAGTTTTATCTTAACCAGTTTATTGATGTACTGCTCTCTGAGAACAGTGCATTCTCCGGCTTCAATTTCTCCCGCCTCATTTTTTTGGTCGAGAGAAGCTATTTTATTTAATAACCGCTTTTGACGCATGATGAGGTCATCAAGCATGCCATCCAGGTACTCCTGTTTTTCCTCCGCCTTTCGGGCCAGATATTTTCTTCTTAATAGATGGGTTCCGGCAGCAACTGCAGCGAAGAGAAGAATGATAATTGCAGCCACCCAGTAATGAGGGTTGGTACGCTTTAAAGGGGAAGAGTACCATCGCTGCAGGTGAGAACCACTGTGGAATCCCGACTTTGGAGCCTGGTAGCCTTGACCAATCCGACCAGGATTTATGGTTAGTGTGAAGCCCTGATCAGGTAATAGCTGATTAAGACCAAATACATGATAATCCCGCCCTTCCAGAGTCTGCAAACCATAGTCCAGGATTCGGTTGTCACTTTTGATTTTCAGTTGATCCTTAGGGGAGAGAACATACAATATATCTGTGGGATAATTGATTACTTTAGAAAAATCCAGGTATCCTCCGGTGAATGGCAGATTATATCTGAAATCTAACTGGCTTTCTCCAAAGCTGACCGGTGATATGGTTGTAAAGCCATCTGGAACTGCCGTAAAAGCATTTTGATCCTTGCCCTCAATCTTTAAATTTGAAAAACCACCTGGAAGAGATATTTTTAATTTATCCTTAGAAGTACTTTTGAATTTTAAGACTTCTCTTATTTGTACAGTGTTTTCATCGGTCGATTCTATAAGGATATGGTGAAGATTAACCTTGATGTCATTAGATTTGGCCGGTACCGGCACGGCTATCTCCTTTTGAGACAAGTCCGAGGATTCAGCTGACAATACCGGGCCTATAGCAAATAAGGTCAGTATTACCGACACCAGAAGGGCTGCAGCCGGTTTTAACCTTTTCATGATTTGTTCACCTCCACAGTCTAAACTATTTATTTTGCTGCCTGCGCAACATCGCCAATTCCTTTTCAATTTCCTTTTCAATTTCTTGCTCGGGCGAATTGCCTGTTCTTCTATCCGGCCTTTCAGTTTCAAGTTCTTCTTCGTCTTCTTCATGAAGGATTTCCAGGGCCTTCTGTTTGTAATCATTTTTCAGCTGATTATAATCATCATCTGATAACTTTTTCATCCTGTAATCAAACTCAATTTCATTAATTGTAGTGAAAACGGATTCCTTACTTTTTTCAAGAAAACTTGGTTCTTCTAAATCTATTAATAAATCACCAGGTCCGTCCGAACTGTTCTGAATAAGTGGAAGTAAAACCAAAAACACTACGATAGCTAAAAGGCCGACTATTGAGATTCCGATATACATACGGATAACCCCCTAAAGGTATTTTTTTAATTCTTCGTCCAGTTTTTCTTCATACTCGGAGTAATCAACAGTTTGGGCTAAATCATTATCTTCACTTTCCAGCTTTTGAAGCTTAGCATACATTACCCACTTATCTACTGCAAAATATACCAGCAGGCCTCCGGCTACAATCGCAATAAAGGGTGTAACCCATGCGGTCACGTTAAAGCCTTTTGCCGGCGGGGCAGCCAAAACCTTCACACCATAAATACTTTCGAAGTATCCCATGATTTCTGCTTTGGACTGACCTTGAGCCAGACGTTCAACAATTATCTTTCGCATATACTCTGCAGTCTGGTTTTCGCAAGCAGAAACAATCATCCCGCAGCCATCCTGGCAAACCAGTGAATCTTCGATTTCTTTCTGCAGTTTCATATCCACGGGAACTGCCCATACTGGAGAGGAAGCAAACAGGATGAGAAGTGAAAACACAGCTGCGAGGAGTACGTTAAGCAGTTTTCGTTTCATGCCCCCATCCCCTCCTAATGTATTTAGATAGACTCTCGGCATTCGCCGAGCCAGTTGGGACAAGGGTTTCCCTGAACCAACCTTTTAGCATTCCTCCTACTTTTTGTGGGAGGATATTTGTTNGTTATTTTACTGACGAAATTTTTCTGCTGTGTCCCGAATTTCCAGCTACTTTTGGTAACTTCCGCCAATTTCACCCCCTGAATTCCGAGAGGCTATTTTAGGTCCTACCTCGGCACCACGTCCCGGCCAGAGAGCAAAAATTGTGCCGACTACCATTACATAGCCGCCTATCCACAGCCAAGCCACCAGCGGGTTAATTAATACCTTTAAGGTCGCCCGGCCGTCTTTTTCCCAGCCAGCCAGAATGATGTACAAATCTTCACGGAGACTGCCCTGAATTGCTACTTCAGATGACGGCTCGGGATGGGTGGAGTAGAATACCTTTTCGGGTTGAAGGCTGCCCAGCGGCTTCCCATCTTTAAAGACAGTCACATCGGCATAAACGACATCATTACTGCCATCCCTGCGTTCAGCCAGGTAATTATAGGTAAGTGTATAATTTTCTACCTGAATGCTCTGCCCACGGCTTACTGTCTGTTGATTTACTTTAGCAAAAGCATTAGACCCGATAATCCCGGCAATCAGCATGATCAACCCCATATGAATGATGTACCCGCCATAACGGCGCCTGTTTCTGACCATCAGTTTACCAAGGGCGGTGAAGGGATTCTCCCCGGTCATTTTCATTCTAACCTTTGTCCCTTTAAAGAACTCGGTTAAAGTTGAAAACATAGCAAAAAATACCGCAGTAAAAGCCACAAGTGCATATATTTTCCTGATTCCCAGGGCATAAGCCGCAGCGGCCAAGAGAAAGGAGGCTGTTATTGGTACCAGGAAGTTGTCACGCAGGTTCTTTAAGGAAGATTTTCTCCAGGCTATAAGTGGACAAATTCCTATTAAAACTACCATCAGTACTCCTAATGGGGCATTTACCCTATTGAAATACGGGATAGAAACTGTCGGTCTGGTACCGGTAAAAACTTCACCGATCAAAGGATAAATAGTCCCGAAAAAAGTGGTGAATGCTATTCCGACAAGGATAAGGTTATTCATCAGGAAACTGCTTTCTTTGGATATAAAGGATTCAAATTCCCGACTTTCCTTAAGTACGTTTATCCTGTCACAGATAAGCCAGAAGGAAAGTATAAAGGCCACTCCGGTGAAGGCCAGAAAGAACATTCCCAGGCTAGAATTGCCGAAGGCGTGGACAGAAGTCAAAATCCCGCTTCTAACGAGGAATGTACCAAACAGAGTTAAAAGATAAGTTAGGGTTACCAAAGACACGTTCCAAATTTTCAACAGATTTTTACGTTCCTGGACCATCACGGAATGCAGGAAAGCACTGCCGGTCAGCCACGGGATAAATGAAGCATTTTCTACCGGGTCCCAGGCCCAGTAACCTCCCCATCCCAGTTCTACATAGGCCCACTGTGCTCCATAAAGGTTGCCTAAGGTTAGGAACATCCAGGCCAGGATAGTCCATTTCCTGGTTACCTTAATCCAACGGTCATCGTTGTTCCTGATAATAAGGGCTGCCATGGCAAAAGCAAAGGGAACCGCAAACCCAACATAACCAAGGTACGTTGTGACCGGATGGGCAACCATGCCGGGATTCTGCAGCATGGGGTTCATGCCGGCACCTTCCGCCGGAGTATAATTCAGTTTCTCAAAGGGGTTTGTAACAAAGGCCAGGATAAAGAGGAAGAATGCAGCATTTGCGGTCAAAATTGCGGAAACATAAGCAGTCAGTTCTTTGATTTTATCTGAATATGTAACAACGGCGGCATAAAGGGTTAACACCCACAGCCATAAAAGCAGGGAACCGGCATTTCCGGCCCAGAGAGCGGAAACTTTGTAAAACAGAGGAAGGTCAGTACTGGTGTAATCATTAACATATTTGATAGAAAAGTCACTGGTAACCAACAAATAGATTAGTGCCATTGAAGCAACAGTTGCCATGATTGCTATAGCCAGCACGGCACCCCGGGCACTTTTAACTAGTTTTTTATTTTCCAGCCTTTTCCCAACTAATTGGCCGACAATAGCATATATAGATAGGACAAAGGCGATTACAACGGCTATGTAACCTATATCTGCCATATTAAGGTGCCTCCTCAGCTTCGTATTTTGACGGACATCTTACCTTAACGCTTTCTGCTGCAAAAGTGCCGTTACTGTCGAGCCTGCCTTCTACGATAATGGGGTATCCGGAGTCAAAGTTATCAGGCTTGACACCGTTGTATGAAATACTAATTTTGTTTTGGCCGTCTGAGAGGTCAAACTTCAAAATTACATTATCAGGATCCCAGGTGGTACTGCCCTCAGCAAGATTGCCCTCCATCTGAATGTATTCACTTCTGGAGTTGTTTTGGACAGCCAGTGCTTCTTTTATAGTCAGATATGACCCTGTATTATTTTTGAGCCCGCTGCTAATTAACAGTCCCAGTGCACCTGCAATAATCACCAGAGCCATGATCAGCCGGAATTTTTTGTGCATGAACGAATCCTCCAATCCCTGAGAGTCTTTATAAATCTTCCATGAGTTCTCTGTAGGTCTCCTCACTGATTTCGCCATCTAAAAGCATCTGTCTGATAACTTTTTTCTCTTCAGCCTTGTCAGAGGATTTGTTAGATTTTTTACCTGAACCGCCGCCGGAATTTCCATACTTCTTTTGGATGCGTCTGATGCGGTCTGTTGGCGGTACATTCTTTGACGAGTTAAATGAATAAAAAATGAAAATAATTAAAATTATTATAAATAAAACTACCGGAATCAATACTTCAGGTTTTTTCCAGGCTGAAGTGCCAAGAGGATCATTAGCAGCAGCCTGCTGGGCATTGGGATCAAGAGGTTTAACTGAAGGTTCCTTTTCTGAACGGGTATAGGTAATGTTCAGTGAAACCAGCTTATTGGAATCGAGATTTTCAAAATTAAAAAAGTCATTTTTAAAGCCTTCGCTATCTTGATTAGACGATCCGGGAGAAGGCTCGATTTTGAAGTTCGAAGATTTTAGTGGTTCCTTGATGGTCAGTTTCAGACTTTGAGTCTTGTAGTATGGAAGGTAATCCAGTTTCATGGTTTTGTCTGGACTACCGGTCAGGGGATTATAGTAATATTCCAACCAGATCGGAAAATCCTCTCCCGGAGCAAGAGTACGGGTGACTTTCCAACTGAGTACCTGGTAGTCGCCCTTATTTTCCAATTCATACGGTTGACAAGAATGTTGGCCTCCATTGACCAGTTCACAGGCCATCTGTACTTCAATATCTTTAGGAACGTTAAAATACACTCTACCGCTAAAATCCTCATCAGAAGCGTTTGTCAAGGTACCGCTAAAGATGGCCAAAACACGCGGATCATCATATTCAGGCCAAATTTGCAAATCAAGATTTTTCGCTTCCAGTTGGTTGTCCTCGGCAGCCATCACAGCAGGGACAGGGAGAATCATCGCCAAACTGAGGGTTAAAGTCAACATAATAGGGAGCAGTTTACAAATTCTTCTGAGTTTCATCTCTTTGCCTCCATTCGCTTATAAATCGTCATATACTACAGTATATAGTAGACAAGAGTATTTAAAAAGCAGCTTTTGTGTACCAATGTTTACAGTTCAGCTGCTGAAAAAATTAATCATACTACATCATGTAGTACTGTGGTAATTATATAATTATGCTCCAAAAAGCACAAATCCTTAATTTACCAAATATAGGTTATTACGTCAGTATTCTTTCGTTTTTCAGTCAATTCCTCATGAATACTGAATATTATTATTTACCTATCAAAATAGTCGGAAAAAAATTTAAACTTCAAATGCCTACTATTGACTGTAGTACCAAAGGGATGTAAACTGTAAATAAGAATGGCTGGATAGTAAGGAGGAAACGAGATGTTTTTATCCCTGAAAACTTTGGATTTTAAGCCTCATAAAACGGGGCTTAAAAAAGTCTTTGGAGACCTTGAGGCCGATATCATGAAAATAGTATGGAAATCAAAAGAGGTTAGAGTAAGGGACGTTTTTGAAGATTTGCGACTTGAAAAGAATTTGGCCTACACTACTGTAATGACAATTATGAACAGGCTGGTCGAGAAAAATATCTTAAAAAAAGAAGCCAGTGGTAATGCCTTTGTATATTCTCCTACTATCAGCGAAAGTGAATTTACTACTCTTGTTGTTTCCGAAGTGCTGGAGGGACTGTTAGAGGATTTTGCAGACCCAGCTCTTTCGCATATTATTGAAAGACTGAGCGCAAAAGACTCCCAGAAGCTTAAAAAGTTGGAACAACTAATTCAGGAACGCAGGACAATGGGGGAGGGAGTAAATGTTCTATAGACAAATCATAGACAATTACGTTCACCCTTTTATAATCTATGTCCTGCTGGGAACATTAATAAGCTACATCCTGTGCCGGATTCTGATCCGAGCGGGTTTGTTCGGCAGTGCCAAATGGCGGGCTATGGTTTACATTGTACCTTTTATAGTACCGTTTGCTGCCTATTTACTCCCTAAACCGCTGCTCCTGAATAGATGTTTTACTTTTGGCCAGCAGCCGGAGCTTGTAACCAGTTGGCTTTGCACAGGAGGCAGTGTGCTGGCTGCAATTTTGACGCCACTATTTTTGGCTTCTGTTGTTTTCGCTATTTTTCGGGCAATATTCAGCATTGCAGCTTGCCGGAGATTTATTAAAACATATGGTTATGCTAACCGGGCTGCAAATTTAAGAATTTTTTTACTTTTGGAACCTTTGTGCTCAAGGGCGCAAATCAAAGTACCAAAAATTGTAGTTACCGCAAACCGGTTTGCCAGGGCCTTTACGATGGGTTTTCGTGATGAAGTTATTGTTCTGTCTCAGGGGCTCATCAATAATCTGGATGATGAGGAACTGGAGACTGTACTTGCACATGAGTTAGGACATATTGTCAGGAAGGATTCACTTTCTAACTGGATCATTGTCTTTTTTAGGGATATTATGTTTTTTACACCACTTATATTTTTCGTTTTCAGGGATTATGCTTCGGAAAAAGAGAAAGCCACCGACGATTATGCCATTCAACTGACAGGAAAACCGATGGCTTTTGCCCAGGCTCTGATCAAAGTATGGAAAATGTCACCAGGCAATGCTATCGAGGATTCGTTTCCTTATCCGGCGTTTATCAGCCATGCAGGCATTCTTGATCAAAGAGTGGAGAGACTGGTTGAGGGAGATTTCTGTGTGCTGAGTCACCGGTTATTTTCCCCATTGGCGTTTTCGGGTTTGGTAATTATCTCGATTGCTTTTCTATTTTATTTATGCTAAAAAAAAATTGCGAGTCGCGAGTTGCGACTCGCTTGTTTTTTTTTTAAAAAACTCTTGACATAGTATAGGGGGGTACCCTATATTAAAAGTATAAATAAAGAAAGGGGGCTATACTATGTTTACAAAACACTGGATGCTTAGAGAAACCGCCCATTGCAAGGAAGGCTGCAGTATTAAGTCCCGGGCATGACTATAAACTGCCCAATTTTTATTGAGTGGAGAGTGGGGAGGGGTTAGATAAGATGAGTCAAAGTACACGAACAACTCAGGCCCTAAGTTTTAAAGTAGGCGGGATGACTTGTGCCGCCTGTTCAGCCAGAGTTGAAAAAGGTCTGCGGAAACTCGATGGTGTAATAAATGCCAATGTAAATTTACTGGCAGAAAAGGCGAGTCTTGAAATAGATCCTGCTGTCATCCAGTTTCCTGAAATCAAGGCCAAGGTGGAAGATCTGGGTTACCAGGTATTTGGCGGCAGTAAAGCTGAATTAAAAGTGGTTGGCATGACGTGTGCCGCCTGTTCAGCCCGAGTTGAAAAAAAACTTAACAGCCTGGCCGGGGTATATGGGGCGGGGGTTAATCTGGCCACCGAGCGAGCTACCTTTGAATTCGACCCGGCTCAAATCACTTTAAAAGAAATTGAGAAGGCCATAGATGATTTGGGATATCAGGCCTTTTCTATGGGTGATGAAAGTGTTGACAGGGAAAGGGAAGCCAGGGAAAATGAAATTTCCTATCAAAAAAGAAGGTTAATCATATCGAGTATATTATCTGCTCCTCTCCTGCTGGTCATGATCTTTGACTGGCTGGGGATACACTTGCCCATATCTATGAAACAGATGCATTGGGGCTCCTTTATTTTGGCAACCCCGGTGCAGTTTTATGCCGGATTGCAGTTTTATAAGGGTGCCTACAAAGCCCTAAAGAACGGCAGTGCCAATATGGATGTCCTGGTTTCCCTGGGAACTTCATCAGCTTATTTTTACAGTATAGTGCTCTTGAGCCAGAATTCCATGTACTCATATTTTGAAGTTGCCGCGGTTCTAATAACTTTGGTTATTTTAGGCAAAACACTGGAAGCCAGGGCCAAAGGAAAGACCTCTGAAGCTATCAAAAAGCTTATTGGCCTGCAGGCCAAAACTGCCCGGGTGGTGCGCGACGGCACTGAACAGGACATCCCTCTTGAGGATGTAAAGACAGGGGACCTGGTCTTAGTGCGGCCTGGGGAAAAGATTCCGGTCGACGGTATTGTTAAAGAAGGCCGCTCTGCAGTTGACGAAGCCATGCTGACAGGTGAGAGTATCCCGGTAGACAAACAGCCTGGCGACACAGTGATTGGTGCAACCATCAACAAAAACGGGGCCCTCAAATTTGAGGCTACCAAGGTAGGTAAAGATACTGCCCTGGCCCAGATAATCAGGCTGGTGGAAGAAGCCCAGGGTTCAAAGGCACCAATTCAACGCGTTGCCGACCAGGTTTCGGCCTATTTTGTGCCGGTCGTAGTTGCTCTGGCAATAATTACTGGTGTAACATGGTATTTTGTTTCAGCAAACTTTTCACAGGCTCTGGTAGGTTTTGTCAGCGTGCTGGTTATTGCCTGCCCATGTGCTCTTGGGTTGGCAACCCCTACAGCGATTATGGTGGGAACCGGAAAAGGAGCTGAAAACGGCATCCTGATAAAAGGTGGAGAACATCTCGAAAAGACTCACAAACTTACAGCTGTTGTATTAGACAAAACCGGCACCATAACCAAAGGGCGGCCTGATGTCACCGATATTATAGGAGTTAACGGCTTTGAAAACTTAGAAATCCTGGCCCTCGCCGGTGCAGCCGAAAAAAATTCCGAACACCCATTAGCCGAAGCTATTGTCAAAGCTGCTCAGGCCCAGGGTTTAGCGGTGGAACCTGCTACTGACTTTGAAGCAATCCCGGGGCATGGAATTATGGCCATGGTTGGAGGCCGCCGGATATTACTGGGCAACGCCAAGCTAATGGCCAAAAATAACATCACCTTTGGAGATACAGAGCAGCAGATCGAGGCACTTGAGGCAGAAGGTAAGACCGTAATGTCATTGGCTGTTGACGGACTACCGGCCGGCATTGTGGCTGTAGCAGACACAGTCAAGGAACATTCGGCTGAGGCCATTGCTGAGCTGCAGGGTATGGGGATAAGCGTATATATGATAACCGGTGATAACGAGCGCACTGCCCATGCCATTGCCGGCCAGGTTGGCATAACCAATGTTCTGGCTGAGGTACTGCCAGAAAACAAAGCCCAGGAAGTAGATAGGCTTAAGGCAGCCGGATATGTGGTAGGTATGGTAGGTGATGGTATTAACGATGCCCCTGCGCTGGCTACAGCAGATGTTGGCATGGCAATTGGCACAGGTACCGATGTAGCCATGGAGGCGGCTGATATAACTTTAATGAGGGGCGATCTCAGGTCTATTGTGGCAAGCATCAAGCTGTCCAGAGCAACCATGGGAATTATCAAACAAAATCTGTTCTGGGCTCTGATTTACAACACACTGGGGATTCCTTTAGCTGCCTTCGGTATTCTTAGCCCAATCATTGCCGGGACAGCCATGGCTTTGAGTTCAGTTTCAGTCGTCTCAAACTCTCTGCGGCTAAAAACTATTAAAATCTGATTTTGAGGTGAAGACATGGGTCATGACTGCAAACATGAGGGTTATGAAAGTGAGAGAAAAAGCCATCATTCCGAGCAAATTAAGCGTAATATCTGTTCCCGTCTTAACAGAATCGAGGGTCAGGTCAGAGCTGTCAAAAATATGGTGGAGAGGGACATTTATTGTGATGATATTCTGAATCAGATTGCCTCCATCCAGGCGGCACTTGATTCAACAGGTAAATTGCTCTTAGATAAGCACCTGAAGAGTTGTGTAAAAGAACGCATTCTCAAGGGGGATGATGAGGTATTTGATGAAGTCCTGAAAACAATTAATAAACTGATCAAGTGAAATCGTTCAACTAAAGTTGAACATCGAGAGTTCGGTGGGGCTCTATCCCCCCACCGAAGCGGAGTACGGGGAATCACTCCCACTTATAGAAGTGGGAGTCTTACGATAGGATAAAATCACGGCAATACAGAGAATTCCGGAATCTGGGAAACAAAAAAAGAGTGCCCCATAAGCAAGTATGGGACACTTTTATTATATATATGTTTTCCCGGAATGTCTCTGGAGAATGTCAATATCTTAGTGGACAGTCCTTTGGTTTCGATTTGAGGAAGGGGAGAAAAAGGACCTGGGGAAAAATCCTGCTGCTGTAGTCAAAATCAGAATGCCTAGCCCCATGGCACTAAATACAATACCCAGGTCACCGATAGCTCCGAGGGTATCATTATACTCTGGCAGTTCCAAGCCTCCCCAGGTAGAAATATTATACAGGTCAGCTGCAGTGTGATTATATGAGGCCATATTAGGGGTAAATGTCCCTACTGCGAGCAGCCCGCCAATAGTGCTGATCAGTACTCCTAAAACAGCCCAAAACATGAGGACGGAAAAAATACGATGATGGCCGGTGGATTTATGAAACACAAGAGCTGTCACAAGACCTGTGGCCACAATCAGATAAGTAAAAACGAGAACATCTGACATCTTAAATCACTCCTCTTTTCGGAACTCACCGGTTAAATCGCATGTAGTATTAGGTTATTTGTCACATTTGCTTATGGGTCATTTGTCCTTTTCTTCTGACCTCATCATAATACATCTATCCTTACGGAGCAAGTGACAAATGTCACTATTTTCCCAAATTATAATTTTCGATAATCCAGGGGATTTTTTAAATTGTATGCAAATGCACCCCCTCTAGTAACATGGAATTCAGATGACAAGTGTAACGGACATTGTACATCTGACTTTTGAGGATAGGTTTGTTATAATAGAAAAAAATCTGGTTTTTAGAATTTGTCGTGAGTCTGGGATATTCAGTTATCCCAGCGACCGTTCACATGATAATAAATCCCACCGCCCCCTGGATTATTGACCCAGTAATATATCATCGTGTACATTATAAGTAGCTAAGCAAACAAGCTAAGAGCCGACAGCTCTCAGATTAATTGTTTAATTTTGCACAGGGAGGCCGGCCAACATGATTGATGTCCTGCAGCTTAACTTACTGGCCATGTATTTTCTGTATGGACTATCTTATTATACTATGGGAGTTGCCATAGCTTTTCAGTACCGCAATTACAGCAGTTTCCGCATGGCGTATAGTTTGAGCATGCTTGCCGCTTTCGCTCTGCTGCATGGAATCAGCGAGTGGGGAATGGTATTTATCCCTGTAGGTGTACCCAATTTTGGGGACTTTCCATTATGGAAGCTAATAGCTGTACAACGTCTGCTGCAGGCAGTTTCTTACTTTTTTCTGTTTTGTTTTGGAATTAAACTGGTTTCTGATTCCTATAATAAAAAATTTTTTTGGTGGGTTATTTTACCCACGGTTTTGTTCCTTGGATGGTTTGCGGAATTTGCCCGTTTTATCACCTTGGTAGGAAAAGACGGTTTATTGGAATGGCTGTTAGTAAGTGAAAGCTGGTCCCGTTACCTTCTGGCCCTTCCGGCAGGGATGTTTACGGCATATGGGCTGGCCTTGCAGGTTCCGGAATTTAAGGATTTCAATAATAAAACCGTAACCCAAAATCTGTTTGTTGCCAGCATCGCTTTTGGATTATTAGGCTTGTTCAGCGGGCTGGTTGTGCCGCAAAACATCGGAGGCCTCAGCCGGTACATAAATATTGAGTCATTCCGGTCTTTAGCCGGATTTCCCATTGAGGTATTCCGTACGGCTACTGCTTTACTTGCTACCTGGTCAATTACGAGTCTGCTGGCTATTTTTGACCTGGAGAAACAAAGACAGGTCATGGAAAGCAGGCGAAGTGAAGCTATTTACCGGGAGCGGGAACGGATTGCCCGGGATCTACATGATGATGTCACTCAGTCTATTTTTGCGGTGGGCCTTGATTTGCAGGTTACATCCAATATTGTGGACAAGGATTCGAAAACCGCGGCTGACAGAATAAAAACATCTGTCGAAGAACTGAACAAGGTTATACATGCCTTGCGTACATATATTAAAGGCCTTGAGGCCAAAGGCAACGATGAGGACCTGAAAACAGTTGTGGTAACTACAGTTAAGGAACTCCAAAAAAAGTCAGAAGTTCCGATAATTTTAAACATTAATTTAAATCAAAGCCTGGAGATCCAGCCGATCACTGATGCGGAAGATTGGCTGCAGCAATTGCGGCAGATGGTGCGGGAAGCTCTGAATAATGCAATTAGACACTCTAAGGCAGAAAAGATTTTTGTGGATGTGTGGACAGAAGAGAAAAGGCTGATCGTATGTGTAAAAGATAACGGAATGGGCATGCCGGCCCCGGACTTGTTCATTAAGGACAATCGTCAGCATTTGGGTCTTAAAAACATGAAGAGAAGGGCTCAACTTATCCTCGGAGATATGCTGATTTCATCCAAAATGGGTGAAGGCACCTGTATTACATTTAGTGTCCCGATTTTCTAAACTTCTATCGTTAGACAACAAATGTCGTGATTTTAAAGGAGGAACATCCAAATGAATAAGATTAGAGTGTTAGTAGTTGATGACCACGAAATTGTGCGGCTTGGGCTGACCCATTTTATTGAGCAGTATCCTGATATGGAAGTTGTCGACGGTGCAAATAGCCTTGGAGAAGCACTACTGAAAACTGAGCAGCATAATCCTGACGTCATCATAATGGATATCCGATTAAAGAAAAGCAGCGGTATTGATGCCTGCCGCGAAATAACCAATTGTTTTCCGCAGACCAAAATCATCATGCTGACATCTTACTGTGATGAGGAAATGCTGGTGGATTCAATCATGGCCGGAGCCAAAGGATATGTCCTAAAGGATGTCGGTAATGATGAGATTATCAGAGCGGTACGGGCTGCATATCGCGGCGAATCGCTGCTTGACTCGGTCGTTACCAATAAGCTTCTGAACCAGATGAGGACTAACGGAAACAAGCAAAATGACTCCCTGGATCTTTTGTCAGTCCAGGAGAAGAAAGTCCTTGCTCTGATAGCAAAAGGGAAAACCAACAAAGAAATTGCTGATGAAGTTTTCCTCAGTGAAAAAACCGTTAGAAATTACGTCAGCAATATCCTGGCCAAGCTCAACCTATCTAATCGTACTGAGGCCGCAGCCTATGCAGCCAAAAGAAACTTATCAAATCAATCCTGATGTAAGACATCAGGGTTTCTTTTTTTTTAGGGACAATTATGATGATATTGGGACATCTGACAATGACAACATAAGTTTTTTTGGGACTGTTGACATCTGACTTTTATATTTATTCACAGATATAATAAAACTATCAACATTAGTGAAATAATACATAAGGAGAGGATGCTATGGGAAAAAAAGGTTTTTTTAAACAGGCACCCGTTAGGGTGGGACTATTACTTGTTATTGTACTGGTAATTTTCGGTATTGCAAGACAGTTATCTGTACCGGAAACTTTTGGGCAATATGGTCGCTATAGAGGTGACAGTATCCAGGAGAATGTAAATGCCCAGGTCAGCTTTGCAGAAAGCGGCGGGGTATGTGCCAAGTGCCATCCCAATGTGGCAGCAGAATTAGGTTCGGCCCAGCATGCAGCCATTGACTGTCAGACCTGCCATGGCCCCGGAGAAAAGCATAGAACCGGCCCAAAAGATGCCTCGCTCAAAATAAGTGATGTAAAGAGTTTGTGCGCAACCTGTCATGCAACAATAGCGGGCAGACAAGGCATTGCTACAGTTGATCCGGAAACCCATAGTGGCGGGGTTGCTTGCAGTAAATGTCACAACCCACATCAGCCGTTAGGAGGGAGAAGAGGATGAGCAAAGATTTAACACGCCGTCAATTCCTTGGTACAGCCTGTAAAGCCTTAACAGCCGGGGTATTGATTCCTTCAGCAGGATTAACAGTTTTATCCCAGTCATCTACGGCCGAAACCACATCTCAGCCAACTTCCTGGGACAAAGTTTGGGAAGGAAAAGAATGGGGATTTGTTGTCGACACTGAAAAATGCATAGGGTGTGGGAGCTGTGTAAAGGCCTGTAAAAAGGAGAACCATGTTCCCGAAGATCATGAAGTCTACCGCACCTGGGTGGAACGCTATGTGGAAACCGACAGAGGTGAAGTCCAAATAGACTCTCCCAAAGGGGGCCAGGAGTTTCCTCCCCTTGGTGAAAGCGATGCCAAACAGTTTTTTGTCCCAAAACTTTGTAATCAATGCCACAATGCCCCCTGCACTCAAGTATGTCCTGTTGGGGCCACCTATAAAACCGGTGACGGTGTAATTCTGGTAGATCAAAAACGCTGTGTAGGCTGCCGTTACTGCATTCAGGCCTGTCCATACGGTGCCAGGTTCCTGCACCCTGAGACTAAGGTTGTAGATAAGTGCAACTGGTGTTATCACAGAGTCCAAAAAGGTATGCGCCCGGCATGTGCCACTGTCTGCCCGGTAGGTGCCCGTAAGTTCGGAAATCTCAAAGACCCCGAAAGTGAAGTATCCAAGATAATTGAGAAAGAACGTATTAGAACACTTAAGCCGGAACATGGAACTAAGCCTTTTGTATACTATATAGGACTTGATGAGGTGGTGGTATGATGTTTGGATACATATTTCCAAATGAATTTGAAATAAACTGGGGCTTGTTTATTGTACTTTACCCTTATCTTACAGGATTGGTAGCCGGAGCCTTTATAGTTTCATCTTTATACCACGTGTTTGGAGTAAGTAAACTGAAGCCTGTTTCCCGGCTCTCCCTCATAGCAGCCCTAGCTGTTCTCCTAGTAGCACCGATTTCACTGACATCACATCTTGGCCAGCCCCTGCGGGCCTTAAACCTGATGTGGACCCCAAACCCAACATCAGCAATGGCCGGTTTTGGATACATCTATAGTTTTTACTTAATCATTGTGCTGCTGGAAATATGGTTTATGTACCGTCAAGACCTGGTACTTTTTTCCCAGACCAAATCAGGCGTAATGGGTAAAATTTATAATCTCCTCACTTTGGGAGCCAAGGATGTATCAGAAAAAGCTCTGCATACTGATCACAAAATCGTTACCATACTAGCCATCGTAGGTATTCCCTCTGCAGCATTTCTGCACGGTTACGTGGGATTTATTTTCGGAGCCATTAAAGCCAATCCATGGTGGTCTACTCCGCTGATGCCTGTAATCTTCCTGTTATCAGCCATTGTCTCGGGAATCGCTCTGTTAATAGTTGTTTATTGGGTATCCTGTATAATTCGACGTGTGAAAGTTGACCAGGAATGTTTAATCAGCATGAACAAGTATTTATGGGTTTTCCTGATGTTGGCCTTCACCCTTGAAATCCTGGAAATAATTCATATGGGTTACGAATCTGAGGAGAATTGGCCCGCAATTAAGGGATTAATCACTAACGTAATACCTGTCAGTTATTTCGGAGTTCAAATTGGTTCCATGGTAGTCTCCTTCTTCCTGCTGATGATTGGCAGAGCAAAAAACCTTCCCCAGGCGGCCAGCCGGTTTATGACAGTTACTTCAGGTCTGTTGATACTGGCAAGTGTACTGGCCATGAGGTTTAATGTGGTCATCGGCGGTCAATTGGTTTCCAAAAGTTTACATGGGTATTCTCAGTTCCATGTGCCTCTTTTCCATGAGGGGATTGTGCCAACAATAGGTTTTTTGATTCTGCCCTTTATAATCCTGGCTGTTCTGACCCAGTTGCTGCCACCCTGGCTTGACGGAAAACAAGCTCAGACTGCTGGTCGAGTCGCTGATGAAGACACAGTTGAAGAGTGGAGTCCGGCAGTATCCTCCTCAGTAGATGCCTAAATTTCCCAATGACAGTACAGCTTATCTGACAAAACGAGCGCTAAACAGTACAAATTTTAAGGAGGTGTATTAGTATGCTGGCCATAACAATGATCATAATAGGACTTGCCGCATTATACGGTTTTCTCGTTGTAGTATATTACTTTGTCACAAGGAAGAATCTCAGCACTACAGTACGTTGGGTTGGTGGTATTGTTGGGGGAGCATTTATGAGTGTAGTTATGGCATTGTTAGCTCTGATGTTAATCTGGCCACCGGTGAACATTCTTTTGGTAGCAGGAACTCTGGGTGTAGTAACTGTAATCAGTGGTATCGTCTTGTTAAATGTAAATATGGCCCGTATTGATGATTTAGCGGAGATTAACAGGAGGGAAATAGCCGATGAGTTGGATCATTGCTCTTCTAATTACGACGTTAGTACTAGGCATTAGTATAGCCGGATTAATATTCCGGAAACGTTTGAAATACACATGGGAAACCATAGCAAGATTTGCTCTAATTGCCCTCATCGGAACTATTATTGCAGCAATATTAATGGTCCTTGTTGTAATCGCAGTCTGGCCTCCCTTTAATATTCTGTCCTTTGTACTGACTTTTGGCTTCTTAGCGTTAGTTTTGGGAATAGTATACTTTGTCAGATCAACAAATACTATCGTGCGAACAGAAATGGAAGCAGAACTGGATGAAATTGCCATCTTAACAGACAACAAAGTTTTTTAATCCTATAAGCCCTTCAAGGGCTTTTTTTTCTGGGTTTGCGAGGCTGTAATTGACAGGTATCTCTGTCATTTGTCCCTAATTTCTATTACAGCTGACAGAAGTAATTTCGGGACTGACATTTTATAATAGGAGTACAGCCAATGTGTTACCTAATTGCTGCTGCAGCCGGTTGTAAATCAATGAGGAGGTCTCGATTATGGGTGAAGTAAGTAAAAAAGGTTTCTTGTTGGGTGGAATCATTTTATGTGTGCTTCTTCTTGTGGCAGTTTTCACACCTGCCATCGCAAAAGTTCAAAAGACTTCAGCAGTTCCTCCGACATCTCCCTATGATCGTTCCGACAAAGAGTGTTTTGGATGTCATGAGATGAACCCTGAGATTGCAACCTGGAAGATTTCATCACATAGCAAGATACCCTGCACTGCTTGTCATAGCGTTAATCCAGAGGACTACAAAACAAAAATCGGAACAGATAAGCGGCCTATAAAGATTACTAACGCCATCCCTAACTCTGTCTGCGAACAATGCCATACCCAAAACCGTGAAACCACACCTTCCGGAGATCTGATAATTCCCCACCAAAAGCATTCCGCTGCCGGAGTTACCTGTGTAAAATGCCACGCCGGGGTAGTACACGCTAAAATTTCTGAGCGAGGCATCACTGCTGAAGGAAATCTGAGTGATTACAAGGCCTGGAATGACAGCACTGCAAAACAGGTTGCGACTAGTTTTTTCACACAACCCGATATGTGGACCTGTATCAATTGTCACAAATCAGCAAATGTAACCCGGAAATGCAGCGCGTGTCACAGTGTAATTCCCGAGCTGCCGTCTCATAACAGTTCCGCCTGGAAATCAGAACATGGGAAAGTCGCCAGAACCAATATCGGCGAATGTACCAAATGCCATGTTACACCAGGTCGGGATATGTTTATTACTCCCTCAACCGGTGACAAAGCTGTAGATTTTGCCAGAGCACAGCAATTCTGCTACAACTGTCACAACCAGCGTCCTGAGAGTCACACTAAAACATGGAAGAACATCCATCCCCAGAATGTTTCTGCTAAAGGAGTCCAAAACTGCTTTACATGCCACGACGCAAATCAACCGACAGCCAAAAGTGTGACCGGAACCTACTGTAATCAATGCCATTGGTTCACAACAAATACACCGGTAAAAATTGACCCACCAAAAACTAAATAGAGAAGAAGTTTCACTTTATTCAAGAATCGCCCAAGATGAACTAACCTTGGGCGCTTTTTACTGCTTAATTTAAATACAACGACCAAAAAGAAAAGAACTCATTTCCCTGAATTTTGACATTAAAAGCAAGGTATTTAAGTAAAATTGTAGAAATATGTACTTTAGCAAATGACACCAACTGGGAGTATAGTATACTGGAAGTATAGTATACTGGAAGTATAGTATACTGGAAGTATAGTATACTGGAAGGGTAGTGGGTATTTTATTAAACGCATCTGTCGTAAAAGGAGGTAAAATTTAATGGATCTACCTAGCCGTGAGGAGAGAACCTGGGGCATGCTTTGCCACCTTGGAATTTTTATTGGCCACTTTATCCCCTTGGGCAATTTCCTGGCCCCATTAATCATCTGGATGATTAAAAAGGAAGAATCAGATTTTGTTGATTATCACGGAAAAGAATCCCTCAATTTTCAAATTTCAATGTTAATTTACTTGGTTATAGCTGGTATATTTGCTTTTGTACTGATTGGTATTCCTTTTTTGATCGGTTTATGGATTTTCAGCCTGATATTCGTGATCATTGCCGGAGTGAATGCCAATGAAGGAAAATATTACAGGTATCCCCTGACTATAAGATTAATTAAGTGAACTCGTTCAACTAAAGTTGAACATCGAGACTTCAGTGGGGGACTCTACCCCCAACGAAGCAGAGTACGGGGAATCACTCCCACTTATAGAAGTGGGAGTCTNTAGTGTAATATTACACTATAAGTTACTTTTTTATACGGAGTTGAGCTCGGTGAACAGAGAGCAGTTTGTTAAATTAATTTCAGAAAAAATGAAACTGGTCCGTACTGAAATGGATTATACCCAGGATCAGATGGCGCAAATCCTGGGTATATCCAAAAAGACTTTAATCCAGATTGAGAAGGGCAGAATTCAGGCCGGATGGACTCCCAGTGTGGCTTTTTGCGCCCTGTTCCGGGAAAGTGGGGTATTACAGTCGGTTTTGGGTAATGATCCGATGGAGGTTTTATCTGTCATTGCCTTTGACCACTATTTAGGGCCTAAGGAAAAAACGTTGGGCGGAAAAGTCTGGTGGAGGGAGATTGAGCATATAGAGAGATTCCGACTGCAGCAAAACCTGTTTTCACAGCATTACAGGATTTTAGATGAAGAAGACCGCCGGTATTGCAGTTCCTTTGATGAAAATTACATGAGGGAAAAACTGCGTCAATTAGGGCAAGGTGAAAGGTGATGATTTAATGCTGGAAACAAAACTTAAATGGTTATGGTTTGGAATTGGCTTTTTTCCAATAGTACCGATTTTGATTATTACTGCAATAAGTCAAGACAGTTTAGAAAAGCAATTGACCTGGTTTTTTGGGATGGTCGGCTATCTGCTGTTAAGTATTTTGCTAAGTGTAATAATGTTTGTATATAAAAAACTCACACAAAAAGGGAACTACTTAAAGCCCCTGATTTCCGGAGTCTTAGTTGGTCTTGCCTGGGGTGTGCTTCTGGCAGGAGTGGTTTGTAACTAATAATTAGGCCCAGCGGGGTGAGGAGGCATTATGAGTACTAAAGAATCTGCGTTGACTAGAACAGATAGAGATTACATACTTCATGAAATAACCAGGAGTACCTGCCCGGAATGTTTAAAAATTATTGATGCCAAGGTTGTAATCACCGGCGATGGCAGAGTAAAAATGCTTAAGTCATGTCCTCAGCACGGTGCTTTTGAAGTATTGCTATCTTCTGATGCAGACCATTACTGCAGCACCGGCCAATATAACAAGCCGGGAAGTATTCCCCTTAAGTTCGGTACAGAGTCTGCCCATGGCTGCCCACAGGACTGCGGATTATGTCCTGATCACGAACAGCATACCTGTTTGGCTCTGATGGAAATAACCAATAGGTGTAATATGAATTGTCCTCTTTGCTTTGCCAGCAGTGGAACAGGCAGCGACATTTCCCTTGATCAGGTTCAGCGGATGCTGGACTCTTACGTTGCTGCAGAAAGGAATCCTGAAGTCATCCAGATCAGCGGGGGCGAACCAACTCTGCATCCACAGCTTCATGAGATTATTAAGATGTGCAAAGAAGCCGGATTGAAGGCTGTATTGATTAATACTAACGGTCAAAGGATGGCCGAAGACGAAGGCTTCGTCGAAAGCCTGCAGAGTTTTGGGATTGAACTGGAGATATATCTGCAGTTTGACAGCCATTCAGCAGAAGTGGGACATAAGTTACGGGGTCAGGATGTGACCCGGATTCGCCGGAAGGCCTTAGATAACCTTGAAAAATATGGCATCTTGGTAAATCTGGCAGTAACTCTGATCAAAGACTTAAACGAACACGAGATCGCACCTGCTATCAACGAGGCTATAGCGAGACCCAATGTTACTGGGGTCATATTCCAAACAATGACCGGAGTAGGGCGGGCGGTTCAGCTAAAACAAGACCAAATGCAAAGACTGACTGTCCCGGATGTTTTATCCTTAATTGAAAATCAGACACAAGGTGTATTCAGAAAAGATGATTTTGTGCCCCTCCCATGTCCAAACCCCAACTGTACCTCTCTGACTTACGCCATGGTGACAGGAGAGAAGAAAAAAAAGGTTAAGCCTGTCACGCGCTACATAGATGTCCGCAAATACCTGGATTATTTTAAAAACACCCTTTGTATTGATGCCAGGGGGATTTTAAATGAGGCCATATTTCATTCCGTGGACCGCATGTGGTCAGCCTCGGCAAGTTTGCGGCTGGTAGATGTGCTGAAGGACTTCAGCCGGTGCTGTGGGGTTAAATTTAAACCCACAGGTGAGAGCGACCCTTTTAAGCAGATGCCCGGCAAACCCCTACGAATTGCAATTAAGCCTTTTATGGACGCTTATAATTACGACCTGAAAAGGGCTAAAAAATGCTGTATTCATGTTCTGACCACAGAAGGCAGGATGGTACCTTTTTGCAATTACAATATTTTCCAACGCAGTCAACAGGAGACCTGAACATGTATCCCGTATTATTTCAACTGGGAAGTTATCAAATAGATTCTTATGTTTTTTTTAATTTTCTCGCTTTAATAGTTGGGGCTATCTTGTATTTCAGGCTATCCAGGACTCAGAAAAGCCTGAGGCTGGAAGAAACCATGCTCCTATGGGCCGGCGGGCTGGCCGGCGGGTTTATCGGGGCAAAATTCTTTGACATTATTCTTAATTTTAAAAGTATAATGGATAATTTATACCCCTACCTGACCCAGCAGGAGGGTACCCGAACAGTTTTGGGAGGAATTATCGGCGGATATTTTGGGGTCAAAGCAGCTAAAAAATATCTGGGCCTCACGGAAAAGACGGGTGATCCTTTTGCCCTGGCGGCTCTGGCGGCAATGGGTATCGGACGGATTGGCTGTTTATTCGGCGGCTGCTGTTATGGGAAACCTTATCAGGGGTGGTTTAGCATATATCTGCACGGACAGTACCGCTATCCCACCCAGCTTATCGAAATGGTATTTGATTTTGGGCTGCTGATGGTACTTTGGCTGTTACGCTCTTCCATGAAGCAACCCGGAGATTTGTTTAAGCTTTTTGTCTTTAGTTATGCTCTATTCCGTTTTATCATTGAATATATCAGAACTGAGCCTGTAATTTGGCATGGTTTGACTCTTTATCAACTGATGGCCCTGCCGTTAGTGATTTTAACCGGGCGATATTTTTACAGAAATTACTTTAAAGCGGGGTTTTTCCATGGAAGATTGGATTAGCAGCGGACGGTTAAGCTATCTGCTTGGGTTCCCGGTTGTCATGATTTTTATGTTGTATTTCAGCGCATTATTAGGGCTGAAATGGCAAAAAATCTGGTTGGAGTCATCAGTTTTTACTCTTTTACGGAAAACACCCGGTATTTTCAGACTAATCGCCGCCAGTCTGACCGGGGCAGTTACTCCTTTTTGTTCGTGTACGACAATACCTGGATTTGCCGCAATTCTCGAGGCCGGTTTAGGATTAGATACTGCGATGGCCTTCTTAATTGCCTCACCTACCATAGATCCCGCCGCAACTCTGCTGTTAAGTATGCTTTTCGGGGTGAAGCTAACTGCCCTATACGTGGTCGGCTGTTTTGCGGCATCGGTCTTAGGCGGCTTTTTAATCGGCAGGTTTTTTACTACCCGGGAAATAAATCCGGCCCTATTATTCAGCTCAGCCGCGGAATCCGAAAATGTCACCTGGGGCCAGGCCGCATCTGAGGCCCGGAGCTATGTTTATAAATTCTGGTGGGTAATTATCTTCAGCACGGTGCTAGGTTTTTTGCTTTATGACTATGTTCCGGCTGATCTGATGGCGGCCATTTCAGAAATTAACAGCCTGATTGCCATACCGCTGGCTTCCCTGCTGGGGGCGTTTCTATATGCTCACATGGTAGTTGTTATTCCCATTGGGGCTGCCCTATTGGCTAAAGGAATTGCTCCGGGTATAATTTTAGCCTTTCTAGCCTCCTCAGCCGGCATCAGTCCTCCAGAAATCCTGTTATTGCGGAGAATTGTGAGTCTTAGGCTGACGGTATTTTATGTTTTAATCACCTTGTGCTTAATATCGGCATTAGGTTTTTTAATCAATTTGGTAGGGCGGTGATGAGATGAAAAATGACCGGTAACAATACACCTGCGGCTAATTACTGGGCACTTATGGCCGGATCTTTTCTCATGGGCTTCGGATTTGTTATAGCAGACGGCTGTTATATAGGCAGTCTATGGAAGGCCGGACAGGGCAAGATCGCCAGCCTAATATCTGTAGTAGGAATTTTCCTGGGAGGAGGCATTTCATTGGCTGTTCAAAACGCTCACCTGCAAACCGGGGCTTTTTCAGGATCGCCAACTGTCATGTCTTGGCCGATCACATCAGTAAAAATAGGGCTGGCCTTATTTATTCTGGTCTGGGTCGCTGCCTATGTTAGGGAACAGCCCGAAAAAATAGTCAAAACAGGCTCCAAAACAATATGGCTGCTTTCGGAAGCGACAATAACAGTAACTATATTAATAATTCTGGCAGGGCCAAAAGCTGCCTTCTCAACAGCTTTCCTGGTTCTTGGCCTGGTCTTTTACTGGGCCGGGATAGCTCTATATATTTGGGCAAGATTAAAACTGGGGAAATATTGGAGCGAGTCAATTGCATTGAGAACGGGGCATAAAGTAGTCACTGATGGACCTTATAAATATTTCAGACATCCTATATATATAGCAATAGCTATTGCCCTTACGGGAGCCGGTCTGATACTGCAAAGTCCCTGGGGTCTGGCGGGGACATATCTGTTGACTGTGCCGCTTTTGGTCCTGCGGGCTAAAGAAGAGGAGCGGTTACTTAAGAAGTTTGGGACTAAAAATTTATCAGATTAAAAACAAAAAAATATACAACAGAGAACACAGAGGCACAGAGGGTATGTAATTTACCAGCTCGATTTAATAATAAATAAAAAAAGAGAGTGAGGTAAAGTAAACATGAGTGAGGACTTGAAAATTGCGGTTTTGGAGAACCAGGTTGAGGCCAGTTTATTGGAGACAATCTTGAGAGAAAGAAACATTCCTTTTATTATCAGGTCATATCACGATTCAGCCTATGACGGGCTTTTTCAGCTGGTCAAAGGCTGGGGGGCTGTGTATGGGCCGGTTGAATTTAAAGAGGAAATTTTAGAAATTTTACAGGAACTGCGAAATAGCTGCCAATAAGGGTGAGGGAACTTTTGGCTCCTTTTTATCATACCTCCAAAACGAACTGTTGGGTTGAGCTGGTAGATGCTTTGCACCCGGAACCGCGGGAACCGGAAAATGAAGTTTTCCTTATTTCTGTTGGTGACGAGAAGTTCAATCAATGGTAATTTCATTCTTTAACAAAAAGAGATTAATACAAAGCTGGACGGCTTACCAAACTATTACAAGACAAGAAAGATTGAACTCGCTACTACCACGTGCGACTATTTTTCTTGACAGCTAATTCCAACCATGGTATATTGTATACATTGTACAATATAAATCCGATTGTACTAATGTGAAGGAAGGAGGAACCAACATGACAACCATGACCCGCGTAATGCAAAACCAGATTCATACCGGCATAGACACCATTCCAGCCATTGATCATGGTCGTGATTATGGTTTGGTTCTCCATGATCTTTTACTCAAACAAAATGAACCAAGTAAAGTGCAAAGATTATTGCAGGTCTTGTTGGATAGATATTAGCTGGGTCATACCTAAGTTAAATACTCTGTCTGGAGGCTTGCAAGAGCTTCCAAGACAGGATTTATAGTTTTCCTACATAACTTTTCTGACCTTAAGTTAGTTAGGGATTAATGGACTGTTTTGGAATGCACAATTCCAAGATAGTCTTTTTATTTTTACGGGATGTGGTGGAACACCATGTTGGCGTTAGCTCAGTTGGCAGAGCGTCAGATTGTGGCTCTGAAGGCCGCCGGTTCAAATCCGGCACGCCAACCCAATATTTTATCTGGGATGTGATAAGACATGTTTGTGATTTACGACAAAAGTTCAATGAAATTTCCGATTAAGGTATGGCTGGAAGACAGGGCCCAAATTGAAGACAGTTGTCTGGAACAGGCCATGAACCTGGCTAACCTGCCTTTTCTGCATAAATGGGTGGCCCTGATGCCAGATACTCATACTGGGATGGGCATGCCCATCGGTGGAGTGATCGCCGCTGACGGCGTCGTAATTCCCAATGCGGTTGGAGTTGACATCGGCTGTGGAATGGCTTTCGTGGAGACCAATATTCCGGCAGAGCTTTTTAAAAACACAGATACTCCTAACGGGAAGCTGATTCAGCCGATCATCGGTGACATCCTCAGGAATGTTCCTGTTGGCTTTGCTCACCATCCAAAAAAACAGAAATGTGTTTCTTTAGATGAGGCTCTGGGTGGCAGTGAGAATTTGAGTTTTGCTCCCCAACTGCTGCCTGAACTGGAAAACGGTTATTTTCAGGTAGGTACACTGGGGGGCGGCAATCACTTTATTGAGATCCAGGAAGACGATGATGGTATGGTTGGCCTGATGATTCATTCCGGCAGCCGGAATTTTGGTTTTAAAATCTGTAAGCATTTTAATGCGGTGGCCAAGGAACTGAATAGCCGGTGGCATACCACTGTACCTGAAGAATTTGGATTGTCTTTTCTGCCTGTAGACACCCCGGCAGGCAGGTCATATATCGAATGGATGAACCTGGCCTTAAACTTTGCCCATGAAAACAGGGAACAAATGATGTCCCGGGTCATGGATATCGTAGGGGAATGGTTCAGCAAATACTCAGATGTCCCCCTGGAGCATAAAACCACCATTAACTGTCATCATAACTATGCTGCCCTTGAGCACCATTACGGCAAGAATGTTTGGGTGCACAGAAAGGGGGCTATCAGGGCCCGGGCCAATGATGTGGGGATTATCCCCGGTGCGATGGGTTCATACAGCTATATTGTTAAGGGGCTGGGCAGTGAGGAAAGCTTTCATTCCTGCTCCCACGGTGCCGGCCGTAAATTCTCCCGGACTAAAGCCAAGGCCGAATTCTCAGTGGAAAAGGTCATCAACGATTTGAAAGAATGCAATGTGGTGTTGGGCAAACACAAAAAAAGCGACGTGGCTGAAGAGTGCCGGTTTGCCTATAAAGATATTGATTTTGTCATCAAGAATGAGCTTGATTTAGTTAAACCGGTGAAGAAGTTGAAGACTATTGGGGTAGTAAAGGGATAATACGAGTGGTGAGTGCTGAGTGGTGAGTGGCCAGTAAACAGTGAAGTTCCCACTCGCCACTAACAAAGATGAAAGGATGTGTTTATTATGACGGTACTATATCGAAGAGAACTCAAACTTGTCTGACTGTGAAAGGAGGAGATTGGATGAAAGAGCTAATAAAATCTGAATTACAATATATTGAATTAACCGAAAACGTTAAAATCATCTACGCCTGCGAATCCGGAAGCCGGGCTTGGGGATTTCCTTCGAAGGACAGCGACTACGATGTACGTTTCATCTATCTCCGGCCCAGCGAGTGGTATCTTTCGATATTTGAGAATAAGGACGTTATCGAAAAGCCAATCAGTGATTTGATGGATATTAACGGCTGGGATTTATGTAAAGCGCTAAAGCTGCTGAGAAAATCCAACCCCCCTCTGTATGAGTGGCTTCATTCACCAATTGTCTATCATGAGGATTCAGGGATTGTTGAGCAGATCAGACAACTTGCCAAAGCCTCGTTTAATCCCAGATCGTGTATGCATCATTATTTACATACGGCAAAGGGCAATTTTAGAGAGTATTTGCAGGGAGACTTTGTGAGAGCAAAGAAATATTTTTATGTCCTGAGACCTGTTTTAGCATGCAGGTGGATAGAAGCCAACAACAGTATGCCGCCGACAGAGTTTGAAAAACTCCTGGCTCTCGTTCACGATGAGCAATTGTTATCGGCAATTAATGAACTGTTGAATAGAAAAAAGGCTGGTGACGAGCTGGATTCAGTTCCTAAAATAATAGAAATAAACGAATACTTGGTTCAGGAACTAAAATTTTTAGAGGAACTGGTAAAAACTACAGACAAACCTGAACCTGAAAGTGAATCGATTTTTAACAAAGCATTCAGAAATATTCTGGAAGATGTCTGGGGTAAAAATTTTTCCCGGTAGAAGTAAAACTCCTTCACAAAAGGCGGGGTACCAATGATCGACCAAAACAAAATTTCACCAGAAGCAATTCAAGTTCTTCGCCATCTCCGGGCTAAAGGATTCGAGAGTTTCCTGGTCGGCGGCTGTGTTCGTGATCTTTTGCTGGGCAAAAGGCCTAAAGATTTCGATATTTGTACAGCCGCTCCCCCCAGTGCAGTAAAAAATATTTTCAGTAAAGTTATCGAGACCGGCCTCAAATTCGGTACTGTTACTGTTCTCGTGAACAATACGGCGGTTGAGGTAACCACCTTCCGCATAAGTGCTGCCCTGGAAAACGAGGACCGGCAAAGTTTCCTCGGAAACGGGGGATCACCGGAGGCAGATGTGCAGCTTAGAGACTTTACAGTCAACGCCCTGCTTTTTGATGGCGATAAAATAATCGACCTGGTTGGCGGAATACACGACCTGGAGAACAAAATAATCAGGGCTGTAGGCATTCCCGGTGACCGCTTCAAAGAAGATGCCCTCCGGATGATGAGAGCTGTCCGTTTTTCCTGCCGGTTGAATTTCACGATTGAAGATGATACGCTCAGGGCTATTGGTTCAAATGCAGCTTTAATCAAAAAAACAGTCCCAGAGAGAGTGAGAGATGAATTGGTCAAAATTCTGACCAGCCCTGTACCGTCTGCAGGGCTTCGGCTGCTGCAGTCCACAGGTTTACTGCAATACGTGCTGCCGGAACTCCAGGCCTGTTTTAAGTTTGACCAGCGGAACCCCTATCATGATAAAGATGTCTTTGACCATATCCTGGCTGTTGTTGATCATTCCCCAAATGAATCAATAATCAGGCTGGCAGCCCTGCTCCATGATATTGGCAAACCCAGGACATTCACGGTAGATGAAAAAGGGGTCGGCCACTTTTACAGGCATAACATTGTCGGCCAGGAGATGAGTCGAAAAATCCTGGCCAGACTTAAATTTGACAACCAGACTGTTGAGGTGGTTGGAAAATTAGTCGGAGAACACATGAGCAAATTACAGAACCCCAGGCTCAGCACCGTAAAAAAGCTCATCCGGCGAACGGGCCTGAGTAATATGGGGAGGCTCATGGCTTTACAGAAGGCCGATGAAGCCGGGTCGGCACCGCCGCACAATTTTAAGCCGATGGAACTCTTGCAGGAACAGGTAAAATTCATTATTGAATCCGGTGCCCCTCTGCATATTGAAGATTTGGCCATTAGCGGCCACGACCTGATCGCTATGGGCTTTAGCGAAGGTCCGGAAATCGGCCGGGTCTTAAAAAAGCTTTTACAGCATGTAATAAATAATCCCAAGCATAACAACAAGGAGAAGCTGTCTGAGATAGCCATGAAAATTAAAACAGAGTAGATGTATGCATTATATTGCTACATGGATAACGGCCTATTCTATAGTAAATAATAGAATTAAGGCCGTTAGTTTTTTGCAAGCTCACGGCAACGCTCTTGCTGCTTTTAAATTTACTAGAAGACGCAGAGAACTCTTTGGCTGAAGGAGGTTGGACATGGATTCCTGGCAGGGTTTTAATGGCGGAAACTGGCAGTACGTGGTTGATGTACGTGACTTTATCCAAAAAAACTATAAACCATATAATGAAGGCCCGGGCTTCCTGACCGGACCGTCTCAGAAGACCCGGGAATTATGGCAGAAAGTCCTCGGGCTGCTGCAGGAAGAAAGGTCACGGGGAGGCGTTTTGGAGGCGGATGTCAGTGTAGTCAGCAGTCTCTTGTCGCACTCGCCGGGCTATATTGACAAAGGACTGGAAGTAATTGCCGGGCTGCAGACAGATCAGCCCCTCAAGAGGGCTTTAATGCCCTACGGGGGAATCCGGATGGTCCAAAATTCCCATGAGGCCTATGGTTTTAAAACAGACCCCGGGGTTACCGAAATCTTCAGCGGATTTCGTAAAACTCACAACCAAGGGGTTTTTGACGCCTATACCAGAGAGATGCAGAGAGCCAGAAAAGCCGGGATCATCACCGGGCTGCCTGACGCCTACGGCCGGGGACGCATCATCGGTGACTACAGGCGGGTGGCCTTATATGGTCTGGACTTTTTAATTAAATCCAGGCAGGAAGACAAAAATAATCTTGAATATGACGCTATGGGTGAAGATCTGATCAGAATCAGGGAAGAAATATCAGACCAGTTAAATGCTCTGGCAGCCCTGAAAGAAATGGCCGGATTATACGGCTTTGATATTTCCCGCCCGGCCCAAAACGCCCTGGAGGCTGCCCAATGGACCTATTTTGCTTACTTGGGCGCAATCAAGGAGCAAAATGGGGCTGCCATGAGCCTGGGGCGAATTTCCACGTTTCTGGATATATATGTGGAGCGTGACCTTGCCAACGGGTTCCTCACAGAAGAAGAGGCCCAGGAAATAGTGGACCAGCTCGTAATCAAATTGCGGATGGTCAGGTTTTTGCGAACACCCGAATATAACGAACTGTTCAGCGGTGACCCCACCTGGGTAACTGAATCAATTGGCGGCATGAGTATTGACGGGCGGACCCTGGTGACCAAAAACTCATACCGTTTTCTGCATACCCTCAGCAATCTGGGGCCGGCCCCGGAGCCAAACATGACCGTCTTATGGTCATCACAACTGCCTGAATCATTTAAAAGGTATTGTGCTGAAATCTCGATTAAAACCAGCTCAATCCAATATGAAAATGACGATATTATGCGGCCCTTATACGGAGATGATTATGCTATTGCCTGCTGTGTTTCAGCCATGAGAATGGGCAAACAAATGCAGTATTTCGGGGCCCGGGCCAACCTGGCCAAAGCCCTGCTTTATGCCATCAACGGCGGCTGGGACGAGATCCTGAATATGCAGGTGGGGCCGAAGTTTGCACCCATTACTTCCGAATACCTTGATTATGATGAGGTGATGGAACGTTTTGATAATATTTTAGACTGGCTGGCCCGCCTTTATATTAATACTTTGAACATTATCCATTACATGCATGACAAGTATTATTATGAACGCCTGCAGCTGGCCCTGCATGATACGGAAATACACCGCACCATGGCCTGTGGAATTGCCGGGCTGTCAGTGGTGGCAGATTCATTGAGTGCTATCAGACATGCCAAAGTCAGACCAATTCGGAATGAAGAAGGGTATGCTGTTGACTATGAAGTAACAGGGGAGTTTCCCCAGATGGGCAATAATGACCCAAAAGTAGACCAAATTGCCGTTGATCTTATTATCAGGTTTGAGCGCAAGCTGCGCAAACAGCAAACCTACAGAGGATCGGAACCAACATTATCAATTCTGACTATTACATCTAACGTGGTTTATGGCAAAAAAACCGGGAACACTCCTGATGGCAGAAAAACCGGCGAACCTTTCGCCCCAGGGGCAAATCCCATGCATGGCCGGGACAGGAAGGGGGCTTTGGCATCGTTAAGCTCAGTGGCAAAACTGCCTTACGACTATTCCAGGGATGGGATTTCCTATACTTTCTCCATCATCCCCCGGGCCCTCGGTAAAGAACGAGACGAGCAAATTGCAAATTTGGCCGGTCTGTTAGACGGATATTTTGCCAAACATGGCCACCATATGAACGCTAATGTATTTGATAAGGAGATGTTACTGGATGCCATGGAGCATCCGGAAAAATATCCCCAACTGACCATCCGGGTCTCGGGCTATGCCGTGAACTTTATCAGACTGACCAGGGAGCAGCAGCAGGATGTAATAAACCGCACCTTGCACGGAGCAGTAACCTGATGTGCAGAGAGGGATTTGTACATTCAGTGGAAACCTACGGGACCGTGGATGGGCCTGGGACGCGTTATGTGGTATTTTTTCAGGGGTGCCCGTTACAATGTAAATTCTGTCATAACCGTGATACATGGAATCAAGCCCAGGGAAGAAAAGTAACTGTAAAGGAACTCCTTACTGAGTTTACCGAATACCAGGATTTTTACCGCAGAACAGGAGGGGGGATGACAGCATCGGGAGGGGAGCCGACCCTGCAGGCTGATTTTGTAACAGAACTCTTCCGGGGGGTCAAAGAAATGGGTTTAAATACCGCTCTAGATACTTCCGGCTATGTCAATGTTGACGATGCTAAAGCCCTGCTCGGAGTTACTGACCTGGTTCTGCTGGGTTTAAAAGCACTTAACAGCCAGGAACACAAGCAGCTGACAGGTGTGACAAATGAAAAGACACTGGTCTTGGCCAATTATCTGAGTGAGCTTCAAAAACCGGTATGGCTTAGATACGTACTACTCCCGGAAATTAATGACAGCCAGACTCACGCCGCAGGCCTGGCGGATTTTATCAAAAGACTGGCCAATGTCGAACGGCTGGAACTGCTGCGATACCACAAGCTCGGTGTTCATAAATGGGAATTATGTGGTGAGGAAGACCCCCTAAAACATATTTCCCCGCCTGACCAGAATCAGACCGAAGCTTTTATTCGCCGGCTAAGCGAGCAGGGGGTAAAAATCCCCATAACATAATTAACAAATTAGGAGGATAATATGAGTCAGACTAATACTAAAAACACCCCAGTTTCGGAAGTCACCAAGCATATAGATTTACTGGTCCAAAAAGCATCAGCGGCTGCTGCTGAATTTCTTAACTTTAATCAGGAACAGGTGGATAAAATTGTCCACGCCATGGCTCTCAAAGGTGTAGACAAGCATATGGAACTGGCCAAAGAGGCCTTTGTGGAAACGGGCAGAGGAGTTTTTGAAGATAAGATTACAAAAAACCTGTTTGCCTCTGAGTCTGTTTATCACAGTATTAAATATAACCGGACTGTCGGCATAATCCACGAAAACGAAGAAGAAGATTTCATGGAAGTTGCTGAACCGGTAGGTGTCATTGCAGCCATCACGCCGGTCACAAATCCTACTTCTACAGTGCTGTTCAAATCACTGATTTCCATTAAAACAAGAAACCCGGTGATTTTTGCCTTCCATCCGGGTGCGCAAAAATCCAGTACGGCTGCGGCCAAAACAATGCTGGAGGCTGCAGTCCAGGCCGGGGCACCCCGGGATTGTATCGGGTGGATTGAAATTCCTTCCATTGATGCTACTTCATATTTAATGAATCATCCGGGTGTAGCCACAATTCTGGCTACCGGAGGATCTTCTATGGTCAAAGCCGCCTACAGTACCGGAAAACCTGCCCTGGGGGTGGGTCCTGGAAATGTGCCATGCTATATTGAAAAAACCGCTGACATCCACCGGGCAGTAACAGATCTGATCTTAAGCAAAACCTTTGACAATGGGATGATTTGTGCTTCTGAACAGGCGGTTATAGTTGACCGTGCCGTGGCTGAGCAAGTTGTGGAATTAATGAAAGAATATAGCTGTTATTTTTTAAGGCCACAGGAAGCTAAAGCCTTGGAAAAAATGACCACCTGTGAAGAGTCCTGCTCACTGAATCCGGATATTGTAGGCCGCCCGGCACCGGTTATTGCTGAAATGGCCGGCCTCACGGTACCGCCGGAAACCAAAATCCTGGTGGCTGAGCTGAATGGAGTTGGGCCCGAGTATCCTTTATCCAGGGAAAAACTTAGCCCTGTCCTGGCTTTTTATGTTGTTGACAGTTACCAGGAAGGTATTACCAGATCGGAAGAGATGATTGAGTTCGGCGGGATGGGCCACTCGGCCGTGATCCACTCGCGTGACAATCAGGTGATCAAGGAGTTTTCAGACCGGGTCAGGGTGGGCCGGATTATTGTCAATTCCCCGGCCACTCACGGAGCCATTGGTGAGCTTTATAACACCAACATTCCTTCCTTAACACTTGGCTGTGGGTCGATGGGCCATAATGCCACGACCTCCAATGTCAGTGCCATGAACCTCATCAATATCAAGAGGGTAGCCAAGCGCAGAGTTAAAATGCAGTGGTTTAAGGTTCCGGAACGCATTTTTTTCGAGCAGGGCAGTGTGGGTTATTTATCCAAGATGCCTGGTATTAACAGAGCACTGATTGTTTGTGACCAGACCATGATTGATCTTGGCTATACCGACAAAATAATGTACCACCTGCATAAAAGGCCTGGACATATTAATACCGAGATATTTTTCGAGGTCGAACCGGACCCGTCAATAGAAACTGTTTTAAAGGGCTACAACTTAATGAAGCAGTTCAAACCTGATACCATCATCGCCCTTGGCGGGGGTTCGGTGATTGATGCCGCTAAAGGAATGTGGCTTTTCTATGAACATCCGGAAGTTGAATTTGAGTTTCTGAAGTTAAAGTTTCTGGACATCCGGAAACGAACCTACAAATACCCGAAGCTAGGCCGAAAAGCAAGGCTGGTGGCAATTCCGACCACCAGCGGGACAGGTTCGGAGGTAACTGCTTTTGCGGTCATTACTGACAAAGGTGCTGATGTAAAATATCCCCTGGCAGATTACGAACTAACTCCTGATGTGGCCATTGTCGATGTTGATTTTGTCATGGGTCTGCCGGCAGGGGTGACTGCTGATTCCGGGGTGGATGTGCTGACCCATGCTGTGGAAGCATACGTGTCTGTGATGGCCTCTGATTATACGGACGGCCTGGCCTTAAAAGCTATTGATCTGGTCTTTAATTACCTCCCCAGAGCTTATCAAAACGGGGCTGATCTAGAGGCCAGGGAAAAAATGCATAATGCCTCAACCATTGCCGGAATGGCTTTTACCAATGCTTTTCTGGGTATTAACCACAGTCTGGCCCACAAACTGGGGGGTGAGTTTCATATTCCGCATGGGCGGGCCAATGCGGTTCTGCTGCCATATGTAATTTGGTATAATGCCCAGCGGCCGACCAAGTTTACTTCATGGCCCAAGTATGAACACTATGTAGCCCATTTGAAATATCAGCAGATTGCCAGATACCTGAATTTGCCGGCCGCCACACCGGAAGAAGGAGTCGTAAGTTTAATCAGGGCGATCAATGATTTGCAGATAAAACTTAAAATGCCTTTAACTCTGAGGGATGCCGGAATTAAAGAAAAAGAGCTGACGGCCAAACTGGATATGCTGGCCGAAAAAGCCTTTGAAGACCAGTGTACAATTTCCAACCCGCGGATGCCGCTGATTTCGGAGCTTAAAGATTTATACAGGTGGAGTTTTTATGGAAGTATTGATAACTCTACTATAATCAAGGACACTGCTCCTATGGCGGGAACACTATCCAGCGCCGAACCGGAATTTCCTGAATTTCACCAGTAACCTGGGAAAAATTATGGTGAGGTGACTAACATGTTAATGAATCAAGCTATGAATTTAATGGAAAAACTTGTAAATGAAATCAGGGATGCACCGCCGGAAGACAGGGATCATTTTATGAAAATGACTCTAAGTCTTGTGGCCATGGGTACCGAAGCCTTCCGGACAAATCCGGATTTCCGGCGGGAACTGGCTAAAGTGATTGATCAGGAACTGCAAGCTTATCTGAAAAAAAATTAAATCGGCTGATATTATCGGTATTTTTAAAAACCACCCTGAGCAGACGCATTGTCCCAATGCGTCTGCTCAGGGTGGTTTTGTCATTGGTATTTGTCATAGAAATGTCATTTTATTATCGTGATAATGATATTTTTCACATGTATAATTAAATCAAGGAGTAGGGTTTAAAAGAATCCAAAAAGGGGGGTAAGGAAATGGCAAAAATAAAACCTAAAATATTTATAATTACTTTTGCCATAGGCATGCTCAGTTTTTTATTTTTACTTACTGACAAGGCCATCAGTTATTCGGATAATGCCAAGTTTTGTCTCAATTGTCACCCGATGAGCGAACCATACGAGGCATTACAGGACTCAAATCACAAGCAGTTTAAGTGCACCGAATGTCATGCACCAAAGTCTTACGTACCTAAAGTAGTTTTTAAAACCAAATCAGGCCTGCATGATCTCTATGTGACAACTCTGGGAGAAGTGCCCCAGATATTACAGGCAACTGAGGAGAGTAAGAACATAATCACCGCTAACTGCATTAGATGTCATCAAACCACGATAGAGCACACAGGAATGGGGCAGGGGCGGATGTGTACAGACTGCCACAGAGATTTAGCGCATGACAAGAATTTAGTGCATAACGAGAATACAATATAGAGCAGAAAAGAAGGTGTTTAATAATGAAAAGGATTTTTCGAGGATTGTTTTTGATTGTGCTAAGTATAACATTAATCTTGATTGCCGGGTGTAACGGAAAAACGGAAGAAGCGGCTAAAATTGTCCCTATCAGTGAAAATGAGCTGGATCCTGCCGTTTGGGGCAAATACTATCCGTCACAATATACCAGTTACCTGAAAAACGATGAAATCGCCAAAACTGACTTCGGCGGTTCGGTGAAGGAGTCCAAATTTATTACAGAACCCGAAATTAAGGAACTTTTCAAGGGCTATGGTTTCAGTAAAGAATATAATGAAGACCGGGGCCATACATATGCCCTAGAGGATATGTTGGCCAGCAAAAGAGTCGGTCCCACCACCCCTGGTTCCTGCCTGAGCTGTAAAACCCCTTCTGCCCCAAAACTGATGGCACAAATGGGTGATGCATATTTTACCACCCCTGTTGTGGAACTTGCTAAACAGGCAAAACACTCCATTGCGTGCGCCGACTGCCACGACTCCAAAACTATGGATCTTAAGGTTACCAGACCGGCTTTTATAGAGGCCATGAAAGAGCGCGGGGTTGATGTGAGTAAAGCCACTAAGCAGGAGATGAGGTCTTATGTTTGCGGCCAGTGCCATGTTGAGTACTATTTCCAAAAAGATTCCCAGAAGGTAACTTATCCGTGGACAGAAGGTATGGAGCCTGACCAGATTAATGCTTACTATGACAAAATGAATTTTTCGGATTGGGAACATCCCGATTCCAAAGCTAAAATGCGAAAAGTCCAGCATCCGGAATTTGAAACATGGAGTTCAGGAACTCACGGTTCGGCCGGGGTAAGCTGCTCAGACTGCCACATGCCATATATGCGGGAAGACGGCAAAAAGATCTCTTCCCACTGGTGGACCAGTCCACTGAAGACCATTGATGTTTCCTGCCAGACCTGTCATAAACAGGACGCCAAATGGCTCAAAGATCGGGTCCTGAACACCCAGACCAAGACATTCGAAATGCAGACCAGGGCTGCGAAAGTTCTCACTGAAGCACACCAGGCAGTGAAGAATGCCCTCGGTGATGCCGGAGCGGACAAAAACAAAATTAAGGAAGCCCAGGAGTTAACAGCAAAGGCCCAGTGGTACTGGGACTGGGTGGCAGCCGAAAACAGCCGTGGCTTCCATAATCCCGTGCAGACTATGGACTCTTTGGGAATAGCCATTGATTATGCACATAAAGCCAAGGAATTAGTTAATAAGCGTTAAAGAAGAGAAAATCTTTTAAAAAGATAACGCCAAAAAAATTGCTCCCTCAACCGAGGGAGCAATTTTTTTGGACTTCTGAAACATGGTGGATGTAGAGTGAGTTGGATGAATTAAACAAGTTCCTTTGTTGCTCTTATGACAAAATCGAGTAAAGCCTTGCCTAATGGAGAGAATCTTTTTTCCTTGTGGTAGATCAGATTTAGTTTTCTTTTTAAATTTATACCGGTTACATTTATGACGGTTAATGTTCCTGAAGTTATCTCCGAAGAAATAGAATGTTTTGATACTACGGAAACACCTAATTTTGCTTCAACAGCTTTTTTAATTGCTTCAACGCAATTAAATTGCATGGATGCCTTCAATTGCAAACCGAGGGCATTGGCTCGTGCTTCCAGAATGTCCCTGGTACTCGATCCTTTTTGGCGAATCACCATTCTTTGTTTTAATAATTCCTGAATTGTAATTGTCCTCACCTTTGCTAATTCATGTTCTGGTGAAACAATGGCAACCAATTCGTCTATAGTCAGCAGCTCACTGTAGAGTTCATCGGGAACAAAACCGGCACCTTCCCCAACAACGCCATATTCAAGTTGGTTTGACAGAACCAAGTCCTGGATTACCTGCGAGTTGTAAATGCTCAGATTGATTTCAACGCCTTGATTTAGCTGTTCAAAAGATTTTATTATTTTCGGCAGAATATGGATGCCTACTGTTGTACTGGCACCTATTGACAGGCTGCCTTTTTTTATTCCCCTTAGGTCTCTCATTGTATCTTTGGCTATGTCAGCCAAGTCAAAAATCTTTATGGCATAGGCATATAAAATCTGTCCTGCTTCAGTCAAATAAATTTTCTTACCCATTTGTTCAAATAAATCAATTCCTAACTGCTCTTCTAATTTTTGCACTTGAACTGATACGGTTGGTTGACTGACATGGAGTTCCTCGCCTGCTTTGGAGTAACTCAAAGCCTGAGCTACCGCCATAAAAACTCTAAGATGATTGAAATTCAAAAAAGTTCACCCCTCAAAATAATATAATTTTTATCTATGGTCTATATAATAATTATATATTTGAATTATATAAGGGGATAGCCTATAATGTAAATAACATTAAATCAGAAAGGGGGCTAAAACCATGCCAGTCCATTTACAACCACAAAGCAGTTGTTGAGGACCCAGTGACGATGCTGGTCAGCATCAGACAGAGACCCATACTTCACCCAAGATACTGCCTAAGATAGAAAACTGCAGTATTTGTGGAGGCAAATTGGAGTATTTTGATAGCGGTAAACAACTTACCTGCACCCGGTGCGGAAAATCGGATTTTGCAAATATTAGCTGCCCCAACGGTCATTACATTTGCGATGAGTGTCATGGCAAAGATGTTTTTGATACGATTAGGGAATTTGTGATAAACTCTAAGTCAGCTAATCCCTTTGAGATAGCCGAAATTCTGATGGGCTATAATGATCGGGTGCCCATGCTCGGCTGCGAAAACGCCTGGATTGCGGCCGGTGCTTTTATGGCTGCTCTAAAAAATCATGGTGCGATAAAGATAACAAATGAACAAATAGATGAAGCACTGTACCGTACCAGAAAACAGGCAATCGGCGGATATTGCGGCTTAACAGGCGTTTGTGGAATTGCTCCGGCAATTGGGGCTTGCTTTAGCGTTATTTTGGGGGCTGCCTGTCCTAAGGATCAGGAAACAGCCGCGACCATGAGAGTTGTAGGCAAAATTGTGAATGCTATAGCCGATCAAACAGGGCCCTGTTGCTGTAAAAACTTTGTAAGAACCGCCCTTACTGAGGCCGTTCAATTAGCCAAAGAACACCTTAATGCAAATCTGCAATTACCCGCAGAAAAAATTATTTGCACCCATGTTGACCGCCATCCTCATGGCTGCAGGCAGGAGAAATGCTCTTACTATAATGATACTGACAGCGGCACTTTGGGCCATGAAGACTTTGATTACCTGGTTAGAAAGGCAATTGTTCTGGGAGTTGATGAAGCAAAAATTATTGATACCAGCACTGTTGCCGTAGGTGAATGGGTCCAATGGAAATGTCAGTATGGCTGTCCCTTTTACGACAAAGATTCTTTACACCCGCCTCTTGCTCCAGGTTCGGATGAAACTAAAAAGGTGCTTAGTGAATACAAAAAAGCATTATTGCTTAACGGCTCAAATGGGCCTCTGCTTTCGCAGCATGCCATGAAAATTGAACAAGAGGCATATTCATTAGGACTTTATAAAGCATTTGCCTTATTAGCCCTTCCTTTTGGGGCCAGCCCTTCCTGACAATCTGACAGTGATGTGACTCAGGCTGAGGCACAAACGCCCAAAAGCAATAGTAAAGCTGTCCGACCCTTGATGGAAGCTTGTGGAATAGATGTGTTCAAAACGGCCAGAGACAATGGTTTCCAAATTGACACCAAGAAAGAAACCTACGGCAGATGGAATTACTATGCACTGGTGCTGCTTGAATAACATAAATTATAAATCGTAAGCGTTCAGAAATTGGAGAGCAGGTTTTTTATCTTTTAACCAGCGGAGAGAAAAATCGTTTTCGAAAAGAACGACTACCCGGTCATGGCGGTCCTTCACACAGAAACTGGTCTTGCTGTGCAGTTGAGGCAAGTCCTCCTTGGTATAGTTCCCCAGCCATTTTGCGAAGCTATAGGTTAGTTGGTTAAGTATTAAATCAACTCCATATTCGTGTTTAAGCCTGAATTCAAATACCTCAAATTGCAGTGCCCCTACAGCTCCCAGGATTAATTCATCCATCCCGCCGATGAATGTCCTGAATAGTTGAACTGCTCCTTCCTCGGCCAATTGGGCCAGGCCTTTGTGAAATTGCTTGTGTTTCATAGCATCAGCTATTGTTACCTTAGCGAAATGTTCGGGGGTAAACTGCGGAAGTCCTTCGAATTCGAAGGATTCACTCTCACATAGGGTGTCCCCTATAAGAAATTGGCCGGGGTCGTATAAACCAACAATATCTCCCGGATATGCTTCTTCAACCAAATTGCGATCTTGGGCCAGGAATTGCTGAGGCTGTGACAGCTTAATTTTTTTCCCAAGCCGGACATGATTTACTGTTATTCCTCTATAAAACTTACCGGAACAAACCCTTAAAAAGGCAATTCGGTCCCTGTGAGCCGGGTTCATATTAGCCTGAATTTTAAAGATAAAGCCGGAGAAATCAAGCCGTGCCGGGTCAATTGGCCCAATAGTACTCTTTCTGGCAGTAGGAGAAGGTGCAAGTTTTAAAAAGTCTTCTAAAAAAGTCTGTACTCCGAAGTTGGTAATCGCGCTGCCAAAAAAGACCGGGGTTAGAGACCCTTGTCTGATTCTGTCTTCATCATAAGGATCACCTGCTATGTCCAGAAGAGCAATGTCTTCTGAAAGTTTTTCATACAGGGATTTATCCAAGGCATCCTTAATTTTAACGTCCATAACTCCTGAGGGGCCGGCTTCAATAAAAGTACGTTCACCTTTGTCTGCAAACAATTCCAAACGATTTTTATTCCGGTCAAAAATGCCCGCAAAGTAAGAACCCATCCCCACAGGCCAGTTCATCGGGCAGGAGCGTATGCCCAGGACCTTTTCGAGTTCTTCCAGCAATTCTAAAGGTTCTTTGCCATGCCGGTCTAGTTTATTTATAAAAGTAAAAATGGGAATAGATCTTAGCCGGCAAACCTCAAACAGCTTAATTGTCTGGGCCTCGACTCCTTTGGCTGCGTCAATAAGCATGACAGCGCTGTCGGCAGCCGAGAGAGTCCTGTAAGTATCTTCACTGAAGTCCTGGTGTCCGGGTGTATCAAGGATATTTATGTGGAAACCCTCGTAGGACAACTGCAAAACGCTGGAAGTAACAGATATACCCCGCTGCTTTTCTATTTCCATCCAGTCAGAAGCTGCAAATTTTTTTGCTTTCCTGCCTTTGACGGTTCCGGCACTTCTGATAGCTCCGCCAAAAAAGAGCAGTTTTTCTGTCATAGTAGTTTTTCCTGCGTCGGGGTGGGAAATAATCGCAAAGGTTCGCCTTTTTTCTATATCATGGTCTTTGATTAAAGCTGTCATTTTTCTTCCTTTCATTACAACAGTGTATTATTCAATCCTTTAAGAGTATATCATACCCGGATTATTATGTGAAACATCCAGGTGCTTTCTGACTGCAGAAAGCACTCTTTTTTTACATTTCCTATATTAATCTGGTAAACTCTATTGCAAGTATGAAAAATATGATTTATCATACTTAGTAGAGGTGATTACATTGATGCGTCATGGAAAATGCTATGGATCAACAGTAATGGGTGAGAGGGGCCAGGTTGTTATACCGGCTGAGGCCAGGGAAGAAATAGGATTAGAACCAGGTGAAAAGTTATTGGTATTCGGCAACCCCGATAGGGGGGTGATAATAATTTTCAAGTCTGATATTATGGCCAGATTCGCCGATATGTTATTAAAAAAGGCCGGCTTCTTTGAGGAAATGTTCAAAGGAATCCATAAGGGCCATGGCCATGGGCATTGGCATGGGAGAAAAGGACGAAAATCCACCAAACCCAAAGACATAGATCCTGATGAGCAACCACAGGAATAGTCAGGTAAAGGAGAAATATTATGCGTGAACTGATTAGGCTAAGTTTTAACAAGCGCTTCCGGCAGGTTTTCACCCTTTTTATTATTTTTGTTTTAGAGTTTTGGTGGCTGGGAAAAATCAAAAAATTCCTGTCCCAGGACAAAATCGACAAAAGATACCGAAAAATTTACAGGCGGCAGGCCAGGAAATTCACTGATACAGCTATTGACCTTGGCGGGCTTTTAATTAAGCTGGGCCAATTTTTCAGCTCCAGGGTTGATATCCTGCCTCAGGAATATACCGATGAGTTGGCCAAGCTGCAGGATTCTGTGGAGTCAGTAGATACGGCTTTGATCAGGGCTAGAATTGAACAAGAGCTGGGTGGACCACTATCCGGTTTTTATAAGGATTATGATAACAAGGCTTTGGCGGCAGCTTCGTTAGGCCAGGTGCACAGGGCAAAATTACTTAACGGCGAAGATGTGGCGGTAAAAGTGCTGAGACCTGGGATTGAGGATATAGTTGCCATAGATTTAGAAACTTTAAAAATAATGAGTATCTTCGCTAAAAGATATCCCCGGATCACTAATTCTGTGGATGTGGATCTGGTGTATGCAGAGTTCAAAGAAACCATTTCTGAGGAACTTGATTATCTCAAGGAAGCCGCCAATGCAGAAAAATTTAAGGAAATTTTCTGTGGTGACCCTACTGTATATGTACCTAAGGTTTTTAGAGATTACTCCACTTCCAAAGTTCTCACTCTGGAATTCGTCGAAGGTTATAAAATAAATGATTTTAAAGCTCTGGAGCAGGCGGGCATAGACAGAGAGGAAGTGGCCCGAAATCTGTCATCCAATTACCTCATGCAGGTACTGGTAGAAGGTTTTTACCATGCCGATCCTCATCCCGGCAACCTCCTGGTCCGTAATGACGGTGTTTTGATCCTGCTCGACTTTGGCATGGTTGGCAGAGTCAATGAAGGGCTGAAGGCTTGTATGATCGACCTAGCAGTGGCGATTTTCAAAAAAGACTCCGGTGCAGTAGTGGAAGCCTTCAGCGAATTGGGCTTCCTCAGGCCAAATGCGGACAGAGGAGCTATTCTCAAGAGCGTTCGGCTGATGATGGCCAATCTCTTTGGCGACACCTTAGACCTGGGTAAGTTAGACTTCGCCGAATTGTCCTTGGAGCTAAGAGAGTTAGTTTATTCTCAGCCATTTCAGATGCCGGCCCAGACTACTTTTCTGGGTAAGGCCCTGATTACTGTTTTTGGCTTATGCAACGGTCTTGATGAGGATTTCGACTTGATGACAGCAGTCAGCCCCTATATCAAAGAATTGTTTATTCCGGAGTCTGATTTTTCCGGCGGAATGATAGTTGGGCAGGTGAAACAGACCTTAATGGAAGTCGTCGGACTCCCCGGTAAAATGAACCGTTTCATAGACGGGATAGAATCAGGTGAGGTTCGGGTTCACCCATCCAGAGGTTTTGAAAAGAGGCTCCTGGAACAACAAACCTACCTGGCTAACCGAATTGTGAAGGCAGTACTGGCAAGTGGCTTCATTATTTCCGGCACACAATTGATCAACAATTTTTATGTTTTGGGCATTTCCCTGATTTCTTTAGGGGGGGTCACAGCCTTAACCCTGCTGCGTCGAAGATCTGCCGGCAGAAGTCAAATGGGCGGGCTGGACAGGATGGGACCTGGCTTTAAAAAACCACGCTTTCATCCTTAAGAGTCTCAGAAGGATGGAAAGGAGGTGAAAACACGGATGAAGGAAGAACAACAAAAATGTCCGTACACATTTTCTGTGGAAGAGACTGAGGAAGGCTACTCGATTCATGTTAAAGGGGATAAAGAAGAGTTAAAAGCCAAATTGGAAGCAATGGAGGCATTCTGGAACTTCAGAGAAAAGGCAAAAGCAGCAGCTTTGAATCATCATCACCGCCATCACCACCGTCATCATTGCGGTCATGGATTCCGTTCCTTGATTCATAAACATATTGAGATGGTACGCAATCACTATAACACTACCAATAACACTGAGTCTAAGACAGCAGAGTAGAGAAAATGACCACCATAGGGTGGTCATTTTGTCGCCTGCGGGGAGGGGAGGGCTTAGGTAAGAGGCAATGGAATTGTGTGGGAAATGTAGACAGGATGTGACAAAATAACTTATAATAGTAGTGCTGGGAAATTTAACATAGTATGGGAACTTTGGGGGCAGCCGCAGGTGTTTTTGTGGTGCCCTTTTTTGTTATTGTACTGTGGTTAATGTCAATATTAGGAAGCTGATAGCATAAATAAATGAAATAACTTCGTTTTATTCAATAGTTAGACGAAATGTCCAAAATGGCCGGACTTTGTGGCTTTGATTAAGGGGGCAAGTTGATGGAATATTTTTCGATTCGTAGTTCACGTTCTGGAATTGCTAGCTTTATAATATCTATTATCTGTTTAATCCTGATCATAATTATAACTGTCTTAGACGTTTATACATTGTTTGGAGGGCGAGTGCAATATTATTCTAATATTACTAACGGTATGTTTTTCGTAATTTTACTCTCTTCACCAATTGGTGCTTTTCTAGGCACATTGTCGGTTTTTCAAAAAAGTTACACTAAAAGATTGTCAATTTTTGGTTTAATAGTTAATGGGCTATTTATGGTTTTTGGTCTTGGAATGATATTCTTTTAAAAAAACTCTTTGGACACATCGCCTAACAACAGGCTAAACGGCCGTCCTTAAGGGCAGCGGGGTTCTGTGCCGGGCGCAACTTGCCTGCCCATTCGGCTGTCACGCTTTTTGCGCAGGCAAAAATCATCCCACCATCGGAATGATTAGCTCGGGTAAATACAAGAGACGCGGGCTAGTGCTGCCATTGCTTACTTTGGGAGGTCGAGTTACACCCGATGTTGGCTGGAGTAGTTACCATAGTGTAAACAGGCGTCTCTTGCGCCAGAGTAGAATCATTCCGCTGATGTAATGATTTTTGCGGATTCGGGAAAAGATCTCGGGTGCAAAAAGCGCGCCAGCCGCCTGGACGGTCAAAGTTCGTTTAGCCAATAGTGGTTAGGTGAAATTGATTTTCCTAAACAACAATTTTAAGTAAAAAAAGGTGGGGTTACATGAACGAGTTATTAGATTTAATGGATATCAACGGACTTGATACTGAAGAAGAAATTATTAAGTATGCGACTAGAGCAAAAACTGAAGATCTAATAATTCTAGCAAACGCTATGAGACGTGCCGTTGATGTAAATGACCATAAATTAAATGAACATTCTCCATTCAGTTTTATTGCATCTCCGGAAGTCAGCGGAGCAGGTGGATGTTTTGAACGATCGTGCCGATTGAAAAGAACTGATTCATTCGCGATTTATTCCGCGCTTTATGCGGACAAGGTATACATAAATATTAATATTATCAACAATCATCATTTTTTCCAAGCTTTTAATAATGATATAATTTATCCATCCTTTTCACAATTAAATAGTTCCCTTAGAAAGCTTCACAGAAATTCTGTTAAAAAAGTTATTGGTCAATTTTTCGTCACTGCAAGTGTTGTCAGCTTAGGCGTTTATACGGGATTTGTACCAGCAGACCCAAAGAGTATTTTAACCGCCCTAGGTGGTGTTGGAGCTTTTACAAAGGCAGGGTCGTCCGTAATTGATTGGTCTAGAAAAAAGGATGAAATAAAAGACAACGACTACTACTTTCTTTGGAGATTAAAGAATTAAGAATAACCACGCGACTGAAACCGGAAAACCAACATCACCTAAACAACAGGCTAAACTGCCGGACTTAATGGCAGCGGGTTTCAGTGCCGGGCGCAACTTTGCCCGCCCATTCGGCTGTCACGCTTTTTACGCCGGCAAAAATCATCCCACCATCGGAATGATTAGCCCACGCAAATGCAAGAGACGCGGGCTAGTGCTGCCATTGCTTACTTTGGATGTCGAGTTACACCCGGTGTTGGCTGGAGTAGTTACCGCAGTGGAAACAGGCGTCTCTTGCGCTAGCTATCTGGAAATTGAATTAGGGGTTTGGCACGGCATAGGGATGGTTGTTAAGCGAAATAGCAATATCTAAATTCTTTTGACCTTATGAGCAAGCTTTTCAGAAACAAATAGGGGTGGTAGTTTGAACGAGAAAATCTTATATTATCCAGAGATATCATATATTTATCCAACTAAGTACATAAAGAATCATTATTTAGAAGTATCTCAACAGATAAAGGTTCTATCGTTGTTTTTTGATCATATTCTTTTCGCACCAACACATTTAGCTTATCAAATCGTTAGAAATAAGGATAGTTCCGAAAAGTTGATGGAATCATTACGTAATTTATTAAACAACGGGAAAGTAATTTTGTCTTCGCGTTCCAGTTACCAATCGATGGATGAAAGAATGTATTATCTAATGAGGTATCTTATTGATGTTGATTTAATAGAATTCAAGGAATCAAAAGATAAAGTGGTAAATTTATATAAAGACTTTCCTGAAAAATTGTTGAGTATTATCGATAGAGCTAGCTTTGAACGTATTTACGATGGAAAACCTTATTTTGTTCCGTTCTCGTGTGAAAGGCTTTACTCAAATTTGTTTGAATACGGAAAAGACACTGTGAGAGTTAGTGATATTATTGCGGCAAAATATTTTGAATCTGGTGCTGTTAGCACTAATTCATTTCTAATGATTCCCTCTTTTTTTGACCGTTACTCATCTAGATTATCGATTTTTCTTAACTATTTTGAAAGAAAGCAAAACATATTTTTTATGTATCAGGATCTAATGATGATTCTTAAGGTGAGAGGAATTGACATAAACAATCTAATCAACAATGTCGATAAAATCATCCTATCGATTGGCAAAGATTTAGGGGTAATATTGAAAACAATAAAGGCTGATTTAACAACCCTAGCAAATGTAGTATTCAACAAATATGATTTTTGTATCATTGGAGATCCGAAATTATTGGAAAACGAAATCATGTCACTAATTGTAAAAGAGAAAGGTATTATTTCATCCGGAATCGAAGTAGCAATAAAATTACTAATGGAACTTGCTGCAATAGGAGTTCTATTTCCTTTTTTGAAGAAAAGGTCAGAAAAAATATCTAACTACGTTGGGCTAATTTTATCAAACTCCTGGCAATGGAGAGAGTTCGTAAAATATATCAATAAATTCAAGTAGTTTTGATGGAAGATGAAATTACTACGAACAACGGGCTGAATGGCTCTGCTGCGCTTCGACCTAACTTTGTCCGGTCCACGGCTGTGGTAATTATTAAGTGAAGTTCCTTAACTAACTCCCCCTAATCCATATACTGCCAAGAAGTAATAATGCAGAGAGTTTTTTTCTCACTAAATCCATATGCCTATGGTCATTTAAGTTAAGTGAAACAATATAGTAGGGGTAGTCCTATCTTTACCCGAAGCCTTTACTGCAGGGAAAGAAAAAGCATTAACGCAATATTTTGCTGAACATAATTAGTATCAATTTAAAAGATGGGGGTAAACATGGCGTTTTTTAATAAGTTTTTTAATCAGTTTGATAAACCTGTGTTTTTAAAAGAAACAAGTGACGTTACAGATTATGTTTCTAGACTAAAAACCCTTCAAATCGAAGCAAAAGGAGCAGTCAGAGAAATAATAGATCGGGAAATAAAATTTGCTTCCATTGGTGAATTCGGAGAGAATAATATCGCATTTGAATTGAAAAACAGCGGCATGCCTATGTATATCTTACGGGATATTCATCTTGAAACTGAGGATTTGACTGCACAAATAGATTTCATAGTGGTAACTAGAAAAATAACTTTTTTCATTGAGTGTAAGAATCTTATCGGCGACATCGAAGTTGACAGTGAAGGTAACTTTATAAGAAACTATGAGTTCAACGGGAAACTTATCCGTGAGGGAATCTATTCTCCCATAACGCAGAATCAAAGACACCTGGAAGTTTTAAAACAGATACGGAAAGATTCCAAGTCAAATGCATTGATAAAAATGATTGTTGACAAATTTTTTTACGATAACTATCAATCTATTGTAGTATTGGCTAATCCTAAAACGTTATTAAACGCAAAAAATGCAAAAAAGGAAATTAAAGAGAAGGTTATCCGTGCGGATCAATTGGTTCAATACATAAAAGATATTTGCAGCCGTTCCAAGAATGCAGAAGATAATGACGCAGATTTAAAGGCCAGGGCTGAAGGATTACTAAAATTGCATACACCGAATCGATCAGACTATGCAATGAGATATGAAGAGATAATTAAGACCATGGGTACACGAAATAAACCAGCTTCTGAAGAAAAGCAGGATAATATAAAGGTGATTAAAGGACAAGTCAACGAGAGTAAAAAAATAATCGATGAGTCATTGCTGGTACAGAAGCTGAAATCATTTCGCTTGGAAAAGTGCAGGGAAGAAAATATCAAACCTTACTATATTTTTAATGACAAGCAGCTACAGGATCTTATTGAGAAGATGCCCGATTCTAAAGCATCTTTGCTGAACGTTTCCGGGTTTGGAGAAGTGAAAGTGGAGAAATATGGGGAGAAAATTTTGGAGATATTGAATGATTTTAGATAAAATTACACGGGTTAAGTCCTTGGAGAACCTTATCGGGTTTAACCAACTTCCCCTAATTCCATATCAATCTAAAGCCAAAAATCACAAAACATCGCATCTGCTCATAGTAGGCCTAAACTCAAATCTCACATTACCCGCTCCACAAAAAACAAACTCCCGCAGCCAATTGCGGGAGCTAGCTTTTTTTAAGGCAACCCCTATTTACCTGACGATTTCTTCCTACCAGCCCGCAACACCACCATAGTCGCCGTAATGCCCGTCAGAACTAATCCAAAAATAATAGCAAATACCCGTGTCCCGGTCAGGGCGGGGATACGGAAGGACATAGTCCCGCCCCCCGCAGGCTGGTACGACAAATCAAGCCAAACAGACGCAATGCCAGGGATAAAATGCAGCTGATAAATAATATAGCCGGCGAGCACCAGCGGAATCAGAGAGAAGGCCAGTTTGACTTTCAGGGAGGCGGCCTTGGTCTGAAAAGGTTTTACTATATGCCAGGTAATCAAACCGGCCAAAAAGGTGGCGCCCCAGAAAGCCAGGCTGAACCACAGCCGCCATTTGTCAAGAGGCCACACATTATGTAGCGGTTCGAAATACATAATGGGCAGCAGCATCCCCAATGAAGCACCGATGAATACAACAAAACCCTGGTTTACCCGGACCAGATGCCAGACTTCTCTGGCCGGAACCCTTAAGTTGAGTTTTGCCGACCCGTTGGGGCAGTTGCGGATACAATTCAGGCATAACTTGCAGGCGATGTTATTGTCTAAATAGGGAAGGTGCTGGGACATAGGGCAGCCGGCAATACCGGGGGTTCCGCGATAACATTCAAAAGTAGTGCATTTATTTAGACAAACCTCAGTATCTGCCCGCACTTCCAGCATGCCACCCACCGAAGCCATCCCGACAAATCCCCCCAGGGGGCAAAGATGGCGGCACCAGGTGTGTCTGGTGTAGATAATACCGGTAATAATTGCAGCTGAAACGATAGTTATCAGCCATATGGCCGTGAGAGGCGGACTCTTTCTCATGCCGGTCATGGCTTCTACCCAAAATACCAGCAGAAACAGAAAGGTAATGAAAATAAAATCATACTTTTTCAGCAGGTCTGGAACCGGCCGGTTCAAATGAAATACCTTCTGAATACGGCTCATGGTGAAGGCGAAGGGGCACATACTGCACCAAACCCGGCCCAGAGAGGGCGAGAAAATTGTCAGGGCAGGCCACCATAAGCCCCACACCGCTGGATAGATGAAGCGGGTTATCTCTGCGGAAGGGGCGAAAAGCATTAAAAATGTGATCATGAAAAATATAATTGCCGACAGACGGCGCAGCCATAGATGAAAATTTGTCTCTTTGATGAGCTTTTCCACCCAGGGGAAGGAAAGCAGGTCTATGCTCCGGCCTATCTTTTCAGATGGTGGGCCAAAGAAGACGTGCTCCAGGCCAATGGTGTTATCTTCGGCCAGGTAAAAGGCCCTTTCCATGACCTGAATAAGCTCAGTAACGTTACCCTGCCGGTAGTGGTGAGTCAACAGCAGTTTAACGGCATCTCTGCTGAGAGCGGGAGTGGGGCGATTGTTCTCGGCCGCCAGCTTTTTGATCAGTCCCAGGGCCAGCACAGGGATATCCCGCTTCCGTTCACGTAAGGGGGTGAATTTGAAGGAGTGCGGGAAGCACTCCGTTAACTCAGGTTCCATGCGCTGGGGCAGCAACTCCGGTTCGGCCAAAAGACTCCCGATGATGCGGCATTGGGCATCCCCGGCCTGGATGGCCTGGGCCAGTCTTAGCTGGGCGCGCTGAGAAACAAGGTTTATTTCCCTAATATACAGGGTGCCGCCCTCGGCCAGATCCAATAACCCGCTGCCCTTGAAGCTCTGGGCCTCAAACATCAGGTCGCCCCACTGCTGGTCAATTTGACGGCCATCTACAATTACAAAGGGGGCTTCTTCACCAAATTGCTTTTCATGCAGCTGCCAGGCTAGCATTTGCCGTCCCGTACCCCGCTCACCGATAATCAGCAGGTGTTCGCCGGTCTTACTAAAATCCGCCAACGCGGCATCTATTTCTCTTTTAGTTTTGGCACTGCCCCACAAACCATAGAATTTTTGCTTGAACTGATTAAGCTGTAAACCTGAACGCAAAAACTCCTTATGCTTTGACTCCCACAGATCTTGATTAACGCTGTTTACCAGATTGGACAACTTTTCGGCAAAGCCGCGGTAAAGGTGGGGCCAGCGCACGAGCATAAAAGCAAAATGCTCAGCATCCATAGCCAGCAAAGTGCAGTCTTTGGTGCAGCGGATGGCGATAGGGGAAGGTTTACCCGTAAAAAGTGATATCTCTCCAAAAGAATTCCCGGGTCGGAATATGCTGATTTGGTGGGCATTCCGGCCTTCTTCGGTAGCCAGAACTTCAGCCTCACCTTCTACCAATACATAGAACCAATTCCGTTCCTGGCCCAGAGTGATAATATCCGCACCCGCCGGGCGGGTTTCCCACTCGAAACCCTCGGCCAGTTCCGCCAACTCATCCTGATTTAATTCGGCAAGAAGCTTTACCTTGGAGAGGTAATGAGCTTTATCGTTGAGCATGGTCTTTATCCTTTCACTAAAACCGGTTTGTAATCTCCGGATAATAAGTGCTTATAAATAATTCGACTGGGGCGTGGATAAATCCTGTTTTGTCGAAAAAAATCGGTCGTGGCGGGGCACAACATCAAGGTTTCAGTTGACTCGCCCCTTAGGGCAGGGTTTATAATGAGGGTAAAGGGGGGGCAGAGATGGAGAATCGAATAAAAATCAGCGATTTTGTTAAATTAACCGGCAGCACGCAGAAGACCGTTATTTATTACCATAAAATCGGTTTACTGCAGGAACCAGCGCGTTCTTCGGGGGGTTATCGGCTATACGGACCGGCGGAGCTGACTCGGATGCAGTTGATCAAACGATTGAAATCTTTGGGGCTGGACCTAAAACGCATCAAAGAAATATTGGGAGAGACGCCCAATTCAAGAACCCTGCGGGAAGTCTTACAGTCTTTGCGGACAGAGCTTCTGAACGAGAAAAAAACTATTGAAGAACGGGTGGCTAAGATTGACAAATTGCTGAGTAAGGACATCGCAGATGCGTTACCCCTGGACGAAAATACCGTTGAATCCCCATCTTTTCAAATGGTCAAAGAGATACTGGGACAGAACAAAATTGATGAGTATGTCCAGACCTGCCCGGAAATATATGAGCAGCAGCAAAAACTGTTTGGAATTCTGAACGATTTCCAGTGGGGCAAGGATTTCCAGGAAACGTTTATGTCATTGGCCGAGTATTTTAAAGCTCATCCCGAAAAGTACCAAAAGGCTTTAGACAGTGCAAAGCGTTTGACCGGGCTGGACCAGCTGTCTGAAGATGATCCGGAGATCGCGGTCTTGGCCAGGGAAACTGCTGAAATCATGATGAGTATACCTTTGCCCGAGGGGGTAGACCAGTCACTCAGCAATGCTATGGCCGGCTTATATAACGAGATGGTTGCCGGTGTTCTCTCACCTGCCAGAATGAAGCATAAGAAGCTTCTCGAACAATATCTCCGGGAAGGGAGTGGTTTGGATGAAAAAAAAGACTGACCTAACCGCAGCAAAAGCTTATCGGATACCTGCAATTATGATGATTGTGCTGGGTCTTATTCTGTTTCTTCCGGCAGGTTCGTTAAGATTTTGGCAGGCATGGATTTTTTGGTGCGGAATCTCTGCCTTGACGGTTTTTATAGCGGCTTATTTTCTGCACAGAGACCCTGCCTTATTATCAAGACGTATGAAGATTAAAGACCAGGAAAATACGCGAAAACCTCCCGCCTTCTTAAAGCTGTTTTTTCTCGGTTACATGGTTCCCGGCCTCGATTTTCGATTTCATTGGTCGGCTATGCCTGTTTGGCTTGTAATCACATCCAATGCTATTGTTTTCTTAGGGTATATATTGGTTTTCATTGTTTTTATGGAAAATAGTTATGCTGCAACCGTCATTCAGGTTGAGGAAGAACAGCAGGTTATAACAACCGGCCTTTACGCCCTGGTTCGCCATCCAATGTATCTGGGGATGTTAATTATGTCATTGTTTACTCCTCTGGCACTGGGTTCCTATTGGGGGATAATACCTTTTTTCCTCACTATACCATGGACTGTAATTAGGATAGAAATCGAAGAAGAAACTCTTTTACGAGACCTTCCGGGATACAAAGATTATTGTTTAAAGACAAATTACCGTTTGATTCCGTTAATTTGGTAATATAACAAAAAATGTACAGGGGGATGTACATATGGAAGATATAGTTGCCACGATTGCGGAACAAAAAATCAGGGAAGCCATACGGAACGGGGAATTTGATAATCTTCCGGGGCAAGGGAAGCCTTTGCAGTTGGAAGACCTGTCCCATGTGCCGGGAGATCTGCGGGCAGGGTATATTATTCTTAAAAACGCCGGTATCTTGCCAGAAGAGATGCAGATTGAGAAGGAGATAATGTCCCTTGAGACTCTTGTAAACTGCTGTTACGATGCGGATAAGAGGAAAGTGCTTAAAAAGGAACTCAACGAGAAGATGCTTAGGTTTAACATTATGATGGAAAAAAGGAGCAGACGAAAACGACCTTAAATTCAAAATGGGTAAGTTTTTACAAAATACTTTAGGAGGATAACGAAAATGAATGAATCTGCCGAGATCACTACCAATGACGCTAAAGCAAAACAAGTAATTTCAGCATTAACCAAAAAGGACTACACGGTTCACTATGCAGCAACTAAGGCCGAAGCCAAGGACCTGTCCCTGGGTTTGATTCCAAGTGGTGCGACAGTGGGTTTAGGAGGCTCTGTAACAGCACGGGAACTAGGTTTGTTAGAGTCTCTGCGTAATAATGGACATGAGGTTTTCGACCATTGGGAACAGGGGCTTTCGGAAGAGGAGATTTTGTCCGTTCGATATAAACAAACGGTTGCCGACTATTTCTTAACTAGTGCTAACGCAATTACTTTGGCGGGGGAAATTGTCAATCTTGATGGCCTTGGCAACAGGGTGGCAGCCAGTATATTTGGACCGAAGAATGTAATAATGATTGTAGGAATTAATAAAGTCACCCGGGACCTGAGCGAAGCACTTGAGCGGAGCCAACGTGTTGCAGGGGTTAAAAATGCTCAACGGCTAAATTATTCAACTCCCTGTGTCACAACCGGGGAATGCATCGACTGCGCCAGTCCTGGGCGTATTTGCAACATATCCGTAATATTACACAAGCGGCCCATGTGGGGAAAATTGCCCGGTCGAGAATATCACGTTATATTGGTAGGAGAGGAAATTGGATTTTAATTGAGTCTAGCTCTCGAGTGTTAAATTGCAGCGGTGAGCTGGTAGACTTTAAAGGAAAAGCCAGGTTATCATGGAATATTATTATAAAAATATTAAATATAGGGGGAATACCTTTGAAAAGCGTGTTGATTATGCCATGCCATGCCTTGCCTTGATATTAAGGGTGGACGAGTAGTTAAAGGAGTACATTTTGTAGGTCTTCAGGAAATTGTTGTGGCCATTGATGTAGACAAAAATCCTAACCTGCCATCTAAAAAACACTTATCTCAGCAGGGCATTGCTGTGGCGTAATCGAGGGGTAGATTAGATTTTTGGGCGGGTTGTAAAGAGAAATAAAGGAGGATGAGAATATGCCAATTGTGCAAATTGAAATTTTAGAAGGACGTACGGTAGAACAAAAAAAGGCCATGGTTGAAAAAGTGACTGAAGCTATCATCGATTCGCTGGGTGTTTCAGCAGAGTCAGTATCCATAATTATCCGGGATATGCCGCGGACGGATTTTGCGAAGGGTGGTAAATTAGCAAAAGAGTGGTAACAGAGTAGACACAAAAGATTCTATTTCGCTGTTGTGGCTACCTACCTGGTCTCCAAGAACATATATTCTCCATTGTCGAAAGCGGCACAGTTATAAAGCCCGGCGTCTACCCTCTTCTGAGGCTGACACCGGGCTTTTGTTCCGCGGTAGCCGCTACTTAGCCAGTTGATAAGATCCTAAGCTGGACGATATTTTTTCACCCTCATCATAGATGAAATCCTGTTGGACCATGCCCACACCTTTAGCATAATACTGATACATAACAGATTTGCTGTCTGCCAAAGAAACACTTCTTACCTTGATACAGTTTTTAAAGGTGCCTGCCGGTGTTTCTACTGTGGCGGCAATATCAACGATTTCCCATAGGGAATTGCCGTCCTCCCATTTAGTACCAACAGCTAGCGGGGATTTCAGCAACACCCTTTGTCCGGTGGCTTTTTCGTGCAGCAGATTTACGGGTTCGGAGGGTTCTTCCCGTTTAAATATCTCGTAAACCCCCTTGCTGTTTAATTGGTACACTTTACTGACATCAGCACCGCCGTTAATCTCCAAAACCTGGGCCAGATTCCCCTCTGTAAATAGAACCTCCCGGCTGAAGGAAGCGTATTCGTTTCCGGTGCCTTGATAGACCCACTTGCTGCCCTGGCGCAGGGGGAAATAGTCACTGAGGGCACCGGCTACCGATTCGTCCGGTTGTTTCGAAACAGTTATACTTTCGGTCTTAAGAGGCTTGTCATTTAGGATCTTTTCCACTTCTTCATATCCGGTCGGAAATGCGTAGTTGTAACGCGCCGGTAAGGCAAAGACGTATCCGTTATTGCGCCCGAGTTCGCTTGGGCCGATGGGTGCCGCTCCGATATGGAATTTTTCCTGTTTAAGTAAATTCCACTGAGCCAAGGTGAATATCATCAAGGGAATATCCTGCCGCGGGTTTTTCGAAGTCCAGAGCGGATGTCTGATGGAAATCATGGGGCCGGCTGCAATAACCTGATCACCTCTTGAACCTATAGCCAGGCCCTCCCATTTGTCAGTGATGATCGAGTAGCCTTCCCAGCTTGCCGGTAACGAAAAATTAAAACCGTATTGGGTGTTTTTGTATATAATAAGATCCTGTGCCGGCTGTCCCGGCGATTTTTGCTGTATCTGTTCCTGAGCTTCGCTGTCTGTTCCTTTCGATGCGGAAGACGATGCTGAAGAATTTTGGTTCTTGGCGGCAGAAGCATCCTGCTTAGCTGCATTTGCTTTGGGCAGGGTCAAGGCAATCAAGGCGATAGCAATGATTACCGCAGCACCCACCAGCGACCACTTGAGTGAGGTCTTCCTGAATAAAGTTATCATCATAATTCTCCTTTTACTTAGTGATTTACTTCCGGAAATCCCAACCGCACAAATCAGCTGCGCCGGCTGCGGACCGGCGAACTCCAGCACACTGATCAGGGTCCGCCCATACTCCCGGACAACCTCCGGTTTCAGATACCGTACTGCCAGGGCATCGCAGGAGAGTTCCTGATCATCCTGCCACCGGTTGAAACCATATAATATTACAGGGTTAAACCAGTGTACCATCCGTAATATAGCAGCAATCAGATTTGCCACAATGTCATGGCGCTTAAAATGAACAAGTTCATGTAGAAAGACGTGGGAAAGCTGTTGGGATGTCAAATTACCGGCGAGACCGGCAGGGAGCAGCATGCGGGTCCGAAATATGCCAAAAAGTGCCGGACTTTTTAAAGCACTGGTTTCCATTAAGGCAATGCTCCTGCTGATCCCGGCCAGCTGCTTACATTCGTCCAGGACAGTAAGTAGGTGGGGATCACAGATTTTTTTGGATCTTTTGATTTTCCTGCGGAAAAAGTATTCAGCTGTACCGATCCGTATCGCGAAAAAGGCAGCACCGGCCAACCATATCCAGGCAGCAAACTCCCATATGATATATACCGTCGGCTTGAAACGTGGCTGCTCCGCCGCGGGGCTCGTTGGCAATGTAATACTAACTGTTGGCGTATTTTTTCCCGGGGCATTTTCTAAGGCCGCTGAATTGTTGACAGTCGAAGACTGCGAAAATTCTACATTTGGAGCCTGCTCTCTATGTAAAGCAGAGCTGACAAAGGAATTTGAGACAAGGTTATACATACTTACCGGACTGGATGGAGTCCAGGGGAGGACAAGCTGTAGGAATAAAAGCCCCCAGATGCCATAGTGCCAGTTTGCCCCCAATTTACTTTTCAGCAGGGACTTGACTAAGAGAATGATGGCCACGAGGATTCCGCCTTTAATGGAAGAAACGAATACCCATTGAAACATCTCTTGCAGCACGGAAACCATAACTTAATCACTCCTCTCATCAAGCAGCCGCTTTAGCTCGTCGATATCATCTGCCGTCAGTTTTTCGTCCCGAATAAACTGGACGAGCATTGGTTTAAGCGCACCGCCGTAAACTCTCTGTAAAAAGGAGTGATTCTCGACTCTGATACATTCCGTTTGAGTTAGCAGGGGGAAGTAGGAATATGTACGCTCAACCTCCCGAAAGCCTACAGCCTTCTTTTTGACCAACCTGGCCAGCAGCGTCTTCACAGTGGTCGGTTTCCAGTTTGTGTTATCAGCCAGAGTCTCTATAACTTCGCCGGCCGTGCATGGCGCTTTATCCCACAGCACTCGTAAAACTTCCCATTCAGCTTCGGAAATTTTGGGTATCTGTTTCATGTTATCCCTCCCGACTACATTTGTAGCTATAGCTTAATTCTAGACTACACTTGTAGTTAGATATTGTCAACTGGAAAAAAGAGGGGTGTTCCCACAGGATATTTATTTGCACTTTCATCAATTGTGTATATACAACCTCTGTATTTTCACATACTATTGATAACTTAGGGAAAAAAGGGGGCAGATTAATGGCCGATATAGAACAAATGAATCCAAACATTTCTGAACAAGTTATATCTGCAACAATACAACATAACGAGCTTAATCTTAGGCCCACATCTTCGGAAATAAGCCATTTATGGATGACTTATATGGCTGAAAGTATGTCAGTAGCCATGCTGAAACACATGGCTGCTAAAGCCAAAGACCCTGATTTCCATAATGTTTTGCAAATTGCTTTGGATATATCAAGCCAAAATATCATAGCCTTAGAGAATTTATATACTATTATCCAATGTCCTGTTCCTGACAGTTTTGGGGAAAATGATGTAGATATCAATGCCCCGGAACTATTTACTGCGGAATTTTCGGTAAGATATACGAAACTTATGCAAAAATTCATATTAATTAATCACAATATATCTTTTAGCGATTGCTCACGTCCCGATATTAAAAGTCTTTTCTCTGAATTTGCCGAAAAGGCCAAAATGGTCATTGCAAAGGCAGATGAAGTTCTTTTAGCAAAAGGCCTTTTCCCCAAATCACCTTACATGGAATTACCTGATCAAGTAGAATATGTCTATGACAAAGGCTACTATGGCTCACTTCTTGGAAAAAGCGAGAGACCACTTAATGCAGTAGAGATCAATAATATATTCAATATTATTGATTTTAAAGTGGCAATGAAGGCGTTAAAGTTGGGCTTTTCACAAGTAACAAGGTCTGAGCAATTGAGGAAACATCTAAACCAGGGGCTTAAAATGGCCGATAAACAATTGGAAGTGCTTGGGCTGCTGCTGGAAAATGACGGTTTGCCTAAGCCAAAATTTATTGATGATCTGGTTACAAGCTCAACCCAGCCCCCATATAGCGATAAACTAATGATGTTTCATACTTCTATAGCTATGGCCCGTATTATTTTGGTTTATGGTCTCGGGCTGACTAATAGCGCAAGAAAAGATGTCATTGCAGATTTTCTTCTGCTTATGGGTGAAATTCTGAAATATAGCAAGGATGGAGTAGACATAATGATTGAGAACAGATGGCTGGAAAGAGTTCCGGAAACTTTGGACCGGCATAAACTAATACACTGATAAGCACTTTACCACCCAGTTTGTCATATGGGCGTTTTTTCTTTTCCCGCCCAATTATTTATTTTTATATTCATGCCAGCCAAATAAAGTAATGTGTTGGAGGAAATAACCTGATTTAGCCGAAAAACTATTTAAAGCTAAACTTCGTCATTATAATCCTCTCAAATCACGCTGCCGCACGGTGGCAGCGAATAAACTCCGCAAGTGCCAGATAATTATTTCTCTAAGAATATTGGCCCCATTTCCGACCCTGAGGTGGGAAAAGCACAATACAGGAGGTATAACTATGATCAAAGCTATCTGCTTCGATGTTCACGACACCTTAATCGACAAGGGAAGAGAGGCTGGGCGGGCTGCCGGAAAGAAATCCGTTGTCGCTGCCCTCAGTAAAAAATATCCGCATGTGAATGAAGTTCTCCTAGATCAAGCCTGGCAAAAAAGCCTCGTAAAGGCCCAGGGCTTACAAAAAGAAGGCCGGGAGATCTCAGCTCAGGAATGGTATAGTGAACAGCTTCGTCATATGGGGATTACGCAATTTGATGATGATTTGATCAAAGAATTTAACCAGGCCTTTATGCTTGGTTTCCGGCCTCACACAACTGTCCTGCCCGGGGCCAGGGAGTGCCTTCAGCACTTGTCTGATGCCGGCTACAGGCTGGCCGTTGTCTCCAACAGCCTGGGAACAAATACCCGTATTGACCTGGAGATAACCGGGTTAACAAATTTCTTTGCGCATATTGTTACTTCATCAGAGGTGGGCTGGCGTAAGCCGCACCCGGAGATTTTCAGGTATACCCTGGCTTTATTGGGTGTTGAACCCTCTGAAGTGGTTTTCGTGGGGGATAATCCAACAGAGGATATCAAAGGTGCAATTGAGGCCGGGATGCATGCTGTGGCTGTGCGGAAGGCCAGGGATAAAAAAATAAGCGTCACCGGGGGAGGCGATGCAAACCCGGGGCAGTTTATTTTCAATGGACCCGTTCTGGACAGCTTGTTGGACCTGATGTGTGTCATTAATGAACTGCAAAAAGATTAGTAAAGTGACTGGCCCTAAAGATTTTTTTCTTAGGGAGCAGTCATTTTTTATTTCCAAACATTAGGCTATCTTATTAAGACCATAGCGCGTAATTCAAAAAAGGCGGACACCCGGATTTTATTTTTCGTCAAATCTTAACTAGCATTTAACATAAGCGTTATATATATTTAACAAAGTGTCTGTATAATCTAAATTGTAACTGCAGAGTTCAACCTAAGGGGGAATACCTATGCCCAAGATATTAGTTGTTGATGATGAACGCAACATTATTGAAATGATTAAATTCAATCTTGTTAAACAGCAGTGGGATGTGGACTTCGCCTTAGACGGACAGACAGCAATCAATAAGGCGGTTAATGATAAACCCGATTTAATTATTTTAGACATTATGCTGCCTGGAATAGATGGGTTGGAGGTTTGCAGACAACTACAGGCCAACAAAGCGACTGCGGGGATTCCCATAATAATGCTTAGCGCCAAATCGGAAGTCCTGGATAAAATCCTCGGTTTGGAGATGGGGGCCGACGATTATTTAACAAAACCCTTCAGTCCGCGTGAATTAATCGCCCGGATTAAGGCCCGGTTGCGCAGGAAAAGTGAGGATACAAAGGATATTCAGATGAAAAACCAGGAAATAAGGGTAGATAATATCTTGATGAATGTCGAAAAATTTGAGGTTTTTGTAAATGGGTTGAAGAGAGACTTAACGCTCAAGGAATTCGAACTTCTGCGTTTACTGATAACTAACAAAGGGAAGGTTTTTACCAGGGACTATCTGCTTGACAGAGTATGGAGTTATGATTGTACTCATGATACAAGAACAGTGGATGTCCATATAAGATACCTCAGACAAAAAATTGAAGAAAACCCGGCCAACCCCAGATACATTGAAACTATCAGGGGAGTGGGTTACAGATTTAGAGATAACCCAGATTTATAGTGTCTTTCGAATAAATAGGAAGAATTCAGGATGAGGAGGCAGACATGTCCGAGCAGCAAGAGAAAATTAGAGTTCCCTGCCAAAGGTGCGGTAAAACCCTGTTCTTTTATTACGCCGAAGAGAAAAAAGAGGAAAGTGGATGTGCCACAATTGAAATTAAATGCCGTAACAGGGAATGTAAAGAGGTAAACCAAGTGAAAATTTGCAGTAACATTTGCCAGTGAATAAAAATATTTTTCAGAAACTGAGGATCAAGCCAGACTTGACGGACAGTTCGCCTATTCTAATCGGGGTGAACTGTCTTTTTTTTGATTTTCTGAAAGGAGGGGGCTTATAAACTACAAAAATTTGACCAAGCAATTGCCAAAAGTTAATTCTAATTTTTAAGGAGGTAATATTGTGAATCGATTGAAAAAATTAAGTTTATTAGCAGGTGTCTTTGTTTTAGCTTTGACTTTAATGGTTGGCTGCAGCGGCACCGGAACTGGTTCAGGCAGTAAAACAGAAACTCCAACAGGCAGTGGCACTGATACTCAATCTAAACAGACGGGAGAAAATTCAACTGCAAAGCTTACCGGAGCCATTCAAATTGACGGATCAAGTACAGTTTTCCCTGTCAGTGAAGCCGTGGGGGAAGAGTTCCAGAAAGTTAATCCCGAAGTCCGTGTTACTGTAGGTGTTTCAGGTACAGGTGGCGGATTTAAGAGATTTACTGTAGGTGAGACAGACATCAGTGATGCTTCTCGACCGATTAAAGACAGCGAAGCAGCTGCTGCTAAGGAGAAAGGTATAGAATATATTGAACTTCCTGTAGCTTATGATGGCCTGTCTGTAATCGTGAACAAAGATAATGACTGGGTTGACAAGCTTACCGTGGAAGAACTGAAAAAAATCTGGGAGCCTGACAGCAAGATCACTAAATGGAACCAGATCAGACCTAACTGGCCTGACAAAGAAATCAAACTTTATGGTCCTGGTACCGATTCCGGAACTTTTGATTACTTCACCGAAGAAATAAACGGTAAAGCACAAGCTAGCCGCTCTGACTATAATGCCAGTGAAGATGACAATGTACTGGTACAGGGAATAGAAGGGGACAGGTACAGCCTTGGTTACTTTGGCTACGCCTACTATGTGGAAAACAAGGATAAGCTTAAAGTTGTGCCTATTGATGCCGGTAAGGGTGCAATTGCACCCAGTGAGCAGACAATCAATGATGGAACTTATTCTCCATTGTCCCGCCCGATTTTCATTTATGTAAACAAGACTGCTTTGAAACGTCCTGAAGTGTATGAATTTGTTAAATACTATGTGACAGAGGCTCCAAAGCTGGTACCTGAAGTAGGTTATGTCGCCCTGCCGGAAAAAATGTACAAAGATGGCCTAAGTTTAGTAGAATCCTCCAAATAGCCCTGTGTTGCTCCTTCCCTACAGGTCTGCTATCTGAATAGTGGTGAACCCCTAGCTGATTGGATCTGGCTAGGGGTGCCGCTTTTGAGGAAAAATTTTTCATTGGGTTTCCTGAAAGGAGATAAAGGGATTTGGCCAGAAACAGAGACAGATATATATCAAAATTACTTTGGTTTTGTGCATTTATTACTGTTTTAACTACCGTAGGCATAGTTACAACCCTTTCCATTGAGACATTTTCCTTTTTCCGAGAAGTCTCAGTTTTTAGTTTTATAACCGGAACTAAATGGACGCCATTATTTGTCCCTAAACAATTTGGGATTTTGCCGCTGCTAGCAGGAACAATAATGATTACTATAGGTGCGAGTATTGTAGCAATTCCGATAGGGTTGGGGAGCGCAATTTATCTGAGCGAATTCGCTCCCGAAGGGCTAAGGAAAATACTGAAGCCTTTATTGGAGATATTAGCTGGAATCCCTACCATTGTTTATGGATATTTTGCACTTACCTTAATTACACCGTTAATCAGGACATTGCTCCCTGAAACAAATGTATTCAATGCACTAAGTGCCAGCATTGCAGTCGGCATAATGATTATTCCCATGATTTCTTCTCTGAGTGAAGATGCCATGAGGGCTGTTCCCGACTCAATAAGGGAAGCGGCCTTTGCCCTGGGATCAACCCGCCTGGAAGTGGCTCTCAGAGTCGTGGTGCCCGCTGCATTTTCAGGGATAATGGCGTCCTTTGTGCTTGCTTTATCCCGGGCCATTGGTGAGACCATGATTGTTACTATAGCAGCAGGGGCAACTCCTAAACTCACAATAAACCCTTTGGAAAGTATTCAGACAATGACATCTTATATTGTCCAGGTGAGCCTGGGTGACACCCCGCATGGAAGTATAGAATACAAAACCATTTTTGCTGTTGGGATGACGCTGTTTATCATCACACTACTGATGAATTTAATGGCCCAATATATAAAAAAGCATTGGGGTGAGGAGTACTAAAATGGCATCAAAAGAACTCATGAATATTGACAAATCATTTTCTTTCCGCCACAAAAAAAACAAGGTCTTCCACGGTTTATTTCTGGCCTCGACTCTTATTGCAATTATTAGCCTGGCTTTATTGGTGGGAGAACTTATTTATAAAGGTGTTGGTTGGCTGGATTGGGATTTTTTAACCAGCTATCCCTCAAGGTTTCCTGAGAAGGCCGGGATTAAGTCTGCTTTGACTGGTTCAATCTGGCTGTTTGTTGTGACGGCCCCAGTTGCTTTTATTTTGGGTGTCGGTACAGCAATTTATTTGGAAGAGTACTCCGACCGGAGCCGGTTTAAAAACTTTATTCAAATTAATATCTCCAATCTTGCCGGAGTTCCTTCCATTGTTTACGGTATTTTAGGTCTGGCCTTGTTTGTTAGAGGACTGCACCTTGGACGCAGCGTGCTGGCAGGTGGACTGACTATGTCACTGCTTGTGCTGCCAATTATAGTTGTTGCCTCCCAAGAGGCAATTCGAAGTGTGCCGGATGATCTTAGGCATGCTGCATACGCTCTTGGAGCTAACCGCTGGCAGGTTGTCAGAACAATTGTTTTGCCTTCTGCCCTGCCCGGTATTCTAACAGGAACTATTCTTGCTTTATCCCGGGCCATCGGTGAAACAGCACCACTCATTATGATCGGAGCACTTTCTTTTGTAGCCTTTGTGCCGGAAAGCTTAATGGACCAGTTCACAGTACTGCCAATTCAAATTTTTAATTGGACATCAAGACCTAAGGAAGAGTTTCAAAATATCGCAGCAGCCGGCATCTTAGTACTCTTAGTATTTCTCTTAATGATGAATGCAACAGCAATCATTTTGAGAAACAAATTTCAAAAAAGACTTTAGAGGATCCTTTTGGGGGCGATATAATGAAAATAACAGTAGGAAAGAAAATCATGGGTGGCTTTAGTTTGATGATTTTTTTAATCGGGTTGGTCGGAGTTGTCAGCCTCAACAAGGTCTCAGCAATTAACCAAAACCTGAACATGTTATATGTAAATGAGATGCAGGGAATAAATGCTATCAAACAGGCAAACATTGAGCTGATGAAGCGTGGGAATGCAGAAAAAAGCATGCTTTTAGGGCAAAATCTCAGAGAATGCAAAAAGTATGCGGAGGCTGTATTGAAGGCTTCAGAAGAGTTTAACAGGCAGCTGCGCAATTTTGAATCATCGATGAGTACCGATAAAGAACGAGAAAAGGTTCAAGTTATTTATCAGCTTTGGCAACAGTTTGAACCGATTCAAAAGCAAGTAATAAATTTTGGCAGTCAGGAAATGGTTGCTGAAGCAATTTTTGCAGGGAGATCCGGCAGATTGATCATTGAAAATATTGAAAAAGAAATGGATTCACTCACGCTGCTGAAAAATGAACTGGCAAAAACGGCATACGAAAAAAGCATTCAGCAATACAAAAGTATCAATGTTCTTTTGTTTTCCGTAATCAGTATTTCTCTAATAACAGGTATTTTTGCTGCAATAAACATCTCCAGTCGAATTGTAAAACCTATTACAGCTATCACAACAGCTGCAGCTAGTATTACCGGAGGCAATTTGGCAATCGATGAGATAAAAGTAAAAACAAAAGATGAACTTCGTATTTTGGCAGATGCTTTTAACAAAATGGTAGTAAGTCTCAGAGGAATTATCAAGCATGTTCATGATTCAGCAGCCCAGTTTGCCAGCACAGCGGCAGAAATTTCATTAACAGCCAAACATAATTCTGAAGGCGCATATCAAGTTGCAAGTTCTTTGCATGAATTGTCGATGGGTAATATACAGCAAACAACATTGATTGGCAATGTTGCTGCAGAGGTTGAGCAATTCAGCTCATTTATTGATAATATAGCTCTAGGGGCCCAAAAACAGACAGCAAATATCAATGTCACTAATGAACGGGCAACTGTTGCTGCTAAAGATATGCAGGAAGTTGCTTTAAGGACTGAAGGCCTAAAACGGTCAGTACAGCATAATTATGAAATTGCCAAACAGGGCGGTACAGCCGTAGAAAAAACCATCAATGGTCTGCAAAGTATCCAGGAAGCTACCGAAAAGACATCTGTTAAAATATTAGACCTTGGAAAACAATCTGAGCACATCGGCACAATCACCGAAGTAATTCATGATATTGCAGAACAAACAAATTTATTGGCTTTAAATGCTGCTATTGAAGCAGCCCGTGCCGGTGACCGAGGAAGAGGTTTTGCTGTCGTGGCAGATGAGGTACGGAACCTGGCGGAAAGATCAGGGGCTGCTGCCAAAGAAATAGCGGGTATTATTACAACCATTCAAAGAGGTACAGTTGAAGCCATTTCAGCTATGGAAAAAGGTTCTCATGAAGTTTCACAGGGTGTTGAAATTGCCAGGGAAGCGGGAGAGGCTCTGGAAGAGATGGTAAGGATAGTAGAACAGTCATCTGTAGAGATAAATAAAATTGTTGAAGCAGTTAATAAGGTATCACATAATATTCAAGATGTATCAGAAGCCACAAATAATATAGCCGCCATTACCCGGGATAATACTTTGGCAACGGAACAAATGGCAGCCGGCAGCCAACAGGTAAATACCGCGATTAGCAGTATTTTTTCTATTGCCAAGCAAAATTCAAAATCCACAGAAGAAGTAACAGTTTCATCACAAAAAATGGACGAGAATACTGCCGGAATGGCAGCTTCTGCCCAGCAGCTGGCATCTATGGCTGAGGAACTTAGGCATATTGTGGAGGGGTTTAGGGTTTAGCCATGTTACACTTTTAGTTTTCAGTTATAATCCAAGGGCTTTAAGGGGCATAATAAGCAAAAATCCTAACAAATGGTGATAAACTAAATGAACAGAATCCCTTTAGGTCCCGAAGATTTAAAAAAGCATGCCGTGGAATTAGCCAAAAGCCATGCAATCGGGAGGCATTCCAAATTTCCGAGATGGCTGATTACGCGCATGGAGGCAAATTACAAACAGATCCTGAGAGTATATGAAACCGTTAACAGTTCCGGAATGGAAGGTATAACTTCTTCTTCCACCACGGAATGGCTGCTGGATAACTTTTATATTATTGAAGAGCAGGTCAAAGACGTTAAATACAATGTTTTCAGAAAGTATTGTTTCCGGCTGCCGCTTTTGAATAACCAATTAAGCAGTTATCCCAGGATTTATGATCTGGCCTTAAACCTGGTAGCTTCCACCGATGGGATGATTGATGAAAAAACCCTGACTGATTTTATCAGGGCCTATCAGACCCAGCAGTCCCTGTCCATGAGCGAGCTGTGGACAGCACCTGTAATGCTGAGAATTGTTTTGCTGCAAAAAATCAGTGACATCTGCCAGCAGTTGAATATCTGTTACCAGCATTGGACGGAGGCTGAAAGAATAGCGGATCAGGCTCTCAGTGCCATCGACAAAGGTGATCATGAGGCTCAGGGTGTCATTAATGCCCAGGTTTTAGAAGACATACACAGCCGTCCTGCCTATATTGAACACCTGCTGCAGGTCCTAAGAAAACAAGGCAGGAAGACCGCCCTTGTTGTTGGCCTGATTGAACAGCATTTTGCGGAAAAGGGTTTCTCTTTAGAAAAGCTGATTGGTCTGGAGCACCAAAATCAGGCCATCAGACAGGTTTCCATGGGGAATTCCATAACTGCACTAAGGACCATTGCGGCTATCGACTGGAATGAGATATTTGAATCCCTAAGCCATGTGGAAGAAATTCTGCGGAAAGATCCCAGCGGTTATTACACCCATATGGACTTCAGATCCCGGGATTACTATCGCCACGCCATTGAAAAAATCTCCAGATTTTACGACGTCCCGGAAATTAACGTGGCCAATAAAGCTCTCAGCTGTACACTGGCAGCTCCGGGTGATGACAGCCCGGAATCGGTTCGGCATATTGGCTATTACTTAGTAAGTGCCGGCAGGCCAACTCTGGAAAAACAGCTGGGCTCCAAGCCCAGGGGTTTAAAATCAGCCATAAGTGGTATAAAAAACCACCCCTATGTGGTTTATTTTGGATCTATAGCTTTAGTCTTTTCGGTTTTCATGGCATTATTTTTAGGGTATGCGCAAAATCAGGGTGCCCTGGCACCTTTTTTATTGTTTTTAATCGGACTTTTACTGTTAATCCCCATCAGTGACATTGCCATTAACACAGTAAACTTTGCCATCAGCCATATTTACAGCCCGACTCAGTTGCCTAAATTAGAACTGCGGGCCGGTATCACGAAAGAAAACAGTACTATGGTGATAATTCCAACCCTTTTGCCCAATGCCAAAAGAGTCAGGGAACTCCTGGAGAAGCTGGAGGTTTATTACCTTGCTAACCGGGAAGAAAATCTTTACTTCGGCCTGGTCGGTGACTTCAAGGACACAGATGCCAAAGAAGCTGAAAATGACAGAGAGATAATTAATACCGCCTTGGACGGTATCAGTGAGCTTAATCGACGTTATGGAAAAAACAGAGTGATTTTCTATTATTTTCACAGGCAGAGGCAGCAAAACCATGCTCAGGGCAATTGGATGGGATGGGAGCGCAAAAGGGGAGCTATCATTGAATTTAATGATCTCTTATTAGGGGCTGAAAATTCAGGTTTTAATATCGTCAGCAGTCAACCGGCCCAACTGCCCGCTGTCAGATATGTGATTACCCTTGACGCCGATACAAGCCTGGACATGGGTGCAGCCAGAAGGCTAATTGGTACAATGGCTCACCCTTTAAACAGACCGGTCGTTGACCCGGCCAAAGGAGTTGTCGTCAAAGGACACGGGATAATTCAACCAAGGATTGGAGTTAGCCTGGAGAGTGCCGGAAAAACTTTGTTCTCCAGAATTTTTGCCGGGCAGGGAGGAATTGATCCCTATTCCACTGCTGTCTCTGACGTCTACCAAGATCTCTTCGGAGAAGGGATCTTTACCGGCAAGGGTATTTATGAATTGGCAGCTTTTCAAAAATTACTGAAGGAAGCCATTCCGGAAAATACTGTGTTAAGTCACGACCTGTTGGAAGGAAGCTTTCTCAGGGCCGGCCTGGCCACTGATATTGAGTTAATTGACGGCTACCCGGCGCGTTATAATTCATTTTTCATGAGACTGCACCGTTGGGTAAGAGGTGACTGGCAGCTAATCCCATGGCTTATGGCCAATGGTAAAAACAGGCACGGGGAGCGGAGAAAAAATCCTCTCTCTGCACTGTCTAAGTGGAAGATCATTGATAATCTGAGAAGAAGCTTAGTAAACCCAGCCCTGTTTATTTTAATCACCCTGGGTTTTGTTGTGCTGCCTGGCAGCAGCTTGGTTTGGCTTGGATTGGCGATGGTCACCATAGGCTATCCAACTCTGACTTACTTAATGGGCGGCATTTTAAGCAAGAATTATCACTTGATGGAGGGAACACGGGGCCAGACAGTAATCACCGGGGTTAGGGCGAGCTTCTACCAGGCGGCCCTCCAGTTCATGTTTATAGCTTATCAGGCTTATTTAATGACAGATGCTATTGTGAGAACTCTGACCAGGGTTTTTGTGACCAGAAAAAATTTACTGGAATGGATTCCGGCTGCAGACCTGGAAGCCTCATTAAAGAACGACCTCAGCACCTTTTTTAGAAAAATGGGGATTTCTCCTCTGTTAGGCCTTGTGGTCCTAAGTCTGACATTGGTCCGGCCAGCCAGTGTGTTTAATCTTGCAGCAGCGGGAGTAGTCTCTTTGTTATGGATTGCCGCCCCGTATGCAGCATACCTGATTAGTCAGGATCAGGAGCAAAAAACCGAGGTTCTGGAAGACAGAGAACTGCTCGAATTACGCAGGCTGACCAGAAAAACCTGGGCATATTTTGAAGACATGGTCTCAGTCAATGACAATTTCCTGCCCCCGGATAATTACCAGGTTGAACCGCCTAATGGGAAAGCCCATCGTACTTCGCCGACCAATATCGGACTGCTGCTGGTATCCACATTAGCAGCCCGGGACTTTGGCTATCTCGGTACAGGTGAAATGATGGCCAGGCTCGATGCGACTTTATCGACTGTGGAAAAGCTGAGCAAGTGGCAGGGGCATTTGTATAACTGGTATGACACAAAAAACCTGCGGATTTTGCGGCCAAGATATATTTCTACCGTCGACAGCGGAAATTTTGTCGGTTACCTGCTGGTGCTTGCCGAAGGTTTAAAAGAATACCTGAACAAGCCTCTACGGGACATTATCTTTGCTCAGGGCTTAGTAGATACTATCAAAATCTTGGATGAGGAAGTTAATGATCAGGATTTAACTGCTCAGATAGGGGTTTTAGAAGCATATTTATCAGCGGGTGAAGCTAATTCTGCTCACAGCTGGCCGGAAGTGTTGGACAGCATTGCAGCCACTTTAACCTTACCGGAACTTAATGAAAAAATCCAGGATTCACTGTGGGGCAAAAAACTCCGGGAGATGGTAGATGCCTTTAAAAAAGAAACTTCGCTTTCCGGTGAAGCCGTTACGGAACAGGGGCAGGAGCTTTTAAAAAGAATTCAGTTATTAATTGATAACACAAAATTCGTGCCTCTGTTTGACCCGAAAAGACAGCTATTCTCCATTGGTTACAATGTGGAAGAGGGTATGCTGACCAAGTCATACTATGATCTGCTGGCATCAGAAGCCAGGCTGGCCAGCTATATTGCCGTCGCCCGGGGTGAAGTTGATAATAAACACTGGTTTCGGCTGGGCCGCAAACTCACTAAGGTGGAAGGCTATCGGGGTCTGGTTTCCTGGTCAGGGACCATGTTCGAATATTTCATGCCCCTCCTGATCATGAAGAATTTTAAGAACTCCCTGTTGGACATGACTTATGATTTTGTTGTCCAGACCCAAAAAAGATACGGACACAAGCATAATATCCCCTGGGGGGTTTCAGAATCGGCATATTACGCCTTTGATATTGATATGAATTATCAATATAAAGCCTTTGGTGTGCCTGAGCTTGGCCTCAAGCGGGGACTGGGCAACGAACTGGTAGTAGCCCCTTATGCTACAGTGCTTTCATTAACTACCAACCCCAAAGAGGCAGTCAGGAACATTATGAAGCTGAAAAATGCAGGGATGGATGGAGATTACGGCCTTTATGAGTCTATAGACTATACCCCTGTCAGGGCTGATATAACCGGGAGCAAGCCTATTGTCAAAAACTTCATGGTGCACCATCAGGGTATGAGTATGTTAGCTTTAGCCAATTATTTTAACGCAGATATTATGCAAAGGCGTTTTCATGCCAACCCGGTGATTAAATCAGCCGAGCACCTTCTGCAGGAAAGGATTCCATTTAAAGTCAACATTATCAAGGATCATAGAGAAGAATTTAAGCCCCTCAAGAAGAAAAACAGGAATAAACCGGATATTGTTAGAAAATACGGGGTTCCGGCTGCCGAGCTGCCAAATGTCCACCTGCTTTCCAATGGAAGTTATGCGGTAATGGTGACCGATGGTGGCTCAGGCTACAGTAAATATAATGACATGGCCGTGGCCAGGTGGAAGGAGACCCCTCATGGCAGCAGCCCGGGATTCTTTATCTACATCCAGAATATTAACTCTAATAATGTCTGGTCGGCGGCCTATGAACCATATAAAATTAAACCCGATGAATACAAGGTCACTTTTTCGGCTGATAAGGCCGAATTTATCAGGATGGACGGCAATATTGAGACTCACACCCAGATAGTTGTTTCACCTGAAGATAATACTGAAATCAGAACAGTAACTTTAACCAACAACAGCAAGCATTATCGGGTCATGGAAGCAACCAGCTACCTGGAAGTTGTCTTGGCCCATCCTGATGCTGATTTGGCCCACCCGGCCTTCAGCAGCCTTTTTGTCAAAACAGAATATGTGGCCCAATACAACTGTTTGTTAGCTGTGCGGAGACCCAGAACTGCCGGTCAAAAACCGGTCTTTGCAGTCCATACCGTTACTGTGGAAGGAGATGTCCTGGGAGACCTGCAGTATGAGACAGACAGGGCGAAGTTTATCGGGAGGAACCGGACCTTAAATAATCCCCTGGCCATGGATGTGGATCAGCCCTTATCCAACTTCGTCGGCGCGGTTCTGGATCCAATCATGAGTTTAAGAAGGAGAATAAAGATAGAACCCGGACACTCGGTAAAAATTTCATATACCCTGACAGTTACTCACTCCCGCCAGGAAGCCCTGCGGCTGGCTGATAAATACCGGGATGCCAAAGCCATTGAGCGGGCCTTCGAATTAGCCTGGAACCGCAGCCATATTGAGGCAGCTTTTCTGGATATTCAGGCCGGGGAAATGGAGACTTATTTGAATATGGTGCCTTCGATTCTTTTCCCCGGTCCGGTAAGACGGAAGTATGAAGAAATGATAGCCCGGAACAGGAAGGGCCAGACCTGTTTATGGCCCTATGGGATTTCGGGAGATATGCCCATGGTGTTGGTCCATATTAACAGGAAAGAACAAATTGACCTGGTCTACAGGCTTCTCGGGGCCCACGAATTGTGGCGCCTGAAAGGGCTTAAAGTTGACCTTGTCTTTCTGGCCGAAGATGAGACCGGTTATGTCCAGCCAATCCAGGATAATATCAGGGATGCAGTATTTACAAGCCATGCCCGGGATCTAATGAACCGGAAGGGCGGTGTTTATCAGCTAAATGCCAATTTAATGGCTGAAGAAGATAAACTCCTGATGTATGCCGTAGCCAGAATTATCCTGAAAGGTGACGGTGGACCGGTCGAAGACCAGCTATCCTGGCGAGAGGACCCTGTTACCATACCTAGGCTAAAGCTTTCTGACAGCAAAGCAGCGCCGGAACCTGGGTTTCCGGCAGGACCCGGATTTGACATTACTCAGCTTCAGTTCTATAACGGGCTGGGCGGCTTTAGCCAGGACGGCAGGGAATATGTTATTCATCTGAGGCCCGGACAGCACACCCCGGCGCCGTGGATTAATGTAGTTGCCAACCCTGAATTCGGATTTAATATTTCGGAAGCCGGAGCGGGTTACACCTGGGCTGAAAACAGCCGAGAAAACAAGCTGACACCCTGGTATAATGATCCTGTTTCTGATTTTTTGGGTGAGGTCCTGTACTTAAGGGATGAAAAGTCAGGCGGGTATTGGAGTATCACCCCTATGCCGGTGCGGGAAAAGGAGGAATATGTCATCCGGCACGGTCAGGGCTACAGTTCATTTGCCCATACCAGTCATGGTATTGAGCAGATGTTAACTGAGTTTGTGCCTATATCCGACCCGGTAAAAATCAGTCTGATAAAATTAAAAAATCTGACCGGAGTGCCCAGAGAAATCTCGGCCACCTATTATCTCCGGCCTGTGATGGGAGTTAATGAAAAGGTCAATGCCCAATACATTGCCACTCAATATGAAGAAGATGGGGCACCTTTATTGGTGACGAACCCCTACAACTGTGATTTTCCGGGCCGGGTTGTTTTCTTGGATGCCTCCGAAACCAGGCGGACGGTGACAGGGGACGGTAACGAATTTGTAGGTGTTAACAAAACCCTGGAAAATCCTGCGGCAATGGCCAGGCAGCAACTTTCGGGCCGTGTGGGCACCGGCTTGGTCCCCTGTGCCGCTATGCAGGTCAAGGTATTGCTGGAGCCGGGAGAATCCAAAGAGGTAGCGTTCCTCCTTGGTCAGGGCCGGGAGCAGAGCGAAGCCCTGGCAATAGCCGAAAAATACAGGGATTTGCAGACAGCAGGCGCAGAGCTGGTCAAAGTTAAGGATTTCTGGACCCGCAAGCTTGAAGGCATTCATGTTACTACACCGGATAAATCTATGGATATCCTCTTAAACAGCTGGCTGCAGTATCAGGTAGTTTCCTGCCGTCTATGGTCCAGGGCAGCCTTCTACCAATCGGGAGGGGCCTATGGCTTCAGGGACCAGCTGCAGGATGTGATGGCATTGGCATATACCTGGCCGGAGCTGACCAGAAAGCAAATTCTCCTTCATTCATCCCATCAGTTTGTGGAGGGTGATGTCCAGCACTGGTGGCATCCGGGAGTTAATAAGGGCATTCGGACCCGGTATTCAGATGATTTCTTATGGCTGCCATATGTCACTGCCGACTATATCGAGTGTACAGGAGACTGGTCTATCCTGGAGGAGCAGACAGAATTTCTGGCCGAAGACCCGCTGCCGGGCCATGAGGATGAAAGATATAATATCCCCCGGATTTCAGAAGAAAAAGACACAGTTTATATCCACTGTGTCCGGGCTATCGAAAACAGTCTGAAATTTGGCCGGCATGGCCTGCCGCTTATGGGTTCCGGTGACTGGAACGACGGCATGAATACAGTAGGGAACAAAGGGCAGGGGGAAAGCGTCTGGTTAGGTTGGTTCCTCTACACCGTTCTGCAAAAGTTTATCCCTGTATGTATGGGCAGGGCGGATCAGGAAAGGGCCGAACGATACGCGGACCTAGCCAAAAAAATTGCCGAAAATATAGAGGTCAATGCCTGGGATGGCAGTTGGTACCGCAGGGCATATTTTGACGATGGCACTCCTCTTGGGTCTGCCGAAAACAGTGAGTGTAAAATTGATTCTATCGCCCAATCCTGGTCGGTCATTTCCGGTATCGGCAGGCCTCATAGGGCTGTTGAAGCTATGCAGGCTGTGGAAAATTATTTGGTTGACCGGGAAGCGGGCATAATTAAACTCCTGGCTCCGCCCTTTGGCGCTGGAAATCTCGAACCAGGTTATATCAAGGCTTATATTCCGGGAGTCCGGGAAAATGGAGGGCAGTATACCCATGCGGCCATCTGGACTATTTTGGCTTTTGCCAAACTGGGACATGGAGACAAAGCGGGGGAACTGTTCGATATGATTAACCCTATAAATCATTCCCTCACTGCTATGGAAGCCGCGCGCTACAAGGTCGAACCATATGTGGTGGCAGCAGATGTTTATGCTGTAGACCCTAACAGCGGGCGGGGAGGCTGGTCCTGGTATACCGGTGCCGCAGGCTGGATGTACAGGGTGGGGATTGAACACATCCTCGGTCTTAAAAAAGATGGCCCCAGGCTGTATTTTAACCCCTGTATTCCTAAAGACTGGCCCGAATACAAGGTGCAGTACAGGCTGGCTCAGACGGTATATCTAATCCATATTTTAAATCCGGAACGGGTTAACCGGGGGGTTGCTAAGGTTCTTCATAACGGACAGGGGGTTCCGGAAGGCTTTATCTCTTTAGTGGATGACGGCAGAGAACACACTATCCAGGTGATTATGGGGAAAACTGAAGAGATAAGAAAAAGCGGAAAAAAACATCAGGAAATCAATATTGCGGATAGGGAGATCCTTATCACTAAATTACCTCTATCGGTTGCAAAAGTAAAAACCTAAAATACAAAAATCCCTCACCGTAAAAGCGGGGAGGGATTTCTCACTATTTTCCTAAGGTTAGGTTGTTAATCCTATTTGCCTTCATGAACATCTCAGACGTAAATAATACCTCCAATTGGGGGTAATATTATTTTGAAGGAAATTGTCAATATATATAGAAAATATGTAACAGTAGTTGAACAGTAAAAAAGCTTCAGATGTGGTGTTTGAACACCATCTGCAAAAGTTTACCTTATTGAGTGGGGGTTATAAAAATGCTTTGGCGTGATTTACTGAGACTCATTCCATATGAAAAGATTCCTTGGTCACTAATTATTGACAAGGCAACAGAAACATGGTCCCGCTCGACTCAGGAAAAAGAAAAGTTAGTTGAAAATCATGACGATAACATTGACCTTAAACTAACTATTGAAAGATTGCAGCTGGACAACATCAAACAGCAGGAAATCATTACAGCATTGGCCGGACAGGTTAAGGATTTAAGCAAAGCCTTAAGAGTGATGTCTTTAAGAATGTATGTCTTATTTGGGATTGCCTTTGGCACTTTGCTGCTGTTGATGGTTTTCTTCCTTGTAAAATAGTTTCATTTCGATTACTTTACCTCAGGAGTTGGTAAATTTGTTTGACCTAGAAGCATGTGTGGCATTTATAACTAATCAGTGTGCGAAAAATATTGCCGATTCATTTAATGAGCGGTTGAAGAGTTCGGGTGTTACCAGAGTGCAGTGGATTGCATTGTATTACCTCGGGAAGCATGAAGGTATCAACCAGAGGGAGCTGGCGGCAAAGATGGATGTCAAAGGCTCAAGTGTAGTCAGGCTTATTGATAGGATGGAAAGGGACGGCTATGTGGAAAGGGTTAAGTCACCAGGCGATAGACGGAGCACAAGTCTATTGCTGACCGAAAAAGGCAAAACTTTCAGGGAAAAATTAATCCCGGAAGGCGAGAGGATGAATAAAATTGTTTCTAAGAATATCTGCGAGGAGGATCTGAAAACATTTGTAAATGTTCTTAAAATAATGGAAGATAATATTAAGTGAATGAAATACCTTGATATACGGGGGCTGGGTTATAATAACCCAGCCTTTTTAGTTGTAGATAAAATAAAAATGATCGTATATTGCCGAAATTTGTAAATAAATAAAATTTTTAAATAAATGTTGAACGAAATGAAAACAGATGCTATGCTAACGATTAATATAACACTTATTTGAGGAGGTAGTTCTAGTGACAAGAAATCCACGCGAAATTCTTAACGAGTTTTTAGGAGGGCTGCAGGAGGTAGGAAAAACCAATGAACGAATGGTTGGTGCCTTTATGGGACTGCTTGGGGCAGCGTACGAGCCGGGAGCTATTGACGTAAAAACAAAAGAATTAATTAGTGTAGCTATTGGAGCCTATAACCGGTGCGAATACTGCATTGTGTTTCATACTTTTAAGGCCCTGGAAGCCGGAGCCACAAGACAAGAGGTTATGGAAGCGGCCATGGTTGCAGTGGCTTTTGGCGGAGGGCCTTCGATGGCTTACAGCGTGAGTTTATTAAAAGATTCAATTGAAGAGTTCGCGCCAGAATTTAACAAATAGAATAAAGGCAGCTGGTTAGCTGCCTTTCCCTTTGAGAGAGGTGGGGTGAAATGCTTATCGAAATCAAGCTCAAAGAGTTAACAAACGGTGCTAAAGAAGCTAAGGTAATAAGAGTCCATAAAAAAACGGGAGAAGAAGTAGCAGCCGGTGAAATATTGTTTGATCTCGAGGCTAACAAGGCTGCCATCCCTTTAAAATCCGAGTGTTCGGGAAGAATTTGCAGCATTGCGGTAGAGGTGCCTGGGACTGTTAGTTTTGGCGACGTTCTTGCTGTGATCGAAGGTGACGGAACCGGGCAAAATACAGGCCAAAAGACGGCTGGTAATTTTGATTATTTCGGATCACTTTTAAAACCGCAGGAACAGCAGTTAACATGCGATATTGCCATTCTTGGAGGGGGGCCCGGGGGGTATGTTGCCGCAATCCAGGCTGCACAATTAGGGGCCCGGGTTGTTTTGGTGGAAAAGGATGCAGTAGGAGGTACGTGCTTAAACCGGGGATGCATTCCCACCAAAGCCATGGTGCGTTCGGCTGAGGTTTTCAATCATTTGAAAAAGGCCGAAGAGTTTGGGTGCCACGCAGAGAATGTCAACATAGACCTTAAAAAGGTGATAGAAAGAAAAGATGGGATTGTAAATCAGTTGGTGCAGGGAATCCACTATCTTTTAAATAAACACAATATCCGGCTGGTCAGTGGATTAGGGGAGCTTGTGGACCAGGAAACAATTTCTGTCAAAAGCAGAATGGAAAAAACCATCATCAAGGCCAAGAGCATTATCATAGCAACTGGATCCCAGCCGGCTGAATTGCCCGTGGATGGGGCAGAAATCGATAACATTGTTGACAGTGAGCAAATTTTGCGTTTAAAGCACCTACCCGAGAGGATGGTAGTTGTCGGGGGCGGCGTTATAGGTATGGAATTTGCTTTTATTTTTGCAAACTTTGGGGCTCAAGTGTCTGTGATTGAGTATTGTAACGACTGTCTGGCCATGCTTGATCAGGACATTTGCGAAGAGATTACAAGAAAAGCGAAAGAAAAAGGGATAAAAATATATACCGATGCGAAAGTCAACGAATTTGTCAAAAGCGAAAACGATCAATGCATTGTATCCATTATTCAAAAAGATAAAAGCAAGTACCTTTTAGCTGATAAGGTTCTCATGTGTGTTGGGAGAAAACCGTCAATGGATGGAATTGATGCGGAAAAACTGGGGCTGGAACTTAATGAAAGCCAGAGGGGAATCAAAGTAAATGCGCAGATGCAGACAAATATACCCAACGTCTACGCTATAGGAGATGTAACGGGGAAAATTATGCTGGCCCACGTTGCTTCCCACCAAGGAATGGTCGCTGCGAAAAACATTATGGGTCAGGATTGTGAAATGGATTATACTGTAGTTCCCAGTGCGATTTTCACTGATCCGGAAATTGCTGTGGTCGGTTTGACTAAAAAAGAGGCTGAAAAAATGGGAACTAAAATAGAAGTTGGCAAATTTCCTTTTGCTGCTAACGGAAAGGCCTTGACCTTAGGAGAAGGACAGGGTTTTGTTAAGATTATCAGTGAGAAAACCACAGGTAAGGTTTTAGGCGGAGCGATTATTGGCAGTCATGCCACCGATTTGATAGCTGAAATTACCACAGCTGTGAAAAATAAATTGACTACCACACAAATTGCCGAGAATATTTATGCTCACCCGACAACATCAGAGGTCATTCACGAGGCAGCTTTAATCCTTGAAGGTGGTGCGATTCATTTTGTGGAATAGTCAGCAATTAGATGTAAAAATCGTTCACTCGTCATCTTATGATCCATGGTATAATTTGGCATTAGAAGAAACTTTGTTAAACAAAGTCCTGCGGAATCAGGTCATCCTGTATTTATGGCAAAACGAAAACACAGTAGTAATCGGCAGGAATCAGAATGCCTGGAAAGAATGCAGATGCAAACAGTTAGAAAAAGATGGGGGCATGCTTGCGCGGAGACTCTCTGGTGGAGGCGCGGTCTTTCACGATCTGGGTAATTTAAACTTTACTTTTCTAATGGACAGGAAGCTGTACAATTTGGAAAATCAATTCCGCATCATTTTGGACGCTGTAAAAAAATTAGGAATTGATGCCGAGTTTTCCGGGCGAAATGATCTTGTCGTCAAAGGGCAGAAGTTTTCCGGTAATGCTTTTTATCACGGCCCAAGTTCGGTTTATCACCACGGCACCCTATTGGTTGATGCCGATTTGGCAAAACTCACATATTATCTACAGGTGTCTCGGGAAAAGATTAGATCTAAAGGAGTAGACTCGGTGGAATCCAGGGTGGTTAACCTATCTGGTGTAAAACCAGGGACCACTGTCGAAGCAATGAAGAGCAGTCTGGAGGATAGTTTTCTTGATTTTTACGGTGGAAGCAAGGCAAAGGCCAGGGGCTACCGGGTAGACGAAGATTTTAAAAATTTATATGAAAAGTATGCTTCATGGGAATGGCGATATGGGTTTACTCCTGAATTCGATATCAGTTACTACAACAGATTTACTTGGGGAGAAATCGACATGAAGTTTAAAGTAGAAAAAGGGCAAATTGTGGCTGCGACGATTTTTTCAGATGCCATGGAAGCTGAATTGATACAATTCCTGGCGAAGGTTTTAAAAGGTATTCCCTTTAGAAAAGNCCAGCGGCTTTCGCATGAGGTTAGTCGGTTGTCTTACATCGCATCGCAGGAGCGATGATTTCTGTGAAATATATATGAAGCGCACAACGTGCGCACAAAGGGAGAGTATACTTTTGTAACTATATGAAGGGAATTAGGTGGTACGCTATGGCTGTCGAAAAATTATCCTGTAAACCGAATGCAGCGTGGTTATCGATTTATAATCATGTTGACACCGGTTTAATCGTATTTGATAATAACGACAGTGTAATCATGGTCAATGAAAAAGTCAGACAATTATTAGGTTACCTGGAGACCGAACTGATCGAGCAGAATTATGTAAACACGGCATCTATTTTACTTGGTAAACATTATAACTTCGAAGATATAGTCAACAGGTGGGAAGAAATTAAATTAGGAATCAGTACAGTATGGAGACACCGGTTTACTCACCGGTCAGGTCAGACTGTGCCGCTGGAAGTAAAAAGCTTGCCTCTTTATGACAATCAAAAGGAAATAGCAGGTCTTTTGTTAATTCTAAAAGACCTGCTTGACGACTTACTGATAAAAATAACTACCCTTGTGAATTCTTCTTTATCACTCAAAGTAGTGCTGGAAAACACGGTTCAGGCCGTGGTGGAACATCTGGGATTAGATTCTACGGCTATTTTTCTCCTGGATGAAAACAAGACCAGACTTCATTTGATTTGTTGTAATGCCATGCCTGATGAGGAAACACAAAAGGTCTCAGTGAGAGTTGGCGAAGGGGCACCCGGTAAAGTAATAGAAGAAAGAAAACCCATTTATGTTGAAAATCTCAGAATAGACCCCTCGATACATGATGCAGCCCGAAAATTCCACGGAGATAAATCAAGTATTGGTTATCCCTTGCAGCATCACGACGAATTGCTGGGGGTTATTGCCTTTGATGCAGATATTGTCAGGGAATTTTCAGAAAAGGAGCAGTCTATTTTCCAGAACATTTCTAATCAGGTTGCCCTAGCCATCTATAACGCCCAACTTTTCAACAAACTTGAACATCTCTCAACAACCGACGGCTTAACCGGACTCTACAACCACCGGTATTTTCATGAATTATTAGATCAGGAAGTGGAAAAATCAAAAAGATACGGGGATAAGCTCTGTTTTCTGATGTTAGATGTGGACTACTTCAAGAAATACAACGATACCTTTGGCCATATTTATGGTGACATGCTTTTAAAACAGTTAGCAAAGATTATAAAATACAATGTTAGAAAAGTAGACATTGTGGCCAGATACGGTGGGGAGGAATTTGCCGTAATTTTGCCGAAATGCACTTTAAAAGACGGAATAGCAATTGGCAAAAGGATTATTAACTCCGTGGAAGAGCACCGTTTCAATTTTGGCAGTTTGGGTATAAGTGAAGAAGGAAAAATTACAATATCCGCAGGCCTAGCTGTATATCAAAATCAGTCTGACAAAATGGATTTTATTCAACAGGCTGATCAGGCCCTTTATAAAGCGAAATTGGCGGGAAGAAACAAATTGGAAATACTATGGTAAAACCGGTGGGTAAGTGACCCCGCCGGTTTTTTTAATTATTCAGCAATGGTGGAATCAAATAATTACAGTAAATTTCGGCAATCTCCACTTCGTTTAAGCGCCCGCTCTTGGAGTACCAGGTCATCATATTATTCATGGCACCAAGAATTATATATAAAATTACTTTTCTGTCAAACTCTTTAAAGGTACCATTTGAAATACCTTCATCCAGAATAGAAAGCCACTGTTTTTCATATTTATCCCGCAGGACTTTGGTCTTGCTTTTATAAGGTTCCTGGAGGGCAAAATTTAACTGAACTGCCGTTGATACTAAAGAAAACTTTTCAATACCTATTTCTATATGCATCTTGATGGCTTGTCTTAACTTCGCGTCAGGCCCGGAAGACAGCATGATTATCTCTGCCATGTTATTAATCAGATGTTCCATTGCCATTTTGTTACATTCAAACAATAAGTCCTGCTTGCTTTTAACATAATAGTAAATGCTGCCCTTGGTATAGTCAGTCATTGTGGCGATCTCTTCGAGAGTTGCTTCGTGGTATCCTTTTGTATGAAATACTTCTGCGGCAGCCATCAAAATATCTTTTTTTCTTTTGGATGCCCTTTTCTGATTAGAAGCCAAGCTGTTCACCTCGCAGTAGATTATCCGGAATTAATTGATTTATTATTTAATAATTATCCATAGGATAGATTTTATACCATAGGGTCAAATAATTCAAGAAGCCTGTAACTATTGTCAGAGTCCAGAGAACAAACGTGAACTCGTACAATGAAACACGTAATCCTTCACCACTAAAACTCATATACGACCATTCAGAGCGTGATTTCGTCGTTTAGCGGAACAGCGGTAGTTTGGTTACATACCTTAAAGTATAATTTTGAATATAAAGTCAAAAAAATACTCACGAGCTAGTAAGTCGATTTGCAAAAAAAATTTTCGAGGTGGAGAGAGCTATGTCAGAAAACAAAGTGGTAGAACTCAGAATTGACGAAGGTGTCGGGGTTATTACTATTAATAATCCCCCGGTAAATGCTTTAACAACCGATGTTAGAGACCAACTCAAAGCCGTCCTGGAAATCGTAGACGGGAACAGTGAAATCAGGGCCTTGGTCATTACCGGTGCTGGTCCCAAGTGTTTTGTAGCCGGTGCGGATATTAAAGATTTTCCGCAACAGATGGCCAGCGGACCAAGAGAAAATGCAGCTATTTATCAGAAAATGTTCATTTCTCTTGAAAATAACCCCAGACCTGTGATTATAGCCATAAACGGCTTAGCCCTCGGCGGCGGCTGTGAGCTGGCCATGGCAGGTGACATCAGGATAGCCGAAGAACATGCGAAAATAGGCCTGCCGGAAGTTAACCTCGGTCTTATTCCCGGTCTGGGAGGCACCCAGAGAATGGCCAGGCTGGTGGGACCGGCTAAGGCTAAGGAACTGCTATTTACCGGAGTACCCATTTCAGCAACTGAAGCCCTCAGAATAGGTCTGGTCAACCAGGTTGTCCCAACTGGTCAGGGTTTGGAGGAAGCAGTTAAGATGGCTAAGAAACTGGCCAAGGGTGCCGGAGTAGCTATGGCTTATACCAAACACCTGGTCAACAAGGGACCGGAGCAACCGTTGGAAGAAGCCCTGGAGTTGGAAATGCAGCATGTAGAGAAAATCTTTGGGACCGAGGACTTAAAAGAAGGCCTGGATGCCTTTATCAACAAGCGCCCAGCTGTGTTCAGAAATCGTTAGGGAGGGATTTAACTTGAAACTAACTAAAGCCTTTATCCCCTACGGAGGATATTATTCGTCACCCTTTGTGCGCTGGAATGGTTCACTTAAATCAGAAAATCCCGTGGAAATGGGGGCCTATACAGCGCGGAAGTGGTTTGTCGAGAAACAGATTGACCCCACAGTTCTTGATTATTTGTATTATGGAATCACTACAGCACAACTGTTATCTTTCTTCGGGCATGTCTATTCAGGTGCAGTAATCCTTGACCGGCAGAAAGATATTCCGGGTATGCAGTTGAATCAGGTATGTGCAACCTCGGTCACAACCCTTGGCTTAGGCGCGGGAGATATCGAAAATGGAGCCAGGGAGGCAGTTTTTGCGCTTTCCACCGATCGCTGTTCAAGCGGGCCCCTGTTGGTGGTACCAGACCCCCGTACCGGCCAGCTGGTCCAGGAAAATATCGTTCTGGATAACTTTAAGCGTGACCCCTCCCCGGGGGCAGGACTGGCCATGGCCGGGACTGCTGAGAAGGTTGCCAAACAAGAAGGGATTACCAGAGAGCAGTGTGACGAAGTTGTCCTGCTGAGGTATGAACAATACCAGGATGCCCTGGCCAATGACAGGGCATTCCAGAAACGCTATATGTTCCCGGTAGAAGTCAGGGGCAGCAAAAAAGAAGTCCAGCTGATTGATGCCGATGAGGGGATTACCCCGACCTCCAAAGATGCCCTGGCAGGTCTTAAAACTATTCAGCCGGACGGGGTGCTGACCTTTGGCAGCCAAACCCATCCCGCCGACGGGACCTGCGGGACTATTGTGGCAACTAAGGAGATAGCCCAGAGCCTGAGTAAAGATCCTAGTATTCCTGTCCAGATTTTGTCATACTGTGTCGTCAGGGAAGCAGCGGGCCGGATGGCCGCTGCACCGGTTCCGGCACTGCAGTCAGCCCTTAAGGACGCCGGGGTAGAGTTGAGGGATATTAAAGAAGTTAAAACCCACAACCCCTTTGCGGTAAATGACGTGAATTTGGGCCTTAAGCTCGGCATAGACCAGAAAATGATTAATAATTTTGGATGTTCATTGATTTATGGGCATCCTCAGGCTCCGACAGCAGGCAGGGCCATTGTCGAGCTTATAGAAGCCCTGGCCGTAAGAGGCGGAGGCTATGGGGCCTATACCGGATGCGCCGCCGGTGACTTGGGTGCATCTGTCGTAATTAAGGTTGGCTAGACTCACATGCGCGAATACGAGGAGGGATAGATTATGTCGTTAAAAATCGGTATATTAGGAGCGGGCTCCATGGGTGGTGGAATTGCTCACCTGGCGGCAGTCAAGGGTGTAGAAGTAGTTCTGTGTGACCTGGAACAGCGTTTTTGTGACGGGGCCGTTCAGCGCATTAGCAGTTTGATGGATAAGAGTATTGAAAAACAGAAAATGACTGTTGAAGAAAAGGAAGCAGCCTTGGCACGGATTTCCACCACCACTAAGATGGAGGATTTTGCTGCAGTCGGGTTAGTCATTGAGGCTATCATTGAAGATATTGAAGTCAAAAAGGATGCTTTTGCCCAATTGGATAAGATTTGCCCGCCTGAAACCATCTTAGCTCCCAATACCTCTTCCATGTCCATTACTACAATAGCCTCCGCCACCGGCAGGCCTGACAAGGTTGTGGGCATGCACTTCTTTAATCCGCCTCTGGTGATGCGGTTGGTGGAAGTGATTCGGGGTTACTATACCAGTGATGAAACAGTGAAGATAGCTTCAGAGGTTGCCCAGGCTATGGGAAAAACCACTGTCGAGGTTAAGAAAGACACCCCTGGTTTTATTGTCAACCGCATTATGATGCCGCAGTTTCTGGAGGCTATGCGGATTGTGGAAGAAGGGATAGCCACTCCGGAGGATGTAGATAAAGCAGTTACTTTGGGTCTTAATTATCCCATGGGACCATTTCAACTGATGGATTTTACCGGAGTAGACATTGCCGTACATGTAGCGGACTACTTCTTTAGTGAATCTAAGGATGCCAAATGGAATCCGCCCCAGAATGTCAAGGCCTTGATTAGAGCCGGCCGGATGGGTATGAAGACCGGTGCCGGGTGGTATGACCACAAGAAAAAATAGGTGAGTACCGCCTAAAATAGGATATTATATTTTGCTATGAAAGCCGGTATTGTTTTAAAATACTGGCTTTTTGCTTTCTTAGCCTAGACAAAAAGATTAGTTATAGGTTATTGCCCGGACTGCCCACCACCTGGTAGGTTAACTCTCGGAAATGTAAGCCGTAAAATCCCCTTATAGCCTTATGAGGGGATTATTTATGCCAAGAAATCATTAGGTCCTTCATCCATTTTGAAATACATAACACAATAGAGGATTTTAACGATTATCCAAGAATAATAGCAATAATAATAATAGATATTGATAGCAGTTGAAACAGAGGGGGAGGTAGATGCTTGTTTTCAAAAGTCTACGTCAGAAATTACTGATTTCCATGCTGGGCATCGGCCTCCTTCCCCTGATGCTGGCCGGATTTATTTCCTGTTATGTGAGCTATCAGGGTTTAACCCAGCAAGCGATAAAACAGGTAGAAAATTTGCCAAAACAGGCCGGTGAATGGATCGAGAGTTTATTGTATTATCGTTATGTGGACATTCAAAACTTTGCCGCCTTACCTATGGCACGTAATCAAAATTGGAATCAGTTGCATACTTTTTATAATGAAGTCCTGAATTTTTACGAGAGTTATGCCTGGTTAGGCATGTTGGATGCAGATGGTGTAATTCGCGCCGCTTCGAATGCCGACCACGAAGGATTGGCACAAGCAGGGGAAACATGGTTTCAACGGGTGATAAATGAAAAAAGTATCGTGATTGAAGACGTGCACAGCTCAACTTTAAGTTCTGAACCTGTGATTACCTTCAGTACGCCTATCTATAATTATGAAGGAAAATTAACCGGTGTAGTTCATTCCGAAATTAAAGCGGCAATCGTGCTAAGTTATGTACAGGCTATCGAAACCAGCGCCCACGGACTTGCACTGGTGCTTAATCAGCAGGGAATACCCCTAGGCAGCCAAATGAGTCTCTCAGATGCTGCTTTATCAGCTCTGCCTTCTCTAAAGTCATTGCATTTGAAGATTGGTGAGGAACCAGGTGTTACGAGAGAGAATTTTGCAGGCAGAGACAGGTTAATTAGTTACTTACCGCTTAAAGGACATGGACCCTATCCAGGTTTGGGTTGGACGCTGGTGGTCATGAAAGATACCCAGGAAGTGTTTGCATCGGCCAAAGATCAGGTGCGTTTAGTATTGTTGAGTGTGCTGATAACAGCAATGATTGTAAGCTTCGTTGCTTTAATCCTGGCCAAAAGTATTACCCAACCACTAAAAAGGCTGGCCGGGCAAGCAAGGGAGATTGCCGGGGGAAATCATTTTCTCTCCTGGTCACCCCAAAGTAGTGATGAGGAGATCTCCCAACTGCAGACTGCCTTAAAAGTGATGCTGACAACACAGCTCGACAAGCAAGATTTGTTAGAAAAATCGAATTCCGATTTAAAGATCAATCAGCAGGAACTTGAACGTGTGAATCGCGAACTGGCGCGTAACATGCAAGCCACCAATCAATTTTTGGGAACCATTAGCCATGAGCTGAAGACTCCTTTGAGTGCCATTGTGGCCTTTGTGGAGATGGTTTGCCTGGAGGAAGTTGGCACCCTGAACGCGAGGCAAAAAGAGTATCTTCAGGATGCTCTGGATGGCAGTAAGGATCTACAGCAACTGATTGAAGATTTACTTGATCTTTATCGTCTGGAAAGTGCTAATCTGCGGCTAAGAATGGAACCATTAGAATTGTGGCAAGTGTTTGCGGCAGTAAAGGTAATGATGGAACCACTGGCTCATAAAAATAACATCCAACTTCGCTTTATAACTACAGAAAATTTACCATTTCTGGTAGCTGATCGCAGACGGATAAAGCAAATCCTGATCAATCTGGTCAGCAATGCCATAAAATTTACACCTGCTTTTGGTGAAGTGAAAGTTAAAGCCGTGGTGGGTGACGAAACTCCCCCCAGGCTAATTATTAAGGTGATTGATAACGGTATAGGCATTAGCGAGGAGAGCCTGCCGAAAGTTTTTGAAAAATTTTACCAGGCAGATGCGACCGCCACGAGAATGCATGGAGGGGCGGGACTTGGTTTGGCCTTGACTAAACAGCTGGTTGTATTGCACCATGGTGCGATTTGGGTAGAGAGTATTCCGGATCAAGGGAGCGTTTTTTATGTGGCATTGCCGTTAGAAAGGGAGGAAGCGGCGGCGAAGCAGGAAGGAGGGGGAAGTGGAGTTGATGCAGGCAAAAATATTGGTGGTGGATGATGATCACCGGATTTTAAAAGCAGTGCATGATAGTTTAGTCCGGGCCGGATTTGTGGTTTTTACAGCAGTGGATGGGGAGGAAGCATTAAAGATTTTTCGAACTGAAAACCCGGAACTGGTGGTGCTTGACATCATGCTGCCGAAAATGGACGGAATTGCTGTGGCCCTGGAAATCAGAAAGCAACAAAATACACCAATTCTTTTTTTGTCAGCAAAAACTGAAGAGACTGATCGGATCGTAGCCTTTAAACTTGGCGCGGATGACTACGTAACCAAACCTTTTAGTCCTAGAGAACTGGTCTTAAGGGTCGAAGCTATCCTGAGACGCCTGCGGAAAAACATTACAGTTCCTGTGAATAAGGAAAGATTTGAATTTCAAGATCTATTAATAGATATTGACAAAAGGGAAGTTTGGCGCGGCGGCAAACAGATTGTTTTAACCTATAAAGAATTTGATCTGATCTGGTTTTTAGCGCAAAATCCCTACCGGGTGCTAAGCCGTGACAAGATTTATGAATACCTTTGGTCCCATGATCCAGTCATCAGTCCTGCAAGCATCACGGTGATTCTTGGCCGTTTGCGCAGCAAAATTGAAAGAGATCCCGCCAATCCCCAGCTGCTGCAAACTGTCTGGGGAGTAGGCTACAAGTTTGTCCCGCCTGATAATAATACGCGCTAAATAACAACTGCTGACCAGCAGTTGTTATTTTTTATTTAGAATTTAGACATCTTTTGTTACAAAATATTGCCATTATATTAATTTATTTAGTTTATGCTGGATTATGGCAGAACTAGGTGAAAATTAATATTTGAACTAAGCCGATGGGGGGTATGGAGTTAGCAATGAAAAACAGAATAACCAGACGTGAGTTTTTTGGACGAGCCGGTTTGACAGCTATGGGAGTAGCCTCTTTAGGATTGTTTGGTTGTGATTTAGGTGAAGAAAAGCTTAAACCGCTAGCTGTCATTCAAAATGTTTTGGATTATTATCCCGAACGAGGTTGGGAAAAAGTTTATCGTGATCTGTATAGTTTTGATGAAGCAAAAATCATGGTTTGTTCGCCGAACTGTACGCACAATTGCTCACATACTGCCTTTATCCGAAATGGCATCGTCGTAAGGTATGAACAAGTTTATAATTACAGCGAGACTGCGGAGGTTTCTCCTCAGTGGAATGCCAGATCCTGTTTGAAGGGCTTTACCTACAGTCGTCGTGTCTATAGCCCAAATAGGATCAGGTATCCGATGGTGCGCGAGGGTTATGACTTAGATCCTAAAAAGCGCAGCGGTCAAAGGGGCGATGGCAAGTGGCGCAAAGTAAGCTGGGACGAAGCCTATGCTTTGATTGCCCAAAAGATTATTGCCATCATGGCGGAAGATCCGCAGTTTATTCACATTTATCCGGCTATCCGGGCAGCAGGCAGTGTCACCAGACAGGGTTCCGGTACACGCTTTGCCAGCGTGTTGGGCACAATGGAGTACTCGGAGTACGACTGGTATGCGGATTTGCCGCCGGGTCATCCTATCACAACGGGTCTGCAAACCTCAGACCATGAAGCAAATGATTGGCGCAATAGCCGTTATTTGATTCATGTAGGAAAAAATCTAATTGAAAATAAGCTGGCAGAAGTTCACTGGATGATTCAGTCCCAGGAACGCGGCGGTAAGTGGGTAGTGATTACACCCGATTACCAGGCAACTGTCAGCCGGGCACATATGTGGTTGCCGATCAGACCTGGCAGCGATGCTGCTCTAGCCTTAGGGTTTATCCGGGTGGTAATTGAAGAAGGCTTGTATGATGAAGACTATTGTCTGCGTTATACTTCATTGCCCTTGCTGGTCAGGGAAGATACCGGCCGCTATCTGCGTGCAGAGGATGTTTTCGGGGGCAGAAAGGATAAGGGGCGTTGGGGAGATTTTGTCATCTGGGATCAGATAAACCATACCCCGCAAGCACTGACCCGTGAGGATGTAGGAGAAAAGCTGGGTTCGCGAAAACCGGTGCTGGAAGGTCGTTTTAAAATCACCTTGAACAACGGCGAAGAAGTCTCTGTGGCCACAAACTTTACGCTGCAGCGTGAAAAGGTCAGTTACTATACACCGGGAATGGTGGAAAAGATCACAACTATCCCTAAGGAAAAAGTGGAGCAGGTGGCCAGAGAGTATGCGACTATCAAACCGGCTGCCATCCATATGGGCGAAGGAATCAATCATTGGTTTTACCAAAATTTAGTACAAAGGGCTTATTTTCTTTTAGCTTCGCTGACCGGTAATGTGGGTGTTTCCGGCGGCGGGGTGAGCAACTGGTCTGGACAGTATAAAGGTGTAAATTTGCCCGGACTAAAGCATTACTGGTTTCCTGATGAGTTGGAAAGCCAGGTCACCTTTCCCGGCTATAGTATGGCCTTTGGCGGTAAAAAAGGGCTGGATCCGGTTAAAGTTCGGGGCGGTTATACCAAGCCTAAAGGCGAGACCTTTAAATGGAAAAAACCCAAGCTCTGGTGGGTACTCAATGCAAATCTGCTCAACCAAACCAAGAATCAGGAGCATGTGCTGAGCGATTTGATACTCAATAATGAACTGGACACGCTTATCGTTAACGAGATTGAGATGACTACCACAGCTAAGTATGCGGATATTGTTTTGCCGGTCCCTAGTTGGGTGGAGCTGCAATTCCCAGATTTACTGGTTGGCCCGAGTAACCCATTTGTGCACCTGCAGGAAGGGATTATCCCACCTATTTATGACTGCAAACAGGATAGCTTGATTTTTGCCGAAGTTGCTAAAAAGATTGATGAATTAAATACAGCCAACGGAAAGCAAACCGATTACGCCAAATATTTTGAGGGTTACCTGAAAGGAAAGCCTGAGCAATATCTCCAGGAGGTGTTGGATAATGGCTTTACAACCAAGGGCTTCACTGTAGAGGAATTGCGCAAAGGAGCAAAACGACTACAATTTAAGACTTACCCCAGAGTGCCCTTCTGGGAGCAAATCAATGAATCAAAACCATTTTTTACGAAAACAGGGCGTTTGGAATTTTACAAAGAAGAGGATCGCTTCCTGGAACTGGGCGAAAACCTGATTACCCATAAAGAATCCCTGGAAGTAACGCCCTGGGGGCCAGGCCAAGAATGGCCGGCGGCTGGTAATAAAACAAACCCACGTTGGCATGATGACGGATACCGCTTCTTTTATAACACACCCCACGGCCGCCATTCTGTGCATTCATCCTGGCGATCGGTGGACTGGCACCTGATCTGGTCTAATGCCTTTGGCAGCCCACGCAACCTTGACGGACGAACCTATGATATGGGCAACCCGGATGGCGGCAAACTGGCCTTGGCAGGTGAGCCTCAAATAGAAATGCATCCTCTGGACGCCGAACATTTGAAGTTGAAGGAGGGCGACTATGTGGAGGTTTACAATGATCGTGGTTCTTTTGTAGTGCGCCTGAAGCTTAACGTTCGCTTGCGACCAGGGCAGGTCACAACGTACCATGGCTGGTGGAGAGAACACTATAAAAAAGGTTCCTGGCAGAGTGTAACTCCTTTATACATCAACCCGGTGCAAGAAGAAGACAAGATGGTGACTAAAAAACAATATGGACGGGAATTGGTAGAAGGTTACTCGGGAGCTATTTGGGCTCCTACAGGCGTAAACCGGGACTGCACAGTTGCGGTGAAGAAAGTTGAAGATGGCCAATGGTGGCCGGAAGACTTCAGGAAAAACCCGAATTGGCAAGCATTTATTTCTGGTAAATTAAATAATGGCTCTTAAAGGTGGCATAAAAATATGACCAAAGTAAAAAACTGGCAATTAAACCGCGAAGTAGAATACCCTTACGCTGAACCGGCGGAAAAAAGGGATTATCAGTGGGCGATGGTTTTTAATCCTAACCGTTGTATTGGCTGTCAAACCTGCACTATGGCCTGTAAGAGTACCTGGACTCAGGGTGAAGGCCAGGAACAAATGTGGTGGAATAACGTCGAGACAAAGCCTTTCGGTGGTTTCCCGGTCGGTTGGGATTTCAATTTACTGCAGGAGTTACCGAACGGTAAGACAATATTTGAAGCGGCGCCCTCTGGAGAAAGAGTATTCGGCTACCAACCTGACGAGCGGGAATATGACTACCCGAATATTTATGAAGATGTCCCAGCCGGTGAGTATCCGGTGGCGGAGTCTGACGCTAATGGTTTTGTAAGTAAAGTGGATGCAGTGGAAACTGACCCCGACCGCGATATCCCGCAACGGGTTTGGTTCTTTTACTTGCAGCGGGTCTGCAATCATTGCAGTTATCCGGCCTGCTTGGCAGCCTGTCCCCGTAAAGCTATATACAAACGCGAGGAGGACGGGATTGTCCTAATTGATCAGAAGCGTTGCAGGGGATATCGAGAATGCGTAAAAGCCTGTCCGTATAAAAAACCCTTCTTTAATTCAGCGACCAAGGTTTCGGAAAAATGTATCGGCTGCTATCCACGCATTGAGCAAGGATTGGTTACGCGCTGCGTTGCAGCCTGTGTTGGTAAAATTCGTCTCTATGGCAATATTAACGACCCTGAAGGGCCGTTGCATTACCTGGTGCACGAAGAAAAAGTCGCGCTTCCTCTTTATCCCCAGTTTGGTACACAGCCAAACGTCTACTATATTCMSMCRCKCTNKSRSAYYCCTAGAGTTTTTAGCCCAAATGTTTGGTAATGGGGATAAAAATAAGGTGCGGGAAACGATTCAGAAATATGTCCACCCCTCGCCAAAACTACTGGCAACCCTCGGTTTATTTGGTACAACCAATGAAATAATCAAAAAAATCGAATATGCATCAGATTTTAGCTGGGCTGAAGGGATTACCGAACAAGGCAAGCGAGTCCGGGTGCCGGTAGAAGAGCCATTAGAGATCANGGCAGGGGGACTTTAGTAATGAGCCATGAAAATATTTCTGCCACACAACTGAACCCAGTCTATCAGAAGCATACTGCTTTATTGGGTTCGATGTTATCTTATCCCAGTCAAAAGCTTATAGACTTGGTAGCACAGACCAGTCGGGAGCTAGCCGAAATTACTTCGGAAAACGAAACGCGCCACATGCTTTTGAATTTGGCGAATTTGGCTGAGACTGTCAATCTGACGCAGTTGGAGGTAGAGTATAACCAAATTTTCGTGATCAAAAAGCCCAAGCTTTTTTCTGGGCGCTACTGGTTGGTAGAAGCACAAGCTTTTCGCCAAGAACAACTGCTGGCAGATATTGCTGGAATTTACCGGGTCTGGGGGCTGGAAATCAGTCCCGAGGCGCATGAGCTGCCGGATCACTTGGTAATCATGCTGCACTTCTTAAATTATTTATTTATCAAGGAAGAGTATGCTTTCAACCGGGAATTAAAGGAACAGTTTGAGATTACCAGAGAGTCCCAACAGTTTTTCTGGCAAACTTACCTTGCTCCATGGATGAATGATGTTTTNGGAGCAACTTGGGAATTTGGTTCAGGAAGACTACTTTCGAGCTGCAGTAGCGGTTGCCACAGCATCTGCCAAAAAGCTTGGGGCTCGTTTAGGAGGTAGTACTATTGATAGGAAAAACTAAGCAGCTAATGATGATCGTGCTGGTGATAGGAGTTTTCCTGGCAAGCTTGGGGGGCAAAACGGCAGAGGCAGCTGTCGGTGTCATCGAAGCTAAGCCAGTGCAAGGCACACTGCCCTTTGGAGATTTTTCTTCGCCTGTCTGGCAGGAGGTGGAACCGGTAAAAGTTTTTTTAAGCGGTCAAAGTATAACCCTGCCTGCAGGAACGATAGGTCCTGGCATAGTGGAAATCCGGGCCTTACACAACGAATCAGAGATTGCCTTTCGAGTTACCTGGGCTGACCCGGAACCTGATACAGCTATAACCGGGGCAGGCGAATTTCGTGACGCCATAGCCTTAGAGTTTCCTGTTAAGGAAGGGAAAATACCGTTTTTCGGCATGGGCACTCCCGGAAGTCCTGTAAATATCTGGCATTGGAAGGCGGACTGGAGTGGTTCTCCCGCCAGTGGAACAGCAAATGACCAAAAAGCAGGCAGAATTAAGGACTGGGTTGTCCCAAATGAGGCAGGTTGGGAAGATTTTCGCCCAGGATTGGCGGCAGGTAATATTTTAGCGCAGCCTCCAGGTGAAGAAATGGCTGAAAACCTTATTGCTGAAGGGTTTGGCACTCTCTCAACGGCCTCAGTTCAGGATGTCCGGGCAACCGGTGTTTGGCAAGATGGTAAATGGGATGTAATTTTTCAGCGCAAATTTGAGCCTGCGGGAGAGGGTACCAAATTTCAGCTGCACAGGNTCAAATGCTGTGGCAGTGGCTGCCTGGAACGGTTCTTTAAAAAANTCGTGGCGCCCGTAAGTCAACCTCTACCTGGCTCAAACTGGAATTGCCTGTCGATGCTGCTGTCCAAACTACCAGGCATGTGACCACAGTTGTGATAAACGGGTTGGTTGGAGTTCTCATTTGCGGAGGAGCTTACTTTGTTTTAAAACCGAAGGATCAGGCAACTGCAACTGCACCTGCTAGCAACGGGCTTAGTAAGAGTATTGATTAGATACAGAAGTTGAAAGAAGTTCTGGAGAGGGTGGTTTTAGATGGCGAACTGGGATAAGACTAATATCTCCATGTTGTGGAATAACCGTTTTTTTCGCTCAATCTACCGTAATAAATATCCCACCGATATACGTAACCNGCGTGATGGTAATTCTAAACAGTGTAGCTTTACACTTGCATCCGGTCAAGGTCCCGCGAAAATCCCTGAATGTTAGTTATACCTGGGGGCTGGGTGGTATTTCTACCTATTTATTTTTGTTGCTAACAGTTACCGGAGTATTGTTAATGTTTTATTATATTCCCTCTGTGGAACGAGCTTATGGCACGATGAAAGAAATGGAGACAGATATTTCCTGGGGTATGTTTTTGCGTAACCTGCACCGCTGGGGAGCGCATGGCATGGTTATTACCGTATTTTTGCATATGGTCCGGGTCTTCCTCACCGGCTCCTATAAGACGCCCAGAGATTTTAACTGGGCTATGGGTGTACTGATGCTCACAATTACCAACTTGCTAAGCTTTACAGGCTACCTTTTACCCTGGGATCAATTGGCAATTTGGGCGATTACGGTTGGTACCAACATGGGCGGAGCCACACCAATCATAGGAGATAAGATTCGCTTTTTGTTACTTGGCGGTTACTCGGTAGGGCAAAANCACACTGATACGCTGGTACACATTGCATGTGATTTTTTTACCTTTGGCTTTGATCGTGTTGATGGCTGTGCATTTCTGGCGGGTGCGGAAGGATGGCGGCATTACCAGCCCTGATGAGGGGGATCTCGCTATTGCTGAGGCTAATGCCGGCTCAAGTACCCCGAAATTACTAGGGACAGCGGTCAAAGATAAGGTCTTTACCTGGCCTCATTTGGTCTCAATCGAAATGGTTGGGATGTTGGTCGTAACAATTGTCTTGATGGTGGTTTCAGTGCTGGTTAATGCACNTCTGGAAGATATGGCCAATGCCGATAAGACACCAAACCCGGCCAAGGCACCCTGGTACTTCCTGGGATTACAAGAACTGTTATTACATATGCWTGCAGCTTTAGCAGGCGTGATTGTGCCGGGTCTGGTACTGATTCTTTNGGCTTTTATTCCTTATGTTGACCGGGAACGGGCTGGTGTAGGCAGGTACTTTGGAANCTCCCAATGGGAAAAAAATTGCTGCATTTGCTTTTATTTACACAACAGTTTGGATTTTGTTTTTAATCTTAATGAACGAATTTGTTGGCGTCCGACCTGGGATCATTGAGCCATTGATCGGTGCCCAGGGGCTAAATCTCGGAGAACCGGTAGTGAACTTCGTGGTCAGTATCCTCATTCCGGTGGTAGTGACGCTGTTTATCCCGATTTCACTGGTTTATCTGGTTCGCAAGGGTTGGCATGCCTCTACCAGGGAAATCATGATTGCCTTATTTTTCTTCTTTCTAGCTTCCTTTATCGTGCTGACAATTATTGGTACGGCATTTAGAGGAACAGGGATGAAGCTATTTTGGGCATGGGATCTGCCCCCTAAAATACACTAAGATATTTGGAGGTGAATCTTTAAGGTGTCTGAATTAACAGATTCTAACAAACCAAATGAGACACAGCAAGAGAAGACAAATGACAGTGAAGCAAAAGTGACTGAAATTAAACGCAGGGAGTTTTTNACGTAAGCTAAGCTGGGGNCTCTCTGGGAGTGGGTGGAGTTATGCTCTCAGGCATTTCTTTGGATATGTTTTGGCCGCGCAAAATTTCAGGTTTTGGCTCTAAAGTGAAGGTAGGACCTGTTAGTGATTTCCCAGTGAATACTGTGACCAGAGTAAATAAAGGTAAATTTTACCTAGCGCATTTGCCTGAAGGTTTAATGGCTCTTTACTGGAAATGTCCGCATTTGGGCTGCACCGTCCCTTGGGAAGAAGCTGAAAATCTCTTTATCTGCCCCTGTCACGGTTCAGTNTATGAACCAACAGGTAACCGAATTGCCGGACCTGCCCCAAGGCCGATGGATTACATGAAAATTGATATTATTGATGGAGAGATTGTTGTGGATACAGGGCAGATTTTCCAAAGAACCAAATGGGAAGCTGGGCAGRCGGTAAAGGNTTAAGGGAAAACAAAGGGTAAGTGAACTCGTTCAACTAAAGTTGCACAGCGAAACTTCGGTGGGGGAGTCTACCCCCACCGAAGTGGAGTACGGGTACCACTCCCGCTTGTAGAAGTGGGAGCCTTACTAAAAAGGGGGGGATGAGGTGTTAGGAAGCGTTTCAGAAGGCATGGAACTACTAGTAGTCTTTCTCGCATTAATCTTAGCACTAGGAGTAATTTTCTGGTTACAGCGCTTTATGGCAAGACGACATTTAGTTGTGATAGTCCTTTTATGGATGATACTTATTGGTTCGTTTGGTTACTGGTTTAATGAAACCCACCGGCGACAGGCTGCTGCGGCAGTCCGCTTGGCCGGGGATACTGATAAGGGAGCGGAAGTTTTTGCCGCGAACTGTATGACCTGCCACGGGCCGACCGGACAAGGTGTGGTAGGTCTGCCCCTAAATGTAGAAGCTAACCGGGGAAATCCGAGTGAGCAGGAAGATACCAGAGAATTTTTAGAGAAAACAATTAAACGTGGGCGCTCTGGACAAACCGGAACAGTCTGGGACACTGACAATAGCGGAAAAATTATTTCTCNTTTCGCAAATGCCCCCATGGTCCAAGGATGAAGGAGGCGGTTTGACTGAAGACGAAATAGCTGCAGTGGTGAACTTCATTATGGTCGGAGACTGGGAAAATACTTATATGATGTTCCCGGAACCCGCACTACAGGGCCCATGGCCGGAGGTAAAAGGTTTGCCGGCAGCAACAATCACTAAAACACAGGATTTGATAATGGAAAAGGGCTGCCTGAGCTGCCACAAAATCGGCAACAAGGGCGGAGAGATTGGCCCCGATCTGAGCAAAGTAGGTAACTGGATGACAAGGGACAGACTTCAGGAATGGCTGCAAAACCCTCAGGCGATGGCACCTGACAAACGAGGACCCAGTACTTGGTCTATGGGGGCAAAGAGGAAATTAGGACAGGCCTGGATGCCTCGCATCCCTCTGACAGAAGACCAATTGGAGTTATTACTTGATTACCTGGGTGCTTTAAAGTAAATGTTAGAGTGGTGTTGACTAAGTGCGCTTTCCTGTAACACAGCGACGAATGTTATTCTTTATTGGCGGCATAGCTTTCTTTTCCATGGCTTGTTTTNCGCCTGTCTCAACAAGGAGTGGCCGAAGCAAAGATGCTGGGAACTTTTGGCCTGGTAATTACCTTTTTCTTCTCCGCCCGCTACCTGGATTTATTACAAGCGGAAACGTCGGAAGCTGAGCTTTTGAAACAACTAAATAGTGAACGAGGCGTATTTTTGCTGCCGGCTCTGCAAGTTAACCCGGTGCTGCCGGAACTCGGCAAAAGTGATTACTTGCTGTTCGCCAAAGGCCGTTGTTTTTTGCTGAAAGTAGAAGGCGTTCGGAATAACCTTCGCCGGACTGCTGCGAAGAAAAGGATTTTAGCTTCTCAACTGCAATGTCAGGCAGCAACTGATAAGCTAAAAGCTTTGCTGACWGAACGAGGCTACAATGGTGAGCTGAGCCCAGTCGTCTTATTGAGTAGAAGGCAGGCAGNNACGGTAATTATGACCAGGCAGTGCGGGTCACTAATTTAAAAGATTTCCTAGCCGGCTTAAAGCTGCAGCCTGCGCTTTCCAGTAAGGAGCGGGAAGGTTTAAAAAAGCTATTGCTAGCATAAGTGAACTCGTTCAACTAAAGTTGAACATCGAGACTTCGGTGGGGGAGTCAACCCCCACCGAAGCGAAGAACGGGGAACCAACTCCCACTTATAGAAGTGGGAGTCTNACGATAGGTTTAAATTAAAGGATTCGAGTATAAGGGAATGGGGGCAAGATAATGGCCCATAAAATTAATCAGAATTGCAGCGGGTNGTACAGCCTGTGCCCGCCGATGTCCCGTGGGTTGTATTACAGGCGAGGCCAAAATGCTGCATGTAATTGATGAGGAGCGCTGTATAGACTGTGGCGTTTGTGGCCGCGGCTGCCCCAGTGCAGCAATTACAGACGCCAGTGGTAGAACTGTTGAGAGGCTAAAGAGAAACCTATGGCCGGTGCCGTCCATAGATTGGCTATTCTGCAGCGGATGTGAGTTCTGTATCAATATTTGTCCAACGCAAAGTTTAGCCCTGATTGTTTCTCAAGCGTCGGACGGTGGAGTTTGTTCTCTGGAAAATCCGAAATCATGCGTTGGTTGTGGGATGTGTGCCGGAATTTGTGCCAAGGGAGCAATTATCATGGAGTTCCCTGCGGATAAACCACAGGCAGGTGATACTGCCTGCTAATAAGAAAAATTCACTGAATTATGGCCGTGGTCCCTTGATAAGGGATTACGGCCTTTCTGTTTTGTTAAGGTTAAATGAGCTAAATTTTNCAGGTTTATGTTCCTAGGTGTGGTTAGATGAGGTGACAAAACCGACCATTAAAGGAAAACAAATTGCTTTAATTAAATTAACTTGATATAATGTGCCAACGATTATCTTACGAGGAGGCCGGGCATGAATAATCTAAAGTTAATTAGATCAATGGACGAGACCATTTCGGAAGGTAAGAAACAGCTTGACTGGNTATCGGCATTATTGCAGATTAACGCCCTGCTTAGGAACAGTTCCGGTTTTGACGAAGTTTATGATAAAGTGATTGAAATTGTTACTAATTTGCTTGATGTTGAATCTGCAGGAATCATCCTTTTCAGTGAAGATACAAACGAACTAATTGTCCAACGGACAGCCTTTGCTTTAAATACGGATGAGAAGAATAATGTCCGCGTACAGCTTTCAGGCAGGGGTCAGACGGNTAACGTTTTCCAGACCGGTAAGCCTTTTATCTCAGAAAATTGCTATCAGGATGCCAGTAGTNTTAAAGAATATGCAAACGATTACGGGGTCCGCAATACCGCGATGGTGCCTCTGGCAGTCGAGAACAGGCGCATTGGTGTATTGCATGTTTACAACAAAAAAGACGGTCCCTTTACAAGTGAAGACCAGGATGTCCTGTTAAATCTAGCAGCAAACCTCGCTGTTATTATTGAAAATGTCAGGCTTTACGAGCGGGAAAAAAAGATGCTTGAAGCTTTGGCTAAATTAAATAAGGCACAGGCAGCCGATAAAGTAAGATTACAAAAATTAATGGAGATCCATAACCAGTTAATAGGCAAAGTTTTAAATGGGGAAGGTTTACCGGAAATTGTTNAGGCATTCAAGGCTCTGCTCCATGCGCCGGTGATTATTGAAGACAGACATTTTCAGTTGTTGGCAGCATCAGAGCAAATGGATGGCTGTAAATATTCGGTTAGACATTTGTTTGGTGAAAAGAAAAGTTTGGNACGGAAGCTGAAATCGGGGCAGGTTGTCCGGTATTTTCCCTTTAACTACCGGGGAGTTGAGTGTACTATAATTATTGCTCCCAWTGGCGATCCGCGCCATATAATCGGGTACATGTCAGTGATCATGGATCCTGCCAGGGCGGAGAGTGAAATCGAAAATGTGGCCCTTGAACAGGGAACAATAGTATTAGCCCTTGAACTGATGAAAGAAAAGATAAAAAACGAAGTAGNACGCCCGGTATCGCGGCGAATTTTTAGATGACCTGTTAAGCGGCGATCATGGCAGTGATGAGAGTTTCTTTCAGCGGGCCGAATTTATCAGATATAATTTAAAATTTCCCATCAGGGTAGTGGTGGTAGCCTTTAAAAANGAATGGAAAGAATATCTTAAGTGGTGAAATCAACGGCCATTTCATCAAGCGTATCTTTGCCGAGCTGTTTCCCCGTTGTTTTATTGCCAGGAAAGACAACAATTTGGTAGTATTGGTGCCGGTTGCGTCCAGTAAGGATACCCACGAGTTAACAGCCGGATTTAAAAAGGTACATGATAAAATTACCCGGCAATACCCTGATCTTAATGTTAACATAGGTATCGGGAATGTGTGCCTTGGCTTGAACGATTACAGGGAATCCTATCAGCAGGCCCTGCAGGCTTTAACTTTTAGCAGACCTGAGGTGTCTGGGGCGCAGATGATTTATTACGAAGAACTGGGCGTCTTTGGAATTTTTGCTGAAGTAAAAGACCAAAATGTCCTTTCAAAATTTGTTGAATCAAAAATTGGATCGCTGTTATCTTATGATCATAAAAAAANGCCAGGTCTTTGTGGAAACCTTGGAAGAATATATTAAATCAGGCAATAGTTTAAAAGATGCCGCAGATACTCTGCACATTNCACATTGGGACCTTAAAATACCGTCTTGGCCGAATCCGCGAGATTCTTGAAATCTCGGAATTCAACGCTGAAACCGTATTTGNACCTGCGGGTGGCATTATATGTTAACCGTTTTCTGAGTAAATAGTTTTTTCTTTTCCGTTTAGCAGTAACCTTTTGGTTGCTGCTTTTTTCAATGTTGAACGGCACTGGTTTGTGCCGTTNTTTTTTTGAGTAGTTTGGCTAAGTTAAGACAACTTTTTTGTCTGTCNACAGCGAAAAAAAACCGTCTTCCGGGGTAATNACCTGCTTTTGCCGATTCTATTTATAATTTCATTACGGCTATATGAAAGACCGAGAGATTACACCATAGAATAGGAGGGTTTATTTCGATGGACGATGTAGCCAACGCTGACATGGTTATCGAGGCAGTGCCGGAACAGATTGAGCTAAAGGGGAAAATTTTCCGGGAGTTGGACCGGCTGGCCCCTGAGCATGCCATACTGGCCAGCAATACGTCCTCATTACCGATTACAGCTATTGCGGCGGTTACCAAACGTCCCTAGTTAGTTAAGGGATTATCAAAAGTAGTGAAAGAGGGTGCTCTTTTTGATTAAAGGAGTTTACGGAATGAACATTGCCGTTAAAGATCTTGCTGCAGCAGTAAAAAAATACGAAGGACTGCTGGGAGTTAAACCACTGAAATTTGTAGCTGAAGACGAATTTGCTTTTNCCGGGATTAAWGGGAGCAGTGTTTGAAGTGGGAGGATTNCTATCTTCACCTGGTTACTTCCGTAGCTGACAATACATCAATCGCCAAATTTCTGAATACCAAGGGTGAAGGNCGTTTTCCTGGTTTCATTAAAATCAGACAAWGTTCAGGATGACACAGAGCGTATGACCGGAGCCGGAGCTGCCTTTGTGCTGAATCAGCCGGTAAGCGGAAAGTTTNGGTACCGTGAATTTCATCCATCCCAAGTCAGCTCATGGTCTGCAGCTTGAGATTTATGATCCTGATGCCCGCTTATGAACGCGAAAAACAGGGATTATGTCGATAAAACAGGGGGTTAGTAGAAGCTAATGAGGCCTTTGCCGCTCAGTATTTGGCAGTGGAAAAGGAATTAGGCCTGGACCGCAGGATTACCAATGTCAATGGCAGCGGGATTGNCTCTCGGGCACCCTGTGGGCTGTTCGGCAATCAGGCTGGTCGTAACCTTGCTTCATGAGCTGCAGAAACGCAGCTTAAAAACAGGCTTAGCCACATTATGCTCAGGCGGCGGCATGGGTGTGACTGTTATCGTGGAAAGTGTTTAAGCTGAATTTAAAAAGAGTGGTGGTTTTAGTGTATTTGCCGGATTTTGAATATTATGGGCCAGAAAACGTACCCGAAGCCTGCCAGCTCCTAGCCCGGTTTGGCACTAGGGCCAAACTCCTGGCCGGTGGAACAGATCTTTTAACTAAGATAAAAAAGCGAGAAAGTCAAGCCGGAAATTATTGTTTCTCTCAACAGGAATGATCAACTAAAGAGCATCACTTACCAAAAAGATCGTGGCATCATCATTGGAGCGCGGGCTACGCAAAATGAAATGGCTAAATCTCCACTGCTCCGGCAGAGGTATTCTTCAATTTGTGAAGCTGCTCATCACATGGCTAATAACCAGATTCGCAACACCGGGACGGTCGGCGGGAATATAGTCAATGCGGTTCCGTCAGCGGATCTGCCCCCGATTTTAATAGCTTTAGGGGCGGCAATTAAGCTGGAAAGTGTCCGGGAGCAACGGGTTATGCCATTAGAAGAGTTTCATACAGGTGTTCATCAGTCAGTAATTGCTCCGGACGAAATTTTGACAGAGATTGTTGTGCCCGATCAAGAGATGACCGGCAGTACCTATATTAGATTTGGCTTGCGGCGTTCCGGAGCCCTGGCGGTGGTATCTGTAGCAGTGGCTGTCCAGATGGAGGGAGAAGTCTGCCGTGAAGCCAGGATTGCTTTAGGGGCTGCCGGACCGGTACCGGT
>JAVSMW010000008.1:179829-205854 GCA_032027005.1 Thermincola sp. | reverse complement strand
GCTCCCGAGCCACCTGCCCTAGCCCGCAAAAATCATTACATCAGCGGAATGATTCTACCCTAGCGCAAGAGACGCCTGTTTCCACTATGGTAACTACTCAAGCCAACATCGGGTGTAACTCGACCTCCCAAGGTAACCAATGGCCGCACTAGCCCGCGTCTCTTGCATTTACCAGGACTAATCATTTCGATGGTGGGATGATTTTTGCCTGCGCAAAAAGCGTGACAGCCGAGTGGGCGGTCAAAGTTGCGCCCGGCACAGAACTCCGTTTGCCCTTAAGGACGGCCGTTTAGCCTGTTGTTATGCGATGTCCTGCTGACCCGAGCTCTACTTTAAATGGTGCCAGAAAAAGACCCAGCTAATAGTCCAATCCATAATTTCTGATGGTATCTCCTTGAACCTCTTATAAAAGTTCGTTTCGAAATCAGTCAGCGCTGGTCTAGAATCATTTAGTTGTATTTCTTTATGATAAAGATCCCAATAATACTGTTGATGTTGACCAACAAATTCCACAGTCTCCTTAAACATTAAAAACAATGAATCAAATATTTCCGTGCATTGTTGAATAGAAATATCAGGATATTTTTTCTTAAGTGAATTAATTGCCTTGGTTTTGTTTTTTTGGTACATTTCATATTCTACAAAATTTCTAACCCGCGAGATTGCATCTAAGTAAAATTCTTTGGTTTCGGCGTTCATATATCATAACCTGCTTTCAATATTGTCCCTGGAAAATACCCCATAGCGCAGGATTTCGCATAACACTTCTATATGTGAACTAAGTTTGCAAAAATATTAAAAAACTTTGCAAAGCGAAAAGAGTTCATCCCAAAAGCAATCTACCCATGCAACAACTTGTCGAAAATAAATACTTGACATTTCTTATATTTTACCATATCATGGTATAAAAGAAACAGAACATATGTTCGGCGGTGTTGCAATTTTGGAAAATAATCAAAATATCAATGCCTATTCAGGCCTTGACAGCTTTTTTCAGCTCTATGAACGAGAACTGAAGCTAAGAAACTATAGTCCCAAAACAATCAAAACTTACTCTTCCCTGCTTGGTAAATTTATCAGACATTTTCACCCATTAGATCCCCGTAACATTTCACCCTCACTGATCAAAGAGTACCTGTATTTATTATTAACCAAAGAGCACGTTTGTTCAGCGACAATAGATCAAACCATTAATGCCCTGCGTTTTCTATATGTCGATGTATTCAAAGTCAAATTCAACTTCGGAGAAATTGCCAGGCCCAGGTCAGAAAAACGGCTGCCAGTGGTGTTATCCCGTGACGAAGTCTTACAGTTGCTGGATGCGGTCACCAACCCCACCCATCGTCTTATGTTACAGCTAATCTATTCATCTGGGCTCAGGGTTTCAGAAATTGTAAATTTGCGTGTCCAGGATGTTCAGTTATATAATTTAACACTGTTTATCCGCGGTGGAAAGGGGCATAAAGACAGAATTACCATTTTCTCGGAAAAGATAAAAACCCAGCTGGCCCGCCAGATGGGTGGTAAATTGTCAACAGACTTCCTGTTTATCACTCAACGAGGCGGCAAATACACCACCCGTGCCGTTCAAAAAGTATTCGAACAAGCGGTCCGACAGGCCGGGATACAAAAAACAGCTTCCTGTCATACCCTCCGCCACTGTTTCGCCACACATCTCTTAGAAGCTGGGACCGACATCCGTTACATTCAAAATCTTCTAGGGCATGCCAGCATTGTGACAACCAACATTTATACAAAGGTCCGCAATCCGCATTTATTTCAAATAAAAAGCCCGCTATAAAGGAAAAAGGTGCAAGAACCCCCTTCTGTAAAAGCACTATGTGGTTTGAAATGGAATCTCAAATGATAATCATAGCGATAACACGACTCATTGGTAGAAAAATGATCTCTGGCAAGGCGTACAGGCTGCCCCAACCGCACCCAAACATCTTGTTCATGGGTATCTCATTCATACGTGCTCACAGAGATAAGGCCGAGCTGGACGCGTACTTGGTTGTGCTCCGAGGATTGGTGCTGCCTGCACAATCCAGACCATTTTCCTCAGCATGCACATATTTTTACCAGTCAGGGTAAGCCATCCTGACTACCTCTTCGAGTTCGTGTTTCTTCCCCCGCTGCATAAGTTTGGTCACTGATTCAGCGGTATTAGCACCCTTATACAAAACAGCATATGCCTCTTCAATAATTGGCATTTCTATATCTATTTTGCATTTCAGGCGATATGCGGCTGCAGTAGTATAATAGCCCTCCACTACCATCCGCACTGCCTTTAGAGCTTCCGGGACTGTGTTTCCTTTGCCTACTTCAATGCCGAATCTTCTGTTTCGGCTGTGCATACTGGTGCATGTTACTACCAGATCGCCAACACCTGCCAGACCGGCAAAAGTTAAAGGATTAGCCCCCAGGGCAACACCTAGTCTTGATATTTCAGCCAGTCCCCTGGTTAGGAGGGCCGATTTGGTATTATCCCCAAAACCCAAGCCGTCAGATATTCCGGTGCAAATTGCAATCACATTTTTCAAAGCTCCGCCGATTTCTACACCAATTATATCAGGATTGGTATATACCCGAAAACGCGGAGTCATATACAGGTCCTGCACCCGCTCACAGCATTCCCTGGACTGGCCTGCGGCCACTACAGTTGTAGGTATACCCCTGCTGACCTCCTCAGCATGACTAGGGCCTGACAAAACTACAAAATTATTCTGTAAAACTTTATCAGTTTCTTCTGCAAAAACTTCCGAAAGTCTTTTTAAGGATGATTCTTCGATTCCTTTGGCTGTGTTCACAACTACTTGGTTTTTGTTCAGGAAGGGGACAACTTTTCTTAGAACTTCGCGAAAGCCTTGCGATGGAATGGTCATAACTACAGCTGTGGCATCTTCAAGTGCCTCTTCGATGTCCGCAAATACGTTGATATTTTCAGGAATTGTCACACCCGGCAGGTAAGCTTTATTGGTTCTTTCATTATTCATCTCTTCAATTACATTGTTTTCAAGAGTCCACATTTTCACAGTTTGTACCTTTTGAGCAAGCAGAATTGCCTGGGCCGTCCCCCAGCTGCCTGCCCCTATAACACATACTTTTTCCATTAAGTGCCCCCCTATTTCCGCTCTGCTTTCTGCCCAATTTTATATTCCTGGCCCTTAATTAATTTTTCTATATTTACTCTGTGCCTGTAAATAGCGAAGAGCCCAGCCATAGCAAGAAATACCTTCATACCGGTGGATTCGTCGAAGATGAACATCAATGGGAATAAACCTGCGGCTGCGAGAATTGAAGCTAATGACACATACCTGAAGATAAATAAAGTGCTTAGCCAAATTACTGCAACTACTATAGCTATTTTAGGAGTAAGAACTATGAAAATTCCAAATCCTGTAGCCACCATTTTGCCGCCTTTAAATTTTAGAAAAACTGAAAAGCTATGCCCCAACAGTGCCGCAAGACTGCAGAGGATTCCGAAGATCTGGCCCCCGGTATGAAGTCCAAACCAGGCAGCCAGTGCCCCTTTCCCAATATCACCAACTAATACCACCAAGGCAGGCGGCCACCCCACAGTTCTTAAAACATTGGTAAACCCGATATTGCCGCTGCCGTGTTCAAGTATGTTAATGCCCTTCCAATGCTTGCTGACAAGATATCCAAAAGGGATAGATCCTAATATATAACCTGCCAAAAGAGCAAAATATTGCATTTTTTTCACCCCTAAAGGCTATTCCTCATTTCTTTTTCTGACAATCAACCTGATCGGCGTACCTTCAAAACCAAAACTGCTGCGCAGTTGATTCTCCAGGTAGCGTAGATAAGAAAAGTGCATTATCTCCGGATCATTGACAAAAATAATAAACGTTGGCGGTTTCACAGAAGCCTGTGTAGCGTACAGAATCTTCAGCCTTTTGCCTTTATCAGACGGAGGTGGATTCAAACGCACAGACTCCTGTACCAGTTCGTTTAAGGTACTGGTGGAAATTCGCATGGAGTGCTGTTCAGCCACAAATTTAACTAATTCGAGAATTTTGGGAATCCTCTTTTTGGTAAGGGCTGACACATATAGGGTCGGCGAATACTGCATGAAGCCCAGTTCTTCTCTGATATCCTCGGTAAACCGGAGCATAGTCTTGTCATCCTTTTCAACCAAATCCCATTTGTTTATTATCGTCAGAATCGCCCGGCCACCCTCATGGGCGTATCCGGCAATCTTTTTGTCCTGTTCGGTGGTACCCTCTTCGGCATTTAACACCATCAATACCACATCACATCTGTCGACAGCCCTTAACGACCGGACAACACTATATCTTTCGGTAGGCTCATTGATTTTCCCTTTTTTTCTCATACCGGCAGTATCAATCAACAGATATTTTTGCCCATCCTGTTCAAAATTTGTATCAATAGCATCCCTGGTAGTCCCCGGAACATTACTTACAATCACCCGCTCTTCTCCCAGAATAGCGTTAACAATAGATGATTTGCCTACATTAGGTCTGCCGATAACTGCAATTTTGATAATATCATCATCCATATCTTCATCTTTTGTTGAATCAGGTAACAATTCACAGACTCTGTCCAGCAAATCTCCCATATTCATCCCATGGGAGGCGGAAATGAGAATAGGTTCCCCGAGGCCTAATTTATAAAAATCAAAGACATCATAAGTCTCTTTGAAGTTTTCCACCTTGTTTGCTACCAGCACAACCGGCTTGCGAGCTTTTCTCAGTACCTTGGCAACTTCCTCATCGGTTGGGGTTAAACCTTCCCTGGCGTCTGAAACGAACAAAATCACATCAGCTTCTTCAATAGCCAGCTGAGCCTGCAGGTGAATCCCCTGTCCAATCTCATCGGTTACATTTGTAAATTCCACCCCACCGGTATCGATTAAGGTAAATTCATGATCAAGCCATTCGGCATTCCGGTATAATCTGTCCCGGGTCACTCCCGGCTTATCTTCGACTATGGCCACAAGACCCCCGCCTGCTATCCTGTTAAACAGCGTCGATTTACCCACATTGGGACGGCCAACAATCGCTACAACTGGCTTAGCCACAATTAGAACCTCCTCTATCCACACACGCAATAATCTCTATTAAATCATTTGCACCTTCATTTATGTTGACTACCTCAACAGGTGTACCTATTTCATTCCTAATATCTTCGGGTGTTTTACCATCCAGGAACACTTGTTCATCACTTTTGCACATCACTGAGGGCAGCAAAATAAGATCAAATGATGTACTTTTCCGAGTTATACTTTCCTGAGATGTATTTTCCTGAGATGCATTTTCCCGAGATGCATTTTCCTGAGATGCATTTTCCCGAGATGTATGTTCCCGAGATGTATGCTCCCGAGATGTATGTTCCCGCAAACTGTTGATCACATCCTGGCCGGTCAAAAGTCCTGCCACAGAAACATGTCCGCCAAAAAACTCGTTATTTACTGCTATCAGCTCAACGTGCAGGTTTTTAATTCTGTTTAACACCGCTGCGATTTCTTTTAATACATATGCTCCCGATAAACCCGTTACAAGAGCAATTCGGAATTCTTTTTGCACGACATTAGGTAAAAGAGATTTCATTTCATCAAAACTATCGTAAAAAATCCGTACTAACCCGACCCCGTTCTCCAATTGCGGAAAATCTCCATAAAAATCGGCAAGGGGGAAATCCCTTTTGGCCAATATGTAAAATTCATCTGCCAGGTAAACCAAGGGGGTCCTAAACTTCTTGAGAAATTCTTCCTGCATCCTGTGTGTGTATTCAACTAAACTTTCGGCCTCAACAGGAGTAAATTTCCTGAGTTCAAATAAATTTTGGCGATAACCTGTCAAACCAACGGGCACAATAGCAATAGACTTAATTTGCGGTCGTAAACCCGTTAGATCGGAGATTGTTCTCAAAAGTTCCTGCCCGTCATTTAATTCCGGACAGAGTACAATTTGCGTATGCATTTCAATACCTGCCTGGGCCAGTTCTGTCAGTTGTTCCATTATCTTTCCGGCCTGTTTATTGCCCAGCAGCTTAACCCTGAATTCGGGGTTGGTAGAATGAACTGATATATATATGGGACTTAACCTCATAGTTATAATTCGGTTAAAGTCGGCCTTAGACAAATTAGTCAGGGTCACAAAATTACCATGTAAAAAAGACATCCGATAATCATCATCTTTTATGTACAGTGAATCGCGTAATTTCGTCGGCATCTGGTCTACGAAACAGAAAACACACTTATTGGCGCAGCTGCGGATACCCTCAAAAGTATCAGAAGCAAAACCTAGTCCAAGATCTTCATCATACTCTTTCTCTATTTCACATGACCAGACCTCATCATTCTTCTTTAGTACTTCAATTTCCAGCTCCTCATCTGCACACATGAATCGATAGTCAATTAAGTCCCGGGGTTTCTCACCATTTATGGCCAGTAATTCATCACCGGGCTCAAGACCAATTTCATCAGCAATGCTTCCTTCTTTTATTTTTTCAATTAGTATTTTAGATTCTCCCATTGGCTCTACCCCTTTTTCCCGCACTCTCCATAATTATCCTTCAAGTTCTATGGGAAGTCAAGCTTAAGGGCTAATTACGCAATTCTAACTTAAAAAGCGCTCCACGCGCTCTGATCATCTAATCTCAGACTGATTCTTAGTGTTGCTGACAAGATTTTGATTCTTTGTGTTGCTGACCAGATTTTTTAAACGGGGCAGTTCCTTTCTGGCACCCAAATAAAAAAAAGTTTTACTAAGTCTGGTTAAACTTATCCTTCCGGCAAGTTGGCCCAGGACCGTCCAATTACTGGAGACGCAGCTTGTATCAACAATACGCCAGTCTCCCGGACTTATCCCCATTATACCAATAAATTCAATTGCTGCCCTGATTAGCAAGTGATTTTCCCCGGTCACTCCTATTGTATATATTTCCGCATTATGGTCATCAATTCCTGCCAAAAATGGCTTGCCAATATCTTCGCCATTAAACTTATCATATCCGGAAAGGCTTTGTATATTTTTGGCCTCCCTGCAATTTGCGCTGACTTTTCCCAAGTGCAGAGAAGCTGCCAGAACCGAAGTATGGTGCCCTGTGCGGCAAACATAAAAAATTTTCATATTTTTTAATCATCACCTTTATTGGCAGCTGTTACTATTACACGTTGTACAAAGCTTACAATCTTCCAATATGATGTTAGCACACCTGATAAAATTATTGGTCTGCCGAAGATGACAAATCCGAGTCTTCGCGATGAAAATCCCCCCAAAACCATTTTCCAATTGACATATGGCATAACATTGAAGTAAAGATATTCATCTTTTGCTTCATCGAAAACTGATATGAGACCCCTGGCCATATTTTCAAAAACTTTGGCACAGTTTCTCCGGCCTAAAATAAATATTTCGTTGCCATACCGGTCACAACCCATAAATCTAATATGTCCGTGATCCGGATCTGAAGTTCTGTCAAAATAAGGGAGCTTCATCAACTCTGCTTTATCCGGCATACGGTCAGTCGGCAGCCACCCTAAATGAACAGCTGCCGCAGTCACCGATGAATGCGCCCCACCATAACAATGATAGATTATTTTCATTAGCTGCTCTTTTGTCTCCTTAATGCCTGACCAATATAAAAACACCATCACCAACATCATGGACCATGGCTTTTAATATCCGTGACAATGAATTAGCAACCCTAGCCTGGTCTTCTGGATTGGTAGCGAAAAATATTGGAATGTCTCCACCAATTGCTTCTTTATTAATAGTGACTACTGCTACAAGCACTTCGTTACCCATTTTAATCCCCCTAATCAGCGGCTATCCGTCCTGCTTTCGTCTTAAGGGGTGCCCGGCGAGCACTTTCCAAAATCGGAACCCTCTGAACAGCTGCGACCAAGCTTTCTATGTCCTTTTCTGATGGAACCAAAAAAAGTGCTATCGAACCTACGTCTACATTTTTTCTCACCATAGGGGTAAACTCCGGAATATCCACATCTTTTTTTGTACCCAAAACTGCCACTGCCACATTAGCAATAGCTTGGCGCTGGCCCATATTGCTTAAGGTAGCCCTGGCATTATCATCTTTGGGGTGAATAACAACTCCCAGTCCGTCATTTAAAATTTTTTCTCTCATCTGAGGCAGGCCTACATTCATAAAATCAACATCATCAACCTTCAATATTGGCCCGTCAAAAAAAAGTCGGCCAGGTTTAACAATAGCAATCTGATGGAGCACCTTGCCCTTCATAAAGAATTCCAGTGAAATCACTAAGATAAAACCTACTAATATTGATACCTGAGGCCTGTTAGTAATGTAGTTAACTGAGCTTGTAATTAGAGCAGTAATCATCACCAGATAATTCCTAGCCTCAAACACTCTGGCTATTCCTTCAATGTAGTCTCTCCCTCTTGGCACCAGTTCCGCCTCTTCCAAGGCCGCCAGGCTTTCACGTTCCATATTCCTGATATCTCGAAACTGTTGGGCTGCCAAAGCCAAAAAAGTAACTGCGGCATATTCCTCTTCTACAAGGGCAGGTAAAGCTACTGCCCCCAGTGCTGCTGCGATGAAACCTAAACTCATATGTGTTACAAATCCATGAGGGTAGCCGGGATATTGGCGATAATCTGATCTTAACATGTAAGTTCGGGCCAGAGTACCCAGCAATATCCCAATGCCTATTGTCATACCGTATTTTTCCATACAGTTCTACCCTCCTTCAAGTTGATCATAATTTAGATCATTCTTGCCGTTCCTTTTCATCATTTTGCAGTTTGCAGTCTTCTCGGGAAGTCTCCCGGGACACCTTTTTCAAACCAAAAATATTAGCGAATTCAGTTTTTCGCAGCTCACCAAGCTTGCTTTTCATGCCTTTCAGACTTCCTGTGCTGATAAACAGGAAGATTGCTCCGCCAATCAGGACTACACCGATAATCCAGGCAATACTGGACCAGGCACTGCTTTTTTCTCCCGCAGATTCGGTCGACAGATTATTTCCGGCCCCTCCTCCTGGCTGGGGGGCTGACTTTATATTTAGAACAGCCGGCAGAGCGTCAGCAAATATATCGGCTCCTTTTTCGGCACTAAACCTGTTATTTGTATGGGTTCCAATTTCCAGAAGCATGGCCCTGGGCGACAAATCCTGGTTATAGCTGCCCCGGCCAATATAAATTCCCCGCATTAATCCCGGTTTATGTTTGTCCATATAAGCCTTAATTCGTTTTGCAAATTCCAGGTTTGTAGCCATATTGGGATTCTGTCTGCCTACGACCAATCTAACCCGCGTAACTTTTTCTCCTTCTACCTCATTATAATAAAAGCCCGGATCCGGGACCCCATCTCTGTGGACATCCAACAGTGCCAAAGGTCTCTCTTTCATTAACCTGACAGCAGTCCGCCGTGACCGGTGATATGCATTGGCATCATGGGGCTCATGGGGCGTTTTATCATCTAAGGTTGTTATCCCTTTAGATTTAAGTTGCTGCGCCAGGGCACTGCCTACCTTTAATATTCCGCCCCGGGCAGGTATTGTTTCCGTACCATCTGTAGGGACGTATGATTCATCTGAATGAGTATGATAAATAGCTATTTTGGAGTTTCCTGCCTGGGCCTTCTGGGCAGCGGCTGCCGGTGTGATATCCCACTCATCTCGCCATACTATATCTGTAGCTACGCCTTTCTTGGAAGCAAAAGCCTTGTTTCCTTTGACTTTTACTATTTCGTAAATTTCATTTGATTCTGTAATAGTTTCATCCCCCGGATAAGCTACTCTGGCAATCTGATCTACCACAGCACCGGTTTTTTCATCTACAATTGTGATATGCTCTCCGGCCTGAAGTTCCTGCTCATAGCCGCCGGTTAATCTTAGCCTGTCTAAAAACGATACTGCCGATGCCTGCTGCGTCCCAGTCGCCAGGTTAGCCACCGGAATCCCAACCAGTGCTGCACCAAGAATTAGCAATACTACTCCCAGTAAGCGGTATGTTTTATTTCTCATCTTTATCTTCAGCCTCCCGCGAGTCAAGTTTGTTTCCTTCTTCTACCAATTCTTCTTTTTTATCTATCCCTATTGTATTGGCATATTCAGCATTACTTAAGTTTTTCAACAGCTCTTTCGGCCTGTCATGGGTTGCCGGTCCTCCCTGGAGCCTTTCTCTGGTTTCACCGATCACTTCTGCCAGCAGAACGGCTACGATACCTGCAAGAACAATGGAGTCGAAGGCACCTGCTCCACCTACATCAACCCGGCCCGGGGTCCTGGTAGTCATTAAATAAACCAGGTTAAAAATATCTAAAAGCAGGACGCCGACAGTTGCGGCTATAAATGCCGAACGCCTGGACCTGCCGGCAATATATGCAACTAATCCCCCAATAATCGGGTAGACCCAGATAGGGTCCAAAAAATCAAAGGCACCTCCGGGATTTCCTGACATCAGCACTGAGCCAATATAGTAGATAACCACACCGGTAATGCCAGATGCTAGGATAGCTCTAAACCATTCTTTACCGGTGCCTGCTTTGCTCAGCACATATATGGCCAGAGCAACCGGAATAACTGCCCCGCCCAAATTGATAGAAGCATTTATTCTGCCTCTGGCGATTGGAATATCAATAAAACTGCCGACAATCATTGCCGCTAAAATGCCCAGAGCTGCTTTATCAGTAATCCGCAGCCTATCAAGAATCCTGTGGGCCAAGCCAAAGTAAACTAATGCGGAAACAATAAGAAGAGTAATAATTCCTAATGGATATCCAGTCATAAAAAATCCCCTTTCAATTTCTTACTTTGCAAGCTTCTATGCTAGGTTTCCCTCCCAACTTTAGAAATATTCTAGGGCATTGGCTTAGGTCCCCTCAGATAATAAATAGCCCCCGGTCGCTGCTTAAAAAAAAGTATAATACTTGGTAAATGTCCTAAAACATAACTTAGAGATTTAAAAGAGAGAATCCTGAGCGCCCAGAGGGAAGGTACTGATATAAATTAAATTAATCCCTTCTTCCTACCCATTGTGCGTTTATTTATTTAAACAATAAATTCTATAAATCCCTAGGCAATAAAAAAAGAAGCCCCCACATGTAGTGGGACACTTCCTATTTCAAGTATCTTTTTCTTTTTTAATATCTATTCAGCATCTCCGGCGGAGCCGCCAACTTTGCTAAGTTCCTGCTGGAGCTTCTCGCCCAGCGTGTCAGCCAATGTCACAGGAGGAATTTCCTGCTGATCTTGCTGCAGTTTGGCAAGTTCGTCAGTTTCAGTTGCTTTTTCGTCTTCACTACGCAGTTTTTTGACAGACAAACTTATTTTGTGCTTTGCTGAATCTACCTCTGTGACCTGAGCTGTTACCATTTCACCTACTTTAACGACCTCATTTGGTGTAGATATTTTCTTGTCAGAAAACTGGGAAATGTGAATCAAGCCATCAACTCCCGGCTCTAATTCCACAAAAGCCCCGAAAGGTGCTATCCGCACCACTTTACCGGTAACCTGTGATCCGACGGCATATTTTTCGTCTATATTCTGCCATGGGTTAGGGATAATTTTCTTCAAACTGAGTGAGACCTTCTCGGTTGCTTTATCGGCACTTAATACGAATACCTCTATTTCATCATTTTCCTTTAAAATCTCTGATGGATGAGTAACTCTGTACCAGGCCATTTCAGAAACATGCAGTAATCCATCAACACCGCCAATGTCAACAAAGGCGCCAAAATTGGTCAGCCTCTTGACCACGCCTTTACGAACCTGGCCATCTTCCAGCTCACTCCATAGGGCTGCCTTTTTATTATTATATTCCTGCTCCAACAGAGGTTTTCTGGAAAGAATAACCTTTCTAGCTTCCTTATTTACCTCAATAACCAGAGCTGAGAGTTTTTCTCCCACATATTTACCCAGGTCTTCCACATAACCCCGGTCTACCAGTGAAGCCGGCATAAATCCCGTGACACCTACATCAAATAAGAGCCCGCCTTTAACTACTTCATTGACTACTCCTTCTACTACAGTTTTGGTATCCATGGCCTCCTTTAGCTTGTCCCAAGCCTTGTCGGCATCTACCTTCCTCTTAGAAAGTAAGATCTTACCTTCATCATCCCTGACACTAATAACAGCAACCTTTACCTCGTCACCTACCTTAAACATTTCCTTAGGTGACTTAATATCACAGCAGGAACATTCCCTGAGGGGAATTACCCCTTCAGATTTTCCTCCTACATTTACCATTACTTCATCATCACCCACCTGTACAATCGTACCGGTCACAATATCTCCTTTGTGTAGTTCACGAATAGTAAGCGCATCTTCAAATTGTTGCAGTTCATTTTCTTGTTGTAGTTCATTTTCTTGGTTGGTAATTTCCTCCATGGCTCTTTTTACCTCCTCAATTATCCAATCTGGGGTTGATGCCCCAGCTGTTATTCCAACGCTATTTTTACCTTTCAGCCAGTCGTGGTTCAGCTCCGCTGCTGTTTCTAACTGTAATGTCGGAGTCCCTGTGTCAGTGCACAGGCGCGCTAATTTTATCGTATTGGCACTGTTCTTCCCGCCAATAATAAGCATCCCATCCACTTGTTTGGCCAGTTCCACCGCAGCGTTCTGTCGGCCCATAGTGGCATGACAGATTGTGTTGAAGACTTTAATTTCATTAGCCTTGTTCTGCAGGACGGAGACAATTTGATTAAAGTTGGCTTCCGGTTGGGTTGTCTGACTGATTACACCTATTTTCTCCATCGGCTGAATTGTCTCGGCTTCCGCGGGAGTTTCCACGACGATTCCTTTGCCCTCGGTCCAATCTATTATCCCGGCCACTTCGGGATGCCCTTTATCCCCGACAACAATGACCTGGTAACCCTGTTCAGTCAGATCTTTGGCCCTCTTCTGGACCTTTTTTACAAATGGACACGTCGCATCAACTACCTGCAGCCCTAACTCCCCGGCTTTGCTATAAACATCGGGGCCCACACCGTGGGACCTGATAATTACGGCACCTGCAGCAATGTCGGAAATATCCTTAACTGCTGTAATACCCCTGTTTGCCAGATCTTCCACCACCTGGGGGTTGTGAATCAACGGACCTAAGGTATAAACATTATCACTGGACTCTCCTGCTGTTTTCGTGGCCAGATCCAGGGCCCTTTTAACGCCAAAGCAAAACCCGGCTTTTGAAGCAAGGATGGTCTTCATCAGATCACCTCGAGTATAAGTAAGGTTGTCTTAATAAGATTGACTATGTAAAGAAAATTATGCTTTTCGTATTTTTAGTTCTAGATAAAAACATAAAATCCTCCAATTTCTATTTTGCAACTTGTTTTTGTACACAATCTTTAATTTTCTCTACCACCTCAGAAAAAGTCATGTCTGAAGTGTCAACCATAATAGCATCTTCAGCCTTAATTAAAGGAGCCATTTCGCGAGTGCTGTCAATTTCATCCCTGGCTGCAATTTCTTTTTCGAGCTGGGTCAGGTTAACCTCAAATCCGGCGGCTATCAAGTCTTTAGCCCTCCGCCTGGCCCTCTCGGCCGGGGAAGCTGTCAGAAATATCTTACACTCCGCATCAGGTAAAACATATGAGCCGATATCTCTGCCATCCATAACCACGCCGCCGCCCTTGGCCAAGTCTCTCTGCAGTCTGACCATTTCAATCCTGACCCCGGCAACTTTAGCTACATAAGATACGTTTTGCGTGACAAAAGGAGTCCGGATTTCCTGACTGACATTTTCTCCATCCATAATTATTAACTGGGTGTGATCTTGATAAGTCAACTTTATATCTGTCTCAGTTGTCAGTTTGGCCAGAGCTGTTTCATCATCCATAGGTATACCTAGTCTTAATGCCTTTAAAGTCAGAGCACGGTACATTGCTCCGGTATCTATGTATATATAGCCTATTTCCTTGGATACCTGCCGGGCTACTGTACTTTTGCCTGCACCTGCAGGTCCGTCGATGGCTACCACTAATTTCTTGCCGTTTAGCACAGACCAATCACTCCTAATCTTTAAGTCATGCAAAAACATAGATATTTCATTTCGACATAAAGCCAGTTTTTCCTTGTCTCGAAAAGATATTTTCCCTTATTGTACCTCTAAGTCTTAAAAATAACTCTCTTATGAAAAGGCATATTTAGATATGTATTTAATTTTAAAAGAAATTACATACCACAGAGTACACAAAGGCACAGAGACTCGCAGCCGTAACGGATAGTATTAGTTCTAATAATACTTTTATTAGTTTTCCTAACTACAATAATTTAATATGTAATTCGTTGGTAAGTAGTATTCGGATAAATTTATATGATGATCTATCTATCGGACTCTGTGCCTCTGTGTCCTCTGTGGTGTTTTTTATTTTTTTCAAAAAAAGAACATTAGCTTTTCAGGTGTTTTAAAAGTCCCGAAAACTAATGCCATTTTGTACTTCAAATCTGTATTTACTGGGTAATCTCCAGCAGTAGTCTCTCGAACCCGGGGAAAGAGACATCTATACATTCGGCATCCCGGATCATGGTCCCCTCTTTAGCCAGAAGACCGGCAACAGCAAGCGACATGGCTATCCGGTGGTCTCCGTGGCTGTCACACACGGCACCTTTAAAAGTGGTTGCGCCTTTTATCCTCATTCCATCGGGTAGCTCCTCAATTTCTGCTCCCATTTTGTTAAATTCACTTATTACTGTCGCGATTCGGTTGGTTTCTTTAACTTTCAGTTCGCCGGCATCGCGAATCAGAGTTTCACCCTGGGCCATGGCCGCGGCTACTGTAATCACAGGTATTTCATCAATCAATCTGGGAATTATCTCCCCGTCAATAACTATTCCTCGCAGTTCCCCACCCTTGACTAAGATGTCTCCAACAGGTTCTTCATTTAATAATTGTTCATTCAGAATCTGTATGGTGGCACCCATTTTACGCAGAACATCAATGATTCCTGTCCTGGTCGGATTGATCCCAACCCGGTTAATTCTGATATCAGCACCGGGAGTTACCGCAGCGGCCACCATAAAATAGGCTGCTGATGAAATATCTCCCGGTACAAACACTTCCCGCCCTTCTAACTGCGGATTACCGGTAATTTTTACAGCCAGATCGGCAACCTCAAGATCGGCCCCTAGGTATGCCAGCATCCTTTCAGAATGATCCCTTGATTTTTGGGGTTCACTTACAATTGTCTGTCCGTTGGCATAAAGACCGGCCAGCAGGATAGAGGACTTAACCTGGGCACTGGCCACCGGGGAAGCAAAATTTATCGGACTAAGTTCTCCTCCCTGGATTGCCAGTGGGGCCAAACTGCCCTTGTTCCTGCCCCAAATCCGGGCACCCATTTGTCTGAGGGGCTCTGCTACGCGCCCCATAGGTCTTTTTCTGATAGATGCGTCACCGGTCACTGTTGAGAAAAACTTCTGGCCGGCCAAAATCCCGGACATCAACCTGATGGTAGTACCCGAATTGCCAACATTAAGGACATCCTGGGGCTCATCCAGGCCATGTAGTCCTTTTCCCTTAACTACAATAGTATCAGGAGACTCCTGGGTAAATTCAGCCCCCATAGCCCTAAAACATTCAATGGTACTTAAACAATCGGCACCCATTAAAAAATGTTTTACTCTGGTAATCCCGCCGGCTAGTGACCCTAACATAACCGCCCGGTGGGAGATAGACTTGTCACCTGGTACTTCAAGCTGACCGCATAATTTTTTGGCATTAAGAATTTTTAAGTCCACTGCTTCACCTCATCAGGTCAAAGTTTGTTGGTTTTTCCTCAGCAGTTATCGCTTCTTTACAATTATCGCTTCTTTACAATTATCGCTTCTTTACAATTATCGCTTCTTTACAGTTATCGCTTTTTTACAGTTATCGCTTTTTTACAGTTATTCCATTTTGACGCAGGGTATCGACAGCCCTGGCCTGGTTTTCTTCACTGCCAAAAGCCAGGCGGATAGTTCCCCCTTCACCTTCTCTGACCCTGAGTATTTCGATGTCATTAATATTAATTCCTTCATTCCCCAGAAGGAATGCGAGATTCCCAATAATTCCCGGCTTGTCGGGGACTGTAACTACTATTTCAAAAGTCTGGGGCAGATAACCCTTGATTTTTGCAGGAATATTTTTACGCAATTCCCTGGCTTGTGCAAATTCATCTTTCAGTCCCAGGTCATCGCATTCTTCCACCAATGCCCTGGCCCGTTCCAGGGTTGCGGCAAACTTATCAAGAACCATCAAAATACTTTCCTTATTGGTCAGACAGATGTCTTTCCACATTAAAGGGTTCCCTGAAGCAATTCTGGTGGTATCTCTAAACCCACCGGCGGCTAACATTAACAGCCCGTGATGCTCTTGATCCAGTTCTGAAGCTGTATTAACCAGGGCTGTAGCCACCAGATGGGGCAAGTGGCTCACTGCCGCCACCATGATATCGTGTTCCTGTGGGTCCAGTTCAATACACCTGGCCCCCAAACCATTAATTAGGCCTTTGATTTTTGTCAGAGCCTTCATATCCGTTTTCTTTGAAGGAGTTAATATGTAAACAGCGTTTTCAAACAGATACCTGTCAGCCCCCTGAACTCCGGCAGTTTCCGCTCCTGTCATCGGATGGCCGCCAATAAAGCATGTCCCAGGAGGCATCAGCTGTTCAACCTTAGTCACAACATCGGCTTTAGTACTGCCAACATCAGTAACAATACACCCCTTTTGGAGATGAGGGGCAATCAGGGCAACCAGATCCGGAGTCAGGCCAACTGGAGTTGCCATTACCACCAGATCTGCATCGGCAACGGCTTCCAGAATGTTTAGACTAATCCTGTGAACTGCTTCGAGTTCCAGAGCCAGTTCCAGATTAGCCTGGTCAATATCCACTCCGGTCACCTGATTGGCCAGGCTCCACCCGCGCAAGGCCAAACCCATGGAGCCACCGATGAGGCCTACTCCGATTATAGTAACCTTATCAAACAAAGGTTTCATCTGCATCTTCTCCCAATTTACTTTACTCTAGACACTCCTATCCATGATAGCAGCCATCTTTCTAATATCTGTCATCAGGTCATCAAAGTTTTCCGGGGTCAGGGACTGGGGACCGTCACATAAAGCCTGGGCCGGGTTGGGATGAACTTCTATGAGGAGACCGTCTGCTCCCGCCGCAATTGCCGCCATAGCCATCGGCTTGACGTATTTCCACTTGCCTGTGGCGTGGCTGGGATCAACTATTACCGGGAGATGTGACAGACTCTTAGCTACCGGAACAGCACTAAGATCCAGAGTATTTCTCAGGTAGGTTTCAAAGGTACGGATACCCCGCTCACATAAAATTACATTGTAATTACCGCCGGCCATCAGGTATTCGGCTGCCATCAGCCATTCTTCCACTGTGGCAGATGCCCCTCTTTTCAACACAACAGGCTTGTCAATACCGGCCACTTCTTTTAATAAAAGGAAATTCTGCATATTCCTGGCCCCGATTTGCAGAATATCTGAGTAGCGGGCCACCAGTTCCACATTCCGCGGATCCACAACCTCTGTTACAATTTTCAGGCCTGTTTTTTCCCTGGCTTCAGCCAGCATTTTCAGGCCTTCTTCTTCCAACCCCTGAAAAGCATAAGGTGATGTGCGGGGTTTGAAAGCCCCGCCCCTTAGAATAGTTGCTCCGGACTTAACTACCTGCTCAGCTGTTTCCAGCAATTGTTCCAGACTCTCCACGGCACAGGGTCCGGCCATTACGTGCAGGTCTTTACCGCCAAATTCCAGGTCACCAACCTTAACTACAGAATGTTTTTTAAACTCGCGGCTGACCAATTTATATGGCTGCAGTATAGGCACCACTTTTTCTACTCCGGGCATGGCTTCCAGGGCCACTTCATTTAGGATGGTTTTATCCCCGATAGCTCCGATGATAGTTCTCTCCACACCTTCTGACAAGTGAATCTGAAAGCCGAGTTTCTCCAGCCTTTCCAGCACATGATTAACCTCTTGTTTACTCGCTCCGTTACTCATTACAACAATCATTATATTACCTCCAAAATAAATACTTTGCAGAAATTTTCAAAGTTTTAGGTTATCTGATGTCTTTGTCCTGACAATAAATAGTATTGCTGTTTTACATAAAAATAATATAAAAAAGCACTCCTAATAAAGGAGTGCCTGGTAAATTCTAAACCTCCTTCCTGCCGTCCTGCCGCCGGTCACACTGTGTTCCTGGTGCCATCGGCACCTTAGAACTGCGGCCGGCTTCATAATAAATAAACTGTCCTGCGACTTCCTACCATCCTGCAAAAACCGGTAACCTAAACCATCCTGCATAAAATATCGTATCACATTGCACTTTTTTTGACAAGATGCTTGTCATTAAGTTGGCACTGTTTGCCGACAGCCTGAGCAATAGCAGCAATTTCTCTCATCAATTCAGAGAAGTTTCGTATAGTCAAAGACTGGCCGCCGTCACACATGGCTTCATCCGGGCAGGGGTGGACTTCAATCAATAGCCCGTCAGCCCCTGCCGCTACTGCTGCTTTGGCCAGCGGGGCAACCATGTTCCATTTACCGGCGGCATGGCTGGGATCTGCTATTATCGGCAGATGTGACAATTGTTTTATGGCCGGAATAGCACTGACATCCAGGGTATTTCTGGTATGGGTCTCGAAAGTCCGAATTCCCCGCTCACACATGATAATCTGTGAATTGCCCTCTGCCATAATGTATTCCGCGGCCATCAACCATTCTTCAATGGTGGCAGCCAGGCCTCGTTTTAACAAAACTGGTTTTTGCACACGCCCCACTTCTTTTAAGAGGGCGAAGTTTTGCATATTCCGGCTGCCCACCTGCAAAACATCAGCATATTTAGCTACAGTTTCCACATCCCTGGTGTCCATTACTTCTGTAACTACAGGTAAACCCGTATGTCTATGGGCTTCTGCCAATATCTCCAAACCATCTTCCGCCAAACCCTGAAAGGCATAAGGTGAAGTCCTTGGTTTAAAAGCTCCGCCCCTTAACATCTGGACACCTATATTTTTCAACTGGACAGCCGCCTGTAAATATTGTTCCCTGTTTTCGATAGCACACGGTCCGGCAATCATTGTCAGCAGATTTCCGCCGATAACTGCCGAACCTACACTGATAAATGTATCTTCGGATTTCTCTTTTCTGCTTACCAGCTTGTATCCCATTTTAAATGCCTCCCCGGAGAACAATGGATTTCAACTTAGGCCCTGAGGGGTTTTTTAAGCTCCCCTGTCATTTGCAGCGCGGCCTCTGTCATTTCTTTTGTTTTACCCTTTTCACCAATAGTTTTCACTAAAGCACTGCCAACTATAACAGCATCACAATACTCCGAAATAGCCGCCGCCTGCTCCGGTGTGGATATCCCAAAACCGACTGCCAGAGGCTTATCTGTTGCAGTCCTGACTATCTCCATAAATTCCCTGATGTTTTCCGGAATTTCCGTTCTGACCCCAGTCACTCCCAATTGGGAAACGCAATATATGAAACCATCACCCGATCCGGCGATTGCCCTGATTCTTGCCGCCCCACTGGTCGGTGCTACCAAGGGAATCAGGTGTACACCTTGTGCAGTCAGCAAACCGGAAAATTCGGCTGCTTCTTCCATCGGCAGGTCAGGTACGATAAATCCGTCAACACCTGTTTTGGCAGCATCATCAGCCACTTTTGCCAGTCCGTAGCGCATTAGTGGATTATAATATGTCATTAGAATTATGGGAATTTGCGTTTGGTTTCGGAGATCGGCTACGGTTTGAAAAATCTTAGAAAGGTTAGTTCCTGATTTCAGGGCCCGCTGAGATGCCATCTGAATAACAGGGCCGTCGGCTAATGGGTCCGAATAGGGTACCCCAAGCTCAATAATGTCGGCCCCACCCTGTTCTAAGGTCAAGACCAGTTCCCTGGTTGTCTCTAAATCCGGGTCACCCGCAGTAATAAATGTAATCAAGGCTTTTTCGCCCCGCTCCGCCAGGTGCGCAAATTTTTGTGTAATCCTGTTTTTTCCTTGGTTGCCGGTCATTTATTTCACCTCCAGCAAGCCTGCAACGGCCTGAACATCTTTGTCTCCCCGTCCGGACAGGTTAATCACAGCTACCTGGTCTGACTTCATGTGGGGAATTATTTTCAGTCCGAAGGCTAAGGCATGGGAGCTTTCTAAGGCCGGAATTATACCTTCTGTCCGGCAAAGGACCTGAAAGGCCTCTAAGGCCTCAGTATCAGTAATGCTGTGGTACTCGACCCGGCCCGATTCTTTTAAATAGCTGTGCTCAGGTCCGACACCGGGATAATCAAGACCTGCCGAAACCGAATGGGCCTCCAGAATCTGCCCGTTTGCATCCTGTAACACATAACTCAGGGAACCGTGCAGCACACCTTTGGAACCTTTGGTCAGGGTAGCCGCATGAAATTGAGTGTCCACTCCGTGTCCGGCGGCTTCAACACCAAAAAGCTTAACTGACCGCTCCTGGAGAAAGGGGTAAAAAATGCCCATGGAATTACTGCCTCCACCAACACAGGCAATGATACAATCAGGCAGTTTGCCTGCCTGCTCTATTGCTTGAATCTTTGTTTCTTCACCGATCATCTTCTGAAAATCCCTGACCATCATCGGGTATGGGTGCGGCCCGGCTGCTGATCCTATAACATAAAAGGTGGTCCGGACATTAGTCACCCAATCCCTGAGAGCCTCGTTCATAGCATCTTTGAGGGTCCTGCTGCCTGAGGAAACCGGTTCAACCCTGGCCCCCAGAAGCTTCATCCGAAAAACATTCAGTTCCTGTCTTCTGATATCTTCCTCACCCATAAAAACGACACATTCCAGGCCAAACAAAGCAGCCGCAGTAGCTGTCGCCACCCCGTGCTGGCCGGCCCCGGTTTCGGCAATGACCCGTTTCTTCCCCATCCGCTTGGCCAGGAGAACCTGCCCGATCGTGTTATTGATCTTATGGGCCCCGGTGTGATTCAGGTCTTCCCTCTTTAAATATATTTTAGCCCCGCCGCAGTGTCTGGTCAGGCCTTCTGCATAATATAACAGGGATGGCCTGCCTACATACTGTTTGAGGTAATAGGCAAATTCATCCATAAATCCCTGGTCATTTTTAGCTTCAGCATAAGCCGCTTCCAATTCAAACAGAGCAGGCATCAGAGATTCAGGCACAAATTTGCCGCCAAACTCTCCGAAATGTCCCCTCTTATCAGGTAGTTCATGCATACTTTCTCCCCCTTGCCTGTTTAATAAAGGCTGCAATTTTTGCCATATCTTTAGCCCCGGCTGTCTCCACCCCACTGCTGACATCAACCCCATAGGGCCCGACAGTTTCCACGGCCAAAGCCACATTTTCCGGTGTCAGGCCTCCGGCCAGGATGATTTTTCCATATTCGGCGGCTTGACCTGCCAGAGACCAATCAAATGTCTGCCCGGTACCACCAACTGCTCCTTTAACATAAGTATCCAGTAAAAACATTTCCACACAGTCCCTGTATGGCAGAAGCTCCGTCAGGGATTCTTCGTCTTTAATCCGCCAGGCCTTTATCACCGGAGCCTGTACAGCCAAACAGTATTCAGGTGTCTCTTTCCCGTGTAATTGGGCAAAATCCAGCCCGCAAAAGGAAATAATATCATTTATCACGCCAAGGTCACAGTCAACAAATACACCGACTTTACCCACTGCAGAAGGTAGTCTGGCTATTATCTCCCTGGCCGATTCGGGAGCAATCTGTCGCGGACTGTCAGCAAATACAAAGCCCAGCAAATCAGCCCCCAGTTCAGCTGTTAGCAAGGCGTGGTCGGCTTCCCGTAATCCGCATATTTTTATTAACATCTGACCACTCCTCAGCCTCTCACCTTCATACACCCTGTGCCGGTTCTTTGCCCAGCAGTTGATAAATTTTTCCGGTAATGTCTTTTTCCCTCATCAGGGCTTCTCCTACAAGCATAGCATCAATTCCATTCTCCTGCAACCTGAGAACATCGGCCCTGGTGTTGATACCGCTCTCACTTACTATAACAACATTACTGACCTGAATCATCTCCCTGAGCCGGAAAGTAGTATTAAGGTCAGTTTTGAAGGTGTGCAGGTCACGGTTATTGATTCCAATTATATTTATTCCAAGATTTAATGCTCTCTCTAATTCTTCGGCCGTGTGTATTTCTACCAGGCATTCCAGACCAAGTCCGGCAGCCACGTCACAAAAACGCGAAACCTGGGTATCGGTAAGAATTGCCATAATCAATAGAATTGCTTTGGCCCCCAGGAGTTTCGCTTCGAAAACCTGATACTCATCTATCACAAATTCCTTCCTCAACAAGGGCAGAGCAGAAACTTCGCGGGCTTGTTTGAGGTACTCGGGGTCACCCTGGAAAAATTCTTTATCCGTCAGTACCGATATTGCCGAAGCCCCGGCATCAGTATAAATTTCGGCAATTTCCCGGGGGTTAAAATCAGGGCGGATCAACCCTTTGGATGGCGAAGCTTTCTTAATCTCAGCGATCAGACTGACAGTTCCTTTTTTTCGTATATTAGAGGAAAATGTTGGAGACTCATCATTCTGCCCCAACATTTTCCTGCACTCTTCCTGCAATTTTTCCTGGGTAACTGCCAGCTTACTGGCCGCAACTTCTATGCGTTTTTGCGCTACAATGCGATCAAGTATCACGTTAATTGCCTCCGGTGCCATATTATTTTTTGAAATTATCCTGCACTGGCCTCTGGCTGAGCCAGTCTCTGGCTGTATTTAATCAGCTCATTAAGCTTCTCCAGAGCCGCACCGGAATCGAGCACTGCCGCAGCCTTTGCAACTCCTTCGTCAACATCCTCTGCAGCTCCTGCCACAACCAGGGATAAAGCCGTATTTAACAGGACAATATCACGGCGCGGGCCTTGCTCACCCTGCAGGATGCTCCTGGTAATTTTAGCGTTTTCCTGAGCTGTGCCGCCCCTTAACTGGTCGATGGTGCTATATGAAAAATTATGTTTTTGCGGATCTAAGTAATAAGTTGTTATTTTACCGTTTTTTACTTCACTTATTTTTGTTGGGCCAAGATTTGAGACCTCATCAAGCCCACCCGCACCGTGGCACACAACGGCAGTGCTAGTGCCAAGATTGGCGAGTACTCCGGCCAATACTTCTGTCAGGTTGGGGTCATAGACTCCCACAACCATGTGCTGAGCCCCTGCTGGATTAGTCAGCGGCCCGAGAATGTTGAAAACTGTCCTGATTCCGATTTCCCTCCTGGGACCAATGGCATACTTCATAGCACCGTGCAAGGCAGGAGCAAACAAAAACCCGATGCCAACGTTATCTATACATGCCCCTACCTGTTCGGGAGTCAGGTTAATATTTAAATCTAAAGCTTCCAACACATCGGCACTTCCGCAACGGCTGGAAACAGAGCGATTGCCGTGTTTGGCTACCGGTACCCCGGCTGCAGCTACCATTAAAGATACAGTTGTTGAAACATTAAAGGTATTGGAGCCGTCTGCCCCAGTGCCAACAATATCAATCAGGGTCGAGTGGCTTGTTGTAACCCGAGTTGCTTTTTCTCTCATGACCTTAGCAAACCCGGTAATCTCATCCACGGTCTCGCCCTTAATTCTCAGTGCTGTAATGAATGCCCCTATTTGGGCATCTGTTGCTTTGCCGCTCATGATATAATCCATAACGGCAACTGCTTCTTCCTCAGTCAGGTGGGTTCCATTTACGACTTTGTTGATAGCCTCTTTAAACATCTCAACTCTCCTCCTCTAATCTAAAGATTAATTTTGTTGATAGACTTAGCGCTCTATGAAATTGCTTAACATTTTCTTGCCATATTGTGTAAGTATAGATTCAGGATGAAACTGGACACCTTCTACCGGAAGTTCCTTATGCCGCAGGCCCATTATCTCTCCCTGGTCGGTCCAGGCACTAATCTCAAAACAATCAGGCAGGGAATCTTTCTCTACAATCAGTGAGTGGTAACGTGTAGCTGTAAAGGGTGACGGGATATCCGCAAAAATAGTCCGGCTGTCGTGGTAAATCAACGATGTTTTGCCGTGCATCAGATTTTCGGCCCTTACGACCGTGCCTCCATATACCTGCCCAATGGACTGATGGCCCAGACAAACCCCCAGAATAGGTATTTTCCCGCCTAATTCCTCAATCACTTCGAGAGAAATGCCGGCTTCGTTGGGAGTACAAGGTCCCGGAGAAATTACAATATGATCCGGGTTTATTTTTCTTATTTCATCAAGGCTAATCTTATCATTGCGGTACACCTTGATTTCCTCCCCCAGTTCACCAAGATACTGCACCAAGTTAAAAGTGAAGGAATCATAGTTGTCAATCATTAAAATCATTTAACCGACCTCCTTAAGCATCAGCGTTTCCAGCAAAGCTTTGGCTTTGTTGATAGTCTCGTCATATTCTTTTTCCGGATCAGAGTCTGCTACAATGCCGGCACCTGCCTGCACATATGTTTTGCCGTTATGAACTAAAATAGTCCTAATCGTGATACAGGTATCCATGTTTCCAGTAAAGCCGAAATAACCGATGGCTCCCGCGTATACACCTCTTCTGGTTGGTTCCAGTTCTTCAATAATTTCCATGGCCCTGACTTTGGGGGCACCTGACACCGTACCGGCCGGGAAACAAGCCTTTAAGGCATCATAAGCTGTACAACTTTTTTTCAGTCGTCCGAAAACATTGGAAACTATATGCATGACATGGGAATAACGTTCTATCTGCATAAAATCCTTTACTTCAACAGACCCAAACTCACTTACCCTGCCAACGTCGTTTCGCCCCAGATCCACTAACATCAGGTGCTCAGCTGTTTCTTTTTCATCAGCCAGGAGTTCTTTTTCTAATTTGCGGTCTTCTTCTTTGTTCTGTCCCCTGGGCCTGGTGCCTGCTATAGGACAGGTCTGGACCATCCCGTCTTCTACCCTGATCAGCATTTCCGGTGATGACCCTATGATTACCGTACCGCCAAAATTGAGGTAATATAAATATGGTGCCGGATTTACAGTCCGCAAATTTCTGTATATATCAAAGGGGTCACCATTAAGGGGCATTGTCAGCCGCTGTGACAGGACTACCTGAAATATGTCGCCTGCCCTGATATATTCTTTGGCCTTTTCCACCTTTGCCATAAACTCTTCTTTGGTCATGTTGGAAATAAATTTGGTGTTAACCACTGCATTGCCGCCTGTATTAACAGATGTCTGGGACTGTTGAACAAGTTTTTTTACAGCATTAATCCGTTTCATGGCATCTTCATAAACTTTGGCCGGTTCACCGCCAGGCTCTGTATTTACAACAATTTTAACTTTGTGTTTAACATGGTCGAAAATAAGCACCAGTCTGGTCAGAATGAAGTGGCAGTCAGGCAGGTCCAGGTCATCGGCAGCAGCTTCAGGTATTTCTTCCACATACTTAATCAGGTCATAGCCGAAATACCCCACAGCCCCCCCGTAAAACCGGGGCAATCCATCAATTTTGGGGGCCTGATAATTATCCATTATACCTTGCAGGGTACTCAGCGGGTCTCCGTCAACTTCTTTGATGCCGCTGCTGTCTTCGATAATGCCGTGCCCATTGCGGCACTGGTATCTGACAAAGGGTTCGAGGCCGATGAAAGAATAGCGGGCCAGGTTTTCTCCCCCTTCCACACTTTCCAGCAAATAGGTGTACTGTCCCTTGCAGACTTTCTTAAAAATGGAGATGGGTGTATCCATATCAACAAACAGTTCAGTATAAACCGGGATCAGGTTGTTGTTCCGTGCCATTTGCAAGTATTGTTCCTGACTTGGGTGAAACATAATACATCCGCCTTCCATCAAAATAAAAAAAGCCAATACTCAAATGAGTACTGGCCTAATTTCAAATTTAAAATACCAGCTAATCTCATCTCAGCTCAACTATTCTCAACTTTGCTACTCTCAGCTAAATTCCCATCAGAACTTAGCTCAACTCTAACTAACTCTAACTAACTCTAACTAACTCTAACTAACTCTAACTAACTCTAACTAACTCTAACTAACTCTAACTAACTCTAACTAACTCTAAC
>JAVSMW010000008.1:0-179178 GCA_032027005.1 Thermincola sp. | reverse complement strand
TTTTTTATAGCTTTTAGTTTCTTTAGTTTACCAAGTTTACGGCGTGCAGAACGATGTTTGCGTTTGATGAATTTATTTTGTCTGCCGTTCCCGAAAAACTTCGTTTTGCCACCTTCCACCACCGCCACAGCGGGGATTTTTAAACCTAAGTCTACACCCATTATCCCTTTTACCTCATTCTTGTGTTCAATGGCTTCTACGGCAATTTGTGCTATGTATTTCCCCGCCTTTTGGGTGATACGAAGGCTGCCTAACTTACCGGTTAACCGTTCTCGTTGGTAGTTGGTTAAAAGAGCCTGAACTTCAATGCGCTTTGATTTATTGCCAATCAGTACAGGGAACGAAAGGGTATTCTCTTTAAGAGAATAGTTTTGATTGTTCCAAATTGCTACGGATTTTTTAAGAACAGGTACTTTAATTTCTTTTTGCTCTTCGGGCTTAAGTTTGGAGTTAATGCGAACATTCTTTTTGTATTTTGCAAAAACGCTTTTGGAGTCTTGAATTGCTTGGTTCTTTAAAGCACTTGGAAGGTCGGCAATTACATCTTTACTTGAATATTTGAGATTTACGTCTGCCGAAACATAGTCAGAAACGATTTGATTCACCAGACGAACATATTCTGCAGTGATTGCTTTAAGATGGTCAGACTGTTCTTTCTTTGGTTCAAGTTTGATTTTTACAGTGATTTGCAATTTTTCACCCCCTTTGGGAAGTTTTTTGGCTTTCGATATATTGCTTAATTATCGAAAGCGGCGCGCCGCCCACGGTGGCAACGAAATAACTGTTTGTCCAAAGGGCCGGCAGTTTAGTCGTTAGGTGTTTGAATTCCATGCGCAGAATCCGAGAGGTATGACCCTTGATTTCTTTAATGAGTACCTCTTATTCCTGACCCATAGTTGCCGTATCAATCATCGACTCCGCTACTTCGGCCATAGTTTCCTCAATAACTACATTGCTTATGGCCAACTGCTTCAGGGCCAAGCCCTCAAAGGGATAAAGCAGCCCGTCTCCGCCAAGTCCGATGCCCATAGTCATACTGGCCGCATCAGCAATATGAATAAGTGAAGTCAGCTTTGGATTTAATTTTGACTCCAAAGGTTTATGATGTTTGGCAATAACCTCTACCAGTTCCTCAGGCAAATTCCATTTTTCCGCCACCATGGCCCCAACCAGGGCATGGTCAAAACCCATAATTTTCTGTTCTGCCTCAGAAAAGGGGACATCGCCGGTATTCACAGCACCCAGCACCTCGGCAAATTTTTTCTTCATAAAGGTGTTTAAAATGATTTTCCCGATATCATGGAGTAATCCTGCCGTAAAAGCTTTATCACTTATCTCAAAGCCTGCTTTTTTGGCCAGCAGCCTGGCCAGCAATGCTGTCGACATAGAATGGTTCCAAAGATCGCCTTTGGGCAAAATGTAACCGGGTAACTCCTGGTCCATTATATTGTGCACAGATGCAGCCAGGACAAGGCTGCGGACAGTACTGAAGCCTAGAATAATCAGAGCATCATTAATGCTGAAAATCCTTCTGGCATAGCCGTAATAAGCCGAATTAGCCATTCTGAGCACTTTAGCTGTCATTACCTGGTCTTTGCTAATAGTATCTGCCAGGCCCGTTATAGTTGTCTTAGGGTCACTGGTGAGGGTTAAGACCCGATATGTAATATGAGGCAAGGCCGGCAGCTTATCTACACGGTCTACAATATCATTTAACTTTAATTCTCCCACCAGTACCACCCTTTCCAGATTTAACCTTTTCTACCTCATTGAGTATTTTCTTTCCAGGATCAGCCTGTAACCGCGAAGTTCTTCACTAACCCGGAACAGAACGCGCTCAATATCACTCCGATGTAACAAAATATTATCTGGCTCCAGGATTTCTATTTTCCGGAATTCCTCTTTGGCAATAAAACGGACAATATCCTCCAGACTGTCTGCCCTGACAGTGAGAACAACAGGCGCATAGGCAACCTGAGCATTGGCAATTTCGTCGAAAACGGTGTAAACATCGGCACTCAGATCAACTTCCTCGATAGATATACCCTGCAGAGGAACATTTCGCAGCATTGAAACCTGCTGTTCCCTCACCTCTTCTGCAACTTCATCTGTATGTTTACCGCCGAAAAAGAATTTTCCCGGCTTCTGGAATCCTTTATAATCAAGCCTGATTTTGACTCTGATAATCGTATTTACCAATTCGTCTCCCACTCTCGTTTTTACCATGTAGAATCTCCTTTCGAAACCGCAATTTCTGTTAATTTTCGCCAATCCATGAAAAAGTCCTGCTTGACAGTAAAATACGCAGGATTTTTTCTTTTTGGGAACTGACTATCTCAGTCCCAAATTATTTGATTACTGCCACACTCATAACAAGTGTCGAAATATTCCGTGGGTCTTTCCCAGGCCTCCTGGGCAGTATTCAAATCGGCGCCCACACTTTCCATTTCCGTGATAAACCCTTCTTCATCAAAGTTGGCGACCAACCCTGAAACCGGCCCGTTAGCTGTAGGCGCAGCCGGAGGTATTTCCGAACTGCCAAAATTCTGGGTATTTCCACAAACTGCACATCTGGGCATCTGTAACAACTCCTTAAAATTAAATAGTATAAAAAAGCTTGTGCAATAAACACTAAGACTATGTAAAGTTTATTCTGGAAAGGATGATATTTGATGCGGCGAACCGTTATTGGCCTGTTTAAATCACTGGAACAGGCAGAAAAGGCCTTGAGGGAAATTGAAAATGAAGGGTTTGCAAATAACCAAATCTCCCTGGTAGTTAAAAAAGACCCGGATTCACATCTTGATTTTAACGATTTTTTGATCCTGGCGGAAAATATAAATCTCCCTAATGTTGGAAATGTAACTGCCGGCGGCCCACTTGCCGGAGCCCTGATTCAAGGCGACAAATCTCTCGCTGAATCTCTGTCATATTACGGAGTTGGAGGCGAAAGGCCCTTTGAGGTCGAGAAGTTTGTCAATCAAGGTTACGTCCTGGCTGTAATTGAGACAAATAATGAAAAAGCCTCCCAGGTGGCCAATGTCCTGGAAGGCCAGGGTGCCCACCATGTCGAAAAATGGAGCAAGTCCATCGATAAGCCACTAATACCCTGGGGTTAAACATTAAAAAATAAGCAGATAACACAAAGGCGCAGTAGATTTTACTCTGCACCTTTTTCCTCTGCGATTTCTTTTTGGATGAACACTCTCTTTAGCTCGTGAATAAAATAGTCCTAAAGAGAGGAGGACAAAACGATGCCCCAAAATCTTTATTATGTACAGCCTGGTGATACCCTGTACGAAATAGCCACACGCTTTGGTGTAACAGTGGAAGATCTGCTTAAGGCTAATGTCATTTGCAACCCAAACCTGATTTTTATTGACCAGCCCCTGATAATTCCCACGCCGGGTCTTGAGCTGCCTAAAGCAGGAGGCGGCCCGTATTATGTGGTTCTCCCGGGTGATACCTTGTACTGCCTGGCAGGACAATTCAACACTACAATTCAGGTGCTAGCTGCTATCAATCAGATGTTTAATCCCAATATTTTGTTTTCCGGTGTTGAACTTCTAATCGGACCGGAAATCCCTGACGCAAATGAGCTAAGAACTGCTTGGGTAAATGCCGGCAGGCAATGTGACACCCTGAACTCCCTGCAAATCCACAATATTTTCTACATTGGTTCCTTCCAGTGGACTGCCCTCGGTCGAACAGCAGTTCCTTGTCTGTTGGATTTACTGAAAAACACCTGTGAAACGGTGCGATTGTATGCCGTTATCAGCTTGGGCAGGCTTGCTTTAAACAGGACAGTCAGGACAGCCCTCAGAAAATCCCTGAATGACACAAATACAGTCGCAGCTATGGCTGAACTCGCCCTACGCCGCATTGACCTGGCAGCACGCGGACAAAAGCGAGTTCACCTTACTACTGCTGAAACATACCTGGCAGTTGAACCTTTTCTGAATTCAACTGCGGCATTACTTCCTCAGGGAACCGAGGTGATCGTCACAAGATGGAATATCCCCAGCCCCACCGGAGAAGAAATGCCTCCAGGCGGTCTGGCTGAATGGGATCAGGTCCAGGTAGTGAGCACCGGCCAAACAGGCTTCCTGCTCAGAGTCGGTTATGGCGAAATTGAAATGATTTAGAACACAAATCAAGTGGGGACGCTGCTCTGCAAACCTTTAAGGTTAGCTTTTCCCCGTCGGGAGGATCGAGATAGATAAGGGACTTCCGCGCTCATTTCAGAGGTGTCGTTCGGAAGGCCCTTGTCGCCCCTTTCAGACCTGACGTGAGCCTTTCAACTCATATGTTGTTATTACACCTAACTTATGTATGTCCGGCAAATTGGGCATGGTCAATATTTTAAACTCACGGCAACAATAACACAATTGCATACAACCGATGTATATTTGTTGACTTTTCGACAATGATAATCATATAATATTAGTAGAACAACACAATTAAAGGAGACTATCAACTATGAAAACACAAAGCGATGTACAAATAACAATCCGCGTCGATAAAAATTTAAAAGAACGTGCAGAAAACTTGTTTAATCGCCTTGGTATGAACATGAGCACTGCGCTTAATATCTTTCTTCGAAAAGCCGTGAACGAAGACGCCATTCCTTTTGCCGTCAGTGCGAAGCGTTCCGGCTTTGGCGCAGGCCTATCTTCAGAAGACGTTTCAACCGCGTTCACTGCCGCCGTACAGCGCGAAATCGCCAAAAATCAGCAAAACGGTTTTCCTGTGGCAGAGTATGACCGGGATACAAAAAGGTCTTAAAAAGAAATTAGGCAGTAAGCTCTTGATTTAACTTGGTAAACCAAAAGATTTCTTAATGCCTAAAGTCTTTCCAGCTAACTTTTCTGGTAATCAAAATGATCCAATTGCTCTTAGTAAATTAGCTGAAAATTGCCGTCCTACTCACTTCGTCTTCCCGGGCATTTCCGTCTTCGCCACCAGTTCCTTCAATTTCTTGACCTCAGTTTTCGTCAAAGATCTATAAGATCCTGTTTCGAGCTTGTCCAGGTTTAAGAACCCCATTGAGACCCGCTTTAAATGCATAACCGGATGACCGATGGTTTCACACATTCGTCTGACCTGCCTGTTTCGTCCCTCATAAATAGTGATTTCCAGCAGAGCATTGCTGCCCTGTTTCTTTAAGAATTTCACTTTTGCCGGTGCCGTCGGCCCGTCGGCCAGGCGCAGCCCTTTTTGGAAGCGCTTAATTTTATCTTTATCTGGCGAGCCCTTGACCAGGGCGATATACGTTTTGCCAATCTGGTGCTTGGGGTGGGTTAACCCATAAGTAATCTCCCCATCATTGGTTAGAATCAGGAGCCCTTCTGTGTCAAAATCCAGCCTGCCCACCGGGTAAACCCTTTCGGCAACATCCTTGACTAAATCTGTAACCTTGGGCCTGCCCTGAGGATCTCTCAATGTCGTCACATACCCCTCGGGCTTGTTCAACAAGAGGTAGATTTTCTCCTCTTTTTCTTCTATTTTCTTACCATTAACTTCAATCACATCTTTTTCAGGATCAATTTTCACACCCATTTCGCGGACAACCTGGCCATTCACTTTGACCCTGCCAGCCGTGATAATTTCCTCACAGGTCCTGCGAGAAGCAATCCCCGCATGCGCTAAATACTTCTGTAAACGCTCCATCTATCTACCGTCCTTGTCATCTATCACTCTTTAATTTAAAGGGATTTATCCAATACCCCGGTTTATCTTCCTTATTATACCGGAAAACCTTAATTTATGCAAAAATTGGCCCTATAAGTATTTATAAAATATTGGGTTTCATTCGGTTGAAGCAAGTAAGACCGTTTGCGCAGGTTTTCCTAGGGCGGCATTGTCAGGAATCTTGCTGTAAAGCGGAGAGCAGCAAGCCGAAGAGTCCCCGTATGTCCGAAGATGGCGAAGGCAGCCGGTAAGTTTCACTGGCTGTAATCGTGAAACGTGAGGCGGCCATCTCATAAGGAATGCCCAATGAGCCGTCAAGTTCGGGGACGTCGGCTTGCTGCCGTAGTTTTACAGCTAGATGACTAGATGCCGCCCTGGAAAACCGGAGCAAACGGTCTTACTTGCACGGCAGTATGAAAACTCAATGTTTTAAATAGTCATTTTAGCTCAAGCCATATTTTTACCTAAACACAAGATTACAAATAAACACGGAAGCAATAAACCCCGTAATATCTGCTGATAACCCCGAAACCACAGCGTAGCGGTACCGGCTAACCCCTACCGACCCAAAATACAGGGTCAGCACAAAAAACGTTGTATCAGTGCTCCCTTGCAAAGTTGAGGCCAACCGTCCGATAAAGCTGTCCGGACCATAGGTTTGAATTAATTCCGCCGTTATTCCCAGGGCCCCTCCACCGGAAAGGGGGCGCATAATACCCAAGGGAAGGATTTCTGCCGGTATTCCGAATAAACCGGTAACCGGTGCCAGGGCCCGAACAAATAAGTCCATAGCCCCTGAAGCGCGAAAGACACTGATGGCTACAAACATAGCCACCAGAAAGGGGATAGTTTTGATGGCAGTTGCAAATCCTTCTTCTGCTCCCCGGATAAACTTTTCATAGACATTGACCTTTCTGACAAAGGCCAGCAGGGTAACTGTAAAAAGAATAAAAGGAATTGCCCATTTGGCAGCCAGTGATACAATCTCTAACACAAGGCTTACCTCCATTTCCTGCAGCCATAGATTCGCCGTAATATCCGGTCCACAATTATGGCCACCGTCATGGCAACAGCAGTGGCAAAAATTGTAGTGCCCACGATCTCAGTGGCATTGAGCGATTCGGCTTTAATCCTGATCCCGATAACCGTGGCCGGGATTATGGTAATACAGGAAGTGTTCAGTGCCAGAAATGTACACATAGCCTCACTGGCCGTGCCGGGATTGGCCCGGTTCAGTTTCTGCAATTCTTTCATCGCAATCAATCCCATTGGGGTGGCAGCATTACCCAGGCCAAGAATATTTGCGCTCAGATTCATTATAATGGCACCCATGGCCGGATGATCCCTGGGTACGCTCGGGAATAAAAAGGTAGTCAGGGGCTTCATTAACTTAGACAGCATTCGGACCAATCCCGCTTCTTCGGCTACCTTCATGATACCCAGCCAAAAAGCCATAATGGCAATCAGCGCCAGAGCGAAGTCCACGGCAGTCTGCGCTCCTTTTAAAGCGGCAGTGGTAACAGCCTCGATGTTGCCATTGATAGCTGCCACAATAATTCCAATTAAGAGCATTCCAACCCAGATAATGTTGACCAATCAACTCACCGCCTTAACCGGCATAACATTGCTCATCCATATTATATTGAATTACTATGAGGATTGAAAAAAAAATAGAACCCCACTTGCTGTGGGGTTTAGCTTCTTAAATAAGGCTCGTTTATGCGATAAAAATTGCATGAACAGACATTTATCCAATGGAGTCAAAACTCCACAACTAAACTTCTAGTTGATTTTTTCTCTTCCAGGTTATGATAGCCTCTAGTGGATTTTTTCTCCTCCAGGTTATTGTTAACCTCTTCGATTTAATAGTTGACAATGTTGTGCTCTATTGTTAAAATTTCATTCAGAAGGAGGTTCAGCATGCAAAAGTTTGTGAATTTGGTTAATCAAATATTTTTGGATTGGCGCAATGCTTTTAACTTAAATCACGATTGGCAGGGAAAAATCCCCTCCACAATTGCGGCGGCACTGGCTTTAAGCACTTTAAATGATGTTACCCCTCAGGGTTATTATTTGGCAAGACAAAAACTCCAGGTTAGAAGTCTGCCTTTAGTTAATCAGGAATTATTCTTACAGGGTGAAATCATAAAAACAAAGGCCAATCTAATCAACTGCCACACTTCTGCTGCCTCTGAATATGGAGAAATTGTTAGCTTATCATCCACATTGATAAAAACAGGTACCGGAATAAAGATTGCTACTGCAAAAACAGACCCCTTGTTTTTAGAAGAGCCCAAATACAGGCGTTCCTTTACACATAATGAAGTGAAAACCTTTTCCTTCTTAAGTGGTGATAAAAATGTTATTCACAGCGGAGATAATCCGGTAGTCCAGGGTATGTTGATTCTACTGATTTTAGAAGATTATCTGGCTGCTGAAGGCTGCTTTTTTGAAAATGTTGATGTACGTTTTTATGTGCCTGTCAGGATAAATGAAACTGTAAATATATATATATCGGACAAAAATATTTGTGGAATTGTTGATGAAAAAGTAAATTTTAAAGTAGAATTTAAGGAGGAGAACTCATGTCCAAAAAATTAGAACTCAAAGATTACACGTTTGCGGCACTTTTTACATCTATTATCTATGTTTTAGGTTTCGTCACCATCCCCCTCCCCTTCAGCCCTGTGCCCATTACCGGTCAAACCCTTGGAGTCATGCTGGCCGGTAGTATGCTGACAGTAAGACAGGCAGCACTAAGCTTAGGTGCTTTTCTCCTGCTGGGGACGGCCGGAGTGCCTTTTTTTGCGGGTGGAGTTGGTGGACTTGGGATAATTGCAGGCCCTAGGGGCGGATACCTGGTCGGCTTTTTGTTCGGCGCAATTATCATTGCCTTATTAAAAGGTAAAGAGAACAACATTTTCCGCCTTGGTTTGGCAAACATTATAGGTGGAATTGTTGTTATCTATATTTTTGGAGTAATTTGGCTGAGCCATGTTATGGATCTGACTTTGGTAAAAGGCTTTGCTGTTGGCGCCCTGCCTTATCTGCCCGGCGATTTCATTAAGGTTGTGATTGCTGTTGCTGTCAGTGCAAAGGCTGGTGTTTATTTAAGAAAGTAGGCGGGAAAATGAACAAGGTGTTTCTAGTTGGTGGTACAAGAACTCCCATCGGCAAGACCGGCGGCATCTTAAAAAATATTTTACCTGAACAATTGGCTGCTCTCGTCATGAATAAAACAGTAAAAAACTTCGGGATAGCACCATCGGATATCGATCTGGTTTTACTGGGAAACGCAGTCGGACCTGGTGGTAATATTGCCCGGGTTTCCATCCTGGAAGCGGGCTGGCCTTACCATGTGGCTGGCATGACCGTCGACTTGCAGTGCGGTTCCGGTTTGAATGCTGTGAGCCTGGCGGCAGGTCAGATAGCTGCCGGCCAGGCTGAGCTTGTTATGGCCGGAGGGGTTGAAAGTACTAGTTTGGCCCCCAGAAGACAATTTAACCCCCAAGATCCCCGGTTTCAGGGTGAAGGCCTTTTCTATGAAAGAGCCCCCTTTTCTACACCCAAAGTAGGTGATCCTGAAATGGGCGAAGGCGCCGAGAACCTGGCCAGGTTGTTAAATATTTCGAGAACTGACATGGATAATTTAGCCCTGGAAAGTCACAGAAGGGCAGGCAATACAGAAAGTCTGGGTCTTTTGCGGGATGTTATAACACCGCTGGAAATCGATGGGAAAACTATTCAGAATGATGAATGTATCCGTCCCGGCATGAAACTTGGATTACTGCAAAGAATGCCCCCTGCTTTTGTCAAGGGAGGCCATGTTACCGCCGGAAATGCGTGTTTTAAAAATGATGGAGCCGCTGTCGTCCTGCTGGCGTCTGAAAGAGCTGTCAGGAAATACAATTTGAATCCCCAGGCTGTTATTTTGGCAAGTGCAATCATCGGTTGTGATCCTAATGTTTTCCCATTGGGGCCGGTTTATTCAATTCGTAAACTTATACAAAAAACAGATTATAATTTGACAGATATAGATGCCTTTGAAATCAATGAGGCGTTTGCAGTTAAGATCCTGGCCTGTGCCAGAGAATTAGGTATAACCCTGGATAAAGTAAATATCCTGGGAGGCGCACTCGCTTACGGGCATCCCTACGGAGCATCAGGAGCTGTCATTTTGCTGCATTTGCTGACTGCTTTAAAAAAGGTCAGCGGGCGTTTGGGGATAGCTTCGATTGGAATTGCCGGCGGCCTGGGATTATCAGTTCTCATTGAAAGGTGCGGCCAGATGAAATGCTAATTTATGACAACCTAAAAATCCTCGCCGAAACACGGCCTGATAAAAAATGCATCATTAACGGGTCCAGAGAGCTGACCTATCCGGAACTTACCGGTATTGTCGATAACATAGCTTTTAGACTTGCGGGGTTAGTAAATAAAGGAGATAAGGTCTTAGTCAAATGCAGTGATGTTATCGAGCAGCTGTGCTATTTGCTGGGCATTGCCAAATTGGCTGCCGCTGCAGTATTAATAGATCCATTTATACCGGATACAATTTATGAGGATATCAAAAATAAATCGGCTGCAGTTCTTTGTATTGATGATAAATTCTGTTTACCAGACACAATATCGCCATATCCGACTAAGGTTACCCCGGAAGATTTGTTTTTAGGTGCCTTAAGCTCCGGAAGCACAGGAGAGCATAAACTTATCTGGAGAGATCATCAGAGCTGGGTAAGTGCTTTTCCTGTACAAAGCAGAGTGTTTGGATTAAGCGGTGCTGATACCCTGTTTTTATGCGGTTCCCTGGTATACACAGCAAATCTGAACAGCTGCCTGCATATACTCTATGAAGGCGGAACAGTAGTTATAGCTGCCAACACCTTTCCGCAAACCTGGCTGAAGGATATGGTCCAACATCAGGTAAGTGCCATTTTTATGGTTCCGGCCCACTACCGTGCTTTGCTTAAAATAGTTGAAGCTCCCTTTGCTCAGATAAAATCTCTCGTCAGTGCCGGGGCCAAAATTAATATCGATACAGTCAAAGACTTACTGGAATGTTTTCCGCAGGCAAAACTTTATGAGTATTACGGGGCCAGCGAACTGGGACACGTAAGTTTCTGTACAGGGGAAGATCTGCTGAAATACCCGGATACTGTAGGCCGGGCTTTTCCCGGTGTAAAGCTAACCTTAGAAGATAACCTGGTCTGGGCCGCTAGTCCTTACCTCGCCCCGGCTTATAGGCCAAAAGCTACCGTGGGCGATTTAGGCCGAATTGACCCGGCAGGATATCTGTACCTGCTGGGCAGGGAAAATCACCTTGTCAATAAAGGCGGAGTCAAAATTCCCCTTGAGGGTGTGGAACAAATTTTAAATCGTTGTCCCGGTGTAGCCGAAGCTGCAGTAAAAGGTGTTGATGACAAAATCAGGGGTCAAAAACTGGCGGCCTGGATAGTTAAAAGCAATCCTGATCTAACAGCAAAAGAGATTAAAGTCTTTTGCCGTGAAAATTTACCCAGACAATTCTGTCCCCAGATAATCTACTTTATTGATAATCTGCCGCGAAATTATAGTGGCAAATTAAATCGGGAAAAGCTTGTGCAAAAAGACAGCCCTTAGGCTGTCTTTAAATTTCGCGGTATTCAATCTGATGGTCAGCTTGTTTTTTCTCTCTGCGGAACATATTCTGAACCTGTGATAAAAGGTTCGGGGCCACATCAATTATCCTATCCACCACAGCGTTCCCATCTACAGGCAGCATTCTGATCTGCCCCTGCCCTACTACCAGAAAACCGACAGGTTGTACTGAAACCCCGGCACCACTGCCTCCGCCAAAGGGAAGTTGAGTGCCGCCATTATTACCATCCTGCTGTCCGCCACCCTGACCCTGCTCCTGTTGGCCACCGGTAGCTTCAAATTCTCCTCCACCGGCCGCAAAACCACATGCGACTCTGCTCACCGGTATGATCACACTGCCGTCCGGAGTCTCTACAGGATCTCCTACAATGGTATTTACATCAACCATTTCCTTAATGCTTTCCATAGCTGTTTTCATAAGTCCCTCAATCGGGTGCTCGGCCATATTTCTTCCTCCTCATAGCAAGTTACTATATATAACGAAGTTTAATGATTTGTAGTCCTGCAAGTATAATATGACCGATTCGCATGTCAAATATGCAATTAAAATCCAGCTTCAGACAAGTATCGTTAAAACAGGGAATCACTGAAAATTCAGGTTGTTTTAGCATGTCCCCGATATTGTTCCGGAAAGCCCGGTATACATAGCCTTTGAGTGTCCAAACAGTGCCTGACACCATTCCGGTATAAGCAGGATCCCCCAAACCAATCATGGTAGTCCAGGTCAGCCTGTGACAGCGGATGGCTTTGCAAAACCTGCGCAGGGCCGTCTGATATCGATTAAAATAATTTATCCCGTTTTTTATGTAAATTGGCAGTTTCCTCAGAATCAGGAGAACAGGCACTTTTACAATCATCCCTGCTTCATCAATCGGATGTGAAACAATAGTTTCGATATCTGCTTCAAATTTTAAAAAGGGTTTTAAAAAATATTGGTCCAAATCGATAATTGGAACTTCTGTCTTATATCTGATCAACCCCCAAAGAGCTGTCATTTCAACTTTGAGATGGTCATTTTCTCCCCGCCTCTGATAAGCCACTTCAAACCTGACCCGCACAAACAGCATACAGACAAAACCAACCGCCAGCAGCAAAAGATTAAATCCGAAACCGAGCAAACAAATCATCCTTTACGGTGTAGCTTTCCATTAATGTTTTAGTTTTTAACATTTTGCTAATAATTATACGATTCCAGATTTGCTTCATCAAACCAAACTTTTCTTATCACTTCTCCTCAATAAGATCATGTTCTTTCCCTTTTCCTGCATTCAAAGATTCTATCCTTTTTGCGTTCCTAATAGAGAGGAATTCCATGATTCTTGTTGTATTGTTCCTTCCAACTAATAAGCCGCCAGAAGTCAATGTCATCCTGTCCGGTAGTTTTTTTAATGAGGTATTGGCTATATCGTAGGTCTTTCAAGGTTAGTGTGGGGTAGTCCTGTTTACCAAATGTACCGTCCAAAAGACGGGCATAATGTAGGTCTCCGTCTGGCTTATTCCAGTTATATACTGTGTCTTTCACGGCTAACTTAATACTATCGGCATTTTCTAGATAGGCGGTATCGTCAGTAGCCAGATACATTTCATAAAGGAAGTTCATTTCATATGTGTTTTTATCAATGGAGTCTCAAAATTTCCATAGTCGCATACTAATAGTCCTCCGTTTTTTGTTTTAAAACTGTGGGTTTTCATATAATTAATCAGGAACCCGCCATATGTTTTAGCAACATTTAAGGCATCCTGATCCTTAAATTTATTATAGGCCCTTATCATGAAGAGTGCAGTGTCTGTATTGAAACGGGTATCGTAGAACCCACCGTCAATCTTATAATCATCGTACAGCATGGTGCTTCTTGGGGTTGATGCCCAGTATCCGTCCTTGTTAAGGGTATTAACGGCAGTATACATGGAAACAATTCCGAAGGTTTCGAATACCCGGGCGCCTTCGCTTCGGATGAAAAGTTCGCCGACGTACTGGGCCGGAATGCGCCAGAAGAAGTTGGGGGCGTAGGGGACATAGGTGGTGGGAGTGATAAAATACATTCCGTCTTCCGACCATTTACGGGCCCTGTTTAGGTCTGCCATCCTAAGATTGGTTTGGGCAAGTTTATGGTTCCAGTCAATAAGCGGGGAAGCGGATACCACAGACCACTGCTCACTGACAGTTCCCTTATGCTGCGGAAAATAGATGGAAAAGTTTCCTCTGTTGTCATTTCTGATCGGCAGTACTTTATTATATAACTCTTCAAGGACGCCACGTTCTCTTTGCCGATAGACATAGGCCAGACTCATCCACATGGAATACTGCTTATTTTCCACTACTGCGGTATATTTGGAGAGATGGGCGCGGGCAGACTGCCGGCCCTGCCAGACCGATTCTGTCATGTCAATACCCTTGGGATACTCGGCATGATTCTCATAGAAGGGACTGGTTGAACCGCTTAAAGTTATGTTTAAGATAAAAGGCTGTTTTGAATCGGTGAGAGGTTCATACCTGGCGAGATAATAGAAGTCGCCGTTATATACAGCATCCTGGGTTATTGTAATGTAGCCAATCGTTTTTCTGTTTTTACTGACTTCCCATTTAAACCACTGTTTATCCATTAGTTGATATTGCTTTTCCCCGGTGTACAACCTCTTAAAATCGTATCCGCTTGCGCTAAGAGATATTTTCTTACCGTTTTCAAATGAATGTCCGCCAAGAGGATATTTTGATTCATTTGGGGTCGGCTGTAGGCTAAAGATAAAATAAATACTGAAAACCAGAAAGAATAATACAAACATACTTTTTGATTTCATAGACCACTCCTGCAAAAAAGGTTTTAAGTTGGCGCCCATTGATTACCAATTTTCTCAGTGGCTAGCCCTTCTTCCTGATATACGATTATCAGGTACTTTATCGTAAGTATGACTTTTTTAATTTACACTCACGTTCTGCTTAAGCCAAATTATCGGCACGTAATTCTTTGCGTTTCTAAATCTCTGCGCTCTACTGCGTTATCTTTTATAATTCTTCTTTTTTTTCTTCCGTATCTTCTATACCCAAAAACTTCTTGTGCTTTTTCATCATACATTTGTCCATAACCACTTCCATCCCATGCTCCCGGGCGAGAGTTGCCGCCTCTTCATTGACAACCCCTTCCTGCATCCAGATCCCCTTTATGCCGCCACGGGATACAGCCTGTTCCACATAAGGCTTGACCGCTTCAGGTTTGCGAAAAAAATCAACAACATCCACCTGAATTGACTCAGGTATAGAAGCAACATCAGAATACGATTTTTCCCCGAGGACCGTTTCTATAGTCGGATTTACAGGTATAATCTTAAATCCCTTCTGCTGTAAGTAATCTGCCACCCGGTAACTGGCTTTCTTCGGGTCATCGGAAAGTCCAACAATAGCAATATTTTTCACTTGAGTAAAATCCATTATAAACACCTCTCTAAAAAATGGTGGTGAGCCGCGGATAAACGCCGATAAAATAAAAAAAGTTCGAATGAAGGGCAGAAAATATGACGCAGAGATTAAAAGGAGAGAATAGTCAGAGAAGCAGAGAGTGAGTGCCGCGCCAGCGGCATGAAGGTCTTACTCACTCCCCACTCTCCACTCGTCACACCCTTCACTCCCCACCCTCTATTTCCATCTGTTCCGCATTCTCCTGGCCGGCGGCAAAATCAATGGGATCGGGCAGCTCTGATAAGTTTTCCAAGCCAAAGTATCTGAGAAAATTAGGTGTTGTACCAAATAGTATCGGGCGCCCGGGACCTTCTTTTCTACCCACTTCTCTGACCAGATTTTTGTCCACCAGGGTACCGATGGAACTGTCAACTTTGACTCCTCTGATAGCCTCCACCTCAGCCCTGGTAATAGGCTGTTTATAGGCAATAATAGCCAGGGTTTCCAGGGCTGCTTTGGACAAACCGTAAGAATTCTGCGGCTTGTACAATCTTTCGATATAATATGCAAACTCAGGCCGGGTACAAAACTGGTACCCGTTATCCACAATCTGGATAGTGATTCCCCGCCCTGTGTGGTACTCCCGAACCAATTCATCCATCATTGCCTTAATGTCCACTTCCGGCATTTCAACTATTTGGGCCAGAGTTTTCAAAGTCAAGGGTTCCTTGCTGACAAAAAGTAGGCATTCCAGAATCGATTTTGTTTCACTGGGAAACATCATACCCATGCTTACACCCCTTTAGGAATCAATGGCTTCTTCATTATCCCGGCCGTAAATCATGATATCCCCGAAAGCCTTAGCTTGGTAAGCCTTAATCTTACCTAATTTAATCAACTCCAGGATGGCTAAAAATGTCACAATAATCTCTACCCTGGAAACAGCAGGCTTAAATAGGTCTCTAAAGGCAACACTCCTGTTGTGGAAAAAAAGCCGGCGCATTATTTCCTTCATCTTATCTTTTATGGAAACTTCCTCTCTGGGGATCTCCCCCTTCAGCTCAGTTTCGCCGGCTCTGTCCAACACCTCGTGCAGAGCTGAAATCAGGGACTGCATGCTGATGCCTTCCAGAGGGTTCTCCTCACTAAATAGGTGGCAAAACATTTCTTCATCATTAGTTCTGGTGTAGACCTTGTTCATAAAAATCTCTTTTTCCTGAAGAAAACCGGCCATCAATTTGAATTTCTTGTATTCCAGCAATTTTTCTACCAATTCTTCTCTGGGGTCAAATTCGTCGTCGGTCTCGTCAATTGATACCGGCGGTTTGGGCAGCAGCATCCTGGCTTTAATTGATAAGAGGTTGGCGGCCATCACCAGGAACTCACTGGCCAGTTCCAGGTCAAGCATCTGCATCATCGAAACATACTCCAGGTACTGCTCAGTTATTCTGGCAATTGGAATATCGTAAATGTCAACCTCGTTTTTTTCTATGAGGTGAAACAGCAAATCAAAAGGCCCTTCAAAAACCTCTAATTTTATCTGGTAAGCCAAAAGGCTTCACCCCTTAATATTGCAAATTCATGACCTGCCGCACCTGGGCTACAGTTTGGCCGGCTGTCCTCTGCGCCCGTTCCGCGCCTTTTAACAAGACAAGTCCTACCAGGTCCATCCTGCAGGCCAGAATGTCATCAACCTCCGTCAGGTTAACCGACCCATTAAGATAATCATTGATAATTTCCTGACCAATCTCCCGCAGATAATTTTTTTCCTTTCGGTTAGCTATTGCTGAAAATTCCTTGAATTTTTCAACGACTAGATCAGCATTACGTTCACCTGAATTATCCTCAACACCACGGGTGCGCTTCATTTCAGGCACTCCTGTTCCGGCATTTCTAACAGCCAGGAGGTATTCACGCAGTGCTCCATAGGAATTGTCTTCATATTTGGCTCTTCGCTCCCTAATCGGTTTCAGCATAGCTTCAACGATTTCAAATAGTTCGCCCTTACAGTTAACACACCCACGTTCCGCACTGCGGCAGGTTTCCCCAATATATTCCAGCAAATTGTTGTTATAAATCTCCTGGTATTTATGAACTACACAAACCTCAGGATGACCGGGGTCGTCCCGCCTCACCCGGGCAGGGTCGGTGACCATCGAATTGACCTGTTTTTTGACCTCAGCACTATCAGCAGAAATAGCAATGTCATTGTGATAGCTCTTACTCATTTTCCGCCCGTCAATCCCCGGTACTAAGGGAAAGCGCCCCAGAAGGGCCTTGGGTTCAGGAAATAAATCTGTCTTATAAAGAAAATTAAATCTCCGGGCTATTTCTCTGGTCATCTCAATATGAGGAAGCTGGTCCTCACCTACAGGAACCGTATCAGCCAAATATACCAGTATATCAGCCGCCTGCAGCAGCGGATAACCTAAAAAGCCGTAAGTTGTAATATCCTTGCCCTGCTTGCCGAACTGCACAACCTGGTCCTTATATGTGGGACAACGTTCCAGCCAGGCTATTGGAGTACTCATGGAAAAGTAAAGATGAAGTTCGGCATGTTCCCTGACTGCCGACTGCACAAATACCGCACTTTTCACTGGGTCAATGCCGCAAGCGAGCCAATCCAACACCATCTGCCTTACATCGTGGGGCAAATTCTCCGTCTCATCAAACTTGGTTGTCAGGGAATGCAGGTCAGCAACCATGAAATAACAATTGTAATCATCCTGCATCCTGGCCCAGTTCTCCAAAACACTCAGGTGTCCAATATGTAACCGCCCTGTCGGCCTCATTCCGCTAAGTATAGTGCCCTTGCTCATCTTTAACATTCCTCCTGTATCATTCTAAAGATCGATTCTATCTAAAGCTCATCATAATAATCTGTTTCAATGATTCCACCTGTAAAAGGCCGGTAATCCCAAGTCCAACCAATTTGGCCAGAGGTGTCAGGATCATGCCTGTCACTCCGGTAAACATCAGCAAAATTAATATTATATAGCCATATTTTTCAAGATTAAAAATCACATGCATATATTTGCTCGGCAAAATCCCGGCCAGGATTTTTGAACCATCCAAAGGCGGTACCGGGATAAGGTTAAACACTGCCAGGATGATATTTATAGTAAAGAGATAAAACAATATGCCCACAATGATATATTCGCTGGGTTCTATTATTTTCCATATCAGTGCTGTAACAAAAGCAATCACAAGGTTTGTTACCGGTCCAGCCAGTGATACCCACATCATCCCTTTCTGCCTGTCTCCTCTGAAATACAAAGGGTTAACCGGTACAGGTTTGGCCCAGCCAAAATGAAAAATCAATAGAAACAGGGCCCCTAATGGGTCTAAATGCTTGATAGGATTAAAAGAAAGCCGTCCTAAGTTTTTAGCAGTCGGATCGCCCAGGCGATAAGCCGCATAGCCATGGGCAAACTCATGTAATGTCAAACCCACCAGCAGTGCCGGGAGGGTTAACAGCATACCTTGCAAATCAAAATAAGGCATTTATTTAGCCCCTTTCTTTACCTTCCATAAATTCACTGAGAAAGGAAATTTCCTCTTCCCTGGTCCGAATCAGTCCATCCAGTCTGGCATCCCTGACTGCATCGAGTGCTGTTTTAAAATGCGGTCCAGGCTTAAAACCAAGTTTCTTAATATCTTCCCCATTTATCTGGAGTTTATTGTGTCTGGACCGGGCCAGGTAGTTTTTCAGTCTTTCTTTGACAGCCTGAGTTGGTGAGCCGGCCAGGATATATATATAAGCTTCCACTGAGATTTTTCTTAAAACCGCAGCGATTTCACTCATTTTCATTGGTCTGGGACAAGATAGCTGCTCCACTGTCTCTTCATAACAGCAAAGAATTTCCCGTAAAATTCTTTGCTCGTCCTTGGTCAGTTTTAGCCTTTCATTGACATCTGCGGCCTGACAGCCGGAAAGTCTGACCAAGGCACCCAGATAAATAATCCAGCTATTGATGGCATGCACGTGCATATCCTTAAAATATTCTATAGATGCCGGAATGTTTTTGAGGATTGCTACTGTTTCTTCCTCGATATCGGCCTGGGGCAGGATATAGGGCCAGATATTGAGTTCTTTCATTCTTAAAACAGCACCGGCAGGCGAATTTTCACCCAAGATGTGCTTTAGTTCCTCCCTGATTCTATCACCAGATAATTTAGCCGGCATTTTGGCTTTAATGGCATTTTGGGCCAGGCTCAATGTCTGGCTCTCGATCCGGAAATTATATCTTTGCTCAAATCTCACTGCCCGCAAAATTCTGGTAGGATCCTCTACGAAACTTAGATTATACAGAACCCTGATAATTCCTTCTTCTAAATCACGTCTGCCGCCAAAATAATCGATCAGACAGCCAAAGTTTTTTTCACTCAGCAGGACAGCCATGGCATTGATGGTAAAATCGCGGCGGTAAAGGTCCTGCTTCAGCGAAGATACTTCCACTCTTGGGAGGGCGGCGGGGTATTCATAGTATTCAGTCCTGGCACTGGCCACATCTATTCTGAATTTATCAGGCAGAATAACCATGGCTGTCCCGAATTTTTCATGGACCCTGACTTTGCCGCATAAAAAACCGGCCAAAGAACGGGCGAAAGCAATGCCATCACCTTCAACCACCAAATCAATATCCAGGTTCTCTACGCCTAAAATCAGATCCCGCACAAAACCGCCGACCACATAGACACAATATCCTTCTCTATCAGCCAGGAAACTGACTTGGCCCAAGAGATCCCGAATGTGTACCGGTAGATTGCGGATCATTAGTTCTGTGACATTTTCAAATTGGGTCCCCATGTTGGACCGGGCATGATTAAATACCCGTTCATACTTATCCGGATAATTTTCTCCATGTAATGTTCTCAGTACATCTGTTCTGGAGACAATCCCGACAATTCTGCCATCTTCTATAACCGGCAGTCTGCCAATATTATGTTCGATCATCAGATGCTGAATCTCCGGTATCGTAGTCTGTCTGGAAACGGTAATCACCCTGCGGGACATAAACCCTTTGACCGGAGCATGGCCCAGATCATGCTGCTTGGCCTTGTCAATATCCCTGCGCGAGATGATGCCCACCATTTCCAGATCATCAACCACAGGCAGGCCGCTGTGACCATACCGCAGCAGGATTTTGCCGGCTTCTTCCACAGTCTTATCTAACGGCACAGTTTTTACAGGGGCAGACATAATATTTTCAGCCACAATTTCAGGTCTGACGTACTCATGCAAAATGTTCTTCAGGTCAGCGATAATGTCATCTACCCTGATGTCCTTAACAGTTGCCGAAGCGGCACTGGCATGACCGCCGCCGTTATAGCGGGAAAGCACCTGGGCAACATCTACTGTATCCTGTTTACTCCGAGCCACCACATGGACTCTGTCATCCATCAAAACTGCGGCAATGGCCACATCAATATTGGCCACCTCCACCAATTTATGCACCAGCAAAGCCAGGCCGCCCACGTATTCTTCCGTTTCCCCGCGCGTAATTAAAACTTTGACTCCGTTAATATCTAATGTTTCAGATGAGACAATCAAAGAATTAAGCAGGCTTTTCTGCCGGTCAGATAAAGGCCGGTCTATAAAATCAGCCACCACAGATAATTTTGCCCCTTTGGCTAACAGATAAGCCACTGCTTCCGCATCCCTGGGCGTGGTTGTTGTAAAAGTCAAAGAACCAGTGTCCTCGTAGATTCCCAAAGCAAATATTGTTGCTTCCAGAGAATTGACAGGCAAATCACGTTCTTTCATCATTTCAACCAGCAAAGTTGTTGTAGCTCCAATAGGTTCGACCACACTAAAATGGCCTGTAATATCATTATCATTTTTAGGGTGATGGTCAAAAATATGTATTTCAAGCTCTGGGTTCGTTAACACAGAGCGCACATCACCAATTCTGGAGACGATTTTGGTGTCAACCAAAATCAACTTGGTAACATCTTTCAGAGGCACCTCTTTGGTCAAAGAAAAGCTAAAGGTATCTTTATGCAGAGCCATAAATTCCCTGACATTCCTGTTAAGCTTGCCTGAGTATACAAGAAAAGCATCAGGATACAGTTTCTTAGCCGCTATCATAGATGCCAAACCATCGAGATCAGTATTATTATGGCTGACAATAATTTCCATAACGTCCCTCCTTAGGCTGTTACCGAAATATTATATCATATTTTGCCAATGTCGAGAAGCCAGCAGGTATGACCCTTCAGGAATTCGTCAAAGTCATTTTTTAGAATGTCCTTAAATTGAATTTTAGGTTTTTGTCGGTTTATTTTTTATAGCCCAATGTAATTTAACGCATTTTCCGCATTCCAACTACATTTGCGAAGAGCCCGTGCTATATTTTTAACTTCATGCAACCGAAACAGACTAATGGCTAAATTGCGAAGTGTTGCCATTACTCTTGGCCCTTGACCCACTCTAACCTGTGAACGGTCTTCGTCAAAGGTAACGTCCCTTACCCAATGCAACTTATTCTCTATACACCAATGACCACGATTTAAGGATAGCAGCCGCTTGGCATCGGCTTGTTCAGGAGTTAAACTTGTTATTCCATAGGCAACTTCATTGCGAAGCAACACTCCATCCAGCCGGTATGTGATGCGCTCAATTCGACAAACCTGTGCAGCATAAGGGAAATCAATGTAATCATTAAGCGCAGTGCTGGTCCGGATTTTACGCACTTCAATCCGGCCATGTCCCTTGTCGACTGTGCTGTACTCAGGGGGAAAAATCTTCATCGTCTAAATCTTCGATGGAGCGCAAAATAGTTTTTTGATTGCCCTTAACTGTAAAGAAATAATCAGCTTCTTTTTCATTCTTAAGATATTTAGCATGTTCCACTTGAGTATGCAGAGCATCGGCTGTTACTACCTTGCCTTTTAAATCCAAGGGGTCTAACAACGATTGAAACTCTGTAATCTCGTTAGTCTTGTTGTTAACTGGTCTCTGGGAAACGACAATGCCTTCTTTATGCAAGATTGCCGACATGAGATGTACTTGTCTTCCATCAATATCTTTTGCCCCTCTGAGGATTTTTCCATCAACGGCAATTGCATCCGGGTCCGTTTGCTCTGCCAACCATCCATTTATAATTTCATCTAGCTTCTCAGCATCAATGCTTTGTAAATGGCGACGCAGAGTTGGTTCGCTGGGATGTATATAGATGCGTTTTTCCGGATGAAAGCGACAACCGAATCTACGAAGCAACTCCTGTGACAAATCAGCAGACCATTCCCCGATAGCTATAAAACTACGGGCACCAGACAATACAGCACAAATCGCTATCGCAATGGTTGAGAGCATACTGTGCCTAACACCACGGGGTTTACGGGGATCCTTTAATTGCTGTAATCGGTCCAATAAACCGTTAGGACGTTCCAAGTTTGCTTTATTTAAATCTATCATCGCTATTGGTCCTCCACTCAATTCCGGCACCAGAAAAGGAGCGGATAACCACTGCTTAGCTTTCCTTTGTAACGGCAGGACGAAAACCGTCTTCGTTTTTCCATGATAGTAATACTGACCCGCATTTCGACCAAACCCACGGGTTTGACCTAGGCGAACCCATCCTGCTGCAAGGTAACACGTTCCTTTAAAACGCGAGTGGTCGACAAACGTTTCCACCAGTACAATCGGGTGACCATAAACCTTCTGCCAATCAGAAGACAGCCTTTTCACGTTAACAGACAGAATCTTAGAGGCGAGGTTTGGAATCTTAACGCTTGGGAGAATTAGAAATCGCGAGTTGTTAGCCACATATAAAAGCCGACTCCATTGTTGCTCTCTGGACCAGCCAATCCATTCATCGCGAGCTCCGCACTTAAACGCGGCTGTGCCCCATCCCATCAAGGCCACCCACTCACCGTTGATTTCTGCCACATACTTAATGGATTCACCCACAAGTTGTCTAAATCCCAAGTAGTGGTATGTTTTCATCAATTCATTCCATCGTGATTCCTCATCAGGCCGAATAATGCGGACCCATAAAGAATGCAATTCAGTTTGTACTGGCATATACGCTCCTTTGCACTGGAACCTTTTTTATTTAATCATATCAGTTCCAAAGGAAAAAAGCCAGCAAAACTTTGTATCACCTACCATTCCTCAATAAAAAATTACTTTGACGAGATCCTGTATGACCCTTTGCTCCGGCTTCCCTGGGCGGCATCTAGCGTGACTTTACTAAAGTAATACTACAAGCGCCTATTTTCCTAGTGTTTTAGCCATTATATTGTATAGACTAATTAATTATGCCAAACAACTNGGTAAGCCATTAGTTTATACATGTTGCGTGTCTGCTAGTGCTTGTCGTAACTGGGTTTAAGGCTATTTTTGGCTAATCGTTTAGTAAAGTCACGCTAGTCATCTAGCTGTAAAGCTCCGGCAGCAATCCGGCGTCCCCGAACTTGACGGCTCAGTAGGCATTCCTAACAAGATGGCCGCCTCACGTTTCGCTCTTTCTGCCAGCGAAACTTACCTGCAGCCTTCGCCGCCTGCGGACGTGCGGGAACTCCGTTTCTTTTTCAGTTGGTGCTTTTTGGAATTCATTAGGTTCGAGGGCTACTATTTCCACCTGAAACTAGGATTCATTAAGACGGCAAAAAATCCTTCTCTCACGGCTGGTGATTTGTCGATCAGAGATGGAATCAATGCGAATTAGCAGAAAATATTTTCGCGATAACAGATTTTCTATTGATTATCGTCTAATAACCCGATATACTATATAAAACGTATTTTTTGCGGAGAGAGGTACCGAAATGGCGATAAGTTATAACAAACTCTGGAAATTATTAATTGATAGAAAAATGAATAAAAAGGATTTGCGATTGGCGGCAGGAGTGAGTACATCTGTAATCGCAAAGCTAGGTAAAGGAGAGAATGTTACAACAGACATTTTGTTAAAGATATGCAGGGCTTTACATTGTGACATTTCGGATATTATGGAAATTGAAAATGAAGGGGTGGACATATGAATGGAAGAATACCTCACATAGTTCAGTATCAAGGGTCTAAGAGAATACTGGCTCCTCAGATTTTGAACTATTTGCCAACCAATTTCAATCGGTTAATTGAACCATTTGCAGGAATGGCGGCAATCACCATTGCAACTGCGAAGGAAAAACGCGCAAAGCAGTACTATATTAATGATATTAATGAGGCAATTGTTAAACTTCTGCAAATGGCAATTAATAACCCATCAGAACTTGTTATAACATATACAGAAAAGTGGAAAGAACAATTTGAATATCCCGGCGGTCACATTGAACATTATTATTATGTTAGAAATTGCTTTAATTCTGGTGAACAGTCTTGTGCTAATATGTTATATTTGCTTGCTCGGTGTGTGAAAGGGGCAGTGCGATATGGAAAAAACGGAAATTTTAATCAGTCTCCAGATAAGCGCAGGCATGGGACCAGCCCAAAAAACATAGCGAAAAATGTTTATGCGATATCTTCCTTACTCAAAGGAAAAACTGTTTTTTCCGCCCTTGATTATCATGATATTATTGATATGGCAAAACCGGGAGATTTGGTATATATGGACCCTCCATATCAAGGGGTATCAAATACTCGAGATAATCGATATTTTTCTGGTGTTAATTTTGACGATTTTTCCAAAACAATCGAAACTTTAAATAAAAAACATGTTGATTTTTTAATTAGCTATGACGGAGAGTGCGGCGGTAGAGAATATGGAAATGATTTACCAAGAAATCTAAAGTGCCGTAAAATTCTTCTTAATGCGGGATTATCAACTCAAGCCACTTTGCTTGGCAAAAGGCATACTACTTATGAAGCCTTATATGTAAGCGAAAATTTGGCTGAAATGATAGGTACTATTCCCAAGCAAATGACATTATTGGAGGGCGCAATATGACAGGCGATTACTCAAAAGAATTTATTGATTTATTAAATTCAGTTGAAGCAAAGCGACCTCGCACAGTGATTCAACATATTTTAGAGCACGGATTTATCACATCACAGGAACTCAAAGATGTCTATGGGTATAATCATCCACCGCGTGCAGTTCGGGATGTCAGAGAATATGGAATTCCGCTTGTAACTTTTCGGGTTATTGGAACAGATGGAAGAAATATTGCTGCCTATAAATTCGGAGATCCTGCTGATATTTCAAATGCATTATCCAAGGCGGCCGGAAGAACAGTACTATCAAAAGTTCTCAAACAAGCTTTAATTGAGAAATATGGTGCAAAATGTTTTATATATGCTGAACAAATTAATGAGAACTTGTTACAGGTAGATCATCGTATACCTTATGAAATAGGTGGTGAGCAAACTGAAAGTAACATTGAGTTGTATATGCTCCTCTCTCCATCTGCCAATCGGGCAAAATCTTGGACGTGCGAACACTGCAAGAACTGGACTGTAAAAGACGAGGCTTTTTGTGTAAAGTGTTTCTGGGCCTATCCAGAGAATTACGAGCACATCGCTGGAAATTATCAACGGATAATATCTATTGTTTTTACAGGTGATGAAATTGCGGATTATAATCACTTAATTGAAATGTCTGGTATTGATGAAGCCCAAAGGATTATTAAGAGACTTATTCATAATTACTTAAAATAAAAAAGTTTTTTGAAGGCACAGAAAAATAGTGTAAAATCAATATGAGAAAGCCTTTTAACAAGAGAGACAATACCATTTAGGTATTGTCTCTCTTGTTAATTTTCCGTATCGGTTAAGGTATATTCAGCAAGTTTCCAAATTAAGCCGTAACCATCGGCACTTATTAGTATCTACTTCTTTGGTTGTTGAAGCACTCCCGGCAGTAGACCGGTTTGTCACCGCTTGGCTTAAACGGCACCTGAGTTTCACAGCCGCAGGCAGAACAAACTGCACTGTGCATTTCACGCTCACGACGGCCACCAAAGCCACCACCGCTGTTGCGGTTGTTTTGCTTCCTCTTAGCCCTGCACTCAGGGCAGCGTCCTGGTTCGTTAGCAAAACCTTTCTCGGCATAGAACTCCTGCTCAGATGCAGAGAAAGTAAAATCCTCACCACAGTCACGACATGTTAAAGTTTTGTCTTGATACATTTAAAAAACCCTCCTCAATAATCTTTGCCCAAACGATATAAGGAAATTTCCTTCAAACCCGTCCCCTTAAACCGTTGGAATTTGAGAGGGGATAAAGAACCTTATTATGTGAGCTTACTAATAGTATAGCTTAAGGGCAAAAAGATGTATACTATTTTTTGCAAATAAAACACAAAATCGCCTACTATTTTTTTGTCTGACCCAATATCCACAATTATCCTTTGCCAACAACCGATAGTGGTTTACATTTTCCACACATTCTTTCCGGGATGACATCGTGTCTGACCAAATCCTCCAAGGTTTCTCTCAGCACGACGATATCGGCCTGGCCATCTCTGACAAAGACCACCGCTGGACGGGCCAGCCTGTTATAATTGCTGGACATGGTATAGTTGTAAGCACCGGTGCAGAATACAGCCAAAATATCTCCAGAGTCAACAGCCGGAACATTCAGGTCCCAGATCAACATATCTCCGGATTCACAACATTTCCCGGCAATTGACACTTCCTCAGCCTTTGTTTCGTTCGCTTTATTGGCTACCACGGCCTCATATCTGGCCTGGTACAAAGCCGGCCGCGGATTATCTGTCATTCCGCCGTCAACAGCCACATATTTCCTCACACCCGGGATATCCTTGACAGAACCGATGGTATACAGCGTTGTACCAGCTTCACCGACAATTGAACGACCGGGTTCAACAATTATTTTAGGCATCGGATACCTTTTTTCTTCTGCCTTCCTCTTTATTGTCTCCATTACGAGAGTTGCATATGCTTTCACACTTCCGGGTTTGTCACCTGAGACATAATAAATTCCAAACCCGCCACCCAGGTTTAATTCCTCAAATCTATGCCCGGTTGCCTGGTATACTTCATCCAAGAAATCCATCATCACTTCTGCTGCGTGTTGATATGACTCCAATTCAAAGATTTGTGAGCCAATATGACAGTGCAGACCCCGTAAATTGATATTCTCCATTCCCAGGGCTGCCTTGATTCCTGCCAGGGCCTGCCCATTACTCATGACTAAACCGAATTTGGAATCAATCTGCCCTGTTTGAATATACTCGTGGGTATGGGCCTCGATTCCAGGGGTAATCCTAATCAAAATATCAACTTTGGTATGCATTTCACCGGCTAACCTGTTTAGATTTTCCATCTCAAAAAGGTTATCAGCAACAAATCTGCCTATCTTAGAATCAATGGCCAGTTTTAATTCATCAATGGTTTTGTTATTACCGTGAAAAAATATATTTTCCGCCGGAAAGCCTGCTTTAAGGGCAGTGTATAACTCTCCGCCGGACACAACATCGAGGCCCAGCCCCTCTGATTCAATCAGACTGCACATAGCCGTGGTTAAAAATGCCTTACTGGCATAAATCACCTGGGAATTTGGATATGTACCGGTAAAGGATTCGTAATAGTTCCGGCAGTTATCCCTGACTAGTTGTTCATCCATTACATAAAGCGGGCTGCCAAATTGTTTTACCAGGTCAACCAAATCGCAACCGCCTATTTCCAAGTGTCCCTTTTGGCTTACCTGCATAGTCCCGTGCAACTTCAATGAAATGTCCCCTCCCGCATGATTTTATTAACATAATTCACAAATGTAACAACAAAATTCAATAAATTTTAACATATATACAATAGATAGTCAAATAGCCGAAAGTGTTAATCCAGATCATACTTATTTCTAATCTGTCGGGAAACATCATTCAGATATCTAAAGGCCTTTTCTACGGTGTCGTTACCATCCAAATTTACCAGGCAGCATCTGGCCGGGGCAAGCCAGGCCTGGCTTAATACCTGTTTTTTGGATATTCCGTGCGCATCAAGATAATTCCACATCTCTTCAAGTTTAGCAATTAAACTATCGATTGATTCCTGATCAAATTCCTTAGTCATTGTTGGTACAATGCCCCAGCTTATAATACCGCCTCTGTCGAGAAAATTTTTGATTTGTTCGATATATTTTACGAAGATTTCACCATTTGTTAAATGGTCAATAGAAAGAATATCAAGATTCAAGTCCAATAAAAATGACCAGTCAGGATTTCCGCACAGGTGAACCCCCTTGGGGCCTTCCAGTTGGGTCAGGAAATCGCGGTATTCATTTTTGGCAACTTCGGCCGGATAACCGGTGAATGAACCAAAAATGAACTCAAGTCCCGGTTCATCAAGCCATACAAAAGCATTGGGGTTAATTGCAGCTAATTCCCGGCGCTGAACATTGATTTTCTTAGCCAGGAACTCATATAAGAACCCTTTAACTTCGTCATTATATATGATGGGCTTTTTGTTCTCGTCGGCAATTTTCAGGCCGAAACTCACCGGTCCAATGGACTGCCCCCTGATAATAGGATAGTTCTTAATGCGTGGGTCATTCAGGAAGGTACGGTAAACTGCCGAATACCTTCCGGCAATCCTGTAAAAATCATCATTATCATAGTTTTCCACATAATTAGGAAGCTCTTCATAAAACTTTTCAGTATTAAAAATAATCTTCTCATTTACATCATCAACCGTAATTCCGGGAAAATTCTCTGTCACCTGGACATACATGTCTTCATAAAAATCAAAGTGCGGAATCTGCGGCCAAAATGGTATATCCACACTGAAAGCCAGTTTCATGGCTTCGTTTATGTCTTTATGGGGCAAAATACCCATAGCAGTTGTTTGACAATTACCTTTCATTTCCATTCCCCCTTTTCTTTTTATTATACCCAATGAAATTTACATAGATGTGATTTACATCATAAAGAACAACTTAGAAATCTCACATTTTCTGTATAACAAAATACCCTTGAAAAAAAGTAAAAGCTTGAAAAAAATTTAAAAGCAGACTTAAAAAAATTAAGCCTGCCGCTGATAGCCGGAATCCGGAACAACTCATTTCTTGATGTATACTCTATTCGACTTCTTCCATCCATTCAAACTTATCAGGGTATTTACCGTACTGGATTCCGGTAATTTCATCATACAGCTTCAGAGAAGTCTCACCGGCCTCGCCATTATTAAGAATCATTAGATTTCCGGCCCAGTTAAGGGCCGAAACCGGTGAAATAACGGCGGCTGTACCGGTCCCGAAGATTTCCTGCAGAATGCCCTTTTCATTAGCTTCATATACCTCGTCAATAGTAATAGGCCGTTCAACAACTTCCAGGCCCCAACTCTTAGCCAGCTGAATCACAGAGTTCCTGGTCATACCACCCAGAATGCTGCCACCCAAGTCAGGAGTAACCAGCTTATTATCGATCATAAAGGCAATATTCATAGTGCCCACTTCTTCAATATATTTTCTCTCAACACCATCCAGCCAGAGCACCTGGGTATAACCTTTTTCGTGAGCCTCTTCAGCCGCTTTAAGACTGGCCGCATAATTAGCCGCCGTCTTGGCGAAGCCGATTCCCCCTTTGACAGTTCTGACATATTTTGTCTCTACCCAGATTTTGACAGGCTTAAATCCTTCCGGGTAATAGGCACCAACAGGAGATAGAATAATGAAAAACTTATATGTATGAGACGGTCTTACTCCAACATAAGGATCAGTAGCTATTATGAAGGGCCTGATGTACAGTGAAGTTCCTTCTTTGGCAGGGACCCAATCTTTATCGATACTAACAAGTTTTTTCAGGGCCTTCAGGACAAACCTGGTGTCAATGTGCGGAATACAAACTCCGTCTGCCGAACGGTTCATTCTGGCCAGATAATCCCGCGGACGGAAAATTTTAACTTTTCCGTCAACAGTCCGGTATGCCTTCATACCTTCAAAGATAGCCTGTCCATAGTGGAGAACCATTGTTGACGGGTCCATAGTAAAGGGTCCGTAAGGCTCTATTTTGGCATTATGCCATCCCTTCCCAACTTCATAGTCCATCACGAACATATGATCAGTGAAAATCGTGCCAAATCCAAGTTTGTTCTCATCTTTTGGTTTTTCCTTTGGCGTGCTGATTAGATTAACGCTGATTTCTCCACTCATAAAATTCTCCTCCTTGTATGAAAACAATTAAGTAAAATAAGCTAAAAAAAAGTTTACAGCCGGAAATCTGAACGGCCGCAAACATGTGGTCGTTTAAAATATATTTACATTTATTTTCTGCCAAACTGACCGGGAAGTCAAGCTATTTTACATAAAAATTAATAACTTGTAATACGGTATACGTTTATTTCCCAAACAGAAACGCAGAGATTAAACTCTGCGTTTTATGCTGGCAGTTTTCAAACACTTTTTACTCCGTTACGGGTAGCTTTTTCAAAGATTCTTCAATCAAATCATCAGAGTACTCGATATCTTCGAGTTTCCCGTTGACATAAGCGTCATAGGACGGGAGATCCAGGTAACCATTGCCGCTCAGGCAGAATAGAATAGTTTTGGCTTCCCCGGCTTCCTTACATTTGAGAGCTTCATCAATGGCAACTCTGATGGCATGGGAAGATTCCGGGGCCGGTAAAATACCTTCACTTTGGGCAAATATCTGAGCTGCCTCAAAGCAGGCAGTCTGCTTTGCTGATTTAGCTTCGATAATCCCATCATGGAAAAGCTGGCTGACCAGTGTCGAATCCCCGTGATAGCGCAGGCCGCCTGCATGAATTCCCGGCGGCATAAAGTCATGACCCAGGGTATACATGTTGAGTATGGGCACGATACCGGCAGTATCGCCGTAATCATAAGCGAATTTCCCTTTAGTCAGCGTCGGGCAGGCAGCAGGTTCGGCAGCAATTGCTCTTACCTTGGTCCCATTAACAAGTTTATCATGCACAAAGGGGAACGAGATGCCGGCAAAGTTGCTGCCACCGCCACAGCAGCCAATAACAACGTCAGGATAATCTCCGACTTTTTCAAGTTGGGCTTTGGCTTCCAATCCGATAACAGACTGGTGAATAATGACATGATTTAACACGCTGCCTAAAGCATAATTGGTATCTTCACGTTTAGCAGCGTCTTCCACAGCCTCACTGATGGCGATACCCAGACTGCCCAGAGAATCGGGGTCAATGTTCAATAATTGCCGTCCTGACTCTGTCAGGTTACTGGGACTGGGAATTACCTCGGCTCCATAGGTCTGCATAAAAATGCGGCGGTAAGGCTTTTGATGATAGCTGACCTTGACCATATATACTGTACATTCTAAACCAAAGAACTTACAGGCGAGGCTCAATGCGCTGCCCCACTGTCCTGCTCCGGTTTCGGTGGACAGCCGTTTAATCCCGGCCTGCTTATTATAATAAGCCTGGGGAATAGCTGTATTAGGCTTATGGCTGCCGGCAGGGCTGACCCCTTCATATTTGTAATATATTTTGGCAGGAGTATCCAAAGCTTTTTCCAGCCTATGAGCCCTGTATAAGGGGGCAGGACGCCAAAGCTTATAGATTTCCTGAACCTCTTCCGGAATTTCAATCCAGCGGTCTGTACTGACCTCTTGTTTGATTAATTCCATGGGGAATATGGCACTGAGGTCCTGGGGGCCAACCGGCTGCTTTGTGGCCGGGTGCAGGGGCGGCTTCGGCAGATTAGGCATGTCCGCCATTACATTGTACCAAGCCGTTGGCATCTCCTTTTCTGTCAAAAATATCTTGGTTTCACTCATCTCGTCTAAACTCCCTTCCTAATAATACTCATATTTTAGCACAGATGATATTTATTGTCAGTAAAAAATAATTATGGAAAGACAAACAAGGGCTGTTTTAATGGCCCTCATTTGTCTCTTAAACTCTGCGTCTCTGCGCCCTCTGCGGTATGTTTTATTTTTTGTCAGCAAATCTTCTTGCTGGTTTTGGGAGCGTTGCTCCATTTACCGCATTTATCATTCCAGCGGGCCATGACCTGGTCATTAACTGTTATTTCGATGACTTCACAGAGATTGGGACAGTCTCCGCACTCGAAGCTGGTTGCGGCGAAGTTTTCTTCGGCGATTCCGAATCCCTTAAACTGAGTCCGCCCCGATTTCCTGACGGCATCCCGGGCCAGAATAGCAGCCCCGACAGCACCCATTACATCATAATGTTCGGGTATGACGACCTCTATATTCAGGGCTTTTTCAAATGCTCGTTTAATCCCTACATTTGCCGCAACCCCACCCTGGAACACAATAGGTCCTAATATTTCTTTGCCTTTTCCCACATTGTTTAGATAGTTTCTGACCAGGGCCTCACAAAGTCCTGCCAGGATATCTGAAAGGTTATGCCCCATCTGCTGTTTATGGATCATATCCGATTCAGCGAAAACAGAACACCGTCCGGCAATCCGGACAGGCGAATTTGACTTTAGGGCAATGCCTCCGAAATCTTCGATAGGGATGTTCAGCCTTCCGGCCTGTTGGTCCAAAAAGGAACCTGTGCCTGCTGCACATACAGTATTCATGGCAAAATCAGCAACTACCCCATTTCTTAAAACAATAATCTTGGAGTCCTGGCCGCCAATTTCCAGGACAGTCTGAACTCCCGTCACCAGGTTAGAAGCAGCCACAGCATGGGCGGTAATCTCGTTTTTGACCGAATCTGACCCCACAATAATACTGGCCAGATGCCGACCGCTTCCTGTAGTGCCTATTCCGCCAATCTCCATATTCTGAGGCATCTTGTTCCTAATATATTCAAGTCCCTTCTGAACTGCCTTGATGGGCTGGCCCTGAGTTCTTAGATACAGTTTATCTCTTACTTGTTCCTGTTCATCCATTAGTACTATGTTGGTACTGACAGAACCAACATCAACTCCTAAGTATCCGCGCATCTTCTGACTCCTTTCGGTCCTTTTTTCTGGCCAGCAGGTCTACAAAAGCCTCTAGCCGTGTTTGCACCCCGGCATCCCCGGAATGCTCATCAACTATTAAACTAAAAGTAGGAATTTCCAGGTCCCTGCTGACAGTGGGTAAAATGCTTTCAGCCACGATTTCAGGCATGCAGGTAAAAGGCTGAACCTGGATGACTCCGTCGTAATTTTGTTTGGCAAACATCACAGTACTGCCTATTGTTTCCTGACCATGCCCCCCTACAAAATGATTGATGTAAGGCGGGGCATGTTTACGGGCTTCTTTGCTGCCCTTAATTTTCAGGAGCCCCATAAAAAGGTGGTCATTTATCCATTCACTCAGGTAGATTGACCTTTCCACCTCTACTCCCAGCCTGCCCAAATGCTTTTCAATATCAAGATTGACAAAAGGCTCCAGCATTACATAGATCTCACCGACTATGCCTATCCGCATCGGTTTTCGAGTCCGGTCCACCGGAATTTGCTCCATGGCTGAAGCCGCCTGGGCCGCCGCTTGATCCAATTCCTTTTTATTTTTGGCCTCATCAACTGCCTTCAGAGCAGCTTTAAAAACTGTCTCAATTCTGCCCGGTTCCAGTTCACGGGGTCTGACCCAGTGCACCTGCCGCTCTATCTGGTCTACGGCCATAGCTTTTTGGTAGGCAAACTTAATGGCTCTGATTACATCCAGCCAGGATTTGCCCCCTGTCACTTCCCTAATCTTGACTAGCAGTTCTGAGATATGCTTCTGAGGCGGTTCCAGAACTACCATTTTCATGTTGTAACCTAAATCCTCCAGAATTTCACGCTCAATCTGGGCATAATAGCCAAACCGGCACGGTCCAATGCCGCCGGCCATAAGAATGGTGTCTGCACCCAATTCATGGGCTTCAATAAAGTTCCCCATATTGATCTTCAGGGGCAGGCAGGCAAATTCCGGGGAATGCTGAGTCCCCAGAGTTAAAGTCTTTTTACTGGGCATCGGAGGGACAATCACATCCATACCCAGACTTTCTATCAAAGCTTTCAGACAAATATGCATGTGACCCATGTGGGCAAATGTTACTTTCATTGTGCGGCACTCCTCCACCTGATCATATCAATAAAGGCCTCCAAGCGTGTAATGACCCCGGCTTCGCCGGTGTGTTCATCAACGGTAAGGTTTAGAAAAGGTAAATTGCCCTGACGGCGCAGATGCCTTTCAATAATTTCTCCGGTAAATGAATCGGGACCGCATCCAAAGGATGCCACATGAATTATCCCGTCAATACTCTCAGATCCCATGAAATGGAAAGCAGAACCGATCATTTTTTTACCCAAAGTCCAGAACATTCTTTTGGGCAGCTGCCCGGCCATTTCATCAACCAGGCTTTCTTTAAGATTATCCGGGGTTACCACCCGAACCCCCATTTCTCTTAATTTTGCTATAACATCCATGCTGATATAGGTATCATAAATGTTATAGCCGTGTCCAATCAGGGCAATTGTCAGCCCATCTGATTGAGGAGGCCCAAAATTCTGGGTAACTAATCCCTTCTCCATATTTTCTATGGCTTCATGAGGCAAAAAACCCAGCCTGTTTAACCTGATAAACTTTTCGAGTTCATCAATTCCGTGTCGAAATGCCCTGCGGACCGCCAGCGGGTTGTTGGTAAAGAGCTTACCCACTTCAGCAAAGGACTTATACAGGTTTTTTTCTTTCCTGGACATGTTCACAGCAACATCAATAATCTGGGGTGAGTCAGGGATGTTGTACCTGATCATGTCAGGCAGCCCTAAAAATTTTGGACATATATAGGCCTTTTTTTCCACACTGACCATCCGCGGAACAAAAATATAATCTGCTTTGTCTTTTAGATCCAGAACATGTCCAAAAAAAAGTTTAACCGGCAAACAAGCATCATCAACTGATTGCTTAACGCCTTTGTCCATTATGGCCTTGGTAGTTTTGGAAGACACTACCACCTCTTGCCCCAAAGCCTGAAAAAATCCCTTCCACAGGGGGTAATAGTAATAATATAGAAGCGCTCGGGGAATGCCAATTTTAGCCCGCATTTTTAGATGAAACCTCCTTTTGTCTATATATTTAGTAAAATTAACCATTTTAATTATTAACATTTAATTGACTTTTTATACTCCTACCCATTTTATACTCCAGCCCATTTTTCTAAAAAATCGGGTGCGCGCCCGCACCCGTTTCTCATTCTTATTTGTTATTAGAATGCCGTCGAATTGTAAGCTTACTTCGTTTCACTTTGCCTCCGGTTCGACCAAAATGCTTTTTGCCTTCAGTATCATTGCGGTGCTGGCTTTCATGATCAGACGGCTGTTCCCTTTTGGTTGGGCTCACAGGCTTTCTGGCCGGGCTCAACCCCGGTTGTCTGGTCCGGTCCTGGGTCTTTAGGATGCTTGGTCTGAAGTTTTGCAGCGGTACTGGCGATCTGACCAATATTGTTTTTAAGGCCTGCCAGTTAAAGGGTATCAAAGGCCATAAATATGGAATTCCAAAAGGCCTGGTAAACACCAAAAGCAGGATGATACCCAGAATCCCCAGGATGAATCCCGGTAAACCCAATAAACCGACTAACAGCAGCAGCCCAAACCTGAACATTCTATTGGCCATGGCCAGTTCATAGCTGGGAGTGGCAAAAGTCCCAATTGCTGATACAGCCAGGTACAAGATTACTTCCGGATTGAAAAGTCCGACACTAATTGCTACGTCACCGAGCATAAATACTGCCACAATACCCAGAGCCGTTGCTAAAGGTGATGGAGTGTGGATAGCAGACATCCGGATCAGGTCCAGGCCAATTTCAGCTGATATAAACTGGCCCAGCAGAGGAATCTTGGCAATTTTAGACGGACCGATAAACTTTAGCCAGGCTGGGAGCAGTTCCGGGTGTGTAGCAGCCAAATACCATAATGGCATCAGAAAAAGGGAGATCAGGATTCCAGCAAACCGAACCCACCTTAAGTAAATTCCCACCGTAGCGTTCTGCCTGAATTCTTCGGCATGCTGTACATGGTGAAAATATGTGGTTGGAGTAATGATCACACTTGGCGAAGTATCCACAATTACAAGAACATGGCCTTCCAGCAGATGGACGGCAGCCACATCGGGCCGTTCTGTATACCGGACCTGCGGCAGCGGATTCCAGTTATTGGTGGTGATGAATTCTTCCACAGACTTTTCAGCCATAGGCAGGCCATCTATTTTTATATCTTTAATTCGCTTTTTTATAGTTTCAACCAGATCAGGATTAGACACATCCTGCAGATAAACAACACAAATATCGGACTTAGATCTTGTCCCGACACTGAGCATCTCTGTTCTCAGACGTGGATCTCTGATTCTGCGTCTGATCAGAGCAGTGTTAAACAGGATGGTTTCCGTAAACCCATCCCGTGACCCCCGAACAACTCTTTCAATATCCGGTTCTTCAGGATTGCGCCCTGGATACTGCCTGGCTTCGATTAAAATTATCTCCGGCATCCCGTCAACTATTAAAGCAATAAAACCTGATAAAACCTTGCTGATTACATCTTCCAGTTTATCTGTCGGCAAGGCCTTAACATAAGTTACATATCTGGAGACCAGTTTGTGCAGGGTATCCGGAACTATATCATCCCTGTCCAGGCCGGCAAAATTCTGCATAATTTCTACCAGAGGCACATCTTTAATCAAGCCATCCACAAAAATAAGGGCTGCTTTTTTACCGCCTATTTCAAATTCCCGCAGCCCGAGATCATAACTCTTGCCGATACCTAACTGTTCCTTTAAAATGCTCAGGTTTTCGTTATATTTTTTACTGACATCAAATATGGTGCTGGTTGTTTGTGCCATTACATTCACTCCTGCTAATTATCTCCAGCAGGGCTTTGGTGGTGATTGGTGCCCCACGGGAACAATCGTCTGCAAATTCCATTTTACCGGTATCCCCTGTCCCAATTACAACGGGAATGTTGAGCTGTCTCAAAATATCAACTGTATCGCCTTCGAGAAATTTGTTGCCCCGTTTTTCCGGATTACCCAGTTTATCGACCGGTCCCTTTACTATGGCACAGTCCCTGGTAACTGATTCGTCGACCTTGATGCCCTCTGTGCCGCTGGTGTTGGAGGCTACTGCAACTGCCCCGATAACACAAATATCAGGGTGTTTTGCCACATACTCGAGAACCTGTTCTCCTTTGCCAAACCCGCAGGTCCCTTTATCGTCCACCATAATGATGACAGGGTCGGTAGGGGCTTGTTTGATTAGTTCGACAACTTTTCTCCCGGAGATCGGGGTTGGATTTCCCGTAGTTAATGAAATCACCCGCGCCCCAACATTTTTAGCCGCAATTTTAACAGTCCTGCCGGCCACCCTGTCTCCATCGGTAATGATAATGACTTTTCTCCGAGCATCTGGCAACTTATTCACCTCCTTGATATTATGCGGTTACAGGTCGTAATTTATTCTGGTTGTGAGTTAAATCACATTCTCTGGTGAGATAGCTAATAACAAAAACTGGTTGAATTTTGGTAAAATACCTATAGAATTATAAATGATACATAAGAGTTTTGTTCATGATTGTGATTTGTTTAACATGTCTCAGAGAGGTGGCGGCGCTAATGAAATTTAATACCCTTTTACAACCCCGCAGGTTAGTGCAAATTTTATTTACTCTGACCAGTATCTACATCGGCTTGAAATTTATAGAATACTTCAACTTTTTACAAACCGCCGGTGCCGCCGGCAGTCCTCTTCGCCCTGCCGGTGTTGAGGGCTTCATGCCTGTAAGCGCCTTAGTGGGTCTCAGGGCCTGGTTAGGCACAGGCACTTTTGACCCGGTTCACCCGGCCGGTTTAACTGTTCTGCTGATTGCTCTTTTGATGTCTTTGCTGCTCAGGAAATCTTTTTGCAGTTGGGTTTGTCCCTTCGGTTTTCTGGAAGAGCTGCTCAGTCTGGTCCGGGCTAAGGTGGGGTTAAAACAAAGCACCGTCCCCAAATGGCTGGATATTATCTTAAGAAGCCTGAAATATGTATTGTTGTTTCTCTTCATCGCCGGCGTTTTTGTAATGATGTCGGCAATGGATGCCCAGAATTTCATGTACTCACCCTACAACATTATGGCAGATGTTAAAATGCTGATGTTTTTCTTAAATATTTCGGCTGTTGGAATTGGCGTATTCACCTTTCTTATTGTGATGTCGGTATTTATAGATCATTTTTGGTGCAGGTACTTGTGCCCCTATGGTGCCCTTCTGGGCCTGATTTCCTGGATTAGTCCCGCCCGAATTCAACGGGATCCTGACACATGTACCAATTGCCGCGCCTGTGACCGGGCCTGCCCGGGACGCCTTATTGTCAGTTCCGCCAAGACTGTAACCAGCCCTGAATGCAACAGCTGTCTGAACTGTATCAACAGCTGCCCGGTAAAGGGAACTTTGGAATACAATTTCCTGGGCAAACTTGGCCGCCAAAAATATTTTCTGCCTGCCGCAGTTTTACTGACATATATACTGGGCGTAACCGCAGCCAAACTGACAGGCCACTGGGACTCTGCTATGAGTGTAAACGATGCCCTAGCCATTTTTAAATACATTAACGAAATATAAATTAAAAAGGTCCATTATTTTATTAAAAAGAGATTTTACCTCATTTACCGGAGTCTGAGGTAAAATCTCTTCCTTTTTAACCACGTGTATGACTGTTACAGACTTTCCTGCATGAAAAGATTTTGGAATAAAAATCATGATTCTTTGCTAAGATAATTCCTTTGTTAGAGTTGATAGACGACTTACTGAACTGGAATGCAAAAACACGGGCGGAGCCAGCGCGAAACCGTTGCTGCTTCAGCAGCGTACGGATTCACGTCCCCTGGTGGGAGATGGCGGAGCGCCAACGCGCTACGATGGCGCGTTTTGGCAGTGAAACCCGTGTTTTTGCATGGAAGTGAAGTTAGTCGTCTACAACGAGAACAAGAGAAAAATCGTTGCAAAGAATCATGATTTTTCGACCTAAACTATTTCATGCACTTAGGAAAGTCTTTGGCAGCCTTAATCCCCTTTGGGCGAAAAAGCCACCGCCACCAAATATCCAAAAATTACTGCAGCTGCTATCCCCACTGCCGAAGCCTCCAGACCTCCGGAAAAAGCTCCCAGCAGTCCTTTGGTCTCTGCGCCCTGGATCGCCCCCTGGGCCAGGATATGCCCAAAGCCCGGCAGCGGCACCGTTGCACCGGCCCCGGCGAAATCCACCAAAGGCTGGTACAATCCAAGGGCACTCAAAACAACACCGCCGGTAACAAAGCCGACCAAAATATGGGCAGGTGTAATTTTATAGCTGGTCAGATCCATTAACAACTGCCCGATCACACATATTCCCCCGCCAACCACAAAGGCTTTAAAATAATCCATAACTTTTCCTCCCAACGTATTTTTTCAATTATTGAGCGGGTATGCATCAATAGCCACCGCATGACCAATGCCGGGGATTGATTCACCCTGGAGGCTGCTGGTAGTACTCAGTAACGCTCCTGTGCCAATTCCGAGAATGCGCTTATATTTGCCAGCCTTCATTTCCTTCAGTAAATACCCTGTCAATACTACTGCCGAGCATCCACATCCACTGCCCCCGGCATGGGTATCCTGGGACGGGTCAAAAATCAAAATTCCACAGTCAGTATAATTCTTAGAAATATCATAACCGGCCTGTTTAACTAATTGTTCTGTCAGGGCCCTGCCTACACTGGCTAGATCTCCGGTAACTATCAGGTCATAATCGGCAGGTTTTCTGCCGGTATCTGCAAAATGCCGGATAATTGTATCTGCTGCCGCAGGAGCCATGGCACTGCCCATATCATTGGGATCTTTAATTCCCAGATCAATCACCTTGCCAATGGTCACGTGAGTCACTGCCGGCCCCTTACCGCTGTTTCCCAGCACCACACTGCCTGCACCGGTCACTGTCCACTGCGCTGTCAATGGTCTCTGAACCCCCATCTCAGTTGGGAACCGGTACTGACGTTCGGCTGTATCATAATGACTTGATGCCGCTGCTAAAACATGGTTGGCATAGCCCCCGTCTATGAGCATTGATCCTATGGCTAAGCCCTCGAACATAGTAGAACATGCACCGTAAAGCCCGATAAACGGTATCCCCAGATCACGTGCTGTAAAATTTGCTGAAATAATTTGATTTAACAAATCCCCGGCCATCATAAAATCGATATCCTGCGTAGTCAACCCAGCTTCTTCAACGGCCTTTTGGCAGCAAGTCTTGAGCATTTTTCGTTCCGCTTTTTCCCAGGTGTTTTCTCCGTTCAAAGAATCTCCAAGCACCAGGTCAAATCTGTTACCCAGGGGTCCTTGCCCCTCTTTGGGTCCGACTATTGATTTAGTTCCGATAATTATTGGCGGATTTGTAAAGGCCAGGGTCTGCTGACCAAGTTTTTTAGTTGCAGCCACAATTCTTTTCCTCCTATTTCAGCAGGTAAGTTATCAAGCCGACCAGCCAGGCTGAGACAAAACCGAAGGCCAACACCGGTCCGGCCAGAGAAAAGATTTTCTGTCCGACCCCAAAAACCATCCCTTCCCGGCGAAATTCCAATGCCGGTGCGACGATGGAATTGGCAAATCCCGTAATCGGAACTATTGTGCCTGCTCCTGCATACTTGGCCAATGAATCATATACACCCAAACCGGTTAATAATGCCGCTGCAAATACCAAAGTAGCAGAAGTTGCCGCCCCTGCGTCAATTTTTGATAATCCGACCGACAAATAAAAATTTATCAGTGCCTGCCCTAAAGTACAAATAGCACCACCAAATACAAAAGCCCCAAGAATATTCCGGAGTAAGGGCGGTTTAGGTTTTACTGTCATCACCATTTTCTGGTACTGAATCTTTTGTAGTTCCTGATCTGACGGAATTAATTTATCTTCTTTCTTAAAATCAGCCATATTTCTACCTCCAATAAATAAGGACACCATTATGGTGTCCGTTCTGGCTTCTGTTATTCGGTGTAAGCTATTTTGACATTTGCTTTAAAATCTATTAAGTCACCCTCTACTACATCTGCGGTCAGGTTATAAACCTCCACACCGGTAATATTGTCAAATCTTCTGGATGCTTCCTTAACCGCATTTTGCACGGCACTCTTCCAGCCATTCTGAGATTCACCAATCATTTCTACTACTTTGACATACATTAAGTACCACTCCTCTGCAATATATTTTCCATAAAAATTTGCCCTCAAAAGGCTTAAATTATGCATTGAAAATTATACATACCACAGAGGGCACAGAGTCCAATTTTCTGAAAGCGAAAAAACACGGCTATTATACCGTGTTTTTAAAATTCACTTTGATCTTCGCCAACCATGGCCCTGATGTTTTTAAGGGCTTGTCTCTCAATTCTGGAAACCTGGACCTGGGAGATATCCATAACCGCAGCAACTTCGGCCTGGGTTTTATCCTCAAAAAATCTTAGGAGCAGAACTTTCTTTTCCCTTTCCGGCAGCTTTTTGAGGATGTCTTTTAGGGCCATCCGGCCAAACCATCCGCTGTTTTCTTCGGTTTCCCCGGCTATGGCGTCAATGGCAAAAATTGGGTCTCCATCATCCTGGTATATCGTATCAAAAATTGATGCCGGAGTCTGGGCTGCTTCCAGGGCAGTTACAATTTCCTCACAAGTTAGTCCGGTATGTTCAGCAATTTCCTGAATCGATGGTTCATGTCCCAGCTTAAGGGTTAATTCTTCTCTGTTTCTGTGGACTTTATTAACGGTTTCTTTCAGAGAACGGCTCACCTTGACCGGATTATCGTCCCGCAGAAATCTCCTGATTTCTCCTATAATCAAAGGTACAGCATATGTTGAAAACTTTACATCATAACTCAAATCAAATTTATCAATTGCTTTAATCAGGCCAATGGTCCCGATTTGAAATAAATCTTCAAGCTCGTAGCCCCTGTTGGCAAATCGCTGAACCAGGTTAAACACAAGTTTAAGGTTATGATTGACCAATATCTCCCGGGCCTCTTCGTCACCATCTTTGACCCTGTAGAGCAGACTTCTCATTTCTTCACCCGAAAGTAACGGAAAACGGGGAAGGTTCATCTCTGATAATCGGGTACTCAATTTATCCACCCCGCTTAGTTTTCTTCTGTAGCAGCTGCCGCATTGCTCTGGACTCTCTTGGTCATGATTACCCGGGTGCCCTGATTAACAGTTGACTGGACATCCAGTCTATCCATAAATGACTGCATGAAAGTGAAACCAAGCCCCATCCTGTCAGTTACAGTAGAATATGCCGGCTGCAAGGCCTGAGATATATCAGCTATCCCAATACCTTCATCTTCGACGGCAATTTCCAGAATTTCATCATCATAGATGGTACAAATCAGGCTGACGGTACGGTTAGCGTCGTTTTCATACCCATGTATTATAGAATTGGAAACCGCTTCCGAGATGGCAACCTTAATATCTTCCACATCCTCCAAGGTAAAATCCAGCTGGGATGCAAATGACGCACCCGTTACACGCGCCAGGGGAAGGTTTTCCGGTACACTGAGGAATGATAGTTTCATCTGATTTTTTATTTTCAACTTATAAACCCCCTTACATTGCCTGAAGAGCTTCAGTTTCGTTTTCATGAGCCCTGGCGATTCTCAGCAGCCCTGACAGCTCAAGTATTCTTTTTACCTGTGGTGGTGCCCCGACGATAGCTAGCTGGCCTCCCATTAAATGCAATTTTTTGTACCTGCCTAAAATCACTCCCAGTCCCGAACTGTCAATAAACTTTACCCTGTCTAGATTCAGGATTATATTATCGCAACAGTTTTTTTCCATATTTTCATCTACTTCCCGTCGGAAGTGGTCTGCCGAAACCATATCTAGATCTCCGGAAACTCTGACAATCAAAGTTTTTTTATTTACTGCAAACTCAAGTTTCACAAATTCCACCCTCCAATCTAATGCATACCATTCTACACCGCAAATGCCATTTCCTTCCGCTAAATTCCAAAACAAATGTAAGGTTCTGTCGAAAAAGAAAAGACTAAGCTTGCCTTGTTATAAAGGCTAAGCTTAGTCTTATTAAACATACTGGTTAATTGGGCTTATACATTGGTGTAGGTTCAAGCCATCCTTTTATTCTCCCAAATTTTACCAATTTGTCAAACATAGACAAATCACCGTTTAATAAATCACCTATTACATGGCGGAGCGGGTCATTGGTAACCATTGACCTGGTAGCTCTGGCAAGAAAATCTATCCAGATCTGGCAGCCCTCAAAGATCAGTGCGAACATAAAGCGATCCTGCAATGCAGTGCCGCATTCCACCAGAGATATATCTAACGGAGGTCTGTCCGGCAGCGGAAGCTGATATATCTTAGCCTGCTCCTCCAATATCCCGGCCTGATTTTGCAAAAATCTAAGGCCGTATTCCAATACTGCCTTCCAGTCTGGATCGTGAGCTAGACTGGAGTATGACATTGTCTCTCTGATACATTTATAGCGTCCCACCAGCAGGTCCCATAATAAGGCTGCTTCCATTATGCTCATCGACGGTGGAACTGCAGTTTCTGCTTTCCCGAAATGAATGTTGCCAATTTGCACATTAATTCACCTCTTGAGTAATTCTAAGGGAAGCAGCATTTCTATCACTGCTGATAATTATATACTGCACGCATAAGCTTAACCATCTGTCTGAAGGGCATTCCCTTGGGAATTGCCTTTGTAGCCACCAAATCTACCTTCAATACTTCCTCTTTTCCTTCATAAACTTTAATATCACCAATTACCTGCCCCTCTGCCACCGGTGCGGTGATAGCAGGAAGCATGTTTATCTTATGTGTGACATCTTTTTTGTGTCCTTTTTTAACCACAGTACCAACATCAACTTTGGCAGCCAGTCTCAGGTCATCAACTGTTCCTTTTAAGACACGGACCTGACCTAATTCCTGACCTTGTTTGGCAATTGGTACAGCTTCATATTGCGCAAAGCCGTAATTAAATATCTTCATTGACTCCCGGAAGTGGCTCCGTGGCTCCGGGGAAGCCATCACCACGGTGATTAGACGCAAATTATCTTTGTTAGCTGTGGAGGCCAGGCAGTATTTGGCTTCACTGGTCCAGCCTGTCTTACCTCCTGCTGCTCCCTTGTACCACCAAAGCAGCTTGTTGGTATTCAATAAAACAAACTTTCCGCCGCGCAGGTCATGTTGTTTAATTGTTGTTAATTCGTTAAACAACGGGTATTTAATAGCTTCTTTCATCATTAAAGCTAGGTCACGGGCAGAGGTATAATGCCCGTTAGCCGGAAGCCCGTACGCATTGACGAATTTGGTATGCTTTAAACCCAGTTCTGCGGCTTTATCATTCATCATCTTCACATATGCTTCATGAGAACCGGCAATATGTTCCGCCACCGCCACACAGGCATCATTTGCAGAACCAACAGCGACGGAGATAAGCATTGTCTTTAAATCAAATTCCTCGCCTTCTTCCAAATATATCTGAGAACCTCCCATTTTAGAAGCGTTCTCACTGGCCGTAACTATGTCAGTTAGTTTGACTTTGCCTTTTTCTACCGCCTCCAAGGCCACCAAAAGGGTCATCACTTTTGTCACACTGGCCGGTGGAAGTTCTTTGTCAGGGTTTTTTTCAAATAATATCTTTCCAGTGGCAACTTCCATCAGAACTGCTGACTCTGCTGTTGTCTGCAAAGCAGGCTGTGCTTGTTCAGTTGGCTTTGTTTGCTCGGCTGGCTGTGTTTGCTGAGCAGGCAGTTTTTGTTCAGTTGGCTGTGTTTGGTCAGTTGGTTGTGCCGAAGCGGGTATCCCAAAAGATAGTAACATCATCAGAACAACAATTAAACAGGCTATCTTCTTGCATCTCATATGGCGTAACCCCCTTTAGGAAATTCTATTTCACAATTACAGTATTTCAAAATATATGGGGGCTTATTCGCCGAGGTGAGTTCTTTTTGGGCATTAGCAGCAAATCACTCATTTCCGTGGCTCAAGTACAGGCATACCTAATATTTCCAATGGTTAGCCATGAGCCATGTTTCGGTGTGAATATAAATTCAAATTTTCCTGGTCGGCTAACTAATTTTTGTCACTTAAGGCTAAATCTAATCGCCCCCGTGAAATCTGGCTGGATATTGATAACCGTATCCTCATTGTTTGAGTGTATATGAGTTTCTGTAATTCAAATACCAAAAAGGGATTATGTTTTTTCAACCATAACCCCCCGTTAGTTAAAATCAAATATGCCCAGATATGGGCAGTTCTGAGCCACTCTTTTTATCCTCGGTTTGTTGTCTTTACAACTTTGTTATATATTATTGATTTCTATACTTCTTTATCAAAAATACAATTATCAGTAAAATTACCAGAGGAATTAGGGATGGGGTTACCTTGGTAAAAAACACAAGCATTTTACTTGAATCAGTCGGAAAAGTGAGTTTTGTTATTACAAAGAAAACTACAAATAAATTAATAAACAGCAGGATTTTAATAAATAATTGAAAACTTTTCATTATTCCATGTACCTTTCTTAAAATATACATTTTTAAACTAAATTCGTTTTCCAAGATTTAAAATCATGTCTATGAACTCTTCGTATGTAACTATATCACTCGGCCTAAACATACTTCCTACTGGTTTTAATAAATCAGAATTAATTGAAACATTTATTACCATCCTATCATTCTGATTAAGCAGATTTATATCTTTTAGATTAACGGTGGCTTTCTGGGCTTTTTTATCATTTATCAAATCAGTTGACAAACATACACCTTTCGCCAGTTCTAGGCGTGTTAAATACTGTTTTAGGGGTAATACTTTTTTTAATGTATCTTGTGGTATCCCAAAATTAATTAAATATGACTTAATATTATTGGCAGGAATAGGTAATCTTAGATCAATCCTTTGGTCAGTATCAATAATATGAAGAGATTTCAATGCCTGCAACTTTGGATTGTTGTCAACATTTAAGCGGTTTTTAGAAATAAGTTTAGGTCTTTCTTGTATTTTCCCCCCTTTATTAAGTATAGTCAATGCATTATATGCATTAAGGCGACCCGAACCAAATAATTGATAATTAGATACGGGGATTGCGGATTTTTTTATAATTTCTGAAATCTCTTCCTGTTCTAAGGATGGGTTTTTTTCAAGCATTAGGGCCACAACACCAGATACGAACGCAGAAGATATGGAGGTATTGCTACCTTTTGAGTACGTAGAGCCTTGTTTTTCATCCCAAAATGTTGACTCTACGTCATCTCCTGGAGCAACTATATCTTGCTCTGGTCCATAGTTTGAAAAGGTCATATGTTGGAGATTTTTACCAAAAGACCCCACGGAAATTACATAATCAGACATATTTGCAGGAAATGCAACTCTTTTAGCACCCCAATTACCAGTTGCTGCAACGACAATTACACCTTTGGAAACTGCAAACTTAATTGCCTGTTTCACCAAGGCACTTTCTTTTATGCTTGATAAGCTCAGATTAATGACTTCTGCTCCATTGTCTGTAGCGTAAAATATAGCTTCTGCAATGCTTAAGTTATCAGATAAACCGTTACTATCGATAGCTTTTATAGGCAAAAGAATAGCACCGGGTGCAACCCCCTTAATTTTATTCCCATTCCCCGCTATTATTCCGGCAACCATTGTACCATGACCGTTGTCATCCATTACGTTCTTGCTATGATCTAATGTATTATAACCTTCCAGTAATTTTCCTTTTAAATCTGGGTGGTTAATGTCAACTCCAGTATCAATAATAGCAACAACCACACCATTTCCTTGTGAAATCTTCCAAGCTTCTGTGACTTGTATGCTTTTTAAACTCCAACTAAGACTATCATCATGTTTATTTTCATCACAGGAAATGTTAAACAAGAGAATGGTTATTACCATTATATAAACGGCAAATTTCTTTAACTGTTTCATTTAACTCGTTCCTCCGGTGTTAACCTCATAAATCCTAGGGAACTCCTATTATGAACCCATAGGGTTCATAATAGGAGTATGTTATTTTATTACCCAAGTTTGGCGACAAAATTTACCAGTTATAGGCACGACAAGGGCTGAGGGATCCTGGTAAATTCGCTTTTGGTACTACAACCAGTTTTCAACTTTTNGGTATTTATTTCTAGTTATTTAGGGACTACATTTATTGCTTTGGATTCCTTAGAGCCTTGTTATATATAGGTTTGGTAAAAAATGTCGCCAAACTTGGGTTATTATAAATCAATCCATTCAGATGATCCGCTAGCGGTCCCGTTTCCGTAGAAATTAATGTAAAGGTTAGTTTTCCAATCGTCGTAGCTAATTCCACCCCACGGAGTGGGAACACCTATATACCAGCTCCAATAGCCTTTTGCTCTTGCTGAAGTTTTGTTGGTAGCATCTATCCAGTAAGCGGTAGACCCTTTGCTATAGTGGCCGTTGCCAATAGCATAGCTTTCTGAAGTTTCTGGAGAAGTATTAAAACTTGTGATTTTATTTGCTACATCATCAATGTACCAGTATTCAGTCATATAAAAATGGGCTTGTTCCCATCCGACCCAACTGGAAATAGAATCATCGTACGAATACTCTTTATATTTAATTGCAGAGGTAGTAAAAGTATTGACGTCTGATGGTTCCATCTCAGGAATAGCATCTTTAGCTGTTAATGTTTCAACAACGATGAATTTCTCACCTTTACGGTCTAAAATATATATTTGGCTTTTTTGTTTTTCATCGTTTTTCAATTCTACTGGACCCTTTTTTTCTCCTACCTTAAATACTGGTAATTGATCCAAATCAACCTTATTTCCATTAATATCCCTGATATTGCTTTCTTTCGCAAAAACAGGATTAACCAGCGAAAATGTTAAAATCAGGCATGATAGTAAAAGAAGAAGAATTTTTCGCATTGTGTAACCTCCCTCGTATAATTTTTAAAAGGCGATGGTTCTCTTTACATTGCAATCGAAGTCCCGATATAGTAACATAGTTTTAGAAGTAGTGGTTCGCTGAGGTGTCTGTCCAGGGTAACGGTTAGCAAAGCTTCCCTGATTTTCCTCCCGGACCACTATTCTACTTTGCTGGGCGGTTCACGTATAGGTTTATTAGACAAAGTAAACATAACTTCCACCTCCTTTCGTGCGCACGTTGTGCGCTTCATATATATTTCATAGAAATCATCGCTCCTGCGTTGCAATGTAAGACAACCGACTAACCTCATGCGAAAGCCTCTGGAGGACAATAGCATGTCGGTAAAGTCAGGATTAGACAGCAAGTGCTGTCGAGTAGCCTGGCGAGTCAGGCCATATAATGACTTTTTATACCGATATCCTGACAAATTAGGTGATTAACAATCCCAAAACCGAGTGAAACAGCTAAAATTTAACTTTTCAAGTTATTAGACAAAAACTCAAAAGCTACTTTCCGATTTCAAGTTAACATAGGAAAAACCGGCTTTTTTAGTTCAAAAAATTGTTTTAGAGCATATTTATGTTAAAATGTTGGCGACAACCCTTGAAATCATTTTATATGGACATTATAAGATTTTCAACCAAGATGGGTTATAATGCATGTTTAGGCGTATAAAATATCGTTTTAGAGTGATATGTAAAATGTCATTCTACGATTGAGAACTTTACAGAATTCCGACCCTCCGATAATCTACATCGAATGCCGTTGTCTTTTGCCAATTGTCATGAGGATTGCCGATATTATGTATCCAACTGAAACCAGACCAAAAAATCCGAAGATTCCAGGTGTTCCAGCCATGTACAAGTAATACGGGGATAATCCTAGCAAAAAGTTTAACCACGCTTGACCGAACACAGACGCAGCTAGACCGCCCACAGCCGGTAGTCCGAGCTTTAAGAATGTAATTTTCATCCAATCATCAGTAATTCCAGCCGTTCGATATGGGTTAAAATAGACCAAGACTATCCACAACAAAATACCAAGGATGGAAGCGACAACACCAATGATAGTTCCTATCTTTTCCTTTCTGCTCCTTTGACTTAAGAAACTGATACTACTTTTCAAAGCATACCACTCTCCCTCTTTAAAGCATCCTCTAACGTAGACCTTAACCCAGGAAACCGAAATTGAAAACCGGCACCTATTATCTTATCCGGTATAACCCGTTGGCCATGCAATAAGATTTCGGCCATCTGACCTAATGCTATTTTAAGTATCAATTCGGGAACCGGTAACCAAGAGGGCCTATTCATAACATCGCCTAATATTTGGCAAAATTTCCTCATTGTTACCGGCTCTGGAGCAGTTGCATTGATTGGTCCGGTTAGTTCTTGATGTTCAATCACGAACCTGATGATTCTCGTTAGATCCTTGATGTGAATCCACGAAAGCCATTGATTTCCAGTTCCCAGTGGACCACCAATGTAATATTTAAAGGGCATTACCATTCTCTTGAGAGCCCCTTCGTTTCCTAATACTACACCAATCCGCAAAGTTACCACTCTGGTCAAATCCTTTTGAACCTTGTAGGCTTCGTTTTCCCAATCCCGGCAAATTTGACCCAAGAAATCCTGTCCCGCTTCTTCAGCCTCAATTATCTCTTTATCCTGACGAGGTCCATAATATCCGACTGCTGAAGCGTTAATTAGAACTTTCGGCTGAAATGTGCGCTTGTTTATTGCGGTTACAATTGCATGAGTAGTTTTAATCCTGCTACTCAAAATCTCCTGCTTAACTGAATTGGACCATCGACGTTTGCCAATTGACTCTCCCGCTAGATTGATAACTATGTCAATCTTCTGTAACTCATTGATACAAGCAAGAGGGAAATTGTTGTCCCATTCAATTAACTGTACCCTATTTACCAAGCTGCTGGTGGTTTTTTTGCGATTCCTAGTTACAACGAATATCTGATGTCCATTGACAAGCAATTCATCAGTCAGGTTTCTTCCGACAAAACCCGTCCCACCAAAAATTAAGATATTCATCTTTATCACCATTCCTCTCGCTGAAATAGTAAGTCTGATTCTAACGAATCAAAAAGGAGTGGAACAAATATAGACTTTTTTGCCTACATAGAACCGTCAAAAAAAATGGGCACCATGCTTAAAATAATCCCTGGTGCCATTCATCCTAACAATCCCAGTATCGGAATTGGTATTTGTTAAATATTATTTCGCCCTAATTACGTCATAGATGTAACTAATCTGATCCGGTTCGCTGTCCTTAATGGAAAATGCGTTTTTTGCCAATATCTCAGCTTCCTGGTGTTCAGTTAAATTAGTATGCAAAACACAAAACGGCTCTCCGACACTCACTCTGTCCCCAATCTTTTTCAGAAGAGTTATGCCGGCTGAATAATCAATTTTATCTTCTTTCGTTTTTCTGCCTGCCCCCAGCAGCATAGCCGATATGCCAATACTCTCAGCTTCAATGCCCGTTACATACCCGCTGCTGGAAGCTTTAATTTCAATATGTTTTGCAGCCTGCGGAAGATGGTTTGGATTTTCAATGACCTGAGTATTTCCACCTTGTATTTCTACCAGCTGTTTTAATTTTTCCATAGCTTCACCTGATTTAATCCTCGTATTTAACTCACTATAGGCAGTATCAAAATCGCCGTAAGCACCGCCTAATACCGCCATGTGAGATGCAATGGTCAGAGCGACCGCGGTTAAATCTTCCGGACCTGTACCTTTTAATACTTCTATTGCTTCTTTAACTTCGTTGGCATTACCAATTTCAAATCCCAGGGGCTGGTTCATATCAGTAATCACGGCAACAGTTCTTCTCTTCAGGGCTTTTCCTATTTCAACCATGGTCGCCGCCAATTCCCTAGCCTCATCAAGGGATTTCATAAAAGCCCCTGATCCGACTTTTACATCTAAAACTATACACTCTGCACCGGCCGCAATTTTTTTACTCATAATAGAAGCGGCAATTAACGGGAGGCTGTCCACTGTCGCGGTCACATCCCTTAACGCGTATATTTTCTTGTCGGCAGGTGTTAAATTAGCCGATTGACCTGCTATGGCCATTTTATATTGATTGACATTGGAAATAAATTCTTCCCTGCTTAACTCAATTTTAAAACCTTCGATGGATTCCAGTTTATCAACAGTACCTCCTGTATGCCCCAAACCCCGGCCACTCATTTTGGCCACCGGAATACCAACTGAAGCAACCAGGGGAATGACAACCAAACTGACTTTATCCCCTACTCCACCGGTAGAGTGTTTATCAACTTTAATCCCTTTAATTTCCGATAAATCAATGGTGTCACCCGAATCCACATAGGCACTGGTTAAGTCTGCAATTTCTTGCTTATTCATCCCTTTAAAATAAACTGCCATTAACAACGCCGACATTTGGTAGTCCGGGATTTCTCCCGCGGTGTAACCTTTAACGGCAAAATCAATTTCGTCCTTAGTAAGAATTTCGCCAATTTTTTTCTTCTGAATAATATCCACCATTCTCATATTCAGCACCCCTTATGCCGTTTCTCCAACTGTTTGCATTAAAGTTTCACCTCATGGACCACACCTTTTACCAGGGTTATAAACTGATCCCGCACCCGCTCTGCTGTTTCCATAACCTCCTGGTGGTCAAGCTTTTGCGGTAAAACCCCGGCAGCCATATTGGTGACACAGGATATCCCAAGCACTCGAATTCCTGCATGATTGGCTACTATCACCTCAGGTACTGTTGACATGCCCACGGCGTCTCCGCCAATTATTCTAAGATATCTGATCTCGGCAGGGGTCTCATAAGTGGGCCCGGTCAGGGCAACATAAACTCCTTTTTGATAACCCAGGCCTTCCCTCTGTGCAACACTTTCAGCAATATTAATCAGTTCACGGTTGTAAGCCTCTGACATATCCGGAAAGCGCGGACCAAGATCGTCATCATTGGGACCGAGGAGTGGATTGTTTCCCATCAAATTGATATGGTCAGAAATGATCATCAGGTCTCCTGGTTTAAAATCCCGGTTAATTCCTCCGGCGGCATTTGTTACAATTAATATCTCTATGCCCAGCCGGTGCATCACCCGAACTGGAAATACTACCTGCCCCATCGGATATCCCTCATAAAAATGAAATCTGCCCTGCATCAAAACAACATCTTTTCCGGCCAGCTGCCCAAAAACCATCTGCCCGGCATGGCCTTCAACCGTAGATAAGGGAAAATGTGGGATTTCCGAATAGCTGATAGTCTTTCTGTTCTCTACCTCGGCAGCCAGAATACCCAAACCGCTCCCTAAAAAAATGCCAATTTGAGGCCTGGTGAGTACCTTCTTCTTGATAAATTCCGCTGCTTCCTGAATCTTACCTGAATCCATATAAACCCTCCTTAACTGTCACTTACAATATGTCTTTGAGGAAGCTTGTCCCTGTCTCAATTTTAACATCAAAAACCTCGGCCACGGTTGCCGCCACATCGGCAAAGGTTTTTCTGGTACCAAGGCTGACACCCGGCTTAACCACGGGCCCGTACACCAGCAAAGGCACATATTCCCGTGAATGATCAGTGCTGGTCGTGGTGGGATCACAACCATGGTCCCCGGTAATTACCAGAACTTTATCTTTACCAATCAATGCAAGAATTTCCGGCAGACGGGCATCAAATTCGGCTAAAGCATCCGCATAGCCCTGAGCATCATTACGGTGGCCGTAAGACGAATCAAAGTCAACCAGATTCACAAAGACAAGACCTTTTTCATTGCGTTTGATAAACTCCAGGGTTTTGTTAACACCATCCATATTATTTTCAGTGTGCACCGTCTCAGTAATCCCCCGGCCGGCAAAAATGTCGTTAATTTTTCCAACCGCCAATACCGACAAACCCTTTTCCTTTAAAACATCCAAGATAGTTGGCTTAAGGGGAGCTAAGGAATAATCATGCCGGTTGGCTGTCCGTTTAAAAGCCCCCGGTTTGCCTATAAAAGGTCTGGCAATAACCCTGCCGACAGCATATGGACCTGTCAGTATTTCGCGGGCAATCCGGCACATTTCGTACAATTCCCCGACGGAAATGACTTCTTCGTGAGCCGCTATCTGAAAAACACTGTCAGCCGAAGTATAGACGATCGGATAGCCTGTCTTCATATGTACTTCACCAAGCCGGGCAATTATCTCAGTCCCTGAAGCAACCTCATTGGCTAAAGTTTTGCGGCCGATTTTTGCTTCAAATTGAGCGATAAGTTCAGGGGGGAAGCCGTGGGGAAACACAGGAAAAGGGTTGTCCAAAATTAAGCCGGACATTTCCCAATGACCCGTAGTGGTGTCCTTACCGGCGGAAGCTTCAGCCGCTTTGCCGTAAGCGGCAAGGGGTTTATCCGCCGGCGGAACCCCCATCACCTCGATAATGTTGCCCAGGCCCAGTTTTTGCAGATTGGTAAGCTTTAAGCCGTTCACGGTTTTAGCAATATTGCCCAGGGTGTTACTGCCGGAATCGCCATATTTGTCCGCATCAGGCAGCTCTCCGACACCCAAGCTGTCAAGCACAATGATTACAACACTATGTATCTCTGTCATGTGAGATCGCTCCTTCTGTCAAGAATTTAGTTGGCAGTTAGCAGTCGGCAGTTGGCAGTAAACAGTATTCTCTGTAAACAGCTACTGTTAACTGTTAACTGCTAACTGCTAACTGCTAACTGCTAACTGTTAACTGTTAACTGCTAACTCGTCTACGCTCTCGGATGGCTCCTGGCATAGACCTCACGCAGCCTGCCCTTGGTTAAATGGGTATAAATCTGGGTGGTGGTGATGTCAGCGTGGCCCAGCATTTCCTGAACTGAACGCAGGTCGGCTCCGTTTTCCAACAGGTGAGTGGCAAAAGAATGTCTCAGGGTATGGGGTGTAATGACCTTAGAAATACCAGCCCTGCGTGCATACTTTTTAATTATCTTCCAAAATCCCTGGCGGGTCAGCCTGCCCCCATGTTGATTAACAAATAGGGCCTGTTCGGCTTTGTTCTTAATTATTTTTGTCCTGCCTTTCTGTAAATATTCGTCAACACAGCGCCTGGCGAAAGTCCCAACAGGTACAATACGTTCCTTGGAACCCTTGCCGAAACACCTGATATAACCCATATCAATATTAATATGGTTAATGTCCAACTGAATCAATTCGCTGACCCTAATGCCTGTCGCATATAACAGCTCAAGCATAGCTTTATCCCTTAAGGTCGCCGGGTCTCCGCCAATTGGCTGATTTAACAACATTTCCACTTCCTGAACAGCCAATATCTGGGGCAGTTTTTTCTCCAGTTTGGGTGACTCCAGATTGGCAGTAGGGTCTTTTTCGATATATTTTTCTTTTAATAAAAAATGATAGAAGGATTTCAGAGCTGCCAAGTGCCTGGAAACCGTTGCAGTCGCACGTCCCCTCTTTTGCAAGAAAAGAAGGTAAGACATAACCATATTCCGTGTGGCCTTTTGGGCATCCTGAACCTTCTCCTGCTCAAGAAACCCCAGGAACTGGTTGAGGTCGCGGTTATAAGAGTCCAGAGTATTATCCGCCAAACCCCGTTCCACCGCCAGATAATGAATAAACTCTTCTACCAGGCTTTTCATTTAATCTACCTCACTTTTCCGGATATACCAATAAAGAAGAGTAGTCCAGACTACTCTCTATTTCCACAATAAACCACTGAAATCCTTTTTTCACTGGTCTTTTTGGTATAAATCCCGTAATTTTACCACAAATTGGTCAAGGATATCCGGATTTTTTTTCTCAGCTGCTTTATAGCCGTTTTCAACTCGCAGCGGGTTGCCGCTGGGCCTGTCATCTCTAAGCCAACCCTCACGGATGACGTCTTTGCCGGCATACATGTTATATAAATGACTGCAAACCAAAGAAATGACAAAAACCGCCACTATGACCTTTAAACTTAGAGTCAGTCTCCTTTTGGTCTTTCTTCGAACAATAACAAGCACTTTATGATCACCTCTCAACCTTTTGCTTATTAACTTATATGACAAAAAGGCTGATAATAGAACAAATTATGTAATTGACTATCGTATCCAGGCAGCCGCTGATTTTATAAAAACCGGGGTTACATATGCTTCCACAAAACCGGCTACGGCCGTAACCAAACATAACATTGACATTACTGCCGTGTAGAGTCCAAAACGCCTGACTCCGGAAGGGTTTTGGGAAAAGAATCTTCTCTTGATAATGGCTGCCGAATACGAAAGAGAAATCACCCCGCCCGTGATTATGGCCGGAACTACCAGAATGTTGTGAGGTAAAACTGAAACCAGAGCAAAAATTAACCCTTTAACTGCTTTTTCCCGTACCAAAAACCCAACGGTAAAGCCCAGAATGAATCCTCTGGTGAAGACCGCCACCAGTACCAGCGGGATTCCAATCACTGTTAGACCAAGCACATAGATCCCCAGCATGATATACAAGTTAGTCATAACACTATGCCGGAAATACATCTGTTCACTGACTGGGGTTACAGCCACCTTGTCCAAAAAACTATTAAAATACCCCGCTAGATGGTCAGCCTGGTCTATACTGATAACTCTGGCTGCAGTTGCTCCAAAAAAGATTCCCATAGAAAAGAACGTTATAATGAAAAGCACAATTATCCACCTGTTTCTAAGGTATTCAGCCATTACCTGCTTCAGCCAAAAACGCATTTTTCTCCCCCCTTTGTCCTATTTAAAATCTATGGCTTGACTCATATTTTTATGCAGGGGCTTATGGCAAAACTTTTGTCTAATTGGGTCATTGCAACTAAAATATTGTCTAGTTTCGACATTCTTCTCGCTATGTTTCGACTTTGTTTTCACGACTAACATGATATTTGCTTGTATAATGGAAATTGCTGAAAATTTTGTTATTCTGTCGCGAAATGAGTTATTTAAGCCTTATAGATGGTGGTGCAACTTCTTTGTCAAATTTTCTGAGAATAATTTTCCCCATGCAAATCACTAAAAAAATTTATACCTTTAACATTTTATTAATCTTGTTACCGCTTATTGCTCTCACTATGGGTCTGCAGCTCTATTCTTATAAAGAAGAGCGGATTACCAGCGAAAAAACTCTGCGCGCTGTGGCCCAGTTACTTAACGAAGAACTGCCGGGCTCATACACCGACATACTTAAGAAACAAGATGCTTTGGAAGAACCCCTAAATGAACAGGTGCTGATTCTTAACAGGGAACTGCAGCCAATCATCAACAAAATGCAGGCGATTTTTCCGGATGTCGGGATGGGATATTACTCTCTCGAACTTGACCGTAGAGTTGCCTTTGGACCAAATTTTACACCCAATCATTTAACCGCCCTGCCCCATGACGACATTTATCAAAAAATATATGCGACCGGTAAGCCGTCTGTTAAAACATTTCACAACTCCATAATTTTTGGAGGGAAAACAACACTTGGATACAGCTATCCCCTTTATCGCCATGGCAAAGTAATTGGGCACATTTTTGCCAACATAAAGCTTTCGGATATTTATCTGAAAATTGTGAAGAACCTTTTGGTCTTCTTGTTATTGAGTGTTATTTTGTTAACTCTCTCTGTTTGGTACTCGCGGAAACTCTTTAAAGGGTTCAAGCGAGATTTGGCCCTTTTCTCTGAGGCTCTGACCACGTGCGGCTCCCCGGAGCCCAATGACTTTTTGCCCGAGTTAAAGCCTATAATTGACCTGGTCCAGCAGCAAACGGGAGAAAAAGAAAAAACAATCCAGAAACTCATTACAGAAGTTAAGAAACGTAAATCCATCCAAAGAAAATTACTCCAGGTCAAAGAAAAAATCACCACAATACTTGACACTGTAACTGACGCTTTTTTTGCTTTGGACAGCAACGGGCGCTTTACCTATATCAATGATGAAGCACAGCGTTTGTTCACGGCCCTTTGTGCGGATTTTAAAGGCAAAAGTATTAAGGAGATTCCTGATTTCGCCATCCCACTTAAAAACTTACGCAAATCCTATTCACAACAATCAAAAGTTTGTTGTGAGATTTACAATGAAAATTTGCAGAGATGGTTTGAAATCAATGTCTATTTCTCGGGAAAAGTACTGGGAGTATATATCAAAGATATTACACCGCGTAAACAGGCAGACAGTAAAATCGCTTTTCAGGCAGCCGTGATGAACCAGGTACGAAACATCGTAATTGTAACAGATTTAGAGGAAAAAGTTGTTTACTGGAATAAGGCTGCGGAAGCTGCTAGTCAATGGACGGACAAGGAAATTACCGGTGCCAAAAATGTTGAAATGTTACTTGCCACGGAATCAATAAAGCTCAGGCGTGAAATGCACCAAATTGTCTTAAAAAATGGCCATTGGGAAGGGGAAATGATTTTTAAACGTAAGGATGGCTCGTATCTTCCCATCCATCTCGTTACAGCTTCCATTAAAGATACCGTGGGTCAAACTATTGGTATTGTAAGTGTTGGCACTGATATGACAGAACGAAAGAAAATTGAAAAAGAAATGATTCGTCTGGACAGATTGGATTTGGTAGGCGAAATGGCAGCCGGCATCGGCCACGAAGTGAGGAATCCAATGACTACTGTCCGAGGCTTGCTCCAACTGCTTTCGAGTAAAGAGACAAACCCGGAGAAACTTGATTACTTCGCGTTGATGATCCATGAGCTCGACAGGGCCAATTCAATTATCACAGAATATCTGTCATTAGCTAAAAATAAACGGGTCACCTTAAAAATGCAAAGTCTTAATTCAATTGTCTCCAACTTGCTGCCTTTGTTACAGGCAGGAGCCATCGTTGCCAATAAAACCGTAACAACACAGTTGGATAACATACCCAACATTCTCGTCGATGAAAAAGAAATTCAGCAGATGATCCTCAACCTGGTCAGAAACGGCCTGGATGCCATGTCTAAAGACGGAATTCTGACTATCAAAACCTACACAGACGACCAAGATGTTGTTTTGGAAGTTGAAGACCACGGGTCTGGTATCGACCCACAAATCATTGACCGGCTGGGCACTCCTTTTGTAACATCAAAAGACGGCGGAACAGGTTTAGGACTGGCGGTCAGCTACAGTGTTGCCAACAGGCAGAATGCCAAGATTAGTTTTTCCACCAGTCCCAAGGGAACTACCTTTTATGTCCGGTTTAGTGATACTGCCAGGGCAACCAAAAAGCGGGTAATTCTTACTGCAGTATAACTAACGAAGAAACACGGGATTGGCACCCGTGTTTCTTTTTCCACAAAAAATTTTGCCGCGGCTAATTTAATTAATCCTACTTGAGTGTTCTGATAGTGTCGTAGCAGCATGAACATCTCTGTGCTATGATTTCAAAATTAAAGGGCCGTGAAACCCTGGGCGATTATTTCTTTCATGATATACTCCGCGGCCAGGATGTCTTCTAAGGAATTGGCACTGGCTGCCACCACCGCAATCCCTGTCCCGGCCTCTTTAGCAGCTCTGATGGCTCTGGTAGCTGCAGCCCTGGCCGGTTCGACTCCTTTCTTATAAATAGTCCGGGCTATAGTTCCTGTCACTACAGCGGGTGCTCCGGCCGCGACTGCCGCATCATAAGCTACCCCGCCAGTATCCGAAACAGCGACTACAACCTTTCCCTGAAAATCAGTCATTTTGCCGATTTCAGCACCGGCATTGGGCAGAACCGCATCAATTTCTGCACCAGCTGCCTTTATTCCATTGATAACCTGCCGGGATTTGGCCAGGCGCTCTTCATCATTTCCTATTCTCGGTTCGGAAACAACAATTACTTTTGTGCCCTGTGAAACAGCAAGTTCCCCCGCGCATCTACCGATATTCTCCGGAAAAAGGCTGACCGGAGCGCGGCATTCCGCAGGACTTGCCCCCAAAACAAAAGCTGCTCCGGCATCAAGGGCAGCTTCCAGAGTTGTGGACATATCAATAACATCGACGATTATCACTACCTGACCGGCTTCTGCTGCCTCAACTGCCCCTGAGGCGTTTACTGTCAAAATTACCCCATTTCGCGCCATTTAATCATCACCCTTCCTGCCCGTTACCCGGCCGTATAGACCGCCGCCGCCAGCACTTACCTCAAGCCTTCCCTGACGGGCCAGCATAATCAATTCCATGGTTTTTTCCCCTACCAGCCCGCTTAGTTCCTGTCTGTTGATTTTGTGCAATACTTCCATTTCCGTAAATGAACACAAAAGTTTGTCCATAGTTTTCCTGCCAATCCCTGGCAGGTTCGCCAGAGGTATCTGATGGTGATAATGGGGTCTGTGGTCAGGAGGTTTCGGAATTTCAGCATCTCTGATCTGGTATATCCGGTCAATTACTCCCATGACCACCCTTCGGCCATCTGCCTTGCACCCGCATTTAGTGCAGGCAGTTACGGGCGGCGGTGCCTCAGCAATGTAATTACATTCTTCACAGTAAGTCCGGTGATACTTGCCAAGCTTTGGGTCAAATCCGTAATTACCGATAACCCCTCTCCCCTCCTGCCGCCGCAAAGCCTTGACCAGTTCTGCAAAATCGGGCTGTTCCATACACATGATGTTGTATTCCCGCCCTATCTTGGGCAGTGAATGGGCGTCAGAATTACTAACAAAAGTCTTACCACTCAATTCAGATATCATGTCTGCAAAATTTGAATCTGAGCTCAGTCCCAACTCTACTGCCGGCATCGCCGCCCAAGCCTCTTCAGCCAACAGTTCCCGAATGCTCCGGACGCAGTTCCCGTAAACACCTTTATGAGGTGTAAAGGCATGCGCCGGAACCATGATGCCGCCTAAGAAATCTACTATTTCCCACAGCTGCTGCATTGTCAGGCCGCACTTTTGCGAACTTAAACCGGTATTTTTGACCCTCCCGGGTTTGGACATTTCTCTGGTAAATTCCCGGATCTGAGATAACCTCGGAAAATAACAGAGACAGTGGGCACTCCTTTTTCCGGGGTTTCCCTCCAAATCAGTTACCCGATCCGTTGTTTCAACCTCACCACCGGCAATCAGGGTGACTTTATCTTTGTACCTTAAGCCGCCCCCAGACAATTCCTGAAGGCTGCCGTTATCTAACAGGTCCTGCAGGTCAGATTGGACATATGGAGAAGATGCGTCAATTACTCCTACAATATTAATCCCCTTACGCACCAGACACTCTTCCAAAATCCCTTCCACCGTGAGACTGCGGGCAGCCGTTATCTTAACTGGCTTCCCCCCGCCCGCTCGTCCAATATGAACATGCAGGTCAACAAAATACTTTTCCATAGCCTCTCCCCATTTTCATAGTCTATATGAGTTCTGCGTCCACTTATTATGGCATAGCATTTTTTACCATAATGTTCACATAATTTTTTCCAGACTGGCATAAACTACTTCTAATAAAACAACAAAGATGTTCTGGGTGAGGGGCAGAAAATATGACGCAGAGATTAAAAAGAGAGAATAGAACAGAGACGCAGAGAGTGAGTGCTATAACAAGTCAAACAAGTAAGCAGTAGTCAGTGGGCAGTGATCAGTTGGCCATTACAAAGCGGTTCACTTAATGGCTAATTTTTCACTGTTAACTGTTAACTGCTTGCTGCTAACTAATGTTTGTCGGTATATATATTACTTGATTACTTGGTTTAACGTTTTTCTCTGTGTCTCAGACCATTAAGTGGTGCTAATGAGCACCTCTCTTTTTAGCCTCTGCGTCATCTTTTAAACCCCCATGTCTTTTCATCCTCTACTCACTATTTAGGAGGTAGTAACAATGCTGATAGAAATTGTTTACCAAAAGGGCCTATATATGACCGGTAAAGCCGTTGATATTAAGCAAAGACTTGCTGAACATGCCACCAAATACACTACAGTGAAAGAACTGTTGGCAGATATGACACCAAGATAGTGGCTAGTAGCTAGTGATTAGTGGCTAGTGAAAAATAATCAGTACTTCTTACTGTTCACTGTTCACTGGCCACTAGCCACTTACTAATATACTACAAATTTGCTCGCCAAAACTCCTGCTGCTCCGGCCGCCAGGAAAAATTCTTTGTCTTGGGCCATAGTCCTGCCCATTGTTGATACGACAATATTTTTTTCCATCAAATAAACCAAAGCCGGCTCACCGTCCTCGGCAACAACTTCGTGTTCAGCAGTAATCCCCGACTTTAACAGCTGTTTTGTTACATAATTTTCTTTGATTGGTTCCAACTTGGGAATTGGAACAGTACAACGGGTAATGGCGATTTTTTCCAGCACCGTCATGGTATGATGACTGATTCCTATATGACGCTCTCTGGGATCAACAAAGCTTATCCTAGGTATAGCGATGGGTTTGCCGCCCAGGATGTTAACAGCGTTGATTATTTCACCCTGTTCTATACCCGTGAAGCCGTATTTGGTCCCTGTTCCAACAATCCCAGGTCCCATCGTGACAATAATTACATCAGCTCCAGCCACTTCTTTGGCGGCAATGAGGCCGGAATATATATTTACAGCCTCCAGATCCCCGCCGAAGGCATGTCCAACAGTAACCACAGCATCAATAAGCTGTTTTTCCTTAAGTTCAGCTACTGTCCTGCTGATTTGTACAGGCAGGGCTGCTCCATCTGTCATTACATAAACAACCCTCAGCTTTTCGCCACTGCCTCTCTTGACACCGGCAGCGGCCGGTGCTAACATACTGTGCAGAGTACCCACAATGACCGGAGTTTTCCGCAAAGATGTGAAGTCCAGTATCTTGGCCCGATCCGGATGCAGTTCTTCTTCTACTGAAAAACAGCAAACCTGGCTAGGAGTATACCTGAGTTTCATAATATGACCCAGTTCAGGAACATCGTTATTCTCAATATTATGATTAGCCATGACAAAATGATATCCACCGCTGCCCAGTTCTTTCTGTACAGCAGTGGTATTCAGGGATACCCTATCCCCCGGTTTTACAGGTCCGGTCATAAAATCATAGTTTAAAACCTTTTGCTGCTTCCCTTCAGTTTCGACCTTGATTTCGGTTACTCCGTGGGAAGTGCTAATGATCTCCAGTACGGTTCCCTGTCGAATTCTAATCAAACTTATACCCTCCATTTAAAAGCTTTTAAAAATTCAAATCCTATTTCTGTCCGCCTGCCATCAGACTGACAATCTCCACCAGATACCTGGCATTTAATACCAGGTTATCAATAGTAATGAACTCATCAGTAGTATGAACCTTACTCATCCCAATACCAAGGTTAGCCGTAGAGATTTCATAGCCGTTTAAGATGTTGGCATCACTTCCCCCTCCCGTACTCTTCAAAATGGGTTTCTGCCCTAATTTTTCAGCTGCCTGAACGGCAACAGAAACAACCTGGCTTGATTCTTCCAGGTAAAGCCGCGGATAAAGCAGATCTTTCTCGATTACTGCTCTGGCCCCCATTTCCTGAGCAGTTGTTTCCAGTATGTTTACGATGATGTCAGTGTGCTGTTCAAGTTTTTCCGGATTTAAACTTCTGGTCTCTCCTTCGATATTGACCATATCAGGAATAATGTTTGTAGCTTTACCTCCGGTTATGACTCCTATATTAGCAGTGGTTTCGCTGTCCAAACGGCCCAAAGTCATCTTGGCAATGGCCTTGGAGGCAACGAAAATTGCGTTAACTCCCTCTTCCGGACTTATTCCGGCATGAGCTGCCTTGCCGATAATGGTGGATTTGATCAGATACTGTGAAGGGGCTTTGATAATAATAGTACCTGCCTGACCATCACAATCCAGGACAAAAGCCATTTTGGATTTCAGCCGCTGATAGTCCAGATGCTTAGAACCCCGCAATCCCCCTTCCTCAGCGACAGTAAACACCACTTCAATGTCCCCGTGCGGGATCTTCTGTTCTTTTAAGACCTGAATCATTTCTATAATCGCGGCTATACCGGCTTTATCGTCACTTCCGAGAATAGTAGTCCCATCCGAATATATCACATTATCACGTATTACCGGTTTGATACCGCGCCCAGGTTCAACTGTGTCCATGTGTGCACAAAACATTATAGCAGGCACATCAGGTCCGCTGCCCCGCAAGGTGGCAATCAGGTTGCCCGTTTGCTCGTCACAGGAATTACCTATGGCTTCTCCGGCCCCGTCTTCTATAACATCAAGACCCAGGTCCGCCAACTTCTTTTTCAGATAATCCGCTATTTCCCTCTCGTGCAGAGATGGCGAGTCTATTTGCACCAGCCGCAAGAATTCCTGCACAATCCTCTCTTGTTTAACCATAAGTACCTCCGCCATAGTAATTTTTCCCATAATATCTTTTTAATACGTTCTTTAAATTTTATTTTAATCCCTGAACCATTATTTCTATGATTCCATAAATTTTCCTTTAAATAAGTTAATAAAATTGGCTGTCTACCTTGTCCACGTTGTTTTCCGCTGAGGCTCTAAATGATATAATTAATTTAGCCAAATCCATCCGGGGGACAGATTATTTATTGGCACTGCCTGTGGTGAACCCCAGTATTTGGTCCGGGCCTTGATTAATTACGTAGAATCCCATCCTAAAGCGTTTTTTGATACAGAAGTCCTGCAGGTCTTCACCCTTGGTCTGGCACCATATACAGACTCTAAGTTTTCCGCAAAATGACATCAGACTGACGTAAAAAGAGTGGTGAATTCCTACCCGATTTCATAGGAATTCACCACTCTTTCAGTAAGACTTAGGTTCTTCCGTCCCCATTAAAACCCTGAGACCGCCTGCCGCCAGGGCCTCCATCTCTTCTTCACCCGGGTAGACCATGACAGGGGCGATGAAATCAACCCGTTCAGTAATCCAATTAACCAGCATTTGGCTATGAGCGATCCCGCCAGTAATGATGATGGCATCGACTCTTCCTTTAAGTACAGTAGAGGCAGCACCAATTTCTTTGGCCACCTGGTAAGCCATAGCTTGGTAGACCAGTTCCGCTTCCTGGTCCCCCTGCGCAACCCGTTTTTCAACCTCAACGGCGTTATTGGTACCTAAATAAGCCACCATGCCACCCTGACCGACAAGCTTTTTCTTGATTTCCGCTTCAGTATAACGGCCGCTGTAGCAAAGGCGAACAAGATTACCCACCGGGACCCCGCCGCTCCTTTCAGGTGAAAATGGACCCTCTCCGGGAATTGCGTTATTCACGTCAATTACCTGACCGCCAGTATGGGCTCCTACCGATATTCCACCCCCGAGATGGGCGACAATTAAATTTGATTTTTGATAAGATTTTCTTAAATCGGTGGCAGCTTTGCGGGCCACTGCTTTCTGATTCAGGGCATGGAACAGGCTTTCCCGCGGGTTATCCGGCATACCGGAAATTCTGGCCACCGCCTCCATTTCGTCAACACTTACGGGATCAACAATATATGCCGGTATCTGCAAATCATCGGCAATTGCCCTGGCCAAAAGACCTCCAAGATTAGAGGCGTGTAAGCCTCTTGATTCTCCCCGCAGATCTGCAATCATTTTATCATTTACAAAATATGTGCCACCGGAAATAGGCCGCAGCAATCCCCCCCGTCCGACTACAGAGTCCAATTCGCCGGGATCTATTGCGGCCTTGCGTAAAGTATCCAGGACTAACGTTTGCCTATAGGCAAACTGATCAATAATCCGAGGAAACCTGCCTATATCTTCACTACTGTGCCGGAGGGTTTCTGTATATATACATTTTTCATCATCAAATACCGCAATTTTTGTGGAAGTTGAACCTGGATTTATAATTAATTGTTTGAATTTTTTCATCAACAGCCTCCATTGGAGCGCATTTTTTACTCCCGGCCAAGCATATCCAGATAATTTAGGATCCTGTTTCTTTCAATAACTTTGGTCAGGGAAAATCTTTCAGTAAACAGGTGAAAACAAATGAGCAGAATTAAAAAACCCATCTTTAAAGGGGCGTCAAAAATGTTGACCGCTGTATAGCCTAAAGCCATACCCAACATGTTTGAGCCCGTATCGCCCATCATAGCCCTGGCTTTTAAATCATCCCGGATAAAGGCTATGACACTGCCGGCCACAATAGCCAGATAAAAAAGGGGCGATTTAGCAGCACCCAATATTGTTATCACAGCGGCCAACACCAAAAACCCCTTAGCTGCTCGACCAGGCCTTAAATCAAGTAAATTTAAGGCATTGGTGGACAATGCTATGATGAGAGTATTCTCAATCACCAATACCCACTTGCTAAAACCCGCATTCTCAACTAAGCCAAGGCTGATATAAAAAGCTATAATCCCACCGGCCAATGCTTTTAAGGCTCCTGTGGTTATCTCCCGCTGGATAAAAAGCTTTTTAAAATGCCCTATCAATCCTGAGGCACCTCTGGACCCAAAAAAATCGTCAATAAGTCCGAATAGACCTATCCCGCCAATCGCCAAAAGAAAAGTATTAGTTTCCTGTCCGAGCAGGTTAAGGGCTCTCCCGGCAGTTATCACAAGCAATGTTGATAGAAAAAAAACCAAGCCGACACCCATAGGAATGTTCTTTTGCCGAAAATTTGGTTTAAGAAAATTAGCAGCTTCCAGCATTTCTTTGATTTTAGGCAGAATAACCCAGGTAACTAACATTGAGACAAATAATAATCCCACGAATATTAACCAAAACATTAATGTCACCTCACTACCAGGCGGCTAGCCAATACTCTGGCTACATCTATAAACTGTCTGCCCCTATGTAAAAAGCCATGCAGATCCCGGCCGGTTTCCGCGTGTGTCATGTTGGCCTCTACTTCCGTAATCCGAAATCCTTTTCTGGCAACATCAATAGTCATTCCCACTTCTACGCCATAGCCGGATTCAAATCCACCCAGGAAATCCGCAACCTGCCTGGTCATTACCCGCTGACCTGATAATGGGGCCAGAGTTTCCAATCCGGTATACCATTTGATGCCATTTCTAGCCAGACCTTTGACTAATCCAAAGCCGCCTTTTTTTCTGGCCTTTGGAAATTTTGCCACAGTCATATCAGCATGTCCGGCCAGAACAGGAGCCAACAATTTGGCTATTTCAACTGCCGATGACCCCAGGTCACCATCCACCAAGGCAATTACATCTCCGGTGGCCTGGGCAAAACCTGCATTAAGAGCCCCACCCTTGCCTAAATTTCGAGGTAAAGAAATTACCATAGCCCCCGCCTGACGCGCCAAAATTGCTGTTTTATCATTAGAGGCATCATCTATCACGATTAATTCTCCCACTTCACCAATGCTCTTTAGGGCCTGCACAGTCTGATATATGTACTTTTCTTCATTGTGGGCCGGAATTAGGATGGAAATTTTTTGGGGAATCAATTTAGTCACCCCTATGGTATAGTCGGCCATAGCTGCTTGGCCGTGCTCTTTAGACCATAATTGCCTTCTTCACCGTAAACAGCCATGACTAAAGAGACCTGACCCGGAATCATTTCAATATTATCGACTGTGCTGATTTTAAGTTTCTGGTACTCTTCCATATATGATTGGGGAACATCACTGGCTTCTACTCCATAAACCTGAATTTTTTGAGATAAAAAATATTCCATCATCGGGATATCAAGCCTGGCAGCCCGGTCCCTAGCATCTGTCTGGTTGCCGCCTGCAAAAACTACTGCATCAATGGGCATACCGTATGCTCCGGATGTTTTAATTAGTCCCTGCTGCTCAAAATATTGTAAATTTTCAATGTTTTGCGCTGTGACCACACAGGCTGCTAATTCATTGGAAATCTCTTTAATCAGAGCGGCCCCGGAGTCGTCAGTAAGCATCAGCTTAGTGGCCAGAGCCTGCCGGACTTTTTCATCATTTAGGCTGATTCCGCTCAGGATCTTTGTAACAGAATTTACCTGAGCACCGGCAAGTTTAAGGGTCTTTACCCAATCATTATTATACTCATAATTACCTGTTGTCACTACAGCAATTTTTTTGCCCTGCAGCTTATCTTGAACCAGTACAGGGAGAAGGTCTTCTTCAAACTGTTTACTGATATTTAGTGTTGATTGATAAGCTGCTATTTCTTCCTTTGCCACAATATTATCTTTCCTGATTTTATCGTAATTTCGGTTAAGATCATCAACCATTTGCTTTTGCTGCTGCATAATCACATCATTGACGTCAGTGCCTAAAACCGTTGAACCGACCAAAATTCCGATTCCCAGTGCCAAGAATACCGCTACTAATGAAGCTATATGATATTTTAAATCAATTATCATTTAACTGCCCCCTTTAACCCAGGAGTTTGGTTATATACCCAGTGCAAATTTTAGTTTGAGCCAAAAAACGCGCACTAATTGCCTCGTGACAGGGAAAAAGGTATATCCGACTATCGCTACAGTGACTGAGGCAGCAGCCACCAACTCAGCCAAGTACCGAAATTTGACCTTATTTCGGTACAGCTTGTTCACTCCTTTGGCATCAATCAAAATCGACCCTACTTTGAGGCGAACCAGAAAAGTACTGGACATTCCTTTTCGCCCTTTATCCAGAAAATCAATCAAATTGGTATGTGTTCCCAGAGCTACAATTAGTTCTGTACTTTTATGATAAGCCAAAAGCATTGCTATATCTTCACTGGTCCCCGGAGCCGGCAATGTTACAGCCTCCAGGCCCAATGCCATAATCCTGTTCATACCCGGTGCTCTCCCGTCAGAATAGGCGTGAACCACCAGTTCAGCGCCGCACTGGAGAGTTTTATCACTTATGCTGTCCATATCCCCAATGATTACATCAGGTTTGTACCCAAATTCCATCAAGGCATCTGCTCCGCCATCGACCCCCACAAGAACCGGTTTCACCTCTTCAATATAGGATCTGATGGCTATCAAGTCATCCTTATAATTTTGACCCCGGACCACGATCAAGGTATGTCTGTTCTGAAAAACTGTTTTTGTAGCCGGAACATCTATATCCCCCAACAGCAGCCCCTGCTCCTGACGGGCATATTCTATTGTATTTTGGACAAATTTTTCCAAAACCATACCAATATTCTTTTTAGCACTTTCCGTATGCTCCCGGACTTCCGCAGCAGTGAGCACCATGCCCCGGCCTGTCCATTGTCCGGGTACGGTTATTTCATTGTTATCTATCTCAACAACTGTCTCCTCTATAATTTTCTCCATAATCTCAGGTCCCACATTATCAAGCAGATAGATACCTGCATTAACCAACGTCTGGGGACCCAAATTAGGATAGTCTTCACTAAGTGACTTTGCAGCATTCACGACTGCCTTCACTCTTGCGTCAACCAAAGCCTGAGCGCAAACCTCATCCAATTCCTGGTGATTGATTACAGCAATTTCTCCGGGCTGTAATCTTTTCACTAGATTCTTGGTTTTTCTGTCCAGGCGCGCAATGCCCCTGATAACAGCCATTTTTCTCACCCGCATTCACGAAATATACCTATACCTATATCTCTAGTTTACAATTGTACAACATTTACCTTATATACGCAAGCAATGACATGTTTTATACCCACCTACATAGAATTTGATTGTAGTAAAATTTCCTTAACTTTAAAAAAACCTGACGTATGTCAGGTTTTCTTTAACTAACTTTAGTACTGATTCGTAATTTATCGGCTACCATGGCAATAAATTCAGAGTTAGTAGGTTTTCCTCTCTCCAGGTTAATTGTGTACCCGAAGAATTTATTCATCATTTCGGTATTACCGCGGTCCCAGGCCAATTCAATCGCATGCCTGATAGCCCGTTCAACCCGACTTGGCGTAGTAGCATATTTCTGAGCAATTAGCGGATACAGTTCTTTGGTGACGCCGCCCAGTAAATTCACTTCATCGACAACCATTTTTATGGCATCTCTAAGGTACTGATATCCTTTAATATGCGCCGGTACACCCATTTCGTGGATAATATTGGTTACAGCCACATCAAGGTTTCTGGTGCGTACAGGGGGAGTATACTGAGGTACTGTTTCTCCATCTACCAACTGGCGTATTCTGGTCGCGAGAACTGAAAAATCAAAGGGTTTTAAGATATAATAATCTGCTCCTAATTCGATGGCTCTTTGGGTAACGCTTTCCTGACCAAAGGCAGTTAACATGATAATTTTCGGTTTGGGATGCGATCCCTCGTTGGCGAGTTTTTCCAATACCCCAATTCCGTCCAGGTGTGGCATTATTATATCCAAAACCACCAAATTAGGTTTCTCGCGATTAATAATTTCAACAGCCTCAACGCCGTTATTGGCTATTCCCACTAATGCAAAATCATCTTCCTGAGAAATAAATTCTTTTAGTAGTTCGCAAAATTCTCGGTTATCATCTGCAATCATTATTTTGATACTTTTCAAACTCATAATTTTTTTCCCCCTGATATTATTTTCTAAAAAATTGTTGTTTATTGATTTTCTCCGTAAGAACGAGAAATCCTGCAATAAACCGAAAAAATCGTAATACAAATAAAGACAATAATTTCAAATTTTTAAATACAATTGTCGAATTATTTGTTATTATATTCCATTTATCCGTGTCGAAAATTAATATTTTATTGAATATATTAGTATTTATTTGTCAATAATTTGAAGTTTATTGATTGATATTAATAAAATCACCGAGATTAAAAGATAAAAAAATACGAAAAACACCCATCATAATGCGGGGTGCTTTCGTTTTTTCATTATTTTATTTAACTTGCTTTACGCCGCTCAACCTCACTACCGCCTGACTCCATAAGCATCCATTCGATTAAGCATCCATAGCCCCGGGTCGGATCATTGATAAAAACGTGAGTAACAGCACCAATTACTTTTCCATTTTGAATTAACGGACTGCCGCTCATACCCTGGACGATTCCGCCGGTCCTGGTCAGTAATCTGGGATCAGTAACTTCGATAATGAGACCCTTGCTGTCAGGTGTTGACTGAGGAAGAATCCTTTTAATTTCTACAATGAATTTTTCAATTTTCTCTCCATCTAAAACAGTTAGCATCTCAGCTGGTCCGGTTTTGATTTGATCAGCTAATGCTATTGGCAGCGGTTCTGGGTAGATCGGGTTTTTTAACGGTTTACTCATAGTACCATAAATGCCAAACTTAGTGTTTTTTTCTATATTACCGGAAAAATTCCGGTCATTCACAAACATCCCGATTTTTTCACCGGGAATTCCTCTTTTGCCTGCCTGTATTCCCTGAATTGACGCTCTTACTATTTTGCCGTCATTTACATCAATCGGCTGATTAGTGTCAGTATCAGTAATGACGTGTCCCAAAGCACCATATTTGCCGGTATCGGGATTATAAAAGGACAAGGTGCCGACACCGGCAGCGCCGTCCCTGACATATAAACCTATTCTGAACCGCTTGGTTTCCTGACACATAATAGGTTTAACCGAGGTCTGGAAAGTCTTATTTTTTCTTTTTACCATCATCTCTACGTTTTTTCCCGCTTTACCAGCTGTATCGACTAGCTTGGCCACTTGTTCATCACTGCTTACAGTCACTCCATTTATCTTAAGAATAATATCTCCCACTTCAACACCGGCTTCCCGAGCTGGGTTAAACTTGTGGCCTTCTGTATCCTGGACTATGGACTGACCTACGATTATTACACCTTCTGAATGAAGCAATACCCCAACTGATTGGCCTCCAGGTACGACCCTGGTTTGTGGCAGAACTTCAACTTTTACACTTTTGATTGGTAGAATCCCGAAAAGGCGGATCTGCATATTGGCTAATCCCGGTTTGGTGGCAACCGGCCAACCATCATTAAGCCCAAAAACCCGGCCACTCAAATCGACACCATTGAGCAATAAAACTTTTTTGGTGCTGGGTTCAACATACACACTGAACTGTCTAAGCAAATTCTCTGAAAATCGCAGATTAAAACGAATATGGTCACCAACCAAAACTTTTTGATGGGAAGGGAGCGAATAGAAACTTTTAGTTTGCGGGTTTAAGGAGCCTGCAAGAATCAAGAATACCACAACTAATCCCAAACCTTTGCGTCGCAGGTCGGACACCTATAATCACTCCTCTTTTGACCAATATTTCACCTCCATATTTTCCCAGGTAGCCTATTTTTTTATACTTTACACGTGTAAAGGTTTTTCAAAAACACCATGGTGTGAAAAGGAATCTAAACATAAGTTAACCTCGATGAGAGGGTTTTATTCCATGTAATATAACGCTAAATTTCCATTTTTGCATTGTGCGGCTGGTAATTTATATATTTGGCCAAATTTCAACGTTATTGATTTGTTTTAGTGTTTTTTAGATATTTTTCGAAAAAGAATAAAAAAATAAACCACATAGATCTCAGCGCAGCAAAGCTGTAATCAATAGGTTTTACGAAGTAGTAGTACAAAGACACAGAGAAAAACTGCTGTCCGAAATAGCAATAAGTCTCTGTGTCTCTGTGTAATTCTGTGGTATTTTTTTAGAATAATGTATAGGTTTAAATTTTTAATGCATAATAAATAATTAAGAAATAAAATAATTTAGTTGTTCCCGGAATTTATTATTTCTTCGGCATGTTTTCTGGCGGCATCGGTGACCTGGCCTCCGGCAAGCATGCGGGCTAACTCATCAACCCGTTCCGGAGATTCCAGTTTGCGCACAGAAGTTATAGTTCTGCCGGATATGACAGATTTCTCCGCCATGTAATGGTGATCACCACTACCGGCAATTTGCGGAGCATGGGTCACACAAATGACCTGTCTGTCCCTTCCGATATAAGATAGTTTCCTGGCTACGGCTTGCAGTGCGTGTCCTCCTATGCCGGCGTCAACCTCATCAAAAATAAGGGTGGATACAGCATCAAGCTTGGCCAGGATCGTCTTAAAAGCCAGCATAATACGTGAAGCCTCTCCGCCGGAGATAACTTTGGCCAAAGGCTTTAAAGGCTCGCCTCTATTGGCTGAAATTAAAAATTCGATGTCATCAAGGCCGTTAGCGGCGGGAGATTCTTTTAATTTTAAAGACACATCAAAAGAGACATTTGGCATGTTTAGTTCCTGTAATTCTGCGGTAATTTGTGCTTTCAGCCGCTCTGCTGTCGTTTGCCTGGCCTGACTTAAAGCTCCGGCGGCCTGGTTAAACTGCGACTCTACAATATCAAGGGAGTCCTTCAGTTTCTGGAGTTCTTCTCCGTAATTCTCAAAAATGGTCATGGATGCCGCAGCTTTTTCTTTGTATTCAAGGATTTCCACTATGGTTTGGCCATACTTTTTCTTTAGCCGGGCAATGGTATCAAGCCTGTTTTCTACTTCCTCGAGGCGTACCGGATCTGCTTCAACTCTTTCCGAATATGCTTTAACCTGCCTGGAGGCATCTTCGATCTGATACAGAGCCGTCTCTAAAGCTTCACAGACCGGGCGCAAAGATTCATCAATTTCTCCTGCTTCCCGGCAGGCATTTACGGCATCATAAAGAAGGTCGGTAACAGCCTTACTCTTGTTGCCCTCATATAACAGCTCGTAGGCGGAGTTTGTCAGGTATGCCAGCTTTTCAGCATGACTTAAAATATTTTTTTCTTCCGCTAAACTGACATCTTCATCGGGCTGTAAACCGGTTTTTTCAATTTCCTCCCATTGATATCGGTAAACATCAGCCATTCTGGCTTGATCTTTCTCACTGTTTACCAATTCTTTTACCCGGTTCTTAAGATGTTCGTAATGATTATAATGTTCTGCCACTTTGTGTTTCAGGGATAATAGGGGTAAACCGCCGTATTCGTCTAAAAGTTCGATATGTTTTTGAGGATCCAAAAGGGATTGTTGATGGTGTTGACCATAGATATCTACCAGAAGCTGGGAAATATCTTTATACAGCGAAAGATTTACCTGTCTGCCATTAAGTCGGCAGACATTTTTCCCTGTTTTAACAATTTCTCTGGTCAGAATCAGGTACTCTCCGTCTTCCTGCAGATAACCGTACAATTCAAGGAGTTCCTTTACCCGCCCGTGGCCATCAATCTCAAAGTATGCCTCAATTACCGCTTTTTCCTCACCACTACGGATAAATTCCGTCAGCCCCTGTCCTCCAATAGCGACATCCACGGCATCAATGACTATGGATTTACCAGCCCCGGTCTCGCCAGTCATGACGCTGAAACCTGACATGAATTCGATTTCCAGTTTTTCGATTAAGGCGAAATTTTTTATAAAGAGCTTTTTTAGCAGTTTGATCACCCCCGGATAGTTAAGTGGTGAACATTGTTAAAGATAGGATGCAAATTTACCAATGATCTTTTTTACAGCGGATTTTGGTTTCACTACAACCATTACCGTATCGTCCCCCGCCACAGTCCCGATAATCTCCCGGAACCCTTCATAATCGATAACCAGGGCTACAGATTGGGCCGCGCCGGGGGTAGTTTTGACAACTATCAAATTCTCACTGTAGTCCAAAGCCACTACCGAGTCTTTAAATATCCGTCTGGTTTTGGTTTGATCGCCGGCATAAATTTTGTCCCCTTGCACGGCATATCGGTATCTGTCATCACCCGTGGCCACCTTAACCAGTCGTAATTCTTTGATATCTCTGGAAATTGTAGCCTGAGTAATCCTGATCCCATCCTTCTGAAGACGGTCAGCTAATTCTTCCTGAGTCTCAACAGCATGTTTATTTATTATTTCTAAAATCTTTTTCTGCCTTTCCGCCTTCATTTCTGACCCTCCCGCCAGTGTCAACAGTTAAGCTATACTCTTTTCAATCATAATAATATACGGAGCGCAGTCTCTATTTAAAAAACTTAGTTTGGTCACACAAAACTTCTTTTTGTCCAGCTGTCCCAGGAAACCTTCCAATTGCAGCTGTTCTTCTTCTCCACCGGGATGTCCTGTATAAACTACCAAACACATAGCACCTCCCTTTTTCAATAAGGCCAGCCCTTCTGTTACAGCTTTCATTGTCGTTTCAGGCCTGGTGACGATTGAATGGTCTCCACCGGGCAGATAACCCAGGTTAAAGATTATTACATCAACTTCATTTTGAATATGGTGGGCTATGTTTTCATGTCCTGTTTGAAATAATTTTACAATATCGGCAAAGCCTTCGGTTTTTAGCAACTCTAAAGTATTGTGCAACGCTTTTTCCTGAATCTCAAAACCATAGACCCTGCCGTTGGCTCCAACTATACGGGCTAAAAATAAAGTATCATGACCGTTGCCAACAGTGGCATCAACAGCGGTGGCTCCCGGTTTCAGGAAATCGTTAAGCCACAAGTGGGCTAATTGAACAGTTGGCTGAAATCCGCTAAACATCAGGATTACCGCCTTCTCTCAATTTCTGCCTGAGGATTTCGTAAAAACTTCTTTGATTAAGTTTTAAAAACCTGGCTGTAAAAGGCGCCTTCCGGACAAATATTTCATCCTGAGGAAGGAGTTCAATGCCACTCTGTCCGTCAATTGTCAGCATGACCTCAGCCTGGGTCTCCTGTAAGACAACTTTTACCTCACTGTCTTTATCTACAACTACTGATCTGGAGTAAAGGGTATGAGGGCAAATAGGTGTAACTATCATTAACTCTAAATTTGGTGCCACCAGCGGTCCCCCGGCAGATAAGGAATAAGCAGTTGAACCTGTTGGTGTGGAAATAATCAGCCCATCGGCCGGATATGTATCAACATATTCATTATTAACAAATATTTTCAGCCGAATTAACCGGGCAAAAGCACCTTTTGTGATTACTGCATCATTCAAACAATAAAAATTGCAGATTTTTTTGCCATTCCGAAACACCTCAGCCTGAATCATCATTCTTTCTTCGATCTCAAACTTCCCGGAGATTAGCCGTTCCAAGGCAGGAGTGAGGTCAGGAAGTTCAATCTCGGTGAGAAAGCCAAGTTGACCAAAATTTACCCCAAAAATCGGTTTGCCTAAGACCCCTATGGTGCGGGCACTATTCAGGAGAGTCCCGTCACCTCCAAGGACAACAACACATTCAGCCTCTTCCGCCAATTCTTTTTCGGAACTTGATATTATTCCCCCGGCGGCAGAACCAACCCCCTCTGCAGAACAAATACCAGCCGCAGTAACCAGCACCTTTTTCCCACGGCTTTGCAGCCATTCGACAATTTGGCTGGTTATTTTGAGGATCTCAGGTTTTTCTAAATTAATAATTATGCCTATCTTGTTCATGGCAAATCCTCCCGGATGATATTAATTCTACATTAAGATTTGAACTCCTTGTAATAAAATTTTTATTGTTTATCAAGGAAAAACACATACTACTGTCGAATAAAAATCAAGATTAGTTATACCGGACGTTTTTATTTCAAAGGAGAGTGACTTATGAAGAAACTTGTTGCTATTTTCACATGCCTCCTGATACTTTTTGCCGGCTGCAGCAACCCTGCCCCCAAAACAGCTCCACCCCTGCCCAAGGCTGAAGATACCATTCATCTTACAGCTCAGGACAATGGGATGAGCATTTCCGTAAGTAATGAAGTAAGGCCGATGAATCAAATGATTCCCAGCAGCAAGAAAGATCACGAAGTTGTCAGTATCCTGGTTAAAGTCGCCAACGATTCCAAGGCTGATATACCCGTGTCGCCGGAATTTGTTACCCTAAAAACAACTGATGGTTCTGAATATAAGTATGCCAAAGAGCTAACCGAAACCGGCCCCCTTGGTAAATCAGCTTTTACTTCCCGCACCATCCCGCCCGATTACAACGGTGGCGGCCTGCTGCTCTTTGAACTGAAAACTGGTTCACAGGTGGAAAGCTTAACTTATAAGGACGCAACACACAATATGACCATTAAATATCCCTCTGGCTCTAAGACCAGTGTTTAGTATAATTAGCCGCGGATGAACGCTGAACACGGATGTTTCCTTCATCCAAATCTTTGTTTATCCGATGGCTAACCGCCACTTATCTCCCGCTTCTATAAGCGGGAGATAAGTGGCGGTTAGCCCCTGGAAAAGTTCAACTAAACTTCAGATGGAGTCAAAACTCCACCTGAAGTAAGTTTCACTTTATCAGAGTTAATTGAAGTTGCTGCTAAACCAATCTCCCGAAAGCATTACTTACAGTTTTCTCGACATCTATACAATCAGCCAACTCGCTTTGTTCTTCAAGAGAACCAGAATCATCAACAATGCCGCCGGTCTTGGTTTTAATCATATAACAGAGATATTCAATATTACCTTCCGGGCCTTTCACCGGAGAATAGGTGAGTCCCTTGATACTAAAACCTCTCTGCTGGGCGGCATCTATGACAACCTTGATAACATCGACATGCACCTGGGAATCGCGGACAACCCCTTTTTTCCCTACCTTGTCCCTGCCAGCCTCAAATTGGGGTTTTATCAAAGCAATCAGCTCGCCCTGTCCGCCTAGAAGTTCTGAAATTTTAGGCAATATTTTAGTCAGAGAAATAAATGATACATCAGCAGTAATATGTGATGGAATATCAGTAATTAAACCGGCATCCAGATATCTTATATTGGTGCGTTCTAAATTGACCACCCGCGGGTCCTGCCTTAGTTTCCAGTCCAGTTGACCATACCCCACATCTACCGCATAAACCTTGGCCGCTCCATGCTGCAAGGCGCAGTCGGTAAATCCTCCTGTAGAGGCTCCGATATCAACCACAATTGACCCATTTAGATCTAAAGCAAATTCAGTAATTGCTTTTGCCAGTTTCAGGCCTCCCCGGCTGACATAGGGTATTGCTGGTCCGGCTACATCTATATGTGCTTCCACCGGTATCTCACTACCGGCTTTATCTACAGTTTTACCGTTTACTTTGACCAAACCTGCCATAATTGATGATTTGGCCTTTTCCCTGGTTGGGAAAAGGCCTTTTTCTACGAGCAAAACATCCAGTCTCTGTTTAACCGTCACTTGATTACACCTCAACTTCTGCGCCTATGGCTGAGTTACCAGCTTAATCTCCGCTTTACGGCGAGGTGATGGTCTCTTAGATGACACCTGAGCTATCATTTGCATTACCTCAGCTACCACATTATCCGAACTCAGGCCGTGAGTTTTCCTCAACACTTCAACTGGTCCATGGGTTACAAACTCATCAGGTAATCCAATCCGTTTGACTTGAGCTGACAACCCAATTTCATTTAAAAATTCCAACAATGCACTGCCAAAGCCGCCCTGCAAAACATTATCTTCCAGAGTAACCAGCCTTCCTGTTGCTTTAATAGTGGATTTTAGGCATTCAGTATCTAAGGGCTTGACAAATCTGGCATTAATTACAGTAGCGTGTATATCTTTTTCTGCCAAGGCCTGGGCTGCTTCCAGCGCAATATTCACTGTTGAACCGATAGCAGCGATAGTCACATCCTTACCCTCAACGAGAATCTCGGCCTGACCAATGGCTAAAGCCTGCGGCTTTTCTTTTAAAGGTGCTCCGGTGCCGGCACCCCTGGGATATCTGATGGCAACAGGCCCGTCATAGGCAATGGCAGTCTGCAGCATGTCTCTGAGTTCATCTTCATCTTTGGGGGCCATTATTACCATCCCGGGAATGTGGCGCAAATAAGATATATCGAAAACCCCCTGATGGGTTTCACCATCTTCACCTACCAACCCGGCCCGGTCAATTGCGAACACCACATGCAGACCCTGCAGAGCAACATCATGAAGAATTTGGTCATATGCCCGCTGCAGGAAAGTCGAATAAATCGCTACAACCGGTATGTATCCGCTCAGTGCCATGCTTGCAGCCATTGTTACAGCATGCTGTTCCGCAATGCCTACGTCGAAAAACCTTGCCGGAAAATTATTTCTGAAATTAGTTAAACCCGTTCCTGTCGGCATAGCCGCGGAAATTGCCAGAACCTTATTATTGGTGGCAGCAATTTCACACATTGCTTGTCCGAAAACTTCAGTATATGAAACTCTTTTAGATTCAGGGGTTTTACCGGTTTTGACATCAAAAACTCCGACTCCATGAAATTTATCGGGATTCTCTTCGGCCGGCCGATACCCCTTTCCTTTTTTTGTAATCACATGCACAATCACCGGCCCAGGACTATTCTTAGCCCGTTGCAGGATTGTCTTGGTTAAAGCAATATCATGGCCATTGATAGGACCAAGATATGTAAAACCTAACTCCTCAAAAAGCATTCCCGGGACTACCAAATATTTAAAACTGTCTTTTATCCTTTCAAGAGCCTTACAAACAGTTTTACCTATGGCTGGAATTTTTTTCAAGAGCTGTTCCATTTCCTCTTTTTGTTTATAGTACCTGGGATCTGTTCTCATTCGGCTCAGGTATCCGGCCAGGGCTCCGACGTTTTCGGATATAGACATTTCATTATCATTTAAAACTAGAATCATTTTCGTTCCCAGGTGCCCGACGTGGTTTAAAGCCTCCAGAGCAACTCCTCCGGTCATAGCCCCGTCACCAATAACTGCCACCACTTCGTGCTTTTTACCACTTAGATCCCTAGCTACCGCCATCCCAACTGCCGCCGAAATCGAGGTACTGCTGTGTCCTGTGTCAAATGAATCACATTCATTTTCGGCTCTTTTGGGAAAACCACTGATTCCTCCAAGCTGCCTTAGTGATGAAAAGGCCTCCCGTCTGCCCGTCAGAAGCTTATGTACATAAGATTGATGCCCTACATCCCAAATTATTTTGTCCTGCGGACAGTTACAAACACTGTGTAAAGCTAATGTAAGTTCAACCACTCCCAAATTGGGTGCCAAATGCCCGCCTGTTTTGGAAACGGTATTAATCAAAACATATCTGATTTCTTCGGCCAATTTAATGAGTTCTTCATTTTTTAATTTCTTTATGTCTGCCGGGTTCTGTATCTGATCGAGTATTTCGGTATTCATCTGTGGCTCACCTTCTCTTTTCCCTTCTTTTGCGCCGAAAAATCAATAGATTTAGTCCGGTTACAGATTCTATCCAGGAGAGGGCTCGCCCGACCGCAAATACTATTTGTTCGGAATCCTGCATAGCAGTCCTTTTCCCAGCCGCTTTGCCGCCCACGGTAATGGCTGCGACACACCCGGTCATAACCATACTAAAAACCGACTCATATTTATTAAGATAAACTTTTCCGGCAATCATCTGAAAAACAATAGTGGCACCAAGAGCCCCGCTGACTGTGCCGCAAATGTCTCCCACTACGTCGTTGCAAAAAGTGGCAACTTTATCAGCATTCCTGACAATCAGGATTGCATGGGCTGCACCTTTAAGTTTTTTAGCTGCTTTGGCATGAAAAGGTTTTTCAGAGGCAACAGCTGTAGCTACACCAATCATGTCAAAAAATATCCCGGTTATAATAACCAGCAAAAGAAATCCAAATGAAAGCATAAGGATTTGTAATCTTGGCAAAACTATCTCAGAAAAAAAAGTAAAAAAAACTGCTGTAAAAAAGGCACCTGTTCCCCAAAACAGAGCAAATTTGAGGACTCCAGGTATATTATTACCCAAATAATTTCACCTCATGCAAGAGCAAATTTATGTAAGAAATTTATGTAAGATATTTATCCGATGGCTAACCTCCACTTATCTCCCGCTTCTGTAAGCGGGAGATAAGTGGCGCTAAGCCCCTGGATAAGTTCAACTAAACTTCAGATGGAGAAAAACACTCCATCTGAAGTAAGTTTCTCTTTATGTAAGGTAGATGGCAACATGTTGAGTAAATATTATGGCTTAGGTCCAGCTGGTTTTCCCAATCATCACCGGCATGTTACCATGACGGCGGTTTCCCTTTATGATGAATCCGTATCGTTGCCGTACACGGGGCTAGATTACCACTTAGTCCATACTGTAATCCTCATCATGTCTTAGTTGCCTAAACAGTCTAGGAGTTTTCCTCAACAGAACCGGATCGTTTTTATCCTCTTTTGCAGTGGTGGTTTCAAACAGCGGGTTTTACGATGTGGGCCCACACCTCTCAACCCGATTGCCCATTATCCACCAGCACCACTCAAGGCAGGCTACGCTGCAGCAAACACTTTGCCGTGGCAAAATATCATATGCAGGTTTATCCCGGAATACAAAACTGCCGATTAACCTTCAGGTCCTGTATTCCGGGCCTCCACGGAGGCTGGGTCAACGCCTACATGCCATTGTAGATCGCCCTTCCTCCTTACTCCCAGCACCGACCCCCAACTGGGCGTCAGCAGCCGATACCAGGAACTTCATCGATGTGCCCTTTAACGGATTTTTAGGCCCGCCCTCAAAGCGGTGGTTCTGACTAGAATACTGCGCCATCTAACCTTAAATCTATTTATTAATAAATATTTACTTTAAAATAGTAAAAATTATTATATCATATTATAAATTATTCATCAATTCGTCTTAAAACCTCTATCCCTATAAATTATGTATTAATACACCGCATTGCAGCATAGCTGCAAAGATGCTTCATCATTCTTTTCTTTCCAAGAGATAACCGGCAATATATCTTAAAATGTCAGCTTTTTCATCAAAATCCCGCAAAGCCGCTATTGCTTCCTCCACTGATTGTCCGGCCAATTTTTTTGATTCCGCCAGGCCATATCTCGCCGGGTAGGTACTTTTCTTTTTTCGTTCATCACTGCCAACAGTTTTGCCCAGTTTGGCAGAATCACCTTCCACATCCAAAATGTCGTCAGTTATTTGAAAAGCCAGACCCAGTGATTCGGCATACTGGGTTAATTGGGTTAACTGCCTTTCAGTTCCGCCGCCAAGCAAGGCCCCGGCTCTAATCGAGGCCTTAAAGAGGGCACCGGTCTTATGGGTGTGAATATATGTCAGAGTATCTTGATCGATTTGTTTATTTTCTGACTCAATATCAACAACCTGCCCTCCAATCATACCCAGAGAACCGCCGGCCAAAGCGACTTCTTTGATTACCTGGAGGATTATCTGCGGGGGAATTGTGCCGGCCCGGCCGCACTCCGTGATTAACTGAAAGGCCATTGTCAATAATGCATCTCCTGCCAGAATGGCAATGGCCTCACCGTAAACTTTGTGGTTAGTGAGCTTGCCCCTTCTGTAATCATCATTGTCCATGGCCGGTAAGTCATCATGAATCAGAGAGTAAGTATGAATCAGCTCCAAAGCACAGGCAGCTCCTGACAACGGCATGACAGCTGCCCCCACAGCCTCTGCCGCCCCCATACATAAGACTGGGCGCAGGCGTTTTCCACCTGCAAACACACTGTAGCGCATAGCTTTATGCAGCGTTTCTGGAGCTTCTTTCTCAGCAGGCAGATATTTATCCAGAGCTATGTCAATGTATTTGGCCTTTTCTTTTATTTGCCGCCGCAATGCTTCTTTATTCATCCGGTTCCTCCGTAAACCTTACTGGCTGCAGTGATATTTCACCGTTTTCAGCACACATCAGCATATCAATTTTTTTCTCAGCCTGATCAAGCTTCTGGGTACATATCCTTGACAAAACAATGCCCCGTTCAAATTTTGCCAGTGACCCGTCTAAATCCAGATTGCCCTCCTCCATTTCACGTACAAGCTCCTCCAACTCTTGCAAGGCTTTTTCAAAGGATATTTCTGTCTCAGCTTCCCTTTTTGCCATAACTGGCCTCCTTTATTTTTTCCACTATACAATCGACAAATCCATCCTGTAAAACAATTTCCAGATATCCATCAGGTCTGATTTGTTCGGTCTTGTTGACCACTTTCCCCTGTTCGTCCCGGCAAATGGCATAGCCTCTGCTTAAGGTGGCCAGAGGACTTAAGTCATTCAGCCTGGATGCCTGAAGCGCAAACTTGTTTTTCTTTTCAGCAACAATTGAAACCACAGATTGATTCAGTCTTTTGCCCAGGTAGTCTATATCCTGCATTTTCCTATATAATTCGTCTTTAGGACGTTTTAAAAATTGGCTGTTTTCACAGCGTTCCGTTCTCTCGCGAAAGGCTCGGACTTGGCTTCTGATACCCCGATAAAGCCGCTGGCTCAGACCGGTTACCTGCTTTTTCAGTTCAAGCAGATCCGGCACTACAATCTCCGCAGCCGCAGAAGGTGTAGGAGCCCTTAAGTCAGCTACAAAATCAGCGATGGTGTAATCCGTTTCATGGCCAACGGCGGAAACTATGGGAACTTTGCTGGTGCTGATACTTCTGGCCACAATTTCTGTATTGAAGGCCCAGAGTTCTTCGATGGAGCCTCCGCCTCTGCCAACTATAATTACTTCGAGATCTTCAATACAGTTCGCTAATCGGATTCCTTCGGCAATCTGCCCTGGAGCCTCATCGCCCTGTACCGCGACAGGGATCAGGATTATATGTACCTGCGGGTAACGCCGGCTTATGACAGTAACGATATCTCTGACAGCCGCCCCTGTCGGCGAAGTTATGACCCCTATCTTTCTGGGGTAAACCGGCAGCTGCCGTTTTCGGTGCTGGTCAAATAACCCCTCTTTCTCCAGACGTTCTTTGAGGTTAATAAATGCTGTATATAATGCCCCAATTCCCTGCTGCTGCATCTCTTCAACATACAGTTGGTATTGTCCATCCCGCTCATAGACAGCTATACTGCCGCGCGCCATAACAGCCATCCCTTCCCGGGGAGTGAAGCCCAGGTTTCCGGCCCTGCTGCGGAACATAATACACCGCAGAGCACTGCCGCGGTCTTTAAGAGTAAAATACATATGTCCTGAGGAATGGTGCTTAAAATTTGAGATTTCACCCTGAATCCAAATATTATTTAAATTTATGTCCTTTTCCAGTTTTTCTTTAATATAGCCTGTGACCTGGCTGACCGATACAACCTTCATAATTCTCACCCGGTTTCCTGATGAATTAACATAATATATTTATTTTATCAGATTATTCACGCTTGTAGAAGCAATTTCCTGCTCTTGCAGGGCAATAGTAACAAAAAAGATATTCTGGGTGAAGGGCTTAAAATATGACACCGTGTTCATCCGCGGCTAAATTTTTATTTTATTATTCTTTCATCATTTGATGATGCACGCGTGCTGCATGGGTATATACCCGCATCTCGTAAATCAAAAAACTATTGTTAAAATTTAGACCTGTGATATAATTAGAACACTGACACGAAAGGGCTGATCAGCTTGGACAAACTATTAGAAGAAATTCTGGCGCAACTTAGAGCTTTAAACAATGAAGTTAAAGGATATGGCCAAAAATTAAAAACCCTGGAGAGTTCTATCAATACCATAAAGGAAGAATACGGTCAAAAGTTTAACACCTTAGAAGTTATAGTTAATGGCATTAAGGAAGATCAAGGCCTCAGACTAAAATCTTTGGAAGCCTCTATTCATAGTCTTGCAGAAGAACATGGCCAGATGTTGAGAACTATTCTTGAGCATAAGGAAATACATAAAGCTGAATTTGAAAATCTCAAACTTCAGGTCTCACAGGTTACCGGTGTGCTGAAAGGCTTTAATAACAGCCTGGATTTGCTTAAGAAGGAGGAGTAACAGGCTCCAAAACATCAATCCAAAAGGACTTGAATTTGCTGAAGCTAACCCTCGGCAAATTCAAGTCCTTCTTTTTTAAACCTCAGCCCAGAATTAAACAGGGTGCCCTAGCCACCTGGCAGGACACCCTTAGCTTTATCTGATGGCTAACCGCCACTAAGACTCCCGCTTCTATAAACGGGAGATAAGTGGCGGTTAGCCCCTGGATAAGTTCAACTAAACTTCAGATGGAGTCAAAACTCCACCTGAAGTAAGTTTCACTTTACCTCAATCCGTTTTGCTGCTCGCAAGCCTGAATAGTCTGTTTGCAGAGTACAACAGTTGTAACTGAGCCTACACCACCGGGAACCGGAGTGATTTTTTCAACAATGGGCTCGACTTCCGCATAATCCACATCACCACAGTATTTACCGGGGTTATCGGGATCTTCGTTAATACCTACATCAATAACAGTCTGGCCGGCTTTGACAAAGTTGGCTTTGACCATTTTGGCCCTGCCTACGGCGGCGATGAGAATGTCGGCGTCGGCACAAACTTCGGGAAGATTCTCGGTTCTGGAATGACAGATGGTGACAGTACCATGCTCTCTCAGAAGCAGCATAGCCACCGGCTTGCCAACAACCAGGGAACGCCCGAGAACCACACATTTTTTGCCTTTAATCGGAATGTTGTAGTAATGCAAAATATCCATACATGCTGTGGGGGTGCAGGGTGGAAATCCGTCAAGCTCATCTGCAAAAACTTTGGCTGCACTGCCAAGGGTCATACAATCCACGTCTTTTTCCACCGGAATTAAGGATCTGATTTTCCGCTCGTCTAAATGCTTGGGCAGCGGAGCAAACATCAGAATTCCGTTAACTTCTTTGTTAGCCCCGACATCTGTAATGGCTTTCTCAAAAGATGCCTGATCAATATCTACAGGATATTCAAAGACTTCATAGGCCATTCCGATAGACTCACAGGTCTTTTTGGCCCCACCTTCATAAAAGAGGTCATCGGGACGGGCACCAACACGAACAATCCCTAATTTGGGAGTAATCCCTTTGTTTTTTAATTCTGCAACCTTCTTGGAAAGCTCTTCCTTCATCGCATCAGCGACAGCTTTTCCAGCCAATCTTTCAGCCATTTATGTAATTCCTCCTTTTATTCTAATTACAACTTGCTTACTACCAGAGCCAGAGTCTCATCGGCCAGTTTTCTGCCGTCGGCCAGGAGTCTGTTCATTTCTTCCCTGGCGCTGTTGACATAGTCCTGATCCTGAATAATTCCCAGGTTGATAGTTACATTAAGCATGCCGCTTTCCAGAGCAGCCTTTAAAAATACAACCCCGCAGCCGGCATCAGAGATTACCAGAAGTGAACCGATTTGGGCCATTCTGTTGGTTATCTGAATACCCTCAAATGCTTTCCGCATAATATCTAAGGGCACGGAGCAGGCAACCTTGGCACATGCCTCCAGCTTTTCAGCCCTGGCAGGATCATCTTTGGGGATACCATAAGCCTTGGAAAGGGGTTCAAAAACCTCTGCATCTTTGCTCACAAGTTCCTGCAGTTCGGCAATGACCTTATATCCTTTATCCAGTAGTTCCTTCACTTCAGGTTCAACATCAGCATACTTCTTTTTGCCAACAGTCAGGTTACCCACCATGTTACAAAGAGCCATCCCAATGGAACCGCCAAAGGCTGCTGCCCCACCGCCGCCCGGTACGGGAGCTGCTGATGCCAGAACTTCAACAAATTCTTTACAAGTTTTGTCTAACATAGCCATTTTTCATTACCTCCTTATATAATCCGCAGCCTGTCAAAGAACTTCAGCAAGGAGTGAACCGTACTCAATTATCCTTCCCTTAATGCCTAATCTTAGACCAGGCTGTCGTTTCAAAATTTAAGTGAATTTTTCGAAAAACCAGCCACTGGTTTAAATCTCCAGTGGCTGCTCGTGAAGTCTAAGTTATTTTTTCAACAGTTCACAAATACTGTTGGCAGCAACCCTTCCGGCACCCATAGCTTTGATAACGGTAGCAGCTCCTGTTACAACGTCGCCGCCGGCAAAGCACTTAGGCTTGGAAGTAGCACCGGTTTCTTCACTGGCAACAATGTTACCCTTCTTATTAGTTTCCAGCCCTTTGGTGGTTCGCGGCACCAACGGGTTGGGACCTTGCCCGATAGCCACAACAACTGTGTCTACCGGAACAATAAATTCAGAACCATCAATAGCAACCGGTGAACGACGGCCAGAGGCATCAGGCTCGCCAAGTTCGTATTGTAAACATTCCATGGAAGTTACCCAGCTATCTTCGTTACCGATAATCTTGGTTGGGTTTGTCAGAATTTTAAAGATAACTCCTTCTTCCTCGGCATGGTGTACTTCTTCAACCCTTGCCGGCAGTTCTTCCATAGACCGGCGATATACAATATATACTTCTTCAGCACCCAGCCGGAGAGCCGTCCGGGCACAGTCCATAGCTACATTGCCGCCACCCAGAACAGCTACCTTTTTACCTACCCTTACAGGTGTGTCATACTCAGGGAATAAGTAACCCTTCATAAGATTTGTCCTGGTCAGGAACTCATTGGCCGAATATACTCCGTTTAAGTTTTCCCCGGGAATGCCCAGGAAATAAGGAAGGCCGGCGCCTGTACCGAGGAATACGGCATCATATCCTTCGTCTTCCAGGAGTTCGTCAACAGTATCTATAGCACCGATGACAGAGTCAACTTTAATTTCAACACCAATTTTTTTCAGGTTCTCAATTTCGGCCTGCACAATGGCCTTTGGCAGACGGAACTCCGGGATCCCGTACATGAGTACGCCACCTGGAACATGGAGAGCTTCGAATACGGTAACCTGATGTCCGGCTTGAGCACAGTCGGCTGCAACTGTCAGACCGGCAGGACCTGAACCGACAACAGCTACTTTCTTACCGGTAGGAGGAGCACATTCAATAGGCTTAATTCCTTCTGCTCTTTCCCAGTCAGCAACAAATCTCTCCAACCGGCCGATGCCAACAGGTTCACCTTTCTTACCGCGAACGCACTTACTCTCACACTGGGCTTCCTGGGGGCATACCCGTCCGCATACTGCAGGCAGGGCGTTCTTTTCTTTAAGTGTTTTAATAGCCCCTGCAAAATCACGTTCCTTGACTTTAGCAATAAACTGGGGAATAGGAACCTGTACGGGGCAGCCGTCACGGCAGGGTTCCTTCTTGCATTCCAGACAACGCTCAGCTTCTATGACAGCTGTTTCTTCAGTATAACCAAGGGCAACTTCTTCAAAGTTTTTAGCCCTGACTTTCGGATCCTGGCAAGGCATTTCATTTTTTACCGGACTATTGTTTAATGGCATCCACAACCACCTCCACAACTTCCTGCTGCAAGAGCACGCATTTCTTCATCTTTAAAAATTTGAGATCTGCGCATTTGTTCATTAAAGTCAACCAAGTGACCATCAAATTCAGGCCCATCCACACAGGCAAATTTGGTCTCATTACCGACAGTAACACGGCAAGCTCCGCACATACCTGTACCATCAACCATAATTGAATTCAAACTAACTACAGTTTTAATGCCAAAAGGCCTTGAAACTTCTGACACAAACTTCATCATAGGAAGAGGTCCAATTGCAACTATATAATCAATCTTCCCTTTTTCTTCAATTATTTTCTTAAGTACGTCAGTTACAAAGCCTTTCTCCCCGATGCTTCCGTCATCAGTGCAAATATTAAACTCATCACATTGAGCCTTAAATTCCTCAGTCCAGAATAAGAGTTCCTTATTTCTGGCTCCGGCTATTCCAATAACCTCGTTACCGGCTTCATGAAGTGCCCGGGTAATTGGGAATACCGGCGCAATCCCAACACCACCGCCAATACAAACCACCCGGCCATATTTCTCTATTTCCGATGGTCTGCCCAACGGACCAACGAAATCAAGAATGGCATCTCCGGCTTCCATCCGGCCTAACTGTTGAGTGGTTTTACCTACCTCCGCAAAAATAAGGGTAATTGAACCCTTTTCTCTGTTGAAATCAGCAATTGTCAAGGGAATTCTTTCACCCTTCTCATTGATTCGAAGAATGATAAACTGTCCCGCCTGACATTTTTTAGCAACTTTAGGTGCTTCAATTTCGAACAGCTTTAGAGTCGGTGACAAAACTTCTTTTTTGAGAATCTTGAACATAAAGTCAATTTCCCTCCCCCAATGAGTGTAATTCAGAATGAGTGTAATTCAGCTTAACTATTTCGCCATAAAACCATCAATTCCTGCCGGTCGGCTGAAATTTTGCAACAATCCAAACTTCCACTATCTATTAATATTAGTACAGGCAGCCTAGTATGACAACGATATCTATGATTCGTTTTAGAACACTTTCAACCGGCTTGTCCATACGAGTGGAGAGTGGTGAGTGGAGGGTGGTGAGTGGAGGGTGGTGAGTGAAAAACCACTACCCACTCTCCACTCTCCACTCATTTATCTCATCGTTTGCAAAAGAAACCAATCCGCAATACCGTTTGCTTCAACGTGGCAATCCTTTTGAAATCTCTTGACAGCATTTTTGGTTCTGAAGCCAAAATTGCCGGTTATGGACCCATTGTAATAGCCAAGATCTTTTAGTCTTTGCTGGAGGAGCTTAACTTCATCTCCTCTGTCACCCATTTTAAGAGCACTGGCTCTTCCTGGCCCCATAGTTCCAGGGGGAAACACTGGCATCATCCCGGTGGGAGGGCAACAAGGCATCATCCCTTCTCCTCCTGCCCCCATATTCCCGGGAGGAAATACTGGTATCATCCCGCTGGGAGGACAACAAGGCATCTTCCCTTCCGGGGCAAATCCTGGCATCATGCCTCCCGGAAAAAATCCCGGCATTGTCCCGCCTGGTAAAAATCCTGGCAACATCCCGCCCAGGGCAATATCAGGTAATCCAGGCAGGTCAGGTATTTCACCGGCACCGGCACCGCCGCCTGTAAACAATCCGGGTATTCCCGGGATAGTACCTTCACCTGGCACCCCCATTGTAGGAATCACTATGACCTGTCCTGGATAAATCAAATCCGGGTCAGCAATATTAGGATTGGCCTGTAATAAGGCATCCAGAGAAATACCGAACCGGGCTGAAATCATATACATGGTATCTCCGGGCATTACAGTGTAATTCATTTTTTTACCCCCATTTACATAGTTTTCACAACATCATATTTCCTCACAGCTATGTCAATATAGACTATGATTTTTGGGGGCAGTTGGTTACTGAAAAGTAGTGGTGAGTGATGAGTGGGTAATGGGGAGTGACCGGTTTCAAATTCCCGGCAATAAAAAAACCCCGGTCAAGGGGTCTCACAGTTACTCTTGGTTTTTTGGGCAAAGTTCGGCGCAGTCCGAACACAAGCCATCACATGGCTCGATCCGCAGGTGAACGTCGGCACCGGCCAATTCATTCCTGATAGCATTTTCAAGAACATCACATCTTTCCCTGGCTTCCATAACCGAAAGTTCTTTCGGTAAAATCACATGAATGCTGACTAACAATCCGTTGGGTCCATGGCTGACTTCCAGTTCGTGAAAAGAAGATTGGTGACCGCGTAACACCTTTTTGACCTTTTCGGTCGTTTCACTGATAGTTTTGTTTACCTCTTCCCAATCATCTTCAGGTTCAAAATGAACGACAATGTCGCTGCTGTGTTTAGCCAGGCTTTCCTCTACTTTTGTAGCAATTTTGTGGCCATCCACAAATGATATGTTCCGCTCCATAACTACATGCAAATCTCCCTGCACATTTCCACCTGACTGGCGCAGCCGCACTTTATGGACTCCTGCCACGCCCGGTATTTCCATAACTTCATCGGCGATTTGCCTGTCAAGCCCGGCCGGAGCAGTATCAAGGAGTGTATCGATAGTACGTTTGGCTAACCGCCAACTGGCAATTATAACTATCAATGCCACTACCAGAGCTGCCAGTGGGTCCGCATACATTACGCCAAATTCGGTAAAAATTAACCCAATCAAGACAACAATAGAACTAAGTATATCACTGGAAAAGTGAAGTGCGTCGGCTTCAAGGGCCTGACTCTTGTATTTTTTAGCAGCCCTGGATAATGCCCGTGATCTTGAAAAATCTACGATAATTGAAACGATGATAACCAGAAAACTCCAAACAGTGACTTCAATTGACTCACTTTTGAAAAATAGACGGCTCACAGCTTCTTTGATAATCCAGGCACAGGTAATAAACAGCAATACCGCTTCAATTAAAGCAGAAAAGTTTTCTACCTTAGCATGACCGTAATGATGATCTTTATCGGCCGGCTTGTCTGAAACTCTAACGGCAAAATATGTAATCACTGCCGCCCCACAATCCAGTGCCGAATGGGCAGCCTCCGATAAAATCCCCAAACTCCCGGTAAGAATCCCCACAGTTAGTTTCCCGGCTGTCAGGAGAAATGAGGCGATTACTGAAGTCAGGGCCACTCCTGTTTTTTCATTAAGACTACCTTCCATAATACTAAATGCCCCTTCACATGATTAAAAAATCCCCGCTACGACGTAGCCGCAACGCGGCTACGATTAAATACTCTTTAATTGCCATTACTCTATCTTTATTCCCTTTGACCCCATACTGTGAAAATGTTCTCTGGCAAGGCGCCGGGTTGACCGCAACCGCAGGCGTACTGGAAGTACTCCGAGGATTGCGGTCAACCCGGCAACGCCGCCAGAGGGCATTTTCACCTACATGCACAAAAGCTTTTGGCGGACTATTTGGGCCACCCCCACAGCATTATCACAGCTCAATTCGGGAGCGGCAAAAAACAGCCGGGCTCCCACTGATTTATGTTGAAGTCTGACAAAAAGTTTTTCTCTGATGAACTGGTTTGCTGAAACACCGCCCACTACGAGCACCTCTTTAATTCCGGAATCTAATACGGCTTTTCTGACGATTTTTTCCAGAGAAATAGCAATACAGTTTTCTACTGCCCTGGCTATCAGGGGCTTATGGGTGTTTTGGGCTATTAGCCTCAGGGCATGAGTCTCAGGGCCGGAAAAGCTGATCTGATAACCCTTAACCGATGAGGGAATTGATACCTGGAAAGCTGGGGCATCACCCGCTGGTACTTCCCTGGCCAAATTTTCCAGATGCGGGCCCGCAGGAAATGGCAGGCCTAAAGCGACTCCCACCCGGTCTACAAATTGTCCTGCATGCAGGTCGGCAGTCCCGCCCAATAGAGTAATCTCAAATACCCGCTCAGATTGTTCAGACCCAGTCAGGCGGTCCACACACAGCAGTTCAGTAGTTCCACCGGATAAGTGGACCGCCAGAAACTCCGGTTCTTGGGGTCCCTGTGCCGACCAGAGGCCGGCAGCCAGGTGCCCTTCCTGGTGAGAAGTTCCGGTAAAAGGCACTCCCAAAAGAGCAGAGAGAGATTTACCATAACTTCCGGCGACCCGAAATACCGGCATGTACGACCCTTCGACTGGCCGCGGCCGGGTACTGGCAGCGATTCCCCGCAGCTGTTGAACCGACACCTTAGCACTGATTTGGGCAAAAAGCTCCGGGAGATTATTAATATGTTGAAAAACAGCTTCATTTTGGGCCAGACCCCTGCCACCCTGGGGAGTAGTCAAGAGACGCCGGGCCTCAGAAAGCAAATTTCCCTCACCATCAACAACAGCAAGGGAAGTCGTATAACAACTCGTATCAATACCAAGAAACATATCCATTTTACACCCCGGCGTTACTTTTGATAACTTTATACTTATCCAGATTATCCATAATCTTTCCTAAAATACCGTTAATAAATTTGCCAGACTCTGCGGTGCTGAATGTTTTCCCGAGTTCGATGGCTTCATTAACCGCAACATTACCTGGCACTCCCTCGCTAAAGCACATTTCAAACAATGCCAGTCTCAGAATGTTACGGTCTGCAGCGGCCATCCTTTCCAGGTTCCAATCAATTGATATGTCTTTAATAATATTGTTTATACCGGAAATATTATGCAATACTCCCGAAACTAGTTCGGTGACAAACTTGTTTTGTTCTTCATTTAAATTATTTTCTTCAGTCACAAATTGCACTGCATCTGCTAAATCAACTTTTCCCAGGTCAATCTGGAAAAGAGCCTGCAATGCTGCTTCGCGGGCTGCCCGTCTGCTCATGAAATCCTCCTAGTTGCACTTTGTTTGACTGTTGATTACGGCTATTTTTCCCGCTCTATCGCTTAAATATCCTATCTACCAGGGTGTGAAAATCCTGCCCGTCATCAGCATTTTTGCCAACTAAATATCCAATCACTACCAGGACAATGACAAACAGAGTTTCTAAAATCCCGTACTCCAGAATCATCCAACCTAACAGCAGGGCAACAGTAACCCCGCATAATTTCCCAAGATTATTGGCTAAAAAATCCTGCCAAGGTTCTCTGAACATAGAACCCACCTCTTTCTACATTAGCTTGCGGGGAGTTCCTGATTTAAGCTCAGATGAAACGCTTTCAACCAGTATTTTAACCGCTTTGATATTTATCCCGGCAACCTCTGACATATAGCTAGCCAAATTATTTTGAATCTCGTCAGTAGTTTTGGGAATATGAGTCTCAGGTAATAGAGAAACCCTTACAAAAACATTAATACCCTCAGGTGAAAACACTACCCGGGGGCTGACATCCCGGACTCCCCTGACCTGATTAACAACTCTGGTTACAATGTTGGCAATGGCTTCATCTGAAATTTTCACCTGGCCAATGTCCGTTTCATGAACAACGGCGTGAGTCAGGTGAGGCTCCCTAGATAACGCGTGCAGCAAAAATTTAATACTTATAATGAGAAACACCGCTACAACAGTTCCAATTACCATCCGGTCATGATACCGGTATAAAGATGACTGCAGCATATCAAAAGGAGTTGTCCAGCCGGCCGTCGCTAATCCCAGGACAAACAAAGCGGCCATTACCCCCAAAGTATAAATTACCAGTAAAAACCTGTTAATATAATTCATCATAGCAACTCCCCATTCAGACTGTTGACAGCGCAGTTATAGGCACTATAGTGCCGTATAAATGCGGCGTGCCCCTAGCTGGTAAAAACTCCGCCTAGCCTTGTCGCCCAGATTTGACAAGGTCCTCAACGTACAATTAGTACGCCTCCGGCCTTGTCAAATCTGGCTTCGCGCTATGCGGGTTTTTGAACAGCCTGATTAAGTTACACTGTTGACAGCGCTGTTCCGGTGCTTTTATGCCGTGAAATGCGGTAAAAGTATTTCAATAAGCTGAACCCCCTGATAACAGGGGGTTAATTATTTATTTATTTAACTCTATGCTCTTCATCTTTAATCTCGGGAGTTGGGAAAACAACCCCTTGTACATTCACATTAACTTCAACAACATTTAACCCTGTCATGCTTTCTATAGCCCTTTTTACATTTTCCTGAATATGGCTGGCCACATCCGGGATGCGTACCCCATATTCTACAATGATGAACATGTCAACGGCTGCTTCTTTTTCACCGACTTCAACTTTAACACCTTTGGACAGGTTTTTCCTGCCCAGCATCTCAGCAATGCCACCAGCCAGTCCACCACTCATGCCGGCTACACCTTTAATTTCAGTAGCCGCCAAACCTGCTATTACAGCGACTACTTCGTCTGCAATCCGGATGCTGCCCAATTCGTTATCCTGACGCTCAATTATGTCGCCATTCCCCATCTTGTTACCTCCTTTAGATAAAGTGAAACTTATTTCAGTTGGAGTTTTAGACTCAAATGAAGTTTAGTTGAACTTATCCAGGGGCTTAGTGCCACTTATCTCCTGCTTCTGTAAGCGGGAGATAAGTGACGCTTAGCCATCGGAAAACTTTTAACCAGAAAAAATGACATCTTAAACTCCAATTATGGAACTTCTAAGAATATTATACCAAATCATGAGTTAAAAGCAAATTCCGAATTAATCTTCCAGCCTTCTTTGAATGAAGTTGGTATAAAAGTCGCCCCGCTGGAAGAAGGCATTGTCTAAAATACGCAATTGAAAGGGAATAGTCGTTTTTACACCCTCAATAACGTATTCCTCCAGGGCCCTTTTCATACGACAAATAGCTTCATTTCTATCATTTCCCCAAACCACCAGTTTGGCAATCATAGAGTCATAATAGGGAGGTATCTGGTAGCCCTCAAAGGCTGCACTATCCACTCTTACTCCCATTCCCCCGGGAGCATGATAACCGCTTATTTTACCTGGAGAAGGCATAAAATTGTAATTGGGGTCTTCAGCATTTATCCGGCATTCGATAGCCCAGCCGTTGATTTTAATATCCTCTTGAGTATACCCAAGCTCTTCTCCGGCTGCAATTCGAATCTGCTCCTTGATTAAATCTATTCCTGTAACAAACTCAGTTACCGGATGCTCCACCTGAATCCGGGTATTCATCTCGATGAAATAAAAGTTATTGTGCTTATCCAGCAGGAATTCCACAGTTCCAGCATTGCTGTAGTTTGCTGACTTAGCAGCCTTGACCGCAGTTTCGCCCATCTTTAGACGAAGCTCGGGCGTAAGTGCTGAGGAAGGAGATTCCTCCAACAGCTTTTGGTTCCTGCGCTGGATGGAGCAATCACGTTCACCTAGATAAACAGTGTTGCCATAGTTATCGGCTAAAATCTGAAACTCTATATGTCTTGGCTCTTCCACATATTTTTCAAGATAAACTTCGGCATTGCCAAAAGCCGCCTCTGCTTCACTTTGCGCTGTCTGAATTGCTTTTACCAGGTCATGTTTTGACTGCGCCACCCGCATACCTTTTCCGCCACCCCCGGCCGAGGCCTTAACCATTACCGGGTAGCCGATTTTCTTGGCAATTTTCAGGGCCTCATCAGGATCGCTGATAACACCCTCAGTTCCGGGGACAACAGGTACTCCCGCTTTAATCATCGTTTCCCTGGCAATCGCCTTAGCCCCCATATTTTCCAGAGCCTCAGGGCCGGGGCCGATAAACTTAATCCCGCACTCCTGACAAATATCAGCAAATTCGGCATTCTCTGCCAAAAACCCATAGCCCGGGTGGATAGCATCTGCTCCGGAAACTTCGGCCGCACTGATGATATTAGCCTTGTTTAAATAACTGCGGCTTGACTGGGCAGGTCCGATACAAAATGCCTCATCGGCAAATTTAACATGGAGTGAATTGCGGTCTGCTTCGGAATATACAGCAACAGTCCTGATATCCATCTCTTTGCAGGCCCGGATAATCCGTAAAGCTATTTCACCTCTGTTAGCGATCAGTATTTTTTTAAACATTATACTCCTCCGCATTTTAAGAGTTAGCTGTTAACGGTTAGCAGTCAGCAGTAAGAGACCATATTACTGCCAACTGTCAACAGCTGACTGCCTAATTTAATGATTACACTTTTTCCATCAGGAAAAGAGTTTGCCCATATTCAACAGGCTGGCCGTTTTCTACCAAAACATCGACTATCCGTCCGGAAATCTCAGCCTCAATTTCATTCATCAGTTTCATTGCCTCAATTATACACACCGTCTGACCCTGAGTGACCATTTGACCAGCCGAAACGAAGGCAGCAGCATCAGGCGATGGAGAGCTGTAAAAAGTACCCACCATGGGAGCAACGATTGGGATTAGATTTTCCCTGTATTCCGGTGCCGCTGGTTCCGGTTCAGCCACAGCGGCAGTAGATTTTTTGCTGTCAGGCGCGGCTAAGGTGCTTAACGGCATATCTCCTCCGCCGGCTGCTGATTTTTTAATGGAAACCTTAACCCCGGCACTTTCCAGGTGTAATTCACAAATATCAGTTTCATCCAGCATTTTGATTAATTCTTTAATTTCAGAAAGATTCACTTTTTTTGCCTCCTTTGAAACATTCATTGCAGGTGTTTTTGCAGGTGCAGAGAGTGCGGCTTCTGCTTCTTTGGGCTTTTCTATCACATCAGGGTTAGCCGCAGCATCACCAGTATCCAGCCCTTTGTTTTGGCGCCATTCAAAAAACTTCCTGGCTACTTGCGGAAAAATTGCATATGCTAATACATCTTCTTCCGAAGCAGCCAAATCCTGGATTTCTTTTCTTAGTGTATCCATTTTTGGCTCCAGCAAGTCTGCGGGACGGCACTTAATCAGTTTAGCATCACTGTCACCGAGAATTTTTTGAATTATTTCTTCTTTTATCGGTGCCGGTGGTTTGCCGTATTGACCCTGAACGTAACCCCTGACTTCACCGGGTACAAGCTTATACCTTTGGCCTGTAAGAACGTTCAGTACCGCCTGAACGCCAACAATCTGGCTTGTAGGTGTGACCAGAGGAGGATAACCCATGTCATCTCTGACACGCGGTATTTCAGCCAGCACGTCATGCATCCGGTGCAGGGCCTTCTGTTCCTCCAATTGGGATACTAGGTTGGAAATCATGCCACCCGGTACCTGGTGTTCAAATACCCGCATATCTGTAATTCTGGTCAGACCCCGTTCAAATCCACGCTCTTTTCTCAGGTCTTCGAAGTATTTGGAGACTTCAAACAAGGTATGAATATTCAGTCTGGTATCATGGGGCGACTCTTGTAAGGCCCTAACAACGGTTTCCACCGGCGGTTGGGAGGCCCCAAAAGCCAACGGGACCGCAGCTGTGTCAATCACATCCACATTGGCATCCGCTGCCTTTAGATATGAACCCACAGCCAAACCTCCGATGTAATGGCTGTGCAGCTGCACAGGAATAGTCAGGTTTTGTTTAAATAATTTGACTAGGTCGTATGCAACATACGGGGTCAACAAACCGGCCATATCCTTGATACAAATGGAATCAGCCCCCATCTGAGCAAGCTCTTGGGCAGTCTTTAAATAATGCTCCATCGTATGTACCGGGCTGATTGTATAAACAACCGCCGCCTGAACATGGGCACCGGCTTTTTTGGAAAACTTGATAGGTGCCTCCAAGTTTCTGATATCGTTAAGAGCATCAAAAATCCGGATTATATCAATCCCGTTTTCCACCGATTTGGCAGTAAAACGTTCAACTACATCGTCCGGATAGTGCTGCAATCCTACCAGCGACTGACCCCGCAGCAGCATCTGCAAGGGGGTTTTCTTAATTTCTTTCTTTAATAACCGCAGTCGTGTCCATGGGTCTTCATTCAAAAACCTGAGGCAGACATCAAAAGTAGCACCACCCCATACCTCCAGAGAGTGATATCCTACTTCATCCAATTTACCGGCGATCGGCAACATATCATCAGTACGCATCCTTGTAGCCCACAAACTCTGGTGGGCATCTCTTAGCGTAGTATCTGTAATTTCAACCCTATGCCCTATGACCATCTATATCCCTCCAATGGTAGTACTACATATCACAAGTTTTTCCATTCCTAAATATGATACACTTGCACTCATATGTTTATAAAGCAAAATAGTATAAAATAGCATTTTGAATAATGCTTCAACTTTTACTATTATATTAGTAGTTCCTTTATATTTCAATAAGAATCACAAATGTATACAATATAATAGGAAAGTACAATAAAATAGTGGAGAGTGATGAGTGATCGGTGAGTAACCAAATACTCTCCAGTTCCACTCTCCACTCTCCACTCGTCTCACACTTTAGCCCTGACTACTACTTTCTCCTTAGCAAAACCAGTGGCATTGACAGCAATGCCGGTCAGCTTTTCTTTGTCCAGTGAAGTCAGGACGGGAGTTTCTACTATTATCGTAACACCTGTATCCTGTACAAACACCACCGAATCCTTGAAATTTTCCGCTCTAATCAAATTCTCCAGCTTCATTTCAGTCTCCATAGCCTGAGTAATGGACAGTAACCGGCGCTGGGCTTCTTTTCTGGTTTCATCAGGTGAATTCTGGTTATTCACAATTTCACGGTACAAGTCTATTTGCTGACTCCGGGTCCGGTCCCGTTCTAACCTGTATTCCACAAAAAACTCATTCTTTTTGGCATCCCCTGGGGCCTGAGTCTTGTTTTCTTTATCAAGAGCCGGGTCTGCTGTAACCACGCTGTTTTCTGACGCTTTTTTGGGGGCAGATTGCGTATCTGCTGCCGGAACTCCGCCTCCCCCCTCCCCTTTAAGGACACTACTGTCCTCAGGGGATTGCCATAAACCTGCCCCAATCAAAAATATCCCTACAGCCAAAACTGCCAACCAAGCCCGGCTCCTTTTTACAAATAATGGTTTCATCATCTCACCTGCCTTCTTCTTTGGCTAATACAATAACTTTATATAACGGAATATCCAGATATACCTGTACAGCTTTCATCAGGTCAGCCTTAATTTCCGGATCCACGGCCCCTTCGGCTACTACAATGACACCTTTGACCTCAGGTTTTGTTTCCTTGACAATTACCGGATCTTCCTTGCTGCCCTGATTTTCCCGCACCAGGACCATTTGATCGTTTTCACTGGTTTCTGTAGTTGTCCGATTACCGCCCTTTTGGTCCTGCTCTCTGGTCGTCTTGTTATTAGTAGTTGTATTGACGGCATAATCCTTTTGGGTGGAGGAGGCCAGGTTTACCGTCACCTTGACTTCTCCCACACCGTTAATTATTGCCAGCACCTTTTCCAGCCGCTGGGCCAGAGAGACCTCCAGGCTGTCTACACTTGCATCCTGAGTGACAATATCTCCCGTTTCTTTATTATTTGCCGCCGGTCCTGCTACCGGAGCAATGACCTGTTTGGTTTCTGTGCTGCCAAAAGTGTTAGCCAAGATGATTAACAGAACTCCGATTGAAGCAATAATTATCAGGATATTCAATTTCCGCCAAACCGGCTTTTTTGTAATGTCATTACCACTATCGTCAACACCCAGCGCTTTTTTCAAAGAATCAATTATTTTCCCCATAAAAACACACCTCCTAATTCTCAATAACTATTTGATCTGGAGTCAATCCATAAAAATTAGCGATCATCTCCCGCAGTGCCGGTAGGTCGATCTGCTCTGGCTTGGTGGTTTCACTGTCATTAAGAACGGCTGATCCTATCCTGACTTCGTCAACCTTTATGTCTCCCACTTCCTCCTCTTGGTTTTGTGCTAAGGCGTCATCTTTACCCGAGTCCAGATGCAGAATCACTTTTCTGACAGTCCCAAACTCCGGGCTGGCCGCATCATCAACCATATCTATGTCAACTCCACCGATGCTGTTTCGCTGATATAAGCCGGCCATCGCCCTGATCTGCCTGGAAAGGCTTTCTTTATACTCCCTGGCTGCTTCCCTCCGCTGGGCATTAGCCAGGCCCTTCCCGCTTTGGATCAGGCTTTGGGTATCTCTGCCTGCACTCAACTCTTCCTGAGTCAGCACATCAAAGGAAATTCCTTTATTGATTACTGTTAAAAAAGGGTTTAGGACAGCTATGATTACAATCAATCCAATAATCAAATTGACATATCTTTTCATATCACTGCGAGGCAGGATAATTTCCAGAAACGCCGCGAAAATTATGATGACTACAAGGCTTTTGACAATCATTCTAATGGTTTCCATAATAGCTGTTTATCACCTCAACATCAGGCTGAAGTCCCCAGCGCCCACTACAATGGCAATCACAAAGAAAAACATGATACACACTGCGGTCACTGCAGTAAAGACCAGGGTCAGGCTGTTGCTCATCAGATTCAGGGAGTCGGCGATCATCTTGTCACCGATAGGTTGAATGATGGCGGCTGAAATTTTGTAAATCAGCATCAGGGACACAATTTTTAAGATTGGAAAGGCACAAATTAAAAAAACACCCAGGATTCCCACCAAACCAACAGCATTTTTCAAAAGGAGCGATGTCCCAATAACAGCTTCCAGGGTGTCTGAAAATAATTTACCCACAACCGGCACAAAGACTCCAATGCCGAATTTAGCCGTTCTTAAAGCCACCCCATCAGCCACAGAACCGGCAATTCCCTGCACCATCATAAATCCCAAAAAAACAGTAAACAGCGTACCCAAAAGACCAATTGCCACGTGTTTCAAGAGATCTGCCAACCTTGAAACATCAACTTTAGATGAAATTTTATTAGCCAATCCAAGAATTACGGAAAAAAAGATCAGTGGAAATACTACATTTTTGATTAAAGTGCTGATGGTGCTTAAAACTGCCAGGGTTAGTGGATGAAACAGTGTCGCTGTTGTGATATTGCCCATAGCTGTAAGCAGTGTGATTAGTACCGGCAGCATCGCATGCATAAATCCGACCATAGTCTCTATAGTTTCCCTGCCGGTTTGCAATGCGATTGTAAAAGACCCCAGAGCCAACGTCAGGAGCACCAGGAAACAAACAGCCCAGGAAACTTTGCCAACAGTGCCTTTTTCAAAGGCTGACTGGACATTTTGCAGAATCGCACATAACACCGCTAACAGCAGTAATTGCCCCATCAACTTGGAATTAGCCACCATTTCCCGAAAAAGATATTTCAGTAAACCTTTCAGGACATCATTTACACTGATCCCCAACTCGCCTCTGGACAGCTTGGCTACCATATCTTTAAGACTCAGCTCGGGCATGTAACTGCTCATATCCCGGTTAATCTGTTCAAGATATTTTTCAATACTATCTAAGTCCACACCGGTCATTTGTTCCTCAAGCTGCTGGGCAGTCCAGGTTTGGGCAGCTTCCTGGGCCGAAGTACCACCTGTATTGCCGGAATCAGCTGCGGCGTATGCCGGCGAAATTCCCATTGGCACAAAAGCAGACAAGCTGGTGACACAAAAAATCATTAAAATAAGGAACATCAAACCCCTTTTCATCAGCTTCATCCCCTTAAGGCAGCAGTTTTAATAAATAGTCAAAGACAGCGGCAATAACCGGTATGGCCAGGACTATAACAATGACTTTGGCTGCAAATTCAATCTTAGAAGCAATGGCCCCTTCCCCCGCATCTCTGCATATTTGGGCTCCGAACTCAGCAATATAAGCCACCCCGACTATTTTTAAGATAGTCTCCATATAAAAAAGGCTGATATTGGACCTGCGGGCCATTTCCTGTAAAAGATTGACTACTGAATTGATTTTGCCCAGCATCATGGTAAAGATAACTGCTCCTACCAAAATGCTTAGCTGGACAGCCAGCTCAGGGCGCTGCTGTTTGATAATTACTACAATAACTGTTGCAACCAGGCCTATACCCACAATTTTAATAATTTCCAAGTCATCCACCTCTTAATAAATTCGGAATACCGAACGTACCGTTTCAAAAAGATCCGCAATTTTCGGAATCACCATCGCCAGGACGACCACAATTCCCAACAGAAGCGTGGAAAAAGCAAATTCGTCCCTCCCAGCCTGTTTTAATACCGTATAGATAACAGTAATTACTATACTTATCCCGGCAAGTTGGAAAATTAATTCAGTATCCAAGGTAGTACCTCCTTACAATATAGTGGTGAGTGATGAGTGGAGAGTGGTGAGTCCCCACTCCCCACTCAATAAAGCACCAGTACCAACAGCAAGCCACCCAGAACGCCCAGGTATCTGTATACTGTGGCACTTTTTTTGGCTGTCATTTCAGCCTGAACAGCCGCAGCTGCTAATTGACTTTTAGTGAGGGTCAGATGTTTGGCCTGGTCTTCCCGGTCAGAAATTCCTAAAGATGACCCCAGCCTCTGCAGGATCAGGATGTCCTGCTTATTTAATGCTGTTCCAGGGAAGAAATCATTGATTGCCTTTTGCCATGCCTCCCCTCCTGTCAAGCCCTCCATTTTCCGCAGTTCACCGGCGGTTCTGCGGAACAGTACGGCTATTTCAGAATCACAACGCAGAGCTACTTCTTCCATCGCCTCCGGCAGCGGCGTGGCGCCGTAGATAATCTCAGTTTCCAGAAGCTGTAAAGCTCCTTCCAACCCCTTTATTTGGCGCGGCCGCTTCTCATACAGCCCGGCCCAGGTAAATCCAAAGCTGGCGCAGGCCGCCAGGGTCAGACAGGCACCAATAAGTTTAAGCATATATATCACCTCACCAGCGACTTCCCAATGCTGACATCAATAATATCTTCAACTGTACCAACACCTTTGGAACGCCCCAGAATTACCAGTCGTTCAAATATTCCCTGTTCCATGATATAGCGCATCACAGGCCTTTGGGATATTTCCTCCGGATCTTTGCCGTGGGCGGTAGTCAATACTTTGATACCTGCATTTAAGGCATCCTCCAGGGCTACAGCATCTTGCTCCCGACCAATTTCATCGGTGGCAATGACCTGAGGACCCATAGCCCTAATCATCATCATCATGCCTTCTGCTTTAGGACAGGCATCCAGCACATCAGTCCTGAATCCAACATCCTTCTGAGGCAGACCGTTGTAACATCCGGCAATCTCTGAACGTTCATCAACTACCCCAATGGTGCAACCCTTAAAATCAAGATTTGGTATCCCGATACTGACTTGACGGATAATATCCCTGAGCAAAGTTGTTTTTCCACACCGGGGCGGGGAGATAATTAATGTATGGTGAAATTTTTTAGTTATTGGATCCAAAAGATATGGCATCACTCGATCTGCGGCACCCGTAATTTCCCGGGCAATCCTGAGGTTCAGGCTGGTAATATGTTTAATGGTTTTGACTTTACCCCTGTCAGTGATGACTTTACCGGATATTCCGATTCTATGCCCGCCCCTGATGGTTATGAAGCCATTCTTGATATCTTCTTCAAATGCGTAAACCGATGAGCCGCTAATCAACTGAACTGCTCTCATCAAATCTTTATCAGTGACTATATAACTGAATTCGGCCACTGTGGATGGCTGGCCCTGTTCAGTAACCATCACATCATCCCTGGTCAAAGTCAATAACAGGGGTTTCCCTTGGCGCAGGCGGATTTCTTCCAATTGCTCCAGGATATCACCTGGCAGCTCAGTGATCAATTCCCTGATTTTATTAGGCAATACAGGCAATATTTCCTGAGAGATCAACGTTACCATTGTGAGGCTCTTTTTTCCACCGGGAATCATACCATGGACATTTACAACCATACTTTGTCCCCCCTCACTAAAATAGATATGGGGGATGTACAAGATTTATGACAACCTTACAAAAAAACGCCGCGGATACACGCGGATAAACACAGATAAGAATTTATTGAGAAAATTATCCATGTTTATCCGCGTTCATCCGCGGCTGATTTTTTAAATTTAATTTTTATAGGTTAATAACAAAAAAAGCTGCCTCTATGAGAGACAGCCTTCAGGTCATATCTAAAAATCTTCATTATATTTATTTGTCACTGTATCGGCATCAATGGCATCAGTCAAAAGATCCTGGTCATTGACGTAAACCACCTCGTCACAGTTAGGGCAGGTGACTTCTATCAAGTCATTGTCATCAACGATGTCTGCCTCAAAACATACAAGTTCTTTGCAATTCGGGCATTTTACCTCAACCATTTCATCATCTAATTCATCACCAAAAAATTCGTCCTCCAGGTCATACAGGTCTTCGTCTATAGTTTCCACATATTCTTCTAAATCGTACTGGGCATCTTCAATCTCTTCCATCTGCCCGGTCATGTCTCCTAAAATTTCGATTATTCCGCTGAGTACTTTGCCTTCCTTGGAAGAGTCCTCAATATCCAAGCCTTGGGCCAGTCCCTGGAGGTAAGAAATTTTTTCCCTGATGTTCTTCATCAATTGACCCCCTTAAATTGTTAATCTCCGTGACTTGTACTAGTATAACTTGTTTGTCCGGATTTTAACCATCTAATTGGGCCAAAAAAATTAGTGAGCAAAAACCCTAGAGCTGCCAGAAGCGGTTAGGCGCGCTTAACATAACTTCCCGAACGGGTATCAATCTGTAATACGTCTCCAACTTCAATAAAGAAGGGAACCTGTACTACAGCCCCGGTTTCGAGCTTGGCCGGTTTAGAACCGCCTGAGGCCGTGTCACCTTTGATCCCAGGATCAGTCTCAACTACTTCCAATTCCACAGTGTTTGGCAGTTCAACACCAATAACTTGTCCATTATACAACATGATATGGAGATTGGTATTTTCTTTCAGATATTTCACCGCATCGCCCAGACCTTCTTTGGTCACAGCAATCTGCTCATATGTCCCATTATCCATGAAATTATAACCTTCCCCGTCATTATAGAGAAACTGCATTTCACGGCGGTCAACCCTGGCCTTGGGCAGTTTCTCACCGGCATTGAAGGTTCTTTCAATAACAGCCCCGGTACGCACGTTTTTAAGCTTGGAACGAACAAAGGCCGACCCTTTACCTGGCTTGACATGCTGAAAATCTACGACCGCATAAACATCGTTGTCCATTTCAATAGTAACGCCTGTCTTAAAATCGTTGGTAGAAATCATTTCTAAAGTATAACCTCCTCTATGCTCCTGTATTGTAAAAGTGTGCTAAAAACTAAGTTCTTAGCTGCTTCATAGCCAAAATTATCTAAGATCTCAGTGTTCTCGGGAATATCAAAGGACAATAAGCTGTTTTGGGGATTTGGACAGAATTTCGCACCCGTCAGGTGATACCAAAACCAAATCTTCAATTCGAACTCCAAATTTTCCAGCCAGGTAAATACCCGGCTCCACAGTAAGGACCATGCCCGGTTCCAGCAAAGTATCATCCTTGGGGGCAAAAACGGGTTTCTCATGAATCTCCAAACCCACACTATGACCCAGCCCATGCCCAAAGTTTGTTCCATATCCGACCGCGGTTATCAGGTCTCGGGCTGCGGAATCAACAGCCGCACATCTGACTCCCGGCTTAATGCTCTGTAAAGCAGTTTTCTGGGCATCTAAAACGATACGGTAAATTTCAGCCTGTTCAGGGTCTGGCTGCCCCACCGCAACTGTCCTGGTCATATCTGAATGATATCCACCATAAACTGCCCCGAAATCCATGACGATAAATTCGCCGGCGGCAATTTTTTTATCTGAAGCTACTCCGTGAGGCAGAGCCGCTCTTGGTCCTGAAGCGACAATTGTATCAAAAGCCGGTTTATCTGCCCCCTGGCGGCGCATAAAGTATTCCAGCTCTAAAGCAATTTCGGATTCTCTGACTCCAGGCTTAATATAGTCTAAAATATGGGCAAAAGCCTGATCAGTGATTTCAGCCGCTTTTTTTATATCATTAATCTCTGACTGATCTTTAATCCAGCGGATTTTTTCTACCTGCTGATGCAAGGGAACCAGTTCAACCCCGGAAAGCTTGTTTTGATAAGATTTAAAAGTATGGTAACTAAGGCTGTCATCTTCAAAACCGACTCTTTTTACGCCAAATTTGGTGAGTTGTTCAACTAAAGCATCTTCAATAATTGTCTTTGGTCTGATAATGTGGAAATCCCTGGCTTGTACGGCAGCCTGTTCCAGGTAGCGAAAATCTGTGATTAGGTAATTATCTGTAGAATTAAAAATAAGAAGGGCATTACTGCCGGTGAAACCGCTCAGGTAACGCCAATTTTGTTCCTTGGTGACCAAAAAACCATCAATGTTGAAGTCTGCAAGCAATTGTCGGACAGCTTTGATCCGCTTCATAACATACTCCTTTGGTGAGCATACTAACATAATTTTGCCGCTAATGCCCTTAAGCCCAAATAATAGCTGTCGGCACCAAATCCTGAAATCTGCCCGATACAGACCGGGGCAATTACTGATTGCCGGCGGAACTCCTCCCTGGCGTGAATATTGGACAGATGCACCTCAACACAGGGGATATTGACAGCTGCAATGGCATCTCTGATGGCCAGGCTGTAGTGAGTAAATGCACCGGGATTAAATAAAATCCCGTCAATCGTAGGACCACATTGGTGAATCCGGTCAATCAGCTGGCCTTCATGGTTAGACTGAAAAAACTCAAGTTTTAATTCAAGCTCACCGGCCAGTTGGCCTAACTGCCCATTAATCTGGTCGAGAGTATTCCGCCCATATACCCCAGGCTCTCTTTGCCCCAGCAGATTTAAGTTAGGTCCGTTCAACACCAGCACCTTTGCCAACACTACCACCCCGTGCTTTAAGTTTCCACTCTGCAATTTTAACATAAATTACAAAATTTGAATAGTATTTTGTTGGTTTGCTACGAACCGCTGATTGTCATCCGGGAAATTCTTACAGTAGGTGCCCCTTTGCCCCCAAAAAAGGTCAAATCAGCGCCCACACCATCAACCCCGTCCAACAGGTCTAAAATGTTTCCGGCAATGGCCACACCGCGGACAGGGTAAGTCAACTGGCCCTTTTCGATCCATATGCCCGCAGCCCCCAGAGAAAAATCTCCCGAAATCGGGTTTGCTGTATGCATACCCATGACTTCGGTGACATAAAGGCCGGAACTGATATCCTGAATCAGTTCAGCCGGATCAATGGGGCCGGGTTCTATATAAAAGTTGGTTGTACCCACCTCAGGTGTGCTTTTGAAGGAACCACGAACTCCGTTACCGGAAGACAAAACCCCATCTTTGGCTGCTGTATAAGTATTATGCAAAAACCCTTTTAATTCACCATTTTTGATCAAAACAGTTTTGCCCGTCGGCACTCCTTCCCCGTCAAAAGGTGCGGAAGCTAAGCCACCCGGCATGGAACCATAGTCGATGATAGTAATTTTATCTGAAGCAACCTTTTGACCAACTTTTCCCCCGAATAACGACTTGCCTTTTTGTACTGCCTCTGCGGAAAGGGCAGGCGCAATTACACCCAGGAAATTGGTGCTGATATAAGGATCAAGAACTATCACAGCCTTCTGAGTATTGATTGATTTGGCCCCCAACTTTCTAATGGCCTTTTCGGCAGCTTCACGTCCCACAAGGTCCGGCACCAGGTCTTTATAATTCCTGGCCATTTTCATCGCGAAACCGGTCTGGCTTTCCCCATTCTCCTCTGCCACCAGGTCTGCATAACAGCCGCAGTAAGCACCCTGATACGCGGAATTGATGCCCAGGGAATTTGCCAAAAAAACTTCATATTCACCGTCAAAATAAGAAGACCGTTCGGTGATAGTAATACGTTGATCAACGGATTTGGCAACTTTTTCGATATCTTTGGCGATTTTAATCTTCTCTTCCACAGGCCTATTACTGATTTCCCGGTCAAATAAATTCAGCTCTGCATAAGCCCCGCCGGGTTTAGGCATATAATTAAACTCATCTGAACTGGTCTTGTCGGAATTAGCCAGGGCCTGTCTGATAATCTCATCCAAGGCCGCAGTCCGCAGATCTGATGTATAGGCAAAGCCTATGCGCCCGCCCCGGAATACACGGAGACCCAAACCCCGATCTTCAGCCAGCTTCAGGGTTTCAACTTCACAATTACTGACATCTATAGTCAAATCCTTCGATTTTATCACAAAGGCCTCAGCCTGATCGGCACCCAAACTCTGGGCTTTCCCCGCAACCTGCAGAGCTAAATCACCTAAATTGGTAGTCATGATAAAAAAACTCCTTTCACACTCTTTAAAGTAGTATAATTCAATAGAAGAAACAATATTCCTGCCCTTTTGCAGGGTATATCCATTTTTATGAATGAGTAGGATATAGATATGAATGATTCGATTTTCAATGTAAAAGCTGGATTTCCAAAGGCCGTGGCGGCTTTAAAACATCGAAATTTCAGGCTTTTTTGGTTAGGCCAATGTGTTTCGCTGATTGGCACCTGGATGCAAAATATGGCTCAAGCGTGGCTCGTCCTGGAGTTAACAAATTCAGCTTTTTGGCTGGGATTTGTGGGGACAATTCAGTTCCTGCCTCTGTTAACTCTGTCTCTTTATGCCGGCACAGTGGCTGACCGTTTTCCCAAGAAAAAAATACTTCTGGCCGCCCAGGCAGTGATGGCAGTCCTGGCTCTTGTCTTAGCTCTGGATGTCTGGCTGGAAACAGTTGTCTTGTGGCATATCCTGATTATGGCCGGAATGTTAGGGATTGCCAATGCCTTCGATATGCCCGCCAGACAGTCCTTTATGATTGAATTAGTCGGTCGGGAGGATCTGATGAATGCCATCCTTTTGAACTCGACTATATTTAATGGGGCCAGAATAATAGGGCCGTCTGTGGCAGGATTCCTCATTGACAAACTCGGCATAGGCTGGTGCTTCTTCCTTAATGCCCTTAGTTTTGTGCCTGTCATCATGGGACTTACCATGATTCGGCTGACTAAAAGACCTGCCCGTGAATCTGCAGTACAACAAAATGCCTGGCAGGAAATCAAAGCCGGCTTAAATTTTGTTAAATCCAAGGAAAATATTATAGTTCCTATGGCCATGCTCGCAGTATTAAGCCTTTTTGCCATGAATTTCAGTGTCTTAATTCCCCTTTATACCAAAAACGTATTTCACGGCGGTGCTGACAATTTCGGTTTGCTCATGTCGGCCAACGGCCTTGGAGCTTTGGCTGGTTCAATCCTGCTGGCCGTCAAAGGTTCAGCGGGTTCCAGGTTCCGGACACTGTTAACCGCTGCGGTGGGAGTATGCGTTTTTGAACTGCTGCTGGTACCGGTTAGAACCTATGCCATGGCATATCTTTTACTGGGATTTACCGGAATTTGTCTGATTACATTTACCACAACCGCTAATTCATTGGTTCAGGTACATACTCCCCACCAGTACCGGGGACGGGTAATGAGTATTTATGCTATGATTTTTGCCGGTTTTACCCCAATCGGCAGCCTTTTCACCGGTTCGGCGGCCCATGCCTGGGGTGCCCCGGCCACTCTGGGCTTAAGTGTCATAATCTGCTTTGGTCTGATGCTAGGTATCGCCATACATTACAGGAAAAAATTCGCCAGCCCGGATTCCTGATTTTCTCAGATCTTTGCAATGAAAAAAAGGAAATTAAGATTCAATCAAGAAGTATTGATAAACAAAAAAATAATTGAAAGGGGTTTCCAGCTATGCCTTCTCTACCTTTTATTGAAGCATTTAAAGACAAGGACCAAAAGTTTTATGAATTGATCAATGGTATTCAAGAACTCATCCAAGGTGAAAGTTCACTCGACCCTAAGACCAAAATGATGATCTCCCTGGCTGTTGATGCAGCCGAAGGCTCTACCCAAGGTGTGGCCGCAATTTCGGACATCTTAAGAAACATGGGCGTTACAGATGAGCAAATTGCTGAAGTCCTGCGCATCACTTATTTCGCAAAGGGCAACTCCGTTCTAAGCCAGTCCCTGGCAGCTTTTAAGTAGTAAACGAATTTTAAGTGATAACGGTACAGCAGAACTGAATACATTAAAGGGGAGCAAAACCTTATAAACCAAGGCCTTGCTCCCCTAATTATTTAATGAAAACCACCAATATCAATCCCGCAGCAAATTTTTTACTTTAAGGTGTAAGCTTTGCTTTCTTGCTGCAGATCCAGAATCAATTGATTTAATTCATTAATCTGTTCTTTAACCATATTAGATGCTGCTGTCACTTCCTGAGCTGATGCATTCACCTCTTGGCTGGCTGCAGCATTTTCTTCGGATATTGACGAAAGACTCATAATGGCATCTATGGCAGTTTTGTTCTCTGACGCCAATTCGTCGGTAATACGACTGTTTTCTGCTGTTTTTTCCGAGATAGAAACCACTGCATCCACAACATCCTTACTTTGCACCTTCATCTTTTCCATGGCTATATTAATTTGCTCATTTTCACTTAACAGCTGGTTCACTGCTTTAATAATATTGCGGAGAGCAGTACCTGCTTTATATGCGACTTCGGTGCCCTTGTCGACATTTTGTATGGCGTTATCCATCTCTCCAATCACATCATCTGTTTCAGATTGAATTCCCACAACCAGTTTCCGGATTTCATCCGTTGACTTTCGGCTGTTCTCGGCCAGTTTTCTCACTTCATCGGCAACGACGGCAAATCCTTTTCCGTGTTCACCGGCCCGGGCAGCCTCGATGGCAGCATTCAGCGCCAATAAATTTGTTTGTTCAGCTATGTCCTCAATAACCTGGATAATTTCGCCAATTTGCTGTGAACGCGCACCAAGTGAGGTCATTTTTTCTGATAATTTATCTACCAGCCTCTTTATGCTCTTGATGTCACCTATTGTTTCGTCAACCAAATCTTTGCCTTCTGTTGCCGCACTGTAAGACTTCCGAGTATCATCAGTAATCAATTTGGAATTCTCGATAACATGATCAATGGCTTCCGTCATTCTATTTATCGACTCGACTGTCGTGTCCACACTTCTATTCTGCTGGACAACACTGTTTTTAATAGTTTCTATGACGTGATCAACCTTGGTAACCACAGTATTGGTTCTTTGTATGTCATTGGCCTGGTCAAATGAACCAGCCGTAATCTGATTTATAGCAAGAGTGACCTGTTCAATTGTACTTAAATTATTTTCTGTATTAGAATTTACAGTTTGGCTTATAGAAGCCATCTTATCTGTAACCAGAAAAACTTTTAATAGATACTTTTTTAACATGCCATACATCTCAACCAGAGAATCGCCTAATTCCTGTAATTCATCATTGGTTTTCTGAATTGTAATATCCTGCACTTTGGCTTTCAGATCGCCTTTGGCCATTTTTTCAGTAATGGCAATGAGTGCTTTTGTAGGTCCATTCACATTTTTGACCAAATATACGGTGAAAAATAACGTCAAAATTAAAACAATCAGGATGATAACTCCTAGCTCAATTAACAACCTTTGCTGACTACTTTCAATCAATCCCTGAACGGCACTTACACTTGTCGCGCTGCCTTTCTCAATTTCACCCAAAATACCGGAAAGATTAAAATAAGCTACTATCGCAACGATAACCATGGACCAGAATGTAACTGTAAATGCTGCACACACTTTGTAAGCCACTCTAAGTTTCATTATATCTGCTCCCCTCATCCCTGGTAAACTTTGGTTATGCTTATTATTTCGACGGTATTTGTGCAATTCCTTCACAAAAAGGCAGATATAGCAAATTTTATCAAATAAAGTGAAACTTACTTCAGGTGGAGTTCTAAACTCCGCCTGAAGTTTAGTTGAACTTATTCAGGGGCTAACCGCCACTTATCTCCCGCTTACTGAATCGGGAGTCTTAGTGGCGGTTAGCCATCGGACAAATGGGGCTGTCTCTTGGTAAGACAGCCCCATGTTTAAGTGTTGTTTACCCCTGATTCATTTTCCCCTGCAGCGGTTCGGGTATGCTGATTGTTGTTTTATCATAATCTGCAGGTATTGAGACAATCCTAAATTTCATTGTTTTAATGCCAAAAAAAGCAACACTCGCTGTGACTTCATATTTTGTCACCAGGAAATTTTCCTTTGATACCCAAAAAAACTGTTTAACATCAGTCAGCTCACCGGCGGCAAACTGGGGCGGGATTGATTTATTGATTTCTGAGAGGGCTTTAGCGTCGGGAGTCACCTGAATAGCCACAGCATCTGACCCTTCACCGGTTCCCTGCAGATAAGGAGTTATATTTTTCCCCAAAGGATCAAGTTTGGCAATGTTTTCAACCGGATCAATCAGGCTCAACTGCCGCCAGAAAAAGTCCATAAAAGGGCTGATTGTGGGATCTTCATCAGGTTTAATCCATTTATTTTTTAAGGGGTGTAACACATAGACCTTTTGTCCTTCCGTATACATAGATGCCGATCCTGACGCTTTAGGTATTTCCCAGGTAAAATCGGCCATCTGCCGCATTTCCTTTGCCCGGATAATCCTGTTATTCACTGTTACACTGATCTGGCTGCCTGCTGACAGATCGGTTTTATACCTGTAGCTTTTTATTACTTCGCTGGCACGCTGACTAGCTTTCACAATTTCGCCTGTGTTGTTCAAATCAACAGACTGCTGTCCCGGCCATGGCTCCCATAAATATAAGCCGACAGCCATGATAATCAACAGGACGGGAATTGCATACAAAAGCCTTTTCCTCAACTTAAGGGCCTCCTTTTAAACAGTTTGCTTATACATTATTCCACATTGGATGCAAAAAGAACCGAAAAAACACCCTCAACGGGGTGTTTTTATCTCTGTCATGACAGCAATTTCATCACATTTAGGGAACTGGGGACACTCAATACATTCCTTCCATACCTTGTGTGGCAATTCATCCTTTGAAACAACGTGAAAGCCGCATTTTTCAAAAAAACCCTGCTGGTAAGTCAGGGCAAAAACCTTTGGAATACCAAGCTCCAAGGCTTCTTGGAGAAAATTATTCATCATCGCGCGGCCGACACCTTTTTTGGTATACTCCGGCGCCACAGCCAGGGCCCTCACCTCAGCCAAATCCTCCCATAAAATATGTAGTCCTCCGGCACCTATAACCACACCATTTTCTTCAGCTACCGTAAAATCCCGGATAAACTCATAAAGCATAGCCCTTGACCGGGCAAGCATCAATCCTTCCTGGGCATAGTGAGAGATAAGGGCATGAATACTTTCAACATCACTGATCCGGGCTTTGCGGTAAATCATCAACATCAGAACCTTTCGTGTGTAATACAATAATTATAGCACCGGCCAGTGATTGATTCAATTGAAACTTCGTTATCATCTACCATGCTCATTAGCTCAATACCCGATTCCCATCAGTTTGATAAGAATGAAACTGAGGACAGACATAATTAACATTCCGGCTAACCCGGTGTAAAGAAAAGAAAATCCAACTGTTTGCATTTCTTTAAAATCCAAATCTGCTCCGACTCCAGCCATAACCATCACGATTAAGTAATGGGTAATTGGTTTCATAGCAGCCGCTACATTATTTGAAAAAACACCAAAAGAATTTAGCAGGGCCATAAATAAAAATCCTACGACAAACCAGGGAAAAACTTTTACATAGTTTACTTGATTTCCGTCGGTATCACCTGTCTTTTGACGTTTCCACGTAAAAAGAAGGCTTACTAAGAATATTACCGGAACTATGAAAACAGTCCTGGTCAGTTTCACTACCGTCGCAACCTCGCCGGCGTCCTGGCTTAAGGCAAAACCTGTGGCTACTACTGAAGATACATCCTGAACCGCCACACCTGTCCATGTTCCATAAGTAATGTAAGATAAATCCAATAATTTACCAAGTACCGGGAACAGAAAAAGGGCCAGGGTATTAAAAATAAACACTGTCGCCACGGCAAGAGCCACATCACGTTCTTTCGCTTTAATCGCCGGTGCGGTGGCTATTACGGCAGTAGCCCCGCAAATGGCACTGCCAACTCCCAGCAAAGTGCTTATTTCACTGTTTAGCCCCAGATTCTTGCCTAAGATATATGTAAGCGGTATAGCCACAATAACAACGAAAAGTATTACTAAAAAAGAATTTTTTCCTGTAACAACAATTTGTTGAAAGCTGAGCTGCATGCCGAGGAGGATAATGGCTAGACGCAACACTTTCTTGATAATGAAGACTAGACCCGGCCTGAATAGTTCAGTGATGCCTATAAAGTTTCGAATTACAGCTGCTGACAGGATCGCAATAATTACGTCGTTTACAATATTGTTTAAACTGCCTAGAAAAGCAGCAATTGCCGCTATTATTGCTGCAAAAGCCAGGCCCGGAATTAATGCAAAATTTTTCCTATCGAATAATTTTGAAATTATTCCGGGATTGATAGATAATTTGATCATTTTTTCTCCTCTCTTTCCAAAAGTTTAACCCAAGGAAAAACCTCTGCAATTAAAGGGCATTAAACGCCGGGTTAAATATTTGTCCGTTTTTTACCAATATTCAATATGTTTTTTTCTTTTCCTCCAAATGTAGTTGTAACTTAAACTGGCAGTCGAAAACAATATAACATCTTGTTGTTTTGTACACATAAAAAAAGTGCCGCTAACTACCAAAAAGTAGTTTCGCGCCACTTCTCTTTTCTATATTCTCCTTATTCTCCTGACCTGGGGGCTGTTTTCGTCCCCGTGGGCTGTTCCGCCAACCACTATTTCAGGAATATGGAGGGTGGGCTGGGCATCAGATACAGGCACACACTGGCCGTCCTTGCCGCATGTGCCGATAGTATACCCCAAGTCCCTGCCGACCATATCAACGATTTGCAGCACCTCAGGCCCGTTGCCCGTTAATGTGGCACCCCGTACCGGCCCGGCGATTTCGCCGTCCTTGATCAGATACCCTTCGGCCACATCAAAAACAAAATCACCATTTGTCGTATTAACCTGACCGCCGCCCATCTTTTTGACCAGCAGGCCGTTTTTCACATGTTTGATTATTTTCTCCGGATCTTCATGGCCAGGAGCAATATAAGTGTTGGTCATCCGGGGAATGGGTTTATCCTGGTATGATTCACGCCTGCCATTGCCTGATGATTCCCTTTTATCCTTCATAGATGTGAGCTTATCATACATGTAATCTTCCAGCACGCCATTCTTGATTAACACCGACTTCTGCCCCGGAGTGCCTTCATCATCAAATCTGAAGGAGCCATATTTACCTTTAATGGTGGCGTCATCAACAACTGTCACAACATCTGAGGCAACTTGTTCGCCTTTACGGTTAGCATATACTGACAGCCGTTTTTGTACCAGATCCGCCTCCAGGCCATGCCCACAGGCTTCATGAACCATGGTCCCGCCGGCCTCCCCAGCCATGACAACAGCCATTTTACCCGCCGGAGCAGGTTTGGCTTCCAGCATTTTCACCGCTCTGCCGGCCGCTTCTCTGGCCACATCATCAGATGAATATTCTTTAAAAAGTTCAAAGCCCGCAAAACCGCCGACTGCATTGTAACCTGTCTGAATAACCCCCTCAGCCGCAGCTACGGTGTTAATCATAAATCTGGTCCTGACCCGCTGGTCCTCTACATAATCACCTAAGGTGTTGGCAATCACAACATTTTGAATAACATCTGCAATCCCCACAGAAACCTGCTTGATCCTATGATCAAATTCCCTGGCTGTTTTATTGGCTGTATTCACCATTTCAACCTTCGCATCAATGCTTACCTTGTCAGGCATTTCTGAAATAGTAAAGTCCACAGTGGGCTTAATCTCACGTAAATCAACAGATATATTTTTTTGTCCACCTGATGATGCCTGACTTACAACTCTGGCAATTTCACTGAGGCCTACTTTGGATAAGTTGTTAGTATAGGCATAGGCTGTAGTGTCCCCAGAGACAACCCTGATTCCCGCTCCCACATCAATACCAGAATTTATTCTCTCGATTTTATCGGCTTCACAAGCCACTCCGATGGTCTTTTTCTCTTCAATGAAAATGTCGGCAAAATCGCCGCCCTTGGCTACAGCCAGTTGAAGTATTTCCTGCAAATCACCCTTTGATAACACTGGTGCACCTCCATTACCCAAAACTAATTGATTCATTTGAGGTTAKTTGCNAGTTGCAAGTTGCGAGTTGCTTTTGACTCTACTCGCAACTCGTGACTCATAATCGCCCTTATTGTTTGCGCCCACCGGACAGACTATACCTGTTGGCTTAGGATACCAGTTAAAACATCGTTGTCAATACCTGATACAATTTTTACTCTGCCGATATCCTCCGGTAGTATGTATTTAATGTTACCGCCTACTGCTTTTTTATCATGGCCCATACTCGCAATGATTTCCTTCGGTGCCAGAGCCCCGAAGTTCTCCGGCAGCCCGTACAACCGAATGATGTTTTTAATTCGCTCCAAATTCCCGGCAGACAACATGCCAAGCCGCACAGCAGCAACTGCCGCCGATATCATCCCAATGGCCACTGCCTCTCCGTGGACGAACTTCTTATAATTGGTCAGGGCTTCATAAGCGTGACCAAAGGTATGTCCGTAGTTAAGAATAGCCCGCACATCCTGTTCCGTCTCATCCTGCTCTACTACCCTGGCCTTAATNGAACAAGAAGTACTGATGACCCTNGTAACCTCCGGGGTGTTTAAGTTCATTACCCCTGCNTGTTCGTTAACCAGGAAATCAAAAAATTCGCAGTCCCAAATCACCCCGTATTTAACAACTTCGGCCATCCCGGCCCGGAACTCTCTTTGGGCCAATGTATGCAACGTCCTTATATCAGTAAAAACCATTTTAGGCTGATAAAAAGCACCAATAATGTTTTTACCCCTGGGGTGGTTGACAGCAACCTTCCCACCAACACTGCTGTCAACCTGGGCCAACAGGGTTGTGGGTACCTGAATAAAAGTCACACCCCGCATGTAAGTAGCAGCCACAAACCCTGCCAAATCCCCGATAACTCCGCCGCCCAAAGCTAGAACCACACTTTTCCGGTCCAAGCCATTGTCAAAAGCAACATCATAGAGGTGTTCGGCTGAATCCAGAGTTTTATACTCTTCACCGTCCGGGACCTCTCCCGGAATTGGTGTAAACCCGGCCTCAGCCAAGCTGTCCATTACTGTCCTGCCATATAAATCGTAAACCAGCGGGTTGGTAACAACCATAATTTTGGTGCCGGTCGCAAGACCCATTTGGGGCTTCTTTAAATACTTGCCGAGGTCAGGCAGGATATTTTCTCCTATGTAAATAGGATAACTTTTATTTCCCAAGTCAACATTGACTTCTGTAATTGCCGATGAAAATGTCATATCTGTCAGCTAANCCCTTTTTTGACTGTTAAANTCCTTATAAAGTCCGGCGANCCTCGACAACAATGGATTCCAGATCTTTCACCGAAGTATCAACCATAACATCGGCTTTGGTNGTAAAAAGGTTCCCGGTCTTGAAGCAATTGCTTTACAGTTGCCAGAGGATCTTCTGTCTTCAACAAAGGGCGGTTTTTCTTCCTTTTCAGCCGTTGATAGATAACTTCCGGTTCAGCCGTCAGGCACACTATGAATCCGTTATCTCTGAGCATTTCTAAATTTTCCAGGTCCAAAACTGTTCCCCCGCCGGTAGAAATAACCTGACCTGTGTTTACCGTAAGTCTCCGTAATGCGGCTTTTTCTTCAGAGCGGAAGCGGACTTCCTTAAATTTTTTAAATATTTGGTTTACCGTCATCCCGCAAACCCGTTCAACTTCCTGGTCGGTATCCACAAATTTCAAACCCAGTTTTTTGGCCAGCTTCTTGCCTACCGTACTTTTACCTGTACCCATAAAGCCTATTAATACTAAATTCAGCATCCTCACACCCGCTTTACATATTCCATATATGAACTATAATTGCGTTTAATTTCAGCCAGACTGTCGCCGCCGAACTTTTCCAGCCAAGACCTGGCAATTTCAAAGGCCACAACGGCTTCTGCCACCACAGCCGCTGCCGGGACAGCACATACATCAGATCTCTCGACCGAGGCTTCATAGGGCTCTTTAGTCAGTAAATCCACACTTTTCAAGGGCTTATAAAGAGTAGGTATTGGTTTCATGGCCGCCCTTAACACTAATGTCTCGCCATTAGTAACTCCTCCTTCGAGTCCTCCGGCCCTGTTGGTTTGCCGCCAGAAGCCCCGGTCAGAATCATAAAATATTTCGTCATGGACCTGGGAACCCGGCAGTTCCGCAGCTTTAAACCCNATCCCGACCTCTACCNCCTTGATCGCYYGAATACTCATCAGAGCTTGTGCTAAGCGGCCGTCTAAGCGCCGGTCATATTGGGCGTGACTTCCCAAGCCCACAGGCAGCCCGGTAACCAAAATTTCGAACANCCCGCCTAAAGAATCGCCTTCTGCCTTCGCACGGTCTATTTCCTGTTTCATTTGTTCTTCGACATCATAATCAGCACACATAACCTCTGACCCGGCCGCCCTGCTGCGGATTTCTTCCACAGTTAGGTTCAATTCACGGGCAGAAATCCCGCCAATCCTAACCACATGTCCGACTACTGCCACCCCAAACTGCTCCAGCACTGCCCGGCCGGTTGTTCCGGCTGCCACCCGGGCAGCAGTTTCCCTGGCACTTGATCTTTCTAAAATATTGCGAATATCCCGGTGATTATATTTTATGGCCCCAGCCAGGTCAGTATGACCAGGTCTGGGCTTTGTGACAACCCGCTGATCCAATTTGGCTTCCTGACCTGGTGACATAATCTCAGACCAGTTGGCCCAATCTTTATTTTCCACTGCCAGGCAAACCGGGCTCCCCGTTGTCAGACCACCCCGCACCCCGGCTGTGATCCTAACCTGATCCCGTTCAATCTGCATTCTGCCACCCCGGCCATAACCGCCCTGTCTGCGGGCAAGCTGCACATTTATGTACTCTTCTGTAAGGGGTATCCCTGCCGGAAGTTCTTCAATAATGCAGGTTAAAGCCGGTCCATGTGATTCACCGGCAGTCAGATATCTCAACAATGCTACCACTCCTACTACTATAATTGCAAACGTTATTTCTATTATGAAGTTTATTGCCCAGGATGTCAATTGCGTAAAAAAAGAAGCTCAGTTAAGCTTCTTCTTGACTTGAAACTTTTTTAAGCTGCATTTTTCCCTTTAAAAAATCGATCAGGCCTTTGTTTTTTTCTTCTAATAAAANGTCTTCTATTTTATTCTTTTGCTCTCTTAGTTTGCGTACCTCGGCCCTCAGCTCCCTGGTCTCTTCCTTGTAATTTTGAAGTTCTTTCATGATTGCAGAAAACATAAAGAGTACAGTTGTTTTAAAATTACTCTCAATCCCCAGGGCGCAGTTTAAGGTTCTGTNCATCTCCAGCCTGCGTCTGGCACCCTTGATTGTGTACATATCGGAATAAAGCAGTTCTTTAATCTGGTTTAACACCTCCAGATGCTCCGGTGAAAAACGTTTATGCTGGCCTCTCTTGGTTTTGATCTTCAAAAAGTCGGCAAATTCCTTTTCCCAGAATCGAATAGTGCTTTGCTCGACCTGCAGGATTTCGCTGACCTGGTTGAGTGCGAGATATTCTTCCATAGGCCCCTCCGTGATGCTTAGTAGTCTTTACCTAAATCTAATTCTTTTACGGAGGGCAATCTCCTGCCAAAAAGCAAGAATTTTTTACAACATTTTCCAACATATGCCGACATAAACTTTCGCTAATCTAGGTATATTATATAACTTTTTCTAATCTGTCCTTCATTACCTCAACAGGAGCTTCAGTGTTGGTCCACAGTTCAAATGCAATAGCCCCCTGGTATAGAAGCATCCCCAATCCGTTTAAAGTTTTCAGGCCTCTTGCCCGGGCCTTTTTGAGAAAAAGAGTCTCTCTGGGATTGTATATCATGTCACAGACCAGAGCGGTATCTGGNCAAAGCCTGAAGGTTAACAGGCGGCATTATTTCTATGTTAGGATGCATCCCTAAAGGTGTACTATTGATCAGAATGTCAGTCTGCTCAACTCCGGCCCCGGAAACATCACCCCAAACTGCATCTGTAGTTTGGGCATTTGTTGACCCGGTGATAATTTCCTGTAATTGGGCGGATTTCCGCAGGTCACGAGCGGAAAATACAATCTCCCGGGCCCCCGCCAGGGCGAGCTGGACTGCTACCGCCCGGGCAGCTNCCCCCGCTCCCAGGATTACGATCCGCTTACCCCTGGGATTTATCCCCCCATCCACCTCAAGTGATTTCACAAAACCGGGGGCATCAGTGTTGTACCCGGTCAGAATCCCATTATCATTAACAATGGTGTTGACCGCACCAATCAATCTGGCAGCCTCATCTATCCTGTCAAGATAAGGCATCACAGCAGTTTTATGAGGGATCGTCACATTAACTCCGGTCAGGCCCAGTGACCTAATCCCGTCAACAGCCTCACCCAGTCTTACCGGATCTACTGGAAAAGGGATATNAACATAATTCAGGTTCAAGTGAGCAAAAGCCGCATTATGCATAATCGGTGAAAAAGTATGCTCCACCGGCCAGCCGAAGATTCCCACAATTTTAGTCTTACCGTTAATCAATTTCTTTTCCTCCAAGTTCAATATAAAACATACCATTACATGGAAACATTACCGAGGTAATTGAATCAGCCCTTTTTTGACCATTCGTAGTAAGCAATATTTTTCTACCAGCCTGACAAATCTGGTCCCGATAAACTNCCTTTTATTGATAGGCAGCACAAGAATGGTGAATAAGCCCATCCTATTGCCGCCTAAGACGTCCGTAAAAAGTTGATCACCGACTACTGCTGTTTCGGCGTCTGAAGTGCCCAGGATTTTCAGGGCTTTCAAAAAGGGNCCGCCGGCTGGGTTTNCCGGCCCGGGCTACCCAGGGTATGNCCCAAAGGCTTGACCAGAGAAGTGACACGCTTGTTCATGGCATTGGTCACAACACAAAGCTTGATCCCCATGTTCTTATAGGACTTTAAATGTTCAATCATTCCAGGTGCAAACANCCCCGGCCTTCCAGGCTACCAAAGTATTGTCAAGGTCGAGGATGAGACCTTTGATGCGCTTTTTGGCCAGAAATTCGGGTGAAACATCCATCAATGATGAAATATAGGCTTTGGGATATAGTTTCGTGAGCATATTGGCACCTCTGCGTGAGTCATCAGTAATCAGTGAACAGATACTGTACTACTGTATTATATCACATTAAGGAAAAATATTTACAGAATTAATACTACGCTGAGTGACTACTCCACAGCGGATTTTTGTCTGCGAAGTTTCAGGTTTTCCATTACAGATGGATATAGTTCAAAATTTGTGTGGGGCAGAAATTTGGCTGCGTACATTTTGGTTATAAAATCGTCTGCCTCGGCAAGAGACAAGTACATTATGCTTTCAATAATATTTTCCGCTGCTGATAAAAGTTCCTCGTTTTTAAGCAGCAAGTGAGCCCCTTTAAGTGAACCATTGCCGACAGGCACAAATCTATCTCTGGGCAGATCGGGGTATAAACCGATGGTAATGGCGGACTCGAGATTGAGATGAGTTCCAAANGCTCCGGCCAAATAAATCTTTTGAATCTCGTGAGGCTTGATATCTAAGGCTTCCAGCAGGTAATCCACCATGATATTGGCAGCTGCTTTTGTATCCATAAACATTACAATATCAGTTTGGCTGAATACTAGCTCTTCCTGCGATCCGGATTCATTTGCCCAGGCATAAACAACTTTATATTCACCTTCCCGCTTTACGATACGCTCTGATTTGCCCGGAACAAAAACTCCCGCGTAATCAATCCACCCTTCCAACAGCATCTCTGCTAATAAATCGACAATCCCCGAGCCACAGATGCCGATTGGCTTTTCATTGTTGATGGTGGTGAGAATCATTTCATTGTTGACAATCTTCACCGAATCCACAGCACCCGCGGCGGCCCTCATCCCCTGTTTGCTGATGCCTCCTTNCAGGGCAGGTCCCGCAGCTCCAGCCGCTGCAAGGAGGAATTGGTCATTCCCAAGAATCATTTCGCCATTTGTCCCTATATCGATAAATAGTGACAGCTCCCTGTGTTTATACATTTCCGACGCCATTAACCCGCTGATGATGTCGCCCCCGACATAGTTAGCTACTGAAGGAAAACAGTAAACCAATCCGTCNAAGGGCAACTCTAGCTCTCTTCCCGAAATAAAANCGCTGCTGTTAAAAGAAGGAGTGAACGGGGTATAGAATATTAACCAGGGATCTATGCCAAAAAGAAAATGAATCATGGTTGTATTGCCGCCAATCACCAACACTCCGCATTCCCCGGGAGNAACCCCAGTTGCTGCGTGCAGCTTATCCATGAGTTCCCTGAAGTTAAACAATGTACATCTTTGGATTTCCTTTAAATGGTCTTCATTATCCTTAGCATAAAAAATCCGGCTGAGAATCTCTTCCCCAAATGGAATCTGATGATTAAATATGCTCTCTTCAGCTAATACAACTCCACTGTTTAATTCAACCAACTGCATAACGACAGTGGTGCTGCCGAGATCAGCGGCATACGCATAGTTCTTGTCGGTGGTATTGCCCGGCTCTACTCTGACTATTTCCCACGCATAACCTGTCTGCACCATGGTAACGGTCAGCTTCCAATCGAAGTCTCTGAACATTTTATAACAGGATTTAAACCTATCGATAGGAAAAATAACATTACCATATTCAGGCTTTAAGGCCCGGACGATTCTGTCTTTGTCAGCAANCGTGTCGTTAAAGCCAGGTTTATTTAACTCAAGGTAAATTTTTCTGCAGATTGGGTTCATGTTGCCCTCCTTTTTTTATGAATGTTCTCTCTCGGAAATTCTTAATACTTTTATTTGTACTGGCACTCTCCCTCCGTGACCTCTGTAACCTCTGTGACCTCCCTAACCTCTGCGTTTTCTTTTCCAGCGTCAAAAAACTATTTCCGAGAGCCTACTGTATGTAACTAAAACGGCCTATATCTGGATTATAATACTGATTGATTAAATAGTACAGCCCGTTGTAAATGGATTAAATATGGCAAAATATTAAAGAAACCTTTTATGAATGGGCGGCGGAAGCTCAGTAAAAAGGGATCTGTGTTTAAAGGGCGAAACATAACACCCAAGAATCCCCTTGCATAGGGCATGGGAGTGTCAATTAGACAGGAGTGTTGATAGTGAATTTTTACGATATTTTGATGTCANCACTTGAAAAAAGAATTCTGGCAGAAGTCAGAAAAAAATCATTNCTGCGGCTTTNGGGGGATGTGCTGGAAATCGGTTATGGGACAGGCGTTAACTTTCAATATTATAACCCATCTGCAGTGAAAAGTATTTCTGCACTGGATATAAAGCCGGATGCCACTAAAAAAACCAAAGAAAATCTCCCGATAAATTTTTATACCGGTCGGGCTGAAAGCCTGCCTTTTGAAAATGAGTCCTTTGATACGGTGGCGGAAACCCTTGTGTTCTGCAGTGTTGAAAACCTGAACACCTCCATTAGCGAGGTTTTGCGGGTATTAAAGCCAAATGGCCTTTTTATTTTTATTGACCATGTACAACCTGAGAACAAAGAGCTGGCCTGTTTGTTCAAAGCCGCCAATACTGTTTGGNCTAAAATTGCAGGTGGCTGCAATCCGGTTCCCCCACGGGTCATAGTGCGCCTGCGCCACTATGTTGCCGTAAACGTCCGTTATCGACTGCACATCACCCCGCAAGTTGTCATGCACAATATATTAGGCNATGGTAAGGTTATTTGAGGACGAAGAAACCGGGATGCCCTGTATTACGCCATCCGGCCCCTGGCTTCAGGATTTCGGCTTTGAGCCGTGGCAGAAGATTGTGGCTGAAATTAACAAAGGCCAAATTGTGATTAAGGTAGCGGATGCCGATGAGTACGGCAAAAAGTGGTTTTCGGTGCCGTTTTAAACCAGCCACATTCCCCAGGCCNAAATTAACCCCTGCCGCCATCCAAGCAAGGAGGCGGCAGGGGTATTTTTGCGTTCCTGAAAAGAGAANGGAAAAAAGCAGGGCAATAACCCTGCGAAACTTTGATTTTGGCTATTAATCGNCAAACCTATTAGCAACCTTCAATACCTTGCCNCATATCCACCTTGCATTTACATTNCTCTATCGTCAGCCTTAGTTCTAATACATTTTTGCTTAGCAATTTTCTCGAACATTTCCCGAAGTTTTTTGTTATCATCATATATTCTAGGGTAAATTTCTACTGTAAGATTGTCTTTAGTAAAAATTCTTATTTCCTGAACTGGTAAGATGACATTNAAAAATTCTTCCAATAATGGTCGAGGTAAATGCACATCAAACGGAACTGTAAATTGAATATACGTAATTTGATTCCATTTTAAAGTTCTGTTACCCATTACAATATCTTCATTAGTTAAAGAAATGGAATTCGGTTTCAACACTGCATCAATTATTTTTATTAAGGCAATGATGAGCAATGGCATTCCAAAAACCAGTAGATAAATTTCTTTAATCTTTAAGTATAATGAACANAAGATAAATGATGGAAGCAGTAAAACAAATNACAATTCTTCTAGTGTTAGNCGAGAATATAGTTTTTTTAAAAACCAAGTTATGTAAGTTATTTGAGTTACTATTGGTAACAGGCATTATAANACCTCTCAAAATAACCATTTACTTTAATTTTAACATGTCTATACTGACTTAACTACAGGTTATTGTGAAATAATTAAAGTTTGATACTTGACTCCTTACTTTTTCGCCGATAANTCCTAAAGTAGAAATAGCCCCAAACTATTAAAATCCATAAACTTGCAAATGCGATTTTTGTAACAGCGATATCTAAGGAAATAGTACCGTAAATAAATGCTACGAATCTGTTATGAATATAAGATAAGTAATTCATCGTCATAGAGAATACAAACAGTAGATAGAACCTTTTTTTCNCAAGCCATACACCAATAGAGGTGNATAAATACAATGAATGCTAAAAGAACTGCAACAATATATTCTATATTTGTTATGTAGGAAGGAAAAAGATTCATACTTTTTGCTAGAATCATTGATATTGTAGATATCAAGCCTGAAAAGACATTCGAAATNATAGAATAAGTTTTAACTGTAAACCGTTAGCGTTTCTATCTTTTTCTTGATAATCATTTTCCATTATCCCTCTCCTAACATAGTCATAATTAAGCATAATCAACTAATTAGGTTCCACCGAAATTTGGACCGAAGAGTGCATCATAATATTCTCTAGAAATATAAACACCATCATTTCTAAATTCAATAGTACTAAGTTTCCACATAAGACTATACCCAGGAGTTTCCCTTGTTAATACCGTTTGAACCATCTCACGAGTCAATTGAATATCACCTACAACATTCATACCGTCATCAACAGATTCATTTCCCGATTTAGTCTCAAGACCAGTAGTTAATCCAATAGCCGTAAACACCAGATTTTCCGTTTTCGGTTCATTGCCCCCTAATTTTCCCGAAGATGATGCAGTAGGACCAAATGATGGTTTGCCGTATTTCGCCCTAATGTCATTAGCTTCTTTGTTATATTTTAACTTATTGGCATCTGACGCCGAACCATAGTGTGTACTCAAATAATCCAGTCTATTATAATCAGCCTTCGACATGCCACCGTTTCGAGCCCAAATTTCTTCTATTTCATTTGCCCAATTCCCATTTGGGTCTATCAGACTTACAGGATTGTTTCGACAATAACTATAAAGATTCAATGTCTGCGGAWTGGATTTACTTACATACTTNATAGAATCCCTCGTCAAGAATCTCCCTAGTACCGGGCTGTAGTACCTACTTTTCAGATAATACAACCCTGTTTCATCATCATAATAGTACCCTGCATACCTAAACGGCTGCACCAAGCTCCCCGAACTGCTTATCCGGTTCCCCCACGGGTCATAGTGCGCCTGTGGCATATTGGAAGTTGGAAGTTAGAGGTTGGATTGTGCGCTGCTCGGAACCATTCTCTCCAATCCTAGCCACGAGTCGCCAGTCGCAAGTGCTTTGTTGTTTTACTCGTGACTCGCAACTCGTGACACGTGACTGCTTTTTGCAAGAAAACCTATTAAAANCCCAACCTCTAACTGCATCATTAGAAAAAAGCCATCTATGAAGCCATGGGCGTTTTAAGGGGAAAAAGCAGAGCAATAANCCTGCTAAATTGAGGTTTCGGCTATTCTACATACTTANTTATCCAAATACTACCCAGAACCAATGGTCTTTCATTTTCTTAATTTGAATTATGTCCCCACCAAGAGTATTTCGGGAAGGTTCGACGTTGTCCGAACAATATATAAAACCCGAATAACTGTCCAATATTCCTTCAAATGTATAAAAGAATATTTTTATAGTGTCATTTTTTTGTTCAATTATGATGTTTCCACCTTTTGAAAGACGCTTTTTTTCTTTAGGTAACTCAACTACACCGTTTTTAATANTTTTTAATTCGTTTAATTTTACCATTGAAACAAATTTTTCTCGATCTTTTAATTTTAAATANAAATCGATATCCACAACCAAACTTTGTATAGGAAACAGATATATGAGAAAACCTACTACAATATTTATTGCAAGAGGTATATATGCCTTATGTCTTTCTGTTTTGAATTTTAAAAAGGCATATATCAACGTCCAGCTTAATACAACAAAAAAAGCAACATTCAAAATGATCTCAAGAGGTAATAGGTAAAATGGACTTATAATGTTGAAAATAGAAGCCCAAAATACTTTTTCANATATTAAAATAAACCCTAGTACCAACGAAAGCCAAAACACCAACGGTCTCGCTCTGAAACCATTTWWAAATSTWNNTCYATMWAANCWTYWMYTCNAWNCTAAWYKTKKRKYWNNTAAKKTTWSWWMRWMYWMTWRCCWWWATRWRSCWWWRKAKWTWTTMMWGAWYNGAAWASKARKAGRRTMTSMYTYRCNTWATRTAYTMTYKATCWMCTSRRKCAWMWYCAAMTKKTKRTYYRSRTMAANNGRACWNCCCNATTMTRKACTTNGATRNNCSNTKMTCWWRWYTRWKMWKYRSYARYSRTMYNCWRTRMRWTCSANASSTKWWWRMYCWGSYGNTGWSSYARTGNCWYYWTWMYGKARRTTCSMAAAATNANCAANTNSAAYKSCYTGTTGTYWRNNAAGTMSNANTYTSCCNTTRKKKCRRRCTYTSTWAWRARWNNCTGAATRGMACKNTWGYYYTKMWKSNTCNGCWRKAWTSWKMWYAATANCAAYGCNCNWGRWKKTGMNTAAYSNTAMTWCNNGNCAATMASGYTYTTMRTYCTTSANCWNTWGATSAANTCMMTCCYTTNNCTNATCMNTCRWMNGCNTWGTYSSCNTTGNATWCNTMAATMAATRANTKATAWKTNTSTRYYYMWMSTGNCAWYWNNAWTCWTCYSYWTMYWKYCAATTRMMATNTTGSGYYTMTYWMWYTMANASGGYKMTTWNTAWNATRWNCKATRMMRAYYRASYKTCTSYGARWMYKYKTMKTSAAMNTAKKCMRYSYNCKTYYCTNGTNAWWWWYYKMSMYWWSWSRSRAMTANNTWGNATNTRCNTCYNAWGMYAAYACMWCCYYRTTWMANTMATNCAKAATRAANASWMTRARTNAMCAGASMRKAARTMWYMAYMGWCNTAWAMAGWYMTKTWWWYRYAYWRSTATNAYTGCCTNNGMGNGMRTGTYYKTYWRNTYGTGGYWKAMMWRAWSWWAKMWWWCTTTCRGAKTANNCTNNNTSTGKKMMGCYTNCCWWMAGMAAGNNNACWYWNAKATYACWTNNGGWAASMCWRWWWGCYATAMTSWANAGTAKATMAGAMAWMMMRTGNNTATTMKMWRMMWTSGSRWMRWAMNAGNCAGNATGRKYMMNTGRCWTWWAWAWKKKSWRNAKSRKYKTCMWCTWNTYGMSSGNTWTSSRWYWMYTKKCASMAAYWMKMKRATARMNAACTKCNCAKWRATGTAGTACGCNGATTTGTTTTTACCCGGCAAAGCATAAATACTGCAAAATATTTTTACTCCGTCATCCATCAACCGGTAAGATTATTTAGTAAATTTAGTCACATTATTTACGGTAGTCCAGAATTACAAGACATTTTCCCGTTATTTAAAGAACGGAAAAGTTAACCGTCGTCGCCGAGCCTGTGGAGCTTGTGGGTAACCCGGNTCGCCGTTAGGCGGTAAGGTGTGTGGTAAACCTGTGTGATAAGTGGGGTGGGAGCCCTAGCTTATCCATGCACCTGAAGGGTTATCCACAAATCCATAGGCTTCTTAATAATCAATTTCTATTGACCTGCCACTTTCCATTCCGTATCATTAGAGAAAAAGCCATATAAAAAGAGAAAGAGTCCGTTTTGCTTGCCNGCTCAACACTCTTTCTCTTTGAGTATGTTATTAAGGACACATCATACCTCAAAATTATGATAAGAGTATTTTCGGTTTTTTNGCAAGCTTAATTTTACAAAACTTTCTGCCAAGGATTTGTTTCTGGCTGCCATGCAGGATTTCTCAGCCGAGAAACTTTCTTCTCTGAATATGCCATGTCCTTTTTGCGGCGCAAAGCATCCCNGATTGGTCTTATCATGACTCTTATGAGCGCTATCTCATTTCCTTTGAAATGGGCACCGTCGTTACCTATGAGATAGCCATTTCCAGAATTATTTGTTCTTCCTGCCACCATCCCCATGCAATCCNTACCGGAAATCATTATTCCGTATAGTTCCTACAGTCTGCCCTTCGTCCTCTGTGTCCNTGCGTGACTACTATTTATTCCATTTGACGGTTCAGGCACTTTGTGACAAATATCAGATTTCCCCTGCAACGCTTTATGCCTGGAAGCGCCTTTTTCTCATTCATAAAAAGCTTTGGCTCGGTATCCTTCAAGATATTTACCAGGATGCCCTTGATTTCTTGTCTTCAATCCCAGCCATCAAAACTTCCGCAGACCTTTCTCTCTTTTTCCGGCATCATGCCCACTCTTTCCTTCAAGGNCGTTTCTAAAACNGCACATTTCAGTTCCGCTTGATAAAATCGCAATTCAACTTTTCCCTTTCCACATACTTCCGTAATAGCCTCCGCCATGTTCTCATATTATCATGGTTTCTGGAGGTGTATTCACTATGAAAAGACAATTTAANCCCGCAGGCCGCCATTGATATGGCATACTTCAGATTTGCCCTGATTGCTCCTGTCATTCAAGGTATCTTTCCCGACCCCACCAAAACCGCATATTACCGCAGGGTTACCGAAAACGAGCTGACACTCCCAAACGGCAAAACTATTCGCTACAATCCCAAAACCCTTGAGAAATGGGNAAGAGTACTACCGCAAAATGGGTATGGACGGCCTGCTGCCCAGACTTCGCTCTGATTCAGGTAAATCCCGTGTACTCAATGAGTCAGCTATTTCTGAAGTCTATCGGCTCAAAGAAAAGTTCCCCAGGATTAACGCCACCCTCATTTACAACAAGCTCATTGAAGATGGTTTCATCAACCAGTCCCAGGTTTCCATCTCCACCGTCCAGCGCTTCATCAAGCACAACGACCTGAAGTCCGCTATCAACCCGAACCAGAAGGACCGCAAAGCCTTTGAGGAAGCTTACCCAGCCGGTATGTATCAGGCCGACACCTGCTACACAACCTATATCCGGGAAAATGGCAAGCTCAGGCGTACTTATCTCATACATATTGTGGATGACCATTCCCGCCTGATTGTAGGAGCCCGTTTCTTTTACAATGACAATTCCTACAACTTCCAGCTGGTCTTGAAGGATGCGATTGCACGCTTCGGCCTTTGTAACAAGCTTTATCTCGATAATGGTTCTACCTATTCAAACGAGCAGCTTAGTCTGATTTGCGGCTCTCTCGGTATTGTCAAGATACATACACCGGTCCGGGATGGGGCTAGCAAAGCGAAGGTGGAACGGAGTTTCCGGACCCTTAAGGACTCTTGGCTTAATGGCTTTGACCCTTCCGAAGTTTCTTCTCTCGAAGAACTCAACCGCCTGCTTGCCGATTATGTCCGCAAACGCAATACTACCTTCAACCGTACTATCGGCGAGACTCCCATGGAACGCTATCAGCACGGCATAGACCATGTCCGTCCGCCTAAGAGTAAGGAATGGCTTGATGAATGCTTCATGAACCGCGTAACCAGAAAAGTCAATCTTGATGCTACCGTTTCCATTGATTCCATTTCTTACGATGCCCCCATGCAGTTCATCCGTTCCAAGGTCGAGATCCGATTCCTTCNGGATCGTATGCAGGATGCCTACATTTTCTTTGAGGGTAAGCATTATCCGATCCGTCCTACCAATCGTGTTGAGAATGGTCGTACCAAGCGTAACAATACGCATGCTATTGATTATTCCAAAATGGGGGATTNATGATCATGTTTAAAACTTTTTACGGTCTTACCTTTAATCCTTTTGACAAATCACTCCNTGAAAATCACGCGTTCAATTCCCATGACCATGAGCAGATGCTTTCACGGCTCGATTATCTCAAGAATACCCGGGGNAATTGGACTTTTCACGGCACCGCCTGGNATGGGTAAAACCTATGCCTTGCGTTGTTTTGCTAAAAATCTTAACCCCAACCTGTTCCAGCTTTCCTACATCTGCCTTTCTACGGTCNAGTGTTTCGGAGTTCTATCATCAGTTTTGCCTTGAACTCGGCTTGAACTACAGCTCCAAAAAAACCATTATGTTCAGAAGCATCCAGGAACGGCTTCTCCATCTCCTCAAGGAGAAGAGAAAAACTTTCATTTTGGCCGTAGATGAGAGTCAGTATCTGGGTACCGGTGTCCTGCGGGATATCAAGATGCTCATGAACACCTATTTCGACAGTCTTGATTGCTTTGCCTTGGTTCTCATTGGACAGCCTTATCTAGGTTCTATACTCGAAAAACCCGTTCATGAGGCGCTTAAGCAGCGCATCATCGTCCACTACAACTATGAAGGTCTTTCAGCTGATGAAGCAAAAGATTACATCTACTCCAGGATCGAGATTGCCGGTGGTGCACGAGCCATCATTGATGAAGCTGCGGTTCACGCTGTCGCTAACTTCTGTCAAGGCACTCCTCGGATCATAAACAGTGTCATGACCAATGCCTTGATTCTTGGTACCCAAGTGCAGAAGCCTACTATTAATACCGAGATTATCCTCTCGGCAAGCAACAATCTTTCCCTGAGTTAGGAGGTGCNTTATGCAAAACCATATCACATTTCTACCTCTTGAATTCCATTGTCACGAAAAGATCGGCAGACGTTTTGAACGTTGGAAAGGTACTATCACCCGCTTCATTAATCATGGCAGCCACTATGAAATCTATGTTAGCAGTCGTAGTGGATTTGCATTTCTTGCTGGTCNAGTATACAAACGGCGGCTTCATCAGTATTCCGGCCTTTGAAGTTGGAGCTGATCTCGCCGATTTTGGCGATTACTTTTGGAACAATGAACGTCTTGCTTCTATTATGAATCGTGTARATNCYGMTASMGTNTGYCCAAGCACTTCGGACGCTCAAAGCTCACAATTATATTTGATTCTTCTCTCATGACCATGGTGCAAGCTGTGGTCAGTTTTATATTTAATATTATCTATCATAATGTGCCGTTYACWYKRTSMYTTKKKGMWTTRTRKRWTKMTRTKTTKCWGWKWTTCARAGRWWYWWWRRWRTKTTRNTKTGWYSYKWTGRCMMKRTGSYRWTSWRCWSWTYRAYWSMYWRRTWGCCAAKYARMYAWYMAAWWWYMAAAYAKCAAAWCRRCAAWWYRWYWWYWKWTWTYSYKKWATYKMTKWWTWTRTTTTWWKRWWTWWWRWWRWAKWWTYSRMRTKWMYKYRKKAWYWTRRTWWYWWWMTTRYYATYKKRSSWTKGRMKKWTGGMSWTAWGSYRWWWMRMKMTRTSRARSYKTKKRWKSKWTWRWWRRMTRAAAAASWSMRAWWKRCYKAWKYKYKYARRCWTSMRSACRWCWRCACKRSYAMASYKGYMAARSKRTCARWKGRTCAGYWKGKMRGYAWKGRGSYRWWKRKSCRWAKMYSYWWMSYSYKWTMYWGKKRWWKWGRTGRWRWKRWKSMMRKRWKMMMRRMYGRWARAMYRGKAGRATRRKRGKATGMWGGKMKRMWKGSCRWAYWSMYMYWCRMWWMMKSRMWWRMSSWYWWKSYYTTYWKRWWTKCKRARRWSYGMRRRRYTRYKRWGYKAWKGWRMRAMGGRMRAASRKRYRRWSMWRTWGTCSAKKKRKMRAWRKAKWWAWMWAYTTRWMARMKWRAAASRSARRMRMGMWGKSSMRWTGYGCMWKKKYRMAYGSTTARAMRCKWWSMAMMRAYCSMYWRWMSRMWTRKWSRMAWAKKSGCRMRWSKRCGMSRCWAMGMYGSWMRSYTKNYCKYKYTCYSWTGMWSKSAKRWMGSYWGMTYKYTKRMTTTWTGWATKWRKKKWWSRSGKRYAMGYKSMSWWSYKSCSWTMMSGMMATARCSRARWAGSMKWKMMKSRWWTYCWYKRAKYSWWWRRSSSWRAAKMGCRRWRYMGYGRYKMMRTGGMYRMMWRRMMRYCWWRYMMKYKTKYSSRWSWYCKRWAMAMMTATMMWMWKWKMMKCKGKGWWGSSGRRWYGKSSMRRCGWKCYKSYGWTSWTMYRWWRAYMYAWAAWYSWWYMRYWGRTSCGYARRTKSSTRRRYWSCKRRRMMCYKRMWWMYWYSMWWRYMMYRMWKYYRKRSKTWTRGMGGWWKMKSRSATKMWRMMAWYRRMYWRAYSKSWTKRWSYSWWWRAKMYTRRARWAKWGSWKMMGMRCTKSSSSASKSRSSGMRRMWSRRSWMAWSWWKTSRAYWTTTGRMTATKWSMCKRWRRMYSRRAWGRYGRWRYGSSSKYRYGYRMWYWTKYWWRTWWWCYKKWWMAMCRKMWMAMMMGMWRACRYRMKKAYSKWYRKMTYKKWWSYKTWKAWYYKKATRWTSKRWKKKYKGAKGKGYWRRRRKKWWMKWRWTAWSKTRWTRMRRWWKKRMMARKSKAAMRGGMKMRARGSMRYKAWSMMMYYMWYMAMSMMAWCWMKAMRRCTSWMCSKYKRWSSYKWSMTGRTKAYCWRMWWAWYMRYRRARWMSYKKRKWMCCKWRYWSSMKRWMRKKWTSTWGWTYKSWKKWKSRRARKYGKRRMMKMKTRKCCKATYMYMYRMWMYCMTRMAMWMYYKWMMMAKCWWMRYRGMWARRWRSMYWSWRRYSMTSTKKTKMYSYKKTKMYYMSRYRAKTRMACWMRKGMWSTYWGGYKRWWTKRYGRAWKWMMRKWWKWMMMKKRYTWYCRRRCTWWYMRAMWRRTMGRAASGKMGRAAYGRMRAWWWRMRAMWTRWYKMMAWRWWWCAWWARMASRYYARYWSRMSRMKTYRWGRMRWTKKGWMARKWSKYCASSRCTMCAMYKMYRYMWKWAYKKSWSRAWTRKRYSRWKAYSWMRKRACYMAASMRSYMMWYYGRYAMWTTSWTWRAKWSTTWSMGMRWWRSMRCMMARSAMCSCAMCRMYRMAMYGRKMRWWTGGRYKTYYGGMTTTYYKGSYWKYKKKRMAKCSSWMWWTNCYMMWWWYYYYMWMMTWYYYKCYTRKMWGCWWRRMMKMNAAMSSYAKRAMGGCARKMAGSYWMTYWGMWKMYWWGAWKRCMRRMWKSCSKAYWKYSGYWKWYWKGCWRRYRKSCRMKKRSMCRMKSRCMSAWGYKMYKMTGTTMWWYWKTKMMRYRKWRRCGSRKWMKSRKWYYMWRAYYMMWAAASMMMYMAWSRYCMMRKYSTYWAKGWMKKTRTKWARSWRWWTRMMARRMTKCWRSRSYWSTRYRSCRKKRWKYSSYGRMTTGSMRMSYYRGAWSGYCARRKRKKSMARGWWKGMWRSTWTKMKSMWTYKCKYMAWSGMWYYMWSSRRCWSYSMRKSRGMGRATGSSMGSRWGSMYKYNMKRWTTTSMKMWKKWSARYAKKRYAMWRKYKTWSRSSSWTWSRMCGAWAMWRMGMAWRKRWGCMKSSMTSMMKYSSTMWAWYRRWRYMRMRRRSMMKWRKKCAMTWRWYMWYWASACMTTWRCRCSTWKGSKYSKRGRGTWCNKRRRWRCAWARRARMARRARARMRGRAAARMGSAWWWMRKCATYTYKYYWTSTKWCKWKGTKRSGMRRTWSRKMRRYASWTMRRSMKYYYWARYKYYKWAWYKKYRAAWCWKCAWARMAKSRYWKRRRRRYKWRKRMRKKRRWSMNGYRKRSRKKMWTGSRWYMKKKCARSMGGWCAKRRRSWCMWWSACTMMWKYAMWMMKRKANMSCKWKMYCRMWKWYYMWWRGMYSMTTKGMCRCWWKGMYWYMASKYTYTYMYKYKMWTSTSSRWRWGKYKATKARGWWAWKRMKAWWRGSMWAWWSSSAWAWRSCGRYWKRRMRRCTGMRMMWMTKMKMYKMYWATAWRSCMRYMAWRCYKMMAWACYTRAWWACYTKWTYRCWKKWYMSSMSGRMAMRSCRGMWAWRYAGCTMTRYAGMKMWKYWKRSRRWYKTRYRSMCGTWYAYYCSWTMMYWMYWTAMYMWWTTRMWSKMKKKYWKSMRKKKKWYMMKSRSAYMCGSMSMSWCSGSKMRWCMKKTRWMYRWKKGYSWRMGSKCGWWSSYYMRTKSYTYWMWGSWWKYCRSSAWRCMRYMMKMMRAYWMKSARRMTRKSAWRMTGRYAYMMTKWKACSMWTTSWMKCRWWCWRTSGAAMMRTKSMWMSATYMCWMKATMMSMAWAKWCRYWMWGKMMKYCKRGRMRMSSRSSRAASSKSMRRAYGKKRWKWTRSWGYYTTAYRRCSTTRYRRYKYTKMARKTYYTRWWKWTSKKTWWATRSWTMMMTAMWKYYCTRMYSKYSWRCCYKSRRAMCWTKASMACWKTRMYRCTSYRRWRYWYCRRWMWRKMKAWSAKKRWRRSRWWRARGMRARWARRWRMKTMSMTRCKYCSYTWMGMMGWWYARAAGMWSAWMAKCWRAWMMKSMRAMMMGKYKAYCWKYYTRWCYWMCKRRSMAMMGRRSAWYARSMSMKWRAYCRSGRRRWYWSGKAKMKWYSKAWSKRWMRWMRTRRAMWMRKWKRSMAGSKWKRYWKYSWYMKYKYYKNYKSGCYKYWWKRMMWMAWWMMRMWAYAMYGMKMSAWWKRRCKWTWYSWYTWWTMCTWTMATMSWMKMMYSKMCGMYCGKCSSCYMRRMRSMMRAAAWSRRSAWMWMRGYWTYRAMKYYKWKRYWCSSRWRYRSSSGMRCKRCSGMSMTRSMGMYRWRRWSCWKRWMTMYWNSKSKAWYSCRRSRWSRYWRYKKSRYTSTYKYSCKMTMTKYCKWTMWKWSWKKMAWWGRRGMAATSSAKSMAWMYWKRMAMMTWKAWMCSKMKAWMYGSMGRAAWRCARKMWAMMRAYMYWSWGRMRSWSWKSARGACRWCMARASSRYSMRANSGKKMRASRGSKRRMCRRCSGKYSSMSYGWNGCYGWKWRKCKRMKYRYYGAMRMRMKSMRAMAWSYMKRYRWMYRKSWRMMSKSYRRMCRTCWRGRMAWMAMRGMMRRACMRSCGGAYCARCGRWKCMWYKAWGSYWYTWRKGKASWKKWKSWRMRYAWMWMMAMAWWACAWWRYTAMMYYKYWMWMCMYTACTRMAMKWCTGMRWGWMWKYSTGMWAKYSWRSWAKMSRMRRRTWMSMWKGKWASRTWKGNARSYMWSKRACCCMMWSMMYCYWRCCRTYWTGSMRWTRTSRRAWKKYMWRAKSYSMWRWKCMKYMRWWMAYYYRMMWACCWSCMTRCSWSSMTKSRTSGMYYRRTYSASCARKWYWSCWWRMKKCYKKAMGGMYRKRRRKAYMKSRRKMWYKSWGSYRWYGYKSTKMMRMWRKYMRRAAAKCMGGMWMKMMSKYTCKRRCKWWMWSRYKRMAACRWYSSAMMKRMMKRYAWKWAWSTAMKTWACKAMGYKWSRAWRCSTKRAYMSYTTGRYSGTKWRRWSGYGRRWAMRMRKKWMMMMMKYRCYMCYKSSCWACKYSMMAAMKCYWRMMAWMKWSSYRWWKRSSWGWWKSGMMGWRSCSRSSKRCSMGGMKRSRMKGATGGMCYGRWKSMMMGRAYYARMSRMCKMKSMGCYKYYSRGYWWKSMKGWMAGSAWMWMWGNMTNRSWSYRTGAGTATGGCAATACCCGCTATCCCGGCAAACAGGTGTTGGAAAGCGGGAAAAAGCTGATGGAACAGATCGAGCGCATCAAGGACATCAAGTCGTTCTATGATTATCTGCAGGATGAAAAGGACGCCTTGCTTGATTACGAGGAAGACGTGCAGGATGTCAAAAAGTTCTTTAAGAACCAGCGGCCTATGTTTGATAAGGCCCTGCACATGCTTACCATTTATGAGGGCAACCGCTCCTATGTGTTGGATCCCGAAACAATCAAGCTGGTGGAGGATATAGAGAAGATTACCCGCTTGCAGTCGCCCTATTCGGAAATCCACAAGCTGCCGGATCTAGTGGAACAGTTTATGTCCCGCTTCGTGCAACTATTGGAGGAAGAATGCAAGCCTATCCGTGCCAGCATTGAAGCGGACAGAGAGGCCACATACGCCGATCTGGAGCGGCGTTCATTCAAGGAAAAGTACTCCGAAATAGTCCGCACTGACTTTGAAGCTTTGTTGGACAGGCTTACCCATGCCAACAACATTTACGAAGCCATTGCCATGCAAACCGAGAGCGACCGCATGAAGCAACGGTTTATTCAAAGCTTTGACGACGAGGAAGCCCGTCTTGCGGTAAAGGCCGCTGGGGACGACGGTAAAACTCCGGTAACACCAATTCGTAAAACTAAAACCGTAAGCGTAAAGACATTGTTTAGCGGTACAAACCAGATTTCCAGCAAACAGGACATTGAACGCCTGCTGGATGAACTGCGTGCCAAACTGGAAGCGCAGCTTGAGGATAATACAACAATCCGTATTATTTGAGTGATAGCATATATCAGGAGGCTGGATCGGGATGGACAAAACTGCAATTAAAAATTACGCCGTAGCAGCGCGCAGGAAGCTCATTGAAGCCGTCCGGCAAAAGGCGTTTCAATTATACATATTTGAGGACTTTGAGGACGGCGCTTTGCCGCCCGATGAAGCCTACCACCGTTTACGGGCAGACGGCATCTTCCTGTCCCCTGAACAGGAAAAGGCGCGTTTGCGGCTTATTGGTGAGCTTGCCGCATTGGACCATAGCTTGGACAATGAAATGGCGTATCAGCATGTGATGGAAGAAGTGGCCTATACATGGTTTAACCGTCTGATTGCACTGCGCTTTATGGAGGTCAACGATTATTTGCCCTCCGGCATCCGCATCCTCTCCAGCGTGGATAAAGGACGTATCGAGCCGGACGCAATGCGTGAGGCCGAACGGCTTGATTATGTGGATCAGGCTAAAATAGCCGAACTTCGTGCCGATACCAGCTATAACGCATCTGAAAAGCTGTATAAGTATATTCTGATTTCCCAATGCAATGCGCTGTCTTCCATCCTGCCGGGGATGTTCGAGAAGATAAACGACTATACCGAATTGCTTCTGCCCGACGCCTTGTATACTAAGGGCGGCATCGTACATGACCTTGTGAACGCCATCGCCGAGGATGATTTCCGCGATCAGGTGCAGATCATTGGTTGGCTGTATCAGTATTACATCTCCGAGAAAAAGGACGAGGTATTTGCAGGGCTGAAAAAGAACATCAAAATCAACAAGGAAACAATCCCCGCCGCCACCCAGCTTTTCACGCCGGAGTGGATAGTCAAATACATGGTGGAAAACAGCCTCGGGCGGTTGTGGCTGGAACAGCTTGAAACACAAAAGACATTCGATTTTAACTATGTCGATTTTGGCAATTTCTCATTCGGCGAAGACAAGGATAAATCTATCACGAAAAAGCAGCAGAGCTTGAAAAGCAATTGGAAGTATTACATTGAAGAAGCGGAACAAGATGAAGAGGTAAAGAAGCAACTTTATCATCTGCGCATGAGTAATAAAAATTACGACATAACAAGTATTAAACTGATAGACCCTTGCATGGGCAGCGGTCATATTCTCGTCTACGCTTTTGATGTGTTCTATCAGATATACCTAAGCCAGGGTTATGCCGAGCGCGAGATACCGAACCTGATCCTTGAAAACAATATATTTGGGCTGGACATCGACGATCGAGCCGGTCAGCTTGCCTATTTCGCGCTGATGATGAAGGCGCGCAGTTACAACCGCCGCTTTTTCCGCCAGGAATCGATACCGAACGCGCATGTGTATGCCATCCCCGAAACAATTTCGGCATACCTGGCTGGTTCGGATAAGTTTTTTGGCGCGAAAATGACTGAAAACGAAAAGAAAGCCTGCCACGAAGACCTGATGTATTTAGTGAAGCTGTTCGAAAACGGAAAAGAATACGGCTCCGCTATGAAAATCGAGCGCGAGATTGATTATGTGCGTTTGAAAGCATATATCCATGACTATTCCTACGGACAGATGACGATGGAAGAATCCGAGATGCTTGAGCAAGTGGAACTGCTGGACCGGGTGATTGAGGGTGATTGAGGTTGCTTTTGTGCTGTCGCAAAAATACGATGTGGTTGTGACGAATCCGCCGTATATGGGTAGCGGTGGTATGTGCGGAAAATTATCAGAATACTTGAAAAAGGAGTATCCAGATAACAAATCTGACACATTTGCTGCATTTATAGAGCGTTGTTGCATGTTTGGAAAAGCGTCCGCATTAATAGGCATGTTTACGCCCTATGTTTGGATGTTTATTCAAAGCTACGAGAAATTGCGTCAGTTAATTTATTCTGAAAAAAACATTACAACGTTAATTCAATTTGAATATTCAGCATTTGAAGAAGCAACTGTACCAGTTTGTTCTTTTGTTCTTTACAACTCACCTATAAAATCAAGAGGTGTTTATTTTCGTCTGACTGATTTTCGAGGAGGTATGGAAGTACAGCGTAAAAAAGTGTTAGAGGCAATTTCTAATCCAAACTGTGGATATCTATATTGTACATCAACATCAAATTTTAAGAAGATTCCAGGTATACCTGTGGCGTATTGGTTGAGAAATTTCAGCATGTTTAACTTTCCCCAATTAAATTCATCATTTTTTTCTGGTGGTAGAAACAAAACTCATGACAACCAAAAATATGTGCGTACATGGTGGGAAATCTTTGATAGAGAAAGATGGATTCCCTATGCTAATGGTGGCGAATACATAAAATGGTATGGAAACAATATTGATTTAGTTGATTGGTCGCCGCAAGCCATCGAATTTTACGATCGACACGGAGGTTTATGTAATAAAAAGTTTTGGAATAAAGAGGGAATTACATGGGGAGCAATAACATCCAGTGTAAATGCTTTCAGAATAAAAGAAGAATCGTTTATATATAGTTCCGCATCACCGACGATTTTTAATACGGGCTATAAATGCGATTTGGCCGTTTTGGGTTTTCTTAACACAAAAGTAGCACAAGTCCTTATAAAGTTATTGAACCCAACACTTAACCAAAATGTTAATGACACACTATCATTACCTTTCGATTGTGGTAAAAGTCGTAAATCAGTTGAAGCAATTGTTACTGAATGCATTTCCATTTCCCGCACCGATTGGGATAGCTTTGAAACCTCATGGGATTTCAAAACGCATCCTCTTGTTGTGCATTTAAACATAACGAGGAAATCAATCAGGACAGCATGATATACGCGGATGATCTGCAAGATGGCGTTGTTGTTGATTATGGCAAGCAGGCTGCTCCAATTAGTCTTGCTTATAATGCATGGGAACGCTTCACCGATTCCCAATTTTCCAAGCTCAAAGCCAATGAAGAAGAACTCAACCGCATTTTCATCGAAATCTATGGCTTGCAGGACGAAATCACCCCGGAGGTTGAGGACAAGGACGTGACCATCCGCAAAGCCGACCTTGGCCGCGACATTCGCAGCTTCATCTCTTACGCCGTGGGCTGCATGTTCGGGCGGTATAGTCTGGACGAGCCAGGGCTTGTATATGCGGGCGGACAGTTTGACATGTCGCGCTATAAAACCTTCCTGCCGGAGGACGACAACATCATACCTATCGGCAGCGCCGACTATTTTGACGACGACATCGTGGTTCGTTTCACCGAGTTTGTCCGGACTGTGTACGGCGATGCAACGATAGACGAAAACCTCAACTTCATCGCCAACGCCCTCTATCCCAACGGCGGCGGCTCAGCGAAGGATAAAATCCGCCGCTATTTCCTTAACGATTTTTACAAAGATCATGTGAAGATATACCAGAAGAGGCCTATCTATTGGCTGCTGGAAAGCGGAAAGAAGGACGGATTCAAAGCTCTCGTTTACCTACACCGCTACGACAAATATACCATTGCCCGGGTGCGTACCGATTACCTGCATCCGCTCCAGCATAAGTACGAAGCAGAAATTAAGCGACTGGAGATGCTTTCTGTTTCAACCGATAATGCCTGCGAAAAAGCTGCCTACCGCAAGGAGATCGAAACTCTGCAAGGTAAAATCGAGGAATGCCGCGTCTATGATCAGGTGGTAGCACACATAGCCCATCAGCAGATCGAACTTGATCTTGACGACGGCGTTGTGGTCAACTATTCGAAATTCCAAGGCGTGAAAGTGCCCAAGGATAACGGCAAGATCGAAACGATGGACTTGCTGGCGAAGATGTGAGGGGTAATGTGTGGAATAGTTATTATAACTTTATTAGCTTGATAAAAAGAAAGCTAATAATCTGATAGAGGTGCATCTTTGAACCTAACCGAAGTGAAAAAATCGCTTGAACGACAGTTTTCCCGCGAACTTGCGCAGGGCAGCGTCCGCAACATCGTCTTTTGGTACGATGAGGAAGGCGTGTTTGCTGACGATATCGACGACCTGTCGCTTGAGAATGTGAAGATCATCAAGCTCTATGACAACAACATGTTTGCCGTAAAGCTCTACATAGAGGAAACCGATACGACGAGCAACCTGCTGGTCTATTCGCCGTTGCCGCGCCCAGACAACCGGGAGAACTGGCTGACCGACACTATCAAATACAGCCAGACATTTTCGACCGACGAAACATCGCTGAACCTGCTTAATTTCAAGATTGACAGCGCTTTGCGCGGCGTCGTGGCAAAATACAAGCTGTTCTTCCGCAACAGCGAGCGGTGCAGGAAGTTTGAAAGCTATGGCCTCGCACCCTATACCGAATCGAAAATCGACCTTGGTGTTCTATCTACGCTCTGCAAGCTGCCCGCGCCCAACCTTGACAATGTTGTGCGGACGCTACTGATTGAGATGGTAAATGGAGAAAGCACGGTCTATGACAGCATCTCCAAATTCGGCAATGTAGACGCTTTGTGGTCGCTGATACAAAAGGCGTATGGATACGAGTTTCCGGAACAGAGTCTTGAAAAGCTGGCTATCCTGCTCTTGTGCAGCCACTTCTCACACAGCATCAACGGAAATATGCCCAGGGAATGGCAAAACGTATGTATCGGCCAATTCAAATTGCTTTGTGATTGTTGACAACTTTATGAAAAACAGTCAGCTCTGGGACGATTACAACAAGCTGGCCGAATTTGTAGGCGAAAAGCTGGGCCTGTCCGCGCGCGTGTCCAAGTGGACAATTGACGAGATCGTGGATTGTGATACATTTGAAGATTTCGACAATAGCATCATCAGCCGAATATGCGAATATGTCGAACAAGGCGTCGGCGAGTATGAGCATTACCGCAAAATCATTCATAGCCGTAAAAATCGGCGTTATTACCCTCAATGCAAAAATGAATATGAAGTGTTGCTTTATGCCTGTGAATATCTGGAACTGGCGCAAAAGTACAAAGAATTGCCGGGTAAGTCTGCGTCAGAATTCTTTGACAAATACACAAAGTCCTATTACAAGCTGGATAACAGCTATCGGCATTTCATTATCAGCTACGACCGCTTGGATAATCAAGATGGCTTTTCAAGACTGTGCGAAATGGTGGAAAACAGCTATACAAACTGGTATTTGAACGAGCTATCCATGAAATGGTGCACGTTTTGGGATGACGAAACCGTCTGGCAGGTGCCAGGCGTAACACCCCAACAAGGCTTCTATGACAAATACGCCCGCCGCTTTGTTGCCGACAACGAACGGCTGGTCGTTGTCATATCAGACGGCCTGCGTTATGAGTCGGCGGTGGAATTGAATGCTATCCTGAATCGGGAGCAGAAGGGCGTAAGCGAGCTGGACGTGATGCTGGGCGTTATCCCGTCCTATACGGCGTTAGGCATGGCTTCGCTTATGCCGCACAAGCACATTGCCATCACCGATCAAGCTGATATTGAAATAGACGGTATCTCTGCAAAAGGCACCGAAAACCGGGGCAAGATACTCCGGCTTGTTAAAGAAGAATCCGTTGCCATCGCCTACGACGATGTGATGAAACTGAACAAACAGCAGATGTCGGAAAAGTTCTCCGGCGTGAAGCTCATCTATATTTACCACAACGCGATTGACGCGCGAGGTGACAACGCCGCCACTGAGCATGAAGTGTTTGAAGCGACAGATAAGGCGTTCAGGGAACTATCCGGCCTTGTGCGTAAGTTACGCAATGACATCAGCGCTATTAATATCCTGATAACGGCGGATCACGGCTATATCTATCGCCGGACGCCGTTGCAAGAGCGCGATAAAACGCCTAAAGAAGATGCGGCAGGCATCGAATCGAAGCGCAGGTTCATACTGTCTAAAGAGAGTATCGAAAAACAAGGGACACAGAATTTTCCGATGGACTATCTGACGAATGACGACTCCGGCCTATATGTCGCTATTCCACGCTCCACCAACTGTTTCAAAGTACAGGGCGCTGGAAGTTGTTATGTTCATGGCGGGACAAGCTTGCAAGAAGTTGTGATGCCGGTGATCCGTTTCAAGAGCGATAAGAACCTAAGCCGCTCCATGAGCGCCAAAAAGGTGTCGCTTGGGCTGACAAACCTGTCTCGCAGGATTACCAGCGTAATTACGCATCTGACCTTCTTCCAGAACGAGCCGGTTGATGAAAAACATCTACCGCTACGTGTGACGGCATATTTCGTGGATATGGCTGGGAATCGGATTTCCAACGAAAATATCATCATCGCCGAAAGCGTCAGTGTGAAGCCGGATGAGCGGACTTATAAAGAGAAATTTACGTTGAAAGATATGGCGTATGACAAGAGCAAAGAATACTATCTCATCTTGAAGGATGAAGACGAGCTTGTGAATACTGAGATTGAGCGCATCCCCTTCGTAATTGACCTTGTATTCGGCGGCAGCATTCAATTTTAGAAAGGCGGGTACCAATTATGGGCGAAAATCTGAACACCATTTTGCAGGAAGCTTTTGCGGGGAAGATCGTCCGCAAGGACCTGACAAAAAAAATTAAAGAGGGCGCGAATGTGCCGGTTTATGTGCTGGAATACCTGCTGGGAATGTATTGCGCCACCAACGATGAGGCCAGCATTGAAGAAGGCGTTCAGCGCGTCAAGAGTGTTCTGGCCGATAACTTTGTTCGCCCTGATGAAGCAGAAAAAATTAAGTCCAAAATCCGTGAATTGGGCAGCTACACTGTCATTGATAAGGTGGAAGCGAAACTTGACCCGGAAAGTGATACCTATCGTGCGGTTTTTTCCAACCTGAACCTTAAGAATGTGTTAGTTGCCGACGTTTATATCAAACAATATGAAAAACTGTTGTCTGGCGGTATCTGGTGTATTCTGCGCATGAATTACAACCGGCTGGAAGACCGCTTCGACGAGTATGACACCGAAGCGCCCAAGGGAAGTAGGAAAAACCGTGTCAGCCCTTTCGAGATACAGGACTTAACTCCAATCCAGCTTCCACACATGGATATGCAGGAGTTTTTTGACGGCAGAAAGCAATTCACGAAAGACGAGTGGATTGATGTTTTGCTCAGAAGTGTCGGCATGGAGCCCACCCAGTTTGAGTACCGGACAAAATGGCATATGCTGGAGCGTATGGTACCTTTGGTGGAGAACAACTACAACCTGTGTGAGCTTGGCCCACGCGGGACAGGAAAATCCCATATTTACAAAGAGATTTCCCCAAACTCCATCTTGATTTCGGGTGGTCAAACCACCGTTGCCAATCTGTTTTACAATATGGGCAACAAGACTATCGGACTTGTCGGTATGTGGGATTGCGTAGCTTTTGATGAAGTTGCGGGCATCACATTCAAGGACAAAGACGGTATCCAGATTATGAAGGACTTTATGGCGTCTGGCTCTTTCGCACGCGGAAAGGAAGAAAAGAATGCGAATGCCTCAATGGTGTTTGTCGGTAATATCAATCAAAGCGTAGATGTGCTGATGAAGACATCCCACTTGTTTGATCCGTTCCCTGCTGCGATGGCTTACGACAGCGCGTTTTTTGACAGGATGCACTATTATCTGCCTGGCTGGGAGATTCCCAAAATGAGGCCGGAATTTTTTACAAACGAGTACGGCTTTATTACCGATTATCTGGCCGAGTTTTTGCGTGAAATGCGAAAGCGTTCCTTTGGGGACGCAATTGAACGGTATTTCCGGCTAGGCGGTGATTTGAACCAGCGCGATGTGATTGCTGTGCGCAAAAGCGTATCCGGGTTTCTCAAGCTGCTGTATCCGCATGGTGAGTTCGGCAAAGAGGATGTGGCTGAAGTGTTGCAATACGCACTGGAAGGTCGCCGCAGAGTCAAGGAACAGCTTAAAAAGATAGGAGGCATGGAGTTTTACGATGTCCATTTTTCCTATCTTGACAATGAGAGCTTTGAGGAGCATTTCGTGTCGGTGCCGGAGCAAGGTTCGGGTAAGCTGATTCCCGAAGGCCAAAGCAAGCCCGGACATGTGTATACAGTAGCCCGTGGTGATACTGGAATGCTGGGAGTTTATAAACTGGAAACCGAGGTTGTGGGCGGCAACGGCAAGTTTGAAGTCACCGGGGTTGGCTACGACCGTGAGGCCAAAGAAAACCTCAAAACAGCGCAAAACTACTTCAAAGCCAACAAGAAAATGATCAGCGGTTCGATCAGCATTGACACCAACAATTTCTTGATGCACGTCGCCGACTGTCAGGGCGTTGGCTCGACGCCGGAATTGGCGCTTTGCGCTTTTGTGGCGCTCTGTGGCGCGTCGCTACGCAAGCCGGTTCAATCGCAAATGTGCGTGCTGGGCAATATGAGCATCGGCGGCACGATCAGCAAGGTCGAGGAACTTGCCAATACATTGCAGGTCTGCTTTGACGCTGGGGCAAAGAAAATACTATTGCCCATGTCTTCCGCTGTTGATATTGGAACGGTACCTTCGGAACTGTTTGCGAAATTCCAGACTTCGTTTTACACAAGCCCGGAGGATGCTGTTTTTAAGGCGCTGGGGATAGAATGATAGACATATTGCTTCCACTCGAAAAAATGCAAAGTAAACACATGTTGCTGAGTTATATTAGTAGACAAAGAGAGGCAACTCCAATTTATGGTAATGCCTCTCTTATTGCTTTTCCGTATCGGTTTGGGGTATGGTTCAGTAAGTTTCCCTATTAAACCGCGCCTTTCCGGCTGCACCGTCTTTTATCCGATGGCTAATCGCCACTATGACTCCCGCTTCTGTATGGGAGATAAGTGGCGCTAAGCCCCTGGATAAGTTCAACTAAACTTCAGGTGGAGAAAAAAGCTCCACCTGAAGTAAGTTTCACTTTATCTCGCAAATACGTGGTTGCCAATTATTTTAGTTACGGGTAAGGTCTTGATCCACTCATCCGAACTTGTTTCCGGATTATAGAAAAACAGTGCCCCGCCGGTGGGGTCTTCTCCTTTCAGGGCACGTTCAGCTGCGTAAAAAGAAGCCTCGTTTGGTTCCAATCTGATTTGACCATCCTGAACTGGTGTAAATTGATATACTCCTTTAGACCTCTGGTAAATAATTTCCCTGATTTGTTCAGGAAATTCGCTGCTGGCCATTCGATTCATGATTACAGCCCCGACAGCTATCTGACCACTTAACGGCTCCCCTCTGGCCTCAGCGTGAATTAACTGAGCGAGAAGCCTGATATCTTCTTTGGTCACATTAAATTTTCGGCTTAATGCGGGCTTGGCGTTATATTTATTGCTCGCCTTTGACCCCGTCGTTATGACCAGTTTCATGCCCGGCCATATGTTAGAGCTGCTGATGCCATTCTGCCTTTGCAGCTCTTTTACCTCAAGCCCATAATTCTGCGCAATCCGATACAATGTATCACCCAGTTTTACTGTATGCACCTGATAATTGGCAGGTGTAACATTAAGCCTGAGTCCAGGTATGATATTCTCTGAACTTAATTTGTTCTTTTCCATCAGATAGCGATAATTCAGACCGAATTTTTCCCCAATTTCCGATAAGGTATCCCCGGGTTTTACTGTGTAATACAATCCGCCTCCAGCGTAAGCAGCCAGGCAACTGTTGAACAGGATGGCAACCACCATGATGCTTATTAAAGCAATTTTTCTCAAATTCTCAACCTCCTTCCCGGATTATACCCAGCTTTATTATGAGCAATACAGGAAGTTTTTAAACGTTGAGGGAAAAAATAACAATTACCTGTGGGGTATCTATGGTCGCAGCTGACTTAGAAAAAAGTGGGCACATTCCCAACTGAGAGACCAAATCTAGCCATTTAAACTTTCCATAAATGGATAAAAATGGCTAGTTTTTAACGTTCTCTTTTCGGAATGTACCCATTTTTTCTAATAAAAGATAATAAAATATAACGCAGAGATTAAAAGGAGAGAATAAAATAGAGGCGCAGAGAAAAACTTATATTGTGAACTCTTGGATTTGTAATTGAAAAACTACAAGAATATATATATAAGACCAAAATCAATTAATTTGAATTTACTTTAGACGATGCCAATATTCAAATAGAAGGAATCAACCGATAGCAGCAGTCTCTCTCTGCGTCTCTGCGGTTGTTTTTATATCTCCCCAAAGGCTCAAACATTTATTGCTGAGAAAAATTTAAGTCTGCAATCACCGGGAGGTGGTCGGAGGCGTTGCTGTTGGGGATGTAGAGATGTTTACATTTTATCTCTTTAGAAACAAAAATATAGTCAATACGGTCGGTTGGATTATCACAGGGATATGTGGGTCTGGCTCCAAATAACCTGCCGGTGTCTGTAAGATATTCGGCCAGGGGAGCCAACTGGTCTGGACTACAGTTAAAATCACCCATTAAAATCACGGGATTTTTTTCTCTGCTGACCAAGCGGGCCAACTCAGCAATTTGGTTATCGCGTTCAATCCGGTTTAAGCCTAAATGGGTGCAAAAAACAGTAATACAGCCCTCGGGAATGCGAAGCAGGGTCCGCAGGCAGCACCTGGGTTCTCGGCTGCCCGGCAGAGGGAAGTTAATTTTTTCATAAATTGGATAGCGCGACAAAATTGCATTGCCAAAAAAACCGATATGGCCTAGTTTCAGAGTTGGCCCATAGGCCGGCAGCATGTCCCGGGCTAAGGCTAAGAGTTTAGGCTGATTAGCAAACCGGGTGCGCGGACTAAAAGACTCAATTTCGTTTATCCCCACAACAGCAGGTTTTTCCTGTTTAAGAAGTTCCACGACTTTATTTAAGCTGTTCTTTTTCTGCATATCTATACAAGAGTGGACATTATATGTCATAACCTTCATTTGAACTCCCCCTTGTTGTTTCACTATATTATATGAAGGTGAAAAACAAATTGAGTTTTCAGACATATACTCGTAAAAAAAAATCTTCCCTCCTGGTTTTGGGTATTTCTATCCTTGCCAGTCAGGAAGTTTTTTTTTATTAATTACACAGAATTTAATTACTCTCTGTAATTAGTTGCTTTGCATGTCTTTTAATGCTTTAACCATGTTCAAAGCATCTTTCAGAGCATTGTTAGCATCCTTGGCAAAGCCGTCTGCACCCCACTTGTCAGCGAGGTCATCGGATACAGGAGCACCACCGATCATGATCCGGCAGTTGGGGTTTTTCTCCTTAATTTTGGCAATGATGTCTTTCATCCCAACCATGGTTGTTGTCATCATGGCTGACAGCAGAACCAGCTCGGAGTCGGTTTTCAGCTGCTCTTCCACGAACTTCTCCATAGGTACGTCACGGCCCAGGTCATGTACATCGAAACCTGCAACATCAAACATCATCTTAACGATGTTTTTACCGATGTCGTGTACGTCGCCCTGTACAACACCCATAACTACGGTTCCTTTAATACCCATATCGTTTTTGCCGATATGAGGCTTCAGGATATCCAGACCGGCATAGAGAGCGTCTGCACACATCAGCATTTCAGGCACGAAATATTCCTGCTCTTCATACAGCCTGCCAACCTCGTTCATGCCTTCTACAAGGCCGTCAAATACTGCTTTATAAGCATCTATACCTTCGTCCACAACTGCCTGGGCAGCTTCCCTTACAGCATCCTCATCATAATCGATAACACTTTGCTTTAATAATCCAAATAATTCTTGTGCTCTTTCTTCAGTAGCCATTAGCCCAATCTCCTCCTTTACTTTGTACAACACGTTTTTCTCTGTAATTCTTAGCTTTCTAATCTTTCTTCCAGAGCCTTGCGGTCGAAATCTTTGCCGATAAAGACCAGCTTGCCCTCATCAGTGTCCGGAAATTTCTCAAAATCATAGTTACCCTGAACATAGTCCATTTTTTCAGTGCTTCCGTCACTGGTTTTATAAATTCCTTTGGCCCTGTAAATATTACCATACTTGCCGGCCTTCATTTCCTTCAGAATCTCCTCCAGCACAGTCCGGTCGTAAGTCTTATCTAAGGTGATGGCCAGTGAGTCAAAGTCATGGTCGAAATGAATGTGGGTGTCATGTTCAGCACCATGTTCTCTGATCATGTCCGGCAAATCGGCTTCACAATTTACAGTGGCTAAGAGAATAGCATGGGAATTATACTTGCGTATTTCTTCCTCAATGTTTTTAATGGTTTTCTCATTAACCAGGTCTGACTTGTTAATCAAGATAATGTCTGAATTGGTAATCTGATCGGTGTAGAAATCTCCGAAAAGTCCCGAGTGGATATTGGCCAGAAAACTGTCAGCATCGATAATCCCGATAATTGCTTCAATTTCCAGATCCCAGTCATCTGCTATTGGTTCCAGCACCTCCAGAATTCCTGACGGCACCGCCAAACCGGATGGCTCAATAATCAGACGCATCGGATTATATTTTTCTTTGATTTCCTTAACGGCCGACCTCAAGTCATTTTTCAGAGTGCAGCAGATGCATCCACTGGGCAGCTCTACCATATCCACGACATCACCTTTGGTCAGGGCTTCGGCATCAATCCCGACATCCCCGAACTCATTAACAATTACAGCCATACTGCCGTCAGCTTTTTTCAGAACATTTTTTACACAAGTTGTTTTGCCGGCTCCGAGAAAGCCACTGATAATTTTTATCTTCATAAACTTTTACCTCCTACCAAGGATTAGTTTAAGAGCCTCACACCTTGGTCCCGGCGTTCATTGTGCTTAATCTTAGCTGTAAGTACCGTAGGCCTTGGCTGCTTCAATCATGGTCTTGGCACTAACCAAGGTACCGTTGGCCGGGAACTCGCAACCGGTAGAGAAGATAAATCCACCGTTACACTTATCTTTGTACAGTTCGATAAATTTGCGGGATTCTTCCATGAGTTCTTCCTGGGTCCAAATCATCCCAACGTGGGCCGGATCCAGGGCACCGATGCTAGGAATCCTTTTACCCCACTTATCAACATGCTCTTCCCAGGTCTTGCAGTCTGCTGACGGGTGGGCATGGGAAATAGCAATAGGCCCAGTCCATTCTTCCTGTACGTCAAAATAGATTCCGCCGCCGCAGTTATGAACGACTAATGCACCACCGGCTGCCTTAACTGCATCAGAAATTCTCTTGGCATAAGGTCCCTCAATAGCAGCCCACATTTTCGGGCTCATGATAGTTTGGGAGCAATACAGGGTATCCAGAACGATAGCCTGGGCACCGGCTTCCAGCTGACCAAGAGCATACTCTATCAGCACCGGAGTCATGATTTCACATGCCTCAATTACCGCATCCCTGTTTTTAATTAAATCCTGGAACATTTTCGAGTGGCCTCTCATAGCACCGAGGATACCCAGCGGGGCATAAACAAAACCACAAACACCATATTCTTTACCCCTGCGCTGAGCCACATAGCGGGTAGCATCGATAACCATCTTGGACCGACCTGTTTCCCTGGGATTATAGGGCTTAATTCTCCTGTAATCATCAGGGGTTTTGAGAACTGGATTGTTGGGATCTGAGTAAGCTGTGTCTTCAATGGGGTAGATAACATGTTGGCCAAAGTCAGCAGCTTCAACGGAAAGGTCTACCAACATTACGAAGATGTCAAATTCTTTGTTAAAAAGGTCGTGGCTCTGAACTAAGGATTCTCCAATCAACTCGGCGTCCTTAGACCACTTGTCATAAGTTACCCCAAGTACCCGGCGGGCAGCACCACATACCAGTGATGCTACCGGAACCCGGTCCGGCTTTTGATACTGCAGCGCAGCTAACGCCCGCTCTAAACCTGTCATTTCACTAAATGCCATAATGAACCCCTCCTGTTGTTAATTTTTTTTTATTTAATCCAATAGGATTAAACCGCTAAAAACAACCTCTGATGATAACCCTAAACTAAAACCAATTTCTGCATTCTGGGACGTTTTAAAAATATCTACACCCATAGCTTCGATACTAGGACGTGCCTCATAGGGTCTCCGGCAGGGTTCCTTGGAATTATAACCCACACATTGCGCACAAAGTTTACAGGATGACGCTATAAAGCCGGAAGCTAGGTAATGCCCTTCACTTAAAGCCCTCCCTTCTACTTTATTGACCAGCAAATGAAGCTTTTTTTCAGCTTCTAGAAGACTATTTTCTTCAAATCCCTGGCTAGCTGCCTGAACTAACAGGGCCGCGGGATATTGAGAACAAAGTGAACGGAATTCCGCCACACTCAGAGTGTGCGGTGGACACAAAAGGTGTCTGTTGAAGTATTGACAGACTGGAACCTGGCATTTTAACCTGACTCTGTCATCAATGACAATATCTTCGGACCGGATTACCTTAGCCTTATGAGCTCCTTCATCAATAGCAAATTGCTCTAGTGACCTGTACTGATCTAAAACCACTAACACCACCTCCTTTAAGTAGTTAAATTTTTATAAGTCTCAGTCAATTTGGCAGGTAGCGCATTTACGTCATCAATGATGATATAACTGACATTTCCATAAATATATTCCAGATAGTCCTGACCCCTGTTGTCAACAGTGATACAAAATGGATTTATCCCTTTCATTTTGGCTTCTCTTAAGGCAACCCTGGTATCAGTTTCGGCGTAAAACTCTTCATGATCTTTAGTCAGGCCGCTGTTGTAGTCGAAGTCAAAGGGCCTGCCATCACTGAGTATAATAAGAATCTTAATAGCAGCCTGGACCTTCTCCATCTTAGCCACCGCATGCCTAACGGCTGCCGCCAGCCTGGTCATCCCATAGCTCTTAAGGCCGCCGAAACGCATTTTAACTTCATCGGTGTAAGTTTCTTCAAAATCCTTGACAACATAAAAGTTTACTTTGTCCCTGTTATCACTGTGAAAACCATAAATAGCATAACTATCATCCAAAACTTCCAGTGCTTCAGCCATTACAACTACTGACTCGATTTCAACATCCAGCAGGGTTTTTTCGGTCTCAGCCACTTTCTCTTCAGTAGAGTAGCTTAAATCCAGCAGGAAACCCACTGCAACATTGCGTTCCCGCTTATCCCTTCTGATATAAAAACCATTGTCAGGTGAAACATCGGCCTGCAACTCTACCATGGCTTCAACCACGGCGTCTATATCAATGTCTTCACCGTCTTCCTGGCGACCGTATTTCGCGAACCGATCCGGACGTAACATCCCAAAGTACCGTTTAAGTGTACTGATGAGGCCGCCATGCTCTTCTAGAGCTTTTGCTACTGTGAGGCCTGAGCTGGGTTTCATCACAACTTCTCTGACCCTGCACCAGTCTTTTTTATAGTCATTTAATGAACGGTCCCATTCATCATAATAAGCCACCATGCGGTATGGATTTTCTTCATCTTCGTTAAATTGGCTCAGTAATTTTTTTAAGTTCAGGTAAGCATCACTGTTAAAATTTACTTCCTGTCCGGATTTTACAGCTTCCTGAACCGGTTTTTTAGCTTTTCCTATCAGCCTGGACAGGCCGTTTTTCTCTTCGGGTCCTGCCAATTTTGGTCCTCTTTCTTTTTCATCAATCTTAGCGGCCAAATATATCAAATCAAACCTGATGTTTCCTCTGTATTTTAAATTCCCAGCCTTCAGCAAACCATTTTTATCCCAACCCAGCTCCTCTATTAAATCAAGGAAAATGCGTGCCATATGAAGTGACTCCGCAGCGGAAGCTCCAGTCTCTTCCACCTTTTCCCAAAAGATTTGATATCTTTCATGAAAACGGCCTGGCACAAGCTGTTTGAGATTATCCTGTTCTCCCCGGAAAAAACCGGTGAGATAATTGATAACCGCCGGCAAACTATTTTTACCGGGCCCGCTTAGACCGGCAGCCGAACCCCGTTGCGTAAAGCCTTGCGGGCTTTTTGAAATCAACAAATCAATATCTCTGGTTAATCCGTGAAAAGCCTGAGCAGCCAGGTAATCAACCCGGTTATCCTCAATTAGCTCAAAAAGTATCCCTAAATGCCGGTTTTCCGCTAATTCCCTTACTTCTTCAAGGGCCAGGGCAAGGGTCCCAAACTGCCTGTGGCTAATCAGATGCATCATCATGACCCTGTACATCCTGAGATTATCCTGATCATCCTCATATTCCTTAACCAAATCAGGCAGGTAAATCCTTCTGGTATCAAATGATCCCCACAGCCTCTGGTTGCCATGAATCATTTCCGGCAAATCCAATGTGTTTCTGATTATGATTAGTTCTCCTGTTAGTGCTTCGGAATAAAGGAGCAGGATTTTTTTCGCCGCTTCCAGGTGCAGTCCGGTTCTATACCGGGCAATGGCATCACGGCTTTCCTGAGACTTCAGGGAAAAATAGGCAAAGCGTTTTTCCCCCTTGATAACATCCAATCCAAACCTGGCCCACTGGGCTAATTCTTTGAGTGACAATTGAATCAGGAGTTCGGGCGTGTGCCTGACAAATTCCACGGCTCCTTCTACAGAACTCTCGTCACTAACCTGTTCAATAAGGTGGACCCAATTATTCAGGACATCCCATTCTGTGTATTTCAGCACACCTTGGGTATATGCAAAAAACACTACAGCAATTTTGTCGTCATGATCCGCTAATTTTGCCCCAAATCCAGCCCACTCAGCCAGTTTTTGGTCCAGGTCTGCAAATTCAACTTTGCTCAGAATATCAGGGGTATGTCTAAAAAAAGAGCTGATAAGACCCCTTTGATCTTTTCTGAGAACCAGTGAAGCCTCCAGCCAGGCAGCTAAATGTTCAAGGCTGACATTTTGCAAGAACTTTGGCACAGCTTCAAAAAAGGCACTGGCTTCATCTGGCACTTGCTCTGTCAGAATTAGGCCTTTTTCTAAAATCTTTTCCTCATTATGTGCATTTTTGAAGCGAATTATTTCAGGCCAGGCTTTCATACAAGCCAGTGCTGAATTCCAGGAAAGCTCCAGCAGCCGTGCGGCACCTGCTACAAAGCGTTCCTGAGCAGATTTATCCAAACTCCCAAGGATGGTTCCACTATTCTTAAAATACCATTCCGCGTCTTTATTGCTGTAGCGAATCAGAATCCTGCCAACCACAGTCCACCGCAGGAAAACAGCGGTCTCAGTATTAGCGAGCACATCGGGGCAGGCCTTGAGAAATGATAATGAGCAATCCCAGGTTCCCCGGCTGATCCCGGCTCCTTCTTCCAGCCAACTGAGCAGTTCCGCCGCCGAAAGTTTTGGGGCCAATTCCTGAACCGTGCGCCAAAACCAATTCCCATTGACAGCGCTGGATTTATAAAATTTTATACCAGTGTCAATAACTACATTGGCTAAATCCTCAGGCAAATTTTCTAAAAATTCAAGTAAACCGGCCCGATCATCATCTTTTAGAGTTTTAATATATTTTGAAAGCATTTCTGTATAGTTTGCACCGTCCAAAAGTAGCACCACCTAATTGAATATTGAGACGGCAATTTCCTTTAAACTGGTTTGCATAGCGTCATCATCAGTAATTGGCTTAATCATGGCTGCATCAACGGCAACCATAGTGTCGATACCCTTTGAGATAAGCTCGCCTGCATATATCAGAAGCCTGGTACTGACACCTTCTTCCAAGCCCCTGTTCTTTAAATTCCTGATCTTATGGGCGAGTTCAATCAGTTTTTCCGCTGTACCGGAATCAACACCGGTTTCCCGCACCAAAATCCGGGTTTCAAGCTCTGCTTTAGGATAATTAAAATCCATAGCAATAAAACGCTGTTTGGTACTTTGTTTGAGGTCCTTAAGAAACGTTTGGTAACCGGGGTTAAAAGAAACAGCTAACATAAACTGGTCGGGAGCAACTATGATTTCACCTTTTTTCTCGATGGGCAGCACCCTGCGGTCATCTGTCAGGGGGTGAATACACACTGTGGTGTCTTTGCGCGCTTCCACTACCTCATCAAGATAACAGATTGCCCCGATTTTCACGGCTGTTGTAAGGGGCCCGTCAGTCCAGACGGTTTCGCCGCCTTTTAACAGGTACCTGCCAACCAAATCACTGGTCGTCAAGTCTTCATGGCAGGCTACTGTTATCAGAGGCCGCCCCAGGCGATAAGCCATGTATTCCAGAAACCTTGTTTTCCCACATCCGGTGGGACCTTTTAGCATTACCGGAAGCTTACTGGTATAAGCTTGTTCAAATAGCTCTATTTCATTGGAGACAGGTTGATAAAAAGGCTCTTCAGTGACTAAAAACTCATCAATCCTTTGTTCAACAACTTTTGTCATGTCCGTTATCTCCCCTCGTCTGGTTTAATGCTAAGGTTCAATACTACATTTTCCAGTATTGATAATGCCGATTCCTGCATTGAAAATGTCGAATTTTGTCGTTACATGGCCGAAATGGTTAATCTAGAGTTTGTGACTTTTCTCCTATACTGTACTCCTGAGTAAAAATTTAAAGCACCCTAAAACCAGTATTAAATTTGAAACTTCATTTTGCTGTAATTATAACTCCTTGAACCGTTAAGTTGTAGAATATTTCCTCAATCGGTCAAGTTTTACCCTTCAATGGTCAAATGGAATTGTAAACAGTTTAATTAGTGTATTTACTTTTAACCTATACTTACCAACATTTTTCTACATCCCCTGTTAATGGGCCTCTTCCCCATCTGCCAGAAACTTATTTTCATAATACAAAAAATGTAAGGTTATAAGCCTTACATTTATGTATCACCAATTTTAATCGATATCATATCAAAAATCAATCTAACAAAAATTTTTCTATTATTTCTATGACACCCATAAAAGAATTGGATGCACAAACATAGCCAGCCTTCTCTTTCAACCGGTCCGGGGCATTGGCGACTGCTGCTCCTAATCCCGCGGCCTCAAACATCTCCAGATCATTCCAGCCATCACCTACTGCTAACACTTCCACAGGAAGAATTTGGAGCCTCCGGCAAAGTTGGATGAGAGCCGCACCCTTGGAAATATTCCGGTTATTTATATCAAGGAAAAAAGGTTTGGAATTAGCCATGTAAACCTTGTCACCCATTTCCCTGCGCAGAAACGCTGTTAATCTGGCAATTTCATCCTCCCGGTCCCTGATTACTACCATTGTAGGGTCTTCTGTCACTATCTCTTCAAGAGACATAATCCTGATGAAATCTACCCTCAATGCCTCAGAATACATTTTGGTCATTTCCTCGGAAGCATCTGTATAGAATTTGTCCCGGATGTTAACAAAGCGTTGGGCAGTTCCATTTTTGGTCATCCTTAAGGCCTCGACTGCAAAATCTTTATTCAACGGGGCGTGGTAAAGGAGTTCACCGGTAACCGGGTCTTTTACCACCGCTCCGTTAGAGGCAATAACCGGCAATGTAACACCTAGTTCCTTTACATATGGTAATGCTGATGGGTACAACCGCCCTGTGGCAACTACCATATCAATTCCCCGGTCTCTGCATTTTTCTATTGCTGCCCGCAACTCAGGCATTACCCGGTATTGCTCATCCAGCAGCGTACCATCCATGTCGGCAGCGATTAGCTTGAATTTGGGCATAGCTTACATCATCTTCAGCAGTGCATTCAACGCGGCTACAGCAATGGTACTGCCGCCTCTGGTGCCAACCACTGTAATATATGGTACAGGTGTTTCTACCAACATCTCTTTGGATTCCTTGGCTCCCACAAAGCCCACCGGGGTTCCGACAACGAGAGCCGGTCTGATCTGACTGTTTTTAATCATGGCACAAAGCTCGAATAAAGCAGTCGGTGCATTGCCGATAGCAATGATACCTCCTTCAAGCCTTGGCGCAGCCTTGGCCATGGCCACCATAGCGCGAGTCTGGCCGGTTCTTTTGGCTTCTTCAACTACCTCCGGGTCTTTGATCAGGCAGATAGTTTCCACACCATACTGCCCAAGTTTAATCGGATTGATCCCGGCCCGGAGCATTTGGACATCGGTGAAAACCGTCTTGCCGGCGCGAAAAGCCCGAAGTCCGGCTTCCACAGCATCAGGATGAATTCTGATTAACTCGGCAATACTCGGATCTCCGGTGGTATGCACAATCCGTTTAATGATATTGCGTTCACCCAACGGAAGCTCGCGCAGACTGGGCAAATGCTCCTCAATAATCTCCATACTGGTATCTTCGATAGCTGTCGGATTTTTTATAAATTCCAATCTAAGAAACCTCCTTAATCCTGTCGAGAACTATATCTACCAGTCTCTGGTCGGCTCCCAGGTGATTGGCGAGAACTATGTCCACATCAGGAAACTTGTCTTTTTCCTGCCTGATAACGGCCGGGATGTCTTCCTGCATGTGCACCCCGTTATAGAGGAAAAACGGGACAATGACAATTTTTTTGGCACCATGTTCAATAACTCTGTCCAGTGCTTCCGGCAAGTCAGGTTTATTGAATTGCAGGGAGGCCACTTCTACAATCTCACAGCGAGATTTGGCCTTCACCATTTCCCCATATTTATTTAGTGTCTCCAAAGCCTGCGGTGCCTTGCTGCCATGTCCTAAAACAATTACCGCCATCTTCATCTTTGGTTATCCCTCCGGTTAATTATTCACTTTTAGAATATTCCTGCTGCGTATATGTTATATTCCATGTATTTCCCTGATTAGTTCAAGAATATCAGACCTATCGGCGGTACTGGGCACCCCCTGGTAGTCAGGGCGACCCACAACCACCACCGGGATCCCCAGGCAGCCTGCAGCTTCAAGTTTTGTATCTGTGCCGCCTGTTTTCCCGCTGTCTTTGGTCACCAAAACATTAGCTCTGTATTCTTTAAGCATAACTATATTTAACTCTGTGGAAAATGGCCCCTGGACCGCTATAATGTCTCTGGGTGCCACTCCAGCGGCGGCACATTCAGCCAGAGACCGCGCATCCGGGAGCACCCTGGCTATAACCCGGCGGCCCATTTTCCTGCCCACTTCCACAAAGGGTTTAAGGTTTTTACTGCCAATGGTTAAAAAAATGGTTTCTCCCATATTTCCGGCTATTTCAGCTGCTTGTTCGTAATCATTGGCCGAGTAAATTTTGGCCTGGCCATTGCTATCTGCCGCAGAAGGCCTCTGATACCTGATAAAAGGCACCTGCATTTCCCGGGCAGCCTGCCAGGCCAGAGCAGTAATCATCCCGGCATATGGATGGGTTGCATCGATAATCAACCGCACCTGCCGCTCCCTCAGAAGGGACCTTAATCCCGGATCATCAAGGCTGCCAACCAGCACTTCCACTTGTGCATCTTCTGGAACCATTTCGGCACCGTATTCGGAAACCACAGTGAGCAAAACCCGGTGGCCCATGCCGGCGATGGTGCCCGCAAGCTCACGGCCTTCCAGGGTCCCTCCTAATACCAGGATCATACCTTATAGCCTCGCGGTGTGATCATAAAGTTTTCGGTTTGATAAGTCTGGCTGTTCCCGATTAAGACAACGGTAAACATATCAATGGGATAATCTAGAAAATGCTCCAGGTCTGTACGGGTGATTTCTTCATCACCGCGTTTAGCATTGCGGACTATCCCGACAGATGTTGCCGGTGACCTGAATTTAAGAAAAATCTCCCGGGCCTTTTTAATCTGCTCGGTTCGTTTTTTACTCACCGGGTTATAAATTACTGTCACAAAATCTGCCTGGGCTGCAGCAAAAAGCCGTTTTTCAATAAGCTCCCAGGGGGTTAGCAGATCACTCAGGCTGATCACTGTAAAGTCATGCATCAGGGCTGCCCCCAAAGATGCTGCTGCAGCGTTGGCCGAGGTTATGCCTGGAACAATTTCCACACCATAGTCGGCATTATTTTTTTGTTTCTCCACCAGTTCCAGGGTAATTCCAGCCATCCCATATATGCCAGGGTCTCCGCTGCTGATAACAGCTACATACTTGCCGCCGGCAGCAATCTCGATAGCTTTCTGACAACGTTCAACCTCCCTGGTCATACCTGAACTGAGGACCTCTTTCCCATCTAACAAATTCCCCAGCAGGTCAAGATAAGTCTTATATCCGACTATAACCTCAGCCTCCCGGATAACCTTATGGGCCCGTAAGCTCATTTGGTCCAAATCTCCGGGGCCGATACCCACTACTGCCAATCTCCCTCGGCTATGGCTACCGTTATTTTCCCGTACTTCGTCTTGGGCAATATTAACCGGGAGTTTTCCCCCGCACCCAGAATCGCCGCAGGCTCGCATACACCACCAACTCCTATCTTATCATCTACGAATTCTGAAAAACCCATTTCGCTTCGTTCTGCCAACACTGCTCCAAGTGCCTGACGCGCGAAAAACCTCACCGGCAGGTTTAGTTCCTCAGCCGCTGCCAAAAGGCCCTGTTCATCACTTTTTATATCAACACTGGCCATGGTCCGAACAGCAGAAATCACCCTTCGGGCCTCAGTCAGAGCATTATTAACAGCTGCCCGGACTTCCCCGGACCCTACTCCCCGGCGGCAGCCTATCCCGATACACAAGTTCCGGGGCCGCAGGTAGAGGGTATCGGGCGGGAAGCTATCAGACATCCGGTTAGTAACCATGACGATCCGCCCATCCCCAGGCCGGGTTGGAGAATACTGAGATAAATCCTTTACTTCTATATGTACAGCTGACTCCATTGCCAATGGAGTCTCACTGTAGACAACCACTTTCTCGCCGTTAACGATAGCTGAATTAACACTCTTCACCAGTTCAAAAGGCTCAATGAGCCAACCATGTTCTTTGGCCAGCATTTCGATGGCCGGGAGGCCGTGCACATCAGTAGCTGTGGTAATTACGGGATTAGCACCCAAGTTTTCGGCCAACAGCAGAGTCAACGCATTGGCCCCGCCCCAGTGGCCTGAAAGGACACTGATTACGTTTTGCCCCAATTCATCAGTCACAACCACTGCCGGGTCCTTAGTCTTGCCCTGCAAATGCGGGGCTATCAGGCGCACCACGATGCCCAAAGCCATCACACAGACAATGCCCTGATACTCGCCAAACAAATCCCGCAAGACCTCTTTCAGCGGTGCACTGTATGGTCGGCACTGCCCTTGAATGCTGAGGGGCAAAAACTTCTCCGGCAGAAACATCACCGTTTCATGGTGACCTGTCTCGTTAAGCCTTGCCGCAATTTGTCCGGCCTGCACAGCTCCCTGCCTGGTAGCGGCAACTACCGCTATTTTCACTTTTTACCCTCCCGGTAGCCGTGGGTAAACCCAGGGTCATACAGTTTTGATTTTTCATATTCGCCCCGGAATACATTACCAACTATAATCAGGGCAGTCTTGGATATCCCGGCCTCCATGACTTTCCCGGCAATATCGCTCAAGGTGCCGCGAACAATTTTTTGTTCAGGCCAGGATGCTTTTTGCACTACCGCCACAGGGGTATCAGCAGAGTAACCCTGGAGTAGTTCGTTTACCACCTCACTGATGGCGTGCACGCTTAAAAATATACATAAAGTGGCCTGATGGGCAGCCAACTCAGCGAGTTTCTCCCGCTCAGGCACCGGAGTTCTGCCTTCCATCCTGGTCAAAATTACTGTCTGGGTTACATCCGGCAGGGTATATTCCTGCTGGAGGGCAGCTGCCGCAGCCAGAAAAGAACTTACTCCCGGAATAACTTCAAAACTGATTCCACGTTCTGTCAAGGCATCCATCTGCTCCTGGATAGCACCGTATATTGCCGGATCCCCGGTATGAACCCGGGCCACAATCCGGCCTTCCCTGGCTCCCCGCTCCATTACTGCCAAAACCTCATTTAGATCCATGGAGGCACTGTTATAGATTTCTGCTCCCTCAGGTGCATATTGCAGGATTTCGGGGTTAACCAATGAACCGGCATAGATAACTATCCCTGCCCGCTGAATGGCCTTTACCCCTTTTAATGTGATTAGTTCGGGATCTCCCGGACCGGCTCCGATAAAATATACTTGTTTCACAGGCTCTTCCACCCCGCCTTCCTGACAATTAATATAGACATATAATCCTTTTTCCGGCCAACCTGAGCCTGGATATCTGTGGTATAAAACTGGTCTTCATAACCACACCGGCTTATATAAACGGCATTTTCCAAAAGTCCCATTTCCGCCAGCAGCGCGGCCACTTCATCATACAACCGGTTAACCTTCATCAGCACGACATTTTCGTAATTTTCCAGGGCTTCCCGAATAGCTGAAATCCCATACGCCGCAGGAATCACAATCAGCTTTTCATCACCTTCGGTGAGGGGTTCATTAATCATCGAAGAACATGCTGCAAAAGCGGTAATTCCCGGAATTGTTTCAATACTTATATCTTTATGCTGTTTTTTGACCCTCTCCAAAACGTAGGCATATGTGCTGTAAAACATGGGGTCACCGATGGTTATGAAAGCCAGGGATTTTCCGGCTCTGGCTTGTTCCACCATCTGTTCAGCCGCTTTGTCCCAGTGCTGTTTTAAAACTTCTTTGTCGTGAGTCATGGGAAACAGCAGTTCCAAAACTTCAAAATCCCGGTCAACTACTCCACTGGCGATGGACAAAGCCAAGCTGTCCTTTTCAGCTTTGGATTTTGGTACACATAATACATCTACTTCTTTTAAAACACGGTAAGCCTTTAGTGTTAACAGTTCCGGATCTCCTGGTCCCACACCTATGCCATATATTTTTCCTTTCATACCAAGCTCCTTTCAGACTGCCGCTTCTCTCCACTGATGATAAATACCGGGTTATGGCTTTTGAACATGTGCAGTTTTCCCACCTCGACGGCCTTGGCCACAGCCACCTGAGAAATGTCCAGGTCAGCCAGGCCCGCCTGCTTCATGGCCTCAACTGCAGTCGACAGGGTTTCCAAAACTACTGCATTAACAACCAGGCGACCGCCTGCAGTCATTTTTTGATAAGCATAATTTATTATTTCAGCCAGGTTCCCACCGCTGCCACCGATAAAAACCCGATCAGGCTCCGGCAAGTCATATAATTTTTCAGGGGCTGTCCCCGGACAGACTTTGATATTGCCAGTCCCAAATAATTCAATATTTCGCCTGATCAGTTCGACGGCATCGGGTTCCTTTTCCACGGCATATACTGTGCCGGTTACAGCGGTCAGTGCCGCTTCCACGGAAATTGAACCGGTTCCCGCCCCGATATCCCAGATCACATCATTATCATTTAACCTGGCTTTGGCAATGGTAACAGCTCTAACCTCTGCTTTTGTCATGGGCACCTGAGCCCTGATGAACAGGTCATCAGGAATTCCGCCGGTTTTAAATCTCCAGGTGTTTCTACTCATCTGTTATCACCACCACACAGCCTGATTTCCCCACATCAGCCGGAATTTCGTGCAGATTGTATTCGCCTGTTCGCTCATCTGCGTAAGATAGATTTTCACAAACATACATGCGCCTGTCTCTGATTCCGGCAAGTGCCAGTTCTCCGGCGATCAAACCGGGAGTATGCTTGGGGTCAGTTAAGACGATTACCTTTTTATTGTGCCTGACCAAATTCACCAAACCTTCTATACTCCGGCCATGGACACTATAGAGAGCCGAGTCATGCCAGGAAATGCAGAGCCTGGCACAGGCCAGCTGAACTGAACTGAGTCCGGGACAAACTAACAGTTCTGCGGGGGCAAAATGCTTCTTTAAAAACTCCGTAATCCCGTAAAAAGTCGGATCTCCCGACGCCAGTACGGCTACTGTGCTGTGTTGGCGGTGTAAATTTATAAATTCCACCATCTCAGGTAAATTGTTTCTAATAATATACTGCGCTTTGCCTGGTTCAGCAAAATCCCGCAGCAGCCGTTCCCCCCCCACCAGGACATCAGCAGCTGCAATCATTTTTTGGGCCTCAGGAGTAATGTAATCCGGGTTACCCGGGCCTACTCCGATAACGCGGATTAGATTTGCCAATGCAGTTCCCTCCTGATCTGGCCGGCATTGCTGTCTGCAGCCAGGATTTCTCCAGCCATGTTGAACATTACCACCCCAACCCTGAGTTCTCCGAAAACATGCTCCATTGCCCGTTTGGCAGCCCTGGCGGCTATCATCGGCAGCACCTCCAGCAGGCCGTTATCCCGCAGGATTTCTAAGGCCCCTTCCGATGTATTGGCATCCAACAATTCCGCGATTACCGGCTGCGGAGCCCCCAGGAGCCCGGCCATGGCGGCCAGGGTTTCCAACCGGGCATCGGCAACTTTGTTATGAGTATGGAAACACCCTGCCGCTACCTTGGTAAGTTTACTGTGATGACCAATTATAATAACATTTTTGATGCCCAGGTCGACACAGGCGTTCAGCATATATCCGACAAAATTGCTCATTTGGGCGGTTGCTTCCTGGGGAATGCCCAGTTTTTCGGCTGCCCACTTCTCGCCCAGCCTGCCCGGAACCAGGCAGATGGTCGTGTACCCATGGGCCTTGGCCATCTCAATCTGGGGGACCAAGGATCGCTTGTAGGCATCTTCAGACATCGGTTCCACTATTCCGGTAGTCCCCAGAATAGATATGCCCCCAATGACCCCGAGCTTAGGATTCAGGGTTTTACGGGCTGCTTCAGCACCACCCGGGACCGTAATCTCAATCCTCAGCCCTCCCCCATCAGGGACAATCTCTCTTACAGCGTCAAGAATCATCTGCCGCGGAACCGGATTAATGGCAGGTTCTCCCACGGGTACCTGTAATCCGGGTTTGGTCACTGTCCCCACTCCGGGTCCGCCGGTTATTACAATACCTGGTTCACCTGCACTCACAATTGCTGTTATTTCCAGGCCATGAGTATTGTCCGGGTCATCGCCCCCATCTTTAATTACAGTAGCCGTAACACTGCTCCCGGAAGATTTGATATCTTTGATGGGAATTATGATTTCTCTGCCCTGAGGGTTGATTAACCTGGCCTGTTGGATCTCTTCACCTGTAAACAGCCTTACTGCTGCTGCTTGGGCCGCGGCTGCAGCACTGGCCCCGGTGGTAAAACCAGGGCGTAATTTCTTTGACTTAGCCATGCCTATCCCCTACTCCCCTGACCTCCGAAACAACCATTTTACGCGCTTCGCCGATGGTGAGCGGAAGGTTGTCAACAGTTAAATTATCTTTCTTAATTAAGATTTCTCCCAAATGAGCCACCCTTGGCAGCCTCAGCTGGGCATTTCTAATTATTTGTTTCTGGCTGAATACCTCTTGAGGTGATCCGGCCAGAACTATTTTACCTTCAAAAAGGATAAAGATGTGATTAGCATAAATAGGCACCAGGTCTACATCATGGGTAGCCATTAGAATGGTAATGCCTTCTTCTTTATTGAGCCTGACCAGCAGGCTCATGATCTCTGTCACACCCATCGGGTCCAGGCCTGCGGTCGGTTCGTCAAGGATGATAATTTCAGGCCTCATGGCCAATACACCGGCGATAGAGACCCTCTTTTTCTGTCCGTAACTCAGGTAATGAATCGGCTTATTGATCAGATGTGACATCCCAACAAATTCCAGGGCCCTTTGCACCCTGGCGGCAATCTCTGGCGGTGGAAATTTCAAATTTGTCGGTCCAAAAGCAACATCCTCGCCTACCGTAGGAGCAAACAATTGGTCATTAGGGTCCTGAAATACGAAGCCGATACGCCGGTATAACTCTTCTTTGGAATAACGGCTCACTGGCTGCCCATCCAACCTCACTTCCCCCCGGGTGGGTTTAAGCAGATTTATCAGAACTTTAAAAAAGGTGGTTTTCCCCACACCGTTTGGCCCCAGCAGGGTGCAAAAATGTCCTTGCGGAATTTTAAGATTAATATCTTTTAAAGCAGTAGTTCCATCACTATAAGAAAACTGCACATTTTCCGCTTCCAAGACCATGACTGTGTCCCCCTATTAAATACTTACTGCTGCTAAAACTACCAGAACCAACACGCCTGATACCAGCATACTTGTCTGCGACCTGTTCCAGCTCTCAAAATGTCTGCCCGACACGTTCCCGTCATAGGAGCGCACCTGCATCGCGTTAAAGGTGCTTTCCGCCCTGTCAAAGGCCCGGATGAACACCATGGCCATCAGGGTGCTGGTAGATCTGAAACTGTTTTTCCACTTCAGTATCCCCCGCCCTTCCGGGTAGCCAAGCCGGAGAACCTGAGCCTGCCTGATTCGCATCCCTTCATCCCAAAGGACGAACAGATACCTATATGTGAGAAGCAAAATTTCCACTATCACCTTGGGAAACTTCAGATATTCGAGGGCATAACCCAATTCATGCACCGGTGTGGTCACACTCAACACCAGCAGCAGGGAAATACTGGCCCCAGTCCGGGCTAAAATTGTGGTGCCGAGGTCAAAACCCTCGCGATACCCCATAAGCTCAAAGCCAAATAAGTTAACCACAAACATTGGGTGGCCCTTCTGGAAAAACAATAACAGCAGAAACACCACCGAAGCTAACATCAAGGGTAGAGCAACGCGGCCAAGCAAAAGCTTCAGAGGGGTTTTGATAAAGAAGAGGGCTGCCATCATAAGTAAAAATAAACCTAAAGCAAATTTTACATTGGGAACAGAAAATGCTGTTATCAGGGCGGCAATAAAAAGGGCCACCTTTACCCGGGCATCCATTCTGGTAAAAATGTTATCCCTTTGGGTTAAAGCATCAACAGTAAAATATGAGTCTTTAATCATCCACATTCCCTGCCTTTTCATGAAATAACCTTCTCCACTGGTAGCCAACAACTGCTCCTGCCGCAAACCCTCCGGCAGTGAAGAGAAATAAGCCCAGATTACCCTGGCTGATATCAATCAGCGGTTCTTTGGCAGAAACCCCGATGATCTCCTCCATTCTGCTGTCTACCATGTCATCGGTACCCTGCCATTGATCTGCAGCCAGGACCATTGAAGGTACAGTAATAGAAGCCATGATTACCAATCCTAAAATTAACTTTTTGATCATGTTAGGCATCACCCAGCCTTTCCGGTCTTGGCAAAAGTCCAAGATTGTAAAGGATATCAGGTCTTACTTTGGCAATATAGGTTAACATGGCACCGGTCACCAAGCCTTCCAAAATAGCTAATGGCAGTTGGGTGGGTATATACAGCCCCAAAAATGTGACAAAGGCTTTGGATGTAGTCATACTATGTACACCAGGCATTCCCAGGGCTAATTCCAGTGCCGATGCGCTGTAAACAGCCAGGTCACCAATAAAACCGGCTGCTCCGGCGGCAAAACCCAAAGACAAACCACTTTTTCTGCCCAGCCGGAATATGGCATAGCCGGCCAAAGAGCCAATCACGCCCTGAGCCATCACGTTAGCCCCTAAAGTAGTTATCCCTCCGTGGGCAAAAAAGAGGGCCTGCAGCAGAAGTGCCGTCGCACTCAAAATAACACTAACAAAAGGGCCGACCAAAATCGCCGCCAGCGGGGTCCCGCAGGGATGTGAAGAGGTGCCGGTAATAGGCACGGGAATTGGCAGCAGAGAAATAAAAAATACGGCTGCACTGACTAAGCCAAGCATGGGTTTGAACATTGGAATATTTTGAGCCTGTTTTTTCACATCATAAATTCCTTTAGCCACAAAAACCGTTGCTGCTCCAGACCAGATAACTGCCCACTGGCCAGTCAGGAATCCGTCTTGAATATGCATGATTCGCCAACCTCTCTTCCAAAAACAAAAAACCCCAGCCTGGGTAGGCTGAGGAAGACCACAATATGTAGTCCAGCTGTGCCTACCTCCCCTTCAATCGAAGGTAATAACGGTAAACCTTAGATAGGCAGGTCTCCTGACTTGCAGATCATCGTCCCCCGCACCTTCCCGGGCACTAACACCCAGTGGCATTTACGGGATCCTCCCTGTTACAGTGGCGGGACCGCGCTGGATTTTCACCAGACTTCCCTTTTCAACTCCGTAGAGTCACCTATCCGCTTAGTTTAAATGTATTATAACATTTCAAATTAATACATGCAATAAGTTTATTTTTCTATATTTTGCCGGAATCTTTTAAAGACGATCTTTTTCCCGCCGCATAAGGATTCGGACATCAGTCTCGACCAAGAGCCGGCATAATTTGCACATTTGAATAATCCGGGAGGTAGTCCGCTGGCCTAGGTGCTGGTCCAGTTCATGCAGCTCCAAATTAGTTGTTATCACCGTCGGCAAACGATTGTTCAAACGATAATTAATAATTGTATATAGTTTATTTCTGACCCAATCAGTATAATTATGCGCACCCAAATCGTCAAGGATAAGAACCCCTACACTGCGGGCCGAGTCCATCAGGTCATGTTCCGTGTCCTGACTGGAGCTGTCATAGGAGGCCCGGATTTGGTCCAATAAATCGGGTACAACTACAAATAATACCTCCAGGCCCTCGCCAATCAGGGCGTTTGCTGCTGCGCAGGCCAGGAAGGTTTTACCGCTGCCAACCGGTCCTGTCAAAAAGATGCCGTCAGCATGTGGATTTGCCAGTACATCTTTGACAAAGCTGCGCATTCCGGCAAAAGTATTAACTGCAATATCAAAATATGTCTTACCGGTAATGGGGTCTTTTAGATTCTTGGAATAATAACCTGTTTTGAACTGGCTGAAATTACATTTTAACATACCCTGGCTAATCCTGGCCTTTTGAAACTTAACCTGAAGCTTTCTATGCAGCATACATCTGCACGGTGCTGCCAGGTCTTTGTCGATAATAAGAATCCCCCTACCGTGACATAGGGGGCAAACAGCGTCTTTACCAGCAGTGTCCAATTTAATTCCTCCTACTAGCTGAGGTACAGTAACCTATATTTATCCTTTTTGTTTTCCGTATTTTCAGGTTTACGCTTTAGCGGACGTGCCATCTGACGTTCCCGAAATTTGGTTTCGTAAGCTGATATCTCGGAAACAGTAGTCAGCTTGTTTCTGTTCCATTCCAGCAGGATACTGTCAATATACTTGAAGTTATGTTTACCCAACATCACAGCTCTCTTCAGGGCTTCCATAATAAGTTCCGGCCTGCCGTCGCCATCATCCAGCCACACATTGACCTGTTCCATCTCCATGGGGGACAAAAGCCGGCCGAACTCCTTTTCAAAAGCCTGACAGACCACGGCAAAATAAGGCTGTTTGTTCTTGCTGCCATTCGCTCTGGTTTTTTGAATCTGCTCTTTTAGATTTTTCCTCATCATCTGGTAGGCCTTGACCTTTTCACAGGCCCAAAGTTCTAAGATCTTTTCAAATAAGGGCTCATAGCTGTACACTGCCACCACTTCATCGGTACTCTCGCAATACACGTGGTTAATAGAAATGATGCCCTTCTCGATTAAGCTTGCCAGGTCGGCTCTAATCTTTGCTGCATCCCCGGACATGTACTCAGCCAAAGACTCATATGACGGACATGGCTGGTTGGCCGCGGTTTGAATATGCATCAGTTGTATAATTAACATCATTTCATAATCTGTAATTCCAAGCTTGGAATAATATTTGAGCAAGAGGTTAGGGACACCTGTCATCCCCTCCAATATGATATCAGAGCCGAAGGATGATGTGATATTTCCCTTTTTGTCCCCATTTAAACCCATTTAAGCTTCCCCTTTCAAATTACCACAACGCCTACACGTTAAAATTCATAGTATTTTAGTAATAAATATCGTCTTTTCTTCGCTTAAGTCAACTTGCTTGGGATATTCCAAATGAACATTTTTACTATCATAAAATATCTTTATAATGGGCCTGGGAGCCATGGTTTTTTGGACATTGACTACGATGCCAGTTTCTCCGGTACTTAATTTGACAATACTGCCTAATGGGTAGGCGCATATATTGCCTGTAAATGCCTTAATCACCCTGGCATCATAATATATGTTGCCTGTCCCATACAAAAACTCCATGGCTTCATGGGGCAGATATTTCTGTTTATAGGTCAGACCTCGGGTTAGATCATCATAAGTATCAGCAACAGCTACAATCCGGGACAGCAGGTCAATATTTTCCTCACTGACCATATTAATGTAACCACTGCCGTCCCACCGTTCGTGATGATAGAGAGCTACCCGGGCGATAGCCGGGTCAAAGCCCTGTTCCCGCAGTATCCGATACCCCTCTTTGGTGTGTTCCTGAAAACTCTTCTTTTCCTGAGGAGTAAGGTTCTCTCGCTTGGCTAAAATTTCCTGAGAAATTGCTTTTTTCCCTATATCATGAACCATGGCAGCCTTACCCAACTGCATTAGCCTGCTTTCGGGCATTTTAAATACCGTTCCCAGAATAAGTGAAAGCACACATACCGCTATGGAATGATCCAGAGTATCGTCATCAGCAGCCCGCAAATCAAGGTAAAGGCTCCCAACCTGCTTGTCCTTAATGACCATTCCCAAAACATTGGCGACTATTATGTAGCGTTCACGAGCTTCACCCATACGCTGACCGACAATATTAGCCGGTAAAAAGTAATCTAAAACCTGGGCAGTGCCATTGTATAGACCCGGTTAATCAGAACCTGATCCGGGTCTATTGAAATAGTATCCTCATCATTAACACAGATTTCGGAAATTTCCATTTTATCTAGCCGTTTAATGAGGTTCTCGGTTAGCAATGTCCCCTCGGCAAGCAGAACCCTGTTGTCTGGAGCAAATACAGTCTCAGCCAGAACCATATCAGGCTCTAATTGGCAGATTAAGAGTTTTCTCATATCTCCTCCACACTCCTTGGACAAGAAAATTGACTTCAGCAACTCAAATTAATGGAAGTCAATTTTCTTGTTTTATGTATTTCTACAAAATATACCAAAATCCTGCCTGAAATTCACGATTGCTTCGGATCTGTCCATCAAAAAATTTGATAAATCGACTATTATTGTCAATCAGGCACTCCTCCCTCGCCCAAAGTATTTTTAACGAAATCCTCAATTCCGGCAAAAATAGCCTGTGCCAGGACTTCCGGTTTGGTCGTCAGTATTTCCCGGTCATTCCTGTTGGTCAGAAAAGCCGCTTCAACCAAAACTGAAGGCATTTTATTCCCTTTGGTAATGGAAAAATCCTTTTCAACAGGCTGCCAGCTTTTGCCGCTTACTTGATTAAGGGATTGTTGAATCATTAAGGCCAAAGGGCGTGACGAAGCGCCTGTGTAATAGACGATTCCTCCTGATACCCTGGTATCTTGATTGCTGTTGGCATGGAGGCTGATAAAAAGTTGTCCCCCCATTTCGGCAGCAAAGTCTTTTCTTTGTTGTAAGATTGACACTTGGTCGGCATAAGTCATCCGCTCCTGAGGAACTAACCCCCAATCCCCGGATCTGGTCATAACCACCTGAAAACCTGCTGATTCCATCAGCTTCCTGAGGGCCTTGGCCAACTGCATGTTAATATCAGCTTCTCTGGTTTTACCAACCACAGCACCGGGGTCTGCCCCGCCATGACCGGGATCAATAACCACCATCATCCCCGGCTCCTCAGGTTCAGCATCATATAGTTTCATGGTTGGCACCAGCAAATCAGCATGAAGTTGATAAATCACTGATAATAAGATAAATACCAAAGCCCCTACGATAAATTTTTTTGAAATTTCAACCTTCTGCAGCCTCATCTGATATCACCTGACTTTCATCACTACTTCGTGCTAAAAGTCCCAATTCCTTTAGGGAAAACTGTAATTAAAACTCGTAATGCCTACAACCGCTAGTGATAATCCGACTGTTTCCACGCCCCGGTCGTTTTTATGTTGAATAAACAATGTTATTGTATCTCCCTTTCGACTCTGATTTTATAGGAGATAAAGTGAAACTTACTTTAGGTGGAGCTTTTTCGCCACCTGAAGTTTAGTTGAACTTATCCAGGGGCTTAGCGCCACTTATCGCCCGCTTACATCAACTGGAGTCTTAGTGGCGCTTAGCCATCGGATAAAAAAGCCATTCGTGTCAGACAAGATGAGGAGAAGAAAACCTGTTAAGTAAAACCCGTGTGACAGCGGGATATATTGGAGCATTGAGAAAGGAGAAATCCATGCCCCTAAGAAATGATTAATTTCCTCAATGGTTTTTACGGCAATTTGGTCTTTCAGAAATGGCTCAAACTTGTCGGCAACAGTTCTATCTGGATAACACAGGTTTTCGTCAATTAGTGAACTCGTTCAACTAAAGTTGAACATCGAGACTTCGGTGGGGGAGTCAACCCCCACCGAAGCAGAGTACGGGGAACCACTCCCACTTATAGAAGTGGGAGTCTTACGATATGATAAAGGGGTTAAAGAATTATCTTTAGCCCCTTTATTAATTATCGAGTATCTTCAAAAGCCGGATCATATTTTCCAGTAGCGATATCCTGGAAATAACAGGAGTTCTTATCAGGTGTATCGATTATATTCTTAAGCGATTTGATGAAATAGTCCACTTCATTTATTGTATTATATAATCCAAAACTAACCCTGACCAAACCTGGAATATCTTGTTTATTTCCCTTCTTAATATTTTCATGAAAACTTTGTGTTTCTTCCAATGAAATGTTAAGTAAACTCAAAACATACGCGTGTGCACAAAAACAGCCACTGCGTACACCTATCCCTGCTTCATAAGAAAGGCGGGCTGCAATCAATGAATGGTTAAAACCTTCTACAGAAAAAGAAAACACCCCTAAACGTATGGCATTTTCGTTATGACCATAAAGTTTTACTTGTGGAATTTCTGATATTCTGTGAATGAAATGTTGATTAAGACGGGTTTCGTGCTCCTCTACTTGACTCATTCCCAAATCTTCCAATTGTCCGATAGCTGAACTTAATGCTACGGCTCCAATAACGTTAGGAGTTCCCGCTTCCAGCTTATCTGGAACATCGGCCCAGTAAACCTCTTCATGTGTAACTATTGAAATAGTTCCACCTCCCACATAATCAGGTTCTGCATCTGCAAATGATTTTTTAGGCCCTGCAAGTACTCCAATACCAAAGGGCGCATATATTTTATGGCCGGAAAAAACTAAATAATCTATATGTTCAGGGTGATCATCCGGAAACATACAAATTTTACGATGAGGAATTAACTGTGCAGCATCTACCATGATTTCAGCACCGTGTCGATGCGCTAATTGAGCTAAGATGCCAATGTCATTAATACACCCGCTCACATTAGATGCACCGGTAACAGTCAACAAGCGTACCTTATCTGAAAATTTGTCGAAAAGTTTGATTAAGTGGTCGTAATCAAGGCTGCCGTCAGATAAAATCTTGGCATATAACATATTGGCCCTTTTTCGCCAGGGAAGGTCATTTGAATGGTGTTCCATACATGTAGAAATGACAATATTTCTTTCGGTAAAATCAAGGCAGTTGGCCAGCTTGTTAATGGCTTCAGTGGTATTTTTTACAAATACTATAGTATTAGTGGTGTAATCTAATCCAATAAATCTCGCAATTTGCTCCCGACAATTCTCATATTTGTCAGTGGAAAAACGTGATTTGAACCCCTCACCACGATGAATACTTCCGTACAATTGCAAGAACTTTGAAACATCCGAAACTACCCGCTTAAACGCCGATGTACTTGCAGCGTTGTCGAAATTAACATACCGAACAAACTTGTTGCTTTCCACAGGCACTTTAATTTCGTTTCCAACGATTAATTCCGGCCAATTGTTGTATTGATTTACTGTCTGCAGCTCACGCATACTTTTCCCCCAAATCAATATTTAAAAAATAAAATCAAACCAATCCTATATTGTTTTACAACAGTGCGGAATTAATAAAAAATCCCCATCTACTGGTGAATACATTTAATTTAAACCAGTTAGGGGAAAATAATAATTGTGGGAAACAAAGAAAAAATATTATACTACCATTTGTAGGACTATGCTATATCACATACAAAGGACCGCCCTAGTGACCGTAGCTGCGAACAATGTTCCCACTTTATCAATGTACCATATCTTTACCATGCATCATAGAGATTTGTTGGATTGCCTCCATAATAACACAAGTTTTGATATAATGGAAATGCATAATCAGCATACCATCTATAATTATTATTTATATCATCTAAGGCCCCTAAAAATAAGAATATTGGTGTGGTCCTTTCATGGAATTAACCGTTCAACTAAAGTTGAACATCAAGACTTCGGTAGGGGAGTCAACCCCCACCGAAGTAGAGTACGGGGAACCACTCCCACTTATAGAAGTGGGAGTCTTACGATATGATAAAAAAAAAGGCCCCGWYWCMSWSKMWCWKMWTTATCATGCACAGTTATTAAAACTATCTTTGTCTGAAAACCTTGACATAGGAATCACAGTAGATGGACTGATTCATGATTATGCCGGCTGTAGCTGCTGCTTCAATCAGGGCATCATCATTAGCGTCCATGATAGCCGAATCCAGGCCACAGCACATAGCCATGGTGAGGTATGTCCTGTTAATTAACGGGCGGTTAGGAGCTTTTTGGGAAATATTACTTAAACCAATGGTGGTTTTGGGCGCAGGATTGGACAGCAGTTTAATCTGGCGCAGAGCCTCCAGACTTTCAGGTCCATGCTCCTGAGCAACGTTAACCGGTAATACCAGCGGGTCAATATACAGGTCAAGGGGACTAATTCCGTATGCATCGGCATTTGCCAACAGTTCCATAGCAAGTGCACAGCGATCTTCAGCACTCTTGGGCACGCCCTTTTCATTCATAGCCAGACAAACAACAGCGGCACCATAGTTAGCAGCCATTGGGAATAAAACATCCATTTTGGCCTGCTCAGCGGTTGCGGAGTTAATCATGGCCTTGCCTTTGTGGGCTTTAAGGCCGGCTTCCATTGCAGCCCAGTTTGTTGTGTCTATGGCACATGGCAGTTCTGCTGCTTCTTGAGTAATCTTAACCAACCAGGCCATGATTTCTACTTGTTCTTCTTTGCTGGCGACCGGTCCGGTATTGATATCAAGCCAGTACGCACCAGCTTCAGCCTGTTTTACTGCCCAGCTTTGAACAGGCTTAGGGTCTTTATTTTTAATAGCTTCACGGATATCAAGAAACATACCGTTAATTCTTTCACCAATTACCTCAAACATGTATTTTTCTAACCTCCCAAAAAATTAATAACTTTTTTAATATGTGTTAGATTTCATTGCCTCATCAATATAGGCTTTAAATCTGTTCATGGACTCTGGATGACGCAGAACAAAGATGTTGGCACCAGCTAAGGCAAAAGTGGTAGCAGTTGTAACTTCCCACAGGATCGCCCGGTCTTTAATGGGGCCCCATTCAGCAGCATCAGCATCTTTAGCTTCTTTGGCCTTCCAGGCTTCAGTACCTACGAAGGCAACAATCGGTGTAGCCAGAGTCTTGTCCCCGGTCAGGGCACCAAGACGGGCCCGCTCCATGATGGAGTATGCATATTCAATACCATAACCGAGAGCACCAACCAATGGGTCAAAGGCGATCCGGTCTAAGGGCAGACCCATTTCACTGATCAATATGTTCAACTGCTTGCACAGGTTGATGTCAAGCGGTGAAGATGCAATCAGGTTATGTCCGTATCCATTGGCAGCTGCAGTAATGGACTTGTAATTGTTAGCAGTTGCACAACCAATTAAAGCCTTTTTACCTTCCAGGGCTTCTGCAACTACAGGCAGGATTGCCCCGTCTTTTTCTTCAACACCACAGCCCAGTACCATCAAAGGAATATTGATAGCATCAGCTACTGCTTTGGCAGTTTTGGCAACTTCATCAGCTGAAGCGTTTTTCCAGTCCGGATGAGCACTCATCAGATTAAGAGTTACCATGTCGGCACCAAGGGCTTCAACTTTTTTAGCCCAAGCCACAGGATCATTTATTACATCAGCCCAAGCCTCTTCTAGTACAGCAGGCCAACCATCGGGTGCCATATCAAACACTTCCAGAGTGGTAATAGCACGGTTAGGAATTGCACCTTCAAACTGCATAAAGGGAAGAGTTGTTTCCCCTCCAACTTTCAAGCCGCTGGCACCAAAGGACTCTTCAGCTACTTTACTGGTCCATCTTTCTTTTATAATAGTAACAGCCAATTTGTACCGCTCCTTTCGTAAATTCCCATTGAACATTGCTGTAATTTATCAGGTAAAACTACTGGTTTAACCAAACTTTCTTAAAGAAGGAAGAAATGCCGGATGATTCATTAGGTCCAACGATTACTTCACAGCCGGTTAACTCTGCAGTTTTACCACTTAAGACAGCAACTCCACCAGGGAGAATAAGCTTTTTGTGGTTAACTTTATCCATGATGCCAAGTTTCTTAATAGTGTCAGCAATAGTTTCCGGTGTAAACTTCCCTGCGGCCCAGGCAGTCAGTACGGAGATCCCGTCTGTGTCTACAGGGATTACGTACGCAGGTACACGGGCAGCTTCGGTGTCACCGGCAATACAGAAGTAACTGAGTGAGAAGTTTGTAGTAATAAGTATAGGTGCATCAGGGCCCGGATTAAGTACTTCATAAACTTTGCATTCAACAGCAATCGGTTTCTGCGGGTCAGTGTAAATATTCAGACGGAGGGTAATAACCGGCAGTATATGTTCGGGCTCGGCACTTTCCATAACAACGATACCGGCATATTTTGCTGTGAATGAGCTGGCATTAAGTGATTCCACAACAGGATCAGCATTGTTGGCATAAGTAATTGTTGGATATCCAAAGGGACGGAACAATTTAAGGGCTGATCTCCTGATTTGGGTTTGGTCGGCAAGAACCTTGGAAAGTTCACGGGCACCGGAATCCAGAATCAGATTCTTATATCCAAGAGCAGAAACTTTCTCCACAAGCTCAGCCAAACTATTCAGGTCAGCACCCTTCACAACAAGAGGAGCATCGTATTTTTTGGCTAATCCAACCATCGCCTCGTAGTTATTGGCGTCAGCACCGGCAACTACCGGCTTGTTAGCCCCGGCCACTTCCAGAGCCTTTTCAATGGCAGCAGGGTCACTGGAGATAAGTAATAAAGGATACGCAGTAACTTCCTGAGCTGTTTTAACAGCATCGGCAAATTTAGCTGCGTCACCGGAATTGTTGGCTACGGCAACCATATTAATTTCATGGGTTTGACCTACACGATCAAAGACCAGCTTGTTGATCTTTTCAACTTTTGCCTTCACGTCCTCAGTATCGCTAACCTGAATGGCGATACCAGTGCCATGTTCAAACCTCTTTTCATGACGGAAGAGTACTGTTTCATTACCAAGCTGGAAGGCTTTTTCACCTGCACCTATTTTAACCAAAGCTACCGGTGGTGCAGAAGCAGAATCCAATGCCTCACGAGCGGCGTCACTTACGTAAGGGCATGCGTCAAGGGCCGCCTTACCTGCAGCCAGCTGCATGGCAAATGCCAGACAAGTTGGCTGACCACATTCTTTACAGTTCTTTTTGGGTAATTGTTTGAAAATCTCTAAACCTGTTAAACCCATTCTCCGATCTCCTTTCTCACTATGTATCCTTTTTGAATGACTTGATTGATGCGGTCGCGAATAACGACCGCATCAATCAATTATGCTAACCGAAAAGTGTGTTAATTATTACATCATTGGATCCATTGTTAAAGCAGGGTGGCCTTTTTCTTCGAGGAACGGCAAAATCTCATCGCCTGATACTCCTACTGTTTCATCAGCAATTTTGTCAACGAAATCCCTGCCCAGACCTTCCTCTTCGGCCCTCTCCTCAAGAGTGGTACGCAGAGCCTCTTTAAGGGATTTCGGCATCCATACCAGACGAGCCAAACCACCGTCAGCCTTGATAAACTTTCTGGAGCCGAAGTAAGCTTTACCAATACCCATGAAACCTGGAATTTGAGCCCCGCCGCCGCAGGTACCGGCCAATGTGGAGAAGTTCATACCGCAGGGGGTCATGCCGGAGTGTTCACGGTTAACAACCATTACGCCGTTTGCTTCGGGAACCATCGTCATGATAGCTTCAAAGCAGCCGCAGGATGTCATTGGATCTTCCATGAGAGTATAGAATTTAACCTTTTCGGTTGTGCGCTGGGAATTATTATAAATAAATTCATTAAAGGAAGTCCACTCACCTTTAACTTCATCAATGAATTCACCCTTGGGAATTGGCACGTTGGCGCCAAGTGGGTTAATCTCATACGCAGCTTTGGCATCCAGCCAGCTCACAGCCCCACATAGACCTACCCGCTCAGGAGATACAACGCAAACATGAGTCGGGGCAAAGGACTGGCAGAGTGTACAGGAATAAAACTCTTCAACACCTTCGTCAGTCAGTTCGCGGAGGCGGGCATCACGGGAAGCATATTTCGACCGGGCATATTCACGGCGTTTAATACATTCTTCCTCATCAGTGATCAGCTCAATCTCAACCCGGTCCACAATGGCCGGGAACTCGGACTTAAACTTGGCATAGAGCAGACGGCCCAGATGCTCCATCTTTAAGCCCTTGGCCACTGCATCTTTGGTGAACCTTAACCAGCAGAGGTCCCTCTGGGCAACGTGCCACAGACCTTCACCATAGTTGGTAAAGTAATGGACCCGGCGCTCCAGCACAGGCTCGAAGTCTGTCTGCATTTTACGGCCATAAACCTTGACATGAATACCCAGCGGGAGTCTTCCGCCATCTTCCGGCAAACTGTCAATATCAGGACCGATCACTGTTATCTTACCGTCTTCGATGTCATCGCCAGCCATTTCCACCAGCTCGAAGGCTGGGGTCCGGTTGCCGCCAAATTCGGCGAACATATCAATCTTACGGACTGACTCACCTTCAAAGGCCGGACCATGGTTGATGGGAATATCGATTTCGATATTGGTCAGTTTGATCCCGCGAACTTCCAGGGCAACCTGGACAATCTTCTCATAATCAGGTTCTGAAATAAACCAGTCTTTGATTTGCTCATCTTCAGCCAGGGGCTGGTCAGTGATAACCGGGAAACCGGTCCAGATCGCTCCTGCACAGGCAGCATCCTTAACAAAGTCATGCTCACCCAGATACAGAATGAAGGCCAGTACCCGGCGGCGCTGATAGTCTCTCTGGGCGTCACGCTGACCGGCGGGGATACCGCCGAACATCATCCCGGCCCGCAGAGCATAGTTGGCCGCGTGGACTACCTGGGTAAAGTTACCCAGTGGGAAAGCGATATAGTCAACACCGATTTTAACGTTTTCTTCCAGGAGCTGCTCAATGATCTCATCACAGAGGAAGAGCATTAAGCCTTTACCCATCATATCATCAACAATTTTTCTTAGCTGCTTTGCTGTCTTTGGCCCGGCCCACAATAACAGCCTCACCGGGAATTGTCCAGTCAACCATCTTGATCCCATAGGAACGTACAACAGGGTCAGTGAGGAATCCGGTCCAGGGGGCGACATGCAGCGGCTTGGCAGGATCGTAGTCGATATAACGCAGTACTTCGATGATATCAGCGGCATACCAGGTAGCCTCACCATTTAGCCTGTACTGCTCAAAAGTCAGGGCTTCGGTAATCTGGTTGCGCATATTATTCAGGATGGGCACCATTTCACCTAATGTTTTAACTTTTACACCTGTCATACAGAGAAGAATTGGCACAAAGTAAGCTGTATCTGGATAAGCAACTTCTTTGGCTTTCCCATATTTTTGAATAGCCCGGCTTAACAGAATCTCAGCATAACTGACTGCTGTAATAGCTCCCTTGTAGGCTCTTCTGAAAATTTTTATGGGTTCTTTACCGGGCTCTACTGCGCCTTCAAATATTTGTTCAAAATTAAGTTCTTCTGACATTCTTGGTCCTCCTTTCGATTTTCGGGATATGCTAATAGTTCTGGCAAAGTGAAGTCTCAAATTTCTCAGCAGCTGCTTTGTGAACACCAAGTTTCCAGGTCTTGTATTCTAAAGCACTGAGTAATTTTTGAGCTGCAACTTTGTGGTCAACTTCGAAGATGAAATATCCGCCGTATACGTCACTGGCAATCTGAGTGGCAATACTGTAGAACAGGTCACTACCTTCAACAGGCGGCAGCGCACCTACGTGTACCGCCATACCCATAGTTACACACCAGCAGCCTATGGCAACGGCCTTACCACTCATAGCTTCCGGAGCAGAAGCTACCCAAGGTACCTTCGGAGTATCAACTCCCATTTGATTAGCCATATCCATCAGGAGGTCGGAAGCTCTTGTGTTATCAACACATGAGCCCACATGGAGTGCAGCAGGCAGTCTGTATTTCAGACCGGCATTGTTGTCGAACTGGCCCAAAAACGCCTTCAAGCCCTCACCAACAAAATCGTCTCTCCTGTCCGGGTCAAGAATCCCGAATCTTGCAAAACTCTGGGCGGCACAGCCCGTTGAAATAACAAACACATCATTTTTAAGCATTTCTTTGACTATTCCGATTGTATTTTCGTCCTGAACGCCCTTTAGGTTGGTGCAGCCGGCAAATAAGGCAACACCTTTAATTTGACCGGCTTCAATGGCATCGGTCAGAACTTTAACCGGCGCATCAGGATTTACTGAGCCGAATATCTCATAAAGAGCTTCTAAGCTAAAACCGGCAGCGGTTTTATATTTCAGGTTGGGAATGTGCACCTTGTTGTTGTCACGTTCTTTGTAGTTAGCGATAGCCATGCGAACGATTTCTTTGGCATCATCCATCGCAGTTTCAGTATTGAAAGGAACATGGGCAGTCCCTGGCAGCTTGGCAATCGGCTGGGTTGTAACAATCTTAGTATGGAAGCACTTGGCAATTGTTGTCAGACCAGGCATTATGCACTGAACATCAACTATTACTGCATCAACAGCACCTGTCCCGATAGCCATTTCCTGGGAACTGAAACCGGTAGCGATGGGCACGCCCTGGCGCATCAGTACTTCGTTACCTGTACAACAGATACCGGCCAGCTGAATTCCGGCAGCCCCTGCTTCTTTAGCTTCATCATCCATTTCACGGGCAGCGGCTACAATCATTTCGCTGAGCAGCGGGTTGTGACCATGGAGGATAATGTTAACTTTATCTTTATCAATTACACCAAGGTTAGCTTCGGAAAGCACCGGTGTCGGGGTACCAAAAAGAATATCTGAGAAATCTGTTCCAATATGCATCCCAGTATAGTCAGCCAAGGCAGCTTTTAATGCGCCGAAGGTAAGGTTAACAGGATCATTATCCTGACCAACATGAGCCTGAGCCAGTAAATCAGCTAAAGCTGACTGGATACCAGTCAGGGTAATATTGCAGGCATCAAATTTAGCCTTACGGTCCTCAGTGATGGTTTTCACCAAGAATTCGCACTCGCCGTCCCCATTTAGCATCCGGAAATCGTTTAAGGCCACCTCGGCCAATTCTTTAGCTATCTGGTTGTCTGACTTGCCGTCTGTGGGAATACCCATCCGTTTAGCAACTTTATTCAATTTATTGGTATCGGTGATTTTATAGTCTTTAGCTTTGCCTTCAGCAGTTTCCAGAACAGTATGGGCAATGTGGCGGGCATGCTCACAGTGAGCAGATGCGCCTGTCAAGAGCATGGTGCCTGTGCTTCTGGCGGCAATAGTCCACGCATCCGCACCACAAATACCTTTGCTCTTAACACCGGTATCAGCAGTTACCCGACACGGTCCCATCATACAGAACCGGCAGCATGTACCCTTGTAACCAAACTGACACTGCGGCTGTTGAGCGACTGCACGGTCAAAAGCGGTGATAATACCCTGTTCCTGGGTTTTCTCAATCATTTCAAGGACAGCTGGGTCACTGGCCCGTTTTACGTTTTTGGGGTCAAACACTCTAGGCGCATCTGAGGGTTTATGGGTATGGCTTGGATCTCTAAATCTTGGCATAAACTTTAACCTCCTTAGTAATCATTTTCTGCCTACATTCTTTTGTTACAAACTGTTCTGACTCTATCTATTTTGTCAGCCCGTTTGAGAGAATGCAACTATTAACTTAATGAAAATCCGCTGTGGGGCTATCTTTCCACCTCCCGCAATAATTTCTTGTGAATATCTTGCATGCTCCGTAAAAGTGCACCGCCTAACTCTGCCGCAGGGCCACTTTCCATTGAGCTTTCCCAAATTTCATCATCAAAAGGAATAAATCCCAGGATCTCGTCTGGAGAAAAATTACTGCTAATAAACTCGCGTTCCTTATCGTTTCTGATTTTATTTCCAATAAACTTAATCTTCCGGATCCCCAGGTCATTAGCCAGTTGTTTAACTAATTTAGCAGTATTTACACTGTTTTTGCTTGGTTCTATGACCACCAGCATAATATCAACACTTCTGGCAGTCCCTCTGGTCAGGTGCTCAATCCCGGCACCCATATCTAAAACTACTGCACTCTCTTTATCCCACAGGAGTCCGCTGGTTAAAGCATTTAAAAAAGAGTTTTCCCGACAATAACAAGCTGAGCCGCCCTGTTTGATGCCGCCCATTCTTAAAAATCGTATATTGCCCAGTGGGATACTGTATTCATCTAAAACATCATCAACATCAGGATTTAGCGAATAAAATGCTCCTCCCCCCGCACTCTTTTTGTCTACTAATTCTTTTAAGTCAACAAGTGGTTTAAGGTTCTGAATCTGCTCATCCGGTATTCCAACAGCAGCTGCCAGACATGCATCCGGATCTGCGTCCACTGCATAGACTTTTTTGTGAGAATCAGCACACAATTTTGCCAAAGTGGACGCGACAGTGGTTTTGCCTACGCCACCCTTGCCTGAAATAGCAATCTTCATACATTTCACCTCATTTAAAATTATTACTGCGACTTAAATTGCTGCGACTTGTTTCAGTGAATTGTTGTAACAAATTTTGCATCAGGTGATTTTCTAAAAATTC
>JAVSMW010000007.1:228986-247453 GCA_032027005.1 Thermincola sp. | reverse complement strand
CAAGTTTATTGTGGCTGTCAATAAAGACCCCGAAGCCGACATCTTTAAAATAGCGGACTATGGCATAGTGGGTGACCTGTTCCAGGTAGTACCCATATTGACTCAGGAATTCAAAAAGGCATTAGCATAAATCAAGAGAGTTTAAAATATAGTGTAAAAAGTCTGAATATTTTATCCGATGGCTAATCGCCACTAAGCTCCCGCTTTTGAAAGCGGGAGATAAGTGGCGCTAAGCCCCTGGATAAGTTCAACTAAGCTTCAGGAAAACTGAACCTGAAGTAAGTTTCACTTTATAAAGGAGGGCAATTCATATGACACCAACCAGGCCGTTGGGCACTTATCACGATTATTATATAGTGATGTGGCTGCTAATGGTGGTATCCTTCGTCATCTTTGGATATGGCGTTTACAGCAGGTATAAGCTGTGGAAAATAGGTGTGCCGGAAGACCGTAAAAATACGGCCAGCTTCTCCCGGTTTATCAGCAGCAGTTTTGGGCATGTGCGTCTGCTCAGGGAATCATATCCCGGAATAATGCATTTGGTAATTTTCTGGGGGTTTGTTGTTTTTGCTATAGCCACAGCTTCAATTGCTATTGATGAAGATCTGCGTATCCCTATTTTTCAGGGTTCATATTATTTAGTCATATCCTTCCTGAGCGATATTTTTGGTCTGGCAGCAATTATCGGACTTTGTATGGCCCTGTGGCGGAGATATGTCAAAAAGCCCGACAGGCTCGACAATAAGCCTGAGGATGCTATCTCTTTAATATTGATTTTAGCAATTATATTAACGGGATTCATCTTGGAAGGGGTAAGAATTGCCTCCAGCAATGACCCCTGGGCTAACTGGACACCGATAGGTTCAGCCTTTGCCGTCCTTTTTGCCGGAGCTGGTCCTGCAGCCCTGAAGCCTGTTCACGCGGTATTCTGGTGGTCTCATATGTTCATGACCTTTGGCTTAATCGTATATTTGCCATACTCTAAAATGTTCCATATTGTCACAGGTTCCCTTAACCAGTACTTTGCCAAAGATAAAGCAGCACAGAGTCTGATGCCTCTGGATCTGGAAAATGAAGACTTGGAGCAGTTTGGTGTGGCTGAGATTCAGCAGCTTACCTGGAAACAATTAATGGATGGCGATGCCTGCATCCGCTGCGGCCGCTGCCAGGATAACTGCCCGGCTTATTTAACAGGTAAGCCGCTGTCACCCAAGAAGTTTACCCAGGACCTGAAAAACCATTTAAGCGTTGTGGGACCACTGCTGCTTAATAAAAAAGAGGATGAGGAAATCTCAAGGCCTATTATCCCTGAAGCAGTTCAGGATGAAGAAATTTGGGCCTGTACAACCTGCCGCTCCTGTGAAGTGCAGTGCCCGATGTTTGTCGAGCATGTGCCCAAAATGGTAGACCTCAGGCGTAACCAGGTAATGATGGAAAGCTGCTTCCCCCAGGAAGCCCAAACAGCCTTCCGGGGTATGGAGAATAACGGGAACCCCTGGAATATCGGCTGGAAATCACGGGCTGACTGGGCCGATGAGTTGGAAGTTACCCAGCTGGGTGAACTGGAAGAAGGCCAAACCGTGGAATATCTGTTCTGGCCTGGCTGCAGCGGGGCTTTCGACAACCGTAATAAGAAAGTTGCCACTGCAGTAGTTAAGCTGTTGCAAAAAGCCAATGTTTCCTTTGGGATTCTCGGTCTGGAAGAAAAGTGCTGTGGCGATTCAGCCAGAAGACTAGGGAACGAATACCTCTACCAGACCCTGGCTCAGGAAAATGTGGAGACAATGAACGGCTATGGTGTTAAAAAGATTATTACCGCCTGTCCCCACTGCCTCAATACCCTCAAAAATGAGTATCCCCAGTTTGGCGGCAATTATGAAGTAATACATCACTCTGAACTTTTAAGCAGTCTTGTCAGCCAGGGAAAATTAAAGCCGCAGAAATCCATTGAGGCAACCTGTACCTATCACGATTCCTGTTACCTGGGCAGGTATAACGATATTTATGCTGAGCCCAGAGCAGTAGTTGGAAGTATTCCCGGCCTTAAAATGAATGAAATGGAGAGGAATATGGAAAAAGGCTTCTGCTGTGGTGCAGGCGGCGGCAGGATGTGGCTCGAGGAGCATGGCGAGAGGATCAACATGAACCGGACCGAGCAGGCTTTAGGCACTGGAGCTAATATGATTGTAACTGCTTGTCCCTTCTGCCTGACCATGCTGGAAGACGGCACAAAAGCCAAAGATGTCATAGATAATGTGAAAACAAGGGATTTGGCTGAAATACTTTGGGAAAGTGTCCAATAAAGGAGAGATGAGTTTAAATGAAGGAAGTAGCAATTGTCAGTGCTGTGCGAACAGCGGTAGGTTCCTTCCTCGGTACTTTGGCCAATATACCGGCAGTTGATTTAGGTGCCTTGGTTATTGCCGAGAGTCTAAAAAGAATTAACCTCGATGGCAGTAAAGTTGATGAAGTCATCATGGGTAATGTTTTACAGGCCGGTTTGGGTCAGAACCCGGCCAGGCAGGCCTCAATCAAGGCAGGCCTGCCGCAGGAGGTTCCGGCCTTTACTGTGAACAAAGTTTGCGGGTCCGGACTTAAGACTGTAGCTATGGCAGCCCAGGCTATTATGGCAGGGGATGCCGAAATCGTTGTAGCCGGCGGGATGGAAAGCATGAGTCTCGCCCCCTACATCTCACCTGGGTCCCGCAAGGGCCTGCGGATGGGTGATGCTTCCTTGGTTGACGTTATGATTAAAGACGGACTGTGGTGTGCCTTCACTGATGTACACATGGGTGTTACTGCTGAAAACCTTGCTGTAAAGTATAATATCAGCCGTGAAGAACAGGATGCCTTTGCCTTAAACAGCCAGATGAAAGCCGCCAAAGCTCTGGAGTCAGGCCGTTTTGCTGATGAGATAGTGCCTGTTCCCATCCCGCAGAAAAAAGGCGATCCCCTCATGTTTACCACAGATGAATTCGTTAAACCGGGAACAACCATAGAGGGCCTGGCTAAACTCAAGCCGGCTTTCAAAAAGGACGGTACCGTTACCGCCGGGAACGCTTCCGGGTTAAATGACGGGGCCGCCGCTTTGGTGCTGATGTCTGTAGACAAGGCTCAGGAGCTTGGTCTGAAGCCTTTGGCAGTTATCCGCAGCTATGCCAGTGCCGGAGTGGACCCTTCAATTATGGGGACCGGTCCTATTCCTGCTTCCCAGAAGGCCTTGGCTAAAGCCGGTCTCAGTGTGGCAGATCTGGACTTAATTGAAGCCAACGAAGCCTTTGTTTCACAGGCCATTACAGTTACCAGGGGCCTGGAACTTCCTGCCGAGAAAACCAATGTTAATGGTGGTGCCACCGCTATCGGTCATCCAATCGGGGCATCTGGAGCCAGGGTTTTAACCAGCTTGATTTATGAAATGCAAAAACGTGAATCCCGCTACGGGCTAGCCACTCTCTGCATAGGTGGGGGTCAGGGGATAGCCATGGTAGTTGAAAGAGTATAAGCTAAAGTCTAACTTTGCCGGGCGATGAATGAAGGTACTTTCATCGCCCGGCATATCTTGATGTCCAATTTTAAAGAGGGGGCATATGAAATGGATGTAAAAAAGATTATGGTCATAGGCGCCGGCCAGATGGGTTCAGGTATCGCTCAGGTTGCCGTACAGGCCGGTGTTTCGGTAGTTTTAAATGATATTAAGGAAGAATTTGTGGACAGGGGCTTTGGGGTAATTACCAAAAATTTTGACCGGGCCGTGGGCAAAGGAAAAATGACTGAAGAAGCCAAAAATGCTGCTTTAAGCCTGATTACCAGGTCGACCAGCCTGGATGATGCCAAAGATGTTGGTGTTGTCATCGAGGCTGCAGTTGAAAATATGGCTATTAAATCTGAGATTTTTAAGACCCTGGATAAAGTCACACCAGCACATGCAATTCTGGCAACAAATACGTCTTCTTTGCCGATAACTGAGATTGCGGCAGTCACCAGCCGGCCGGCTCAGGTCATTGGGATGCACTTTTTTAACCCCGTGCCTGTAATGAAGCTGGTTGAAATCATCAGAGGCATAGCCACCAGTGACGAAACCTACAAAGCTGTAGAAGCATTGACTCTTAAAATGGAAAAGGTTCCGGTGGAAATCACTGATTCCCCGGGTTTCGCTGTTAACAGGATGTTAATTCCCATGATTAATGAAGCCATTTTCTGCGTTTATGAGGGTGTGGGCACCCCTGAGGCTATTGACAGTGTAATGAAATTTGGGGCCAACCACCCAATGGGGCCCATCGCCCTGGCCGACCTCATCGGTTTGGACACTTGTCTGGCCATTATGGATGTTCTCTATGAAGGTTTTAAAGATCCCAAATACAGGGCATGTCCTTTGCTTAGGAAGATGGTTAAAGCCGGCTGGCTGGGACAAAAGTCGGGTCGTGGTTTCTACGATTACGCTAAAAAATAATAACCTCTCGGCAAAAGGTATCTGTCGATGGAAAAGAAAACGCAGAGGTTAAGGAAAAAGATAACACAGAGCTAAAAAAGAGAGTTACTCATAGGCATACTTGAAAGCACAGAGGCGCAAAGGAAAACATAATTTAAAAATGAAAGAAGGGAAGAATTTGTCCTTCGAAAATGTATTAATTGAACAGGAAGAAAACATAGCTGTTGTATATGTGAATCGTCCCAAAGCCCTCAATTCCCTGGATTACGCAACACTCACGGATTTGCGGCAGGCCTTTGCGGAATTGGAAAATAATGATGACATAGATGTGATTATCTTGACCGGTGCCGGTGACAAGGCTTTTGTAGCGGGTGCAGACATAGCCTCCATGAAGGATTATGAGCCCCTGGCCGGCAGAGAATTTGCCCTGTTTGGGCAGAAGGTTTTTGCGGAAATAGAAAATAGCAAAAAGCCTGTCATTGCTGCTGTCAACGGTTTTGCTTTAGGGGGCGGCTGCGAGCTGGCTATGGCCTGTGATATCAGAATTGCCAGTGAAAAAGCCAAGTTTGGCCAACCGGAGGTCAGCCTGGGCATCACCCCTGGTTTTGCCGGGACTCAGAGACTGCCCCGTTTGGTCGGCAAAGGTATTGCCAAGGAATTGATTTTTACCGGTGATGCCATTAAGGCTGAGGAAGCCTATCGCATCGGCCTGGTCAATAAGGTGGTGCCAGCTGATGAACTGCTGGCAAGTGCTAAGAAAATGGCCAAAAAAATTGCGTCCAAAGGCCAGATAGCAATCAGGTTATCTAAACAGGCCATCAACGGCGGCCTGGAAATGGATTCTGACCGCGCCTATGAGCACGAAGCCAACTGTTTCGGCTTCTGCTTCTCAACCCAGGACCAAAAAGAAGGCATGACCGCCTTTTTAGAAAAAAGAGAGGCTAAGTTCGAAAAGAAGTAAAGACATAAAAAAACAACCGCAGAGTAAACAGAGGCGCAGAGAAAAACTTTCCCTCTGCGTCTCTGCGGTTATTTTTTGAAGAAAGCACTGGGAGTGGGGAGTGAAAATCGAAGAGAAGCGTGTTTGCGGCACAGCTTCATAATATCTGGGGAAGGTGGGCTGATGCTTGCCGTCTTCTCTTTTTTCTATGATGCCTATTGGTTATGCTGCCGATAAATGGAAGAATTTGTTTTTGCGGAAAAGTTATGAAGTGTGTTGACAATTACAAAGGGTTTGGTTATAATTTTTTTAATTAGATATTTCTTGCTGGTGCCTCTAAATGAGGGTAATAGGGAAATCGTAAAAACCGATACGGAGCCCGCCACTGTAGTCGATGAGTCGCTGTTATTACCACTGGATTTCAATCCGGGAAGGGACAGTCTGACAATGAATCGGAGTCAGGAGACCTGCCAGTTTAAGAGTGTGTAATGTCCCCGGTGCTTGGGATATTTGCTGAGATATGGCATAATCCTCAGTCTATTTAGGCTGAGGTTTTTTATTTTAATAAGGGAGGTTTTATTATGTGGTTAAACCAAGAAGAAAAAGAGGGAGTTTACAAAGCAATCTTTAATCGGCGTGATATTCGCCACTTTAGGAAAGACTCAATTCCTGAAGAAGCACTATTGCGAATATTAAAGGCTGCACATCATGCACCATCAGTAGGATACATGCAGCCGTGGAATTTCATCGTTATTAAATCAGATGAGACTAAGGAAAAATTAAAACAGGCAGTTGATAAAGAAATTCAAGCCCTAGGGTTACATTTTGAAGGTGAAAGAGCTGGAAAATACAAGACATTAAAAGTTGAAGGTTTGTTAGAAGCACCCGTGACTCTATGTGTTACTTGTGACCCAACAAGAGAGGGACCACATGTGGTAGGCAGGAATTCAATGCCGGAAACTGATGTATATTCTGTAGTATGTGCCATTCAAAATCTTTGGTTAGCTGCATATGCAGAAGGTTTATCTGCTGGTTGGGTAAGCTTTTACAAAAAGGGAGACATTCGCAAAATTTTAGAAATACCGCCACATATTGAGCCTGTGGCTCTGATATCTTTAGGATACCCTAATAATTACCCGGAAAAACCGCTTTTGGAGATTGTTGGTTGGTGCAACCGTTATCCGTTGGAAAACCTGGTTTTTTCAGAAACATGGGATGAAAAATACAACTATTAGTGCCGGCAGGATTAAGGTTTAATGATTAAAGCGCAAAAAGAGTGTCGGTAAACTACTTTTTAAGTAGTTATCGACGCTCTCTTTTTGTGGGAAAATATAGGGTAAATGTTATTAGCGTTAATCCGCGCTTATCCGCGGCTTTTCTAACTCCGCACTTTCAACTTTTTGATAGCCTTGTCTAGCCCGTCGACGGTCAATTCGAACATGGGGAAAATCTCTTTGATCATGCGAATGGTATAATACCCCTCGGTTGTTCCCCACTCCCACTCATTAATGGGATTAAGCCAGACATTATGAGGATAACGGTGAGCCAGCCGGCCCAGCCAGGTCAGGCCGGGTTCATCATTAGTCGCGCCCCAGTCGATAATTCCGTTGATCTCGGTGAGTTCAGTGGGCGACATGCTGGCATCCCCCAGAAAAATCAGCTTATATTCCGAATCGTGAGTGCGCAAAAAATCCTCGGTCTTCATGGAGTTCCTGTAAGAGCAGGTTGGATCCAGGAAAATATGGTCATAGACACAATTATGAAAGTAGAATATTTTCAGGGCTTTAAAATGGTGAGCCTGGTTTACCGCTGTAAAAAGCTGATTACAAAGCCGGTAATAGGGTGCCATGGAGCCCCCGGAATCCATCAAAAGCAAAACCTTAACCGAGTTTTTGCTGGGCCTGGTCCAAACGATTTCCAGCCGGCCTGCGTTTTGACAGGTCTTTGAGATAGTGCCATCCAGGTCAAGCTGGTCTTTGGGCGCCTCCAGCCGGGTCGTAAATTGACGCAGCTTGCGCAGGGCAACCTGAAATTGGCGCACCCCTAGGGTCTCGTCACCGCGAAACTCTCTGAACTTACGTTCACCGGCAACCTTCACAGCTGAGCGGCCCCGGGACTGTCCACCCACCCTGATCCCACCCGGGCGGGAACCCGAATGTCCAAAGGGCGAATTGCCTCCTGTGCCGATCCACTTGGAACCGCCATGGTGTGGGGACTTTTGGTCCTTCAGGCGTTCTTCAAAGGTTTTCTTTAGTTCTTCCAAATCCAGCTCTTCCAACTGGAATTTAAGTTTAGTCTCCAGGTCGATATCCCAGGGGGCGGGAGGCAGGCCGTGTTCCAGCCATTCCATGATGTCATCTCTGATTTTGGCAGGTGTTTCAATCCCATCAAAATATCTCTGAAAGGCTATATCGTATTTGTCAAAGTGGGTTTCGCTCTTCACCAGGATCGCTCTGGCCAGGTAATAAAAGCTGGTCAGACTGGAGGCAGCCATACCTTTGTTCAAAGCATCCATCAGAGTCAACCATTCGGTTATGCTGACAGGCACACCCTCTCTTTTCAGTAAATAAAAAAAGTTAATGAACATAATTTATCCCAGCTTTCTTACCAGTTCCGGAACGGGCGGTTAGTAGGTTGTTGCTGGGCTGCGGTCTTCCCTTTATTATGAGCCTGCCGCAGGAGTATATCAAAGTCTTGATTTTTCTTCAATAAGGTCCCCAGGAACGGCAGCTCTTCATAAATCCGGTCGGGTTTAATTCCGCCGACAACAAGAGCCTGTACCCAGTCAATCAATTCGCTGGTACTGGGTTTTTTCTGCAGTCCGTTGATACCCCTGAGCCAGTAAAAAGCTTTGAGTGCTTCCTGTAAAATGTTTTCTTCCAGGTTTGGGTAATGTACTTTGACAATCTCTGTCATCATATCTGCTTCAGGGAAGGCGATGTAATGAAAAATGCAGCGTCTTAAGAAGGGGTCGGGAAGTTCTTTTTCGGCATTACTGGTGATGATTACAATGGGGCGGTGTATTGCCGAGATTGTTTCACCGGTTTCGGGGATATAGAAGTTCATCACATCCAATTCCCACAGGAGGTCATTGGGGAATTCCAGATCAGCTTTATCAATCTCGTCAATCAGCAGTACCACAGGTTGGTCTGCAGCAAAGGCTTCACCCAGTTTCCCCAGCTTGATGTATTGTTTGATATCGGCCACGTCTTTCTCGCCAAACTGGCTGTCATATAGACGCTGCACGGTATCATACACATAAAGACCATCCTGGGCTTTGGTAGTTGATTTGATATTCCAGATTATTAACCTCAGACCGAGGGCTTTGGCGATACTTTGAGCCAGCAGAGTTTTCCCTGTCCCGGGTTCGCCTTTGATGAGCAAAGGCTTTGACAGAGCCACAGCAACATTAACACTGTTCCGCAGATCTTCTGAAACTATATAGTCATCAGTGCCTTCAAATCGCTCAAAGTTTGTGTTCATATGTCATCTCCCCTTATGAATAATTATTCACTACAAGGTTATCAAAATTATCTGAGAAAGTCAATTTCAACCTTACTCTGACGTCTTATGCAAATCACCCAGAAATACAACCAATGAGGTCTAATCAGAGATCCCCAAAATCTCTTCCAATTAGGTCAACAACCAGCTGCCACTATTTTCTAAATGAAAATATTGGGGCTGGTTTTTTGCTTTTTTAGGAGCCAATGACTCAAGCAGATGCTTATCCGATGGCAAATCGCCACTAAGACTCCCGCTTATGTAAGCGAGAGATAAGTGGCGCTAAGCCCCTGGATAAGTTCAACTAAACTTCAGATGGGGTTTAAAACCCCACCTGAAGCAAGTTTCACTTGATTTGAATAATTCAGGAGGTACGGCAATGAGTACTACAGTTATGATCGTTCAGGAAGAAGCTCAAAAATATGCGGCCCTTATTCAGGAACGGTTCCCTGAATTTGTGAAAAGTGGAGACATAAAAATTTTAGCATATAAGCACGAGTCGGAAATTGAGGATGACAAAATCGGTGATGTGGAAATAGTCGGGACCTGGCCTGTCTTAGCTCCCTTGATGAGTAAAATGCCAAAGTTAAAATGGTATATGACCTTCAGCTCCGGCTACGACCACATCATTAACTCCGGCTTTCTGCCGCCTGGGATGCCTTTGATTAACGTTCCAGGGGGTTCAGGCATCCCCATTGCAGAGTTTGTTATGGGCTTAATACTTAATCATTCCAAGAAGTTTATTAAAATCTGGGAGAACCAAAAATTACGTAAATTTATCCGTATTCAGGGTGACGAACTTTGGGGTAAAACTTTGGGGATTATCGGCTTGGGCGGGATTGGCCGCCAGATTGCTAAGCGCGCCAAAGCCTTTGATATGAATGTGATTGGCACAGATATTAGAAGTGGTTAATCCTTACGAGATTGATACCGTAATGAGTGTCCTCAAGAATTGCATGGCATCGGGCGAACCTTCGGTTGTTATTGCTAGGTATCCCTGTGTCCTCAATATCAAGGAAAAACATCCGGTACCAACGGTTGACCCAGAGATCTGCACCAATTGCGGAACCTGCCTCAAAATCGGCTGCCCACCACTTATTAAAACTTCAGAGCACGTAGTTATTGATAATGTCCTCTGCAATGGCTGCGGCTTTTGCGCCAGGGTTTGTCCCTTTGATGCAATTAAAAAACCTGGAGGGCCGTTTGTACGCCGGAAGTTATTTTTTGCCACTCCATTTTTTGGATTTAAGCCGAGCAGGATTATTTTGGCCTTCTGCCGAAAGTATGTTTTATTTATTCTTTAAGCCTTGAATCTAAAGCATCCCGAATTTCCGAGAGGTACGGATATGTTATAGGAGGAATTACTGTGTCTTTCATACTTAAGCTGCTTAATTCGCCTTACATGGCCCTAACATTGGTGCCTCTTATCTGGGGCAGCAACTTTGTAATCGGTAAACAGTTGACAGCAACTTTCCCTCCTTTTACCCTCACTGCCGGGCGCTTTGGGGTCGCTTTACTGCTCCTGCTGCCTATTTTTTGGTATACCAGGAGAAAGCGGAAGCGGGAGAAAATCGCCCCGAAAATATGGGGGATCTTATTTTTCCTCGGCTTCACAGGCACTTTCGCTTTTGGTGTGATGCTTTATGCCGGATTAAGGCATACTACACCTGTCAATGCTACCCTGATCAATGCTTTTAACCCGACTTTAACCATCATGCTTTCAATTTTGTTTCTTGGGGAAAAACTCCGGGGAAAACAACTCATCGGTTTTATTTTGTCTTTTATCGGTGTGATCTGGATTGCTGTCCAGGGACAGCCTGAGAGATTAATGAGCATGACTTTTAACCAGGGGGACCTGCTGATTTTAGCTGCAGCCTTGGTTTGGGCCATTTACAATATTGCAGTTAAAAAGATTGCCAAGGACATTTCCCCTATGGACCTGACTACCTACAGCATGTTTTTTGGTGTCCTGCTGCTCCTGCCCTCGGCATATTTTGAGTTAAAAGTAACTCCTGTAACGGTGCCCATAACCTGGACAATGATGGCTGCCCTGATTTATTTAGGTGTTTTTTGTTCAGTAGTGGCCTTTTTTCTCTGGAACAGGGGCATTGCTCAGGTAGGTCCCAGCAAGGCGGCCATGCTTTACAACCTGATTCCTGTGTCTGCGGCTGTCCTGAGTTATCTGATTCTGGGGGAGATCCCCCAGGGCTATCATTGGCTTGGCGGCACCCTTGTGCTTTGGGGCGTAATCTGGGGTGTCAAACGAGATGAACAAAGTATGACGGCAAATGCTGCTTTATCCGATGGCTAACCGCCACTAAGACTCCCGCTTCTATAAGCGGGAGATAAGTGGCGTTAAGCCCCTGGATAAGTTCAACTAAACTTCAGGTGGAGAAAAAAGCTCCACCTGAAGTAAGTTTCACTTTACCGAATTCAGACTAGGGGGAAGATTTATGCCTGATGTGGAAATTCTGAAGGACCAGGTTATCCCACCGCTGTTTGAATGTGTCCACAATGGTATTATAGCCATTGACCGGAATGGAGTGGTGGTTGTCTGTAATGAACGGGCTAAGGAAATGCTGGGAATCAGCGATGATGTTATAGGTAAGCCCATAACTTCACTGGTCGCTGATGCTCCAATGCCCAATGTAGTCACAACGGGTCAAAGTTACTACAATCAGAAGTTTTATTACAGGGATAAAATCTTCATGTCAAACTGGACACCTTGGTTGTGCCGCGGCAAAATAGTCGGTGCAGTTAACATGTTGCAGGATATTACTGAATTGGAAGATGTATTGACCGAATTGGAATCTTTTAAGCAGTTAAACCTGGAATTAGAAGGGATTATCGAATCTTCCCACGATGGGATAACTATCACTGACGGTGACGGCCATGTCATCAAATTCAACAACGCGCTGCTAAGGGTGACGGGACTTCCCAAGGAGTCCTTTTTGGGTAAAAAGATAGACTGTCTGCAGGAAGAAGGTCATATTTCCTACCCCCCGATAGCGAAACGGGCCAGGATCGAAAAGAAATTCATCTCGGGGTTACACAGAATAAATACCGGAAAAGAAGTCCTTGTTGCCTCGACTCCGGTGTTTGATGAGAATGGCAAAGTAATCAGAGTAGTTACCAATGTCAAAGATATGTCTGAAATTATCAGCCTTCAGGAGCAGCTTGCCCAGTCCCTGGAAGTAAGTGGGCAGCTGCGGACTGAATTTAACAAGCGGATTGCAGATGAGTTGCGTTCTCATAATCTGATTACCTGTAATCATAAGATGCTCGACATAGTGGAGCTTACCCGACGGGTAGCTGACAGTAATGCTACAGTTCTGCTGCAGGGAGAATCCGGTGTAGGCAAGGAATTATTTGCAAAACTTGTGCATGTTTGGAGTAACAGAAAAGGGGCCTTTTTAAAGGTAAACTGCAGTGCTTTGCCGGGCCATTTACTGGAGTCGGAAGTGTTTGGTTACGCTAAAGGAGCTTTTACCGGAGCAAATAGCTTAGGTAAACCCGGTCTTTTCGAACTGGCTGACGAAGGCACCCTTTTTCTTGATGAAATTGAGGATTTGCCCTTAGAGCTGCAGGGAAAGTTTCTTCGTGTGTTACAGGATGGAGAGTTCATCCGGTTAGGTGGAACCAAGGTCATAAAAGTAAATGTACGGATTGTCGCCGCTGCCAACAAAGATCTGTCTCAAATGGTTGAGGAAAGTAAATTCAGATCAGATCTTTATTACCGTCTTAATGTTGTCCCTATATTAATCCCCCCGCTGCGCGAACGTGATGAAGATATACCTTTACTGGCAGATTATTTTCTCAATCAGCTGAATGAAAAGTACCATACTAAAAAGGTGATGAGCCCGCAGCTATTGAAAAATTTTATTGAATATAAATGGCCCGGCAATGTCAGGCAACTGAAAAATGTGGTTGAAAGGCTGGTTCTGATTAGCCCAGGCGATGTTATTCAAGAAAAAGAATTTAGGATTTCAGACTATGAAATAAAAAAAGACAAAAGTGAAAATGCCGGTATACTTACATCTCGTGGGAGTGACGGAGAATTTCCACGGTTTAGAGAAGCGATGAATGAGAGGGAAAAGGAGTTAATCCTTGGGGCATATAAAAAATACAAGAATATTCGCCGTACTGGTGAAGTATTGGGGCTCTCCCATACCGCAGTATTAAGAAAACTTCAGAAATATCGTGATGACGAAATCAACGAAGATCTTTAGTCAGATAATTATTTTACTCGGTTTGGCGACAGGTCCAATATGAAGACTTTTGGTGCGTAATGTTTCCACTTGGAAACATTACGCACCATTTTTAAAGGGGGTTTGGAAAGAAATTGTTCCAAGCACCTTTTTCTAGTGGCGGGATTTGACAGTAAAGACGCCTATTCTTGAAAATACAATATTTTCTATATCTAAACATTGACCATTCACTGTTTCTTTTCGACCAATTAATTTTTATCTTGACCTGTTAAACAAAAAACAGGATTCCCATAAATTTATTATCAGGAAAATACCAACGAAAAGGGTTCGTTGGTATTTTTTTTGCTATTTATAATGAGTGAGACAAATCTCATACAAATCTTGATAGGAGGAATCTAAAATGTTAGCAGGATGTACGCCTTGGCCGGAAGAGTTTCAAAAACTGTACCGGGCAAAAGAATATTGGGAAGACCGTACTTTATATGAAGTGCTCGAAGATTCCATCAAAAAATATCCATCAAAAGCAGCTTTGATTTATAATAATGAGCGTTATACTTACGCGGAGCTTGGCGAAAAAATAAACAACCTGGCCTCAAATCTGGTGAAAACCGGTCTTAAGCCTTTGGACAGAGTGGTTCTGCAACTGCCGAACATACCCCAGTTTGTGTTTGCTTATTATGCCATGGTTAAAATCGGGGTCATTCCTATCATGGCTCTGCCAGCCCATCGCAAAACAGAAATCGGTCATTTTATTAAATTTTCAGGGGCCAGGGCATACTTTGCGCCTGACCAGTACAGAAAGTTTGATTACCGGGAAATGGCCGAAGAGATCAGGGCAGAAGCCGCCTGTCTTGAATATGTCTTTGTTGTGGGTGAGCCGCAGCCTGGTCAAATCGGGCTCGACGAGCTGCTGGAAAAACCCGCTGAAGATGAAGAGGTCAAAGCCTTTTTGTCAGGTTTTCGCCCAGATCCCTGTGAAGTTACATTGATGCTCCTTTCTGGTGGAACCACCGCTATGCCTAAGTTAATTCCGAGGACCCATAATGACTATGTTCTAAACTCCAAGGCCAGCGGGGTAGTCGCCGGGTTCAGTGAGGACACAGTATACCTGGCCATTTTACCTATTGCCCACAACTTTGCTTTAGGTTCGCCGGGGCTTCAGGCCGCCTTTTTCAACGGAGGTACTGTTGTCCTGTCTCCGGGGACCGACGAAGAGACTGTATGGCCGATAATTGAAAAAGAAAAGGTAACTGTAACATCTATTGCCACCCCATTGGTTAATATGTGGCTTAATTCTCCCATTTTGGGTAAATATGATTTAGGTTCCCTGAAGGTTATTCAAACCGGCGGAGCCAAACTGCCCGGTAATTTACGCCAGCGTCTGATGGAAGAATTCCATTGTATCTGCCAGGAAGTATTCGGGACCGGAGAGGGCCTTTTGAACCTGACCCGCCTGAATGATGAGGAGGAACATTTATTAAATAGCTCCGGGGCTCCTGTTTGTGAAGATGATGAGATCAAGGTCATTGATGAGAACGGCAATGAACTGCCCGACGGCGAAGCCGGAGAACTGATTGTCAGAGGACCTTATACGATTCGGGGCTATTATAATGTTCCCGAAACCAATGCCCATGCCTTTACTAAAGAAGGGTTTTACCGTATGGGTGATGTTGTGCGCAAATTCGGCCGGTATATATATTCTGAAGGCCGGATTAAGGACCTGATTAACCGTGGTGGCGAAAAAATCAGCTGTGAAGAAGTCGAAGGGTTTATTTCCGCCCATCCCAAGGTGAAAAGCTGCTGCCTGGTGGCTATGCCTGATGAAGTATACGGAGAAAAGGGATGTGCCTATGTCATTCCGAGGCCTGGTGAGATGTTGACCTTTAAGGAACTGATTGACTTTTTATTAACGAAAGGCATTGCCAAATTTAAGCTGCCCGAGCGTCTGGAAATAGTAGATAGTTTCCCTCTGAGCAATGTCGGCAAAATCCTTAAGCGGACCTTGCGTGAACAGATAGCGGCAAAATTGGCAGAGGAAAAAGAAGCAGCAGGAAAAGGTAATGTCTAGGGGGCTTTAAAATTGAGATATGCAGAGACAGGCTACAATTTAGAAATTGATTTATCCACAGGTAACATTGAGCGGGTAGAAACCGACCCAAGAGTAACTGAACACCATCTTGGAGGGTTAGGTAGTAACGCCAAGGTAATGTGGGATAGGGTTGGTCCCGAAGTTGAGCCTTTTTCACCTGATAATTTGCTTATATTTGGCGCAGGTCTTCTTTGCGGCACCTTTGCTACCGGTGCTAATCGGACTGTGGTTACCACTGTTTCTCCGCAGACCCGGTTTATGGGCTTTTCAATGATGGGGGGATTCTTTGGGCCGGAATTAAAGTATGCCGGTTATGACAAAGTGATTATACGCGGTCAATCACCCAAATTAGTTTACTTGTGGATAAAAGACGATCAAGTTGAAATTCGTGATGCTGCACACTTGCGGGGCAAAGGAGCTGTTGAAACACAGGATTTGATTCGAGAAGAATTGAAGGAGCCCCAGGCTCATGTGGCTGCTATTGGTATGGCTGGTGAAAACAGGGTTTATTTTGCTTCCATCGAGCAGGGTAAGTCCAGTGCCAGCCGGCTTGGATTAGGCGCTGTCATGGGGGATAAGGGGCTGAAGGCGATAGCTGTACGCGGGACAAAGGATATCAATATCGCTCGCCCGGCTGACCTGTGGAAGCAAATCAACGAAGTAATGGCATATGCAAAAGTCCGCGGGAAGAATCTGCAGCCGTATCAACCGCTCCATAACGCGGGGCTCGGAGCGCCGCAGGAGATGAGATATCATGATGAAAAGTGGCATACTGAGAGTTTCCATTGGGGAAACGCCCGGACCCGCAGAAAAGATTTTTGGACCCCTGAAGTTGATGAGAGATGGAAGAGGATTCAAGACAGTGTTCGAACGCGGCTGGTAAGCTGCTACAACTGCTCAAATGCGTGCGGGGGATTGGTTTCTGTCCCGGGACTTCCCAAATATTTCATGAAATGCTTCTCAAAAATTACTTATACAATGGCAGCATACTCCGACCTGGAATTTGGCTTTATAATAGGTCAACGGGCCACGGAATATGGAGTGGATGGTTATTCGACACCGCTGGTTATAGCTTTTGCCCTTGAACTGTTGGAGGCCGGTATATTGACTGACAAGGATTTTCCCGGAATGCCCTCTGATAATGAAGGGAGGTTCTTCTATTTACTTGACAGGATTGTGCGGCGTGAGGGGATTGGAGATGTATTAGCCAATGGCACTTATTGGGCCGCCAAACAGATAGGCAACGGCGCGGAAGAATACGCTCACTGTAACATTAAGAAACACGAGCAGGCGCCTGCCAAACTTGGCATGTTAAACCCAATTTACTTCCTAATGATGAGTACTGGGGAAAAGGCAAATATTACCCAGATTCAGGGGCAGTATCCGCAGTCACCTTTTCCGACGATGGAGGAGAGGCTGGAATTTGCCAAAGATTGGACCCAGGTTCCTGACCAGCGATTTATAGAGTGGTTCTTGAAATGGGAGCCGCGCGGCGAATTCTCCTTTCCGTATTACCCCGGGATCCAGGAATGCTGTGAACTTGTTGACTGGATGGAGAGGATGCACTACATTGATGACTCCGCCGGAATATGTACAGGTATGTCGGCATGGAACCTGAAGCCGCCCTATCATATGCACAATTACCCGTCGATTATTTCAGCTGCAACCGGATTTCCTTTGGATGAAGAGGGGCTGACAAAGATAGCCAGGAGGAACCGGACTTTAATCAGGGCTTTTAATGCCAGGAGAGGTATGCGGAGGGAAGACGATAAAGTACCGGAAAATAGTTGGAAAAAGAGGTTCCCTGTGCTTGAGAAGGAGCTTCTGGATGCGTATTACAAATTCCGGGGCTTTAATCTTGAGGGCGTTCCCACTAAAGAGTATTTGCAGGAAATAGACTTGGGCTATGTTGGCGAGGATTTGGAGCAGAGGGGAATTTACAATGAGCCGGTCTGAGCGTAAAAAACTACCGTTTAAGTTAATAGTTTGCCCATTGGGTTTTTAAGGGTAGATTAATTTGTCGAACCAACGCATAATTAACAATAATTCAGTTGGTAAAATGAATTATTGTTTGATTGAGGGGAAAATTGACAGCTCGTATGGGGGGTGAAGAATAAAATTTACCTCAAATCAAACAAAGTGAATTAAATAATGATTCCCGGTTACCTGGTGTTTTCAGAAATTCTACTAACTTAAGGAGGTCTTTCGACGGTGATTAAATTAAACAATTTAAAGATCAGTAAAATAGTATTAGTGATTGCAGTACTAAGTATAATAGTATTGCCCCTGGCGGGATGCGGCGGTGGCAGCACCAATAGCGGCAGTAACAGCAGCAGTGACAGCAACAGCAATAGCAATAGCGGTGCTTCCGGCAGTTCAGCCGAGCCCTTCAAAATTGGTCTGATTGTGCCTAAGTCCAGTGTCTTCGCGACTTTAGGTGAAAACCTGGTTAATGGCATGAAAATGTATTTTGACGAAATTGGCTGGAAGGCCGGTGGCCGTGAAATTAAGCTGCTTGAGGAAGATGAAGAAAACGACCCGCAGGCAGGGCTGCGTAAGGCCAAAAAATTAGCGGAATCCGATAAGGTTGAAATGCTGGCTGGGGTTGCCAACAGTGCAATAGCCATTGCTATCAGAGATTACACTGATCAGAACAAAGTGCCTTTCCTGGTAGCGCATGCCGGAGCTGCCGCACTGACCAGAGAAAAGAAGAGCGATTATCTATACAGAGCGTCTTTTACCAATGAACAGGTGAACTATCCTAATGGTAAGTGGACATATGAAAATCTGGGTAAAAACGTTTTCATTATTGGTTCAAATTATGTTGCCGGTAAAGAGCATATCAATGGGTTTTTGAAAGGCTTTAAAGCTGCCGGCGGCACAGTTGTAGGTGAAGCTTGGCCGGCACTGGGGACCAATGATTTTGGGACTTATCTGCAGGAAATCAAAAAAGCTAAGCCTGATGCCGTGTATGCTTTCTTTGCCGGTACAGATGCAGTTCGTTTCGTTCAGCAGTATGCTGAATTTGGGCTGAACAAGGATATTCCGTTAAATGGCTCCGGCTGGCTGAATGCTGAAGATGTTCGCCAGGCTCAGGGACCTGCCGTTGAGGGAGTAAAGGGCAGCTTGTATTGGCAATTGACATTGGATACCCCGGAAAACAAAAAATTTATTGCAGACTTTAAGAAAAAGTATGGCAAGGAGCCAAGCGGTGAAGCAGTTGAAGGTTACGATACCGCCCGGATTATTGCCGAAAGCCTGGAAGCTCTCAAAGGAGATACCTCTGACAAACTGAAACTG
>JAVSMW010000007.1:202449-228487 GCA_032027005.1 Thermincola sp. | reverse complement strand
CGAATTGAAGAACATGGGAGTCTCAGTCCTTTTGGTAGAACAAAATATCAATATGGCCCTGAAAATTGCGGACAATGTATTTGTCTTAAACAAAGGGCAGGTGGTATTTTCCGGTACCCCAAAGGAACTGGCAGATAATCCCGCAATTCAGCATCAATACCTGGGAGTCGGTCATTAAATGAATTATTATATGTATCAATCAACCGGGAGTGACTTGTAAGTTATTACTTATGAGTTGCTTCCTTTTTGTTTGTCCAAAAACCTCATTTGTGATAGACTTTAGGCAAAGGGGGAGTTTTATGCCTGGTCAGGATATGCTTAAGGAACAAGATATCCCTTCTTTGTTTGAGTGCATTCATGATGGGGTTATTGCCATTAACCGAGAAGGGTTGGTTGTTGTCTGTAACCAGAGGGCCCGTGAAATGCTGGAGACAGGTAATGACCCGATTGGAAAACCCATTACTGCATTAGTGCCAAACACCCAAATGCCCAATGTTATCACAACAGGGCAGGGCTCCTATAATCAGAAGTTTTATTACAAAGACAAAATTTTTATGACTGACCGGACTCCCTGGTTAAGCAACGGAAAAATTGTAGGGGCGGTCACCGTGTTTAAGGATATTACTGAATGGGAAGAAGTTGTTACTGAATTAGAAGCTTTTAAGCAAATTAACCTGGAATTAGAGGGGATTATTGAATCTTCCCATGACGGGATAATTATTACCGATGGAGAGGGTAAGGTTGTTAAAATAAATAATTCCCTCTTAAGAGTTACTGATCTTCCCAGGGAGTGTTATTTGAATAAAAAAATAGACAAACTGCAGGAAGAAGGCTATTTTTCACATGAGCCAATAGCTAAGCGAGCGCGGCTTGAGAAGAGAACTGTTACCGGTTTGAACAAGATAGAGACAGGTAAAGAGGTCATGGTAACTTCGACGCCGGTTCTTGACGATGCCGGAAAAGTGGTTAGAGTTGTTACTAATGTTAAAGATATGTCTGAAATCACCAATTTACAGGAGCAGCTGGCTCAATCCCTGGAAGTCAGCGGTCAGCTGCGGACTGAGTTTAACAAGCGGATGGAAGATGAATTGCGTTCCCATAATCTGATTACCAATAATCACAAGATGCTGGACTTAGTTGAACTGACCAGGCGTGTTGCTGACAGTAATGCCTCAGTCTTGCTGCAGGGCGAATCAGGTGTTGGCAAAGAGGTACTGGCCAAACTGGTTCACATCTGGAGTAAAAGACAAGGGGCATTTCTTAAAGTCAACTGCAGTGCCCTGCCGGGCCATCTGCTGGAGTCGGAGATATTTGGTTATGCCAGAGGGGCCTTTACCGGGGCCAGTAATTTAGGGAAACCGGGCCTCTTCGAGTTAGCCGACGAGGGCACTCTGTTCCTGGATGAAATTGAGGATCTGCCTTTGGAACTGCAGGGGAAATTTCTTCGGGTCCTGCAGGATGGAGAGTTTATCCGGTTAGGCGGCGTGAATGTAATTAAAGTCAATGTGCGGATAATTGCCGCCAGTAATAAATACCTTACCGAGATGGTGCAAGAAAATAGGTTTAGATCTGACCTGTATTATCGCCTTAACGTAATTCCTATTATGATTCCGCCTTTGCGCGAGAGGTTAGAGGACATCCCTGCCCTGACAGAGTATTTTCTCGGGCAGTTAAATAAAAGATATAAGAGCAAGAAAGTTGTTACATCCCAGCTGTTAAGGCATTTTATCGATTATCAGTGGCCTGGTAATGTCAGGGAACTCAGAAATGTCTTAGAGCGCTTAATCCTGATTAGTGCTGGAGATGTTATCGGTGTACGTGAATTTTTGGAAACGATGCAAAGTAATATAGAAAACAACAATGAAAATGCAGATGTACTCTCTTATCAGGAGTTTGACGAAAACATCCCGCAGCTTAGAGAGTTTTTGGAAGAAAAAGAAAAAGAGCTTATCTTAAAAGCATTCAGGAAATACAAAAACTCGCGCCGTACCGGCGAAGTTCTTGGCATATCTCATACAACGGTTTTAAATAAATTGAAGAAATATAAATCTACTTGAAACTTGGCAAGAAAATATTCCGAATGGAAAAATATCTTTCCAATCAAACCGTCCCTGGAAAGATTACTTTCCGAAGACGGTTTTTCGGTCTTTAGTATTTTCTTTGCAATTTCCTTTCAGATGATTTGCATTTTTATTCGCTTGAACATTGACCATTCAGCTGCTTTTTTTGACCAATTAATTTTTGAACTGCCTGTTCGGCGAAAGATGAAAATATTTCGGAAAGTATTAAATAATAACCAACGAAAACATATTCGTTGGCATTTTTTTTGCTAGAATTATTTTTAAAGATAAAAAAGGAGTGCGCAGTCACCGCTGCAATAAATTTTAAGGAGGAGAAATATGTTAGAGAATTGTACGCCATGGCCGGAGGAGTTTGTGAAACTATATCATGAAAAAGGATACTGGACAGACATTACCCTTTGGGAAATGGTTGAGGAGACTATCGCCAAACACGGCCCCAAAGAAGCCCTCGTTTACGAAGACCGGCGTGTAACCTATGAACAAATCAAAGAAAAAGTAGAAAGGCTGTCCGGCCATTTCCTGGCTAGCGGCCTAAAGCCGGGGGACCGTGTAGTCTTCCAGCTGCCCAATATCGCTGAATTTGTTTACAGCTTTTTAGCTTTGGTTAAAATCGGCGTAATTCCAGTCATGGCCTTGGCTGCACACCGGCAGAATGAAATCAAACATTTCGTTAAAGGTTCCGGTGCTGTAGCCTATATGATCCCTGATGTTTATCGCAAATTCGACTACCGGGAACTGGCGGAGGAAGTACAACAAAATGATCCTCAATTAAAATATGTATTTGTAGTCGGGGAAGCTAAAGGCAGCCAGATATCTATCCCGAAATTACTAGATGCCCCTGTAGAAGAACAATGGGCGGGGTTAGCCGCCAAAACGCGGCCGGACCCGTCAGAAGTAGCTTTAATGTTACTGTCCGGGGGGACTACCGGATTATCCAAGCTTATCCCGCGGACCCACAATGATTATGTTTATAACAGCAGGCAGTGCGGCATGGTATCTGAATTTGATGAGAATACAGTGTTCCTGGGACTTCTTCCCCTGGCTCACAACTATAACCTGGCCTGTCCGGGAATTTTGGCTACATATGCTTATGGCGGCAAGGTGGTAATTTCTCCCGCCATGGACCCCGACTCGGTATTTGCTCTGGTAGAAAAAGAAAAGGTCACCATCATTCCGGCTGCTGTTCCGCTGGTTTCCATGTGGGTGAACTCTTCTGACCCGGATAAATATAACCTGGAATCTCTTAAGGTCATTCAGAACGGTGGGGCCAGGCTGGCACCGGAATTACGTAAAAAACTGATTGAAAAATTTGGCTGCATCCATCAGGAGGTATTCGGCACCGCAGAAGGCTTGCTGAATCTGACCCGTTTGAATGACGGTGAGGATCTGATCCTGAACAGTTCCGGAGCCCCGATTTCTCCTGCTGATGAAATAAAAATAGTGGATGAGTCAGGCCATGAAGTCCCTGACGGCCAAAAAGGTGAATTGATTTGCCGCGGCCCGTATACAATCAGGGGTTATTATAATAACCCGGAAGCCAACGCCAAGTCCTTTACTTCCGACGGTTTCTATAGAACCGGGGACGTAGTGGTGAAAATTGGCAGCTATCTGTATACCGAAGGCCGGATTAAGGACCTAATTAACCGCGGTGGTGAAAAAATCAGCTGTGAAGAAATAGAAAACCTGGTTTTGCAGCATCCCAAGGTGCTCAATGTATGTCTTGTGGCAATGCCGGATGAGGTGTATGGAGAGCGTGCCTGCGCCTGGGTTATGCCTAAAAAAGGTGAAACCATTACTTTTGAAGAACTGATTGAGTTTTTAAAACAACAGAATATTGCCAAATTCAAGCTGCCGGAAAGAGTTGAAGTTGTTGATGAATTTCCTCTAAGCCCGGCCGGCAAGATTCTGCGCCGGGAACTCCGGGAACGGATTGCCGAAATGATTGAAAAAGAGAAACCGGCAAAATAAGCCTTCTTATTTATTAGATATTCCGCCATGCATAATTACACAAAGTGTCCCATAACTTAAGTTGGGGGGCACTTTTTTTAAGTCTGTTGCTTTAGGATAGTTAATGCCATGTTGCCCGGTTTTATCATGCAGTCTGGGGCTTTAACGGCAAATTGCCGGCTTAAGGGTAACATTTGGCAATTAATCAGTCGAATAGGGGATCAATAACGATTAAGCCATTTTGTGGTTCATTAATTTCTGTTAAGGGGTCGTTTTATTGTACTGGTTACCTTCGCTGCCGACATTTGTGCACTATTGCATTCTCTCAATAGGAATCCCTTACTGCAGCTTACGTTCCGGAGAATGACACTATGCAATTGAGCAAGTATTCTTTACGGGCAAATGCAACAAAACATAAACGTGCTAACGGCATAAAAATGAGGTTAAACGGTAAAATACAACAATAAACGGTATGAGTAGGGGCTGGTGGGTGCTGGAGATCCGTTTGGGAGGCAAAACAACCGCAAAAACCAAAATACGACCGCTTAGCCTGGAAATTAGGTAATTGGGGAAAAAGGTAATGAGCCGCCATTCATTTTTATGTACAATCATAGTGTATAGGTAGCGGACTACAGATTTAATTAGAGTAGGAAAAAATGAAATTGAGAGGGTGATTGTATAATGGATTTAGCCGGTAAAGTCGCGATTGTTACCGGGGGTCAGGGTGGAATAGGCCACCCGATTTGTGTGGATCTGGCCAAAGCAGGTGCTGATGTAGTGATATCAGGCCGGCGCATCGACGATGAAGCAGATGTGGTCAAGGAAATTAGAGCACTTGGCAGAAAAGCCCTTCCTGTGAAAGCTGATGTTGGTATAAAAGCAGATGTTGATAATATGGTCAAGAAGACCCTGGAGACTTTTGGTCAAGTGGATATTCTGGTCAACTGTGCCGGGTTTACTAAGCCTGCAATGCTGCACAAGATGAAAGAAGAAAACTGGGACGCGGTAATCCAGGCCCACCTCAAAGGGACCTTTTTGACTACCCAGGCAGTGTGCCACAACATGATGGAAAGAAAAACCGGTTCTATTATTAATATCGTTTCATCCGCCGGTCAACAGGGGACTATCGGGCAGGTTAACTACGCTGCTGCCAAAGGCGGCATCATCGCCTTTACGATGGCATGTGCCCGGGAGCTGGCCCCTTACGGCGTCACGGTAAACGCAATTTCTCCCTTCGCCGAGACCGAGATGACCAGCAAAATTGCGACCGATGAAAAACTCCGCGAGAAGTATCTGGCCAGGGTTCCTATGGGGCGTTTTGGGCAACCGGAAGAAATGTCCCCAATCGTAGTCTTCCTCTCCGGACCGGGTTCCAGGTATATTACCGGCCAGATTATTTCGGTAGATGGCGGAATGGTAATGGGTTAAGCGTATATTTAAGTTGTGTTTAGGAGGTAGAACATGAAAGACGTAGTAATTGTCAGTGCCGTTAGAACCCCGATTGGTGTTATCGGCGGCGCTCTCAAGGATGTTACTCCCCAGGACCTGGGAGCTATTGCTATCCGGGAAGCTGTTGCCAGAGCGGGTGTAGACGGTAAATTAATAGACGAAGTTATCATGGGCTGGTCCCGTCAGACCACAGATGCTGCCAACATTGCCCGGGTATCTTCCTTGTTGGCCGGCATTCCTGAGGAGGCTGCGGCCCATACGGTGCACCGCCAGTGTGCTGCAGGTCTAACCGCCGTTAGTAATGGTATTATGCAGATTCAAACCGGCAGATCTGAAGTTGTTGTTGCCGGAGGGACCGAGAGCCTCAGCCAGGCACCTTACTATTTAAGAAATGCCCGTTACGGTTATAAAGCAGGGGATGCAGTTTTGGTGGATTCCCTTACTGAAGCAGGCCCCGGTGGCCAGCCGGCCTCCATTTACGGCAAATTTGGCATGGGCGAGACTGCTGAAAATGTAGCAGAACAGTTTAATGTCAGCCGGGAAGATCAGGACAGGTTTGCTGTACAGAGCCAGGACAGGTGCCAAAAGGCTATGGCGGCAGGGATGTTTAAAGACGAGATTGTTCCTGTGGAAATAAAAACCCGTAAAGGCTCCATAATTGTTGATACTGATGAAGGGCCCAGGCCATCAACAATGGAAGCACTGGCAGCATTAAAGCCGGTTTTCAAGAAAGATGGCACGGTTACAGCTGGAAACTCCTGCGGGCGTAATGACGCCGCTTCAGCCCTGGTGCTGATGTCAGCTGACAAGGCCAAGGAGTTGGGTATTAAGCCTATGGCCAGAGTTGTTCATGACGCTTTTGCCGGTGTTCCGCCTCAAATCATGGGTATCGGACCGGTAGCGTCCACTCAAAAGGTTTTGAAGCAGGCGGGCATGACTCTTGATCAAATTGACCTCATTGAGCTGAATGAGGCCTTTGCTGCGCAGGCCCTGGCAGTGATCAGGGAATTAGGCTTGGATCAGGAAAAAGTTAATGTTAACGGTGGGGCTATTGCTCTTGGCCACCCGGTTGGGGCAACCGGAGCAAGGCTGGTGACCACCCTGGTTTACGAAATGCAGCGCCGTAAAACCCGTTTTGGTATGGCTACCCTTTGCATTGGCGGCGGCCAAGGCGGCAGCATGATTCTTGAGGGAATTTACTAATAGTTCACAAAAGTAGGATAATTGGTTTTGGATGAAAATATTATTGCATAAAAATATTCCAAGGAGTAAAAGGAGGAGTAAAAATGGATTTATTTAAGTGGCCCCGCCAGACGGATGTTAAGGACCACGATTTGTTTGGAGAAGAACATTTTGGGACAGAAGCCCCGTGCATAATTTACGAAAAGAAACCCATTCTGGATCCCCAGGGGAATCCTGTGGAAGGTCTCTTCAGCGCCTGGGTCGTCCTGAACAACCCGGCCCAGTATAACTCCTACAGCACCGAGATGGTTAAGGGGATAATAGCCGGCATGCACCGTGCCTCGATGGACCGGTCAGTTGTGGCAGTGGTTTTCACCGCTGTTGGCGATAAAGCCTTCTGTACCGGCGGCAATACCAAAGAGTATTCTGAATACTACAGCGGTAACCCCAGTGAATACGCCAGCTATATGGACCTGTTCAATGCGATGGTCGATGCCATCTACCAGTGCAAAAAGCCCGTAATTTGCCGGGTAAACGGAATGCGCGTTGCCGGTGGTCAGGAAATCGGTATGGCCACAGATATCACTATTTCCTCTGACTTAGCCGTCTACGGCCAGGCTGGACCGAAACACGGCTCGGCCCCGGTAGGTGGTTCAACTGACTACATCCACTGGAACCTCACCATGGAGCAGGCAATGTGGAACTGCATTTCCTGCGAACTCTGGAGCGCTTACAAAATGGAGCAGAAGGGCCTGATTTCCAAGGCACTGCCCGTATTGAAGAAAGACGGCAAATGGGTCCGGAACCCTCAGGTTATCACCGACCGGTACGTTGATGACGGTGCTGTTGTGTATGGTGAGACGGTCCGGGGCGAAGCAGCAAAAGCTGCCAAGGCTCTGATTAGTGAGTGCGAGGTAGACTTTACCCTGCTGGACAATGAAGTTAATAATATCCTCTGGAAATTGACTAACCTTATGCCGCACTGCCTGCAAATGTCCATTGACGGTATGCGTCAGAAGAAGAAGTACTTCTGGGATCTGAACAAAAATAATCACCGCCATTGGCTGGCCGCTAACATGGTTAACGAAGCCTACCTCGGTTTTAACGCCTTCAACTACAAGAAGCTTACCGGCGAAGGAGAAATCGACTTTATCAAGTACCGTCAGCTCCTGACCGAAGCCAAGCCCATGACCCAGGAACTGATTGACGCCGTAATGCCGCAGCGTAAAGAGTAGAATAATCAACTTTTTAGGAAACCTTTTCCGAGCCTATCGGAGAGGTTTCCTGCATATGAATGACATATCTTAACTGAACAGGGGGGTATCGTATGAGTTACAATTTTATTAAGGTGAATAATGCGGACGGTTTGATTTCCATAACCCTGAGCAAACCACCGCTCAATGTTTTGGATATTCCTATGCTGACCGAACTGGCCGACGCGTTTGAATGGACCAAGCAGGAGACGGGCAAAATTATCCTCTTAAATGCGGAAGGAAAGGCTTTTTCGGCTGGTGTTGATGTTGCGGATCACACACCTGATAAAGTAAACAAAATGATTGAGGTTTTGGATAGACTCTTCATTAATATGTATGAAAACGACAAGCCTATTGTGGCAGCAGTTAATGGCTTAGCCTTAGGCGGGGCCTATGAACTGGTGCTGATGTGTGATATGGTCGTGGCTTCGGATAAAGCCAAGTTAGGGCAGCCGGAAATTGCTGTCGGTGTATTCCCGCCCCTCGCTGCTCTCGTGCTTCCCCGCTTAACCTCTATGTACAATGCCATGGAAATAGTTTTGGGGGGCGAGGTCTTCGATGCTGCCAAGGCTGAAAAGCTGGGACTGGTGAATACCATTGTACCTGTTGATTCCTTTGAAGAAGGTGTGCAGCAGTATGTGCAGAAGTTCATGAAGATGAGTCCAGTTGTGCTGGCTTGCGCTAAAAAGGCTGTAAAGGCCGGCCTGAATAAAGGGTTTGTTGAGGGATTAAAGGCAATAGATGATGTATACCTTAATGATCTAATGGTTACTGCGGATGCCAAAGAAGGACTGAGTGCCTTTATGGAAAAGCGCCAACCGGTTTGGCAGGGTAAATAAAAAGGGGCTTCCCCGATACCATAGTAGCAAAGGATAGAATGGAAGTATCATATAAATTGAGGAGGTAGTACGAATGAAAGCTGCAGTATTTTATGGCCCGAATCAGCCTATGAAAATTGAAGAGGTTCCAAAACCACAAGTTGAAACCGGTGATGTCCTGGTGAAGGTGGCTGCCTGTGGGTGCTGCCACACTGACCTGCACTACATGGACCACGGAGTACCTACATTTAAAAAACCGCCATTAATTTTAGGCCATGAGATTTCCGGAACCGTTGCCGAAGTTGGCGCAGGTGTTACTAATTTTAAAGTCGGAGACCGCGTTCTGGCCCCTGCAGTATCTTCCTGCGGTACTTGTGTAAACTGTCGGAGCGGCCGCGAAAACATCTGTATGAATATGAAAATGCCGGGCAATGATTTTGACGGTGGTTTAGCCGAGTACTTCAAAATTCAGGGCAAAGACCTCTTCCATCTGCCGGAAGAAATTCCCCTGCAGGAAGGTTGTATTATTGCGGATGCTATTACCACTCCGTACCATGCCGTCAGAAACCGGGCTCAGGTCAAAGCCGGTGATACGGTTGTTGTATTTGGCTGCGGCGGGATCGGGATTAATATGGTGCAGATGGCCGCGGCAGTAGGCGGGTCTGTTATTGCCGTAGATCTCATGGATGATAAGCTGGAATTGGCTAAAAAGTTTGGGGCGATAGCTACCATTAATCCTAAGAATGTAGAAAAAGTATCCAAAGAAGTCAGGAAATTAACCGGCGGCGGAGCTGATATTGCTATAGAATGTATCGGTAACCCGAAAACAATGGAGCAGGCTTTTGACTGCCTGCGTATCGGCGGCCGTTTCACAGTAGTTGGATATTCCGAAAAGCCTATGACCCTGAATGCCGCCCGTGTTCAGTACCGGGAGATGGAGGTTATAGGTTCACTGGGCTGCGGCATGGTTGATTACCCCAAGTGCATCGAGATGGTGCGGATAGGTAAAATCCAGGTTGTCCCAATGGTTACTGCCAAGTTCACCCTGGACCAGGTCAATGAAGCTTATGATACCCTTCGCCGTGGTGAAGGCATCAGGTCAATTATCGTATTCTAAAGTTTTTGGGGATCCCATCGGGAGCAGCCCGATCCCAGTTGGCAATTGAAACCGCGCCTTGGATGATGCAGTTTATGGTCTCTGGGATCATGCCTGGGAAGGATGGTGAATCATTACGATAAAACTGGAACCGGACTGTAGTGAAATGCCTTGTTCAATGGAGGGATTTAGTCAATATTTAGTTACCTGTAATAAAATGCCTGAATCCAGAGCAAGAATGTATGTAAACATGGTGCGGAAGTTTCATAACCATGTTGGTAAGCCTTATGTTGATATTAAGCAATTTGACGTAAGGAGTTACCTATCATTTCTGAAAAAGTATGAACATCTTAAGGAGAGGTCGATATATGAGCACTTAGTGGCAATTTCCAAGTTCTACAAGTATCTTTGGAGCAAGGGGGAAGTTGCCAAGGTGCCCAGCGAAGGACTTCGCATTAAATGGAAGAAGGGTTCTCCCGGTAAGCTCGAAAAAAGGAAGACCGATTCTGGCGGCAATTAACTAAGAGCCGGTATATTTACGATCGATCCCAAAAATAACTATGCATCTGCGCAGCATGATTAACCATAAGCATAAACCGTTTAACTGGCAAAAACTGCCGTTTAAAGGCCAAATAATGCCAATGGAAGAAAACTGCCTGAATCTTGCATCAATAAGATGTAGAATGTAATTAAAGACTTGGGGGGGTTAATGCACCACGGTAATAACTATGCGATAATGCATAGTTATTACTGCATTATCGTGTTTTAGTTAGGTCTTAATCAAAACCGGAAGGGAGAGGTAAAATGTTTAGAAAACAGTACCCTTTAAGGCCCTATTTTGAGGAAATGCCTGAAATAGGCTATTCTCTGAGTGATGCTGAAATCGCTCGTTCTGAAGAAAACATTAAGTCAATTCAAGAAGTGGAACAACAAATCGGTGAAGCTGTTGAAAAAGTCAAGCAAGCCGGTACTCCTGCTGACGCCCTGCGCAAAAAGGGTCAGATGACGGCCTATGACAGGTTGGAGTATCTGGTTGATCCGGGAACCTGGTGTCCTTTACATACTTTATATAACCCAGCCGATAATGAAGAGGGCTGTACCGGTGTAATTGATGGTATCGGTAAAATTGAAGGCAAATGGGCCGTAATCATAGCTTTTGACAATAAGGTCATGGCTGGAGCCTGGATAGCAGGTCAGGCGGAAAACATCTTAAGAGTGACTGATCTGGCTAAAAGGCTGCATGTTCCGCTGGTTTGGCTCACTAACTGCAGTGGTGTCAAACTGATGGAGCAGGAAAATATTTATGCCGACCGTCGGGGCAGCGGAGCTTGTTTTTATCGGCATGCAGAGTTAAACCAACTGGGCATTCCCATTCTTAATGCTATTTATGGGACCAACCCGGCAGGTGGTGGTTATCAGGGTATCAGTCCCACAATCCTGCTGGCCCACAAAGATGCCAACATAGCTGTTGGTGGGGCGGGTATTGTTGGGGGGATGAATCCCAAGGGTTATTTTGATCAGGAGTCAGCTCAGGCTTTAATTGAAGCAACCAAAGGATTTAAGGCCAAAGCCCCGGGCCGTGTGGAAACACATTTCGATGAAACTGCTTATTTCAGCGAAGTCCACGATACGGAAACAGGAGTTCTGGACGGTATCAAAGAATATATGAAGGCTCTGCCGGCCTATCAGCCCAGCTTCTTCAGAGTAGCTGAGCCGGCTGAACCGACACTGCCGGGCGAAGACTTAAATCGTGTTATACCCTTTAATCAAAAAAGGCCTTATGATGTTATGCAGGTTGTGGCCCGCCTTACTGACAACAGCGAATTTATGGAATACCGGCCTGATTACGGCCCGGAAGTGGTTACCGGGATAGCGAAAATTGATGGTTTTCCGGTAGGGATTATCGGTAACCGCCAGGGTGTATTCCCGGGCTATCCGGAATACGCCCAGGGTCAATACCCCGGTGTAGGCGGTAAACACTATCGCCAGGGACTTATCAAGCAGAGCGAATTTGTAACCTTCTGCGGACGGGATAACCTCCCCATAATTTGGCTGCAGGACACTACGGGCATCGATGTCGGCGATCTGCCGGAGGCCGCTGAGCTGTTGGCTCTCGGTCAAAGCTTAATCTATTCTATCGAAAAAACTGATATATCGATGATGTGTGTCGTCCTCAGGAAAGGTTCTGCTGCCGCCCACTATATTATGGGAGGCCCCCAGGCAAATCATAACAATGCCTTTACCCTTGGCACCCCGCTTACCGAGATTTATGTTATGCACGGGGAAACGGCCGCCGCAGCCTCTTACGCCAGGCGTCTGGTGAAGGAACAGGATTCGGGTAAGCCTCTCGATCCGGTAATCGACAAAATGAACCAAATGAACAAAGACTACTATGATAAGTCCCGACCGGTATACTGTGCACAGCGCGGTTTTGTGGATGAATTAATTTCCCTGACGGATTTAAGGAAGTATTGTGTAGCCTTTACTGGGGCTAATTACCAAAATCCAAAAGCTATCACCCCTATTCATCAAATGATACTGCCAAGGATTATCAAGGGGTAGCAAAATAACTTCGGGCTACCGGGTTACCTAAACGCTAAATTAAGGACCAAAAAGGAGAGAACGTGAATGAACTTCGGCTTAACTGAAGAACAAAAAATGTTGATTGATTCAGTAAAGAAGTTTGCTGAAAAAGAAATTGTCCCGACCATGGAAGAAGACCTGGAAAATCACACANCTACCTGCGTGATGCCAAGTCCTACCAGGTTGTAGAGGGAACCTCCAACATTCAGAAACTTGTTATTTCCGGTATTGCCTTGGGCGAAGCCAAGAACAGATAGTTAAATTTGATTCTGTCGTAAGACTCCCGCTTCTATAAGTGGGAGTGGTTCCCCGTACTCCGCTTCGGTGGGGGTTGACTCCCCCGCCGAAGTCTCGATGTTCAACTTTAGTTGAACGAGTTCACTCGCCTTGATTAGGATCAGTTCATTGTTTGAAAATTCGCTCTGAATGGGGGTGTTTATGACGGATACGGCGATTATGGTAGTTCTGATTCTAAACGTGATTTTGCTAATAATTGTGGCTTATTTTTTAAGGACCAATGGGGATAACCTGTACTCATTGGAGAAAAAAGTTGAGGCTCAACAGCAAAGCATATTGGAAGCAATAAGAGCGGTTGAAGCAATAAAAGTTGTTGAGACTGTAAGAGAAGTTGAAACTATAAAAACAGCTGAGCCGGTGAGGGCAGTTGAAACTGCGGAGGCTGTTGAATCTAGTTCGGGAGCAGAGCAAAGAAAAGCTGAAGGAACGACGACTACCGGGGTTTCCCCCCAGGTGGTGGCAGTTATTACCGCTGCTATAGCAGCATATTTAGATGATGAGGATTTGGATCGTCATTCCATAGCATCTATACAATCGGTTTAGCCATCGGATAAAGTCAAAAACAATGATTCGAGGAGGCATATTGATGAAAAGGCATTTTACAGTAACCGTGAATGGACAAAAATATGATGTCGCAGTGGCAGAAAAAGACGCACCGGGCACTACCGGTGCTCAGAGAACCCAGCCTGCTCCTGCTCCTACTCCCGCGCCGGCTCCGGCCAAGGCTCCTGCGGCCGGTAAGCCGGCTGAGGCACCTAAGGCACCGGCAAGCTCCGGAGCTGGGAAGGTGGTTGTCGCTCCTATGGCTGGTAAAATATTATCACTTCTGGTCAAGGAAGGCGATGCGGTCAAGCGGGGACAGGCGATTTTAGTTCTGGAAGCTATGAAGCTGGAAAACGATATTGTTGCACCCCGGGACGGCACTGTTGCTAAGATTCTGGTCCAGGCAGGCCAAACAGTAGAGGTTGGAGATGAGTTGGCGGTAATTTCTTAGGATTCCGGCAAAACGTACCAAATAGAAAGGGCGGGTGCGGAAATGTTTGAGGCGACTATTATTGCACTGGAAGTTTTTTCGCTGGGGTTTATAATCTCCATGATAGTGGCTTTTTTAATTAAACTGTGTTTTATGGCTATCAATGCCAGTACAAAAAAATCATAAGTGGCTTTTTTCTAAGGTGGTAAGATGTGACTAATGACGAAAAAAGTTCTGCGGTATGAAAGGTAGGCATGTTTTATATGAGCTTTTTTGATCTATTCCAGGGAATAGGCACCTTATTTGAAGCTGAGCCAATTATTGCAACCGCGCGGATTATGCTGATTATTCTGGGTTGTGCGCTGGTCTGCTTTGGTGTCAAGGGGACTCTGGAACCATTAATCATGATTCCCATGGGTTTTGGGATGGCGGCTGTCAACTCTGCAGTTCTGTTTTTGGAAGGGAAGAGGATGGGGACGATTTTTGTCGACCCGTCACTGGCTGACCCCATAAAACTCATGGATGTTTTGCAGATTGATTTCCTGCAGCCCATTTATACCTTTACCTTTAGCAATGGTTTGATTGCCTGCTTTGTATTTATGGGCATTGGGGTCATCACCGATGTCGGCTATGTAATGGCCAGACCCTTCGCCAGTATGTTGATAGCAATGTTCGCTGAGCTGGGAACAGTGGCTACCTTTCCTGTCGCTGTGGCTATGGGGCTGACCCCCCAGGAAGCTGCTTCTGTAGCAATGGTGGGTGGGGCAGATGGCCCCATGGTTTTATACACTTCCCTGGTTATGGCAAAAAATCTTTTTGTCCCGATTACAATTGTGGCATACTTATATTTGAGTCTGACTTATGGTGGCTACCCCTTCCTGATTAAGCTGATGGTACCCAAACGATTACGGGAAATAGAGATGGATACTACTACACTGCCAAAGATTTCGACAGGTGGCAAGATTGCCTTTTCCGTTATTGCCTGTGTGGTCTTGTCTCTCCTGTTCCCTATGGCGGCACCGCTATTTATGTCCTTTTTCCTTGGCGTAGCCATCAGAGAATCCGGGATTAGGCATTTTGTATCTTTCCTTGAAGGACCTCTGCTTTATGGTTCAACTTTCTTCTTAGGTTTGCTCCTGGGGGTACTGACCGAAGCTAATACCATTTTGGATCCCACTGTTTTGAAAATCTTAATTCTGGGCATGCTCGCCCTGCTCCTTTCGGGAATCGGTGGCATTATCGGCGGTTACGTGATGTACTTTATCACCAAGGGTAAATTTAATCCTGTTGTAGGAATCGCAGGCGTCTCCTGTGTCCCGACAACGGCTAAGGTAGCTCAAAAAGTAGTCTCTAAAGATAACCCCCACTCGATTATCCTGCCCTTTGCAATGGGAGCTAACGTCAGTGGAGTAATCACTTCAGCTATCTTAGCCGGTATTTATGTTTCCTTACTGCACTAATTATAAGGATTTGTTTTAGCGCGGGTGAACCAGGGGCAAAGTGAGGAGATAGGCTGGAATGTCCGGTTTCAGGTTTGTATCCGCTCTTGTCTCTGGTTTACTCTTTGTTTTACTGAATAAAACACTCGGCAATAGAAATTGGAGGGAGAGACTGTGCTGCGAGTAGGCCAAGTAATGACGCGCTTATCTATATGCCTGTATCATCACAATACTATCGGGGATGCCTTGGCTCTGATGAAAGAAAAGAAAGTTGAGGGCCTTCCCGTGGTCAATGAACAGGCACGTTTGCTGGGAATGGTCACCAAAGAACAGATTTTGGAACGGGCTTTAGAAGGGGTTACAGCAGGGGATAAAGCTATTGATTTTGTTACAGCCCGCTATCTACCATTAAAGGAAGATGCGTTGTTGGAGGATGTTTGGGATTTACCCTTTGATATCTTCCCGGTATTAAACCAGCAGGAAGAAATTACCGGGGTGGTTTCCAAGTACGCCTTGGGGCAGGCTTATTTCCAACATACTTACCTTCGCCGCCAGGAACTGGAGGCCGTGTTTAATTCAACCCACAATGGGATTATAGCCATCAACAAACACGGGATTATTACATCTCTAAACCCTGCAGCTGAAGAACCCACAAGGTCAACCGGGGAAGAGGCGGTGGGGCGCTTTTTAAATGAAGTGGTTGTACCGACGGGACTGTTGGATGTGGTGCGTACCGGAACGCCTGAATTTGGGGTCAAGTTTAAAGTCGGCAGACGGCAGTATATCACCAATCGGACGCCCATCATCAAAGATGGCGAAGTGATTGGAGCAGTGGGGGTTTTTCAGGATGTTTCTGAATTAGAGCTAATTTCCAAAGAATTGCGCAGCGTTGTGGAATTAAACGAAGAACTGGGTACGATAGTAGATTCTTCATTTGATGGGATTATTATTTGTAACTCCGGTGGCAAAATCCAGCGCTGCAACCCGGCGGTTGAAAGGGTTTTGGGTGTCGCCAGGAAAGACTTGGTGGGGAAACCCTTTCGTGAATTAATTGAGAAAGGGATTCTGACCAATAATATAATAAATATGGTCAAAAAAGAGGGCGGCCCGGTCAGGGCTGTGGAAAGCCCTTCTGCTGATAATTCCTTGGTGATTTCAGGTAACCCGGTTCATGATGAAGACGGAGTGCTTAGTAAAATTATCATCAACATCAGGGATATGACCGAATTGGAGGGCTTGCGGGAAGCCCTCGAAGAGAGTCAACTGCTGTCTCTGCAATACCAGTCGGAAATTGCGGAAATGCGTACTCATTTGAAACCACCAAAAGAAATTGAGTACTGTTCAGAGGTAATGCGCAATGTTTTCGACCTGGCTCTGCGGGTGAGTCAGGTCGAATCCCCGGTTGTGTTAATCGGGGAAAGTGGAGTGTGCAAAGGAGATATTGGCAGGTTTATTCATCTGCACAGCGAACGCCGGAAGGGCCCCTTTTTAAAAATTAACTGCGCATCGGTGCCTGAGCAAGTTCTGGAAACGGAGCTGTTTGGATATACGGCCGGATCTTTTGCCGGAGCAAGCAATAAAGATAAGCCGGGTCTCTTTGAACTGGCTGACCTGGGAACCCTTTACCTGGAGGAAATAGGGGAATTAACTCTCGCTCTGCAGGCTAAACTGCTGCGGGTTCTGCAGGATAAAGAGGTCATGCCTCTGGGCGGCAGGCAGGCGGTCCCGGTAAATGTGCGAATCATCGCTGCTACCCTAGACCCGCTAACTGAGTTAGTAAAACGAGGTACCTTTAAAGAGGAACTGTTTTTCCATTTAAATGTGGTACCTATAAAAATACCTCCCCTCAGAGAGCGCAATGAGGATGTATTGTCCCTGCTTCAATATTATTTAGCTGACTATAATAACCGTTACAGCCTTGATAAGGAATTATCCCCTGAGACTGTTACCTTCCTGCTGAATTATGAATGGCCGGGAAATGTACGGGAATTGGCCAATGTAGTGGAAAGGCTTGTCGTCACGGCTAAAGGCAAATTAATTACTCTGGAAGAAGTGGGTGCTGTTCTCGGCAGGCAGGAACCGGAACATGGCAAAACTATAACGGTGGCTGGGATCCTGCCCTTGAAGGAAGCAGTTGACGAAGTTGAACAGATTCTGGTGACCATGGCTATGACGTGCTATGGTACAACTATAAAAGCAGCGGAGGCTTTGGGAGTAAATCAGTCTACCGTAGTCAGAAAACTTCAGAAAATCAAAGATAATAAATAAGGGAATGCCCTTCTGCTCTATGCAGTGGGGCATAATGTTTTAGGGGGAAACGAAAAGGCATTAGTCTAGTGAACAAAGATCGAACAAAAAGCTATTTGTGAGCATTACGTATGCAGCGGCGCAACAGCCGCCAAAATCGTCTATAACCATTTGGAGGCGTAAAACTACCATTTAATTTAAAAAACAACCGCTTGCAGAAAATAGAGTGAAATTTCCATCATAGCAATATATACTTAAGGGTAGAAAAAGATCTCTATAATGCAATCGTGTTCTAAATATGCAGGAACGCATAACGGCTAAGCGGACGTCATTCTAAGGAGGGTTTTAAAATGTCTCGTGTATCATCTCTGAAAAAAACTAAAACACCTGTGGAAAATAAGGTAGACCATATTATCTACCAGAAAGATGGTGCAATTGCCAAAATTATTCTTAACCGGCCAGAAGCCTTTAATGCTTTTTCATTGCCTATGATTAATGGCTGGACCAAGGCCCTTCAGGATGCGCAGGATGACCCCGCCATTCGGGTAGTAGTCATCACAGCGGCTGGCAAGGCTTTTTGTGCCGGGGGCGATGTCAAAAGTATGCTGGCTGGGGAAGGCTTTGTTGCAGATGATCATAGTGGTGAATGCTGGGGAGACAAAGCAATAGACCGTAAATCGGCCTTAATGAAACATATCCATCGGGTGGCACTTACTTTGGACGCCATGGATAAACCGGTAATCTGTGCCATTAACGGGGTTGCAGTGGGAGCCGGATTGGATATGGCCCTGATGTGTGATATCCGGATTTGTGCCGATACTGCCCAGCTCTCTGCAGGCTATGTTAAAGCTGGCTTAGTGCCGGGTGATGGCGGCTGTTACTATCTGCCCAGGCTGGTTGGAGCAGCCAAAGCCCTTGAACTTTTATGGACTGCTGATTTCATTTCCCCTGAGGAGGCCCGGGAAATCGGCATGGTTAACAAAGTGGTGCCTGCTGCCGAATTGGAAAATGCAGCGATGGAAATGGCCGGGAAAATTGCCGATAACCCACCGGTATGTGTACAGATGATTAAAAGAGCAGTTTACTCCAGTGCGCGGACTAATGATTTACGGACAGCTTTGGACATGATTTCATCTCACATGGCTATTGTCACGGAAATGGATGATTATAAAGAAGGTGTATTGGCCATCAGGGAGAAGAGAAAGCCGGTGTTTACCGGAAAATAAAGTGAAAAAACTCTAAAGTTAAAATGGAGGTATTGCTATGGACTTTGGCTTAACTGAAGAACAAAAAATGTTGATTGATTCAGTAAAGAAGTTTGCTGAAAAAGAAATTGTCCCGACCATGGAAGAAGACCTGGAAAATCACACANCAAGTTTATTGTGGCTGTCAATAAAGACCCCGAAGCCGACATCTTTAAAATAGCGGACTATGGCATAGTGGGTGACCTGTTCCAGGTAGTACCCATATTAACTCAGGAATTCAAAAAAGTATTAGCTTAATAATCGGACACTTTTAATGGAGGGTGCCGCAAGCTACTCAAAAGTATTTTTGCGGTACCCCTTTTCATTTGTAACAAGTGGAAATTTTCTATTTACAAAACCTGCAAGGTAAAGTATTATATAACTGTACTGCGAGTAATAATACGCGTGGTAGTGTATTGGAGGGAGTGAGCGAAGGGATGCTTCAGCTGGATTTTAGGAGCAGGGTGCCGGTTTATGAACAGTTGACTGAAAAAATTAAAGAGCAAATAGTTTATGGGGTGCTCAAGGAAGATGAACAATTGCCTTCGGTCCGGGAACTGGCACTTGAGCTGACAATTAACCCTAACACCATCCAGAAGGCTTACCGGGAGTTGGAGAGGCAGGGCTATATTTATTCAGTCCCGGGTAAAGGGAACTTTGTCAAACCCATGGCCAAAACAGAAAACACCAAGCAGAAGCAGGAACTGATGGCACAACTGCGTAAGGTAATTGCCGAATTATTGTACCTGGGAATCACGGTGGAGGAGCTGCGGGAAATTGTTGAGAAAACCGGAAACAGAGGTGGGGCGAAATGATAGAAGTCCGGCAGATACATAAAAGGTTCGGGCAGATGGAAGTATTGAAGGGTTTGGATCTAAATGTTCGCAAAGGGTCAATTTACGGCCTGGTAGGATCTAACGGCGCAGGGAAGACCACTTTATTAAAGCTTTTGGCCGGAATATACAGGCCTGATCGGGGAAGTATTCTGGTTGACGGGAAGCCAGTTTTCGAAAATGTTCAGATCAAAGATAAAATGATTTTTATTCCTGATGATTTGTTCTTTTTTAATCAGTATTCAATAAGAGAGACGGCTGATCTTTTTCGCCAGGTTTACCCGACATGGGATGAAGCAAGGTTTCGGGAACTCTCCTCACTCTTCGGGATTGATGTCAAGCGCCGGGTGACTAAATTATCTAAAGGTATGAAGCGGCAGGTTTCTTTCTGGCTGGCCCTTTCAGTAAAACCTCAGATTCTCATTTTAGATGAACCTTTGGATGGTTTAGATCCCATGATCCGCAGCAAAGTCAAAAAGCTTTTACTGGCCGATGTGGCAGAACGTGAAATGAGCATCCTGATTTCTTCTCATAACCTCAGGGAGTTGGAGGATATTTGTGACTATATGGGTATTCTCCACCAAGGCTCGTTATTGATTGAGAGTGAGCTGGATACTTTGAAGCGGGGGATTAATAAGGTGCAGACGGCTTTTGCCGGAGAACTGCCTGAGGAACTGCAGAGAGCTGAGAATATCCTTTATCATGAACAGAGGGGCAGTGTCCACTTGTTTATCATGCGTGGTGAAGAAGCCAAAATTAAAGCTCAGCTGCAGAGCTTAAAGCCTTTGCTATTAGATGTGCTGCCATTAACTTTTGAAGAGATTTTTGTTTATGAGATGGGAGGGGTCGGTTATGACATCCATAACATCCTTTAAAAATTGGGTCATATATAAGGGTACCCTGAAAAGGTTGAAATGGTTTGGGATATTATATGGGGTGGCTTTACTCCTGGAACTGCCTTTGCTTATTTGGATGGAGTTAAGCAGGCAGCAGGAAATTCAGGGTGCCATGTGGGCAGCCAATAAAAGCCTGCATCCGCAAATGTTGTTTCACCCGTTTTTTCATCTAACCAATGCTGCGGTGGCCGTAATCTTTGGTCTGATAATTTTTTATTATCTGCACAATGACCGGGCTAACACCTTTTTCCACAGTTTACCTATCAAAAGAAGCGTTCTTTACTGCCAAAACCTTCTGGCGGGATTGACTCTGATCTGGCTGCCAATATTATTAAACGGGGTGCTTATTTATTTAGTTTTAACCCTCTTCGGAATAACCGAGGCGCAGTGGAATAATACGCAGGTGTACAGCCCCATGGGGGCCCTGGTGACAGATTTGCCGACTGGGCATTCTGTCTGGCAGATATTGGGTTATTGGTTTTTTCTGAGCCTCTTGATGACCGGGTTATTCCTTATCTTCACTGTGTTTGTGGGGATGTTGACAGGTAACGTGCTTCTTCAGGGAGCACTGACAATTATCGGCTTGTTTTTGCCTTTGGGTGTATACCTTCTGGGAGAATACAACTTATCGAGATTGTTGTACGGGTTTTCCAGAGACAATTTAGATAATAGCATTATATGGCTGTCGCCCCTTGTAAGATATTTCGAAAATAATAATTACAATTTTATGGACCAAATTAACTGGTATTTCGCTTATTTAGGGGTTACTGTTTTACTTGGCGGAGTTACAATTTATCTGTATAAATTGAGGCATGCAGAGGCGGCCGGAGAAACTCTTGCGGCGGCTTGGATTCGGTGGGTTTTCAAGTATGGGGTCGCTGTGTGTGCGGCTATGACCGGGGGACTTTATTTTAGTTCCTTTAATGAAAACAGTCCACAATTATTGTATATTGGCTATTTCATCGGGGCTCTGCTCGGCTATTGCATCTCAGATATGATTGCCTACAAGTCTTTTCACTTCTATAAAAGGTGGAAAGGAATGGTTGTTTTTGGCATTTCCCTATTGTTACTGGTGGCTGCAGTCAGCTTTGATATGTTCGGGTATGAAACATATATTCCGGCTCAGGATAGTGTCAAAGAAGTGCGGGTGAGTAATTTAGCCGGGGACGGGTATATGTTTGAGGGTGACCATAATATTCAAGGACTTACCACCCCGGAGAATATTGAAAAGGTCCGACTGCTTCACCAGCGGATTATTGACAGGGAAGGCGAGAACAAGAATCTGCAGCGGTCAGTTAATTGGGAACTCAGTCAAAGTGCGGTCAGGGCTAAATTTACGCCCATAAGGGTTGTCCCACTGACTTTGAATTATGTCTTGAAAAACGGCAGCAGTGTCAGCCGGGTGTACAGGATCGATGTAAACAGTTACCGGCAATATATCTATCCTATTTTTAATACCGAAGAGGCCAGACGAAGTATGTACAGCCGGTTCTTCCAAATTGATGTGGAAAAATTGGATCAGATAAATGTTAGTAACTTCCGGCTGGGTAGAAATATCAGGGTATATAAGCCTGAAGAAATTAAAGAAGCACTGATAGCATTGAATAAAGATATGCTGAACCTCACTTTTGAAGAGGCCGTTGAAGGCAAGGTTCCAGCCAAAGCTCATGTGAATTTTGCTTCCAAACCAAATTCAAATAAGAGTTACAGCACATATGACCTGACATTTTTCCCGGATTTCAAAAATTTCGATGCCTTTTTGAAAAAGCAGGGTTATTGGGCTGACCTCTTTGTGGAGCCGGAGGAGGTGGCTCAGATAAGTGTCCACAAAGTCGGCTCAACTAATGTTGAAGAGATCAAAGATAAAGAAAAAATAAAGGTTCTGTTGGATTGGTCTACCAGAAGTGATAAACAGGCTTTTTTGGATAGGCGGATTTATATGGAAAAGGGGCCATACCAAGACAATCCGTCAGCCCAGTATTTCGGGGAAGTATTACTGAAAAAGGGAGATCCCGTCTGGGTTGAGTTTGAGCACAGTCCATATGCCTGGGAACAAATGAAAGACATTGTGTCACATTGACAACCTTAATTGACAACCTTAAATGGAGTTGACTGAGCAAATTGTCCTATGGTAAAATCAATTATAATATCTTCAAAATGACGATGACAGGGACTATTATTCGTTACTATGCTGGTTTCAGAGAACCGCCGGTTGGTGTGAGGCGGTCGAAGGCTGAACGTTGAACTCTCCCTGGAGTTGCCGACCGAAATTTTTAAGAGTAGGCTCGGACGGAGCTTCCACCGTTACAGCGGAAGGGGATATCGGATATTTTATCCTGTATCTTAATGAGGAACAGTCCTTGAGGGTCTGTTAAATTGAGTGGTACCGCGGAGTTGAAACCTTCGTCTCTTTTGAGACGAAGGTTTTTTGTGCATGTTTGGAGGCCCTTTACAATAAGTTTTGCAGCTGGCGGACCAGAAAAAAGAAGTTTTTGACGATGACTTACATTTTATGGCAATGGGAGGAAATTGAAAAAACGGGCTGTTTGCTGAAATTTTAAGGAGTGTGAAGAATGACAGAAATGCCGACAGTTTCGACAAGCCTTTACAAAAATCGTTTAGTCAGGGCAATTACAATATCCATGATTTTTCTGCAAATAGGGATCTGGGTCCGCAATTTTGCCATTTTACTGTTTGTTGTGGAGAAAACCAACAACAACCCCTATGCTGTTTCCATGATTTCTGTGATAGAATTTGCTCCCATCTTTGTATTTTCCTTTATCGGGGGAACGTTTGCGGATCGCTGGCGGCCCAAGTTAACGATGGTTTGTTGTGATGCCTTGAGTGCAATCTCAGTGTTTGGTGTTTTACTGGCTATTATGTTTGGCGGGTGGGAAGCTGTTTTTTTTGTGACTTTAGTTTCGGCAATCACATCTCAGTTTTCGCAGCCTTCGGCAATGAAGCTCTACAAACACCATGTCCCCGGTGAGCAGCTGCAGGCGGGAATTGCGGTGTTTCAGACTGTAATGGCTATTTTTACCATTCTCGGCCCTCTTATGGGCACCTTTATTTATCAGAAATTTGGCATCAATGTTGCTATTGGTATTGTAGGAGTTGCTTTTTTGATGTCGGCGGTGACACTGCTTTCTTTACCGCCTGACCGGAAATCGAAAGGCAAAAGGGAACAGAACTTTATGCTGGAACTGGCCGCGGGATTCCGTTATGTGTGGAATCGCAAAGTCTTGGCCCTCTTAGGCGGAGTGTTTCTCGTTGCTGGGTCGGGGTTGGGGATTATTGTCCCTTTGGGAGTTTTTCTGGTCACTGAACGGCTGGGGTTACCTAAGGAGAGTTTACAGTGGCTGATGGCTACAAATGGTGTGGCTATGCTGATCGGGGGAGGAGTTGTAATGGGCTTTGCCCGGAGATTTTCCCCGCAAAAATTTTTGGCAGTGGGATTGTTGGTTAGTTCCCTGACAATTGTGGGCATGGGATTATCGACGATACTTTGGGTGACCTTGGCTCTGCAGTTTATATCAGGGTTGTTTTTACCCAGTATCCATGTAGCGATAAACACGCTGATACTGCAGTCAGCAGAAGAAGAGTTTGTGGGCCGGGTCAACGGAGTACTCAATCCGCTGTTTGTAGGGGGGATGGTTACTGCCATGAGTGTGGTCGGCTGGCTGAAAACTCAGTTGAATTTGGAAATCGTTTATGGAATTTCAGGGTTGCTCTTTTTTACCGGGGTCGTGTTGTCAATCCCTATCGCCAGGGCATTCAGTGAGCAACAACAGGAAACGAAATTAGTTTTGGAAAACGGTGAATTACCTGACTGAGGAGTCTGATATCGGGCTTTAACCATCTTTATACAATATAGTTGACTAATCGGAAAAAACCTACTATTATAAACTTAGAATTGAATATTTGTGAAAAAGGCAAATTACGGGAAACCGTGAGACGCAAAGCCATGGGCCTGTACCACCGGATAGTGGATGGCAGCCGGTTACCACAAGAAAGAAGATTGCTGAGAGTCTATTTCTTGTAGGCTCTTTTTAATTTATTTCCAAGTAGTATACCTGGTTTCTGGAATATTTAAGGAGGGGTAGAAATGAAAAACAAGTCTTTTTTCGCAATGATACTGCTACTGTTTCTTGTCTTAGTTGGACAAGGCCTCACAGTATCAAAACCGGTAAGTGCCGCGACAACAGGAAGAGTACAGATTGACGGGGGATTGTACCACTCTTTAGCCGTTAAGGAAGATGGGACTGTTTGGAGTTGGGGATTTAATAAATACGGACAAATTGGTGATGGAACTATTATCTCCAAAAAATATGCAGTCCAAGCCCAGAACATATCTGATGTTATTACCATTTCAGCAGGCATGTATCACAGTGTCGCCGTGAAAAAAGATGGGACCACGTGGACATGGGGATATAATAGGTATGGACAGCTTGGTGATGGTACAGTCACTGCCCGAACATCTCCGGTCCAAGTTGTAGAACTGTCGGACGTTGTTACTGTTGCCGCGGGATCAAGTCATACTCTTGCTTTGAAAAGCGATGGTACGGTTTGGGCGTGGGGATTGAATAACCGCGGTCAACTGGGGGATGGGACTGATTCATTGCGCAAAACTCCTGTCCAGGTTGCCGGCCTGAGCAACGTTGTTGCTGTTTCTGCAGGTCATGATTTTAGTTTTGCCTTAAAAAGCGACGGAACTGTCTGGGCCTGGGGGAATAATAATTTTGGCCAGTTGGGTAACAACACTGTTACAGTACGATATACTCCCGGCAAGGTATCACGTTTGAGTAATATTACAGCCATATCTGCCGGATTTTATCATGGTTTGGCCCTGAAAAATGACGGAACTGTCTGGGCGTGGGGAATGAATAAGTATGGTCAAATCGGAGATGGCTCGGTAATAAATCGCCTCGCTCCTGTACGGGCTAATGGTCTTGCCAATGTTACCTCAGTTGCTGCAGGCAAATATCATTCTGTAGCGGTTAAAGCAGACGGAGCCGCAATGGCATGGGGTTATAACAGTCATGGTGAGTTAGGAGACGGGACAAGTACTGGCCGGAAACTACCTGTTTCTGTAACCGGTCTGAATAATGGAGTAGTAGCTGGCGCGGGTGGTCTACATAGTTTAGTTTTGAAAAATGATGATACCTTAGCAGCATTCGGAGACAACAGATACGGCCAACTTGGTGATGGGACAACCCTCAATAAGAAGGTGCCAACAGAGGTTGTTGGACTGAGAATCGTAGCTCCGAACGACCCTATTCCCAGTGATTCCGAGATTACTGACCCCGGAACTGACCCTGAAACTGATGACCCTGAAACTGATCCCGACCTCGACCAGGATTTAATTAATGCCCAAGATGCGGTGGCACAGGCCGAAGCTCTCACTGATGCGGGTCTGACGACACAGGATCTGGTAAATGCAGACCGGCAGGCTTATGATACTGCTCTTTTGCTAGTAAACGCTTTAATTGAGGGGCAGGATAAAAGTGATTTACTTAACCGCCTAGCGGTTGTCCTGCAAAAAATAAATGAGGCCCAGGCAATTCTAAATGCGGCTGACAAGGTCAAAGAAGCAGAAGCTTTGGCAGCCGGTGATATAAGCACCCAAGTTTTAATAGATGCTGCTCAGGCTGTGAAAGATGAAGCCCAGGGTCTGGTGAACGGACTTGCAGAGGGCACAGT
>JAVSMW010000007.1:0-199799 GCA_032027005.1 Thermincola sp. | reverse complement strand
TAAGACTCCCACTTCTATAAGTGGGAGTGGTTCCCCGTGCTCCGCTTCGGTGGGGGTTGACTCCCCCACCGAAGTCTCGATGTTCAACTTTAGTTGAACAAGTTCACTATGGTCGGAAGAACCAATCCCGGAGTCTTTGCCTGAATCCCCAGCTGTCGTTGGGCAGGGGATTGGTATAATCGTTGTCAGGTACAATTTCATTGAACCAATCATTATAGGAGTGCAGGCCGCAGTATTGCTGCGGCTCAGTTCCTGCGGCAAAGCTGGCCGGAAGGGTCTTAGGTGAGTTTTCCGTGGCCAGGAGCCCGCTGTCAGCGCAAATAGTAACTCTGACTATATCCTGAGGAACAGAGAAATCCGTTTTGGCAGTGTCTTGGAGGGCCTTGGCGATAAAGTTTGCCCAGATGGGTGCTGCTAAGCCGCCGCCTGTTGCGCCTACAGATTTGCCGGGGTCGTCGTATCCTATATAAACGCCGGCTGTAAGGTTGGGAGTATAGCCGACAAACCACGCGTCATGGAAATTCTGTGTTGTCCCGGTCTTGCCGGCTGCGGCTCTGGCAACCACGGATGAAACACTGCCGGCTGTACCGCCGGGCTGCACAACACTCATCAGCATATCAGTCACCAGGAAGGCGGTAGTTTCTGAGATAACCCGCTGTGAGCGGGGTTTGTTTTCTTCCAGAACCTGCCCGTTTTTATCAACTATTTTTAAAATAAATAAGGGCTCATTTTTGATTCCGCCTGAGGCCAGAGTTCCGTAAGCACCGGTCAGTTCCAGCGGGGTTACCTCCGAGGTGCCCAGGGCCAGGGAAAGATATGGCCTTAATTTGCTGGTGATACCAAGCTTTTGGGCATAATCCACAATAGCTGCAGGACCGATTTCACTGGCCAGCTTAACCGCCAGGACATTATCAGATATGGCCAGGGCTTCCCTTAATGTAAACGGCCTATAGTGATAGGGGGTTGTCCCAAAATCCGTTGGTTTGTACACACGCCCGCCGGTGCCGTCGGGGAATTCCACGGGCTCACACGTAAGTGTGCTACCCTGGGTATACCCCAGGTCTATAGCAGCTGTATACAAAAACGGCTTGAAAGCGGAGCCGGGCTGGCGCTTAGCTTGTACTGCCCGGTTGAATTTTGACCGGGAGAAATCCCGGCCTCCGACCATTGCTTTAATATATCCATTTGTGGGGTCAATAGCTACCAAGGCGCCTTCAAGGGACGTGCTGCGGCCCGCCAGCCCGTTATTAAAGGAGTTTTCAGCGGCCTTTTGCATATTAAGGTCAAGAGTGGTATAAACTGTCAAGCCGCCGGAGAAGAGCAGCGCGGCCCCATCTTCATATTTCTCAGTTACATACTTGATTACTTCATTAACGAAATATGGTGCTTTGCCTTCCCCTGCGCTGCTGGAGGATTTTAATACCAGCTTTTCCCCGCGGGCCTTTTCAGCTTCCTCAGAGCTGATAAACCCTGCCTCCACCATCCGGTTCAGGACAATATCCTGCCGGGCCTCGGCTCCCTGCCAATTCTGAAAAGGCGAATAAGTATTAGGCGCCTTGGGCAGCCCTGCCAGCAGAGCACTTTCGGCCAGATCAAGGCTAGCGGCAGCTTTGCCAAAATAGGTTTGAGCGGCTGTTTCAATACCATAAGCACCCTGGCCGAAATATATCTGATTGAGGTACATTTCCAAAATCTGTTTTTTTGTATATTTTATCTCCAGCTGGATAGCCAGCCATGCCTCAATGAGTTTTCTGCCAAAGGTCTTTTCCCTGGTCAAGAAGAGATTCTTAGCAGTTTGCTGGGTGATGGTGCTCCCGCCTTCCACGAATTTACCGGCCTTTATATCAGTCCAGGCCGCTCCGAGAATGCGTATCGGGTCCAGGCCAAAATGCCGATAAAATCGCACATCTTCTACTGCGATAAAAGCATTTTGGGTAACTTCAGGAATTTCCTTAATAGATATCTGAACGCGGTTTTCCTTGAACAGGGAAGTAACAGGCCGGTTATTAATATCCAATACCCTGGAAGCAGTCATCATTTGCGGCTTTGGCAGTGACAGTGCTGAACAGCCGCCAGCCACAGCCACGAGAAAGGTAATGCCCAAAAGAATGAATACTGACCGGCTAATTTTTTTTAACATAATAGACTCACCGACTTCTGGATATTCATAGGAATATTATATCAAAAAACCCAGCCAATATGTGGTATTTAAAAATTGTTAAAATGTTAGCATGTTTTGGAATTCATGGAAGGGTTTTAGTGTATGATGGGCGAATATTCATGATGTAAATACATTGGCCCCGAAGTGCAGTTGTGGGTTGAACATGTTGTGAATTAGTTATGTTGGAGGTTCAAGCCAAATGAATGACAACTGTATTGAGAAAAATTGCGGGACATGTAAATTCAAAGGGCAGCCCGCTGTGTTGGTTCTAGATCCCACCGGCTGTTTAACACCTGTGAGGTGGCGGCTGAAAAGTGACGGGTTCAATGTTTTATGTACCAGATATCCGGCAGATGCAGAGGCTTTGGCTGCCCAAAATGATGTACGAATAGTTATACTTGAAATTTCTCACAGAAGAGACCTGAAAAACCTCAGAACAGTAAACGCTATAAAAAGGGATTTTGAGTTAATAGTATTTACCGCCGGAAACAATCAAGAGTTAAAAGAGCAGGTATATGATTTGGGTGTTAGGCGGATTTTAAGTAAACCCGTTAATTTGCCCGGACTCAGTTTATTTGTTGGAAACGAATTAAGAAAGACTGATCGTCGAAAATTTTCTCAGCGAAGCTCTGGTAAACGGCGGGGCGGGACTTTATCGGGTTTGCCAAGGGCATATAAAGCTGTTTTTGATCATGTCGATACTGCTGTCATGGTAACAGACTCCCAGGGACTGATTGTTTACGTAAACCGCTTGATGACACTGCTGCTGGAGATTAATGAAGAATATTTAATGGACCGGCATTACTGTGAAGTTATGGAGGAACTTGCAGGTACCTACCAATATGAAGTAATGGCTGTCATGCAGAAAGCAAGGAAGAACGCGGAAGTTTACGGTCCTGTGGAAATTATGGCAGGTCGCGGGACAGATGCCCTGCTGCCTGTAAATGCTGAGGCCCACCAAATTTTTGATCAGAGGGGCGGTTTTATGGGGGCTTTTCTGGTTGTTGGCGGCATCTTGGGTTCAGGGAGGTTTGACAGGGCAGCGGCTCAGTCGGAGAAACTGGCCATGGTCGGGCAATTAGCCGCAGGTGCTGTTCACGAAATAAAGAATCCTCTTACTTCGGTCAAGGGATTTATCCAGCTTCTGCAAAAAGAGTCTGAGTCAAGTCCGAAGGCTGAATATTTTAAAATAATCATAGATGAGATAGATAGAGTTAATAATATCGTAAATGAATTTTTACAGCTGGCTAAGCCGGCCCAGCCTAAAAGAAAGCCTGCAGATTTAAAGAAGCTGTGGGAAGATATCAGGCTTTTGGTGGAGAATAAAGCCTTTCTCCACCAAATTAAAATTAAAGAGGATCTGCCCCGGCAAATAAAACCGGTTTTGGTTGACTGCGAGCAGATTAAACAGGTATTAATTAATGTTGTACTCAACTCCTTTGAAGCAATGCCTGAAGGGGGCAATTTAACAGTCCGGCTTTATGAAAATGACTATGAGACAGCAGTATGTCTGGAAATATCCGATACCGGCATAGGCATGGATGAAGAAACTGCCCGGCGAATTTTTGTCCCTTTTTTTACGACCAAGGAGACGGGCACCGGCCTTGGGTTAGCTGTTTCTGCAGCTATCATCGAGAATCATGGCGGGCACATGGAGATGACAAGTCAAATCGGAGCTGGTACTACAACACTGATTTATTTTCCTTATGACCCGGCATGACCAGAAACTAAATGGGGAAACTAATTATTAAACTGAAGGAGGTGATTGAATGGCTAATGTGGTTTTGAGTGTTGAAGGCATGTCCTGTAATCACTGCAAAATGGCAGTGGAAAAGGCGCTGAAGACGCTGGACGGTGTGCAGGATGCCGCAGTTGATTTGGCTGCCAAAACCGTTTCGGTGGATTATAACTCATCTGTTGTTAACGGTGACAGTCTCAAGAAGACCATCATAGATGCCGGGTATGAGGTAGTTTAAGACTGCTCGGGAAATAAAGCCCCCCTTTGTATATAGAAAACTGACTCTCGCTATCAAAAATTACGGAGTCAGTTTTCTTTTTTCGTCAGCTTTTTGTGGCTGTTAATTCGGATAAAATTCTTCTTAAAATGTCATAATGTAAATACAAGTGCAAGAGCGGGGGTGAAAGGGTGTCGCTAACTTACCGAAGGGTTTCCAGGTATCAGGAAATTGCAGGTATTTTAATAAAGCACGGATTCCGGTTTCTTGTTGAGCAGCTCGGGTTTGCCGGCAAAAGTCGGAAAAGTGCCAATACGGGGAATCACACCGCCAGTCACCCTCATTTAACCCATCCTGAAAAAGTTAGAATGGTTTTTGAAGACTTAGGCCCCACGTATGTCAAGCTGGGCCAACTCTTAAGCGCCCGGCCGGACTTGGTTCCCAGGGCTTATGTGGAAGAATTCAGCAGGCTGCAGGACAAAGTCGAAGAAGTTACCACCAAGGAAATACAAGCTCAGTTCCTAAAAGAATTTGGCAAGAAGCCGGAGGAAATATTTCCTTATTTTAATTATGATCCATTGGCCAGTGCCTCCATAGGGCAGGTTCATGAAGCAATTTTACCCAGCGGCCAAAAAGTAGTGGTAAAAGTCCAAAAGCCGCATCTAATGCAGTTAATTAATGGAGATATTAAGATTCTTAAAACAATGTCCGGGGTTTTACAGAAACATACTGTTATCGGGCGGGTCTGTAATGTTGATGAGATTGTTCAGGTTTTTGAACGCCAAATCCATAAGGAACTTGATTATCTGACCGAGGCTATGCATACAGAGGCCTTCTACCGGCAGTTTTGTGAAAACGAAAATGTCATAGTACCCCGGGTCTATACGGAATATTCGTCAAAAGAAATCATGACTATGGAATTTGTGCAGGGAATTCGCGTGGAGGAGTTTGAGGAACATAATTATACTTATGAGGAGCGGGCCGGATATGCTGGTAATATGATGCAGGCCATATATCAGCCGCTTTTTGAAAAGGGGCTTTTTCACGGAGACCCGCATCCGGGCAATGTGCTTTTTCAGGATGATTTTAAGGTGGTCCTCATTGATTTTGGCATAGTCGGCAGATTTGATGACGGACTCCGCCGGCAGGTTGCCGAACTCATTATCGCGTTATCTGAGCGGGACGTTCCTGCTGTGATGGATGTAATTATGGAGACCGGAATTACAACCCGGAGTATCCATCGCCAATATTTCTTTGAAGATGTGGCCGAAATTGTTGAGAAGGCTAATGGTGTCACCACCGGGGGCATGGAACTGGGGGAACTTATCAATGGGATGATTACCATTTCTATTAACCATGGCATTAAAATGCCGGACAGCATGTTTATTCTTGGTAAAACAGTAATGATCTCTGAGAACATGGTGCGGAGAATTTGCCCTGAGTTGGACATGGCTCAAGTTCTCCAGCCTCTGGCCCTGAATTATCTCAAAGAAACGCTGAGACCAGGTCTTTATCCCGGCAGTATGTACAAACAGATTTCCAGTGTCGGTGGAGCTTTAGTCACCCTGCCCAGGGATCTCTGCCAGGCCGTAAGAAATTTTGCTAACAATGACACCCGGATAACCTTCTATCACCGAAACCTGAACTGGCTTTATGACATGCTGGATATTTCTTCTTCCCGGATATCTTTCGGACTTATCCTGGCAGCCCTGATGGTGGGCTCGGCATTAATCATGCATACAGGTAAAGGTCCCTTGTTGTGGGGATATCCCATGCTTGGAACTATCGGCTTTACCTTGTCGGGGGTTCTGGGAATAATGGTTTTAATTTCAATGCTCCGTTCAGGCAGGTTAAAATGAGGGAAATATTAACATTAACCTGATCGCATCCTTGAGCATACCAATGATATTGACAGGGTGTGGCTGTGGTGGTATAATTTGAAGAAATTTGATCCGATGGCTAACCGCCACTAAGACTACCACTTTAGTGAACGGGAGATAAGCGGCGGTAAGCCCCTGGATAAGTTCAACTAAACTTCATGCGGAGAAAAAAGCTCCGCCTGAAGTAAGTTTCACTTTATAACATAAAAACAGTGATGGGGAAAAGTAAGTGCAAAGCCGCCTTTGCAGAGAGCCGGGATTGGTGAGAAACGGTAGAGGCTGGTGCTGAATGCCACCCCGGAGTTGCCTGCTGAATTAACAGAGTTCTTAGCGTCAGGTGGAGTTTAGACTCCATCTGACGATTAGAAATCGTTATCCAGGAGCTTAGCGCCGCTTATCTCCCACCTATAGAGAGGTGGGGTCTTAGCGGCGGTTAGCTATCGGATAAAAGTAAGCTTGGACGTCTGCCCACGTAACGGGAAAGAGTTGGGTTAGCCTTAAATGGCACCAATTAGGGTGGTACCGCGTGAGAGAACTCTCGTCCCTTTGGATGAGAGTTTATTTTATTCTTAAAGGGGTTGGTGAAGGTGGATTCTAAAGATTGGGAAATTCTCGAGGTTTTAGAAAACAACAGTCGGCTGCGATATGAGCAGGTGGGGGCGATGCTTGACTTAGAGACTGCAGAGGTTGAAAAACGCGTCCGGGAAATGGAAGAGAAACGCATTATTGTTAAGTATCACACCTTAGTCAATTGGGAAAAAGCCGGATCTCAAACTGTTTCTGCTTTAATTGAAGTAAAGGTCACGCCCCAGAGAGGCTCGGGTTTTGATAATATTGCCGAAAGGATTTACCGTTTTCCAGAGGTCAAGACTGTTTATTTGATGTCAGGAAGCTATGATATTTCGGTTCTTATCGAAGGGAAGACGATGAAGGAAGTAGCTTTTTTTGTAGCCACCAAGCTTGCTACAATCGAAGACGTGCAGGCTACCGCTACCCACTTTGTTTTGAAGAAATATAAGCAGGAAGGCATTATTCTGGAAGATAAAGAAGAAGATAGAAGGTTGGTGATTTCACCATGATAAGCTGGCAGGATAAATTGTCCCCAGCGGTTAAAACAATTCCGCCCTCTGGCATCCGGCGTTTTTTTGATCTGGTTTCAGAAATGAAAGGTGTTATCTCCCTTGGTGTTGGGGAGCCGGACTTTGTGACACCATGGCATGTTCGGGAGGCTTGCATTTATTCTCTGGAAAAGGGCTATACCATGTATACTTCTAACTGGGGCCTCCTTGAATTACGTGAAGAGATTGCCCGCAGTCTCTACAATGATTATGAGGTCAAGTATGAACCAAGTAACGAAGTGCTGGTTACCGTTGGGGTAAGCGAAGGTATGGATTTGGCTTTGCGGGCTATCGTTTCACCGGGTGATGAGGTACTTATAGCAGAACCCTGTTATGTTTCTTATTCACCGTGTACCAGCCTGGCGGGTGGTGTGCCGGTTCCTATCTCCACTACTGCTGACAATGATTTTCAGGTTACAGCTGCCCAAATCGAAGAAAAAATTACCCCCCGGACCAAGGCCCTTATTCTCAGTTATCCCAACAATCCTACCGGAGCGACTATTTCCCGGGAAGAGCTGATGGAAATTGCCAAGGTAGTGAAAAAACACGACTTAATAGTAATTTCCGATGAAGTTTATGATAAACTGACATATCAGGGTAAACATACATGTTTTGCCTCTCTGCCGGCCATGAAAAACCGGACTATTTTACTTAATGGCTTTTCCAAGGCCTATGCCATGACGGGCTGGCGGATGGGCTATGCCTGCGGGCACCCTGAAGTAATCGGCCACATGACCAAAATCCACCAGTATACCATGCTCTGCGCCCCTGTGACTGCCCAGATGGCTGCCCTGGAGGCTCTCCAAAACGGCAGGGACGAAATGATGAAAATGGTTGCCGAATATGACCGCAGGCGCAAGCTGGTGGTGAAGGGGTTCAATGAAATAGGCCTGTCTTGTTTTGAACCCAAAGGAGCATTTTACGCCTTTCCTTCAGTGAAGAATACCGGCTTGTCTTCCGAAGAGTTTGCTGAGAGGTTATTGATGGAGGCTAAGGTTGCCGTGGTTCCGGGCAATGTGTTTGGCAGTAACGGAGTAGGTGAAGGTCATATCAGGTGCTCTTATGCCGCTTCTGTGGAAAACCTGACCGAGGCCCTTGAACGGATTGGCAGATTCGTCAAACAGCTGCCATTTATCAAAGAAGCCTGTGGTTAGTTTAAAGGCTCGCATGTAAGGATAACATTGATGACCCGCCGGAAAGGCGGGTCATTACAAATTGAAGGCATATTGCAGGAATGAGGCCGCATACTGTTGAATTAATTTCATAACGGCAGGACCACGGTAAGAATGCAAAAAGTCAGGACCAGGGCAGACGATATGCTAATCATCAGGGGGGGTAAGGGCGGCCCAATCGGCCGCCCCTCAGTATGTCTGCCCCACGTATACGACTAAAATGATCAATGTTAAAGTTGATTTTCCCTAAAATTATGCTATACTATGTCTAGACGGTGCTTACGGGGATGGTGTTGAAATAATGGAAACGAGAAAAGTGTTCAAATCCGGGAATAGTCTAGTTGTATCGCTTCCTAAGGAAGTTATAGATACTCTGGCTATCCGGGAAGGGCAACCATTGGGTTTTGAAATTATTATTGGCGGAGTGACGATTAAACCACTGTGCAATTCCCGGCCTAAAGGGATAATTAAAAAGATAGCCGGATGTCTTAAAGACGATAAGTTGGCGCAGGAGATTCTCTCTCTCAGGGATGAGGATGACAGGGAGGTCGAGTCTATTGACTAAATATGTGATAGACACTAATATTGTCATTTACACCCTTCAGGCCAAAAGCGAATATGAAAAAATCGTAAAATTCGTGGATGAAATTTACGATGATGAAAAGACAGACATTTTATATCCTGTCGTTGTTGAAGCAGAGTTATTTTCCAGGCGTTTACCGGATAAAATAAAGGAAAACATCGATGAGTTATTTTCTGATGCCCGAATTATTAAAGTAGATTCTGTTATCGCCAGAAAGGCCGGCGAAATTAGGGCAAAGGGAAAAGAAATTGGGGTTAAAATCAAATTACCGGACGCTTTAATAGCGGCGACAGCAATAATTGAAGAAGCATCTCTGGTGACACACAACATATCCGATTTCTTAAAGATTGCGCAATTTGAAGCTTTAAGTATCATTGATCCAGTTGGAGAGTCGTAATAAAAACCTGTATGGAAATCGCCACACAGGTTTTTTAATTTGCCCTCCAAATCGCGTTCGAATTCACTCCCCACTACTCCACCCATACGGCACAGTAAGATTACTTGGGTAAACCTTAAATTTTTAGTTTAGCATAATTCAGAGTAGGTATGACCGTTTACGGAGGTTTCTTGGGCGGTATCGTCACGAATCTTGCCGTAAGACGGAGAGCAGCAAGCCGGAGAGTCCCCGTATGTCCGCAGACGGCGAAGGCCACCGGGAAGTTTCGCTGGCAGTAATAGCGAAATGGGAGGTGGCCATCTTGTTAGGAATGCATTCTGAGCCGTCAAGTTCGGGGACGCCGGCTTGCTGCCGGAGTTTTACGGCTAGATGAGTAGATGCCGCCCAGAGAAACCGGAGTAAACGGTCATACCTGCACGGCATGGGCTTAACAAAAATGCAGGTGAGCTTATCCAAATATTCTTAGTGTAGCTCATGCCCTTTTCTGGTATAATAATGAAATAGATGCTACGAAAGGCAGTGTACTATGAATAAAGAGGTTATCATTACAGTTACCGGGACTCAGATTAATGAGTTTGGGGAAGTTGACACTCAGGAATTGACTACAAAAGGAAATTATTATTTAAAAAAAGGCGCCTATTTTATCATATATGGGGAATCTGAAGTCACCGGAATGCATGGTACCACCACTTGTCTAAAGGCTGAAGACGACCGGATTACTTTAAACCGGGCGGGAACTTCAGAACAACGCCAGGTTTTTGAAAAAGGGCAGAGACACCAGGGGAACTATATTACCCCATATGGTGTCATGTATATGGCTGTTACTCCGTCAAAAGTTGATATAAACTTGACAGAGATGGGCGGCAGTATTAATCTTGAATATGAGTTAGAGGTTGAAAACCAGAAAATTAGTGATAACCTGTTGTCACTGGTAGTTAGGGAGGCATAAAATGGAATCGGTTTTGGAGAGAGTTAAAGGACAAATTGTGCAAAACATTCAAATAGCTGCAGAAAATGCCAGAAGAAACGGTGCCCTGAATTTTGAGACCCTGCCGGATTTTGTGTTGGAGGTACCGCGGGACAAAGGGCATGGCGATTTTGCCACTAATATAGCTATGCTGTTGGCCCGGCAGGCTAAAATGGCTCCGCGCCAGGTAGCCGAAATCCTCAATAACCACTTTAGTAAAGAGGGTTCCAGTATGGCGAAAGTAGAGATTGCCGGTCCTGGTTTTATTAATTTCTACCTTGACAGCAAGTGGGTTTATGAAGTCCTGCCTCAGATTGAGGAACAGGGGGACAAGTATGGCGACAGTAATGCCGGTCAAGGAAAAAAGGTTCAGGTGGAATTTGTCAGTGCCAACCCCACAGGTTTATTACATATGGGCAATGCCCGGGGAGCCGCTTTGGGCGACACTATGGCTAATCTAATGCAGGCGGCGGGCTTTGATGTAAGCAGGGAATTTTATATTAATGATACGGGAAACCAGATTGAGAATTTTGGCAGGTCTTTGGAGGCCAGGTATTTCCAGCTGATGGGGCAGGATGTTCCTTTTCCTGAGGAGGGCTATCATGGTCAGGATATAATTGATACAGTAAAAGGTTTGATCGCAGCTGACCCCGACCAAAAATATCTCAACATGGACCCGGAAGCGAGAAAGGCTGAATTTGTTGAGTATGCCCTGGCGGAGAAGCTTAATGCTATCCGCGGCAACCTCAGCCAGTTTGGCGTCAACTATGATGTCTGGTTCAGTGAAAAAACCCTGCACGACTCCGGGGCTGTCAGCTCTGCCATTGCTGAACTGCGGGCCGGGGATTATATTTATGAAAATGAAGGCGCAATATGGCTGAAGACAACAGCCTTTGGGGAAGAAAAGGATGAGGTGCTGGTCAGAGGTAATGGCATCCCGACTTATTTTGCGGCCGATATCGCCTACCACAAAAACAAATTTGACCGCGGCTTTCAATGGGTTATAAATATTTGGGGTGCTGACCATCATGGTCATGTGGCCAGGCTTAAAGGTGCAGTGAAGGCCCTGGGATATGAATCAGACAATCTTGACATTGTATTGATGCAGCTGGTCAGGTTGTTTAAGGGCGGGGAAATTATCAGGATGTCCAAGCGCTCAGGAGAATTTATTACTTTAGAAGAACTGATCGCTGAAGTTGGCAAAGATGCCGCCAGATACTTCTTTGTAATGCGCAGCCCTGACAGTCACCTGGATTTTGATATGGATCTGGCTAAATCTCAATCCACGGATAACCCGGTATATTATATCCAGTACGCCCACGCCCGGATATGCAGTATTCTCCGCCAGATGGAGGATAAGGGCGGAACCTTGCCGAAAGCCGGAGCTTGTGACCTGGAGCGGCTGCAGGAGCCTGCTGAGCTGGAGCTGATTAGAAAACTGGTGGATTTCCCAACGGAAATTTCTGCTGCCGCAGTGAATCTGGAGCCCCACAGGATGGCCCGGTATGCTCATGAATTGGCAGGTTTATTCCATAGTTTCTACAACAGCAATAGGGTTATGGTAGATGACGAAGAACTGCAAAAGGCCCGCCTGGTCCTGGTTAAGTCGGTGCGGGCAGTAGTGCGCAGGGCTTTGGGACTGCTGGGGCTGACTGCTCCGGAGTCTATGTAGGCGCTCGTAAGCAATGGTGAAAAAATAAAAAAATACCACAGAGGGCGCGGAGGCACAGAGGCACAGAGGGGATAGTGCTAAACAGGGTGATTCCTTCTAGCTAAGTGTATAATTTTTCTCTGCGCATCTGCGCACTCTTCGGTGCTTTTTTAGTTTACTGAGATGTCCATTGTAATTGTAATAGAGGACTATCTGAAGTATGAAAATAGTCATATGAGATAATCATAAAAGATGATGCATCATCAAACAGTGTAGTGCCAAATTGAATTACCCTCTGACCATATTGTTGCTTATTAGGCTCTGTGTCTCTGTGGTTTGTTTTGTTTCCAAAGACATTTAGCCTTGATGATAAAAAATATATTATTACTAACTTGGAGGTAATCGCATGAAAAAAGGTATCATTGAAATGGACAAAGGCAAAATTGTTATCGAGTTTTTTGACAAAGAGGCACCTAACACTGTGGCTAACTTTGAAAAACTGGCCAACAGCGGCTTTTACAACGGGATATCCTTTCACCGGGTTATTCCTGGATTTGTAGCCCAAGGCGGGTGTCCGGCCGGTAATGGTACAGGCGGACCAGGTTATACCATCGACTGTGAAATTAACCCCAACAAGCACGAGCGCGGGTCTCTCTCAATGGCTCACAGGGGACCCAATACCGGAGGCAGCCAGTTCTTTGTTGTCTATGAGCCGCAGCCGCACTTAGACGGAGTGCACACTGTTTTTGGCAAAGTTATTGAGGGCATGGATGTGGTAGATAAAATAAATCCCGGTGACAAGATGAATAAAGTCACTGTTGTAGATGAATAAATCAGTAAAAAAGCAGCCATTCTTGGCTGCTTTAATCATATAGATAGAGCTATTGAATCAAATCAGGTTAGTTTTCTTTTCCAGGATTTTCAATGAAAATGCCGTTACCAGCCCCCAAATCAGTGCCCCAACAAAGATTGACAGTGCCGGAATCGGAGGAATATCTACAAACATCGGTAGATTATATAAAGTTCCTATTCCCAAGCTGAAAAACCAGATGGCAGCCCCCATTACCGACCCTTTGAAATACAGGTGTGTGCTTGAGCTCTTGCGGATAACATAGGCAAAAAGAGCACCCGACAGCATACCGAAGGTTAAATGTGCAATAAACCCTGCAATAAATCCAAATACTCCCCCATAAGACTTATGGAACAGTATTATCCTGGCAAAATCCAAGAATGCCCTGTCTGTGATTCCTAAAGCTTTGGCGGTCTGGCCATATATATTCTGAGCTGCTGTACCTATACAACCTGCTATTGCCCCAGCCATAATCCGGTCATGTTTCATTTAATATCACCTTCCGTGACTCTATTATTCTCAGAATTTTGGGTTTTATCCGATGGCTAAGCGCCACCTGAAGTATGTTTCACTTTATTAAAAGCAATTATCGACAAAATTTTACCCATTATGCAGGAAAATACTCCCACAGGGTCGAATATTTTCCTAAAATGTTGTAGGTAAAGGCGGGAAATAGTTACGGGAAGGTGATGCACATGGCTGCAATTAAATGTTTAGAGGTTAATCGGCAGATGTCTGAAGCGGACCTGGCACATGCCATTCTAAAGGCAAAAGGTGCTCCATTGTATTTCCGGGATTTAATTGAAGAAGTTATGGCTCTAAAACCACTGCCGGGAAAAAAACGAGAACACATTATGGCAGGGATACATACTGAATTGAATTTGGACGGCCGGTTTTTTTATGTGGGCAAAGGCGTTTGGGGATTGCGGGAATGGATGCCATATAGGCAGCAAAGTCTCGATAAACATGAGGAAGATTGGGAAAATTAAAGTGCGTGGTGGCACCACGCACTTTTTCTTATTTTGGCCCGGAACTACAGAACGCTGTTTTGCCCTTGACAGGCTGCCTCAACTAAGGATAGAATGTTGTAGGTAAGTTTTCCAACATATATTTTGACCCGTTATGGATAGGAGGAAAATATGGCTAAATTTGTATTTGTTACCGGTGGAGTTGTGTCATCTCTCGGCAAAGGAATCACTGCAGCATCTTTGGGACGCCTCCTCAAAAGCCGGGGTCTTAAGGTGGCCATCCAAAAATTTGATCCATATATAAATGTTGACCCCGGGACCATGAGCCCTTACCAACACGGTGAGGTATTTGTTACTGATGACGGGGCTGAAACAGACCTTGACCTGGGGCATTACGAGAGGTTTATTGATATAAACCTCAGCAAAAGCAGCAATGTTACTACCGGTAAAATATACTGGTCAATAATTTCCAAGGAACGGAAGGGTGATTTCCTGGGCGGGACAGTGCAGGTTATCCCGCACGTTACCAATGAGATAAAAGAACGGGTAATGAGGGTGCTTAAAGAAAGTAAGCCTGATGTGGTAATCACCGAAATTGGAGGAACTGTTGGGGATATTGAGTCACTGCCGTTCCTGGAGGCTATCAGACAGCTGAAGAGTGACTTGGGCCGTGAAAATGTGATGTATATTCATGTTACACTGGTTCCCTACCTTAAAGCTGCCGGGGAATTGAAAACCAAGCCCACTCAGCATAGTGTCAAGGAATTAAGAAGTATCGGAATCCAGCCCGATGTTGTTGTTTGCCGGACAGAAATGCCTTTGTCCAAGGATATGGAGGAAAAACTGGCTCTTTTCTGTGATATTGATAAAGATGCGGTTATTCAGGCCGTAGATGCCCCCACTATCTATGAGGTTCCCCTCAACATGGAAAAGGAAGGCCTTGACGATATCGTCATTGAACGGCTGGGACTAAACTGCAAAGAAGCCGATATGACAGAATGGATCCAAATCGTTGAGAAGATTAAGAACCCTAAATATAGGACAACCATTGCTATTGTCGGGAAATATGTTGAGCTTCCCGATGCCTATATGAGTGTTGCTGAATCTCTGCGGCATGCCGGCCTTTATCATGATTCTGCCATTGATATAAAATGGATTAACGCCGTTGACCTGGAAAAAGGTGATGAGGTGGTAGAAGCTCAGTTTTCCGGTGTTGACGGAATATTGGTTCCCGGCGGTTTTGGAGACCGGGGGATAGAAGGCAAGATTAAAGCTATCAAATATGCGCGGGAATGGAAAGTGCCCTTCCTGGGGATTTGCCTTGGCATGCAGTGCGCGGTGATAGAGTTTGCCAGACATGTCGGTTTGGCTAGAGCCAACAGCTCAGAGTTCGACTTTAATACTCCCTACCCGGTAATAGATCTCCTGCCTGAACAGAAGGATATAGAAGATAAAGGAGGGACTATGAGACTGGGGCTGTATCCCTGCAAAGTGGCTGAAGGAACCAATGCGTCCCAGGGTTATGGGGAAGACCTGATTTATGAGAGACACCGCCACCGGTTTGAATTTAACAATGAATTCAGGGATCAGTTAAAAAGTAAAGGCATGATCATCAGTGGGACTTCACCTGATGACAGGCTTGTTGAGATAATTGAACTTTCCGATCATCCATGGTATGTTGGAACCCAGTTTCATCCGGAATTCAAGTCCAGGCCGAATCGGCCCCACCCCTTGTTCCGCGATTTTGTCGGCATAGCTCATAAACTGAGAACTGAAGAGCGGTAAAAATGAAAATCAGGCTGTTGAAAATATTTGTTTTCGGCAGCCTTTTTTGTAACATTAACGGGCATAATTACATGAGGACGGAGTATGAGAATACACGTAGTGATGTAGACATCTCGGTAAAGATTCACTGTCAGATTTTTTTGGCCTATATGCGAACTGAAGCCGCTCGAAGGTGATTTTAGAGGAGGATACGTTGTGAACAAAAAACTTATTATCGGTGGAATCATTGGAATTATTGTGTTTTCTCTGTTCATTGCCACGGTTACCAATTCTGTCAATGCCATTAAGAAGTCTCCCCGGAGTAACCGGGTAGCAGTTATTCATATAGAAGGGCCAATTTCCGGTTCCCGGGGTGAAGGGGGGTTGCTGGGCACCGGAGCGGGAGGACCCACGGTAATGGAGCAGCTCCGGGAGGTCAGGAAAGATGACAGTATAAAAGCTGTTTTACTGCGGATTAACAGCCCGGGCGGCAGTGCTGCTGCTTCCCAGGAAATCGGTGATGAAATTGATAAAGTTAAGGCCAAAGGCAAAGTAGTAGTTGCTTCTATGGGGGATACGGCAGCTTCCGGGGGTTACTGGATCGCTGCCAAAGCAGATAAAATCATGGCTAATCCGGCTACTATGACCGGGAGCATTGGTGTAATCATGGAAACCATGAATATCCGGGAGCTTTATGATAAAATCGGCATCACGCCGCAAACCATTAAGAGTGGTACTTACAAAGATATCGGCAGCCCCAACAGAGCACTTACCAGCGAAGAAAGAGATATTCTCCAAGGGATGGTTGATGACATTTTTGATCAATTTGTCGAGGTGGTAGCCAAAGGCCGGAACATGGAAAAAGCCCGGGTCCTTGACATAGCCGACGGCCGGATTTTTACCGGGAGGCAGGCTCAGCAGCTGGGTCTGGTAGATGAACTAGGGAACTATTATGATGCTATGGAGCTGACTAAAAAGCTGGCCAAACTGGGAGAAGAAACAGAAATCTATGAATTGGGGCCAAAAACGCCTTTTGAAAAGCTTTTTGGTGCTGTAAACAGCCTAATGGGTAATAACCAATCTTTAACCAGGCAATCGGGTTTTTCGCCGGAGATGATCCTTTTATTTCAGGAATTAATGAGAGCCAATCCCGGGCTACAAAGCCGTTAGGGGGGAGTTATGGTGATCGACGAGCAGAAATTTGCCAGCGAGGAGTTAAAGGACCAGAGTGTCCTGGGTTTGGCGGAATTGATATATGGAGTCTTGTTTAGCCCTGTCAGGACCTTCCGCCGCATATCCGATAATCCTCCCCTGTTTCACGGTTTTTTGGTATTTTTCGGGGTACTTTTTTTAACTACCCTAACCAATATTTTAGTACCTTCGAGCATTATGACTCCGACGGAATTAAACCTCGTTTTGGCCCGGCCAAGGCTCTTAATTGGGATAATGGGGGCCTTTCTGACCTTGATTGGATGGTTTGTTCAGGCAGGCCTGTTTCAGCTGCTGGCAGAATTCTTTGGCGGCAAGGGCAGGGCCATGGGTGTTTTAACAGTTCTTGCACTGGCTAGGCTGCCCAGGGTGCTGATGATTCCATTTTACGTTTTAAGTTACCTGTTGGCTGATTCTTATTTTGGACGATTCTTCATTATTGCTGCCTCGATTATCGCTTTTATCTGGTGGGCGGTTTTGTTGGTCATTGGGCTTAGAGAAATCCAATTATTTTCTACTGCCAGGGCTTTGGCAACTCTCAGCATCCCGTTGGTTATTTTAGGGCTGACATTTATTGTTTTTGCCATGGCCCTGGTTGGGCTGGTTCTTCCCTTTATAGACGGAGCTTTCCCGCTGCCCTAGGCGGAGATGCAGATTGATAATAGTATAAGGTGCTGACAAAATCTTTGTAGAATTTGGGAGGAGAAATTTATTCCATAACGAAATAGTATTACAAGGTGTAATATTTGGAATTTTGTGCATGGGAGGGGGCACTATTGCAGTACAAATTACTGGTGGTTGACGATCAAATGGGAGTTAGACGTTTGCTTTTTGAGGCTTTTAAGGAAGAAGGCTTTATCATTGAACTCGCTGCTAGTGGGCACGAAGCGGTCGAAAAAGTTAATGCCAGTATTCCGGATATCATCCTCATGGATATGAAAATGCCCGGCATGAACGGTTTAGAAACACTTCATGAGATTAAAAAGATACAGGATAATATTCCGGTAATTATGATGACTGCATATGGTGAACTGGAAATTGTCGCTGAAGCTATGAAATTAGGGATTAAAGAATATGTCACAAAGCCCTTTGATATAAACGAATTACGGGGATTGGTCAAAAAGGTGCTTACTGAAAGCGATGCCATCTGACAGGCTATCACTTTTTGTTAATAATCATAGGGAATTCCCCGCTGTAACGTATTCGAATAAAAAGAGGAATTTTATTTTCAGTGGCGAAATAAAAATTATAGAGGAGGGTTTACCATGATAGTAGCCACTGAATTTGTTGTTGCCATGCGTTGCCCGTCGTGTGGGAAATTAGATTTTCATTTGATTTCCCGTTTTGCATTTGCTAAAGAAGGTACTCTTAAAGTAACGTGTTCCTGTGGTGCTCCCAAATTAACTATAGGCACTAAGAATCGGCAGCAATATTGGTTACAGATGCCATGTGTGCTTTGTGAAACAAACCATTTAGCATATTATAAAGCAAAACAATTGTGGTCTAATGAAGTAACCTTCTTTTACTGCAATGACACAGATGTTGAGTTGGGCTTTTTTGGCCCTGATGAGAAAGTCCGCGCTTTAGCAGAAAACTATGAACATAATCTTGAGTCTTTGGTAGATGAGCTTGGATATGATGACTATTTTATCAATCCGGAGGTTATGTTTGAGGTTTTAAATTCCCTTCATGATATTGCGGAGGAAGGGTTTCTTTATTGTGAATGTGGAAGCTACCAGATAGAAATAGATATTTTTCCTGAAAGAATTGAGCTGCAGTGTAAAGACTGTAAGACAGTCACTGTAGTTTATGCGGAAACGGAAGAAGATCTTAACAGGATAAAGGGAATAAAAAAAATTGAACTTGTAAAGAATGGTTTTAAGTCCCTGGGCAATGTTGATAAAGCCAAGAAGACTAAGAGAAAAAACACCAAAAGAACTAAGCATTAGGTTACTTTATTTTTATGAGGAGGATGAATTATGTCTCTGGTCCCAATTAGTGATTTGATGAAAAAGGCGGAAGAGGGCGGTTATGCTGTAGGTGCCTTTAACTGCAACAATATGGAAATTGTTCAGGCAATTATAGCTGCTGCTGAAGCAGAGAAGTCACCTGTAATCATGCAGGCCAGTCAAGGCGCCATCAAATACGCCGGAATCGATTATATCGCCACTATGGCGAGAATTGCCGCTGAAAATGCATCTGTTCCCGTGGCTCTTCATTTAGATCACGGGACCAGTTTTGACCAGGTTATGCTTTGCATCCGCAAAGGATTTAGCTCTGTAATGATCGACGGCTCTAAGCTGCCCTTTGACGAAAATGTGGAATTAACCAATAGAGTTATTGCTGTAGCGAGAGCTGTAGGTGTTTCTGTGGAAGCAGAACTTGGTAAAATTGGTGGAACCGAAGACGATATCCATGTTGACGAAAGAGACGCACTGTTTACAAAACCTGAAGAAGCCAAAGAATTTGTTGAAAGAACCGGGGTTGATGCTTTAGCCGTAGCTATCGGCACGGCTCACGGCCAATATAAAGGTATTCCGGAGTTGGATTACCCCCGTTTGGAAAAAATCCGGTCTTTAGTTAATATTCCTATTGTTCTGCATGGTTCATCGGGAGTTCCCGATGAGGCTATTGAAAAAGCCATTAAATTAGGGGTAAGGAAAGTTAACATTGATACTAACATCCGGGAAGCCTTTGTGCAAGCCTGCCGGGATGTTCTGAATAAAGATGCCGAAGAAATTGATCCCAGAAAGGTCCTTGGCCCGGCCAGGGAAGCGGCAACAGAAATTATCAGGGAAAAGATAAGATTGTTTGGAAGCTCAGGAAAAGCTTAAAAAAAGCGGCGTAACGCCGCTTTTTGTAACTTAATGGATAAGGTTACATAATAGTATATTTGCTGTACAAGAATCGTATGATACGTAACAGAACTGAATTGGAGGTGCTTTAAAGTTGAAAATATTTATTGATACTGCAAATGTAGAGGAGATCAGAAAAGCAAATAGGCTGGGTGTTATCAGCGGGGTTACCACCAACCCCTCACTGATTGCCAAGGAAGGGCGCAATTTTCGTGAGGTTGTTGCCGAGATATGCAATATCGTAGATGGGCCCATCAGTGCAGAAGTAATTAGTTTAGAGGCTGAGGGGATGATTGCTGAGGCTGAAGAACTGGCTAAGATACATCCCAATATCGTAATCAAAATTCCGATGACAGGTGAAGGCTTAACCGCAGTTAAAGCTTTGGCGGCCAGGAAGATAAAAACCAACGTAACTCTAGTATTCTCTGCTAATCAGGCGCTCTTGGCAGCCCTCGCCGGAGCTGCATTTGTCAGCCCTTTTGTAGGCCGACTGGATGACATCGGGCAAAACGGCATGGACCTGATTAGAGAAATTGTGGAAATCTACGAAATCTATGATTTTGACACCCAAATTATTGCGGCCAGCATCAGGCATCCCATCCATGCAACTGAAGCCGCCAAAGCCGGTTCGCACATTGCTACAATTCCTTATAAAATAATATTGCAGATGACCAAACACTCCCTGACCGACCTGGGAATTGAAAAGTTTCTGGCAGATTGGGAAACGGTTAAAAATAAGTAGTTCCAAGGTGTTCATATTTCAGTCGTGAATTTTTCACTTTTGGCAGGAACATGCCTAAAAAAATAGAAATATAAACAATAGCATAGCATATTAATTAATAATGCTATACTATACAAAGCGGGTTGTAGTCGGCAGTCAATAGTGAGCAGTTAAAGAAAAATAACTGCCAACTATTAACTGCAGACTCTATTTTTTATTAATTGGGAGGGGTAGTTTTGATTAGAGAACTGACAATGGAATTTGGACGTGTTACAGAAGCTGCAGCTGTTGCGGCTGCCCGCTGGATGGGCAGAGGAGATAAGGAAGCAGCAGATGGTGCGGCAGTAGCGGCCATGCGGTCGGTTTTCGGCACTGTGCAAATTGAAGGAACTGTAGTTATCGGAGAGGGTGAAATGGATGAAGCTCCGATGCTGTACATAGGTGAAAAAGTTGGTTCCGGTGCAGAGCCCAAAGTTGATATAGCTGTTGACCCTGTTGAAGGAACAAATAACGTAGCCAGGGGCTTACCCAATGCTATAGCTGTATTGGCGGTGACAGAAACCGGTGGGTTCCTGCATGCCCCTGATATGTATATGGATAAAATCGCAGTGGGGCCTCAGGCTAAGGGTAAAATTCACCTTGATGCTCCCGTGATTGATAATTTGAAAGCTGTTGCTGCAGCTAATGGCAAAGATGTAGATGACTTGACTGTTGTTATTTTAAACCGGCCCAGACATGAAAAGATTATTAAAGAGGTCCGGGCCGCTGGAGCCAGGATTCAGCTTATTCAGGACGGCGACGTAGCTCCTGCTGTTGCAGCAGCCATGGCTGGTACAGGTGTAGACATGCTGATGGGTATCGGGGGAGCACCGGAAGGTGTTGTAGCCGCTGCAGCCCTTAAGTGTTTGGGTGGTGAAATGCAGGGCCGCTTGTGGCCCGAAAACGAGTCAGATGTGGAGCGGGCTAAGAAACTGGGGATCGGAGACATCAACAGGCTGCTCACAATGGACGACCTGGTGAAAAGTGATGATGTGGTGTTTGCCGCTACCGGAATTACAAATGGCGATCTGGTTCAGGGGGTCAGGTTTTTTGGCAACGGGGCACGCAGCCACACTGTTGTGATGAGGTCTGTGACAGGCACCGTGAGATTTATTGATGCTATCCACAGACTTGACAAAAAGCCCTTTACCTACCGTAAATAGTGTCTCCTTGACGGGAAAAAGGACGGATGATATACTGTCTTTGAAACTATCATCATAATTACATCCACGGGTGAGTTAGTTACGGTGCAGGTATTTTACTTGGTTATGATTTATTATGGAGTGACAGGTGTTAAAAAGGCAGTTGAAATATAACTTAATAAAATTCTTGAGATTACAAGGGGCCCCGAGGAAGCTGGCTCTCGGTTTTGCAGTCGGTGCCATTGTAAATTTTTATCCCACTTTTGGTTTTGGAGTAGTATTGGCGGGCCTGATTTCGGCTTTGTTTTGGTCGAATGTCCCTGCCGGGCTGCTTGGAGACGTTATTTTTAAACCTTTTTTCCCATTGTTCTTTTATTTAAACTTCAAAACAGGCAGCCTGTTTTGGACAAACCATATTTACAAGGTCGAGAATTTTTGGAGAAATATTGTTCATCACCGGATAGAGACAATTGCTGTGATTGGGAAAATATTTTTTATAGGCGCATTGATAAACAGCCTGATTCTAGGTGTACTAATATACTTAGTAGTTTATTTCGTAGTTAAGCGTTATAGGCATAATGTCCTTCGATGGTTGGTAGCAAGAAGCAGGAGGAATAGATTTGCGCCCTCGTAGATATTTAAAATATCAATATTATAGATTAATCCGGGTCAAAGATTCTCCGGCGAAAGTCGCCCAGGGCATTGCTCTGGGGTTTGCCATGGATTTTGCTATTCCCTTACCTTTTGTAAGTATTTTTATCGCTTTTTTAATCGCTAAGATATTACATTTTAACAGTCTTGCTGCCGCTATCGCTGCTGCTACCCTAAAACCATTTTTCATTGGCATTGTTGCATTGAATATTTATGTTCAGAATATACTTGTGTCTGCAATGCCTTCCATGCAGCACATTATTCTCCCTCATCCGTCCGGTGTTAGTTTTTTTGAAAAGATGGTAAATGGTCTCCTGACCAGAGGGGTCCCCTACCTGATGGCCTGTTGGATAAATGCTGCGATAATTTTTGCTGTCACCTATCTTATTGGCTATTATCTGCTTAAAGCCAGATTTGAAAAAATTAAGCATAAAAAAAGAAATAAATAACAAAATGCGGATGCCGAATAGCCTCCGCATTTTTTGGGCCCTTGTCAAGTTACCGGCTTAGCCGGCAATATTGGGAAGACTTGTCCTCACTAATTTTTAGTGCAGCTAGTCTTTTTTATAAACTGCATGAATAAAGATTTTAGCATTCGGACAGACTAGAGTTATTACTGCATTAGGGGGGGAGAGTATTTGAACGCTTCCGAATTGGAAAGCAAAACGATGGTAGAACTATATGAGATTGGAAGGCAGTTAGAGATTCCGGGATACTATAAACTGCGCAAGTCTGAACTGGTATTTGAAATAGCCAAAATAAAGACACAGAAAGATCAGACATCTTTATCAGCCCACGGTATTCTGGATATACTGCCTGATGGTTATGGATTTCTCAGACCTTTCAGTTATGTCCCCAGTCAAGATGACATCTATGTGTCCCCTTCTCAAATCAGAAGATTCGATATGCGGACCGGTGACCATGTGGGGGGGCAGGTCAGACCACCACGAGATAACGAAAGGTATTTTGCCCTGCTCCGGGTTGAAGACATAAACGGAGCCAGTGTAGACAAACTGACCCAGAGGATACATTTTGACGCTCTGACGCCGATTTACCCCAATGAGCGGATTAACCTGGAAGTAGGCCCCGAGCTTGCGGTAACCAGGGTTATCGATTTGGTTGCCCCATTGGGTAAAGGTCAAAGAGGACTGATAGTTTCTCCGCCAAAAGCCGGCAAGACCATTCTGCTGAAACAAATCGCCAATAGTATTACAACCAATTATCCCGAAATAAGTTTGATTGTATTGTTAATAGATGAACGTCCTGAGGAAGTTACTGATATGCAGAGGTCCGTCAAAGGTGATGTGATCAGCTCAACTTTTGATGAACCTGCGGAGAATCACGTAAAAGTAGCGGAAATGGTCCTGGAACGTGCTAAAAGGATGGTTGAGAACAAAAAAGATGTCGTCATTTTGTTGGACAGCATCACCAGGCTGGCCAGAGCGTACAACCTGGTGGAACCGCCCAGTGGCCGGACCTTGTCAGGTGGTGTAGACCCAAGTGCCTTACATAAGCCGAAAAGGTTTTTCGGGGCGGCCAGAAATATTGAAGAAGGCGGAAGTCTGACCATCTTGGCTACGGCTTTGGTTGATACCGGCAGCCGGATGGATGAAGTTATCTTTGAGGAATTTAAAGGGACTGGGAACATGGAATTGATCCTTGACAGAAAAATGGCAGACCGCAGGATTTTCCCGGCTATTGACATTAAGCGCTCCGGTACCAGGAAAGAAGATCTTTTACTCAGTAAAGAGGAATTGGAAATCATGTGGAATCTGCGTAAAACTCTGACTCAGTCAACTGCAACCGAAGCTATTGAGTTTCTGACAGATGTCTTGCGCAAAACCAAGTCCAACCGGGAATTGCTGCTGAAGACAGGAGATATGATAAAAGTAGTCTAAAAAAGAACCAACTGCTTGCCGAACAAGGCACGCTGTTGGTTCTTTTACTTTAGATAAACGCGGATATCATTGTTGATTAATAAATACAAATAAATAAATTCGCAATTAAGTCAGTTTTAGTTTTTGATGAAAAAGCCCTAATTGGATTTATATTGGATTAGTTCACTTATAATCCGTGTTCATCCGCGTCTATCCGCGTCCATCCGCGGCTAATTATTAAACAGAGGTATAATAGTCATTTAATCGTTTTCCACTATTTCTCTGTGCCTCAGTGCCCTATGTGGTATGTTTTTGTTGAAAAATGTGTGTATAAAACCATCTCTTCCGGGAAATGATATAGAAGAATTTGTTTTTTGGAGAGGTGGATAAATGAAACTTTTAAAGAAAGTTGGCACTGTTGGGGTGGCTGCCGCTATCCTTGTATTGGTAGTTTTAAACCCGGTCTCTGTTTATGCCGAGAGCCTTAAAACCGGGGACCGGGAGTCTGGGAACCGGACAGTCTATTATGAGATTAAAAGAGGGGATTGTTTGTCAATCCTGGCTGAAAGATTTGGAGTAAGAATTAGTGATTTAACAGCAGCCAATAACTTAAGCACAGACAGCATTCTTGCAGAGGGCAAGTGGTTAAGGATTCCGGCTGCAGGAATGAGATATTACACTGTCAAGCAGGGAGACACCTTGTGGGAAATTGCCCGAAAGTTCGGGATAGCAGTGGAGGTGCTGGAATCGGCAAATAAACTATCCGCCGAAGATGTTCTGCATGTAGATAAAGACCTGCTGGTACCAGCAGGTGACAGAATTTTCCGCGGAGATGAAGTTGCTGGGACGGAAAGAGTTGATGATTACCATGGGGTGCCAAATATAACAGTGTGGCCGGTCACTGGGTTGGTATCTTCGGAATATGGCCAAAGGTGGGGCCGTCGGCATGAAGGCATTGATATTGCAACCGAAGAGAGTAAACCTATCAGGGCTCTGGAATCTGGAATTGTAGTATTTGCCGGGCCGCGTGGAACTTATGGGAACACAATAATTATAAATCACGGCCATGGTTTTCGTAGTTTATATGCTCACGCCTCGTCTCTTGAAGTAACTCCCGGAGAATATGTGGAGCAAGGGCAGACTATCGCCAGAGTCGGTAATACAGGTAGATCCACAGGTCCCCACCTGCATCTGGAAATACTTTACAGAGGCGTTCCGTTAAATCCCGAAAAATACTTGCCAACAGATGATGTACGCATATAGGGCAGATTATTAATCTGCCCTGTCATTTTATCAGGGCTCTTGGTAATTACGAAATAAAAAAACCCCAAAACTAAGTATTGGGGTGCATGATCATATTATATTACTACTGATTACTGACCTCTTTCAGATCGTCAAGAATTTGCTTGGCTGCTTCTTTTATTGTTTCTTCAATTTTAGTTGTTCGGTGAGTAACTGTATCAATATCCTTGCGCTGAATCTCTTTACCGTCGATAATAGCCCTTAAAATCGAGCCATGTTCTTCCTTCATTCCATGAACGGTGATTTCTAAATTACCAACTCTATGATCTAATTTAGTTACTTTACTATCTACCTGGCTTACTTTTTTGTCTAAATTACTAACTTTTCGATCTAATTTATTAACCTTATTATCTAGTTTCGTAAACTTATCATCTAATTTATTGAACTTATCGTCTAATTTAATGAAATTATCATCTAGTTTATTGATCTTACCATCTAAGCTATTGACCTGAAAAAGTATATTTTTTAGTATCTCCTTCATATGGTTTTCCTCCCAGCCAAACACAATCTTTGAACATGGATTCGGTAAGTAACCATCATCGAATTGCTTTATGTTCAGTGTTATCAAACATTAGCGGGTAATCGAAAATGGTAAAATTTTTGGCAAAANTAACAAATTACGGGGATTTTTAGCAGGGGTAATTAACCACTTTTGGGGAATAATGAGTTGTCCACAGGCTTTGAGTTATCCACATTCCGAATCCATGTTGAACTTATTATACCTAAAATTGGGTGGCACCTCAATAAAATTTGCTTATTTATTATCAATCTATAAGGAATTTGTTACCAGAATGTTAGAATATCAAAAGAAGGGTAAGCTGACTGATAGCAAGCTTAAGGAATACTTCACATCTTTAAAGAAAAATTATATAATTGAGTGAACAGTACTAATCACTGGCTAACTGCCACTTCTTTAAGGAGAATCTATGTTTCAATTACTTTATGCAGATGAAAAAGGCAGAATGTTTGAACATCCTGAGTTCCTGGCAAGCGGCCGGACCGGTAATTTTTTTACGGAAATAGATGAGACAGATGTAATTCCTCTTCCAGAAGGTGCTTCGTTGGTTATGGTGCCTGGGGGTTCCCCCATAGGTGTTGACAGCAAAGGCAGCTTTGCTGTTCATTCCGGTGAGCGGGGGAAGCCGGTCTATGCGGTTGGTGCGCTGCTTCCCCAGGGGTTTAGCCGGACTCTTATACCCGCTTACAGGCGGCAGGAGAAAGTGCCATTGCCCCTTTTTGGGTATGCCGCTGTAGGTTGGAGAAACGGGGGAATTTATGTTGCCGCCGTCCAGACCGATGAAACCAACAAATGGAACCCCGCTCATTATTCCACTTCGGAACTGGCATCTTTAGTCTTAGAAAAGGCTGCCCATTACAAAGATAACAGGATCATTGACCAGTTGAGTAAATGTGCCTTGCAGTATCACTGTTTTACGGCGCAGAACATTTTTTATCAGCGCTGGGAAGGTGGAATTCCCGTCTCCCCGGTTTGTAATGCGCGTTGTCTGGGCTGTATTTCTCAGCAGCCTGCCGAATGCTGTCCTTCACCCCAGAGCAGGATTGATTTTACACCTACAGTGAAAGAGATAACGGAGGTGGCAGTCCCCCATTTGGTCAGCGCCGAAGATGGAATTGTCAGCTTTGGGCAGGGATGTGAAGGCGAGCCTTCACTGGCAGCTCCGAGGGTGGCAGAAGCTATACTTGAGATCCGAAGGCAAACCACCGGCGGGACCATTAACATGAATACCAATGCCGGTTTTACTGAGGGGATTAAAGCTCTCTGCCAGGCAGGCATTGATTCATTTAGGGTCAGTACAATTAGTGCCAGGGCCGCTACTTACCAGGCTTACTACGCACCTCGTGATTATACTTGGGAGAATGTGCAGGCTTCGGTGAAGGCGGCCAGAGATCAGGGGATTTTCGTCTCCCTTAATCTTCTGACATACCCGGGACTGACTGACACAATCGAAGAAATTGAGGCAATGCTGGATTTCATTGAGAAATATGATATTAATATGGTGCAGATTCGTAACCTCAACATTGACCCTGATTACTTCGCCGACAAAATTCCCCTGGACGGCGGTGAGGTGCTGGGCATCAGCAGATTTATAGAGATCCTGCAAACTGAAAGACCTGGATTAATAGTCGGAAATTATTCTAAACCGGTAATCAAATAGTTGCATCCAGATTATTGGTATGTTATAATGATAAAAGTTGACATTTGGGGATATTGCCAGAAAAGAGGTGAAGGGCCATGAAAAATAATATTCATCCAAAGTACGGTGTTGCGAAAGTTACCTGTGCTTGTGGAGAAACTTTTGAATCAGGGTCAACAAAGCAGGAACTTAAGGTGGAGATTTGCTCAAAGTGCCACCCGTTCTTTACAGGCAAACAAAAATTTGTTGATACAAGTGGCCGTGTGGATAAATTTAAGAAAAAATACGGAATGTAATTATAGCAGAGCCATGGCTCTGCTCTTTTAATAGCTCAAATGAGGTGTGCCTATTTTGAGTAATCAGTATCAATACGGCGGGCAGGCTGTTATTGAAGGCGTCATGATGCGCGGACGCCAAAAAGTAGCAATTGCTGTGAGAAAGCCGGATAACAAAATATTAATCGAAGAACGACTGGTCACATCTGTCACCCAAAAGCTGCCTTTCCTGAAATGGCCGCTTCTTAGAGGGACCGTGATGCTTTTTGAATCCCTGATCCTTGGTGTCCAGGCCCTGGTCTTTTCCGCCTCTCAGGCTGCCGAAGGGGAGGGCCAGGAGTTAAGCAGCCGGGAAGTGGCCCTCTCGGTTGGACTTGCGATGTTTTTGGGTATACTTTTATTTGTAGTGGCCCCTACTGCAATAGCCCGGCTTCTCTACGGATTTAGCACGCTTTTTGTAAACATTGGGGAAGGTATTTTGCGGATAGTTATTTTTCTCCTATACATAGTAGGTATTTCAAGAATCAAGGAAATCCAAAGGGTTTTCCAGTATCATGGAGCGGAACATAAGGCCATCAATGCCTTTGAGGCCGGAGAAGAACTGACGGTAGAGAACGCCCGCAGGTATTCTCAGCTGCATCCCAGATGTGGGACCAGTTTCCTGCTGATTGTAATGGTTATAATGATTTTGATTTTTGGCTTGTTAGGCAAACCAAGCCTGCTTGTCAGAATTGTTTCACGTATTGTCTTACTGCCTGTTGTCGCAGGGCTTTCATACGAAGTGCTGAAACTGTCAGGCAAATATTGCCATACTTGGCTCATGAAAATTATAATTGCGCCTGGGATGTGGCTGCAAAGGCTGACGACCAGGGAAGCCAGCGACAGCCAGATAGAAGTGGCCCTTCAGGCACTTCGCGCCGTTCTGCCGGCGAATAATGGGAAAAATCAGGTAAACAACCAGACATGAGCTTAAGATAATACTGAACATAAACTCCGGGAGTGTGAAAGATGATAAATAAATTGCAAGCCCTTGAAGATAGGTATGAGGAACTGGCTAAACTCTTAAGCGATCCAGCTGTCATCAGTGACCAAAGCGAGTGGCAGAAGCACGCCAAAGCCCATGCGTCCCTCACTGATGTGGTAAATACATTTAGGGAATATAAGCAGGCTCTGCAGGGAATCAAAGATGCCAAAGAAATGCTGGAAGACAAGCTTGAGGAAGAGTTCCGCGAGATGGTTCAGCTGGAATGGGAGGAGTTGAAGGGCCGACAGGAAGAATTGGAGCAAAAACTCACTATCCTGCTGCTGCCAAAAGACCCCAATGATGAGAAGAACGTAATTATGGAAATTCGCGGCGGTGCAGGTGGGGAAGAAGCGGCCCTTTTTGCCAGCGAATTGTTTCGCATGTACAGCCGGTATGCTGAGACCAAGGGTTGGCGGACAGAGGTACTAAGTACCAATGCTACTGATATTGGGGGCATTAAAGAGATTTCTTTTGTTATTGAAGGCCAGGGGGCGTACAGCAGACTTAAGTTCGAGAGCGGTGTTCACAGGGTACAGCGGGTGCCGGCGACAGAGTCGTCAGGCCGGATTCATACTTCTACTGTTACAGTGGCAGTACTGCCTGAGGCGGAAGAAGTTGATATAGCGATTGACCCCAATGACCTGCGGATAGATGTTTTCTGTTCCAGCGGTCCTGGCGGGCAGTCAGTGAACACTACCCAATCGGCGGTACGAATCACCCATATTCCCAGCGGCCTGGTAGTTTCCTGCCAGGATGAAAAATCACAGCACAAAAATAAGGATAAAGCCATGCGGGTTCTGCGCGCAAGGTTGATGGACATTGCTCAGGAAGAGCAAAATGCCCAGTTGGCAACTGCCAGAAAGAGCCAGGTTGGCACCGGAGACCGCAGTGAACGGATCAGAACATACAATTTCCCGCAAGGGCGTGTCACAGATCACCGCATTGGTCTGACTCTGCATAAGTTAACCCAGGTTTTGGAGGGAGATCTGGAAGATGTAATTGAAGCCCTGATTACCACCGACCAGGCTGAAAAACTAAAGCAGGTGAATTAATGAATCCCGTTACTGTCAGGGAGGCTCTGGCTGCAGCCACGATCAGGCTGCGCGGCGGGGGGGTGGCAGCGCCCCGCCTGGATGCCGAGGTTCTGTTGGCTTTTGTCCTTGATGCTGCCAGAACCAATTTGTATATTAATATAGATAAAACTATTTCCGGACCTGACCACGCCAGATACAGTTCTTGTGTACAAAGACGGCTAACCGGTGAACCGGTGGCATATATCACCGGGGAAAAAGAGTTTATGTCTCTGACCTTTTGCGTTGACAGCAATGTATTGATACCGAGGCCGGAGACTGAGGTGCTTGTTGAAGAGGCTTTAGAGATAAAGCCTCTCCGTGTTGTAGATGTGGGAACGGGCAGCGGGGCTATTGCGGTTTCGCTTGCTTATTATCTGCCTGAAAGTTTGGTCACTGCCACCGACCTGTCTTCAGCCGCTCTCCGAATTGCAGCTCTTAACGCGGCTAATAACAGTGTGAGTAACAGGATTAACTTTTTGCACGGCGATTTGCTGGGTCCGTTGGATCATCCCGAATTTTTCGGCACCTTTGATCTTGTAGCCGCAAATCTGCCCTATATTCCATCTGTGGAGATGACGGGTTTACCTGTAGATGTGCGTGATTTCGAACCATCGTCAGCACTGGATGGAGGATTTGACGGTCTAATGTACTACCGCAGTCTGGGCCCCAGTGCCTACCGGCTGCTGAAAAGTAAAGGCGTGCTGCTGGTGGAAATCGGCTATGACCAATCTGCTGTGATGAAGGATTTTTTATCAGGTCTGGGTTATGCTAATATTACGGTAATCAAAGATCTGGCTGGGCTGGAACGGATAGTGAAAGCCACCAAACCATAATAATTAGCTGCCGGGGTTACCGGCATAGGGGGCCAAGCAAAGTAAAATGGAGGCTAAGCGAACCAAGGTTGTAAAAATAGATGATTCCGCCCAGCCAGACCGGGAAAGCCTGGCTGAGGCAGGGGAGATACTGCGCAGCGGTGGTTTGGTGGTATTTCCGACGGAAACTGTCTACGGGTTGGGTGCCAATGCCCTCGATGCCGGTGCCGTGGCTTCTATTTTTGAGGCCAAGGGCCGGCCTTCTGATAATCCTCTGATCGTACATATTTGCCGGATTGAGCAGGTTGAGGAACTGGCCGAAGGTTTTACGGTACAGGCCCGGCGGGCGGCCGAAGTTTTTTGGCCGGGGCCGCTGACCATGATTTTGCCTAAAAAGCCGCATATTCCTGCTGAGGTAACAGGGGGACTCGGCACAGTTGCTTTACGTATGCCCGAGCATCCGGTGGCTTTGGCCCTGCTGAACATTGCCGGAATACCTGTGGCGGCACCGTCAGCCAATACGTCGGGGAAGCCCAGCCCGACAACCGCAGAACATGTCATGAGGGATCTAGACGGCAAAGTTGATGTGGTAGTTGACGGCGGCGGCTGTCGGATAGGGTTGGAGTCCACTGTTCTCGATATGACCGCAGAACCGCCGGTAATTTTAAGGCCGGGCGGGGTGTCCAGGGAAGACCTGGAAGGAGTTTTAGGCCATGTCGAAGTCGATTCTGCGGCTGATGACCACGATTCGCCGGGTACACCCCGGTCTCCTGGCATGAAGTACAGACATTATGCGCCCAGGGCCAAGGTGGTCTTGGTTAATGGCAGGGAAATTACTGAGATTGTGAAAAAGGTTAATGAGTTACTGGCCTCCTGCCATTCTGAAAATAAGGCTGCCGGGGTCCTGGCCTCTACAGAATCAGCGCAGGGATATCAGGCTGAAGCCGTTTTTCCGGTTGGCAGCAGGGCAAATTTAGAATCAGTTGCCCGGAATCTTTTTCAGGGTCTCAGATTTCTGGATGACTGTGATGTGGATATAATTATTGCTGAAGGGTATCCTGATGAAGGTATTGGCACAGCTGTAATGAATCGTCTGAGGAAATCCGCCGGTAGCAATCTGATAATGGTTTAAACAACGGAGAGTGGTTTTGTGAAAATCGTTTTTGTGTGCAGCGGGAATACCTGCCGCAGCAGTATGGCAGAAGCTTTGGCCAGGAACTGGCTGGAAATTAATGCTCCGCAAACCGATACCCTGGTTGCCTCGGCCGGCCTGGCTGCCCTTCCGGGCAGTCCGGCGGCGCAGCAGGCTATTCAGGTCATGGCGGAAAAAGGTTTGGATTTAAGTCACCATAAAGCCAGGCAGTTTTCCGAAGCACTCCTGGAACAGTCAGATATTGTCCTGACAGTAACTGAAAATCACAGAAGGGCATTGGCTTCGATGTTTCCCCAGGCTGCTCCCAAAATTCATGCTCTGGCTGAATTTGCAGGTCAACAGGGGTATGATATCTCCGATCCCTTCGGCCAGTCAGTTGATATTTACAGAAAATGTGCGTCCCAAATGGAAGAACTAATCAACCGGGCTTTTAATCGATTGTTTTATCCGGGGTAGAAACTTTGAGGAGGATACATGCGGGTGGATAAATTAAAAATTGTGATCGGGTGTGATCACGGTGGGTTTAAATTAAAAGAAGAAATCAGGAAAATGCTTGAGGAAAAGGGGTATGATTTTAAGGATGTAGGCACCTTTTCTGAAGAATCGGTAGACTATCCCGACATTTCTCTGAAAGTAGCCAGAGCCGTGCGGGACGGTCAATTTGACCGGGGCATCTTAATATGCGGTACCGGCATCGGGATCGGCATTGCCGCCAACAAGGTCAGGGGAATCAGAGCGGCTTTATGCCATGACACATTTTCAGCCAGGGCTTCCCGGGAACATAATGATGCCAATATCCTGACAATGGGTGAGCGAGTCATTGGCCCCGGATTGGCCAAGGATATTGTTGAAATCTGGCTGGCAGCCGAATTTTCCGGGGGGCGGCATGCCCGCAGAGTCCAAAAGATGGCAGATATTGAGCAATCAGTGGATGGCAACTGACCGGGGGTGACAGGGTGGGAGACCGGTTGGAGTTAAGGCCATCGAAAAACTACATAAATCCGGTGGTACTGGATGCATTAGCACAATCATATACTGATAATGTTGAAAACCTGGCGGTAAAACGAGCAAAAGAACTCTTTGGAGCCGAACATGTCAATGTCCGGCCAAACTCGGCGCTTCAAGCCAACATGGCCGTCTATTCAGCCCTATTAGTACCAGGAGATACCGTACTGGGTGTTAACTTAAGATGTGCAGGCAATTTCAAATTTGTTGAATATCAAGTTGAAGATCAGAGCGGCAGGATTAATTATGAAAATGTATTTGGGTTAGCCTTTAAACATAAACCAAAACTTATTGTGGCTGGAACAGATGCTTATCCGCGGAAAATTGACTTTAGGCAGTTACTGGAGGTTGCGGAGGAAGTCGGAGCAAGGTTATTGGCAGACATTAGCTCCATTGCCGGGTTGGTGGCTGCAGGGCTTCATCCCAGCCCTGTGCCTTATGCGGATTTTGTGACAGCCGCCACTGCCGGAAGCCTGCAGGGTCCCCGGAGCGGGTTGATTATGTGTAAAGGGAAATTTGCCGCTATCATCGATGAAGCTGTCCGCAAGTGCATTAATGATGATTCCCTGTCATCCTCACTGACGGCTGTGGCAGCTGCCCTGCAAGAAGCAATGTCACCGGAGTTTAAAGCGCGCCAGGAACAGACCGTAAAAAATGCCCGGGCTCTGGCCGGAGGCTTAATCGGGTATAACTTTAACCTGGTCACCCGGGGAACTGACAATAACGTTATTTTGGCGGACCTCCGCAGCAAGAATGTCAGCGGTCAGGAAGCTGAAGTGTTATTATATAAAGCAGGTATTTTGGTAGAGAAACACTTTTTATCTACCGATTCCGGGGGTGCCAGCTTCAGTGGAATCAGGCTTGATACATCTGCCGCTGCCGGCAGGGGCATGAACGAAGAAACCATGGAGAACATTGCCGGGATAATCAATCTGGTAATCTCCCATCCCAAAGATGAAAATTGTCTGGCCGAGGCCGAAAGGATGGTTGCCGATCTGTGCGGCCGGTATCCCCTTGGCCAGGCCAAATTGGAGGTGCAGCATGAGTATTCTTAAGGTTTTGACTGTTTTCGGCACCCGACCGGAAGCGATCAAAATGGCTCCCTTGGTCAAAGAGCTGGAAAAACATCCTGAGAAAATTCAGTGCCGGGTGGCAGTAACTGCCCAGCACAGGGAAATGCTGGATCAGGTACTGGAATTGTTCCAAATAACCCCGGCCTATGATTTAAACATCATGCAGCCAAATCAGACCCTGTATGAAATAACCTCCAGAGCACTAATGGGATTAAATGATGTATTGGAACGTGAAAAACCGGATATTGTTTTGGTCCATGGGGATACTACTACTACTTTTGTTGCCGGATTGGCGGCTTTTTACCGGCAGATTAAGGTTGGGCATGTTGAGGCAGGATTACGCACCGGAAATAAGTTATCACCTTTTCCTGAAGAAATGAACAGAAAACTTACCGGAGCAATCTCTGACATTCATTTTGCGCCCACAGATACTGCTAAGTCAAATCTGCTCCGGGAAGGAGTTGACCCAGATTCTGTTCTGGTTACCGGTAACACGGTAATTGATGCACTTTTGGCTACTGTTCAGGACCAATTTTGCTTTGGTGATGAGGAACTAGACAAAATTGATTACCAGAATAAACGTGTATTGGTAGTCACGACACACCGCCGGGAAAATCTTGGGGACCCCATGCGCAATGTATATCAGGCGCTGCGTGCGGTTGTGCAGAAATACGAAGATGTTGAGGTAGTTTTTCCCGTACATAAGAACCCAAAAGTCAGGGAAGTAGTAGCATCAGTTTTGGGTGGGCTGCCGCGGGTCCATTTGATTGATCCCTTGGATTATGCGCCCTTTGTCAACTTAATGAACAAGGCTTATTTAGTGTTAACTGATTCGGGTGGACTGCAGGAAGAAGCCCCTTCTTTGGGCAAACCGGTGCTGGTTTTAAGAGATACCACTGAGAGGCCGGAAGCCGTTGATGCCGGTACTGTGCGGTTAGTTGGGACCGGGGAAGAGGCGGTGTTCGATGCCTGCCAGGCCCTTCTTGATGATAGTTATCAATATCGAAAAATGGCCAACTCGGTCAACCCCTATGGTGATGGAAAGGCCAGTGTCAGAATCAGGGAGGGTTTGGAATACTACTTTGGGTTAAAGCCCAATAAGCCAAAAGGTTTTGCAGTTAATAAGTAGTTAAAAAATAAAAATTATTATCGAAAAAGAGGAATTTGTAAAAAAACAGAGAATATAGAATATGTTTGAACAGATTGTGCAATTTACTCACATACTTTACATCGGAATAACTTAAACTTAAACTTAAACTTAAACTTAAACTTAAACTTAAACTTAAACTTAAACTTAAACTTAAACCTAAGATTTTTTGTTTCTAAAAATTTTGACAATTATAAATATTGTTTCATAATATTCTTTATCCAAGTCCCCAGAGGGTGAAAATATGAAGGATGATGATAATCGACACCAGGGCTACCGAACAGTTGGGCTAATTCTATCTGCGAGTTTTACGATGGCAGCTTCTGTTTTGGTTGGTTACTTTAGCGGAAGCTGGCTTGACAAATATTTTGGGACTGAACCCTGGTTAACGTTGATTATGTTTCTTTTAGGAGTTGCGGCTGGTTTTAAATCCTTATATGATCTGGCCTTTCCCAAAAAACAGGGTGACAAATCTAATTAAATACCTTTTTGCAGTTGGGACTATAGGCTTTGGTTCCAAGATGTAATGGGTGTTTTTCATTGTGAAGGAAAATACTAGAAGTTTTTGATTCCTAGAGAATCTCATATTATAAATTTTTTTAAGAATTAAGTGAAGGAGGTGGAAATATTGTCAGCAGAAGGAGGACACGGAGCATCTGGACCGTTATTTGATATCCCTATTCCCGGGACCGAATACCACCTGCCGATTTATGACTTTGTGATAACTTCATGGGCAATTATGTTTGTTCTTGGATTTACAGCGTGGTTAGCGTCAAGAAATATGAAAAGGCTGCCTCAGGGCGTTCAAAATGTTTGGGAATACATAGTTGAGGGGCTGTTTGATTTTTTCGGCGGTCTTATGGGTGAAAGAAGGGCAAGACTATATGGACCTTTTTTAGCCACCTGCTTCCTGTATATACTGTTATCCAATTATACGGGGTTAATTCCCGGTGCAGCTAAAGTTCGCGGTCTTATGCCACCAACCAATAATGTTAGTATTACTGCAGCCTTGGCTATTCTGGTTTTTGTTTCAGTATTCTATTTTGGACTTAAAGCTAAAGGAATCGGTTTTTTCAAGCACTTTGTTCAACCGATGGTATTCCTTTTACCACTTGTTATTCTTGACGAACTCGTTCGTCCTGTATCACTTACCCTTCGTCTCTACGGGAACATTTTTGGCGAGGAAATGATTATTGAACAATTAGGCCATATGATGCCATTATTGCTACCTTTACCCATGATGCTTTTAGGTTTGTTGACGGGGGCCATCCAGGCTTTCGTTTTTACACTTCTGGCTTCCTCATACATAGCTGAAGCTACTGAAGAACATCACTAAAATTATGTTTCATCTTTCAGAAGGGGGGGAAAAACATGGAATTAGCTAGCGGTTTAATCGCTATCGGCGCTGGTCTCGCAGTAGGTATTGCTGCTGTAGGTTCTGGTATTGGACAAGGTATCGCTGCCGGCAAAGCCTTTGAGAGTATTGCCCGCCAACCCGAACAAACTGGTACAATCAGAACACTTCTTTTCATCGCCTTAGCATTTATGGAAACCTTAACCATCTATGGTCTGTTGATTGCATTCTTGTTAAACGGTAAAATTGGTGGTTAATAAGTACTAATTAGTTTCTTATAGCAACTAAGGCGGATAGAGATCAGGGAAGGTAGAACCTTGATCTCTATTCGCCTAAAACAAGCTTTTTGAATTATTGCAGAGAGGGGGTTTTGGGATAGATGGGAGAAATTTTAGAGAGCTTGGGTTTTGAATTTCCCAAGTTTTTGTGGCAAGTGGTAAACTTCTTGATATTACTGTGGATTTTAAAGAAATTTGCCTATAAACCGATTCTCAGCATGCTTGATGAACGAAAAAAGTCTATCGAGGATGCTATTAATAATGCCGAATCTGCAAAAACTGAAGCCGCAAATTTAAGAAAAGAATATGAGACCCGTCTTGCTGAAGCTAAGCAGGAAGCTCAGGATATTATTGCCAAAGCTACCAAACTGGGCGAAGAAATGAAAAATGACATAGTTGCTAATGCACAGGCAGAAGCGACTAAAGCTATTCAAAGGGCCCAGGAGGAAATCAACAGGGAGAAAGACCAGGCTATTGCCGCCCTGCGTGACGAGGTGGCAACTTTAGCAGTCATGGCTGCCGGAAAGGTTCTGGGTAAAGCGATTTCTGTTGAGGACCATCAGAAACTGGTGAACGAATTTGTGACAGAGGTAGGCGATCTCAAATGTTAGAGAATGCCGTGTCACGCCGATATGCCCAAGCCTTTTTTGCTCTTGCCCAGGAAACAAACAATCTGGACAAATTAGAGACAGAGCTGCAAACTGTAGTTAGTGTCATCAATGAAAACAATGAGCTGAAAAAGGTGATGGAGCACCAACTGGTTTCCCCGGAGGAAAAGAAAGCCATTATCAATGCCGTCTTTGCTCAGGATATTTCTGAAATGACAATGAATTTTCTGGATGTCGTTATTGATAAGTACAGAGCTGCTTATATCCCGGGTATTTACGAAGAGTTTGTGGCATATGCCAATGCCACCAGGAATACTATTGATGCCCTGGTCAAGAGTGCTGCCGAACTTACCGATTCTGATCTTAAAACAATCAAAGGTAAATTGGCAGATGCCACTGGAAAAAATGTCCGACTTCATTCGGAATTAGACCCCAGCTTAATAGGTGGGGTTATAGTGCGCATCGGGGACAGGGTTGTCGATGGCAGCATCGCCGGGCGACTGGCAAAACTCAAAGATGATCTTCTGAAATTCGAAGTTAAGGAGATAGGGGTGAGGAACTAAAATGAAATTAAGGCCGGAAGAAATAAGTTCGATTATCAAGCAGCAGATCGAAAAATATCGAACAGAAGTTGAAGTTACAGATGTCGGTACAGTTATCCAGGTAGGGGACGGTATCGCGCGGATTTATGGCCTCGAACAAGCGATGTCCGGTGAGCTGCTTGAGTTCCCCGGTGGTATATACGGTATGGCCCTCAACCTCGAAGAAGATAACATTGGTTGCGTTATCATGGGTCCCTACACACAAATCCGTGAAGGTGACACAGTTAAGAGGACAGGCAGAATCGTTGAGGTACCTGTTGGGGATGCATTACTAGGCCGGGTTGTAAACTCCCTTGGCCAGCCAATCGATGGCAAAGGACCGATTAATACAAATAAATTTCGTCCTGTGGAGAAAAGAGCAGAGGGTGTTCTTGAACGGAAATCCGTTCACCAGCCGATGCAGACCGGTTTGAAATCCATTGACGCTATGGTTCCTATTGGCCGGGGTCAGCGTGAATTAATCATCGGTGACCGTCAAACTGGCAAAACAGCTATTGCTGTTGACACTATAATTAACCAAAAAAATACAGATGTTATCTGCATTTATGTTGCTGTTGGGCAAAAAGCGTCAACGGTGGCCGGGGTGGTTAAAACCCTGGAAGAGCATGGGGCCATGGATTACACCATTATAGTGGCTGCCACTGCCTCTGAGCCTGCCCCGATGCTTTATATTGCACCTTACAGCGGCTGTGCTATGGCCGAAGAATTTATGTATCAGGGCAAACACGTTCTGATTGTCTATGATGATCTTTCCAAACAGGCTGCAGCTTACCGGGAACTTTCACTGCTGCTTCGCCGCCCGCCCGGTCGCGAGGCATTCCCCGGAGACGTTTTCTATCTCCATTCCCGTTTGCTGGAGCGTGCTTCCAAGCTGAACGACGAACTGGGGGCCGGTTCAATCACAGCTTTGCCTGTTATTGAAACCCAGGCCGGTGACGTTTCGGCTTATATTCCGACAAACGTTATCTCGATTACTGATGGGCAGATATTCCTGGAGTCTGACCTCTTTAATGCCGGCTTCAGACCTGCTATTTCCGTTGGCCTCTCTGTTTCCAGGGTTGGTGGTGCCGCGCAAATCAAAGCTATGAAACAGGTTGCCGGTCGTCTCCGTCTGGACTTGGCCCAATACCGCGAGCTGGCGGCTTTTGCGCAGTTTGGTTCTGACCTTGATAAAGCCACCCAGGCGAGGCTTGCCCGTGGTGAGCGGATGATGGCTGTTTTAAAACAAGGCCTGCATAAACCGATGCCTGTACAAGAACAGGTACTGGTTCTTTTCACTGCCGTTAACGGATATCTTGATGATCTCCCGGTTGACAGGCTGGCTAAATTTGAGGATGACTTCCTGAAATTTATGGCTTCCAGCAAACCGGAAATTGGTAAAGAGATTGTTGATAAAGGTGCTATGAGTGACGAATTAATCAACAAACTTAAGAATGCCATTGAAGAATTCAAGAAAATGTTCGTTTAATCAAAGGTTTGCTATTGCAGACACTGAGTAAAGGTGGTGAGAAATCAACATGGCAAGTGCACGGGATTTAAGACGCAGGATCAAGAGTATAAAAAGTACTCAACAAATAACCAAAGCAATGAAAATGGTTGCTGCGGCTAAATTGCGCAGAGCCCAGGAGCGGGTAATTGCGGCACGTCCCTTCGCCGGAAAAATCAAAGAGGTGCTGGCACGCCTGACATCGACTAACTCCGGAGTGAGTCACCCAATGCTTGAAGTTCGGGATCCGAAAAATATTTGCTACGTATTAATTTCTGCTGACCGTGGTTTGTGCGGGGGTTATAACGCCAACGTGCTCAGAATGACAGCGCGGCTGCTGCATGAAAAACCGGGTAGCTTGGTGGCTATCGGCCGGAAAGGCCGTGACTTTTTCCGCCGCCGGGGTTTTGATATTAAATCCGAGTTTGTAGGTCTGGGGGAGGATATCCCCTTCAGTTCAGCCCGGGAAATAGGGCAAATTCTGGTTGACTACTATGTGAATGGCACTTTTGACGAAATTCATCTCATCTTCACAGAGTTCAGGTCAGCCATGACTCAGATCCCGACCAGTATCAAACTGCTGCCTGTTGAACCGCCCACAGAAGATAGCGGCAAAGGGGCTGACTATATTTATGAACCAGCTCCGGAGGAGTTATTGTCTGAGCTGTTGCCTAAGTATATTGAAACAACAATATACAGGGCATTACTGGAGTCTAAGGCCAGTGAACAAGGGGCCAGGATGACTGCTATGGGTTCAGCTACTGATAATGCTACGGAGATGATAGATAAACTGACCCTTTCCCTGAACAGGGCGCGGCAAGCAGCGATTACCAAAGAAATTTCCGAAATTGTCGGTGGTGCAAACGCACTAGATTAATGCGATTGGAGGGAAAAAGCTTAAATGAACGTAGGTAAAGTAGTTCAGGTAGTTGGACCGGCTGTTGACATTGAGTTCGAACCCGGGAATCTGCCTGCGATATATAACGCTGTTAAAATTAGCAGTGCGGACCAAGATACTATTAAGTCCAGTGTAGAGCTGAACATCGTGCTGGAAGTTGCGCAGCATCTCGGCAACAACCTCGTTCGTGCAGTAGCTATGAGTTCGACCGACGGTGTTGTCCGGGGCATGAAGGCTGTCGATACAGGTACGGCTATTTCCGTGCCGGTAGGTCGGGGAACTCTAGGCCGGCTGATCAACGTTATTGGTGAGGCAATTGATAACAAGGGTCCCATCGAAGGTGAGACTTTTTATCCAATTCACCGTCCGGCTCCCAAATTTGAAGACCAGGAAACTGCTACCGAGATTCTGGAGACAGGGATCAAGGTAGTCGACCTGCTGGCTCCTTATGCCAAGGGCGGTAAAATCGGTCTCTTTGGTGGTGCCGGTGTTGGTAAAACAGTTCTGATCATGGAGCTTATCCGGAACATTGCTTATGAGCACGGCGGTTTCTCAGTTTTTGCCGGTGTAGGTGAGCGGACCCGGGAAGGTAATGACCTTTATCATGAAATGAAGGACTCCGGTGTTATTGATAAAACTGCCATGGTGTTCGGCCAAATGAATGAGCCGCCAGGTGCCCGTCTGCGGGTTGGTCTGACCGGTTTGACTGTAGCTGAGTTCTTCCGTGATGAGGAAGGCCAGGACGTGCTGTTGTTTATTGATAACATTTTCCGATTCACCCAGGCCGGTTCCGAGGTCTCCGCGCTCTTAGGCCGGATGCCTTCAGCTGTTGGTTACCAGCCTACCCTTGCTACAGAGATGGGCCAGCTCCAGGAACGGATTACATCTACCAAAAAGGGTTCAATCACATCAGTTCAGGCTATCTATGTACCTGCGGACGACTTGACTGACCCTGCTCCGGCTACTGCCTTTGCGCACCTTGATGCGACTACGGTGCTTTCCCGTCAGATTGCTGAGTTGGGTATTTATCCGGCGGTAGACCCTCTTGACTCATCATCCCGGGTTCTCGACCCCAATGTTGTAGGACAGGAACATTATGAGGTAGCCCGGGCAGTTCAGGGTGTGCTTCAGAGATACAAAGAACTCCAGGATATCATTGCGATTCTTGGTATGGATGAATTATCTGACGAAGACAAAATTACAGTGGCCCGGGCCAGGAAGATTCAGAGATTCCTGTCACAGCCCTTCTTTGTTGCTGAAAACTTTACCGGTACACCAGGCAAATATGTGCCTTTAAAAGAGAGTGTTCGTGGGTTCAAGGAAATTCTCGATGGGAAGCATGATGAAATTCCCGAACACGCCTTCCTAATGGTTGGGACTATTGACGAAGTAGTTGCCCGGGCCAAAGAGTTAGAGGGAAGTGAGTAATATGGCCGACAAGAACATCACGGTGGAAATAGTTACGCCGGAGCGTGAGGTTTTCAGTGAGCCGGCTGATTTCGTGGTTGTTCCGGGTGTTGAGGGCTATCTCGGCATTCTGCCAAATCATGCTCCGATTGTTGCCGGTGTAGACATCGGGATTATTAAGGTAGTTGCCGGAAACAATGAAATTAAGTTCGCTGTCAGCGGCGGCTTTATGGAAGTTAACCAGAACAAAGTGGTACTTCTGGCCGACTCTGCGGAACGAGGAAATGAAATCGATATTGACAGGGCCAGGGCGGCCCAGGAACGTGCTCAGCAGCGTCTGGCCAACCGCTCAGCCGACGTAGATGTAGCCCGGGCTGAATATGCCTTGCGCCGGGCCATTACCAGGATAAAAGCTTCCGGCCATTAAGTGAAAAAATAGTTGCTGAGTTTGAAGGGACAGTCTCATTTATAAGAGACCGTCCCTTTTTTATAAACTAGAAAAAATTCTAAAAAATATTAAAAAATTTTTAAAAAAATTCTTCTAATGGTGCATTTTGGGTACGAAAAGAATTTCTGACATCGTATTGTTTATTATGACATTTTTTGCGTCTATTTTAATAGCTTCACCTGCTTTAGCAGTGATATAAGTCCACCGGAGGTGAACGAAGGCATTGGTTAAATGGTTTCCATAACTACCGCCTAAAAGGTGAAAATACTGGTAATGAAGGATTTGGTAAGTATTACTGGGGGACTTGTGAATGTCCGTATACAGTTGACATTAGGCGAAAAGTCAGTTAATATAAATATTGTTTTGAGGTATATTTTGATAGTAAACAAAATTTAGTTTATTCTGGGTCCCCAACAGTTAGTAATGAATACTAATAAATGCCTTTCTGTACTTATCACTAAATAGGGGGAAATTTTGTGGAAAAATTGGTCATCCGGGGTGGAGTGCCTTTGACAGGTACTGTTCGTGTAAGCGGAGCAAAGAATTCTGTTTTACCTATTATCGCTGCAGCACTTTTGGCAGACGACACATGCCGCTTAAGAGGCGTACCTTGGTTGGCTGACGTCGCCACTATTGTGGACCTAATTAAATTTATCGGTGCTAAGACTGAATGGGACGGGGATAGTCTCATAGTATCCGCCAAAAGACTGAACAACTTAGAGGCTCCATATGAATGTGTTAGTAAAATGAGAGCCTCATTTCTAATTATGGGGCCATTGTTGGCCAGATTCGGCCGGACTAAAGTTTCTCTGCCTGGGGGCTGCAAAATTGGCACCAGACCCATAGATTTGCATCTTAAGGGCTTCGCCGCTCTGGGTGCCAAAATAACAAAGGAAAACGGTTATGTTGATGCAAGGGTCAAGGGCAGGCTAAGAGGTGCCCCGGTTTATCTTGATTTTCCCAGTGTCGGGGCCACAGAAAATATTATGCTGGCAGCCTCCTTGGCTGATGGAGTGACGTACATCGAAAATGCAGCGGAGGAGCCTGAAATAGTAGATCTGGCAAATTTTCTGAATGCCATGGGAGGCCGTGTCAGCGGTGCCGGGACTAATCTGGTAACAGTAGAAGGGGTTTCGGCTTTGCGGGGCGCAGACCACAATATTATCCCGGACAGGGTTGAAGCAGGCACCTATATGGTTGCCGCAGCTATCACCGGCGGTGATGTATACATTGATAATGTTATCACTGACCACCTCAAACCAGTCATAGCTAAAATCGAAGAAGTCGGTGCCAAAGTGCAGAGTGAAGGCAGCGGCGTTAGGGTAATTGGTGTTGACAAAATACTGCCGGCTAATATTCAGACTCTGCCCTACCCGGGGTTTCCCACTGATATGCAGGCCCAGATGACTTCATTGTTAACTAAGGCCAGGGGAACCAGCGTAATAGTAGAAACAGTATTCGAAAACCGGTTTATGCATACAGAGGAGCTGGCCAGGATGGGGGCAGATATTAACGTTAACGGCAGAGTTGCGGTGGTGAATGGCGTCAGGGAGCTACACGGCGCCCGGGTACAGGCCACAGACCTGCGGGGCGGGGCTGCTTTGATCCTGGCCGGGCTGGCTGCCAAAGGCGAAACCGAGATAAGTCTGATTCATCATATTGACAGGGGTTACGAAAACCTGGAAACAAAACTTTGCGAACTTGGTGCTGACATCAAAAGAGTTAAAGCCGACAAAGCCGTTTGCTAAAGTAAATAAACCGTTTATAAAAACATGGTCTGAGGACCATGTTTTTTTCATATCTATTATAAAGCTGAAGACAGTTATGTCACTTTGTGCTGTCATTTGTCAAAAAAGTGGAGGTGGACATGAGAAAAGCCATTCTTATCTCTCTAATTATTGTGTGTGCGCTTGTATTGGGTATTCCTTTGTGGGTATTTAAAGGTTATTCTCCTGACCCGTCCAGGGAGTTGGCAGTCGGGCCGGAGGTAAAGCTCCTGAATGTAGAGACAGGTCAGGTTAGCACCTTGCCATTGGAAGAATACATTGTAGGGGTAGTGGCCGCTGAAATGCCGGCGGAATTTGAGGAAGAAGCATTAAAAGCGCAGGCCATAGCAGCCAGAACCTATACCGTGAAACGGCTGCTTGCCTATGGAGCCAAGCCGGCAGATGTTCATCCGGAAGCCGAGCTGTGCAATGACCCTACACATGATCAGGCCTGGATTGATGACCAGGAAATGAAACAAAGATGGGGATCGTTGAAATACATTCTGTATCTAAATAAAATAATGCGGGCTGTAAAAGCTACCCAGGGACTGGTAATCACCTTCAATAATGTACCGATTGACCCAGTGTATCACGGTTCATGCGGAGGCAGGGGCACAGAAAATTCCGAGGATGTATGGGCCGCAGCTGTACCATATTTGAGAGGTGTTGATTGCCGCCTGGAATATAAGGCTGACGACCAGGTTTTTACAGTTAAAACAGATTGGAGTGAATTGGCCGCTAAATTGGAAGCAGCAGGCATCCAGGCTTCCACAGGGGCAGAACTAACGGGAAAGCCCATTCTGGAAGCTCTGAAGACAAGTGCCAGGGGAAGAATCATGGAAGCCAGCATCTTGGGGCAGGTTGTTACAGGAAGGCGCCTGCGTGAAGTACTGGGACTCACGTCCACTCTAATTGAATGGCAGCAGTCAGGGACAGAACTGACAATTAAATCCACCGGCAAAGGCCATGCCGTCGGTCTCTGTCAGTATGGGGCCAATGGGATGGCCATGGCCGGCAGTGATTATAAGGCAATAATTTCTCATTATTACACCGGAGTTCAGATACAGAAAATGAAGTAAAGATATTTGGTTAAAGGGATTTTGCGCATTTATTCAACTCCTCCGCATATATATTTATTAGTAATCAAGGGGGGGTAAACAGATGCAAGATTACATTAGAAGACGTGTGCTCGATATCAGTTCCTATATCCTTGAATCCAAGGCCACAGTAAGACAGGCGGCAATAGTCTTCGGTGTCAGTAAAAGTACCGTGCATAAAGATATAACCGAGAGGCTGCCCAGTATAAACAAAAAAACGGCCAACCAAATTAAGGATATCCTAGAATTTAATAAAGCCGAACGTCACCTGCGTGGCGGCGAGGCAACCCGAAAAAAATATCAGGAAATGGCAGAATAGGATTAAAAAAAGAGGAATTTCCCCTAAAGGGTAGAATAATAAAGTTAGCAAATTATGGTCTTTATGACAGTTTGTATGTAATTTTGGGGTGTTTTTTGACATAGCCGGAAAGGGGAAAGCTAGATGTTTTGGTTTGGCACAGATATCGGAGTGGATTTGGGGACAGCCAGTGTTTTGGTTTACGTAAAAGGACGGGGAATTGTTCTCAGAGAACCCTCGGTTGTGGCGATGGAAAAAGACACCAGCAAAGTTATTGCTCTTGGTGAGGAAGCCAGGCGCATGCTTGGTCGAACCCCGGGGAATATCATAGCTACCCGCCCTTTAAGGGAGGGCGTAATTGCGGATTATGATGTAACCGAAAAAATGCTTCGGTATTTTATCACAAAAGCCTGCGGTCGCAGTTTCTTTTTTCGTCCACGGATTATGGTATGCATCCCCTCGGGAGTTACCGGCGTGGAAGAGAGAGCTGTCCGGCAGGCTGCTTTGCAGGCAGGTGCAAGACAAGCCCATCTTATTGAGGAGCCTCTTGCTGCTGCATTGGGTGCCGGGCTAGACATTTCCGAACCAAGTGGCAGCATGGTTGTGGATATAGGTGGAGGTACCACTGATGTAGCGGTCCTTTCACTGGGAGGTATAGTTGCCAGTGCCTCTTTGCGAGTCGGGGGAGATAAATTTGATGAGGCCATTGTCAGATTTATCAGGCGTGAATTCAATCTAATGATTGGCGAGAGGACTGCCGAGGAACTGAAAATAAATATTGGCTCAGCCTATTGCCAGGGTAAGAAAGAAAATCCGTCAATGGATATCCGGGGCCGTGACCTTGTTTCCGGTCTCCCTAAATCAGTAACTATTACCAGTGAGCAATTATATGAGGCCATGCAGGAGCCTGTGGAAGCCGTGGTTGGAGCAGTTAAGGAAGTTCTGGAGAAAACCCCGCCGGAATTGTCGGCAGATATTATAAATAAAGGGATAGTCATGACAGGGGGAGGAGCCTTATTAAACGGGCTGGATACCTTAATCAGCCGGGAAACGTCCCTGCCTGTCTATGTGGCAGATGATCCTTTGTCCTGTGTGGCGCTGGGGACGGGTAAAGCGTTATCGATGATTGGTGTACTGCCTGAAACCAATAAAATGGCGAAGAAAGTTATTTAGGAGGTGATTGTTTGATCAGAGGACTGTTCACTTCTGCCTCGGGAATGCTGGCCGAATCAATGAGAAACGATGTTACTGCAAATAACTTGGCAAATATCAACACTACCGGCTACAAAAAAGACGTTACTGTTTTTAAATCTTTTCCGGAAGTTCTGATTCAAAGAATCAATGACCAGAAGAAAACTGACCCCCAGCCGCAGGTGAATATTGGAACCCTGGGAACCGGTGCCATTGTTGATGAAATTATAACATCCCATGAACAGGGACAGTTCATGGAAACCTCAAGTAATTTTGATTTAGCTATTGAGGGGGAAGGCTATTTCACAGTGCAAAACCAGCGAGGTATTTTTTATACCCGCAATGGGGCTTTCACTATTGACAGCCAGGGCTATCTGGTTAATTCCCAGGGGGATTACGTACTAGGACAAGCTGGGCCCATCCAAATCGGGAATGTCAGCGATGTCCGCGTTGACGAGGCAGGCAATATCTTTGTGGATGGGGGCGACGAACCGGCTGCCGCGCTGAGGATAGTGTCTATTGTCAATAAAGCCGCGTTGGCCAAGGTCGGGGATTCATTGTTTACCGGCGGACAAGTTGGTGGAACAGTGGGGCAGGTCAGACAGAAGTTTTTAGAAATATCCAATGTTAATCCGGTCCATGAAATGGTCAACATGATTACGATTGCCCGGGCCTACGAAGCAAATCAAAAAGTTGTTACAGCTCTGGATCAGAGCCTGGCCCAGGCTGTGGAGGTTGGTACCGTAAAGTAATGCCATAGAGCACGGGTTGTTTTAAAACCCCATTGAGGCCGGACCGCAGCGCGGAAGCCTCTCGCCGCCGATCGATCGAGGCGGCAGAACTGACTATGGGAGGAAAAGCTATGTTACAAGCGTTATGGTCAGCAAGCTCAGGGATGCTTGCTCAGCAAGCGTCTATTGACAATGTGTCTAACAATATTGCCAATGTTAACACACCTGGCTTTAAAGAAAGCCGGGTGGAATTTCAGGATTTGTTATATTCTGAAATGAGAAGTCCTGGCCGGATCACCCGAAACGGTCAGACTTTGGAAGCAGGTCTCCAGATTGGGGCCGGTTCGCGGCCGGCTGCTTCCCACCTGTCTTTTTCACAGGGGCCGCTGCAGGAAACGGGGAACACCACCGACCTGGCTCTTAGTGGAAACGCTTTTTTTGAAATCATGCTGCCTGATGGGACTATGGCATACACCCGGGATGGCTCCTTTAAATTAGATGTGGACGGCTTTTTGGTCACAGTTAACGGCAGACTTGTTAACTCAGATGCCACAGACGGCGGATTCCTCAAATTTACCGAGGGTACAGAGGAAGTTCGGTTTGATGACCAGGGAAGTGTCTATCGTGATAAAGCAGTGCTTCAACTGGAGCAGTATTCATTTTCTTCACCCAAAGAGTTACAGCTGGTGGAACCGGGGGTCTATGCGCCAACAGAAGCATCCGGAGACCCCATCCTGACATCAGAACTAAACGCTGAAAATGCTGAGGGATTGACTGATGAAGAGGGGAACCCGCTGCCGGCAGCGGAAACACCTAAACCTGTTGGTTATTATCAGGTGGTTCTGCCTAATGGGGATGTCGGTTATACAACAACTAAGAATTTCAAATTCGATGCAGATGGCCGGTTGGCAACTGCCGAACAGGGGTACCCCCTTGAGCCTGAAGTGACAGCAGATTTGATAACCGGTGAGAAGCAATTTTCTGCCGGAGATACATTAATGGTCGACGACAATGGTGCTCTGAATGTCTCCGAGGTCACCGGCAAATTAAATGTTGTGCAATTTGTTAACCCATCGGGCTTGCAGAAAGTAGGCGCAAACCTGTATATAGAAACAGCCAACTCGGGCCAGGCCCAGCCGGCTCAGAATTATAAAGTCATGCAAAGTCACCTGGAAATGTCTAATGTCCAGGTAGCTGAACAAATGGTAAATTTGATTACCGCTAACAGGGCTTATGAAATGAATTCCCGTTCCATCAGAACATCTGACGAAATGCTGGGAATAGCTAACTCCCTGCTGCGACGATAGGGAAAGCCGGTGAATAAATGCGGATTGACAGTTTAAAACCACCAACGATTGTACAGCCCGCTAGGGAGAACAGTATTAATTCTCCCGATCAGGGGTTTAAGCAAATCCTTGATCAAGCAGTTGTTTCTAAGGAAGATAAGCAGTTGAAAGAGGCTGCCAAGCAATTTGAGGCTTTATTTATTTACCAAATGTATTCTCAGATGCGCGAAACTATAGATAAAGGCGGACTTTTGGATGGCGGCCTGGCTAATGATATTTTTCAGGGCCTGCTCGACCAGGAAGTAAGCATTAAGGCTGCCGAAACAGGCAGCTTCGGACTGGCTGATATGATATATAAGCAGTTGAAAACTAAGTAGCTTAGTTCAACTGGGGTTTTTCAACAGCCTTGAATAATTTTCCTCCTGCGGTCCATAATATTATTGTTTGGCCAAAAGGGGGATAATTTTTGTGAAAAGGCAAAGTTCCAAGACTCAGCTGGTCGTATCAGGCATTTTTTGTGCAGCATTGCTGGCTGTTTTGGCAGCTGTTTTTTTTCAGTTTAATTTAATCAGGGTGCCGTCAAAGCAGCCAACTATTGCCCGGATCGACAATGTTCCACCATTACCAGGTCATTGGCTAAAGACCGCCCAGGAGAACTGGTACATTCCTGCCCAAGCGGAAAGCTATCAAATTAAAACTGCAGTACAGCAGGAAATGAAGAGCCCCAAAGTACTGCCGGTATATTCTCTGGAGAGTGCCAGAACCTCCTTAAACCGGGGCTTAGATAGTATTAATGTGCTGTATGTGTGGTCAGATGCTGACCAGTTAAAAGTCATTTCAATTACCAGCTTTAACCTTGCCACCAGACAGGCAGCAATTGTGGTCATTCCTTTGAGCACTGTGGTGAATGCCGGAGAATACCCGGCCTCCCAGGAAAAATGGATTACTGTCCAGGACATTTATCGGGAGCAGGGCCGGGATGGTATAAAAGCTTTGCTTGAAGAGAAGCTCGAAATGAGTATTCCTAGTTATGTGCATGTTAATCAGGCGGCACTGCAGCAGTTAAGTGAGATAGTTGGGGAGTTAACGGTAAACGGGGACGAAATCACCATGCTGGATGCCTTCGAGCAGACAGCGTCAGGCATTCGTAAGGATGACCGGGATGTTGTGAGGGCAGTGGCCTCGCGCATTCTTCGCCCGCAAATGCTGGCAGAAGTGCCCAGACTGCTTTGGATTTTTACCCATGAAGTTAAGACCAATTTATCAGCAGAAGAAATGATTAAAATGTTTAATCTCAGCAGGCAGATGGACTTGAGTAACATGCAGAAAACTGCCCTGCCCGGATACGAGTATTTAACTGAAAGCTCCAAATTTGTGCTTGTATCTGAACAAACCTGGAAGAATATCATCTATGAAATAACCAATTAAATTAGCTAATTTTTAGAAGGGTCTGAACAGTAAGGTTTCAGGCCTTTTTAATTTTTGTCGAAGAAAAAAGGGAATAAGAGGATTTGGACGAACTTTAAATATACTAGCAAACAAGGGGGAAGGTTTATGTCGAAGAAAAAGTTGATGTTACTGGGGGCCGTAATGATTTTGACATTACTTGGTTTTACTCTGGGACAGGCTGTTAGTGCTGATTCCGGAAGTCCCGGAACCCAGACTGACCCATTGGTGACCAAGAGTTATGTTTATAGTGAAGCTGCCAAACTGCAGGGCCAAATAGATCTCCTGAAGACTGATATTGAAAAAATGAAAGCAGATATTGAAAAACTTAAGGCTAATTAAGGTGGTTATATTATCATGTGGAAAAAAAGATTAATCCTGATTACAGCTCCTCTGCTTGTGGGATTTATGCTTTCTCAGGCGGTTACGGCAGCCGGTGATTTGCCGGGCAGCGAGAATAATCCCGTGATCACCAAAAGCTATGCAGATAAAGTATTTCAGCCCTTAAATGAACAAATTGCCGCACTCCAGGCTGAGGTGGCGCAATTAAAAGCCGCTCTGCAGCCTGCGTTTAAAGATTTGCCTTCAACGCACTGGGCCTATAAAGATGTGAGCTATATGGTTAGTAAACAAATAGTGTCTGGATTGGGGGACGGAAAGTTCGGCACCGATAACCCGGCCCGCCGCTCTGAGCTGGCGGTAATGCTGGTCAAGGCTCTAAATCTCCCTGTTACTGATGAAAAAAGCGAGTTCAAGGATGTTCCGGAATCCCACTGGGCTTATAAATATATTACTGCGGCCCAAAAGGCCGGGATTATCTCCGGCTTTCCGGGAGGGTATTTCAAGCCTAATGATTATGTGACCAGGGGACAGGTTGCGGCCATGCTGGCCAAGGCCTATGCACTTCCACGCACCGGCGAAACCGCGGAATTCTCAGATGTGCCCCAGACGTACTGGGCCTATGATGTGATCCAAAAACTGGCTGATAATTATATTTCAAAAGGCTATGAAGACAAAACCTTCCGTCCGGCTCTTTTGGTCAGAAGAGCTGAAGTTGCGGTGCTGCTGGCCAAGGCCATGGACCCCGCGCGCCGTAATTAGTGAGGTGCATGATGCCTAACTTTAGAAGATTTGACCAAGAATCTTATGAAGAAATGACCAGAGTCCAACGCTTAAAAATAAAAAGGACCAGAAAAGGCAGAGTTTTTTGGACCACCTTTTGGCTGTTGGCCATTCTGGCTTCACTTACTTTTGCTGTTTTTGCCTATGCGGATGGGGTATGGGCATATTTAGCGGATAAATATTTTGATGACCGCATTAAAGCTATGGACTCAGATAATTTAACCCAAAACCGGCCCAACCGCCTGAACATCCTGGTGCTTGGAGTGGACCAGAGAAAAAATGAGCCTGCCCGTTCCGATACTCTCATGCTGGCCATGTTAAATCTCAGAGAAATGTCTGCTGACATCATCTCCATACCCAGGGACACCAGGGTCAAAATTGAGGGTCTGGCCCACCGGACAAAAATAAATCATGCCCATGCCAATGGTGGGGCCGAGCTTACCGGGAAAACTGTTGAACAGCTTTTGGGAGTTCCTGTACATAATTATGTAGAAACAAATTTCCAGGGCTTTGAAAATATTATTGATATTATCGGCGGAGTTGACCTGGATGTTGAAAAACGGATGTATTATCCAGCGGAGGATATTGATTTAAAGCCTGGTCAGCAGCATTTAGACGGGCATGATGCCCTTGGGTATGTGCGGTTTCGGAGTGACGGCAAGGGTGACATTCCCCGCATTGAACGCCAGCATAAATTTTTAACGGTGTTAGCGGATCAAGTTCTGCAGCCTGCGACTATTTTAAAATTGCCCAAAATCTCTGCAGAACTTTACAGTAATGTGAACACTGATATGTCGTTACAAGATTTATTAGTTTTAATCGGGGAATTTAAGAATATTAATTCGCAAAAAATCAGATTCTTTAATATACCGGGAAAACCGGATTATATTGGCGGCGGCAGTTACTTTGTAGTAGACGAAGTAAAACTGCAGGCTTTAATTGATGGCATTTTAAATGGTCAAGCCGCCCAGGCGGATCTGCCCGGCGGGGAAGCGGGAGTTCCTCAGGAAAGGGAATAATGTTAATGAAAACTGTAGTTATATCCGGTTACTACGGCTTCGCAAACATCGGTGATGAAGCCCTGTTGGCCGCCATTGTCAGTGCGTTAAAGACAGAGGCAGCCGATCTGAAGATTATTGTCCTGTCTGCCACTCCTGAGCAGACTGCCACACGTTATGGTGTGGAGAGTGTCAGCAGGCTCAGTGTAGGTGCCGTATTTTCTGCTCTTAGACGGGCAGATTTACTAATCAGCGGTGGCGGGAGCCTGCTGCAGGACGTTACCGGATCGCTGACTATCCCATATTACCTGAGTATAGTAGCTATAGCCAAGATGCTGGGGAAGCCTGTTATGTTTTACGCCCAGGGGATTGGGCCTGTTAACGGCTCTTTGGGGAAGCTGCTGATCAAACTGCTGGCAGACAAAGTAGAGATTATTACCCTAAGGGATGCTGCCTCTGTTGAATTATTACGGCAAATGGAAATCAGACGCCCTGTGATTGAGCTTACGGCTGACCCGGTTTTTGGATTGGACCTGCAGCAGATTGCAGGAAGCACTGACTCATGCGCTGGAACACCGATCCAAATTCAGCCTGGCAGACCGGCAGTAGGCATGTTTATCAGAGAATGGCCGGGATTGGATTCCTGCCTGGATGCTCTGACCGGAATGGCAGATTACATGATGGAGCAAGGGTGGGAAGTAGTCTTTATTCCTATGCATTATCCGGCTGACTTGCCTCCGGCTAGAACGGCAGCCCGGCGAATGAAAGGTTCGCCTGTGATTATTGAAGAAAGCTTGGGGTTCCGAAACCTGGCTAGGCTGATCAGTTCCCTGGACCTGGTCATCGGGATGAGACTGCACGCCCTCATCATTGCGGCAGCCTGTGAAGTGCCCATGCTGGGGCTTTCCTATGACCCCAAGGTCTCGGAATTTATGGATATGGTAGAGCAGCCGGTACTCAGGGACTTGGCGGAAATAAATCAGGAAACCCTGGTCCGGGAAATTGATGAGATTCTTGCAGATAAGGCGGCCATTAAGCAAAAGCTGCATGAGAAGAGAACGGAGTTGGGCCGGCAGGCTTTGCGTAATGCTGAATTGGCAGTTGAACTATTATATAGAAGGAAACAATAGCCGTTGGTGAAGCGGCTATTTTTATTTTGTGGTACTAAATAGAAGGCAAAATCATATTAATAGAACATTGGGAAAAAATTGACATCTTTTATAGTGTAACGTTTCAAGAAGTCAGACGTAAATATTATATGAGATCCAAGAAGCCTTGGCATATAAGCATTCCCATGCCAATTTAACAAAAAAATGTGTTTGCAGGAAAAAAATTTGATTCCTACCCCATTAAACCAAAATGGCCTCCCGAATAACTATGAATATGAATGGTTCAACTGAGAATTTTCCTAAATGTGGTTGTCCGAAAGCTGTTGACTAGTGAGTCGGATATTAGGTATAATAAATTCAGTATTGTGGCATAATAATCCTTTTGAGGCAAAGCCGCGCCACAGTAGTAAGCTACATACATCCGATCTAATTAATCCCAAGGCAAATACCGGTTATAAACAAAAAGATTTCCACAATCTGCAGGAAAACATATCCAGAGTGTAGAAATTAGCTAAATTATGCCAAATTATGTTGTTTGCAATTTCTAAAGGTATTTTAAGCCTTTAGTATTATGGTTCATCATAAGATCACTTGAAGGGGGTGTTGCCCGAAATAGCTTTATATGGTTTTGGGTTCTATTAAAAGATTTAAAAAAACAAAAGGGGGATTTTAGAAGAATGAGAAAGATCAAAAGATTTATCGCTCTCGTAACCGTAGCAATGTTCTTACTCAGCCTGGCTGCACCTGCATCAGCAGCTACCAAAGAAGAATCTTTTGGTAGACTGAATGCTGTTGGCGTAGCTTATGGCGACGCGTCAGGCGACCCGCAATATGACAAGAACTTTACCCGGGCAGAAGCTGCTGCAATCATGGTACAGCTGTCCGGAATGAAAGCAGCTATTGACGCTGCCAAAGGCCCGACAAAATTCAAAGATGTTCCTGCCAGCCACTGGGCTACAGGTGTTATTAACTTAGCAGTTGGTGCCAATATCATCAAGGGTTATCCCGATGGCACCTACAAGCCCGATGCAAACGTAACCTATGCTGAAATGTCAGCTATGCTGGTCGGCGTACTTGGTTACACTCCGAAACTCCAAGGCACATGGCCTGCCAACGTTATCAGTAAAGCCGCTCAATTAGGCCTCCTCGACGGCGTATCTGCAACCGACTACAATGCAGCTGCCGTACGTTCCAACGTATTCCTGGCTGCTGACAATGCCCTTGATACCAATCCGCTGAAAGAAACCAGAGATGGTTACGAAGAAGATACCAAGACTCTGATGGAGAACAAACTTAACGTAACTGTTAAGAAGGAAGGTACTATTACTGCTGTACCTAACACCAGTGGCGTTAAGGAAAAAGTAAGCATTGATTACACTGATGCTGCTGTTGCTGATGGCACTCTGGATGTTGCTGCTAACGTTGATGCTAACTCAGTTCTTGGCCTCAAAGTTGAAGCTTGGGTTAAGGATGACAAAGTATTCTTCTTCAACGTTAAGACTAATGCCAGTGATATTATTACCGACAAACTGGATGCTGCTCTGACTGACGTTGATGGAAGCCTCACACCGAATGCCAATGACACCATTCATGTTGACAAACTTGATAAGAATTATACTTTAGATGCCGGTGTTGTTGTATTCAAGAACTATGTAAGTGCAGGTCTTACTAATGCTAGTATCGCAAACAATGACGAAGTTAAACTGGTTCTGAACAATGGCAAAGTTAAGTATCTGATTGCTACCGCATTCACTACCGCTATGGTAGAAAAAGTTAACACCACTGACGAGAAGCTGACCTTCGAGGTAGCAGGTTCTCTCGAACTGAAAGACAAAGTTAACACCATCGTTAAAGGTGGCAAAGCTATCGCCCTGGCTGACATCAAGGCCGGCAATGTAGTTGACTACATTACTACCGCTGATAGCCGCTACATCGTAGTAAGCGACGGTGTTGTTGAAGGTAAACTCGAAGCTGCTGCTACTGATGGGAAGAAAGTTACCCTGAGCGGCAAAGAGATCTCCACAAATGACGCTGTTAAGATTTCTACGAATAATGGGGACACCTATGGAGCTACATCATTTGATGATGGTTCTGACTATAGTGCCCACTTTGGTAAAAACATCAAAGCCTTCACCAACAAGGATGGCAAGATTGCATTTATGATCGCTTCCGAGGGTGATGCTTCCAGCTACATTCCTGTTCTCGTAAAAGACATCAAGAGGACTACCGGTGGCGCAACTGAAGCAACCTATCTGTATATTGCTAAGTTCGACGGAACCGAAACCTACTATGAAATTAACAAAGATACCAAGCTGAACGGAACCAAGATAACTAAAGCTAACGTTGAGACTGCTGACCGCGGTGCTACAATTACTAACGGTGCGGACAACGTTGTAAGAGGCGATGTCGTTAAGATTACTCTGACCTCAGATAATAAGATTGACGCCATTAAGACCTTTGCTGCTGCTGATGTTGTTAACCCATTAGGTGGTACCGCTGACTTTACAGCTAACAAGACTGCAGATACTATCGTTAGCACAACTGACGATGTAGCTTACAAGGTTGATGCCAATACCAAGCTTCTTAAAGTAAAAGCTTACAAAGATGACGACAACGCAACAACTGATACTAACATTGCACACCTCGGTGATACTGTAAATGGTACACCTGATGGTCAATATATCTGGATCGATGATATCGATACCCTCACTTGGGCTGCTATGGAAAACCTCGGCAACGTACCAGATGGCCGAGTAGCTATTGTTAAGGACAGCGGCGTAGCTAAGTACATCGTTCTCTACACCAAGAACACTGCTACCTCCAGCTCCTTCAAGTACGGTATGGTCACCAATCTCACTGCCAATGCTGACGGAACAGCCTGGACCCTGACAGTGGACGGTGCATCCGTGACCAAACAGTTTGACAGCGGTGACAATACAATTGCCAAGAAGGACGTTATTAAGTTCAAGCTCAGCGCCAGTGACAAGATCACTAATGCTGCTAAAGTAACTGCTAAGAGCGTTACTGTTGGAGCTGGTAACTATAGCAACTTCAAGGTTAAGTCTATTGACAAAACTAACAAGCGTGTTGAAGTGATTGCTGTTGCCGGTGCCACTGCAGATGCTGATGAAGCGGGCAATGCCTTCTGGGTTGACTACAGCGATAACACCAAGCTGTATGACACTGAAGATACAACCAAGGCTATTACTGTAGACGACCTCAGTGGTGATGATATCATCCAACTGTATGACGCTTTTGATAAGGATAGCGACGATTCAGCTGACGGTTCCTTTGATGCTGCTGAATTGATCTACGACTTCATCGAAAGAGTTGACAAGTAAGCGAATAGTCACATTAAAAAGAGAGTACTTCGGTACTCTCTTTTTCTGTTCGATTTTGCCAATTCTCCAATTATTAATACAGAGAAGGAAATAGAGTTTTTAAAGAGAATAAATAGTAGAATCAACAAATAATTAGGGGGATTCTATCAATGTCTGCCGCAAAAAGAACAAGGATGGAAAATAATATTGGAATTAATTATGTTTATCTGATCATACTTGGAATATTGTTTTCCTACCCGCTGTTTCGCCAGGGTTTATGGTTTGATTATCATTGGAATCCATATCAGGTAGTGGTTGCTGTCTGTGCGGTGGCTTTCTTTATTTATACCAAGCCAAAAACGGCGGCTGTTTCTTTAGCTGCTATAGATTACTCCGCCATCGCTTTTACGGTTATATACATATTAAGCCTTTTTGCTGCTGTAGATGTCTTTAGCGCTGTTGGAACAGCTTTGCAGATTATCACCTATTTAATGCTGTTTGCCTTGGTGGCGTATTCCATGAGTACAACGAAAGAAGTAGAAGTACTCTTGATGATATTTTACTGGGCGGGTATTGCCGTAGTTCTTATCAGTCTGGGGGGCGCTTTTGCCAACAATGAAAAGGCTTTTTTTGGTGAGAGGCTATTTTCGATATTAGAGTACCCCAATGCCTTTGCCGGGTACGTTATCACTATTTTATTGCTGGGCCTTTACTTAGGCGAAAAGGGCAGCAATGTGTATTGGAAAATGGTATATGCATTTGCCAATTACAGTTGTCTGGTCGGTTTCTTCGGGGCCAAATCACGGGGAGCTTTTCTGACCCTGATCGTTGTATTTTTGATTTATATAATTGGGCCGACTAATTTCAGACTCAGGATAATTGTCAAAACATTTCTCTTTGCTGTTTGTTCGTACTTGTTCATTGATACTTTTTTCATTCCCCCGTTAAAGCAGGGAGCGTTTTACTACTGGGCCATGATGCTTGGTTTTGCGCTGCCCGGCATATTGTCGGTCTTTATTGAAAAAATAGAACCCTATTATAAAGATATCAGCAAAGCTAAACTTGGCATTGCCGTTGCTGTGATCATTGGGCTTGCCGGGATAGTCATGGGACTGAAGATGGACTTTTTGCAGAGCCGCTTTCTAAATCTGAGTCTCAGCGCAGGGGGAGTCACAGAACGTTTTGTTTTCTATCAGGACGCCCTTAAAATTGTAAAAGATAACCTTCTTATGGGTACCGGGGGTAATGGTTGGGAGTCGCTTTACAAGCAATACCAGGGGTATGGGTATATAACTAAGGAAATCCATAACCAATACCTCGAGGTCTGGGTGGAGGCTGGGACCCTTGGGCTTTTGGCATTTATTGCAATCTGGATTTCAGCCATAGCTGTTGGTATTAGGCTAATAAGAAAAGGTCCAGAGGCAGAAAGGCACCTGACCTGGACAGTCCTTTGTGCTGCCCTGGCCTTGGGAATACATAGTTTTACTGATTTTAACCTCTCTATTCCTGCTCTGATGATACTCCTTTGGGGCTTATTCGGGTGTCTGAGAGCGCTGCAAAAAATAGAAAAAATCCAAGACCCTTTAGTCAGCAGGTTTTCTGTTAACGTCAGGATAGGCCGATATTTGACTATAAGTGCGGCCGGAATCATGTTGGTCTTTTCTGTTGTGCAGGTTACCGCTCAGAATTATGGCGACCAGGGGATCGCTGATTTTGGGGCTAATGATTTTGTTACTGCTCGCAATAATCTTGAGACCGCTGTCAAACTCAACCCATTGGCCAGTCCATATTGGTCGGCATTGGGTGAGAACTTGATGTTTATAAGTGATTCTGAAAATGATCCTGAGCTTGTAAATATGGGTTTGGAATACGTGGATAAAGCGATCCGTTTGGACCCGGGGAACCCAAATTTTTACCTGATTAAGGGAAAAGGTCTGCTTGTGGCAGACAGAATAGATGAGGCCGTGGAGCAGTTTGAAAAGGCTAATAGTCTTGCCCCTTGGGAACAGGAATATGCTGATCGGTTGGCTGAAACGTATGCTGCGGTGGGGGAGTATTATTACTTGAATGGTGATAAAGAAAAGGCCCGGGAGTATCTTGGAAAGGCTGCTGAGTATCCGGAAGTAGTTACCAAAAAGGCTGAAAGCATGGATCCCAGGTATAAACCATTGCAGCGAAATATTGGTCAGGGACTCAGGGCAACCAGGGATATTATACAGAATGCTGAAAAAGCCAGAAAAATATTATCAGAGCTTTAGGTTGTTTAAAATAAAGGTCAATTCTCAATAACTAATTTATGGAGATTTTGTTGGAATGAAAATAAATGCATTGAAAATCGGTGAGAGACTAATTAGTGACGAAACCCCCTGCTTTATCATCGGTGAAGTGGCGCAAAGCCATGATGGCAGTTTGGGAATGGCGCATGCCTTTATTGATGCGATTGCTGATGCAGGGGCAGATGCCGTCAAATTTCAAACACATATAGCATCGGCTGAAAGTTCTCCGGAAGAGCCGTGGCGGGTTAAGTTTAGTTACCAGGACGAAACCCGGTTTGATTACTGGAAGCGGATGGAGTTTTCCGAGGATCATTGGGCTGGTCTGAAAAGTCATACCGAAGAACGGGGATTAATTTTTTTAAGTTCCCCTTTTTCTGTTGAAGCTGCCGAATTGTTGCACCGCATTGGTGTTCAGGCCTGGAAAGTGGCTTCCGGAGAAATTAACAATACGATGTTTTTTGACTTTATAAAAAGAACAGGATTACCTGTTTTGCTTTCCACTGGAATGAGCAATATGGATGAAATTGATAAAGTGGTGCAGGACCTGTCAGTAGGGGGGATTCCCTATGCTTTGCTTCAATGTACTTCCGCATATCCTTGCCTGCCGGAAAATGTAGGCCTGAATGTACTTGAGGTATTTCGTCGGCGCTATCAGTGCCAGGTAGGCCTCTCGGATCATTCCGGGACTGTTTTCCCGGGGCTGGCAGCGGTAACCTTAGGCGCAACCGTATTAGAAGTACATGTTACCTTAAGTAAGCAAATGTTTGGACCTGATGTTCCTGCATCCATAACTCCGGGCGAATTACGGCATTTGGTGGAAGGAACGCGTTTTATTGAAAAGATGCTAGAGAACCCGGTAGATAAGGATTATTTATATCAGGAACTGTTACCGCTAAGGAGAATCTTTACTAAAAGTATTGCGGTAAGGAAAGGACTTTCAGCTGGTACGGTCCTGACCAAAGAACACCTGGCACTAAAAAAACCGGGAACGGGAATACCATCTACTGAATTGACCAACGTGATTGGTAAAAAGATTAATAGGAATGTAGCAGCAGGTGAGATATTAAATTACGAAGATATTGAGGAGATAAGGCAGTCATGAAACGTAAAATATGTGTGGTTATCACTGCACGTCCCAGTTACTCACGGATAAAAACCGCTCTGGAGGCAATTTTAGCACATCCTGACCTGGAATTGCAGTTGGTAGTTACAGCTTCGACATTATTGGACCGGTATGGCTCAGCTGTAAAACAGATGGAGAAAGACGGTTTTCAAATCGCGGCCAGGGTTTATATGGTATTTGAAGGGGAGAATTTAGTCACCACAGCCAAAACAACCGGACTTGGTATCATCGAGCTGGCAACTGTGTTTGATAATCTCAAGCCAGATGTCGTCGTAACTATAGCAGATCGTTATGAGACTATGTCCACTGCTATCACGGCGGCATATATGAACATTCCACTTGTACACATACAAGGAGGCGAGGTCACTGGCTCCATCGATGAAAAAGTGCGGCACGGTATTACAAAGCTAGCTGATTTACACTTTGTAGCAACCGAAAAGGCGGCGGAACGGGTCATCAAAATGGGAGAGAATGAGTCCAGGGTCTATACCACCGGTTGTCCTTCCATCGACATTGCAGCAAGGGTTCTGGAGAATCCTCAGCTTGATTTTGACCCATTGCATAAATATGGCGGGGTAGGTGCTCAGATTGATGTCTCCAACGGCTACCTGGTAGTAATGCAGCATCCCGTTACAACAGAATATTCCGAGGCCAAGGCACAGGTGGTGGAAACGCTTTATGCCATAAAGGAAATTGGCAGGCCCACCTTTTGGTTTTGGCCCAATGTAGATGCAGGTTCCGATGGTACTTCGAAAGGGATCAGGATGTTCCGAGAGGTAGAAAAACCAGATAATATTCTGTTTATTAAAAATATGGCCCCAGACGACTTTTTAAAGCTGCTCTGTCAGAGTTACGGTATCATTGGAAATTCCAGTGTCGCCATAAGAGAATGTTCCTTCTTGGGAGTGCCTGCCGTGAATATAGGAACCCGTCAGGTGGGAAGGGAACGCGGGAAAAATGTAATTGATGTCAGTTACAACAGAAGGCAGATTGTTGAAGCAGTAAAACAACATTTATCAAATGGACATAGTCCTGTCGACTGTCTCTATGGCGACGGACAGGCGGGGGTGCGGATTGCGGAGCTTTTGGCCCAGGTGCCTCTTACCTATGAAAAGAGACTGGCTTACTAAGCAACTGTTTAAACTTTGTGGAGGTAGACATATAATGGTTAAGCAGGTTGAAGACTATTCAGCATTTCACAACAATTGGGCAAATAGATATGAGCGGGAATATAATCATTGGACCAGGGAAGAACCAAGAAATCAGGTGCAGCTTGCTTTTCGAAACCATTGGTTGACTTTTCAGCAGATTTTAAAAAACCCGCACTTTAATGCGGGTAGCCGATCTTTGGAGGTTGGGTGTGGCAGGGGCAGTCTTTCTGCCTACTTCAGTGATGCCGATTACTGTTGTACGCTGTTGGATATTTCTCCTACTGTAATCGAACGTGCTCAGAGGATTTTTCAGGATAATAGCTTGAAGGCCGATTTTGTAGTTGGAGACGCATTAAAACTTCCCTTCCCGGACCGCTCATTTGATATAGTGTTCTCCATCGGGCTGATGGAGCACTTTTCTGACATTGAGACACTGGTTAAAGAGCAAATCAGGATATTGGATAGGGGAGGGGCCTTTATTGCGTATGTAGTTCCGGAGTACAAGAATAACGTTCAGGCAAAGTATAATTGGATAAATGAAATATTAAAATCTTACGCTGACACTGATTGCAGGCAGGAGCCAAAAGAAGATGTTTTCCGCACAAATTACGGCTCAAAAAGATATGTTTCTATAGCAAAAGAAAATGGACTTACTGATGTTCACAGCAGCGGGCTATACCCCCTGCCAATGATATCACACTCCATTGAATTTCCCTTTACTTTAATGCCTGACAAAGGAGAAGCTGTTCTGGTTAAGCGGTTTACCGAATGGCTGACCGCAAAAGAGAGAAAGACCGGTAAAAATCCCTGGCTTTGCCGGGAGGGCTATGGCCAAGCCTTCCTTGTATGGGGATTTAAACAATAATAGTTTGTATTTAAAGGTGGTAAAAATGCAAAGAGGTTATTTGGCTTTAATTCCAGCCAGGGGCGGCTCCAAAGGTGTAAAAAGAAAAAACATTGTCGAAGTAGCAGGTAGGCCTCTCATCCAATACACTATTGAGCCTGCTTTACGCGCCTTGCAGAAGGGATTGGTGGATAGAGTGGTTGTATCCACAGATTGTCCTGAGATAGCCGCTGTCGCAGAAGGGCTAGGTGCGGAAGTGCCTTTTTTAAGGCCTGCCGAGCTGGCGTCAGATACAGCAAAAACTGTCGACGTGGTGCTGCATGCTGTAAACTTTTTCGAAGAACAGAACATTTTTTTTAAGGCTGCACTCTTACTCCAGCCTACTAACCCACTGCGAAGTTATGAAGATATCCACAATGCCATTGGAATGTTTAAGAGCGGTAACAGCCCCACATTGATCTCCGGACATCGGGATGTGCATTTAAATGATCTGGTTCTTTACCGAAAACGCGATAATATTGGCGTGCCGTTACATGAAGGCCACAATAAAGGGATTCGCAGGCAAGAGGTAGAAGGTCTGTATATAAGAAACGGAGCTATCTATATTACCGAAGTTGAGTATTTAAAGGCAAACAGGCAAATCATATCTGACCTGCCAATATTATACGAGATAGAGAAGGACAAAGCGGTAAATATCGATACAGAGGAGGATTTGGCGCAACTGCGATGGATACTATGCAAATAGGAATACTGGAACCAGCTAACTTCTCCTCCAGAGCCATAAATTACCTGTCCAAAATTGGCAAGGTTTCTCAGTTCGAGAACCAGAAATTAAATATATTTTTGCAGGATAAAGACGCCTTGTTTATTAGACTCCGATATCATATTGATACGGAATTTTTAAACAAAGCACCTAATCTAAAATATATATGCACCCCTACTACCGGGCTGAATCATTTAGATTTAGACGCTATCAGTAACAGAAATATAGAGATTGTATCATTAAAGAAGGCAACAGAGTTTCTGACAAATGTGAGAGCCACCCCGGAACATTGTTTTGGCTTGACATTGGCGTTACTCCGCAACTATAAAGATGCTTTTCTAAGCCAGGAGAATGTGGATTGGGATAGGGACAAGCTTAGGGGCTTCGAAGTTTTTGAAAATACAGTTGGGATAATCGGGTTTGGCAGAGTGGGTAAGCTGCTGGCCCGCTATTTTGATGCCTTTGGGGCAAAGGTACTTTTCTATGACAATAACCCGGATGTAGAGCACTGTTTTAACGCTCAGAGGCTCGGGGAGGTTCATCAGCTTATCCGGGAGAGCAACATAGTACTGCTTTGTGCCTCGTACGAAGAGGCTAATGATGGGTTTATTGATAAATTCTGCATTGACTTATTGGCGGATAAATATTTTATTAACTGCGCTCGCGGTGAATTGGTTGACGAAGAATACCTTATCAAGAAAATTAGTGAAAACTATTTTAAAGGAATAGCTTTGGATGTTATTGTTGGTGAAACCAAGTCGCAAAATAATTGGAATCGATTTCAGGCTCTGACTAAAAGCAGAAATTTCATTCTTACACCGCATATAGGTGGGGCAACTCATGAATCAATGTGGAAAACAGAAGAGTATGTTGCTAAAGAACTGCTGAGTCTTGTCATAGGGAGGTTAACAAAAGTTGATTGAGCTCCTTAAAAAATTAAATAAGATATTTGACCGCAAAGAAAAAAGGAGTTTTCTCTTATTATCAATTCTTATGATTGTTTCTGCCCTTTTAGAGACGTTAGGGATAGGCCTTATTCTTCCTTTTTTTAACCTTGTAAATAACCCCGGGATAATATTTACACAAAAATATTTACTTTTTATTTATAACATTCTGCATTTGAACAACACAGCAAGTTTTATTATCATAGCAGCATTTTCATTGATCATGGTATATGTGGTTAAGAACCTTTATTTATTTACCTATCAATTCATTCAGGCACGGTTGGTATATCACCACCAAATCAAGCTCTCATCACGCTTATTGGCCTGTTATTTAAAAAAAAATTATAGCTTCCATTTGCAGAAGAATTCGGCAGAGTTGTTAAGAAATGTTAATCTTGAGACTGACATTATGTTTGGTAAAGTCATTTTACCATTATTAAATAGCCTGGCCGAAGTATTGGTCATAATTAGTGTTGTCGTATTTCTTTTTATCATTTCTCCTTATATTACTTTGATTTCATTTACACTTATCACTGCCGTAGTATTTCTGTTTTTTAGTTTTTTTCGTAAGAAGGTTAAAAAGGCAGGAATGAGGCTGCAACATAACAGACTTCAGATGATTAAATGGGTTAATCAGGGCTTCGGGGCCATAAAACAGGTCAAAGTATCAGGAACAGAAGAATTTTTTATTACCGAATATACAAAAGAAAGCAAGTCATATGCTAAATCTTTGCGTTTTAACCAACTGTTAGGACAGGCCCCCCGACTGCTTGTGGAAACCGTAATTGTTTGCGGGATCCTATTGGTTATCATTCTTTTTCTATTTCAGGGCAAAAACATTCAAAGCATAATGCCAATTATGGCGATTTTTACTGTTGCAGCTTTTAGAATGATTGCTTCAATGAATAGGGTTTCCGGAATTTTTACGACATTGCGTTTTCACACTCCATCGATTGATGTTATTTATAATGGGTTTTTTATGGAAGATGATAGTGTTCAGGGAGAAGTTTTCGCCCAAATGTCTGTTGAAAAAAGTGCGGCGAGGGCAAATGGTAAACCACTGCAGCATTCCATTCAATTGCAGGGCATAAGTTTCAAGTATCCGATGACAGAAAAATTTGTTGTAAAAGATGTGTCACTTTCAATACCAATTGGTAAGTCGGTAGCATTTATAGGTGAATCAGGTGCAGGTAAAACTACTTTACTCGATATTATTTTGGGACTCTTAAAGCCGACTACAGGGCAAGTTTTGGTGGATGGAAGGGATATACAGGAAAATATGCCTTTTTGGCAGGGGAAAGTTGGGTATATTCCACAGAATATTTATCTGTTGGACGATAGTATAAAACGAAATATAGCTTTTGGGATTAAGGAAAATCTTATTGACGAGGAAAGGGTATGGCGTGCTTTAGAGCTTGCCCAATTGAAAGATTTTGTTTTACAACTGCCGGATGGGCTCACAACCTCGGTTGGAGAAAGCGGCGTTCGCTTATCAGGTGGGCAGAGACAGAGAATTGGGATTGCCAGAGCTTTATACGGCAACCCGGAAGTGCTGGTATTGGACGAAGCTACCTCATCCCTGGATACCAAAACAGAAAAAGAGATAGTTAAATCTATAGACCGATTGAGGGGAAACAAAACTCTGATCATTATAACTCACCGGTTAAGTACCATTGAAAATTGTGATACAGTTTATGAATTTGATCATGGGAGATTTATTTCGATAAAAGATAACTAGGTGTTTTCAACAGGGCTTGCGATTGTCTCAAGGGGGAACTGAACATATGAGTGGAGATGCAAAAAAACGATGGCTATATATACCCATAGAAACTAAGGTCAGGGAGTTTCATGGAAAACTGCTGCTTGCATGTACTGCGGCGGAAGCAGGATTCAATGTTGTTTTGGGCGGCAAATTACTTACGTCTGTAGTCAATGACCTGCCACCAGGGATTTGGATCGATAAAAGCGTTGCTACTTCAAAAGAGGATTTTTTCAGGCACTTGCTTGATCTGGGGCACAAGGTAACTGCGTTGGATGAAGAGGGCTTGGTCATTCTAAATCCCGAAGCTTACAGGGAAAAGCGTATTTCAGCGAAATCACTCTCGATGACCAGTCGCTTTTTCGCCTGGGGTGAGGCCCATAAAGAAATTGTCTGTTTGGATAGAAAATCCGAATGTTTAGATATTCTTGCCACCGGCAATCCGCGTTTTGATTTACTAAGACCGGAAATCAGGGGTATGTTTGCGCGAGATGCAGAAAACATCAGGCAAAAATATGGTCCGTTTGTTTTGATCAATACGAATTTTGGAATATATAACAACTACTATGACCAAGAATATTATTTTCAAAATGTATTTAAACAAAAGGGATTGAAGCTTCATACGGAGACCGAGGAATTCTTTCGCGGGTACAGAGAATACAAAGGTCAAATGTATCATAATTTTCGTGAAATGATTCTTAGAATAAGTGAGGCTCTTCCATCTTTAAATTTCATTGTCCGTCCTCACCCGGTAGAAAATCATAAAGAGTGGGAAATTTATGCTCAGGAGCTATCGAATGTTGCAGTGCTTCATGAAGGGAACGCAGTCCCTTGGATGATGGCAGCAAAAGCAGTAATTCATAATGGGTGTACTACTGGCGTAGAGGCATTTATGTTGAATGTTCCGGTTATCGCTTACCAACCAATTAAATCTGAACAGTTTGATATCTACTTGCCTAATGCATTAAGCAATTCTGTGTGCTCAATAAATGAAATGGTGGATTTATTACGTGATATAAATAACTCAGAATGGTCTCAAAACGCCGGCGATGAACTGAAAAAAATCCAAGAGAAACATATCACCGGATATGATGGCCCCTTGGCTTCTGATAGAATTATAGAAGTATTAGACCATATGCCAAATAATTATTTTACACTTAGCTTGTCTAAAATGATAAAAATAAAATTCATGAAATATTTAATTCCCACTTTTAGGCAGGTTTTACGGAATACAATCAAAAGAAACATAAGTAATTATGGGGAGCAAAAGTTTCCCGGACTTAAAATGGATGAAGTAGTCAATGGGATAAAACAAATGAGAGAAGTTACGAAACGGTTCGCGGGAATTGAGGTCAATTGTCTGGCAAAAGATTGTTACTTAATCTCTAAGGGGTTGGATAAAAAAGTAAATTGATATTTGAAATGAGGAGAATTTGTATGGGCAAACGTCAATGTATAGAAAACATGCTGAAACATGTAATGTTGCGGCTAGATACCACGCGATATTTTTTTGATAGACCGTCACTGGTTTACCAGCCTCTTCCCTGGATAAACATTAATCATGCCCGCCGGGAAATTGGAACTGCAGCCAGGATGTCGATGATTGGTGCCTTTTTACAGGAAAAAGAAATAGAAGGCGGCGTAGTAATTGATATTGGATGTAATGTTGGTTTTTTTTCACTTTCCTTGATGGAAAGAGGCTTCTTTGTATACGGCATAGATGCTGATGAAAGAAATCTTCGCATTGCAGAGGCTGCCAGTCGTCGTGTAAAAGATAAGGGAGGCAGCTTTAACCCAATCAGGCTCTTAATTGACGAGCAAAATGCCGCATACCTTCCTAAGTCCAGCGTAACGGTGTGTTTCTCTATCTGGCACCACTGGGTTAGGCATTACGGTTTGGATCGTGCGACAAAAATATTAAGTACTTTATGGGCGGGCACTCAAACGGTAATGTTTTTTGACACCGGAGAGAGTGAAATGCCTGAAAATTATAATCTTCCATTTGATCAAAATGACCCTAAAGATTGGTTAAAAACCTATCTGTCTAAAAGTTGTCCAGGAGGATTGGTAATGCATTTAGGTCTGTCCCAGGCCTTTGCCCCGAAAAATTCCAAGGCAAATACTGAGATTGTTTATAGGAATCTATTTGCTGTTTATAAAGGTTAGGATATTATGAATGATCAAACTAAATCTTGCATAACAAAATGTATTATTAGTAACAGAAGGGAAATTGACTCTATCTTAAGCCAACAGGGATTTTACCCCGTCAGCGGAAAAGTAAAAGAGACGGTCTTGTACATTAAACTTGGTAAATGGATTATCAGGTCTGATTTTCTCATCTTCTTTATGCGCAGAGGACTTGTGCTAAAGCATTTATTGCATTGCAAGATTCTTAGCTTCGTTAAGAATGAAGCCACTGAAAAGACTCACTTCATTAGAATCAAAGAAGCCGGATTTCCAAAAGTAATGTTATTTAATCTCAAAAACAAGGAAAAGAAGTCTATCTGGGTGTATGACAAGGATTTTAAAAGAGAAGTCAGAGCTCTAAAATGCTTGGCCAGACATTCCGTTTTGGTTCCTGAGATGATGGCAGTTGATTACCAGGAAAAATCAATGACTTTAGCTTTGGTGGGAGTCTTTTTAAAAAACGCGTCGTCACTTCCTCAAACAGTGCAAGTAGCAATAAAAATCGCGACTACCCCTAATTTGACAAAACAGGTCAAGTATGCTTCATACATTGATCATATGATTAAACTACTTAAAAAAGCTGAATTGAATCCTGAATTCGAGGTCGTTATAAAAATTCTCAGGAGTGTAGTTATTGATTTACAAAAAATGCAAACAGAGCCGCAGAATTTATATCTTGGTTTTTCGCAAGGAGATCTATCAAAGGACAATGTATTAATCGATGAGATAGGAAATTTATATATCCATGATTTTGACAAGGCCGCCGTTAATTCAATTTATTATGATCTGGTTTATTTACATCTGATGAACAAGGATTTTGACCGCGAGCAGCTTCTAAATTCTATCAATAAAATCAATTCCTATTTAGTGACTCTTAATGCGACTCCGGAAGAAGAGTTATACAAATGGTGTATCGGCTTATTCATCCTGGATGCAGGCAGGTATTTATTCAAAAAATATTATTCGTTGCCTATGGCTGACGAAATTGATAGATATCATAAATTTACAGCGGAACGTATATTTGAGGCGTTCGATTTGTTTGAAGTTATTTAACCTGGGTGGTGAAATATATGGACAAATATTTAGAGGTTCTGTGTTGCCCGGTATGTAAAAATGATTTAGAATTGACAAGTTCTTTGAATTATAAGTGCGTAGCGTGTAAAGCACTTTATGACATTGTCGGGGGAATACCCATAATGATAGATAAAACTAATCCGAAGGGCGAATAGCAAGAGTATGAAACTAAAGTTAAATCTAAGACCTAACAAGATTGACTTCTATTTGATATTTGAAAGGTTAATAGGGTTAATAAAACCTGGGAGTAAAGTCCTGGACTTTGCCTCAGCCGGATATAAACACGCCCATTACTTTGTACTTCATGACTATTATGCTGCTGACATTTCTTTTGAATCACTGTCTCAAGGGAAACGAAAAGGATCTAATGTCTTTCCGGTTGTAGCTGATCTGAGAAAAATCCCGTTCAAGGCTGAAAGCTTTGATTTAATCATTAGCAGCCACACTTTGGAGTGGTTGGATAAATCATTTCTGTTACAGGCAATAAGTGATTTGGGTAAACTTACCAAGCCAGGGGGAGTTTTTGCCTTTTCTTATTTAAATCCTCCGGCTGAAGTGTGGGAAAAGGCCTTGGCAGACCTGAAAAAGGAATTCTGCTCTGTTGATGTTTTCCGATATAGGGGAAAATTATCTCAGCTTTACGAGGATTGCTTATTTCAAAAAGTGGATAATGTTGATTTCCCACGCAGGCACCGGTATTTACATAAGTTGTTATTGTTATTATCATTTTTTGTCTGGGTAATTGACTTTCCTTTTAAAAGGCTTGGTAATGCTTATTTCGTTATTGCCAGAAAGGAAAGGACAACAATATGAGAGTTGTTTACATTTCAAGTTCTACGATTCCTTCCCGGGCAGCTAACAGTGTCCATGTAATGAAGATGTGTCAGGCCTTTGCCAAAAACGGTCATGACGTGGTTTTACTAGCTCCCGACGCTCAGGGGACAGAGCCGGGGATAGACGACATTTTTGACTTCTATGGGGTTAAAAAGTGTTTTAAAGTTGAAAAATTACCGTGGATAAATTCTAAAAGCAGGGTTATCATATATGGTTTTTTTGCGGCTTTGCGGGCTAAAAAGTTAAGACCCGATCTTGTATACTGCCGGAATCTTCTTGGGGGCTTTTTTAGTATTCTGGCGGGTTTGCCGGTGATATATGAAGTACATGATACCTTTAAACATTCGAACAGGTTTTACAAAGGAATCTTTGACAGATTTCTACACAGTAAGGGAATCAAAAAACTGGTGGTTATTTCTAAAGCTTTGGGTGACCATTACAGAAAACAACATAATATACCCGAACATCAAATCATTGTTGCTCCGGATGGTGCCGATGAATTAACAGAGCATGGCGATAAATTCCCTCTAGACATTGAAAAGCTCCAAATCGGTTATATAGGACATTTGTTTCCTGGAAGAGGAGTTGAAGTCATATATGATTTGTCTCGGAACTGTCAATGGGGAGAATTCCATTTAATCGGTGGTGTACAGAGTGATGTTGACTTTTGGCAAGAGAAAGCAAAGGACCTGCCTAATTTAGTGATACACGGCTTTGTGCCTCATTCTGAAACTGCCAGGTATTATCGGTCCTTTGATGTGTTAATCGCACCTTATCAACGACAAGTGTCTGTTTGGGGAGGACAGGGTGATACCGCCCAATGGATGTCCCCCCTTAAGCTTTTTGAGTATATGGCTGCCGGTAAGGCAATTCTTTGCTCTGATCTGCCGGTTCTTCGGGAAATTTTAACTGATGAGGAAAATGCATTGATGTGCGAACCCGAAAATAACAAGAGCTGGAGGCAGGCATTGCTCCGTTTAAAAGAAAGTCCTACACTGCGTGAAAAGTTGGGAAACGAAGCGAAGAAGCAATTATTAAGTAATTACACATGGCAAGTACGAGCACAAAGAATACTCGAGAGCATTCCGAATTGACATGACTCTGATGTTAGCAGGAACTTCAAACCGGCTGGGGGCTAAATTGTGATTAAAGTGGTACATGTAATTGTAGATCTTGATACTGGCGGAGCTGAAACAACTCTTTATAAATTATTGGCAAAAACCGATAGCAGCCGGTTTACTTCTGAGGTAATAACTTTGACTGCTCTGGGGCCCGTTGCCGACAAAATCAAAGCTTTAGGTATTCCGGTAAGGGCTCTGGGTATGAAACGGGGCAGCGTAAATCCTGTTTTTTTGCTTAAATTGGCATTATGGCTTAGAAAATCTAAACCAGATATTCTTCAAACATGGATGTATCACTCAGACCTGATCGGTAGTATTGCCGGGATGCTGGCCGGTGTCCGTCGAATCGCCTGGAATATTCGACATAGTAACCTGATTCCTGAGGTTACCAAAAGAAGCACTATGTTAACTGCAAAGACCTGTGCATTCCTATCCTCCTATTTACCTGACAAAATAATTTCCTGTTCACAGACAGCAAAAAAGGTTCATGTTAAACTAGGCTACATGGAAAAAAAAATCGAGATTATCCCCAACGGATTTGACCTTGAAATATTTAAACCGTCAATAGAAGCACGAAAGGCTGTGCGAAAAGAACTTGAAATACCGGAAGATGCCTTTATTATAGGCATGGTCGGAAGATTTGACCCGGTTAAAGACCAGCAGACTTTTGTCCGGGCCGCAAAGGAATTTGCCGGTAAAGTTGAGGATGGGTTTTTTGTGTTATGCGGTGAAGAAATTACCTGGGATAATGCTGAGCTTGTAAATTGGATCACACAGGCTGCTTTAAAAGACAGGTTCCGCTTGTTGGGAAGAAGGGAAGATATTAGCAGACTTATGACATCATTTGATGTTGCTGCACTTACATCTGTCACCGAAGGATTCCCCAATGTAATAGGCGAAGCTATGTGTTGTGAGGTCCCCTGTACTGTAACTGATGTAGGTGATTCTGCTTATATTGTTGGCAGCACTGGTGTTGTTGTCCCGCCCAATTCTCCAGAGGCAATGGCTGAGGCGTGGGAATCTTTCTACCGATTAGAGGAAGATAAAAGGCGACAAATGATGAAGAGTGCAAGACAGAGAATTCGTGAGTTTTTTGGCCTGGAAAGCTCTGTTAAGATGTATGAGGAGTTATATCAAGCAATGATGGATACGGGGGCGTTCAAGAATGTTGACAGACAGTAAAAGCGATGAAATGCCAGTTCGCCTAAAGACATGGCTTATATTCTTTTTATATTCAGGATTCATAGCTTTTTTAATTCAGTTTATTATTTTGCCATATATTCTTCCAGCTGTGCATGCTGGCAACGGGTTACTGGCTGGTAATGATTCAACACGCTTCCACCAAACGGCTACTGACTTAGCAGACCAGATTCATTCCGGGGGGTGGTCTGCCTGGACTCTGCGGCCTAATGGATGGGGTACCGCAGGGATAGCCGGCGCAATTTATGCTTTAACAGTACCACAACCATGGACACTTATCCCGGTTAACGCCGCCCTGCATGCGACAGCAGCACTTTTTCTAGCCAATACCATGTTTCTGTTCTTAAATAATTGGCGGCGTTCTGCTATTGCCGCCTTGCCGTTTTTATTATACCCATCGGCGATGAACTGGTATACTCAATTACTTAAAGATAACTATTTTGTTCCCGGGACCGTCATTTCAATTTACGGGTGGCTTTTATTAATCAGGCTGGAATCATGGCAAAACAATTGGATGAAGGTGGGTAAAGCAATTGCCTTGATTTTCAGTGGCATCACATTAGTCTGGTTGGTCCGCCCTTATGGGGTTCAAATGCTCCAAGGGATAATGGCTGTTAATTGCATTTTAGTAACCGGTTTATTTATTTACCGGGGATGGCGGTCAGTATTACAGTGGCCAAAAGTAATGATGGGAATTATAACAATTTGGGTAATTATTGGGCTGATAAGTCCTTTTACCAAGGCCGGAATACATATGACAGCTACGGATGATTTTGGCACAGGACTAAATAACGGTGGGTCAGCAGCATACATAGACAAACAAAAGGATAAAACCGATGAGGCCCCAGAGGAAACCCTGGGGGGGATCCCGGCCGACAACACAGGGAAGTCTTCTCATGAGCCTACAACAGAGATGCCAAATGGCAGCACTAACCAGGCCCGGCAGGATACAACTGAACCGGGGCAATCGGTCAGTCAAGATGGGAAACAGGCAGAAAAGCCAAATCCGGCACAATCAGAAACTATGGAAAAACCTAGCAGGATATTTGCAGCTATCAACAACCGGCTATTTACACTTGCTGAAGTTCGGGCAGGGTTTCTGCGAGGATACACTGACAACGACAGCAACATTGATTTTGATGTTAATTTTGAGGATGCAGGGGACATTATTAGGTATCTTCCCAGAGCCCTTGAGATTAGCTTGTTTGCTCCTTTTCCTAACCAGTGGTTTAACAGCCGGAGTGGAGTCAGTAAAATTTTGAACAGTGTTGCTGCTTTAGAAAACGTTTTTATTTATTTAACGATGGCTTTTGTGCCTTTTGCCCTTTGGCAGTGGAGAAGGCAGGCAGAACTTTGGGTGTTGGTGCTGTTTTCTGTGGGGATGATGTGGGTCTATGGATTGGTGATACCTAACATAGGGGCGCTTTACCGGGTGCGTTATTCATTTATCATGACTGTAGCGGCGATTGGGATTTCTGGAGGATTTATGGTTTTACAAAAATATTGTGATAAGAAGCAAACTTATGAAGGCGAGGTTTTTAAATGTTAATGGATCTTATCTTGGATAGAAAAGCGGTTGTAGGTGTCATTGGACTGGGATATGTCGGGCTTCCACTGGCGGTTGAAATGGCAGAAGCGGGTTATAGGGTTTATGGAATTGACATAAACGAAGAAAAAGTTCAAAGTTTAGTAGATGGCCACTCATATATTATAGATGTCGAATCAGACAAAATAGCAAAAATGATTAGTTCAGGTAAATTTCACCCGACTACCGATTTTTCAGTTATTGCCCAATGTGATGCCGTCAGTATATGTGTGCCCACACCCTTAAGAAAAACCAAAGATCCAGATGTGACATACATTACTTCAGCTGTTGCCGAAATCAAAAAATACATGCATAAAGGCATGTTGATCACCCTGGAAAGCACTACATACCCGGGGACAACTGAAGAACTGATTCAGCACGAAATTGAAGAGTTGGGTTATGTTATTGGCGAAGATTTCTATGTTTGTTTCTCGCCGGAACGGGTAGACCCCGGAAACCCGGTCTACAATACCCAGAATACCCCTAAAGTTATTGGCGGAATCACTCCGGTATGTACCGAGTTGGGGTGCAGGTTGTACGGTCAGTTTCTAGAGCGGGTGGTCCCGGTGTCTTCAACAAAGGTAGCGGAAATGGTCAAACTTTTGGAAAACACCTTTAGAAGTGTAAATATCGGTTTGGTCAACGAACTTGCCTTGATGTGTGACAGAATGGGCATAAACGTCTGGGAGGTAATCGACGCCGCGGCAACAAAACCCTTCGGTTTTATGCCCTTCTACCCCGGTCCGGGGATCGGCGGCCACTGTATCCCATTAGACCCTATGTATCTTTCCTGGAAGGCCAAGATGTTTAATTTTTACAATAAATTTATTGAACTGGCCAGTGATATCAATGGCAATATGCCGAGATATGCCATTTCTAAGCTCATGGATGCCCTTAATATGCAAAGCAAGAGTCTCAGGGGTTCAAAGATACTGATTTTAGGAATGGCCTATAAAAAAGATATTGATGATGTCAGGGAATCACCTGCTTTGGATTTGTATGCCTTGATTTCTGAAAAAGGGGCAGATGTTGATTATCATGACCCATTTGTTCCCACCTTCAGAAATGGAAATGAAGTGATAAAATCAGTAGAACTGACCAGCCAAAATGTTGGGGAATATGACTGTGTTGTATTAGCTACCAACCATTCTGTCTTTGATTATAAAATGATTTCGGAAAAGGCCAAGTTAATCCTCGATACCAGAAATGGTTTTAAACAATACCACGAAAACATAGTTAAACTGGGAGCACCGTTGGAAACGGGAGCCATCATGAAGGCATACCAGGAGATTCTGGCAGGAAAATATCAGTAACAGGAGTGGAAATATGGAAAAGTATCTCGTTACCGGGTGTGCCGGCTTTATCGGATTTCATCTGGCAAAAAGACTTTTGGCTGAGGGCCGCCAGGTTATTGGCCTGGATAATTTGAATAATTATTACGATGTATCTTTAAAACAGAGCCGTCTGAATATTCTCAAACAAAATAAAGAATTTTCGTTTGTAGAGGCTTCCCTGGAAGACAATTATGCAGTTGAGCAGTTGTTTGCCAATCATAGCTTTACAGCAGTAATTAACCTGGCGGCTCAGGCGGGAGTTCGCTATAGCCTCGAAAATCCCCGGGCTTATATAGATTCCAATATTGTTGGCTTCCTCAATATTTTGGAGGCCTGCAGGCACCATAAGGTTGCCCAGCTGATTTATGCTTCTTCAAGCTCAGTGTATGGCGCAAATACTAAAATGCCTTTTTCTGTCCACCACAATGTGGATCATCCTTTGAGCCTTTATGCAGCAAGTAAGAAGGCTAATGAATTGATGGCCCATACCTATAGTCATTTATACGGTTTACCGACAACGGGACTGCGCTTCTTTACCGTATACGGCCCGTGGGGCAGACCTGATATGGCTTTGTTTTTATTTACCAAGGCTATCCTGGCCGGTGAAACTATCAAAGTTTTCAATAATGGCAAAATGAGACGGGACTTTACCTATATCGACGATATTGTTGAAGGAATTGTCCGTTTATTAAATAAAAAGCCTGCCCCAAACGGGGCGTGGGATGGGCATAACCCCGACCCAGGCACTAGTTTCGCTCCTTATAAGATATACAATATCGGCAATAACCAGCCTGTAGAGCTCCTCGATTTTATTGCAGCCCTGGAAGAGAAACTGGGTTGTGCAGCCAAAAAAGAGTTTTTACCCCTGCAGGCGGGAGATGTCCCCGCCACCTTTGCAGATGTCGATGATTTGATGCGGGATGTCGGCTTTAAACCTATGACCTCAGTCAAACAGGGAATAAGTAATTTTATAGACTGGTACAAGGATTACTATGAGATAGATAAGTAAGTAAACTAATATTACGGAGTATAAAATGAAGAAGATCTTGCAGATATGCGCAATTGATGTTTCGGTGGAGGCTTTGTTAAAACCACTAATTCGCAAATTAATGGAACATGGCTATGTTGTACATAACGCCTGTACTGATACGGGAAAATTTTCTGAACTGAGAAACCAGGGGCTTCACATGATTGAGGTCCCTATTGCGCGTAAGATTAGCCCTATATCTAATCTTAAATCTATTTGCTCGCTATACTCCCTGATAAAAAAAGAGAAATATGATATTATCCATGTCCACACTCCTGTGGCTGCCCTTTTGGGCCGTGTAGCTGCCAAGATAGCAGGGGTCAGACATATTATCTATACAGCCCATGGCTTTTATTTTCATGAGGGGATGCCTGAAACTCAATACAGATTTTTTTACCTGTTGGAAAAGTTTTTTGCCCGCTTTTTTACCGATTGGCTTTTGCTGCAGAGCAAAGAAGACTACGACCTGTGTGTACGGGCTGAATTTAAGGAAGCAAAACGTATTATCCATATAAGCAATGGAGTAGACATCTCCCATAAGTTTAACCCGGGCACTGTCAGCAGGGAAATCAAGGAAAAGCTAAAGATCGAACTTGGAATTAATGAAGGTGATGTAGTTTTCGCCTTTGTTGGCAGGTTTGTAAGGGAAAAAGGGGTTTTCGAGCTTCTAAGTGCATTCAAAAGTTTAAAGGAAAACAGGCCAAATGTTAAACTGCTGATGATTGGTGATGTCCTATCCAGCGAAAGGGACCAGGATACAGGAAACCATTTGCAGGAAATGCTGAATGACCCATCGGTTACAGCTCTCGGATTCCGGCAAGATGTTCCGCAATTATTGGCGGTCAGTGATGTTTTTATCCTGCCTTCGCACAGGGAAGGTTTGCCCCGGTCTATAATTGAGGCTATGGCCATGGGGAAGGCTGTGATTGCGACTGACATCCGGGGCTGCAGGGAGGAAGTTTTTCCAGGAAAAAATGGTTATTTAGTAGAAAAGAACAATGCAGTATCACTTTATGATAAAATGGTTTTGATGGCAGACGACCACCAAAAAAGAAAATTATTTGGCGAGAGAAGCCGTGCTATTGCAGAGGAATTCTTTGATGAAGAGAAGGTAACTGCAAAACAGCTTAACCTTTTTGATAGGCTGTTATAAAAAAGGGCGGAAGTCATGGGTGAAATAATGAAACGCTTATTTGATCTTTGTACTGCTATGTTTTTAATAATATTTCTGGCGCCTGTCATGCTGGTCACCGCTGTTTTGATCCGCCTTTTTTTAGGTTCCCCGGTTATATTCAGACAGACGCGCCCGGGTTTGTATGTCAGGCCTTTTAATATATATAAATTTCGCACGATGACCGATGAAAAGGATATTAATGGTGACCTTTTACCAGATGCCTATCGTTTAAAATCATTTGGCAAATTTCTGCGCAAGTTCAGTCTTGATGAACTGCCGCAATTACTTAATGTTCTAAAAGGTGACCTTAGCCTGGTAGGCCCCAGGCCTTTGTTGGCGGAATATCTGCCCTTATATACACCTGAGCAGAACAGGCGTCACAATGTTAAACCGGGTATTACCGGCTGGGCTCAGGTCAATGGCAGAAATGCTCTCAGTTGGGAAGATAAATTTGCCCTTGATGTCTGGTATGTTGACAACCGGTCTTTTTTGCTGGATTTGCAAATACTCTGGCTGACTCTGGTCAAGGTTATTAAGTCAGAGGGGATTAGTAAACAGGGGCAGGCGACTACAGATAAATTCAGAGGTGTTGGTTTATGAGCGGCCTTTTGGTGGTTGGGGCAGGTGGACACGGAAAAGTAGTGGCAGACACGGCTGAGGCTATGGGGCAGTGGGAACACATCGCTTTTTTAGATGACAAATACCCTTCTGTAAGCAGCATAATGGACTGGCCTGTAATCGGGACTTTGGATCAGGCTCTTCCTTTGCAAGACAAGTTTTCCGATCTTACTGTGGCGGTGGGGAACAACACCAGAAGGGTAGAATTGCTGTATTTTTTTGCAAAATTAGGTTTCAATCCGGTTGTGATTGCACATCCGAGAGCTTTTGTGAGTGAACGTGCTGTTATCGAGGCAGGTAGTGTGGTGTTAGCACAGGCGGCTGTTAATGCCGGGGCTAAGATTGGGTTTGGCAGCATAATTAACACGGGAGCTACTGTTGACCATAACTGCATGCTTGGCGAAGGCGTTCACCTGTCCCCGGGTGTCCATTTGGCAGGTGAGGTTAAGATTGGGCGGTACAGCTGGTTAGGGGTCGGTTCTTCCGTGATACCGGCAGTGAATATTGGCGAGAATGTGACGGTTGGTGCCGGAGCGGCAGTTATTAAAGATATTGAAAGTAATATAAAAGTAGTAGGTGTACCGGGGAGAGTGACTATGAGAAATGAGAGATTTGAATAATCGTATTTGCCTTTCGTTACCACACATGAGTGGACTGGAGCAGCAATATATTGCGGAAGCATTTGCGACCAACTGGATTGCTCCGCTGGGGCCCAATGTAGATATGTTCGAGCGGGAAGTTGCAGACTACCTCGATATAGCAGGGGCAGTAGCGCTTAGCTCCGGTACGGCGGCTATTCACCTGGCGCTGCGGCTGCTGAATATTGGGCCGGGTGATGTGGTTTTTTGCTCCACCCTGACATTTATTGCCAGTGCCAACCCGATTTTATACCAGGGGGCAGAGCCGGTTTTCATTGATTCAGAACCGGAGTCCTGGAATATGTCTCCGGCAGCTCTGGCGCGGGCCTTTGATAATGCAGATAAAATGGGGAAGATTCCCAAAGCGGTGATAGTGGTAAACTTGTACGGGCAAAGTGCCGACATGGAACCATTATCAGAGATTTGCCGCAGATATAACGTTCCAATAATTGAGGATGCAGCTGAATCTTTTGGTGCAACCTACGGTGACCGGGCAAGTGGAACCTTTGGCAAGTATGGCATATTTTCTTTTAACGGGAACAAGATTATTACCACTTCAGGGGGCGGCATGCTTGTTTCCGACGATGTTGAAGGCCTTGAAAAGGCGCGCTTTCTGGCCACCCAAGCCAGAGATGAAGCTAAATATTATCAGCACAGCGAAATAGGATTTAACTACCGTTTAAGCAATGTTTTGGCGGGAATCGGCCGAGGGCAGCTGAAGGTGCTGCCTGAGCGTATAAAAGCGCGGCGGGCAGTGTTTGATCGTTACCATCAGGCTTTTGGGGAAATTGAGGGCGTAGAGTTTATGCCGGAGGCCGGCTTCGGACGCTCCACCAGATGGCTTACAGCTCTGACCGTGGACCCCGATCTGTGTGGAGCAACTTCTTTTGAAATATTAGATGCCTTAGCGGCACAAAATATCGAGGCCCGGCCCCTCTGGAAACCCCTGCACCTACAGCCCCTGTTTGCAGAATGCGGTTATTTTCCTTACACAGCAGAGGGGAGTCTGGCTGATAAGCTGTTTGCAAGAGGGATCTGTCTGCCTTCGGGTTCAAATATGACAGACGAAGAGCAATTTGTGGTGATTGAAGCAGTGAAAAGATGTCTCAGATAACAGGCAATTAGACTGAAAACGGGTGGTGAGGAAACTGAACTATTTCCAGAGAATGCTTTTTCTGGGCATTCTTGATGCCTTAATCATTGCAGCTGCCGTGACCCTGGCCTATTTTCTGCGCTTTGATTTTCAGGTCAGACGGCCGTACTTTGAGCTGCTGCCATACGTTGCGGCAGCCCACATCATGCTAAACTTTTTTGCCTTCAAGTGGGCTAAGATTTACCGGCGGGTTTGGCAGTATGCCAGTATTGGTGAATTGGTCTCCCTGGTGAAAGCTACTACACTGTCTGAAATCATCTTTTATGTTTTTCAAATGACTGTACAATTCTATAAACCCGAACTCGTCGTGCCGAGATCCATTTATCTTTTGGCCTGGCTTTTGGTCACTGTGGGAGTGGGGGCTTCCCGCCTCAGCTGGAGAATGTTCAGGGACTCTTACCTCAAAATCCAGCCGCACCATCGACAGACTATGATTATTGGTGCCGGTAAGGCCGGGGCCCTGATCGCCAAAGAATTGAAACATACCCCAACTTCAGAACTCTACCCGGTTGCTTTTATTGACGATGATCAGGCCAAGCTGGGCCTTGAAATTATGGGACTTCCGGTTGTTGGCGGGAGAGACCGGATTATCGAAGCTGCGGAACAGCTCCACATTAAAAAGATTATTATTGCAATGCCATCAGCTTCTAAGGCTGAAATAGCCAAATTAATTGACATATGCAAACAGACCAAGGCCAAAATAAAAATCCTGCCCCGCGTATCTGACCTTATCAGTGGCAAAATATCAGTAAATATGATCCGCGAAGTAAGTCTCGAGGATCTTCTGGGCAGGGACCCCGTCCAGGTTGACTTAGCAGGTATCGCAAATTATGTTACCGGCCAGGTTGTGCTAGTTACAGGGGCCGGTGGTTCCATCGGCTCGGAGTTGTGCAGGCAGGTTGTGCCATTTAATCCTAAACAGTTATTACTTTTAGGTCATGGTGAAAACAGCATTTATGATGTCGAATTAGAACTTCTGAAGCTTTTCCCATCTTTAAAGCTCCAGACTATTATTGCTGACATACAGGATCGGGCCAGGATCAGTGAGATTTTTGACAACTACCGCCCTTCCGTGGTTTTCCACGCAGCAGCCCACAAACACGTGCCGCTGATGGAACGTGACCCTTCTGAAGCCGTTAAAAATAACATCTTCGGGACCAGGAATCTGGCTGAATGTGCCCATGAATTCAAAGCCTCGCGTTTTGTGATGGTTTCAACAGATAAGGCGGTCAATCCCGCCAGTGTCATGGGAGCGACCAAAAGAGCGGCCGAAATGATTGTCCAGGGTATGGACCGGAGCAGCTCAACTAAATTTGTGGCTGTCAGATTCGGTAATGTTTTAGGCAGCCGGGGTAGTGTAGTCCCTTTATTTAAGCGGCAGATTCAGGAAGGTGGGCCGATAACTATTACCCATCCCGAGATGGTGCGGTATTTCATGACTATTCCGGAGGCTGTTCAGCTGGTTATTCAGGCCGGTGCTCTGGCTAATGGCGGGGAAGTATTTATTTTAGATATGGGTAAGCCTGTTAAAATTGCGGATTTAGCCAAAGATTTAATCCGGCTATCAGGGCTCAGGGTCGGGGAAGACATCAACATAATATATACTGGAATCCGTCCCGGCGAGAAGCTGTTTGAAGAAATCCTGACCAGTGAAGAAGGAATTTCAGCTACCAGACACAACCGAATCTTTATAGGGAAACCAACCGATTTTTCCCTGGACGAATTTCATTTCATGGTTAAAAAAATGGAACAGCTGATTGCCAAAAAGAATGCTCCTGGGCGGGGGCAGGAAATAAAAGCCCTTCTCAAACAGATTGTTCCTACCTATCACTTAACCCAGGAAATAATTAAAGCCATAGAATTATCTGATTGGGAAATGGCTGCAGCAGAAGAGAAGAATTAAGCAGGATTTTCCCCCCAATTGGCGAATTGTCTAAAAAAACCACTTCACCCTTAATTCGGAGGACGCCATGGCTGCCAAAAAAGCCCTGCTTCAGGATGACAACCTAAAATACATATTCTACCTCGTTTTACCGCTATTGCTGCTGCCGGTATTTTTCCGGGGCCTTTTTTTCGCATATGAAGCAGATTTCGCTCATGCCTACACAGCGGTTGTTCTGGGTGTATATGCCTTTTTACGTAAAGGTGAACTGAAATTCCCCCGTAATATCATGGATTTTGCCGGGCTTGGTTTAATAGGTGCATACATAATCTCCAATTTTGTGGCGGTTAATCCCAGGGATGCCCTGGAATCTGCCCTGGCCATCATTAATTTCTTTCTGATTTACTGGTTTTTAGCCCAGACCGTAAATACCGAAAAAAAGTTTACAACTGTCCTGGGAGTGATGTATACAGCTGGTTTGTTGGAAGCTCTGGCCGGACTGGGTACTGCCTTTGGCACCTTCTGGTTTAACGGGGCTTATGACGATACTTTGATTTTATCTACTTTACAGTATCATAATGCTTTGGCCATATACCTGGTAGCCTGCAGCATCATTGGTTTTTACCTGACAGCCGGGCTCAACGATTTCAAGCTGCGGGTTGCCTGCGGGGCAGCGAACTACATCATTTTGGCTACCGCCTTTGGGGCGGGGTCCAGAGGGGCGATGCTGGTCACGCCCATTGGGTTTATCCTGCTTCTGGCAGGCCTGCCCAAGGAATACAGGTTTAAGGTTTTTCTCAATATGCTTGCTGTGCTGATTCCCTTTTTTGTTACCGCCAAGCAGGTGCTCACCTTTGGTGTGAACAGCGAGGCGTACCACTGGATTTGGCTGCTAATCGGTCTTTTGATAGGCTGCGGCAGCCAGGTGGTAGTGGAGAAGTTTCTAAATCTGGCTGTGGAAACCCGCAAAAGGATTATTGCCGGCACCGGGATCGCGGGAATAGTGTCAGCAGTGGGTTTGGTTCTTTTCCTAGGGTCCAAAATAATGCCTACTTCCATCGCTGACAGGCTGTCATATGTCAGCCTCCAGGATGTGAATGTTCTGCACCGTTTTTACTATTACCGGGATGCCCTGAAAATCATCGGGGACTACCCCGTTTTTGGAAGCGGCGGCGGCGGTTGGGATACATTGTATCCCCAGTATCAGAATTTTTTATATTATACAACTGAAGTTCATAATCACCCTCTGCGGGTCTGGGTTGAAACAGGGACGATCGGAATCCTGTTTTATGCAATGATCTGGGTTGGCCTCCTGTATACCCTCTTCCGGGTCATCAGGAATGTGGAGTCCGTCCAATACCGGGCTATAGCCTGGACTTCCGGGGTGGCGGCCATTAGTATATCAATCCATAGTCTGATAGATTTTTCACTCTCTCTGGGTGCAGTTTCCATTTTAATGTGGGGGCTCCTTGGCCTGGTCAGGGCTGTTGAACGGACAGGCATAGATAAAGTCATAGAGAAAGCTGCAGATCGCAAGACTGCCAAAAGAAAACCCGTTTATGGGTTTGCCGGTCCGGCTATCCGCAGATATACACTGCTGGCTCTTGCTGCAGCCTATCTGACAATTTCCGGCAGCCTGTTCATCGGGGTCCTGCAGGAAAAAGATGCGGTAGCAGCCTATAATTCAGGAAATATCCAGGGGGCAGCTGATGCTTTTGAAAATGCTGTTAGTTTTGACCCTCTGAATCAGAAATACTATATGTACCTATCTCAGGTATACAGCAATTTGGCCTATACGCGAAAAGACCTGGCCTTGGCTGATGTCTCTGTGCAGTTTGCTCAAAAGGCAGTTGAGCTTAATCGCACAGCCAAGCCTTTGTTAATGCTGGCCCAGTCCTATTTGGTGGCCGGCAAGCCGCAAGAGGCGCTAAAAACCGCAGAAGAAGTCGTCAGCTATGCACCATGGCGGCAGGATAGCTATGATAACTTTGCCAACGTCTGTATGAGTGCGGCCCAGATTTACCTGCAGCAGGGGCAAAAGGAGCCTGCCAGGGCGGCTCTGCAGAAGGTTGTTGACCTGCCGGCCAGGATAGAAACGAAACTGAAATCGGGAGTCGAACAAAGGGACCTGTGGTTTCGCGGGGTGCTTATGGTCAGTGATAACATAAATAAGGCAGTGGCCCAGGCCCAGAGTGTCCTAAAGAGCCTGTAGCTATTGATGATTACATTCGCTGTAAAAACAGGACGAAGCCTCGATCTTTGGAACGGGTGCTTCGTTTTTTACGATATTAAGGTTTTTTTGGGGGTATAATTTTGCAGAAACGAATACTCTGGCTTCTGATTGTGATTATCACTGCTGGAGCCGTATGGTTTACTTATTACAACTCGACTTTTCAGCATCTGTTTTTAAATGATGCCATGGATTATGCCAGTATCGGCAGGAACATTGCCGCTGGGGATGGTTTTGTGTCCAGCTATATCACTCCTTTGAGCTTAGCCAACTATCAGGGGTTACCCCATCCGGACTTATGGCGTGCTCCTCTGTGGCCGTTAATTTTGGCTATGTTCATAAAATTATTTGGTGCCACAGACCAGGCCGTTGCTATTGCCACTGGTTTTTTTTACATAGCCGGAGCGGCTCTGATTTTTCTGCTGGCTGCTGAATTGTTTGATACCCTTGTGGGATTGGCAGCGGCCGTGCTCTATATTTTTAGTGCCCAGAACCTTATGAATAGTGTTTCCGGGATGACAGAAACGGTTTCGGTTTGCATGATGCTGTTGGCCGTTTACTTAATTACAGTTTCCCGGGCTCGCACTCCCTGGGGTGAAATACTGGCCGGGGCGGCAATGGGTTTATTTTATCTGACCAGATATAATGCCCTTTTATTTTTGCCGTTTTTCGTAATTTATTTATGGTACACAAAAATGAAGGTTACGAAATACAATAGTTATGTGAGGCAGAAATCCCGGCAGCTGGGGCAGGGGTTTTGGCCGGTCGTGAGATACCTGACGGCTTTTGTTATGGTTACATCTCCCTGGCTTTTCAGAAACTATATCCTGATGGGGAACCCGTTGTTTTCCCTGCAGCAGTATGAACCGGTTATGTTTACCTCAGCATACCCGGGCTACAGCCTGTACATGATGTTCGAAAAGGTCAAAGCCGGCGCTTTCGTCATGGCCCATCCCCAGGAAATCTGGGCTAAAATCGTCACGGGTTGGGCTGAATTCGAGGCCACACGTGCATCGGCCGGATTCGCAGGGGTAAGCCCTTACCTATTCCTGAGTTTCCTTATTTCCCTGGTGGTTCCTTTTACCAGTGGTTATGCTTCTAAACACAAAGGTCTCAGACCGCTGCTGGCAGCCTGCTTTGCCGTTCAGCTGGCGGCCTTGCTCATGGTCCACTTCATCGGACGGCTGTTCTTTATATTTATGCCATTTTATATTATCTTCGGGATAGCCGGACCTGTCTGGTTATGTAACCTTATCTCGAAAAGAAACGGTCAGCAGCACACAGTCTTCACCGGTGCTGTGCTGGCAGTGCTGACTGGGTTTTTTGTTTTCACTAATCTACCGGTTTGGGCACCCCACAAAGCCGCTGATATGCCTATTACCGAACTGCGGGGCTCAATTAAAGAGGTTACCGACTTATCTTCGAAAAAAGAACTGATTATTTCCAATGACGGGCACTTACTGGCTTGGTATGGAGACCGGTATGCAGCAAAACTGCCTTACAAGGTGGATATGATTCCAGAGATGGAAAAACTGGCCCCCATAAAATTTATCTACCTTAGTTCCCGGGTCAGCTGGAATATACCAGAGGCAGATCAGAGCTGGAATCAGCTTTTCTGGCAGAGACCACAGGAAATTTACGGGTTCGAACTAATCAGGAAATCTCCGGACGGGTCACTGATTTACAGGAAGAAAACGGTAATAAGGTAGCATTTAAAAGAAGGATTTCGTGAAAACAATCGCGAATTTTAGCTAAGTTCCTATAATCAAGGTTTGGCTAAATTGCTGGAATTGACTAAATTGCCTGATTTGGGTGGGAAGAATTGTGATAAAATTTGGGACCGATGGATGGCGGGCTGTTATTAGTGAGGATTTCACTTTTCAGAACGTCAGATTAGTGGCCCAGGCTATTGCCCGTTATGTTTTGGATACGGAGGGCAGCCAGGCGCGCGTTGTTATCGGCTATGATACACGTTTTCTCTCAGATCAATATGCCAGGGAGTGTGCCCAGGTGTTAGCGGCCAACAATATCCAGGTCTTATTGGCTGCAGGCGTCACTCCGACCCCGGCCCTGTCATATGCCGTCAAGGCCCGGCAGGCGGCAGGGGGCATAATGATTACGGCAAGCCATAACCCATGTCAGTATAATGGGATCAAATATAAAGCCGCCTATGGCGGTTCAGCTCTGCCCGGTATTATTGCAGAGATTGAATCCCGTCTGCACCGGGAGGCTCCGAAAACTATTGACTTTACTGAGGCATTAGAGCAAAAGCTTATTGAAATCTGTGATTTTAAAGAGGATTACTTCCAGCAGTTGCGCAGCATAGTGGATTTACGAAAAATAGTGGATGCAGGTCAAAAGGTCGTAATTGATCCAATGCATGGCGCCGGTGCCGGGTATATCAGGGAATTACTTGGCCCAGAAGGAATGCAGGTCATTGAAATCAGAGGGAACCTGGACCCCTGTTTTGGCGGCGTCAACCCTGAACCTATCAGGAACAATCTGCAGGCCCTGGTGGACAGGGTGGTTGCGGAAAAGGCAGCTGCCGGGTTTGCCACTGATGGAGATGCAGACCGGGTCGGGGCAGTGGACAGTAAGGGCAGATTCGTCAACTCGCACGTGATTTATGCCCTGTTTTTGCGGTATCTGATCAGGGAAAAGAAATGGACCGGAGGAGTAGTTAAAACCTTCTCCACCTCCCAGATGATCGATAAGTTAGCCCGCCTGTACAGTATTCCTGTTTATGAAACACCAATTGGTTTTAAATATATATGTGAGCTTTTTTTACAGGAAGATATCCTCCTGGGTGGGGAGGAAAGCGGCGGAATTGGCTTTAAGCACCACATTCCTGAACGGGATGGAATTTTGGCCAGCCTGCTCCTAATGGAGCTAATGGCAGTGTATAAGCTGCCACTTAACAAAATTATTGACCAAATGATGCAGGAGATAGGCCGCCATTATTATGACAGGCTGGACCTCCATATTTCATCAACCGTAAAGAGCCAGGTCATGGAAGCCCTGCTCAAGAGCCCGCCCAAGCTTCTGGCCGCGAAAAAAGTTCGGGAAGTGCAAACCCTGGATGGGCTCAAGTTAATGCTGGAAGACGGCGGCTGGTTACTGTTCCGGGCTTCCGGCACTGAACCGGTAGTGCGTATTTACGCTGAGGCCGGCAGCAGCAGGACGGTTGCCGGTTTATTGGCAGCCGGGCGGGGCTTTTTTGAAAAGTAACTGATTCATCACAACAGCGGCTTTTGGAAATCTCTTATTCAACATAGCATGGAGGGAAACATGAAAAAAACCGCATTGGTAACCGGGATAACCGGGCAGGACGGGGCCTATCTGGCAGAGTTTTTGTTGCATAAAGGTTATCAGGTACACGGTGTCAAAAGAAGAGCATCTTTGTTTAATACAGATAGAATCGACCATCTGTATCAGGATCCCCATGAAAAAAACCGCAATTTTTTTCTGCATTATGGTGATCTCACTGATTCGACCAACCTCATCAGGATAATCCAGGAGGTACAGCCTGATGAGATCTATAACCTGGCTGCCCAGAGCCATGTCCAGGTTTCTTTTGAAACTCCGGAATACACAGCTAATGCTGACGCTGTCGGAACCCTCAGGCTCTTAGAGGCTATCAGGATTTTGGGTTTAAATGAAAAAACCAGATTCTACCAGGCTTCAACCAGTGAGCTATATGGCCAGGTCCGGGAGATTCCGCAAACGGAAAGAACCCCCTTTTACCCCCGCAGTCCGTACGCTGTAGCTAAGATGTACTCCTACTGGATAACTGTAAATTACCGGGAAGCTTACAATATTTTTGGCTGTAACGGAATCCTTTTTAATCACGAGTCCCCGCTGCGCGGCGAAACTTTTGTCACCCGCAAGATTACCAGGGCTATAGCCCGGATTAAACTGGGGCTGCATGATAAGATTTATCTCGGCAACTTAAATGCCAAAAGGGACTGGGGCTATGCCGCCGACTATGTGGAAGCCATGTGGCTGATGCTGCAGCAGAAGGAGCCTGATGATTATGTAGTTGCCACCGGAGAGACTCATTCTGTAAGGGAGTTTGCCGAAGCGGCTTTTGCCCGGGTAGGCATTGACATCGAATGGCAGGGTGAAGGGGTAGAGGAGAAGGGCCTGGATAAAGCTACCGGCCAGATCCTGGTTGAGGTAGACCCCAGGTACTTTAGGCCGACAGAGGTGGATATCCTCTTGGGCGATCCCACCAAAGCCAGAGAAAAGCTCGGCTGGCAGCCCAAAGTAACTTTCCGGGAACTGGTTGAAATGATGGTTGACGCCGACCTGGAAGAAGCCAAAAAAGATTTGTTCTGCCGGAATGAGGGCTTTAAGGTGAACCAGCATTTTGAGTAAATGAGTTATAGGTTAATGCTTCCGGAAGGTCCGGTATGGAGGGAAGTAACCATGTATAAAATAACGGTTTTAGGCACTGGTTATGTTGGCTTAACAACCGGGGTAGGGCTCGCTAATTTTGGCTCCAAGGTCATGTGTCTGGATATCGCTGAAGATAAAATTGCCAAGCTTAATCAGGGTATTATGCCAATTTTTGAACCCGGTATGGAAGAGGTAATGAAGGAAAACGTCAGGCAGAACCGGCTGAGTTTTTCCACTGACATAGAAAACGGCATCAAATGGGCCGATATTTTATTTATTGGAGTGGGCACCCCGCAGGGCCCTGACGGTAAAGCGGATTTAACAGCTTTGGACAACGCCGTTAAAATGATTGGTAAGAATATTAACGGTTATAAAATTATTGTGACCAAAAGCACTGTACCTGTGGGAACAAATGAAAAGATTAAGGAACTGATCAGTTCTGTCGATACAGGGAATCACGAATTCGATGTTGTCTCTAATCCCGAATTTTTACGGGAAGGGAAAGCCATGTATGATTTTCTGCATCCTGACAGAGTTGTTATCGGAACTGACAATCCCCGGCCCATAGAGGCCATTCGTAAAATTTACCGCCCTTTATATCTAAACGAGGTTCCCTTTATTTTTACTGATTTTCGTACGGCCGAACTCATCAAATACAGCTCTAACTGTTTTTTGGCCATGAAAGTAACATTTATCAATGAAATCGCCAGATTATGTGATGTTGTGGGTGCTGATGTTAAGCAGGTGGCCGTGGCTTTGGGTAAAGACGGGCGCATTAGCAGTAAATTCTTAAATCCCGGACCGGGGTTTGGGGGGTCATGTTTCCCCAAAGATACTGAGGCCCTGGCGGCTTATGCCAGGGAGAGCGGGATGCCCCTGCCTCTAGTGGAAACTACTATTGAAAGCAATTTTAAACAAAAGATGCATATGGTGGAAAAGCTTAAAAAACGTTTTGGGAATTTGTCGGGCCTTAAGCTGGGAATTTTGGGACTGGCTTTTAAAGCAGAAACAGACGATATGCGAGATTCATCGGCGATAGTAATTATTAATGAACTTTTAAAGGAAGGCGCTTTAGTCAAAGCATATGACCCCCAGGCCATGGAAAACTCCAAAAAGATTTGGGGAGACACGATCAATTACGGATCTGATGAATATGATGCGGTTTCCGGAGCTGATGGCATGGTTATTTTGACAGAGTGGAACCAGTTTCGCGCATTGAACCTGGATAAAATTAAGTCCCGCATGGACGGAAACCTTTTCTTTGATTTCAGAAATATTTATAACCGGAACGAAGTTGAGGCTCATGGCCTTGTTTATGAAGGAATAGGAGTATAATGGTGAATCATGACCAGAAGCATTGATGAAGCTCAATGGACAATAGTAATACAGCCCCGGAGAGGCTGGTTTGATATAAATTTTGCGGATTTGTGGCGCTACCGGGATTTAATAATGCTGTTTGTCAGGCGGGACTTTGTAGCCAATTATAAGCAAACTATCCTGGGGCCCCTGTGGTTTCTGCTGCAGCCCCTGTTAACGACCGTGGTTTTTACAGTGATATTCGGGAAAATAGCCCGGATACCCACTGATGGTCTGCCCCAGATATTATTTTACCTGGGGGGGATAGTGGCCTGGAATTATTTTGCCACCTGCCTGACCAAAACTGCTGATACCTTTGTGGCTAATGCCGGTATTTTCGGAAAAGTATATTTTCCCCGGCTGGCCATCCCTGTCTCTGTTGTTATCACAAACCTGATTACATTTTGTATCCAATTTGGCTTATTTCTTCTGGTCATGCTCTACTATTTTTTTTCAGGTTCAGCAATTCAACCTAACCTGTGGATTTTACTGACTCCACTGCTCTTGCTCCAAATGGCCGCCTTGGGTTTAGGAGTGGGCATACTTGTTTCGTCAATGACCACGAAATACCGGGACCTTAATTTTTTAGTTAGTTTTGGTGTCCAGTTATGGATGTATGCAACCCCGGTAGTATACCCAATGTCCCAGATTCCGGGGAAATGGCAGTGGTTTTATCTGCTTAACCCCATGGCAACTGTCATTGAAACCTTTCGCTTTGCCTTCCTGGGGGCCGGGACGATAGACCTGGTCCGCCTCCTGGCCAGTGCGGGGATAACAATAGCTATTTTGGTTTCCGGGATTATTCTGTTCAGCCGGGTGGAAAAAAACTTTATGGACACTGTCTAAATTAAGGGGTAGCTTACATGGGTAACACAGTAATAAAAGTTGAAGGGCTGTCAAAAAAATACCGGCTGGGCGTATTGGGACACGGTACATTACGCCAGGATTTGCAGAGCTGGTGGGCCAGACTGCGAGGTAAAGAAGATCCCAATTCAAAGGTCTGCCATTTCCCTGGCGGGGAATCCTGCGGCGGCAATAAAGACTTTTGGGCCTTAAAAGATGTATCCTTTGATGTTAAACAGGGAGAAGTGCTGGGCATCATCGGGCGGAACGGCGCCGGCAAGTCCACCTTGCTCAAGATATTATCGCGGGTCACTTCCCCTACGTCAGGTACAGCTAAAATCAAAGGCCGGATAGCCAGTCTGCTGGAGGTGGGGACAGGCTTTCATCCCGAACTGACCGGGCGGGAGAACATCTACATTAATGGCGCGATACTGGGGATGACCAAAAAGGAAATAGATATGAAATTTGATGAGATTGTGGCTTTTGCCGAAGTAGAGCAGTTTATTGATACACCGGTCAAACGGTACTCCAGTGGTATGTATGTACGGCTGGCCTTTGCGGTGGCGGCTCACTTAGAGCCCGAGATACTTATTGTAGATGAAGTACTGGCTGTGGGTGATGTCCAGTTTCAGAAGAAGTGTTTGGGGAAGATGAAGGATGTCAGCCAGGAGGGCAGGACGGTTTTGTTTGTAAGTCATAATATGGGAGCCGTTGAGGGACTCTGTTCGTCCGGCATTCTGTTGGACAAAGGGGAAATAAAGAAATCTTCGAACGATGTGCGCGGCCTTATTCAAGAATATATGTTAAAAGGAAACCATAGTTCCGAACAAACTGAGTGGATCAACTGCACCGGTCAGGAGTATGACAATCCTTATTTTAAACCATTGAAGTTTTACATCTCTGATGAAAATGGCAACATCATGAATTCCTTAGTCAGAAACGATTCGGATATTTGGGTGAATATCGAAGCTGAAGTGAGAATATTTGACCCTTCAGTGGCAGTTGGCTATGCGATATATGCTGAGGGTGAAGACATGGTTTATATTTCTTTACATACCGATGAAGCGGAGAATAATTGGCCAAAACTTGAAGCTGGAATCAATATCTTGCGTTCAAAAATTCCTAAACGGTTTTTAAATGAAGGAACATACAGAATAGAACTGATTGGTAGCCTTTTTTTGAGAGGGTGGTTGCTTAAGTATAGGGAGGGTCCTTATATATATGTAACAATTGAAGGGGGACTGTCTGATTCCCCGTACTGGATAACCAAGAGGTCCGGCTTTGTTGCGCCTGTTTTCAAGTGGGAAATAGACAGTTGATTGGTAAAGCTACCAAAGGCATTTGAAATCATTCTTTATAAAGTAATAATGTTTTTGTCCGAAAGGATACAGAGCTGAAGTATGAAAACTTTGAAAAACACATTAAAAAAAATATTTGTTTTTATTTTATACAAAAGTATTTTTAAGTATATATTTACGAACCAAGTTAAGATCAGGTATGAAGAAAAGCAGTTTATTCAAATGATTTCCTCGTTACAGATTTCTTCCCAGCAAAAAATTTTGGACATTGGCTGTGGTTATGGAAACAAATTAAAAGTCTTAGATTCAATGGGAATAAAAGCTCTCGGTATAGATGTTAATCCTGATGCCGTTAAGGCCAACCTTGATGCAGGATTTGACTGCATGACTGTTGATGATTTTAAAGGAACTTCGTGCACTTTTGATGTGTTGTTGATGTCTCATATAATAGAACATTTCCAACCAAACCAACTTTTGAATTTTATTAATGCATACCTTGGACGACTAAAGCCAGGGGGTTATTTGATAATACTGACACCTCTGTATTCTCCGAATTTTTTTGATGATTTTGATCACGTGAAACCTTATCACCCAACCGGAATATTCATGGTCTTTTGTGATAACACCACTCAGGTCCAGTTTCATTCTTCACATCAATTAAAGCTAATTGATCTTAGATATAGAAGAACTCCACTACGATTGGTTCACTGTAGAGGTTTATTCTTTTACAGGTATACTTCATTACCTTTGATTATTAACAACATTTTGGCAATTCTGTTTAACATTAGTTTTGGGCTAATTGGCAGAAAATCCGGGTGGTTAGGTCTATATAAAAAATCTACTAATCCGTTTACGGGAAAATGATAAACGAAATGCGGAGGGAGAGCTTAGGTTTACATCATTGATTGCAGAAGTTTTCAAATTATAATTTCGAATTAAAAGAAAACAAATGTAAGGGGTTTTATGATGGCTGAATTTCAACTGAAAACTCCAATAGTGTTTATTATTTTTAATCGTCCGGATACAACTGTCAAGGTTTTTGAGGCAATCCGTGCGGCAAAGCCATCTAAACTTTTGGTTATTGCGGACGGTCCTCGTGTCGGGCGGACTGACGACAATGAAAAATGCGAAGCTGCCAGAGCTATTATTGACCGTGTTGATTGGCCTTGTGAGGTATTGAAAAATTATTCTGATATTAACCTCGGTTGTGCTAAAAGAGTATCCAGTGGGCTTAACTGGGTGTTTGCTAATGAGGAGGAGGCCATCATTCTTGAAGATGATTGTATTCCTGACCCTACCTTTTTTCGGTTTTGCCAAGAACTACTATCGTATTACCGGAATGACGAGAGGATAATGGTGATATCAGGCAACAATTTCCAGTTTGGACACAAGCGCACCAAAGACAGTTACTATTTCTCTCGATATAACCATTGCTGGGGTTGGGCAACATGGAAGCGGGCATGGCAGTATTTCGATTTTGAAATGTCCTCTTGGCCTTATGTGCGGGATAACCAATGGCTTATTGATATTCTAGGCAATTCCGAAGCTGCTGAGAATTGGAAAAACACTTTTCAGGCGGTATTTGAACACAAGCTGAATTCCTGGGCTATAAGGTGGACATTCGCCTGTTGGCTTCAATCAGGTTTGGCTGTACTGCCAAACGTAAATCTTGTTTCCAACATCGGATTTGATACCGATGCAACGCATACGGTTCAGACCAGTATTTTTGATAGTATGCCGGTAGAAGCAATGAAATTTCCTCTTCAGCATCCGAAGTTTATGATCCGTGATTCTGTGGCTGACGAAATCACTCAAAGGAATAATTTTAGTTGGTATGCCAGTCAACAAGGATTACTTTCTAAGACCAAGGATGCAGTAAAAAAGTTGCTAAAGTGGACAACCGACGGCCTTAATTAACGGTAATGGCGTTAACAAATACGGCGTTCTGAGGTATTATGAAATTTCAAAGTGTATTAAAAAGGCTAGCCGCCACCTGGCTTGCCCGCACAACTTATATGATGCAGCGAAAAAGCATTGAAAGAAGAATTTCTATTAAACATTTCCTGAATGACTCGATACAAAGAATTTTACATGTTAATACCCTCGATTGTGTTGGGGGTGCTGCAAAGGCTGCTTTTCGTCTGAATAACAGGCTGATAAATGCGGGATATAGTTCGAGGATTTTGGTAGACAACGTAATTTCAGATGACCCTAATGTCGAAGAATTATTAAGGGACAATTCAACAAAGCAGAAATTACTTTACACCGCCCAGCAGGAACTCGGCTGGCTCGATTTCTTCCACCTGGCTAGCCACAGGATCAAAGACCTCGATATCTTTCAACAGTCAGATTTGATTCATCTGCACAACCTTCATGGCGGCTACTTCAGCCCCTTTGCCCTGCCAGAGTTGACTGCTCTCAAACCAACGGTTTGGACGCTCCACGATATGCAGGCTATTACCGGCCATTGCGCCCATTCCTTTGACTGTGAACGCTGGCTTACTGGGTGCGGCAGCTGTCCTGATTTGAATATTTACCCTGCCATCAGTAAAGATACTTCCGCCTTCCTGTGGAAAACCAAAAAAAAGATATATGCTCATTCAAACCTCACCATTGTCTGCCCGTCAAAATGGCTTAAAGATAAAGTTGAACGGAGTATTTTAGGGGACAAGGATGTCCGTCTGATTTATAACGGCATTGATAATTCTGTTTTTAAGGCTTTGGACAAACATCAGGCAAGGAAAGAGCTGAATCTGCCGCTGGGAAAAAAAATTCTCCTGTTTACTGCTCACGAAGGTACAGGCAATTACTGGAAGGGTGGGGACTTCGTGGATAAGGCGTATCAACGGCTTCAGGATAGGCAGGATATACTCTTCCTTAATGCCGGGGTCATTTCAGCGGCTAAGGGTAAAGGCGATAGCTGGGTCAATGTCCCTTATATAACTGACGAATATACTCTGGCAAAATATTATTCTGCAGCAGACCTTTTTATTTACCCGTCTCTCGCTGATAACTGCCCTCTTGTGGTTCTTGAGTCCTTGTCCTGCGGAACACCTGTAGTGGCCTTCAGGACCGGTGGCATCCCGGAACTGGTTCAGCATATGAAAACTGGCTATCTTGCGGACTATAAAAATTCCAGTGATTTTGTGCATGGAATAAAGTTGCTCCTCGAGGACAATGAATTGTTGTCTCAAATGCATATAGCTGCACCGATGGCTGTTCAACAAAGATTCACTCTGCCCAAAATGGCTGAGGACTATATTACACTGTACAAAGAAATCATAGTAAACCGATGCCATGACATCAAAATATACGTGGAAGGGTCAATCTTATGAAAGTTTCAGTTATCACTGTTTGCTACAATGCCGCAGGCACAATTGAAGAAACTATAAAAAGTGTCCTTGCACAGACATATAAAAACATTGATTACGTGATTATAGACGGGCAGTCTAGTGACGGTACTTTGGGTATCATAGGAAGATACCGGGACCAAATTGCTGTGATTGTCAGTGAAAAGGATTGCGGAATTTATGATGCTATGAACAAGGGGATTCAGGCAGCAACCGGTGAAGTAGTCTTTTTCTTAAATGCTGACGATGTATTTTATAACGAAACTGTAATAGAAAAGATAGTAAATGTTTTTGTTAAACACGATATTGATATTTTATATGGTGATGTTGTACTTTTAGATGATGGAAAAACGGTGATAAAAAGACATTCACTTTTAGATAAAATGTATTTTCTCCATAATACAATCTGCCACCAGGCTATTTTTTCCCGGGCCGGGGTGTTTAAACAATACGGGTTATTTGATACGGCGTTTAAATTGTCGGCAGACTATGAATGGCTGTTGAGGGTTTTATTTAAATTCCGGAGCAGTTCTTTATATGTTGAAATTCCAATAGCAGTTTATAATACCAAAGGAAGAAGCGGCAACCAAGAACTCGAGGGGCTTCTTTTCACTGAACGAGAAAAGATAATAGACATCTATTTTCGCTGGTTGGACTTAAAAATTTACGGCAGCAGAATATACCGGTTTTTTGTCAACACCACTTTTTTAAAGCCTGTTGTGCATAAGATTATGGGGTGGAATTTATGAAGGCAGCCAGTATCATTATTCCGATGTACAATTCAGAAAAGTATATTGGTTGTGTTTTGCATTTTTTGACTAGGGTTAGTATTTTATACGATACTGAGATTATTGTAGTAAATGATGGTTCGACTGATAACTCCAGGTTAGAAGCGCTTAAATTCGTGAATCAAATAAAGCTGGTAGACTTAGAAACAAACCTTGGCCGTTCGGCGGCCCGAAACATAGGTATAGCAAACGCTTCGGGAGAGGTTCTGATTTTTCTGGATGCTGACTGTCTGCCAAAGGATGAGGACTTCTTCAGACTGCACCTTCAGTTTCACCAAAGCAATAATGGAGCACTTAACGGACAGGTGATCATACATGAAGAACAGGCAACTGACTATATAAGTTATAGGCATTCCAGTATTTCCTGCTATGGAATTCATGAAGTGCTTCCCATCCGTTTTGCAACCGGGAATGTTTCGGTAAAGAAAAGTGTGATAGATTTAGCCGGTGGTTTTGATGAGGAGCAAAAACTATTTGAAGATGTAGATATGGGAATCCGGCTTTCGGCAGCCGGTGTCAAAATATTTCAAGATGATAGGATTATAGTTTATCACCTGGATAAAAGAATTACTTTACCAAGAGATATGAAAAGAAATTATATTGCTTATAGGGACAGTGTTCCCAAGATACTGGCGAAAAACCCGGAATACAAGAATCAGTTGCCGCTGTTACTGCTTATTGAAGCCATCAGGAAAAAACCTATCCATTATTTTGCCAACCGGTATCTCCATTACTGTATATATAGATTATGTGAAAGTTTTGGCAGGTTTTTCCCCCGGAAGATTTTATTCAGGATTTACAGGTTCCTTATTAGCTCTGCGGCTTTTAATGGCTACTACAAGTACAATGAAGCATTTTTCCTTAATCTGCGGGCGAATTAAAGAATTAATTTTCAGTTGCGTGATTTGACGTGTTTAATCCAAAAAGATTTAAGGGATGGGTTTTTGGATATGGGTGAAAAAGCAATGGTCTTTTACAGTCGTCTCAAGGGTTTTATCAAAAAGTCACTTAAAAAGTATCTGATTGGCAGCGGGCAGTTCCTGGGCAGTTTGTGGCCTGTGCCTGATTCATCACTTTACTTTTTCTTCCCCGTTTACCATATTGGCGGGGCAGAAAAAGTCCATGCAGATATTGTTGCTTGTGTGGCTGACCAGAACCCAATAGTATTCTTTACCAATAAGTCTATTAACCAAAACTTCAAATTTTTGTTCGAAGGTAAAGGAAAGCTCTTTGATATATCTAAGCTAATTGAGAACCGTATATTTTCTCTTATTTGTTTAGGTATTATTGCAAAGATTATCAATAAGCATCCTTATCCGGTGGTATTTGGTTCAAATTCCGCATTTTATTACAGGATAATTCCCTATTTACACTCCAGAGTGTACAAGATTGATCTCATACACGCCTTCGGGGGAGGGGTGGAATTTGTCAGCCTGCAGGTTGTACCGTACCTTGAAGCCAGGGTGGTAATAAATACTAAAACCTTGAAGGATATCATCGAACAATATGCTTCTAACGGTCTAGATAGCAAACTTATTAATAAGGTGTTTTTAATTGAAAACCAAACCATTGTACCAGACCGGTATCCCGAAAAACATGAAGGTGGACCGTTAAGAGTGCTGTACATAGGCCGCGGAACAGAAGAAAAACGCGTTCATCTTATAGGTAGAGCTGCCGCCGAATGTTACCAAAAAGGCATCCCTGCAACATTTACTTTTGTGGGAGATGTCCACGATTCTGTGAAGTTTGAGTGTCGAGAATTTTGCTTTTTTGCAGGTGAGATATGGGAACCTGATCGATTAAGTGATTTTTACCGGAACGCCGATATACTTGTTCTTGCATCCAGTCGAGAGGGCTTTCCAATGGTCATTATGGAGGCAATGGCTCATGGCGTAGTACCAATTACGACAAAGGTTGGTGGGATTCCTGACCATGTAAAGCATGGTCTCAACGGGATGTTGATATCAGACGAAAGTGAAAGTGAGGTAGTTGATTCACTTGTTTTAATAATAGACAACCTTAACAAGAACCGTAAATTATTAAGAGAACTTTCTTACTCAGCGTATAAATATGCAGATGAGAATTTTAGACCATCAAGCTTTAATGCAGCCTACCGCAAACTGCTGGTAAAACAGCCACGAGATCAAAAAGGAGATGAAATATATGTCACCTAAAATTGCGGTATAGTGGGCTTTAAATACTTTTCAGTAGGCAGATGATAAAAATGAGAAAACCAATAATTTCCGTTGTTGTATGTACGTTTAACCGGGAGGAATTACTGCCCTGCTGCCTGCAGTCACTGGTTGACCAAACTCTCGATAAATCTCTGTATGAAGTAATCGTTGTCAATAATAATTCTACAGATTCGACGGAATTAATCGCCCAGAGTTTTGTTGACGAGCAGGAAAATTTCAGCTTGGTAGTCGCAATCGAACAGGGATTAAGTCATGCACGCAACCGCGGTTGGCAGGAGGCCAAAGGAGACTATATCGCTTATATAGATGACGATGCCAAAGCCTGTCCGGATTGGTGTGAACGGATTCTGCGGGCTTTTAAGACTGTAGCTTCAAACAAGGTATGTGTAGGCGGCCCAATTTTTGCATGGTTTGAAACTTCACCGCCAAAATGGTTTCCGGAAGACTTTGAGTCGTTTGATTGGGGAGACAATCCGGGATTTATTCAACCTCCCCGGTCAAAATTTGGATTTTGTGGGTCTAATATGGTAATTCCCAAAAATATTTTGCAGGAATATGGAGGCTTTTCTGTCGATTATGGAATGGTAGGAGAAAAAATGGGTTTGGCCGAGGAATCACATTTCTTTTTTAAGCTGTATAAGGATAACTATTTATTTTGGTATGACCCTAAAATGATAGTAGAGCATTGGGTGCCTGTATTTAAAGTTAAAATGAAATACATATTAAAGCGTGCTTTTACGAACGGTGTAACCCAGGCTAAAATGGAAGGGCAGATTTCGTTAATCAATTTTGCCAAAAATACGATTAAGTTCTTTGGCGCAATTGTTCTTGGTGTTACGGTAAGAGTATCATGGTTTTCGAAGGACAGAAAAAAATGTTTGGTAAGGAACCTGCAGAGTCTGTCTAGAAAGCTGGGCTATCTAATTCAATTTAGTAAATTTAAGTAAATCCGGGATGTAATTTAGTGCTACTTTATCAAAACGGGGTAAACTATGGATATTCTTTATGATCACCAGATATTTTCTACCCAAAAATACGGCGGCATTTCCCGGTATTTTTACGAATTAATTACCAGGTTATCCGGGCAGCCGGAAAACAAGGTTTCAGTGTTTTTAGGGTTTAACATTAATGAATACGGGCTGGAAAAACACCACCGGCAGTATAACAGGTTTTTTGGCTTTAAAAGGCCGCTGATACCCAGAACGGGCAAGCTGTTTTTATTGCTGAACAATATCCTAATTTCGGGCTTTGCCAAAAAAAGCAACTACACTATTTATCACCAGACTTATTACTATAAATCGCCTCAACCTTTAGGCGGAAAAAAAATCATTACAGTCCATGACATGATTCACGAACTTTTTCCGCAGGATTTTCCCTCCGGTGACCAGACCTCCAGATTAAAGAAGTGGTCCTGCGAGCATGCAGATGGGATAATATGTGTATCTGAGTCTACCAAAAGAGACCTGCAAAATATTTTTGGCATTCCGGAGGATAAAATTAAGGTTGTTTATCACGGCAATTCATTAACTATGGATGTGACTTCTCCGCCTGTCGTTGACCGCCCGTATATCCTTTACGTGGGCAACAGGGCAGGGTATAAGAATTTTAGCCTGCTGTTATCCGCTTTTGCCGGGTCCCCCAGGATAAATGCAAATTTCAAACTTGTTTGTTTTGGTGGAGGTCCTTTAAATTCAAGAGAGTGTCAAAACATTGATGACCTGGGACTTGCAGGGAAAATCCGCTATTTTTCCGGCCCGGATGAAATGTTAGCAAATCTGTATAATTACGCCTCAGCCTTTATTTTTCCCTCACTTTATGAGGGGTTTGGGATTCCTCCCCTGGAGGCTATGCATTATGGCTGCCCTTTGTTGGTCAGCAGATGCAGTTCGATCCCTGAAGTGGTGGCAGATGCAGGGCTTTATTTTAACCCGGCCTCCCAGGAGGACTTGAGGTTAAAGCTTGACAAAATTTTGAGTGATGACAGTTTAGGCAAAGAATTAATCAGGCTAGGGTACGAACAGGTGAAAAAATTCAGCTGGGATGCCTGTGCAGGGGAAACCCTTGATTTCTACAGGCACATATCGGGATTTTAGACTGTCATAGTTTAGAAGGTGATTAAAGTCTGAAATAATGAGTTAGAGGTACCAGCAAAGTAAAGTGGCAGAGCAAAGCAAGCCATCGGTTGATGACCAAAAAAATATGGATTTACAAGAACNATCCCTAGGAGTTTAGAATAATAAAAAATTCGCTCAATGCCAACGTATTTCATTACGTTTTGTGCCTTGAGCGAAGCGAAAGGAATGACTATAATTATGCAAAACCACTCCAGAATCTACATCGCCGGCCATAAAGGCCTTGTCGGCTCAGCCATCATGCGCAAGCTTCAGTCCCGCGGCTATACCAACTTAATCTGCCGTACCAGTGCGGAGCTTGACCTGCGCAGTCAGCAGGCCGTCGAGAGCTTCTTTGCCGTCGAAAAGCCTGAATATGTTTTCCTGGCCGCCGCCAAAGTAGGCGGAATTCAGGCCAACAACATTTACCCGGCGGACTTCATATATGATAACCTGGCGATGCAGAACAATATAATTCACTCATCATACAAAAACAACGTCAAGAAGCTGCTTTTTCTTGGCAGCTCCTGCATTTATCCCAAATTTGCCCCTCAGCCCCTGCAAGAGGAATACTTGCTGAATGGGGAACTGGAGCCCACCAATGAACCCTACGCTATTGCCAAAATTGCCGGGATTAAGATGTGTAAATCTTACAACAGGCAGTACGGGACCAACTATATTTCAGTGATGCCCACAAATCTTTATGGCATAAACGATAACTTTGATCTCCAAAATTCTCATGTGCTGCCGGCCCTAATCAGAAAATTTCACGAAGCGAAAGTTCAAAACAGGCCCGAGGTTGAAATCTGGGGGACAGGGACTCCCCGCCGGGAATTTCTTTATGTTGATGACCTGGCAGATGCCTGTGTCTACCTGATGCAGAACTATGATTTCCACGAAATAGGTGAGTTTGTCAATATTGGCACAGGCAGTGATTTAACAATCAGGGAACTGGCTGAATTAATTAAAAAAGTGGTTGGATATCAGGGCGGTCTGACCTTCGATTCTGCCAAACCTGACGGGACACCCCAAAAATTGCTCGATGTCTCCAGACTGACCGGTCTCGGATGGCGGGCAGAAACCACGTTGGAAGACGGCATCAGGGTAACTTACCGGTGGTTTCTAAAAAATGGTATCTCCCCAATGCAGAATATTTAAAATAAGGGAATGAAAACTCATGCCCAGCGAAGAGATTAAAGTAAGTATTATTACCGCCAGCTTCAATAGTGCTTCTTTTATTGAAAAAGCTTTGGCCAGTGTGTTTAATCAATCCTATAGAAATATCGATGCTATTGTCATGGATGGCGGCTCGACGGACGGTACTGTAGATATTATCAGGAACCATTCCGATAGGATCAATTACTGGACCAGTGAGCCTGACCGAGGCATTTCCCATGCCTGGAACAAGGGGCTCAGTTACTGTACCGGAGATATTATCGGTATTCTTAATGCCGATGACTTCTATGAGCCCGATGCTGTAGGTGCGGTAGTCAGGATTTTTACCGAACACCCGGAAGCCGGGTTTGTTTTTGGGGATCTTCAGATGTGTGATATTAACGGCGTACCCCGTTACCGCCAGGAGGGGGACCCCCTCTACCGGTCCACCATTGCCTTTAATATGCCCTCAATACCTCATCCTACTGTGTTTGTAAGGCGTTCTATTTATGAGGAGTTTGGCGGTTTTGACGAAAGCTATAAAACTGCCATGGATTATGAATTTTTACTGCGGCTCACCCGGCAGGGGGTCAGGGGGCATTATCTGCCCATAATTCTGACTAATATGTGTTTAGGCGGTGAATCCGACATCAATTACACCAGGGCTTACCGTGAGGTCATGCGGGCTTCGGTCAAATACGGTTACAGCAGGCCTATGGCACTGGCCCGGTATTCCTACAGGTGCTTCAGAAGCATTGTTCGCCGGAGCCTGGAACGGCTGGGGTTAGACTTTCCGGTCCGGATTTTTCGGGCTTGCACAGGCAGCCGCTATAAATATTAGTGGGGAGTGGGGAGTGGCTCAAACTCAATTCCGTCGATACAGTAGTCATACACAAATGCTTTCAGAGGTTCCATATCATTTGACTCATAGAATTGCACCAGCATGGTTGTAAAATCTCTCTGTTGCTCAATAGGAACGGAAATAACACCGCAACCGGACGAAATCATCACTAGATTGCCTGCTAACATAGCTGTCCGTTTGTTCCCATCAAGAAACATCTGCTTCCTCATGAGATATAACATTAAAGTAATTGCCCTATCCGTCGGATTTTCGACATCATGAATTGCTGATAGTTCTTCCTTGATTTGCGACTCAATGGGTATGTCCGGACGCCATGATGTACCGCCTATAGTTACGGGAACCTTCCTCAAAAATCCGGCTTTAATGATAAGGCTGTTGCTGCCCACCAGTTGGTTTATTTTGCAGATATACGGATAGTCTATTGAGTAGCTTATATTTTCCAAAACAAACTGCCAGGCATGCTTTAGATTGTTGACCGCGATAATTTCGGACACTTTTACGCCAGAGACGCTCATTCCGTTATAGATGGCCTCCGTATCAGGGTATGTCACTGCCAAGCCCTCTAATTTTGCACTTTTCCAGATATAATCAATAATATTCCGTTTCGCAACGAAAATGTTTTGCTCAACCGTCATGCGGTATTTAGCTTCCATATGTCAAAACTCCTAACGTACTTTTTTAGTAACAACTCTAAGCAATTTATTATACCGTATTTTTGCCAGTTATTTCAAGCATGAGGAGAATGTAGGTTGCGAACTCGTGGAAACAGGAAGCCACCACTTGTAGGATAGAAATGGACGGAACTCAAAATGCGGGATAACCAGAATAAACAACAAATATATATCAATGGCCGTTTCTTAACTCAGGCAGTCACCGGGGTCCAGCGTTATGCCCGCGAGTTGGTTAGGTCTTTGGATAATCTGCTGGAAGCGGGAGAGATCGACGAATCCCGTTATAACTTTAAATTACTGGCCCCCCGCTGGGGTATTCAGGATAAATTAAAATTAAAAAATATTCCTTTGCGCAGGGTTGGCCGGTTTACGGGACATGCCTGGGAACAGTTAGAACTACCTTTATACTCCAAAGGGGGGCTGCTTTTTTGCCTGGGCAACACAGCTCCGGTCATCTCTCTGTTCTCCGCACAGCCCACCGTGGTTACAATCCACAGTTTAGCCTTTTTGTTATTCCCCGAGGCCTATAGCACTGCCTTTAAGGCCTTCTATAAACAGCTTGTGCCCCTGGCCCTGCGGAAAGGCGACGCAGTGATTACTGTTTCACGATCTGAGAAAAATGTTATTATCAGCAGGTACGGATCTGTGCAGAAACGGCTCTATGCTATTCAAAACGGGGCAATGGACGAAGATTTTCTGAAAAGTCTTAAACACACTGTGGAGACTGCTCCTGACATCAAGCAACCCTTTGTTCTGTTCATAGGTTCCCTCAGCAAAGGGAAGAATCTTGGGGGAGTGCTGCAGGCCTTGACTCTGCTAAACAAGGACCATGATGTGAATCTTGTTGTTGTGGGGGCTGCCGGCAAAAATTTCCACAGCGATGAATTCAACCTGCCCTTGGAGATTTCTGATAAAGTGATTTTTAAGGGACAGGTCGATACTACCGGAGAACTGGTCAGCCTGTACAAAGCTTCCCTCTGCCTGGTTTTCCCCTCTTTTTATGAATCTTCCGGTCTGCCGCCGTTGGAGGCCATGGCCTGCGGCTGTCCTGTGGTCGTTTCGAAAATACCGTCTTTGCATGAACGCTGCGGCGATGCCGCCCTTTACTGCAATCCCGCTAATCCCGCCGACATAGCAGCTAAAATCAAACTAATCATAAGCGACCCCCGGCTCAGGGAGACCTTACGCTCTAAAGGCCTGGAGCGGGCCAAACGCTTCACCTGGCAAAAGTGTGCCAGAGAAACCTTTGCAGTAATTAAAGGGGTTTTACCCGATGGCTAACCGCCACTAAGACTTCCGCTTCTGAAAGCGGGAGATAAGTGGCGCCAAGCCCCAGGATAAGTGCTGCTAAGGCGAATTTTCTAAGCTATGGCGATTCTACTAAGCTAAGGGGACATCAAATGGTTTACTATCTTTATTTATTAATCGCGGTTACACCATTCCTGGCCGTTTCTCCATGGCTTAAATGGCACGGCGTGCCTACAGGCGTCATTTTTGGGGGTCTGGTCGGGTTGCTCGTAATCGGCACTGTTATCCGCAGCCCAGAGCTCCTCAGATGGCAGCAAATAAAAAAGACTCCTTTGGTAATTCCGCTTATATTATTTTTTACCGCAAATTTGTTGTCAACACTCTGGAACGTTGCATCGCGCAGAATGCAGATGCTGCAACTCAGCACTGCCCAGGAGCTGGTATATCTCTTGTTTGCCACCGTCTTTTACTGGGCTCTTGTGAATTCCCTTGACAGCCGGCAAAAAATATATCAATCCCTGCAGGCTTTTTTGACAGGGGCGGCAGTCGCCGCTATTTATGGATTGGTCAAGTTTTATCAGGTCCTGGCAGCGGCAGAATTTCCTTTATCTGACCCCACCGCTGTCAGGTTATACGGGACAGCCGGTGAGCCCCAGGTTTTCGGGGGATTTCTGATTACCCTCCTGCCGCTCCTGGCTGCGGCGATCTTGTACAAGCTGAATTTTACCAGGCCGCTGTTTTATTACCCGGCTGCCGTCCTGCTGCTGCTGGCCTTAACAGCGACCTTCTCTGCCGGGGCCCTGGCCGGTTTTGGCGTCGCCGTCATTCTTCTGTTATTATTTATACCTTACTACAATTTTCGGCAGTTGGTTTCCTTGGGTCTTATTTTTGTGCTGGTTGGTTCATTGATATTTGGCCTTGCCACAGCTTTCCCCGGTTATTCATCTGCTTTTAAAGCCGTGACCTATAAATTTACGGCTCAAATGCCGGCCTTTGAAAAACTCAGGGAGCAAGGTGATACCAGTTTAGAAGGCACCTATAAAGCCTTGCAGAAAAGCGAATCCGACTCACCGGCCATTGATTCCAAGTATCTGCCCAGTGTCCGTTCCAAAGCTGAGCGCACCTGGTTCCGGGCCGCTCTTTGGAATATGTTTCAGAGTTCACCTGTGTTAGGCATCGGGCCGGGTAATTTTGGCCCCCTTTATGATTCATTCCGACCTTTGGGGTCAGAAAGCCCTCCTTATGTCCCCAAGCCTCATAACCAGTACCTGGAGATTTTGGCCGAAACCGGCCTGATAGGTGGAGTGGCTTTTCTTTGGGTGCTGGGCAGTCTGGGGCGGCTCCTTTATCAATGTTGGCAGGCAGCGAATCCGGAAGACCGCCGGCTGCTGCTGGGCCTGGCAGCTTCCTTGGCGGCGGTTGGTGTCCACGCCTATTCATTTGGTATTCTTGTCCATATCCAGGTCTGGCTGCTGTTGGCCATTACCGCTGCTTTTGCTGTTATCATAAACCCAGGGGCGGGAGGGCGATCTCTTTGAAAACTGCAATTATCACCGACTGGCTTACTCAGATGGGCGGGGCGGAGCGGGTCGTTCTGGCCATTAAAGAACTCTTTCCCGATGCCCCCATCTATACCACCGTGTACAATCCAAATACAGTAGATCCGGTCTTTCACGATATGGAAATCCGAACCTCTTTTGTTCAGAAGCTGCCCGGGGCGAAAAAGAGCTACACCAAATACCTGCCCCTTATGCCCACCGCAGTGGAGCAGTTTGACCTGACCGGCTATGATCTGGTCATCAGCAGCAGCTCCTCCGTGGCCAAAGGCGTCCTGACCAGGGCTGACACCTTACACGTCTGTTACTGCCATACGCCCATGCGGTATGCCTGGGACTTTTACACCGAGTACCTGCAGGGGCCTGATGTGGGGACCCTCAAGCGGAAGCTCATTCCCTGGCTGATGAATTATCTCCGGATGTGGGACAGGCTTTCCGCTGACCGGGTGGACTGCTTTGTGGCCAATTCCCGCAATGTCGCCGGGCGGATTAGGAAGCATTATCGCCGGGAAGCTGAAGTAATTCACCCTCCTGTGGAGACAACCTATTTTACCCCAGCCAATGAAACTGAGGATTTCTTCCTGGTAGTTTCGCGGCTGGTGCCATATAAACGTGTAGACCTGGCGATTCAGGCCTGTAATCAATTGCAGGCGCCGCTCAGGGTGATTGGCACAGGTCCGGAGATGGACCGTTTAAAGACCCTGGCCGGGCCCACCGTTAAGCTTTTGGGCCGCGTATCTGATGCAGAAATAAAATGGCATTATGCCAGGTGCCGGGCTTTTCTTTTCCCGGGGGAAGAGGATTTTGGGATCACCCCTGTGGAGGCCCAGGCTGCGGGCCGCCCGGTCATAGCATACGGAGCCGGCGGGGCCAGGGAGACTGTAAAAAAGGGTATCACCGGTGCATACTTTTACGCCCAGACTCCTGAGGCCATGGCTCTGGCCATGCGGGCCTTTGATCCTGGCCATTTTAACCCGCAGGCTATTCGCAGGCATGCTGAAGGCTTTGATACCCGTAAATTTCAACAGGTTTTTCATGAGTATGTACTGAAAAAATTTGATGAGCATAGCTCGTTATATCTGGGGAGAGAGTAATATGTTAAGGCGGACCTTGGCTCATTTGTTGGTTTTAGCGGCATTTGCAGCATTGGATGTGCTGTTGGTTACTATCGGCTATTTTAACCTTTACCTCATACGGATCAGCAGGGAATTCAGCCTGATTTTTCAGTGGCGCAAGGTTTTTTCCTATGATTATCTGAGCAGTCTGGCATATTTCGAAGGATATTTGAAATTCTATTTTGTGATTGTAGTAGTCTTGGTGTTTTTGCTGCAAAAATACGGTTTATATTACCTGGGGGTCCGGGAAGGGGCCCTGGATGAGTTTTTTAAGGTCAGTAAAGCAGTCCTCTACAGTGGTCTGGTAGTGGCTTTTCTGTCATATTTATTTAAGGTTCAGCTTTTTTCCCGGTTCGTTTTTGCCGCCTTTATCGCCGTCAGTATCATTGTCCTCTGGCTCTGGCGGATGGTAAAGCTCCAGATTACCCTGTCACTTTTTCAACGCGGATTTCTGCAAAAAAAATTGCTCATCATCGGGGCCGGCGAAGTCGGGCAGATGGTTGCGGAGGAGATCCGGTCAAGACCCGGGCTGGGCTACAGAATAGCAGGATTTGTGGATGACGACCCGGAAAAAATGAGCCGGACTGTGGCCGGGGTGGAAGTAGTCAGTACCAGTCGGGATATTCAGGAGGCAGTAACCAGGACCGGGGCAGAGGAAATTCTGATTACCATTCCTTCTGAACGTGAACTCACAAATTCCATCATTTCTCAGATCAGGCGGTATAATTTACAGATCCGTATTGTCCCGGAAATGTTTAACCTGATGACTACCTCGGTGGAGGTGGGACGGCTGGGGCCTGTGCCTTATATGAGAATTGTCAAAACTCCCATGCGCGGCATGCCTCTTTTCGTCAAGCGGCTCTTTGATGTGACAGTCTCACTGACCGGACTGCTCTTTGTTTCTCCGATTTTTCTGGCTGTAGTAACTGCCATCAAACTAGACTCACCGGGCCCGGTAATTTTTAAACAGAAAAGGGTTGGTAAAAACGGGGATTTGTTTGACTTTTATAAATTCCGTTCCATGGTAGTTAATGCCGAGGAGCTGCGGGCCGAGCTGGCGGCGGCCAATGAGGCCGACGGACCGGTCTTTAAAATCAGGGAAGACCCCAGGGTCACCAGGGTGGGCAGATTTCTCAGGAAATACAGTCTGGATGAGCTGCCTCAGCTCTTAAATGTGATCAAGGGGGATATGAGCCTGGTCGGGCCCAGGCCACCCCTGCCCAGTGAAGTAGAGGAATATGGCAACATCGAATGGCGCAGGCTGGAGGTCATTCCCGGGATCACCGGGTTATGGCAGATCAGCGGGCGCAGCGAGGTTTCTTTCAGAAAATGGATGGAGCTTGATGTTTATTATATAGAAAACTGGAGTTTCTGGCTGGACTTAAAAATCCTCCTGCGGACGATCCCGGTGGTTCTCACGGGCAAAGGGGCGTATTAGCAATTATTTGCGGTTTACAAATGCCATCAACCTTTGGTATCCTTAAATAATGAGTGTGCATTACGTTCCTGACGAATGGGGGTGGTCACTTGAAACTACAAACCGAAAACACCCGGCTTCACCCTGAGTTGTCGGTTCATCACAGTGCCGCCTGGTATTTGCTGAAAACCATGCGCCCAAAACAATGGACTAAAAACTTGGTTGTTTTTGCCGGGATTATTTTTGCCCAGAAAATATTTATTGAAAGTTATGTGCTGAAGACTCTGTTTGCTTTTGCAATATTTTGTGTATTATCGGGAAGTGTATATATCATCAATGACATTGTTGATATTGAAAAAGACCGGGCCCATCCGCACAAAAAATTCCGCCCGCTGGCATCCTCCCGGTTGAACGCATCACTGGCTGCGGGATTCGCTGTGCTTGCTGCTGTGGCCTCTCTGGGCGCTGCTTTTTGGCTTAATATTAATTTTGGTTCTAGTGCTGTTGCTTATCTGGCCCTGACCACAGCGTACAGTTTCAAACTGAAAAATGTGGTTATAGTAGATGTACTGGCCATTGCCATCGGCTTTGTATTTCGGGCGGTGGCCGGAGCTACGGCGATTATGGTCAATATCTCACCATGGCTTTTGGTGTGTACCTTTCTCTTGGCTTTGTTTCTGGCTCTCACCAAGCGCCGCCATGAATTGCTGCTGCTGGAGGGCGACGCCTTTTTGCATCGGAAAATCCTGGATGAATACAAGCCGGAAATGCTGGAGCAGATGATTTCCGTGGTTACGAGTTCCACGGTGATGGCCTACTCCCTGTACACGTTTACTTCAGGCCATTCTCAATACCTGATGGGGACCATTCCCTTTGTTATCTATGGGGTTTTCAGATATATGTATCTGGTTCACCAGAAAAACATCGGCGGCAGCCCGGAGTCTGCTCTGTTCAGGGATTGGCCGATGGTCATAAATATTCTCTTATGGGGTATAAGCTGTTCGCTGATCTTGCATTATTTTAAGTAATTCTGCGGTTTTTAAATAACTCACCTAAATGGTATGAGGAGAATTGCTTTGAATCTGATCAGGGCTTACAAACTTTTATTACTGATTAATGAGCTGGTCCGGGGTAAATACGGAGATGCCTCAGATTTAATGAGTGAACTGCATGGCCTGCCGCAAAAGGTTGGACAGCACATGACTCTGTATCAGGCAGACTTTGGCCAGTCTGACCGGTATTTTCAGACCCTGTGTACACAAAGTAAGGCTGTAAATATCAATGTCCGGCAGGCTTTGGATGACTTAAACCTGTCCCCGGGCACTTTTACCCTGGCCGCTCAGGCTTCCATCGGGCAGGTGTACCGGGTCGAGACCACGGAACGGAGCCTGGCCTTAAAAGTTCGCTATCCCGGGGTGGAAGCCAGAATCAAAAGTGACTTCAGGCTCCTGAAAACTTTGTTGTGGCCTGTCAGGCTGCTGCCGCTGAGAAAAAGCGGCCTTCTGCCGGTGTTGGAAAATCTGCGCCGGGCTGTCCTGGATGAATGTGACTACCGCAGAGAGGCTATGGATCAGCAGGAGTTTCATACCATCTTTGAAAATGACGGGTTTGTCTATATTCCCCGGGTGATTACCTGTAATGAACAGGCTATCGCCTCAGAGTGGGTGGCGGGACAGGACCTGACCAAATATTCAGGACGGCTGGACCGCTGGTTTTTAGAGGCATATTTGACCTTTATTTTAAAATCCCTCAGGTTCCTGCATAAAATACATGCAGACCCCCATCCCGGCAATCTTGTGTTTACCGGGCGGCCGCCAAAGGATGACCCTGCCCAAAATGAGTTGTCAGCCGGGCAGAGGAAACTGGCGGTGTTGGATTTTGGCGCAGTAGTGCATTTTTCTGCCGTGGAAGCTGCTGCCGCCTCAAGGCTCCTGATGGGCGGCTACAATGATGAGGATGAACTGGCCGGCGATTTGCTTGCTCTTGGTATCAGGTCTAAGGCGGTAGAAGCCTACCGGCCAATTTTGGGTGACTTGGTTTCCATTCTTCTGGAGCCGCTGTATTACCCCGGTGCTTATAATTTTATGGGCTGGCGGCTGCAGTATAAGATGAATACTTTGCTGGGCTCGCGGGCCTGGGCGGAGCCTTTGGAAATTCCCTTTAAGGTTATGCTGCTGCTAAGAACTTTGCACGGCCTTTATTTTTACGCCCGGAAAAACTTTATTGTTTTCAACTGGCACCAAACTATCAAAACATGCTTGGGGTGATAAAATGAGCACAGTTTATGTGTTAAAAACCAATCCGGAAACTGTGGTGGATGATTACGGCAAATTGTTAAAACAGGCTGAGGTCAATAAGCACCTGGATCCGGCGGCGGCGACAATTTTAAAAGACAATATTTCCTGGCATTTTCCCTATCTTAGCGCCAATACTACCCCGTGGCAGTTGGAAGGAACCATCAAGGGGCTGCAGGAGCTTGGGTTTCAGGACCTTACCTGTGTCCAGAACGAGACTGTGGTCACAAATGCCTTTAAAGGAGAAAAACTTAATAAATACTTGCCTCTTTTTGAGAAATTTAAGATTCCGGTACTGTATAATTTTAAAGATGAAGATATGAAATGGGTCAACTACCGGCCCAAAGGTAAGATTCTGGTTCTGGATGAGATTTTCCCGGAAGGGATTATGATCCCGGACTACTTTTTCGGTAAAAATGTCGTCCACCTGCCCACCATGAAGTGTCATATTTATACCACCACCACAGGGGCCATGAAAAATGCCTTTGGCGGCCTGCTAAACACTAAGCGGCACTATACCCACAGTGTTATCCATGAGACTCTGGTTGACCTGCTGACAATTCAAAGTGAAATTCACCCCGGGATGTTTGCCGTGATGGATGGTACAGTCTGCGGCAACGGCCCCGGTCCCCGGACCATGGAGCCGGTAGAAAAAGATTATATCCTGGCAAGTAACGATCAGGTGGCCATTGATGCTATAGCGGCCAAAATGATGGGCTTTGATCCACTGTCTCTGCCCTTTATCAGGATTGCCCATGAAAGAGGGCTGGGCATCGGGGACCCCAGGCAGATTGAAGTCAAAGGGGAAGATATCGAAAAAATCAACTTTAAATTCAGCGTAGGAGACAATTTTGCCTCAACTGTCGGCGATTTCCTCTGGTTTGGCCCCCTAAAACGCCTGCAGCACCTGTTTTTTAGAACCCCGTTAGTTAATCTCTTTATCTTCGGCTCCTTCTTCTATCACGATTACTTCTGGTGGCCCTTTAAAGGCAAAAAGAAAATGGAACATGTTAAGAAATACTCACGGTGGGGGAAGCTGTTTGATGAGTATAGTGAGTAGCTTGTCCAATATAAATAAAAAACTAATCTGGGCCATCCTGTTTGGCGTGGCGGTTGTGGCGGCAATTACTTTTGCTGCTGACTTTGAGAATACGGTATCTGCTTTAAGAACATTCAAGGTAATGTATCTGCCGTTGATTCTGGGCCTGACCTTTGTCAACTATCTGCTGCGTTTCGTCAAATGGCACTTTTTTCTTAAGCTGATTGATGTCAGTATTTCTCTTAAAGACAGTTTTATCATATTCCTCAGCGGTTTGGCTATGACGATAACCCCCGGCAAGGCGGGGGAATTATTAAAATCTCTTCTGCTCAAAGAGCTTAAAGGGGTCGCTGTCAGCCGCACCGCTCCTGTGGTCTTTGCGGAAAGGCTTTCCGACGGTTTCGGTCTGATTGTGCTTTCCCTAACCGGTGTTGCTCTGTTTAAGCATGGTGGAGCCGCCCTGCTGGCAATTGCCCTTCTTTTAGCCGGGATGCTGGTTGTGATCAAAGTTCCTGTCCTGTACCGGCCTTGCCTTCAATTGTGTTCTAAAATTCCGGTGGTCAAAGGCTTTACCGGGGTCATAGAAAATCTCCTGGACAGTGCCGATAGGCTGATGACCATGAAATCACTGTTCTTTACCATTGCCATCAGTATTATTTCCTGGTCTTTTGAAAGTGTTGCTTTTTATTTTGTTTTCAAAGGGTTAGGATTTAATGTCTCCATTCTGATGGCAACTTTTACCCTGGCCTTTTCTTCTATCATCGCTGCCGTTTCTATGCTGCCCGGTGGACTGGGGGCAGCTGAGGGCAGCATTATGGGGCTTTTGGTCAAGCTTGGCCAGGTGCCTGCCGGTATTGCCGCCGGGGCAACTATTCTGATTCGGTTCTGCACCTTGTGGTTCGGAGTGGCTGTAGGACTCCTGGCCATATTTTCAAATCGCAAGCTATTCAGCCTTGTTAGCAATATGACTAGCTCCGGCCGTGAAAAGAAGGCTGTGCTGTCAGAATGAAAGCCGATCTGCACGTCCACACTCACTATTCCCGGGACTGTCTCACCCCCTTGGATAAAGTTCTCGCAGCTGCCCTCAGGCGTGGCCTGGGGTGTATTGCGATCACTGATCATAATGAAATCGAAGGGGCTTTGCGGCTCCGGGAAAAAGCGCCCATTAAAATAATTGTGGGGGAAGAGATTAGGACCAACCGGGGAGAGATTATAGGTTATTTTTTGACTAGCAGAATAAAGCCTGGAATGTCTCCGGCCAAAACCATTGAGGAAATCAGGAAGCAAGGCGGTCTGGTCTGTATTCCCCATCCCTTTGACCGGCTGCGCACCTCAAAACTGGACTCCGATGCGCTAAAGGAGATTGAGCAGGAAATTGACCTGATAGAAGTCTATAATGCTAGGAATGTCTATGATGCGGATAACCAGAAGGCCTGGGCTTATGCCGTTTCCGGGGGCAAATTATTTTCTGTGGGCACAGATGCCCACTGGCCATGGGAAATAGGCCGGTCATACCTCGAAATCGCGGATTTTACAGACAGTACTTCTCTTAAAGAAGCATTCGTAGCCGGTCCGGCCTCATTTTCTGCAGAATTAAAAAAAAGCGGACTCCTTGTCCATGCAGGCACCAAGACGTTAAAGTTATTAAGAAAGTTTTCCGGGGCTTTCCCTAAATAGGGGAAGTTTTGCTGCCACATATTGACAGCAGAACAAATGTTTGGCAAAATTTCTCACAAGATTGAGGCCCTTTTTGGCGGGCAAAAACTGATGGTTGAGCAATTAAATCGAATTGAAGATAAACTGAACCAGCACGAAGAGTTTATCATTAAAAGGATTAAATAGTAAATTAAGCTAAATTCAGGTCAACGGAAACTTACCGTTGGCTTTTTTGTATGTTAAGGATAACCCATATGCCCTAATCTAATTCTGTGGATAATTTCATTGGGGGTTATAGGGGGTGTGCCTTTAAAGATTCGATGAACATTGTAAAAACAAATTATCTGACCGGCTTACTAAAGACTATGGAGTTGGAGGAGATTGAACAAATCCTGGGATCACTCAGAAAACTAAATTCATTAATGGAGAATTCTAGATGAGGTGATTCATTTAGTGAATTTACCCCAATCCTCTTATTGGTAACTTTTGTGCCTCTTATTGACAAGAATGGTAACGCCCTATTATACTATTGTTAGACTGACCCGTCGGTCGGGAAAATGCAAGATGGAGGTAAGTTTATGCGGAGTAAAATGGCAAGATTTTCAGTAACCGTCTTCCTGGCAACTGCTTTGTTTCTTTTTGTTGGCTGCGGGCAGAAAACTGAGACCCCGGTAGAAGAGGCCAAAGTGCTGCCGGTAGCAGTGGACACAGCAAAAGTCCAAAGCATTTCGGCCAAAACTGTGATCACAGGAAAGGTTACGCCGGTCTCTGAAGTAATAATTGTCCCCAAATTGGGCGGCAAGGTAATACAAGTTCCCGTTGATGTGGGTACAAGGGTTAAAGCAGGTCAGCTCCTGGTGAAAATAGATTCCACTGATTTGGAGATTAGCCTGAGCAAAGCTGCCAACGGTTTGCAGAATGCCAAACTGAGCCATAACCAGGCGGTTTTGAATTACAATAATGCCAAAGCAAACTATGACCGCTATAAGGCTTTATTCAGTGATGGCGCAATATCCCAGCGGGATTTGGAACAGGCCCAGTTAGCTTATGAGTTAGCCCGGGAAACTATGAATATGCCGGCCCAGGCGACTGCTCAAAACGATATTGCTAATATTAAAAATCAAATTGCCAATACCACTATTGTTTCCCCTATTGACGGCGAAGTTGCTGCCAGAAACATTGATCCCGGTGAGCTGGCCGGCCCGACTCAACCGGTGATAACAGTGGTGAATATTGATAAAGTATATGTGGAAGGGACAGTGGCTGAGAGTGATATAGCCCGGGTGAAGGAAGGTCAGGAGGTAACTGTAACTATTGAGGCGGCCGGAGGTAAATTTGCCGGAGTTGTCAAAAGCATCAGTCCTGTGGCCAATGCCCAGTCCAGGGGATACCCGGTGAAGATCGAAATTGCCAATAGTGACCATAAATTGAAACCTGGTATGTTTGCGGAGCTTCAATTAGTCACCCAAAATAAGGACAATACCCTGGTTATTCCGAAGGAGTCTTTGGTTACCCGTGGCTCTGACAGGATTCTTTACGTAATTAAAGGTGAAACTGTAGAGGAGCGCACAGTCCAGACCGGGATTGAATCAGATGATAAAATTGAAATTACCCAGGGCCTGACTGTGGGAGAGCAATATGTTACCGAAGGCCAGCAGTCACTGTATGATCAAGCTAAGATCACCTTACGGACTGCAGATACCTCAAAATAGAGGAACAGGGGGATTTACAGCATGTGGCAAAAAATCTTAAGGAGAAAAAAGTTTATCGGTGTTTTGATTACAACAGTCTTGCTCATGGCTGCAGGCATCAGCTATGCCGTAGGAGTTGACGGACCGGAGGTGCGGGAGCTAAGTTTAAGTGCCGCTCTTGACCTCGCCGTGAAAAACAACCCGGACATGGAGTTGGCTGATCTGACTGTACGTAAAGCCGAAATCAATTATGACAGTGCCAAGAGAACTGCCGCAAGAATGGATGTCGAAGAAGACATATTAAATGGCAAGAGTGGCAATTTTCCGCTGACACCGGCAGCTCAGTATCAGCTGGGGTTAACCTACTGGGTTCAGCCTAAAGCCACAGAGGCTGCCTATATATTGGCTCAGAAAAAGAAGGAGCTGCAAGCGAACCAGTTAAAGCTAAATGTGGAAACTACATATTACAATGTGCTGAAAGCCCAAAAAAATCTGGCTATTAAACGTGAGAATTTGAAATACTTTCAGGATCAGCTGAAAATTGCCCAAACAGGCTATAAAATTGGTACCAGGGCCAAAGTTGACATAACTGTGGCCGAATCGGCAGTGGCTGCTTATCAGGCCCAGGTGGCCGGCGCAGATAATAATTACCGGGCTAGCCTGATTGACCTCAACAGGCTTATGGCCTTGGATCTGGATACCCCGTTAAAACTTACTACCCAGCTTAATTTAGACAAAATTGGAGCTAAAGTGGATATTAATGCGACTATAAAAGACGCCCTGGAAGATAATGTAAACATCCTGGAGTATAAGAAAAATCTTGAAACAGCAAAAGTCCTGGCCGAAGTGGCCAAAAGGTTCAACGGCCCGGGAGTTCCGGTTTATAGTACATCAGACCTTGATGCCAAGATGGCGGAAGTAAATGTCAGTAAACAGAGTGTACTTCTAACGGCAGCCATTAAAAAGAGTTACCTCTCGCTGCTGACCCTCGAACAGTCCATTGATTGGCAGACCAAGGAAGTGGAGAAAGCAAAAGAAAACGCCAAGGTCTATGCCCTTAAATATGAAGCCGGGTTGGCTACCGGTCTGGATGCCAAAAAGGCTACCATCGACCTGGAGCAGGCAGAAGAAAATCTCTCGGGGTCCATCTATCAGTACAACACCCTCAAGTCATCCTTTAAGTATGGCATCTTTGATACCGGCTCCGGAAACTTTAATGCCGGCATGGCAGCAGCCGCCCAGTGAGCTCGTTCAATAAATTAGTAATACTGCCGAAAGGGGTGAGTTAATGGGTCATCCAGGAGATAGTGACAAGAGAAAAAAAATCCTTAAGGCGGCTGTTAAGGTATTTTCCCAAAAAGGCTTTCACGCGGCCAAAGTTGATGAAATTGCTCAGCTGGCAGATGTGGGCAAAGGCACTGTTTACGAATATTTCTCCAGTAAAGAAGAAGTATTTCAGGAGATGTTTAAGGCCGGGATGCAGTTTTATGTTGAAAATATCAGCAATGANATCAGCAATGAACTTATGCCGGAACAGTCCTGCCGGCAAAAGCTTGAACGGGTTGCCCAGCTGCACATTAAATTTATTACCCATTACAAAGACCTGGCCCGGATTATGATGACAGAACATACTCAATTTGATGAGGAATTCCGGGATTGGATTTGTGAGCACAGGTCCAGTAATATGAAAATGATTGAGGAGATTATTGCTGCAGGAATTGTTGCAGGAGAGCTGCGGCAAATCAATCCTCAGGTAGCGGCTATGGCTTATTCGGGAATTTTGGGATCAATGTTTGAACCCATTGTCTTCCCGGGCCAAAAGGTAAACCCCAAAGAGCTGTCGAAAACAGTTATTGATATAGTTTTTAATGGGATTGTAAACAACAGAGGGTCATGATGACCCTCTGTTATTTATTTCTGGGAAGGTCTGCTTTTAAAAGAATTATGAATAACTCTATGCCATAATATTAACTTTTTCTGTTACACTTATTGCCAAAGTGACCGGTTGATGGTAATATGTTAGTTGGTACTAACTAACATATGCTTCGACAGACTAAGACCATCTTTTACAAGAAAGGGGTGAAGATGTTACATGTCTAACAATCATTGAGGCCCGAAAAAAACAAAAAATTGAAGCAACACTTAATATAATCGACGAAAAAGGTGTTAGCTGACGTACCGCTGCAGAAGCGGCAAAATGGATATTTACAGGAGGGTAGCTATGAAAACAAATAAATTTATTCGATTATTAATTTTGTTAGCTGTGATAGCAATAGCTGTAGGACTGGCCTTTACGGCTAAAAATAAATTAGGCGGGAAAACAGTGCAAACCAGCGCTAAAACATTAGGACTACCGGTAGAAACAACAGCGGTAACTAAGGATACCATCATCGATAGTGTTAAATACACCGGAACAGTGGTATCAAAAAAAGAAGTAACCATTTCTCCCAAAATAGCCGGAAGAATAGAAGTAATGAACGTAAGAGAAGGAGACACCGTAAAAAAAGGCCAAGCAATTATAACACTTGAGAAGAGTGAACTGGAAAGCAAATTATTAACTCTAAACCAAAAGATTAGTTCGGCTGGACAGAATTTAGATTATTGGGAAGACCAGCTGGTCAGAAATGAAATGCTATTGCAAGAAGGTGTAATTCCCAAGGAGAAATTTGATCAAAGCAAATATGCTCGTGATAATGCGGCTAATGGTGTTAAAGAAGCGTACACCATGCTTCAGGAGGCCAAAGTTAACTTAAATAATGCTACTATAACAGCCCCAATGGACGGGGTGGTTACAGCAGTTATGGCTTTACCGGGAGACTTGGCTGTACTAGGTAAACCAATTATTAAAATCGCAGATGTGCGGGAACTAAAAGCCCAGGTAAAGGTCATCGAAGGCGACTTAGTCAGGATCAAAGAGGGTTCCGGGACATACCTTGCCCTTACCAATACCGGTTCAGTAAATAGCAGCTTTACACCAATCAAGGCTGCGGTCAGCAAAATTTTCCCAGCTTTAGATCCCGTAACCCGTACTGCTGTGGTAGAAGTAGATATTCCCCAGGAAGCCTTAAAATCAAATAGCATAATCAGACCTGGGATGAGTATTGAGGCTAATTTTGTGTTAGGTCAGCAAAATCAGGCATTAGTTATACCTAAAAATGCAGTTAAATGGGAAGCTAAACAAGCTTACATCTTTGTTGCTCAAAATACCAAAGCAGTCAAAATTTTGATAAAAACAGGCTTAGAAGATGGTAGTAAAGTAGAAGTACTGACCGGCTTAAAAGAAGGAGATTTGGTGATTATCTCCAATCTCAATGACTTGTTCGACGGCCGGGAAATCTTCCTCTTTGGAAAGGAGAAAAACGGCTTATGAACTGGGCGGAATTCTCGCTAAAACATAAATATACTATCTTCTCTCTACTGCTGGCGATTATCATTTTTGGGATGTTTTCGTTTAAAACCTTAAAAACTGAACTATTTCCTGAAACAGCACCACCTTTGGTTAACGTCATTACTGCATACCCGGGGGTTGCAGGTAAGGATATTGCTGAAACGCTTAGTAAACCTTTAGAAGATGAATTTGCGACCATTGCCGGGGTCAAAAATATTAAGTCTACTTCCCAGGATGGGCTCTCTTTAATCAAAGTTGAATTTCATTACGGTAATGATGTGGGTTCAGCAGCAGTTGATGTCCAAAATGCCATTAACCGGATAAAAAGGAGCTTACCGGGCGGAATTCAAGAGCCTCAGGTAATGAAATTCAGTTCTTCCAATAAACCGGTTGTGTCATACAGTTTAACCAGTAAGCAGATTGATTTAACTGCAATCAGAACCTTAGCGGAAAATGAACTGAAAAGTGAACTCCAGTTAGTGGAAGGTGTTGCAGCTGTAGATATCCTGGGCGGCAACAACCGTCAACAGAATGTATTAATTGATAAAACGAAACTGGATGCCCTGAACCTTTCTTTAAATAAAGTAGTTGCAGCCCTAAAAGCACAGAACATCACTGAGCCAGGGGGAAGAATTACTCATCAAGACCAGGAATATAGTGTCCGCATCTATAATGAATTCCGCGAAACCGAAGAAATCGGGAATACTATCATTGATACTCGTAATGGTAATATTATTTACCTTAAGGATATTGCCAAAATTGAAGACTCTAACCAGGAAAACCGCAGTGCCTACCGTTTTAATAAGGAAAGTGCTATCGGTCTGCAAATTCTAAAAAGAGAAGAAGCTAATACTGTAGAAGTCGTTAAACAAGTTCAAGCAAAAATTGAGGAATTGGCCAATAAATACCCACATTTGGAATTTACTAAAGCTGCCGATGACTCTGTTTTTACCAATCAGGTTGTTGACAATATGGCCGCCAGTGTAAGGGATGCCTTAATTTTCACCTCCCTTATTGTGCTAATGTTTTTAATTGTATTAAATGAATCCATAGTGGTAGCACTCTCCATGCCACTATCCCTGCTGACAACTTTTGGTTTAATGAAAATGATTGATATGGAATTAAACCTGGTTACCCTTTCGGCGATAATTTTAAGTGTAGGAATAGTGGTCGATGACGCCATTATTGTGGTGGAAAACATTATGCGCCATCACCACGAACTGGGAAAAGATTTACGGAAGGCAGCTATTGAGGGAACCCAGGAGATTTTGATGCCTGCTGTTGCGGGAACTGCGACCATTATGGTAGTACTTGTCCCTCTGCTTTTCCTCGAAGGTTTTATCGGACAGATTTTCGGGCCAATAGCGAAAACAATTATTTTTGCCATGGGCTCCTCCCTGCTGGTTGCTTTAACAATTATACCTCTATTGACCTATCTGCTGGGATCCAGGCGCTGGAATTTGGGAGAAAAAATGCTTGTTAAAACATTAAAACCGTTTACTGTATTCATGGATTTGTTGAAAGCGGCATATATAGCCGTATTAACCAGAGCATTGCGGTTTCGCTGGCTAACCGTAGCGGCATCGCTGGTACTCCTGGTGTTCAGTGCCCGTTTATTGCTTTCCCTGGGTATGGAAGTTATGCCCAAACTGGATGCCGGTTCCTTTTCCGTCTCCCTGCAAACCGCACCGGGAACTTCTCTGGAAAAAACCAGTGAAATTGCAGGCATAGTGGAAGAATACTTAAAAAATGAGAAAGAGGTCCTTTATTTCAGTACCCAAATGGGTTATGAACCCGGTGCCCACTTCCTGGGGGAATCAGGTGCTATGGGTGTTAACCAAGCTTTTATTGATGTTACCTTGACCTCCCGCAAGGAGCGGAAAGAAACTGTTTGGGATATTGAAGAACGTCTGCGGAAAAAAACAGCTCAGATTCCCGGCATCGAAACCTTTGTAGTTAAAGAAGCCGGCGGCACAGCCAAAGCTACTACATCCGCCCCTATCGACATCAGGCTTTATGGATCAGACCCGAAGGTATTAAACCACCTGGCTAACCAGGTTAAGACTAAACTGGAAACCGTTGACGGTGCGGTTAATATTTACAAAAGCTGGTCTCTGAATACACCGGAAGTCAACGTTTATGTAGATGAAACCCGTGCCGCTCAATTAGGGCTTTCTCCTACCGGTATAGCCAAAGAGGTTTTTGGCAGTTTTTCCGGTATTCCGGCCTCTAAATTTAACCATGAAAATAGTAAAGATACTGATATCTTTGTCAGGTATCAGGAAGAAAACCGCAGTTCTGTCAATGATCTATTAAACACCACTGTGACATCACCTATGGGTCTCAATGTGCCTCTGCGACATGTAGCTACCGTAGAAATGAAAGAAGGGGCTAATTTGGTAACCAGAGAAAATTTGGACCGGAGTATTGATGTTTTAGGTCATACTTACAACCGGCCATTTAGTCACGTGCTAAGTGATGTCCAAAAAGTGCTGAAAGATTTCCAAGTCCCTGAAGGATACCGCCTGGAAATTACAGGTGAATCAACAGACTTGGCAGAATCCAAAAATGAATTACTCTTTGTTTTGGTAATAGCGGTAATTTCCGTGTATCTGCTTTTAGTAGCACAATTCCGGTCCTTTATCCATCCAGTCACCATCATGCTGGCCATTCCCTTGGTAATTACCGGGGTAGCCGGGGCTCTCTTCCTGGCAGGCAAAACTATTTCCATGCCGGTATTGCTGGGGCTTATCCTGCTGGTCGGTACGGTAGTGCGCAACTCAATAGTTCTCGTAGACTACACACTCCAGACCCGTAGCCAGGGTATAGAGCGAAATACCGCTGTTATTGACTCGGTAAAAGTTCGTTTTCGCCCCATTATGATGACTGCCTTATCCAACGTGGTAGGAATGCTTCCTTTAGCCCTAGAGGTGGCTTTAGGTGCTGAAAGATTTTCTCCCCTGGCCATCGCAGTAATTGGGGGGATTTTAACAGCAACCTTTTTGACCATGATTGTTATTCCGGTAGTGTATACCATGTTTGACGATCTGATCAACTTTTTTACCAGGCTTTTTGCCAAAGAAACCATTTCTAATTCTGTACAATAAAGTTAGATCACATCCATCCAATCGTGAGACTCCCACCTTTACAAATGGGAGTGCTCCAGTACTCTGCTTTGATGGGGATTGACTCCCCTGCCGAAGTCCCGATGTTCAACTGGAGTTGTACGAGTTCACTAGAGTTTTCTCACTAATTTTAAAAAGTAGAGGAAAAGGGGATAAAGTATGTGGAAAAAAATCTTGAGCAAAAAAATGCTTCTCGGTATTTTGATTACAACAGTCTTGCTCATGGCTGCAGGCATCAGCTATGCCGTAGGAGTAGACGGACCGAAGGTGCGGGAGCTAAGTTTAAGTGCCGCCCTTGACCACGCAGTGAAAAACAACCCGGACATGGAGTTGACTGATCTGGCCGTACGTAAAGCCGAGATCAATTATGACAGTGCCAAGAGAACTGCCGCAAGAATGGATGTCGAAGAAGACATATTAAATGGCAAGANGGGAGGGGGGGGGGGGGGGGGGGGGGGGGGGGGAGTCAACCCCACCGAAGCGGAGTCGGGGAACCACTCCCAGTTATAGAAGTGGGAGTCTTATGATAGATAATTTAGTAACATTGCCGAAAGAGATGAGTTAAAATTATAGTTTTTAATGGGAAAGTTAAAACAGAGAGAGGGTCATTATGACCATCTCTCTGTTTTATGGCCGGTGACAGTATCAGTCACACTTTTAAGCACTTAACATAAACTGAAATATAAGTAAACAAAAATTACCCTGTGAATAATATTGGGGCTCTTGGATAAACTTGCTGTTCTTAATTCTTTGATTTTGCGCAGGAGAAAGCCTTAGTTTGTCGAAACTTATACAAGAAATAATTTACAATTTAAGATAAGGTGATTCATATGGTTTGTGTTGTGATAATGGCGGGTGGCCGTGGTGAAAGGTTCTGGCCTAAAAGCAGGGCTGCCAAACCAAAACAGTTCATTGATATTACCGGTACAGGCAACATGTTGCTGCTTACATATAGAAGAGTGGTCAAACTTGTTGCCCCAGAACAGATTTTTGTTGTCACAGGTGTTGAATACAAGGCTGCTACTTTGGATAGCCTGCCTGAACTCCCCCCGGAAAATATTATTATCGAACCGGAAGGCAGGAACACCGCGCCATGTATCGGATTGGCGGCAGTGGTTCTGGAGAAGAGATTCCCTGGGGCGGTGATGGTGGTAGTACCAGCGGATCATTTCATTATCGAGGAAGATAAATTTATTGATGATTTGCGGCAAACCATTACCCTGGCCTCAGATACCGGCGGTCTGGTGACCATTGGAGTAAGGCCCAGCAGGCCGGAAACCGGTTATGGATATCTCCAGACCGGTCCACAGGTTGTAAATACAGGCCATACGGCTGCCCTTAAAGTGACCAGGTTTGTGGAAAAACCCGATTACGATACGGCGCTAAAATTGCTTACCGAAGGGAATTACCTGTGGAATGCGGGGATTTTCGTCTGGAAAACCACTGTTATTCTAGAAGCTTTTGAGAATTTTCTGCCGGAAATATATCGTGGTCTGATGGAGCTCAAGGACCGCTTAGGGGACCACGATTTTGCTGAATTACTGGTCAGGGTTTATGCCGGCTTTCCCAGAATTTCCATAGATTACGGAATAATGGAGAAGGCTGAACAGGTTTACACCATCCCAGGTAATTTCATCTGGGATGATGTGGGGACTTGGAACGCTCTGCCGCGGGTACTTTGCGCTGATCAAGACGAAAATATTTTGAGCGGCGAGGTTGTTGCTCTTGACAGCAAAAACAGTATTATTGACGCCGGTCGGCGTCTGGTTGCTGTCATTGGGGCTGATAATCTGGTGATAGTTGATACTGAGGATACTACTTTTGTGTGTCATAAAAATAAAATTGAAATGGTGAGGGAACTTTTAGAGGAGTTACGACGTCGAAATATGGGGAAGTATTTATAGGAGGCACAGAATGTTACTGCGATTCCGCCTAAAAAATGCAATAATTTTCTATATAATTTGTACAATGCTGGTTCTTAACACTGTTCCTGTTTATGGTGCTGCCTTTAGTGATATCTCAGGATATTGGGCCAGGGACTCAATCCTCCGGCTGGCCAGCATGCAGATAGTCAGCGGATACAATGGGAAGTTCAATCCAAGCGGTGGAGTGACCAGGGCTGAGTTTACGGCGATGATAGTCAAAGCACTGGGCTTGGCCGATCAGGCAGAAATAGTTAAGGGAACTCCGACCGGTTATACGGATGTCGGGCCCGATCATTGGGCTGCCGGCTTTATTGTTATTGCCAAAGAACGGGGAATAATTTCCGGTTACCCGGACAATAACTTTAAGCCCTCAGCCCCGATCCGGCGCGATGAAATTACCAGCGTATTGGTCAGAGCCCTGGGATTTGCCCCTGCGCCGGACATGGATGATCCGGCTGAGGTTTTTGCCGACGGGGGTAATATCCCCCTTTGGGCGGCAGAAGCTGTGAAAATTGCCTTTAATTATAAACTTATCAGCGGTTTCCCGGATAATACTTTTAGCCCGCAGAAAAATGCGACCCGTGGTGAGACAGCCTCCCTGATAGAAAGAATTTTACGGCAGCTTAATATGGAGTTCACTTTTTACGGCAAAGTTCTGGGGGTTAATCAGGCCGGCCGCGTGCTGACCATCGATATTCATGGTCAAAGCGAAACTTTTACGTATGTTCCCGGTGTAGAAGTCAGGATTGCGGGAAAGCCTTCGACACCGGGTGAATTGCAGCTGGGCAGCAATGTATCATTCATTCTGGACCAGGATGGAAATATTAATTTTATCCAGGCAGAAGATGTGTTGGCTAAGGCCCAAAGCCTCACAACAGCTCCACCCGCTAAAGCTCCTCAAATGGCTGCTGAGCTTCAGAGAGCTACTGCTGAGAAGTCTGAGGCCGGGATCAGCACCGGCGGAATTGTCAGCATAATAGCTGTAACCACCCCAGGAAAAGCCGGACAGGTTGACAATTTGATCCGGTCTGCAGGGGGAAATATCAGGTTTACGAATCAGGAGATTAACCTGGTTTGCGCTAATATCAGTGCGGCCCTCTACGAAAAGTTAAAAGCCAGCCCCCTAATTGAAGAAATCACTATCAACCGGCCAATTAAGGTGAAGGATGTCATCTCGCTTGCTGATGAATCTTTGGAAAACCCCACCCCCGTTAACCCCGGAAGCAGTTTGAATGTAACAAAAGAAGCCATCAAGGCTCCTGAATTTGTCCGGGTCACCCGTGCCGACGGCAAGAACCAGGTTATTGCCGTCATTGATACCGGTGTGGACGCCGGTCATCCTGACTTGCAGAAAACTTCGGATAATAAACCGAAGATTGTTGACTGGCAGGATTTTACCGGCGACGGGGATATTGACACCAGTTCAACCGCTAAACCGAGCGACCAGCTTGTTTACCTGGCTAATGGTATTCACTATCTAGGCGGCATTACTTCTGCCGGGGGGCAGATCAGATATGGTTACTTCCGTGAAATGGATATAGTTGATGTCAACGGTAACGGCTTTGACCTGAACTTCAACGGGGCGGAGAACGACGTATTTGCTTTAATCTTAGTGGACAGCACTGAAAAAGGTGTATTTGATACAGTTTACATGGATTCTAATGGCAACAAGGATTTTTCCGATGAGAAACCGCTGCAGTTATTTTCGGCCAGCCATAAGTATGCCAGCTTTACCAGTGACAATGGTCAGGATCGGATAAACGTCGTTTTATCAGAGATTGCCGCTGATTATTCGGGGGTTAACCTTGGCTTTGACGGTAATGATCACGGCACACATGTAGCAGGTATCGCCTCCGCCAACGGGAAAATCAAAGGTGTGGCTCCTGGGGCCCAGGTCATGGCCCTTAAGGTATTGGATTCTGCAGGTTACGGGGATTTGATTACGATTACCGAGGCTATGACCTATGCTGCTTCCCACGGAGCCAAGATTATTAACCTGAGTTTGGGATTCCCAGTAGGTGGAAATAACGGCGGGGGTATTCCAACCAAACTCCTTGACAATCTGACAGAGAAATATGGTGTCGTTTTTGTCGTGGCAGCAGGCAATGAAGGCCCCGGACTCAGTACAGTTGCCGCCCCGGGTGATGCCAGGGCTGCATTGAGTGTAGGAGCCTTCACCACTCCTGAGATGTGGAAGACACAATATGGCTGGGATGTGCCAAATGAAAGCCTTTGGTTCTTCAGCTCTATGGGACCGCGCCGTGATGGGGCTGTATCGCCGTCTGTGGTTGCTCCGGGGAGCGTAATGTCCACAGTTCCGCTGCGCAACGGTCAGCAGTATTTTCTGAGCGAAGGCACAAGTATGGCTGCTCCTCACTTATCGGGAGCCATTGCTTTACTGATGGAAGTTGTGGACCGTGAAAAGTTAGATGTTACACCCCACGGCCTCAAAAGGGCTATTGAGCTTGGAGCCAGGCAGATTGACGGATACCAGCCTGCCGAACAGGGCTACGGGGCTGTAAACCTTACAATGTCCTGGGCTGAACTCTTGGCTATTAAAAAGACTGACCCTTATCTTGTAAAAACCAGTAACCTTGAAAGCACGGAGGGTGCCGGGATATTTTTCAGAGATGGCCTGCCGCAAAAAACTACTGTTTATCTTACCAACAACTCAGATTCACCCACCAATTTAAAGCTTAACGGCAGTTCCTGGATAAAGCCCGAACAAAGCGAAGTTAACCTGCCCGCCGGGAAGACCAGGGCAGTTGATGTGAACATTGCAACGCCGGGGCAAAAAGGCCTGTCTTCTGCTTTTATCCGCGGAGATAATGTCGAAAAATACGGTGATGACCTGGAAATTATGACAACTGTGATTAATCCTTACAATCTTTCTACCGGCAACGGTTATCTGCAAAACATCAGCGATACAGAAGCCGCAGCTCAGTTTAAACGATATTTTTACAAGCTCCCCGCCGGTGCTGAGTCCCTTGAAGTTAAACTAACGGTGCCTCAGGCGGCCGGGAGATCCAAGGTTTTTCTTTACAGCCCCCAAGGTCGGCTGGAGAGAGAAACTGATTTTGCCGGGGTGAATCCCGGCGGTTCCCGAGATACTGTCACAGCATCCGTAAATTATCCTGCAGCAGGGGTTTGGGAGGTTGTTGTTTACACCTCCGCCGGATTGAGTGCCTACAGCCTCCGGGATTCTGCTTTTTCATTGGATGTGAGGGTACAGGGCGTACAAGACATTTCCGGTCAGCAGAGTAACCGGAATGTCATTATCGGGGTGTTACCTAAAAATGTAACATCAGGCCGGATTAATTATGTTACAGTTCAGGTCAGGGATAGGATTACCAAAAAGCCTTTCGAAGGATTTATTATGATAGATGGCGGGCTTTATTTCAGCCGGGGGGGGCATGTAACTTTACCCGTGCCTGTAGAAAACTCCGGCCGGCTGGTAGTAACGACAACAGTTGAGTCTCCTCTGGAAAAGCCGTGGGAATTCAATTTTCCACTGCCAACCCAAGGGTGAGCTGCCAATAACTTGGTATTGATTGTGTTAGCAAATTACGGTAAAATATCTTGAGTGGATTGTTTTCAACAGTGATGAATCAGGTAATAAGGATTTGAGGTGATTGTGAGATGGTACAGGTAAAGCGGAAAGTTTCTCTGTTAAAAATATTGGCAGTCATACTGGCTTTTACCGTGTCATTTTTCACTGGAAAATTTGCAGCTGACTGGGGTATTGCCGCAGACCCCAAAGATGCCGGTAATCCCAGAACAAAGACTGAGGCGGGTTATGAACTGCCCGTTAACCGTTTAAATGTTTTGCTGCTGGGGACCGATGCCAGAAAAGGCGAAGAAGATGCCAGAACAGATTCCATAATGCTGGTCAGTATTGACCGGGAGACCAAGAAAATTGCGGTGGTCTCCGTTCCCCGGGACACCATGGTTGAAATTAAAGGGCATGGCACAAATAAGATAAATTCGGCCAATCTGTATGGGGGACCGGATTTAGCCCGCGAAACGGTGGAAGAGCTGCTGGGTGTTGAAATACCCTATTATGTCAAAACTAATTTTAACGGATTTAAAGAAATCATAGATATTTTGGGCGGGGTCGATATCAATGTGGATAAACGCATGTATTACCCGGCTGAGGATATTAATTTGAAGCCCGGCCAGCAAAGGCTGAATGGATACGATGCCCTGGGTTACGTGAGATACCGGCATGATGCCCTTGGGGATATCAACAGGGCCGAACGCCAGCAAATTTTCCTAAAGGCCCTGGCCAATGAAATGCTTAGGCCAGTTACGATTATCAAGGCACCGATGCTGGTCCCCAAATTAATGGCAGCAGTTGAGACCAATCTCGGGATGGCAGATGCTATTCTGGTAGCCAAGGCGGCTTCCAGCCTGAACTCGGATAATATCATGACAGCAACTTTACCTGGTGTATTTTATAATTACAAAGGGGCCAGCTATTGGAAGGTTGATCAGGACGAAGCACATCTAATTTTGAAAAATTTGTTTGCCGGAGTTCGGGTGGCCACAATCTCGGGACCGGATGTCAATGTACCTGCACAAAAATCATCTAAGAAGCCAGAACCATCTCCGGAATCCGATCCTGATTCTAAACAGCAATCTTCACCAGATAAAAGCACTGATAACGGAGGTCAAAACGACACTCCCGGTGATGCCGGCCGGCAGGGTAATCTGCCTGACGGAACAGGCCAAAATCAGAACCAACAGAATGGGCAGTATCCTGGTCAGAATCAGGATGCTCAGAATCCTGGACAGACTGGTCAGGATCCGAACCAGAGCGGCCAGTATCCTGGCCAGGGTCAGAATGGGCAGTATCCCGGGCAGGAGCAAAATGGTCAATACCCGGGACAAAATCAGGGCGGTCAGGTTCCTGATCAAAATACAAGTGGGCAGGTTATTATCAATGGGCCAAATTCCGGGGACCCTCTGAATAAACCGGTGCAAAATCCGGGTGAGAGTGCCGATACGGGGCAAAATGTGCCCGCTCCCGGTGTAAATACAAGTAGTGGTGTTGTTTATGGGGGATAGTGCATTTAATGATCAAAGTACCTATACTGGGTATTGAAATTGACAATCTAAATTTAGCTGAAGTGGTCGGCAGGATAAACGATTTAGTGCAGCAGCGCAGGCCCAGCCTGATCGTGACGGCTAATCCGGAAATAATCATGCGGGCGCGCCAGGACCGCAGTTTTGCAAATTGTCTCAAGGCGGCAGAGGTGGTCACAGCTGATGGAATTGGCTTAATCATTGCCGCTGAATTATTGGGCACACCCCTTAAAGAAAGGGTTACCGGGATTGATTTAATTACAGAATTATTTCGGGAATCTCAGAGCAAAAACTACCGGTTCTATTTCGTTGGAGCCAAACCGGGTATTGCCGAGAAAGCCGCCCTGAATATCAGAGAAAAGTTTCCCCAGATTGAAATTGTTGGGGTCCGGCATGGTTATTTTCAGGACGACTCAGCCATTATCAGTGACATTTTAGACAAGAAGCCGGACATTCTGTTAGCCGCTCTGGGCATGGGGAAACAGGAAAGCTGGGTCCGGGAACGGGTGATTCCGGCGGGTGTTCCGGTAAGTATTGGAGTCGGCGGCAGTTTTGACGTTTTTGCCGGTGAAGCCAAAAGGGCTCCGCGCTGGATGCAGCGCGCCGGTGTGGAATGGCTATACAGGCTCTTTAAACAGCCTTCCCGCTTCTGGCGCATGCTGGAACTGCCAAAGTTTTTGACTGCGGTAATATATTCAAGATTCATTAGATAATTAAAGTATAGTTATAAAGTGGTTTTGTTTAAAACAGGTGGATCCGCCTGTTTTTAATTTTTGTCCGGGAACTTAAAATATGGAATAAATATACCACAGAGTACACAGAGGCACAGAGACAGAATGCTGACCCGTATGATAACTTTTTGTTTGATTCAGCAGTTTTTTTTGTGTCTCTGTGACCTCTGTGGTATGTTTGGATTTCTATTAGGAAGCAGCCTACGTAATGATTAAATACCGGCCAAACAATTATTATCATGGCAAACAGAAATTACCAAGGAAGAAACAATCAATAAAAGAAGGATAAGCCTAAGTATTATAGAATTTAGAAATTGCAGTCGTATGATTTAGGGAGAGTTAGGCATTAAAAAGAAAAGATTCTAAAAATTGGAGGATTGATAAATGAAACGGTTTTCGGCTATCCTTGTGCTTGTTACCCTGCTGATGACACTTTTTTCATTTCCGACAACAGCTAACCAGACCAACTATTTGGTCGAAGACTTCATAGACCTTTTCAATTCTGACAGTAGTGAGCATTGGGCTTACAGTCAGATGAGTGACTTGATTTCTATGGGGATTCTCAAAGGTGTTGACGGAGGTTTAGTCTGGGATGAAGAATTAGGGCAAACCTTTCAGGCCCAGAAGGCACTCCCTGACAAAAAAATAACCAGGGCCGAGTTTGCTGTCCTCTTATACCAGACCCTTAACTTAAAACCGCAAACACCTGCAACCGGCTTTACAGACGCCATTCCCAGCTGGGCTGCTGATGCAGTCAATACTCTGGCCGCAGTTGGGATTGTCAAAGGTGACCCCCAAGGCACTTTTCGGCCCGGTGACAATATATCCAGGGCGGAAATTGCCACCATGATTGTCCAATCCCTCAATGACAGGACTGAGCAAGAGGGTAAAAGTTTCTGGGACCTGCCTGACAAGAATAGCCATTGGGCTTACCCCTTTATCCAGAAGGCCTCAGCTATCGGGATTATTAATGGCCTGCCCGACGGCCAGTTTGCTCCAAACCGCAATGCCAAGCGGGCGGAGGCCCTGACAATGCTCTATAATTTCCTGCTCAAAGACAAAAGCATGGTACCTGATGAACAGGTCTTACTGAACCGCACAGAGGCAATGTTAAAACTCATGGAAGAAGGGGTGAACCGTGAAGGTTCAGTTGACCTGTCCGGCATAGAACCCTTCCTGACCGGCAGATCGGAGGCTACTCTGGCTGACAGTGTGGATTATCTAAATGAAATGAAAAAGCAGGTCTCTGTCAATTACCAGGTGACCTATCCCGGTACGGTAGACAGCAAGAGTGACAGGTGGGCGGAAGTTACCTACCAGACCATGATTACAGTTGAGGCAGAAGGCCAAAAAATTGAGCAGCCGGCCAAAGAGCATTATTATCTGATGAAAATCGGTGACGAATGGTACATATATGCAGATGAACTGGAACCGGTGAATTAGCGAGTGTGAGTGCCTCTTAAAGGGGCACTCTTTTGCTTCTCGCTAAAGCTCCCCACTCCCCATTCATCACTCCTTCTTGTTATTTCGAGCTTTAACTGTTAAAATAGGTATAAATATGAGTTGAATTGGGAGAGTGGCATAATTGAAAGTGCTGGTAACCGGTGGTGCCGGGTTTATTGGTTCACATAAACCTCAATTGGCAGCCCCAGGTATCCCTAAAAGAGGGTCTGGCCAAAACATTGGAATTTTACCGTAATATATAAGGGCGATTTGTTGTTAAGAAGAACAGGGGATGAACAGATGGGGCGCATCAAAGTACTGCACATAATAGGCGGGGGAGAATTCGGGGGAGCTGAGCAGCACCTGCTGACCCTGGTCAAAAAAATTGACAGGTCTGAGTTCGATATTCACATTGCCTGCCTGTTTGCCGAGCCGCTGGCGGCCCTGATTGCAAAAGAAGGTTTTCCGGCGCATATCTTCCCCATGCAAAGTAAACTTGATCCGAAACCTGTTGGTAAACTGGCCTCCCTGATTAAAAAGGAAGGCTTTCATATTGTCCACACCCATGGTGTGCGGGCAAACCTGATGGGCAGGGTGGCAGCCAAAAGAGCGGGAGTAACCCATCTTGTCACTACAGTACACAGTGCCCTGGCCTTTGATTATAAAAGCCAGGCAGTCCGCTGGATTAACAGATTGTGCGAAAACGCAACCAGGGGGTTAAGCGCATGTTTTATCACAGTCTGCGATAAATTGGCTGTTGAGCTGGCCGCCGAAGGGGTACCCAAAGAAAAAATTGTTACTATCCATAACGGACTTGAATTGGAAAAATATAACCCGGACATATCCGGTGATCACATCAGACAGGAATTCGCCATCAGCGGTGATAAAATTATCATTGGCATTATAGCCAGATTGCATCATGTGAAGGGGCATGCCTGTCTGTTGGAGGCCCTGGCCCAGGCCATCCAAAAACGCCCTGAGCTTTTGCTCTTGATTGTAGGAACAGGCCCGGACAGGGCTATTCTGGCAGAAAAGTGCCGGGATCTGCAACTGGAGAACAATGTGGTATTTACCGGGTTTCGCAGGGACGTGCCGGAGATCCTGGCAGCTCTGGATTTTCTGGTGTTACCTTCGCTCTCCGAGGGCTTGAGTCTGACAATTATGGAGGGTATGGCTATGAAAAAACCGGTCCTGGCGACTGCGGTAGGGGGGACCCCTGAGATTATCACCCACCGGGTTGACGGCTGGCTCGTACCTCCGGCCGATCCTCAGGCCTTAGCCGGGGGAATTCTGGAGTTGGCCGGCGAGCCGGAAAAAGTCAGGCAGATGGGGCAGGCTGCCAGGAAGACTATTGAGGAGCGGTTTACTGCTGACCTGATGGCTGCTAAAACCACCGCCGTTTATTGGAAATTACTTGAAGGAATAAGTTAGGATCCTCCTTGAGGAAAAAAGTTAGGATTCTACTTATCAATAATTTGGGAATTTACTTAATCAATAAAATTTTGGGACAATTTCTTAAAGAGGGCTTGTATTTATGATCAGTGGAAAATCTATTGCCAAAGGTGCCCTTATCGTAATGGCAGCGACATTGCTAAGCCGTTTGCTAGGGTTTTTCAGGGAAATCAAAATTGCCGAATATTTTGGCCTGCAGGAGACTTATGATGCTTTTCTGGTCGCCTATGCCATTCCCAGCGGAGTTGGGATGGCCCTGGCAGCTGCCATCAGTGCAGGTTTTATTCCGGTCTTGAACAGCTATTTTGTGCAAAATGATCAGGAAAATGCTTTGACGGTGGCAAATACTCTATTGAACTCACTCTTTACCGCCCTTTTGCTCATGTCAGGGGCGGGTATGCTTTTTGCACCTTTGCTTGCTCAGTGGATGGCTCCCGGTTTTCAGGGTGACTCTGTGACCCTGACCGTGGAGCTAATCAGGGTCATGTTCCCGGCCTTTATCTTTTTTAGCTTGATGGGACTGGCTTCCGGATTTCTCAACTCCCGGCAGCACTTTCTGTTTCCGGCTTTAGGCCCTGCGGTTTCCAGCATAGTCATTATTGCCGCTGTAGTAGCCTTCGGCCAGACGATGGGGATCAAGGGGCTTGCTGTTGGTACGGTTATTGGCAGTATTGGCCAGCTTTTAATCCAGGCCCCTGTTATGTACAAAAAAGGTTTTCGTTATAGACCGGAGTTTGCCTTATCTCACCCGGGGGTGATTAAGGTATTTAAACTGGCTGTCCCGGTTCTGGTTGCTTCACTGGTGCCGCCGCTGATGGTCCTGGTGGAGCGGGGACTGGCTTCCGGGCTGACAACCGGCAGCATCTCAGCCCTTAATTACGCCTTTAGACTAATGCAGCTACCCCAGGGGCTTTTTGTAATGGCTGTGGCAGTTCCGCTTTTTCCGGCTTTGTCCACTTTTGCCGCCCAGAAAGATTACGCCAGACTCAGGGAAATCATGTTTAAAGGGGTTAAGATTTTAGCTCTGATTATGCTTCCTGCCTCGGCGGGCTTAATTGCCCTTGACGAGCCTATTGTCCGGCTGCTCTTCGAACGGGGGGCCTTTGAGGCCAAAGACACAGTACCAACTGCGTATGCCTTGACTTTTTACTCCCTGGCCCTGATGCCCCTGGCACTCCGGGATGTTTTCCGGCGAGGTTTCTATGCCCTGCAGGACACCCTTACACCTGTAAAAATTACTTTAGGGGCCTGTGTTTTAAATATTGCCCTGGATTTTCTCTTGGTCAGACAGATGGGTATTGGTGGTATTGCCCTGGGTGCAGCCCTCACTACTTTTACTGAAGCCACGGTCCTGTATTTTCTAATCGGTAGCAGGCTAAAGGAAGTGCCGGGCAGGTCTTTTGCCGTCTTTCTCTTAAAATTGGCTGCGGCGTCTCTGGTGATGGGGATTTTTGCCCATTATACCGCCGGATTTTTTGGTGCTCATCTAAACCTGGCCGAGGCCCGGGGCAGGCTTATGCAAGTCGGCATTTCTGTGACTGCTGGTTTAATATTTTATATTGGGGCTATAATTGTATTACGGGTGAAGGAAGTATGGGAAGCCCTGGATCTGATCAGGGGGTTTTGGCGCAAACTTCGCGGCCTGCGGTAAAGTGAAACTTACTTCAGGTGGCCGTCGGATAAAGTGAAACTTACTTCAGAAGGAGTGGTAACTTTTTCTGAAGTTTAGTTGAACTTATCCAGGGGCTTAGCGCCACTTATCTCCCGCTTATCTCCAGCTTATCTCCAGCTTACCGAAGCGAGAGTCTTAGTGGCGATAGGGCATCGGAGTAAATAAGGCTATAACGAATTGTTGAATTAAGCAGGTATTCCTTGACTTATGTCGAAGCATATAATAAGTATATTGGATTGGAGGCCCCAAATTGCTAGATATTAATGAAATTCAAAAAATACTGCCGCATCGGTATCCTTTTTTACTGGTGGACAGGATATTAGAAGTTACAGAAGACAAGATTGTAGGGATGAAAAACGTAAGCATTAATGAACCTTTTTTTCAAGGCCACTTTCCAGGTCACCCCGTAATGCCCGGTGTCCTCATCGTGGAGGCCATGGCTCAGGTCGGTGCCGTATGGATTCTGGGTAAACCCGAGTATCAGGGGAAGATTGCCTTTTTTGCCCGCATTGATAATGTGCGTTTCCGGCAGGAAGTTGTGCCCGGAGACCAACTAAGAATGGAAGTTGAAGTAGTTAAACTCCGGGGTAAAATCGGCAAAGCAGCAGCTAAGACCTTTGTGGGGGATGAGCTGGTTACCGAGGCTGAGTTTACCTTCGCCATTGGCGAGTGAAAATTTAATAGTGACATAGCGTGGCAATTGTGATAGAATTTTTTATTGGAGATAAGAATAAAATTTTTATCCGATAGCTAACCGCCGCTAAGACTCCCACCTCTTTAGGTGGGAGATAAGCGGCGCTAAGCTCCTGGATAACGATTTCTAAGCGTCAGATGGAGTCCAAACTCCATCTGACGCTAAGAACTCTGTTGATTAGAAATCCTGCATGTAAATAGACGGGATAGAGTTCTTGTCTGCTTTGTACCGTGATGAGATGAAATCACGCGAGGAGGATAGAACAGAATGGCGGGGCTTTTAACTGGTTCCTTGATAGCGTTCCTGATTTCGCTTTTATTGACACCTTTTGTCAAAAGGCTGGCTTTCCGCGTTGGTGCGGTTGACAGGCCTGACGGAAGAAAAGTACATTCGCGGGTAATGCCGCGGATGGGCGGGGTAGCTATATTTTTAGCTTTCACAATTACAATTTTACTTACAGAGCCCATTTCCATGTCGATTATCGGTCTTTTGGCCGGTGGTGCTCTGATTTTAATCCTGGGTATTTTTGACGATATTGTAGGAGTTTCTCCCAGAGTTAAACTGCTGGGTCAGATAGCTGCTGCCGGCATATTAGTCGGATTTGGCGTAAAAATCAGTGTTCTCACAAACCCATTTGGCGGAGAACCGTTTATCCTTCCTTTAGTCGGGATACCCCTGACGATTTTCTGGATTGTTGGGGTCACCAATGCGGTGAACCTTGTTGATGGCTTGGACGGTCTGGCCGGGGGGTTGGCTGCTATCGCTTCTTTGACTTTGGCGGTGGTCGGCTGGTCCAATGACCAAATGGCCATTGTAGTGCCTGCTGTTATCTTAAGTGCCAGTATTTGTGGATTCCTTAAATATAACTTTCATCCGGCCAAGATTTTTATGGGTGATGCCGGCAGCCTCTTCTTAGGCTACATGTTGGCAGGCCTGTCGGTTATCGGTCTAACCAAAGGAGCGGCTGTTGTATCCGTCTTTGTGCCCATTCTGATTCTGGGTATACCGATATTTGACACATTATATGCCATAGTGAGAAGGTTTATTAATAACCAGCCTATCTTTGAAGCCGACAAGGGCCACCTGCACCATAGGCTTCTGGCAATTGGCCTTTCTCACCGGCAAACAGTCTATGCTATATACGGTCTCAGTGGTCTGCTCAGTGCCAGTGCCATAGTGCTGACTTACCTGACCACGGCTCAGGCCTTTGCGGTTTTTGTAACCATTTCCTTATTGGTTTTACTAGGTGCCAACCGGATTGGGGCCATGAGTGCGAGGGCGTTGGGTAAAACTGGTGAGAGAAAAAGCAGAGTTGTCAACGATAAAGCGAATATAGGGATGTAGATTATTAAGGCGGGTCGAGGGACCCGCCTTTGTAAATGCCAATTATTCTTTCTTTTTTGATCTAAATGGTGTATCCTCGAGATATATCTATGTACAAAACGCGAGTTTCCTGATTTTTTAGTTGGGAGGAAGAGCAGATGGATGATCAACTGGTTCAGGCAGTAGCAGACCTGGATGAGAAAAAAGTGCTGAAATTAGTGAAGCAGTGTCTTAAAGATGGGCAGAAACCCAAATTTTTAATAGAAAAGATAGCCCTGGGGATGGACAAAGTTGGCGAGCTATATGAACAAGGGGAATATTTCATTGCAGATTTGATAATGGCTGGCAGTATTTTTAAAGACATCTTATCTATATCGGGTATGAAGTTTGATTCGGAAGAACCATTTCACACCAAATCAGGTAAAATAGTTTTGGGGACAGTTGCCGGAGATTTACATGATATTGGCAAAGATATTTTCAAAAGAATGGCAGAAGTCCGGGGCTATGAAGTGCATGATCTCGGGGTTAATGTGCCGGTTTCCGTTTTTGTAGAGCAAGTTATGGCTGTCAGACCCCATATTGTAGCCATGAGTGGGGTGCTGACCCTGGCCCTTGAAAGCATGAAAGAAACTGTTGAGGGCTTAAACCAGGCCGGTTTACGGGAACAGGTCAAAGTTTTGATCGGTGGACGCCCAGTAACCAGGGAAGCAAGTCTTTGGATCGGAGCTGACAATTACACCAGAAATGCGGTCGAAGGCCTGGAGATTTGTGAACGGTGGTTGAATAGGTCTGACACAAAGAGGGGACAGCTATCGTGAGTGCTCCATTTTACCTTTTGATCGCAAATGACCTAAAAGACAAAATAAACTCAGGAATGCTCAATCCCGGTGACATGATTCCATCAGAGCATGAAATATGCCGGGAGTATAATACCAGCCGGACAACTGTTAGAAAGAGTTTGTCTTTATTGGAAAACGAGGGCTATATTTTTCCAGTAGCCGGCAAAGGCTGCTTTGTTCGGAAGCCTGAATTGCATAATTATATGTTTACATTTAACGAGATGGATATGGTGGAAAATAACAAGGATAACATTAAATTGCTAGGGGTTAATATTATAAACCCTACCAAGGAACTGATGTTTCATCTTCAGATAGCACGGGATACAAAGCTGGTTAAAGTAAACAGGCTCTTTTACTCAAATGAGCAGCCCGTTGCGTATGATATCAAATACCTGTTATATGACCGTGGGAAGCCGATAGTGGAGCAGGAGATCCAATATGCCACCTTTCCGGAGATTGTTGCCAAAAAAGCATCACCTTTTACTATGAAAAAACAATTGAAGATACGGTCAGAGGCAGCTGCTACGCCAATCAGCCAGGAGCTTAGTGTTGAAGCAGGCTTCCCGTTAGTTGTAATTGAACAAAAGTTTTTGAATGAGAAAGAAAAGCCAATTGGATGGGGTAGGATATATTTTAACAGTGAAAGATTTGAACTTACCGCGTTGTCGGTGAGTAATTCGAAAGAACGTTAAGGGGCAGGCATAGGCCCCTCTTTTTTTGTCTAAAATTCGGTTCGCGGACGCATATTGCAATTAGCGGTTGCAGATCGACCATTGACCGCAAATGTCTGGACGAATAAAAATGGCGATAATAACATGTAGTTACAAGTTATGATATGTCATGATGAATTTATTGAGGGGGAGTGCTAAAGGCATAAGTTGGGGGAACACCGGAAGGGTTTAACAAAAAAGGAGGTTTATGAACTGTGTTAAAAACGAAGCGTAACTATTTTGCTGTTTTAGTGGTAGTTTTAGGTTTATTGTTCTTAGCTGGTTGTGGCGGACAAGGGAAAACTGAGCAAGGGAATACTGATCAGACCAAAGTACAAAAAGATACACATACTCTAAAGTTTGCGGCCTCTTGGGCTAAAGGGGACAACGCCCAATTTAAAACATTGGAGATTTTCAAAGAAGTAGTTGAAAAAGAAACCAATGGCAGATTAAAAATTGAAATTGTAGGAGGGGCAGAAGTATTTCCGCCTACTGAAACTGCGGAAGCTGTAAAAAACGGGGCAATTGACGGGGCATATACCTCTGCAGCTTATTATTCAGGAATGATTCCGGAAGGACACGCTCTTAGTGTGACAAATATGAATAACAAAGAAATGATAGCCAGTGGGGCTACTGACCTGCTTCGGGAAATTCATGCCAATAATAACTTGTATTTCCTTATGTCAGGAGACGAGGTCGAATATCAACCCTTCACATTTGTCATGACAAAGCCAATTGAAAAATTAGAAGATATGAAAGGTAAAAGGTTAAGGGCCGCCCCGGGTTTGTATGCTGATGTCATCAAGGCACTTGGGGCAACTCCTGTTACCATGCCGATGAGTGACTTATTTTCTGCTTTAGAGCAGGGGTTAGTTGATGGATATTGCACAGTTGCTGTCAGTGGCGGTAAAGAAGGATATTTTAAATACGCCAAAAATATGGTAAGGCCGGGCTGGTATCGGGGAGCAACGGATATTATTATCAATTTGGATAGTTGGAATAAACTGCCTAAGGATTTACAGGACGAATTAAACGGTCTTACTGAAAAGATTAATGCAGAGTGGAGCGCATTTTTCAAAGCAGAATTAGATAAAAATCTTCAGTTCCTTAAAGAGGCCGCTGGACAAGAGAACCAACTGCCACCGTCTGAAGCAGAGAAATTGGCAAACCTGGTAGATGATATTGGTTGGAAATATGTAAAACAGCAGGCTCCTCAGTATGCAGATAAGTTGGAGAAAACCCTTCGGAAGTAGATTGGATTTCTGTTGTCATTTGCTAAATTGATGTTTGCTTTATTAATTCAATGAGGTCTAAGCAGGAAGAGGATACACCTCTTCCTGCTCAAAATATAAGATGATTATCAGGGCATCATTCCAAGACATTAAGTGCGCTAGATAATTGAAATATGAGCAGACCTGAGAGGAAGTGAAGAGTTTTTTATGGAATGGTGGCAGACGTTATCCTTAATACTAGGTGTGTTGTTTCTGTTAATGGCCACAGGGTATCCGGTTGCTTTTATTTTTCTGTCCATAACTTTTGTCATGTTTAATATATTTCTGGGTGGTTTGCCCGGCATCAAAATGTTTATCCTTTCTGTCAATGACTCACTTTATTCTTTTACATTAGTAGCTGTGCCGATGTTTATTTTAATGGGTGAAGCACTGTTTCGTTCGGGAATAGCGATGAAAGCCATCAATTCCCTGGACAGTTTCTTAGGAATCATCCCTGGCAGGTTGAGTGCTTTAGCAGCCGGTATCGGTATATTGTTTGGTGCTGTATCCGGGTCAATGATGGCTAATACGGCAATGCTGGGATCAGTACTGATACCTGAGATGCAGAAACGAGGCTACCATAAAACGATGATATTTGGCCCCCTAATGGGAGGCGGAAGTTTAGCGGTCCTCATACCCCCCAGTGCCATTGCCGTATTGTTCGCCAGCATAGCTCAAATTTCAGCAGGAAAAGTACTTATCGCAGGAACGCTCCCCGGCATGATTTTGGGACTGTTGTATGCAGCTTATATTATTGGAAGAGCCAAGCTCAATCCGACTCTGGCCCCCACTTATCAGGTGGAAAAAGTGCCTTTTATGGCTAAAATGAAATCACTGTGGCTGGATGTTGCTCCACTTGGGATTATAATTTTTGCTGTAATAGGGACTATCATGATTGGTATTGCCACACCATCCGAAGCCGCGGCACTTGGTGCCCTTGGTACGTTTTTGGTATGTGCTTACAACAAAAAATTTAATTTAAAATTCCTCAAAGAGGTCTCTTATAATACCTTTAAAAGCACTGCTATGATTTTTACTATTATTGCGGCAAGCATCGGTTTTGGGCAGATGCTGGCTTACACGGGTGCTGTAACCAAGATAGCGGAGATTGCAACAACCGCAGATGTCAGCTCAATATCCATAGTAGTTATAATGGCAGTTATTGTTATTATCCTGGGCACGTTTCTTGATACTATTCCATTAATGATGATAACTGTCCCCATTTTTTACCCGATTATTTTCAAGCTTGGGCTGGATCCCATCTGGTTTTCATCTGTTATGATTGTAGCTATTAAAATTGGAGCCTACACCCCGCCATATGGAATGCTGCTCTTTGTCATGAAGGGCGTTGCTCCCAGAGATACAACGATGATGGAAATTTACAAGAGCACTTTACCTTTTATTATTATCGATGTTATTCTCATCACCCTGATTATTATCTTCCCACAGATAGCTCTCTTATTGCCTGGCTTAATGGGTCAATAAATTAACATTAAAAAACTATAAGGAGACTGAAAATGCATAATTTTATCAGCCTTTTGTTCCGTGCCTACGATAAAATTCTAGCTGGCTTAGTTGCTGTTATCAGTGGTCTGAGTATAGTCATTCTGCTCTTAATATCCTTGCAGGTTTTTTCCAGGTACTTAACCAACAACCCTGTTTTATGGACTACAGATGCTTCTGTAATGCTGATGTTAGGCATGGGCCTGCCGGGGGCGGCGTGGCTCTTGAGAAGCGATGAACATGTGCAAATTGATGTGGTTGTTAATTACTTGAGCGAGAAGAAAAAGTTGTTCTTAAACCTTATTACATCTGTTTTGGGAGTTTTTACCTGTATTGCTATAACAGTGTCAGGCCTTTGGGTAACTCATGACCAATATGCCAGAGGGGTTAAAACTGTCGGTGACCTGCAAATACCCAAATTTATATTGTTGGCTTTAATACCTTTGGGGACGTTTTTCTTAGCCATTGAATTTATACGTAAGGTAAAATATTATTATGGTAAATTAAAGGGAAAAAACTAGCGCATTCGCCGCAGCGACATACTAAAAGGAGGTTTTCATACATGGTTGATTTAAAACTGCTAACCGAGGCGGTTGGAGAGCTTGACGAGCAAAAGGTACAAAGTTTGCTGGCAGATTTTGTAGCAGCAAATCCCTCAGAAGAGGAAGCCCATCAAGTAGTCGACGCCTGCCAAAAGGGAATGGAAATTGTAGGGGATCTTTACGAACGGGGCGAGTACTTTGTGGGAGATCTGATTTTTGCCGGAGAGTTGCTCTCTGAGGCTGTGAACACCTTAAAACCCGTCCTCTCCGGGGAAAATAAATCAAATATCGGCTCGATGATTCTGGGTACCGTACACGGTGACTTACACGATATCGGAAAAAATATTTTTAAATCCATGGCAGAAGCAGCAGGCTTTGTGGTCTATGATTTGGGGATTGACCTGCCGGCCAGTGCTTTTGTGGAAAAAATAAAAGAAGTGAAGCCGGCCATAGTAGGTATGAGTGGAGTGCTGACCCTTGCCCTGGACGCAATGAAAGAAACTGTAGATTTGCTTAAAGAGGAAGGGTTAAGGGATAGTGTAAAAATCATTATAGGCGGCAATCCCGTTTCAGCCGAAGCCAATAAGCACATTGGTGCTGATGCTTATACCACCAATGCTGCTGCAGGTGTAAAAATCTGCCAGGGCTGGGTGGCCACTGCATAGCAAAAGATAGTTTAAGTATCGGAAGGGGGCACACAGATGAGTGAAGCTGCTAAATTATATGAAGCTAGAGTAAACCGGATTAAAACAACCGCAAACCATCAGGAGCCTGATAGGGTCCCGGTTATTGCAAATACTTTAACCTGGTCCATTGCCTATGCGGGCAGCACTGTGCAGGAATGTATAGATGACACTGACAAACAGGTAGAAGTATATTCCAAGAAGTTTAATGATATTTATTGGGATGGAACCCTGTTTGAGGGATTGATAGTACCTATGAAAACACTCGGCATCTTGGGCAGTAAGACATATTTTGTGTCAAGTGATGGAGTTACTATCCAGCACCACGAAAATACCCCGATGCTGGAAGAAGAATATCCGGAGTTAATTGAAGATCCTCTCAAATTTCTGATCAATAAGTTTTTTCCCCGCAAGTTTCCCGCCTTAAATAAATCATACCCCGATAACTTAGCAAGTTTAAAAGAGGCCGCAGTAGCCCTTGCTGATTTTGTGCAGGCCAGGCAAAAAGTAACCGGTGCCGTACAAAAAGAACATGGAGTCGTAGCAATAGCAGGTGCTAAAGCATATCCTCCTTTTGACGTTATCTTTGACCGGTTAAGAGGATTTAAGGGGGTTTCCCTTGATATGAGAAGGTGTCCTGATAAGCTAACCGCCGCCTGTGAAGCATTGTTCCCCATGTATATGCAATTAGCCGCTTCGGCCATAGCCGGAGATTTTCCATATGCGATTTGCACCTTGCATGCTCCTACATTTTTGGGACCGAAAAATTTCGAAAGGTTTTTCTGGCCCACTTTTAAAAGAATGTTGTTGAATATTCATGAAATGGGTTCTAAAACCATACTGTTCATGGAGGGTAACTGGACACCATTATATGACTATCTCAATGAACTTCCCAAATCAAGTGCCATCGCTTTGCTGGAAGCTGATGATGTGTTCGAAGCCAAAAAAAGGATTGGCGATAAGCTAACTATTATGGGAGCAGTCCCCACTTCTCTGTTAAAGTATGGCACTAAAGCGGAATGTCTTGATTTTGCCAAAAAACTCATTGATGAATGTGCTCCTGGAGGCGGGTTTATGCTGTCAATTGAACAGGCCCTGTTATCTAAAGGGGATGTAAATATAGAAAACTTAAAAGCAGTTAACCAGTTTGTCCACGAGTATGGTGTATACAAATAAGGAGGTACTAAAACAGTGGAAAAAGAGAAAAGTGTATTGGAACTGCTGGAGGAATTGAAGGGTAGCCTAAGTGATATTTACCCTGATGAAAATTTTAGAGAAAAAATTGTCAATGCCTTAATTTTTCAGATGATTGAAGGTTAGAATTGGCAGATTACCGGACTAACAGTACCTATACATACACTGCGGAAAGGAGCAGCTTAAATTGATAGTCATTGGAGAAAAGATTAATGGAACAATTCCCAGTGTCAAAAATGCCATAGAAACAAAAGACGAAAAATTTATTTGGAACCTGGCGAAAAGCCAGGCTGAAGCGGGGGCTGACTTCATTGATATCTGTGCCAGTACATCGCCTGATTTAGAAGTTGACACCCTGCTCTGGTTGATGAATATCGTCCAGGATGCCACAGATAAGCCCTTATGTATTGATAGTCCAAATCCCAGGGCTATTGCCCAGGTGCTTGAACATGCCAAAGGTCCGGGCATTATCAACTCGGTATCAGAGGAGGGCGATAAGTGTGGCATAATTTTTCCGCTAATCCAGGGTACCACATGGCAGGTTGTCGCACTTACCTGTGATAACAGAGGGATACCTTCAGATGTGCCAACAAGAGTTGAGATTACCAAAACCATAGTTGATAAGGCACAAAAACATGATATTGCACCTGAAAGAATCCATATTGATCCTTTGGTTATTGCTTTATCAGCAGATAACCAATCTTTGCTGAAGTTTGTGGAAGCAGCAAAAGCAATCAAAGAGGTATTTCCGACAATTAAAATTACATCGGGTTTAAGCAACATTTCATTTGGTATGCCCCTACGAAAAGTTGTTAATCAAAACTTCCTGACTATTGCCATGTTTGCCGGTATGGATTCGGCCATCTTAGACCCCTGCAGCCGGGATATTCTAGCCACAATTCTCGCTACCGAAGCACTAATGGGCCGCGATAAGTTTTGCCGGAATTTCTCCAACGCATACCGGAAGAACAGGATTGGCCCGGTAAGAGTGGCCAGTGGGTAGCCTCCCCGCTCTCCACTCCTCACTCGTATGGCATAATAATCCGCGGCAATACAAATAATACAAGCGTTAACAATTATGCTGCGGAGGGATATGTATGGCTGTTATCATGGAGGGAATCTTAAGGGCGGCCTTTGCTTTTATTGTTCTCTTGGTTTTGACCAGGCTCATCGGAAGGAGGCAGTTTTCACAACTGACTTTTTTTGATTTTGTATCCGGGACATCTATAGGAGCAATGGCGGCCATCATGGCCACGAATATGAATGTAAACATATGGGGAGCCTTTGCCGCACTTCTCACATTTATTGCGCTGTTAATCTTAAACGGCTACGTAGTGCTGGAAAGCCGCCCTTTGCGCAAACTCCTGCGGGGTGAACCGGTCTTGGTAATTCATAATGGTAAAGTTCTCGAAGGCAATATGGGTGTGATGCGTTATACAATGGATGACCTGATGGCCCAATTGCGGGAAAAGGGTTATTTTGATTTCAGCCAGGTGGAATACGCTATATTGGAAACCGATGGAGAACTCAGTGTTTTGCCCAAAAGCCAGAACAGGCCGGTCACACCCGGTGACCTTAATATTCAGACAAAATACGAAGGCATTGCCAGTGTAACAGATATTAGTGACAGGGAAATCTAAGGTGTGGTAGGCAGGCCACAAAATAGCAGTATTCAGAAAAATTTTATGGCCCAAAGGAAATATTTGCGCACTGATAGAAATAAACTAAAAATGCGTTGTTTTTGCATGAGATTTCTAAGAGATACCAAAGGAGGCCTGCATAATGCCTAAAATCAAATTTGGCACAGATGGCTGGAGGGAAATAGTTGCCCGGGAGTTTACCTTTGAAAATGTTAAGTTTGTAACCCAGGCCGTCGGTGAGTATATCTGCAATCATGATATGTGTGACCGCGGAGTTGTAATTGGCTATGACAACAGATTCTTGTCGGAACAATTTGCTCAGGCCGTGGCGGAGGTGCTTTGCGGCAACGGAATTACCGTGTATATGACCAGCAGAGCTACTCCGACACCTGTGACCGCTTTTGCGGTGAAGCACCTGTCGGCAGGGGGGGCCTTGATGTTGACTGCCAGCCATAATCCACCAGAATACAATGGGATCAAATTCATTCCCGAATATGCCGGACCTGCGCTGCCTTACATTACTGACGAGATTGAGATTAATGTGCAAAAAGTACTGGAGCGCGGGCAATATAAAGAGCTCCGTTTTGATAAAGCCAGGGAGATGGGATTAGTCAAGGATATTGAACCCTATGAGGCTTATATTGCTCATTTAAAGACACTGGTAAATCTGGCGGGAATCGGCAAGGCTAAACTAAAGGTAGTAGTAGACCCGATGTATGGGGCCGGAATAGGCTACCTGGAAACAATATTAAGAGACGCCGGGTGTGAAGTAAAAGTAATCCATGGCTACCGGGATACCCTCTTTGGCGGCTCGCTCCCTGAGCCGTCGGCTAAAGTATTGGTCGAGCTAAAAGAGCAGGTAATCTCGGGCGGGGCAGATTTGGGGTTGGCCTTAGACGGCGACGCCGATCGTTTTGGCATCATCGACAGTGATGGTACATATATTGTTCCTAATCAGGTGCTGTTTCTGATCTATTACCATTTAATTAACTCCCGGGGCATCAAAGGGCCGGTGGCCAGAACTGTAGCGACAACCCATATGCTTGATCGGATTGCCGCCTATTATGGCCAGGAAGTTGACGAAACACCCGTTGGTTTTAAGTATATGGGTGAGTCAATGATGAAAAGGGGAAGTATTTTAGGTGGTGAAGAAAGTGGCGGGTTAAGTATTGTCGGTCACATCCCTGAAAAAGATGGTATTTTGGCTGCGGCCCTGATTGCCGAACTGGTAGCTGAAGAGAAAAAGCCCATCCAGGAGATTCTCAAATCGCTTGAAGCCAAATTCGGCGCCCTCTTAAATGAAAGGCTGGATATTCATACAACACCTGAAGACAAGGAGCGGGTCCTTGGCCTGATTAAAGAGCTGGCTCCGACCAGTATTGCCGGAATTGCGGTGACCAAAACCCTGTCCCTTGACGGCAAAAAATTTGTTCTGGCTGATGGCAGCTGGGTACTGATCCGGCCCTCCGGCACAGAACCATTGTTTAGAGTCTATGTGGAAACAGATCAAAAGGAAAAGATTATGACAATTCAGCAGGCTACCAGAGAGATGCTTGGTCTATAATTTAGAAATGGAAAGGGTCACTCGGCCCTTTTTCTTTTTGCTGTTTTTTCGCATTTTGTTTAAAGTTTTTGAAATTTTTATCGATAATAGAATTGACGTAGACATTAGGAGGATAATTCATGACCATGGCAGGAGAAGGATGCTGTCAACAGTTGGAATCATTGGAGCATGTTTTTGCCGAAACCATTAAGACATTGGAGTCCGGTCAGAACCAATTATTTCAGTTAGCGGAAAATGCCCGAAGTGAATGTCTGCGACTAACCAATGCCCTGGTGGAAATTGACGGACAGAGCCACCTTCAGTATGAAAGACAAGAGCTTGAAACAAGTCTGCTTAATTTGCGGGAAACGGCTGAGAAAGCAGAAAATATGGTCTCACAGGTTGGCGTGGTAAAAGATTTTATCACAGGCAACTTAAGAGACATCAACGTTCAATTGGAAGGCTCAAAACAAAGACAACAGATGGGTTGGCAGATTATCAAGGCTCAGGAGGAAGAACGCAAAAGGTTGTCCCGGGAAATTCACGACGGTCCTGCCCAGTCTTTGGCCAATGTAGTATTAAGGATGGAGTTTTGTGAAAAACTCATGGACGCAGACCCTGAAAAAGTCAGGGATGAGTTGAAGGAACTAAAAAAGACAGTCATAAGTAATTTGCAGGATGTCCGGAAAATCATATTTGACCTGCGTCCAATGGCATTGGATGACTTGGGTTTGATACCTGCCCTGAAAAGGTATATCGAAGATTTCCGGGAGAAAAACAATCTTCCTATCCTTACCAGTTTCCGCGGCAGAGAATGCAGGTTTGAGCCGGCCTTGGAGATAGCCTTGTTCAGACTGATTCAGGAAGCCCTGAACAATGTCGTTAAACATGCCGGGGCAACTGGGGTCAGGGTGACGGTTGAAATCAATGATAATATGGTGAAGACTGTTGTGGAAGATGATGGTGTCGGGTTTATATTGGCCAAGACATTAAACAATAACATGAGAACCAGGTTAGGACTTATCGGTATGAGAGAAAGGATCGACCTGCTGAGCGGTAACATGAATATTGAAACTAAACCGGGTCAGGGGACCAAAATCATGTTTGCCATACCTATTACCTAACCCTGAATCCGTGAAACATTCAGTTTTTTTGTTTAGCAATACAAAACACGGCTTTCAATTTGGTGTTATTATGGAAAATTGGCTGCCCGGTTTTCGTTCGNGTGAATGCAATGCATTCTTTTTATCTCTTTATATCTATGAAATTCGCCAAATATCTACCTTTTCCTGCAGTTTTTAAATTATCATTTCACGGATTCAGGCTAACTTTTTTATTCCAGACATTAGAATATTTTCGGTTTTTTGGAAAAATGATGTAGACAAGTGTCTAAAGATGTGATAATATACAACCACACTCGTATATTAAAAAATTCTACGATAAAGGCAAAACCGTTGAAAAGCGGTGACGCAAAGCTATGGGTCTAAGATAGAAGTGAACAGTGAAGTGAGTAAAAGAATTATCACCACTCACCACTTCTGTTATGATCGCCAGGCAGCCGAAAGGAATTTAAGCTTTAGCTTTTTTAAGCTTTTTAGCTTTGTTAGCCTTTCTCTGCCTGCCAGGTGCTCTGAGAAAGGCTTTATTATTTTCAGATGCCCCTGTCGGCAGAGATAAATTATCAATGGAAGGAGGTGAAATTCATGTTGACAATGATTAAGAATCTTTGGAAAGAAGAAAGAGGACAGGGTATGACCGAGTATGGGTTAATCCTTGCACTGCTGGTAATTGGTGTTATTGCCGTGCTGGTTGTAATGGGACCAAAGCTTGTCGCCCAATTCCAAAAGGTAAGTGATACCTTGCCTGCGGCTCCCTAGTAGTTAAGATTTAAGCAAAAGACCTGCCTGAGGACACATAATCTTTAGCACTATAGGATCTTGCCTCATAAGATAAATAAAATATCTTTTGAGGGTGATCGAGATATGTATCTGGGCTGGTTGGCAGTAACAGCTTTAGTTATTGCATCATGTTGTTTAGCGGTTTTTGCAGGCCGGGTAATGGCCTGCAAGAAACAAACCCGGCGCACTGACCTGCCGGGAATGACCCTGGTCTTTTTAGTAAGGAACCAGGAAAACGTAATCGAAGGCTTAATTCGTGATGTTTATGCAGATACCTGTATAAAACCCTTAGAAGTAGTGATAGCGGATTTGGGGTCAGTTGATCAAACCCAAATGATACTTGAACGTCTGGTTAAAATTTTTCCGGGGTTTTATTGCCTGACCAGCAAAGATGAACCGGAAACCTTAAAAAGGGTCTACGATTTATGTCAGGGAAGCACTATTTATTGTTTTGATTTAACTAAATCTATAAATTACAGCCTGATGTCAAGGACGATTCATTCTATCCTAATGGGTTCAAGAACTTGTTTGTACAGGACCAAGGTTATGTATAAACAAAATCTTGGTAAAACTGATCCAATATAATTGAAATCCTAACTTTGAAAAACAGGTACTCACGAAAAAGGCTAACCCGTTGAAAAACGGCGGCGCAAAGCCATGGGTCTAAGGCAGTGAGTGAGGAGTGAAGAGTGAAGAGTATAAAAAATTCTCACCACTCACCACTTCTGTTATGATCGCCAGGCTGCCGAAGGGGAAGTGGTGATAAAAAAACCGGCCCTTCTTCTAATGGAGAAGGGCCGAGGTTTCCCAGTCAAGAAGACTGGCATTAAGATGAAGCGGACCCTACTGTAAAAAGTAGGGTCTGTTGATGAAAAGGGTGAAAACCAATGAAATTAAGCCCAGAATTCCTGATCAACCTGGTTGTAGCTACAGTAGTTGTGATTTCGGTTTATACAGATTTGAGGGAACGAAAAATATACAACTATGTTGTAATTCCAGGTGCTCTAGCCGGGTTGGCTTTGCACGGCATTGCCGGCGGTACGGCCGGCCTGCTGTTGAGCCTTAAAGGACTTGGCCTGGGATTTGGGTTATTATTGATCCCCTTTGCCTTTGGAGGATTTGGTGCCGGGGATGTTAAGCTGCTCGGGGCCATCGGGGCTTTAAAGGGCGGTGTTTTTGTATTCAAGGCATTTCTTGCTGCTGGCTTGGCCGGAGGGGTTTTGGCTATTGTAGTCCTGATCAGGCAAAAACGTCTTTTGTTAACCCTTCAGAGCCTATGGTTTAGCATGCGTGTTCTGTTTGGCAGCTTTTTTAAGGTGAACACCCTGAAAAGCCTGGACAAGGCCGAATACAGTGAATCCCTGCCCTATGGGCTGGCAATAGGCATGGGAACATTAATGGCATATGTGGTGGGGTGATTTTTATGCTTTGGTACCACCAAATTCGCAAAACTGAAAAGGGACAGGCTGTTGTTGAAATGGCCCTGATACTGCCAATTCTGTTGATGCTGGTTTTTGGGATTGTTGAATTTGGACGCATCCTGAACACTTATATGATAGTAACGGATATTTCCAGGGAAGCTGCCCGCAGGGGTGCGGTCGGAGCAACAGATTCAGAAATCCGGAATACCGTCAGGAGCCAGGCGGCTGATTCCGGCTTGGATTCGGCCCTGATCTTAGACGGTGATATTGTCATTACAGATCCCAGTGCAGTGAAACGGGCCAGAGGAACTATCCTGAAGGTGCAGGTCTCCTATCCGGTGGATATCGTAGCACCGGTGATTGACACTTTTGTAGGAGATCCGTATATTGTACAGGCCCAGACCACGATGCGGGTAGAGTGATGACCAAAGAATTAAGCCTAAATTGAGGTGGTAGTGATGCTGCCCTTGTTGAAAAAGTTTTGCCGGGATGTTAGCGGGGCCACAATGGTAATCACAGCTGCGGCCTTCTCGGTACTGTTAGGATTTACGGCATTATCGGTTGACGTCGGGGTTTTGTTTTTAGAACATACCAGGCTGTCCAGGGCGGCAGATGCCGCGGTGCTGGCCGGCGCCCAGGAGTTGCCGGACATAAGCCGGGCCGAATCTGCAGCCCGGGATTATGGCCAACGCAATGGTATAGATAATAACCAATTTACCATCAATTTTTCTAATAACAATAAACAAATTTCCGGAATCGCCAGTAAATATGTAGATTTATATTTTGCCCGTGTCTTCGGAAAAGACAGTTCCCTGGTGCGTGGCCGGGCAGTAGCCAGGGTAGCTCCGGTGAAAGCTGTAACGGGGCTTATCCCGATAGGTATTAATGATATTTTACTGCCATTAACTATTGGCCAGGAATATCTGCTTAAAGCAGGTGCCCATGACCAGGTTCTGGGATGGCGCGGTATTTTGGAATACCCTGGACAGAGCGGTTCAACTGATTACAGGGACTCTGCGTATTACGGATATAACAGTAAAGTGGAAATCAACGATATTGAGTGGAAGGCTGCTGGAAATAAGTCTGGTCCGACAGTACAGGGCATCCAGGAACGTATGGCCTTATGTACAAACGGGTGCACCTGGGATAATTATGAACTAGGATGCCCGCGGGTGGTGATAGTTCCCATTTACCGAGACCTTGACCCGGCATATAAGGTGAAGATTGTCGGGTTTGCGGCGGTATTCTTAGAACGGGTTGTAGGCCAAGGAGAGGCCAGTAAGGTATACGCCAGATATATCCACTTTACCTACTCCGGGGAAATAGACGATTCTATTACAGATTCTTACCTGAACAGTGTGCAGTTAGTGGAATAACTGAAAACTTCACGCTGTAAAGCTGAGTCAAAATCAAAAGAGTATGCCCAGTTAAATGGAATTGACCCGGCTGTGAAAGATTGTAATGACAGCCGGGTTTGGGCTACTTATTAACCGAATAATGAAATAGGCGGATTAGCAAAGTAACCCGCCCCTTCCCGAACCGTACAAGCGACTTTCACCGCATACGGCTCTCCATATTCCAAATGAGTTATCNCAGCGGCTTTCGCATGAGGTTAGTCGGTTGTCTTACATCGCATCGCAGGAGCGATGATTTCTGTGAAATATATATGAAGCGCACAACGTGCGCACGAAAAGAGGGGAAAGGAATGACGAACAAAAAAGTCCTGCTGCTTGCCCTGTTATGCGGTCTGCTCACGGCAGTAACTGTAAACTACTACCTGAAGTCTATTGCAGAAGGAACCTCTGACTCACAGACCCGCAGGGTAGCTGTTGCAAACGCCAGGATACCTGCCCGGACCCTTGTTACCGCAGATATGATTACCTTTAAAAGTGTGCCCATTGAGTATGTTCACAATAATGCTGTATCTGATCCCAGCCAGGTGGTTGGCTTTACAACCCGGGCCGAGATTGAGGCCGGTGAGCAGGTGCTGCTGCCCAAACTGGCGCCTAAAAAGAGTTCCGGCCCTTCTTTGGCTTATAATATACCACTCGGCTATAGAGCTATTTCGGTATCGGTCACTGATCAATCAGGTGTGACAGGGTTGCTTACTCCGGGGGACCGCGTTGATGTGATAGGTACTGTGGATATCGAAGAACAAAGTAAAGACCCCAATGTAAATACGGTCAAGCACACCATGACACACTTGATTTTGCAGAATATCGAGGTATTGGCCGTAGGGAAAAACTATTTTTCCGCTGCCTCCAAGCCTGAAGAACAAAAGGCCCAGACCCAGGATAAGAATACAGTGACCCTGGCTGTGCCGGCAGATAAAATGCAGTATCTGGTGGCGGTTACAGACAAAGGCAAGTTGACAATGGCACTACGGGCCGCGGCAGATAACAGTGAAGAGAACAGGCCGCCAATTGATGCCGCCCAACTTCTGAGGTAAAGGAGATGACTGTATGGCTATTAAAATTCTGATTGTTGATGATATTACGGAGACCAGAGAAAATATAAAACGCCTCCTTTACTTTGAGAAGGACATGATGGTGGTAGGCGAAGCCTCAGATGGTAATGAGGCCATCAGACAGACCCAAAAGCTTAGTCCTGATATCGTCTTAATGGATGTCAATATGCCAACTTTAGATGGAATCACGGCTACTCAGGAAATTTCCCTCAAGTATCCTAAAACCGCAATTATTATAATGTCTGTTCAGGGGGAGCAGGAATACCTCAAGAAAGCAATGGTCGCCGGAGCCCGGGAGTATATGGTTAAGCCTTTTGGCACTGATGAATTGGTTGATACCATCCGCAGGGTTTGTGAGTTTGAAAAAAGGCGGCGGATCAACCTGACTGAACCGTCAGTGGTCAAGGAACTGCAGAGAGACCCCCAGATTATTACTGTCTTCAGCACTAAAGGCGGGGTTGGCAAAACCAGCATTGCAACCAACCTGGCCGTTAGCCTGGCCGAAGAAACCCGCAAAAAAGTTGTCATCATGGACCTCGATTTACAGTTCGGGGATGTGGCCGTGATGCTGAACATTATTCCCAAACGAACCATCACGGAAATAATCCAGGATATCAACCAAATGGACACAGACCTTTTGGAAAATTACCTGATCAGCCACCCAACAGGGGTAAAAGTCCTGCCAAGCCCGACCAGGCCTGAGTATGCAGAATTGATTACCGGTGCCCATGTGGAAAAAATCCTGGGTGTGTTGAAACAAAGCTATGATTATATCGTTATTGATACCCCCCATATTTTTCACGATACCACTCTAATGGCTATGGACTTATGTCATCAGATTCTGCTGGTAGTTTCTCTCGATTTGCCTACTATTAAAAATGTCAAACTTGGGCTGGAAGTACTGGACTCTCTGCATTTAAAAGGAAAGGTGAAATTGATTTTGAACAGGTCAGCCAATGACATGGGCATTAAACACGAAGACATGGAAGAAAATCTTAAAATGAAGATTGCCTCTCATATCCCCAGTGATGGCCGGACAGTGGTTTCTTCCGTCAACAAAGGCGATCCCTTTGTGATGACTCATCCCGGTACCAAGATCAGTGAAAGTATCAGGGAGTTATCCCGGATGGTGATGATTGGGGAGGCCAAACAAACCAGAGCCGCGAAAATTCCGGAAAAAAAAGGTCTGCTGGGTCGAGTTTTTGGTTAAATCGGGTGAGGGGTGGATGGGATGTCTTTATTAAAAAGGCTGGAAAGAGAAAAAGCCGTTGTTCTTGAAGGTGAGAAATCAGAAAAAACAGCGGCAGTCCTGACAATGAAAATGGACCCGTACCGGGAATTGAAGTTAAAGCTGCACAAACTAGTCATTGAAGAACTTGATAATAAAGTGCTGAGGGATGATGAAGATACCGATGCCGCCGCTGAAAAGATGGGCGAAATTATTGACAGGCTGGTAAACGACCTGCTTGACAAGGAAGCGAGTTATATCCCCCGCGCCGACCGGGCCAAAGTTATTTCTGAGATAACTGATGAAGTTATGGGTTTGGGTCCCATTACACCGCTGCTTAACGATCCCAGCGTGTCTGAAGTCATGGTCAACGGGCCCAACCATGTTTACATTGAACGGAAAGGCAAACTGGTGCTGGCGGATGTGTCTTTCAGAGATAATGAGCATGTTCTGCACATCATCGAGAAGATCGTCGCCCCAATAGGCAGGCGAATCGATGAAAGCAGTCCTATGGTTGATGCCCGCCTGCCTGACGGCTCCAGGGTGAACGCCATTATTCCGCCTTTGGCCCTCAAGGGGCCGACTGTAACGATCAGAAAATTCTCCAAAGATCCGTTGAAGATAGATGACCTCATCAGGTTTGGCACATTGACGCCGGAGATGGCTAAATTCATTGAAGCCTGTGTTAAGGCCAGGCTGAACATCGTGGTTTCCGGAGGCACCGGTTCGGGTAAAACCACGACCCTGAATGTGCTGTCTTCCTTTATCCCCAATGATGAAAGAATTGTTACCTGTGAGGATGCTGCAGAGCTGCAGCTGAGGCAGGAGCATGTAGTGACCTTGGAGAGCAGGCCGGCCAACATTGAAGGCAAAGGTGCTGTGACTATCCGGGATTTGGTCAAAAACTGCCTGCGGATGCGTCCGGACAGGATAGTGGTTGGTGAGGTCCGCAGCGGCGAAGCCCTGGATATGCTCCAAGCCATGAATACCGGGCATGACGGTTCCCTTACCACAGGACATGCTAACTCTCCGAGGGATATGCTTGCCAGATTGGAAACTATGGTCCTGATGGCTGGTATGGACCTGCCGGTTCGCGCCATCAGGGAACAGATATCTTCTGCTGTTGACATGATCATTCAGCAAAACCGCTTGAAAGACGGCTCCCGGAGAATAACACACATTACAGAAATCCTGGGCTTGGAAGGCGACACTATTGTTTTGCAGGACATTTTTGTCTATGAACAGCAGGGTGTGGATGAACATGGTAAGCTTGTGGGCTGCTTTAAGGCCACCGGGATCAGACCCAAATTCTTACACAAACTCGAGCAGAGTGGTATTTCGCTGCCTGATAATATCTTCTCCACCCGTGTATTTTAAAGGGAGGGAACATAATGCTGGTATCTGTGATTCTCATATTGGTATTTTTGTTTGTCTCACTGCTCATTTACGGTGTGTATCTTACTGCTACAAGTAGCAAGCGGGAACTGGCCCAACGCATGAAAACATATACAGCTAAAGCCGGTGAACTTGACAAGCCTATGAATGCCCTGCAGCGCCTAAGAAATTTTGATTGGAAAGGATTATTCCAGGAAGCCAGTCAGATTTTTGCCGCCAGGGAATTCACCAGAAAAGTAGAGGCTGAATTGCTGAAGGCAGACATTCCACTGCGGGGCGAGGAATTTGTCATGATCAACTTTTTAATCATGAGTGGACTCGGCGGGCTTATGATTGCCATTACACGCAATGCTATTATAGGTTGGGTGGGAGTTGTCATTGGGTTTATTGTACCCCAGTTTGTGGTCAAGAGAATCAAACTAAAAAGGGTTCAGAAATTTAACTCCCAAATCGGGGATTCACTGGTGGTAATGTCTAATTCCTTGAGAGCAGGTTTTAGTTTTCTGCAGGCCATGGAATTGGTTTCCCGGGAAATGCCTGCTCCCATCTCTGTCGAGTTTGCCCGTACACTCCGCGAAATGAACCTTGGCACACCCACTGAAGAGGCCCTTGTTGGCTTAACCAAAAGAATAGAAAGTGAAGACCTGGATCTTGTGATTACCGCGGTCTTGATTCAGCGCCAGGTTGGCGGTAACCTCGCTGAAGTCCTGGATGGTATTTCCCATACCATCCGGGAGCGGATCAGAATCAAAGGTGAAATCAGGACCCTGACGGCTCAGGGACGGATCTCCGGAATGATCGTGGGAGCCCTACCTTTAGCTATCGGTCTGGTATTATCAGTAATTAATCCTAAATACATCGGGGCTCTTTTTGTCAATCCTATAGGCTGGGCCATGATGACCATTGGAGTTATTTCGATGACTATCGGGATAGCTCTGATCAAGAAAATAGTGGATATTAAAGTATAAGAGAGGGGGGGCCCCTATGCTGTATGTCATCAGTGCCGCAAGCTTTTTTTCGGTGTTTCTCCTGATTTATGGGATGTACATGACTATCTATAAAGATAGGTTGGCAATCTCCCGGCGGATAAAAGCGAGTTCCGATAGTTTAGCCCGGAAGCGGGCCAATGATGACGAGATGAGCAAGCCCTTTTTTGAGCGGGTCATCAAGCCGGTTCTGGAGATGCTGGCAGCAACTATAGGCAAAGCCACCCTGGACAAGAAAAAAGCCGGACTGCAGAGGAAGCTCACCATGGCGGGAAACCCGGCCAGCCTGACACCCGGCGAATTTTTAGTTGTCCAGTATGTTTTTACACTGGGGCTTCCCATCTGTGTGCTGTTATTTGCTTTACCTTTAAACTGGCAGCCTGGGGTGATTATTTTGGGAATGTGCTGCGGAGCCTGTGCCGGGTTTATCCTCCCCGGTCAATATCTTAAGGCACGGGCTGTTAAGCGGGCCGAAGAGATTCAGGATAATCTGCCTGATGTCCTGGACTTGCTCACAGTAAGTGTAGAAGCCGGATTGGGCTTTGATGCTGCTCTGGTTAAGGTGGTAGAAAAAATAAAAGGTGTGGTTTCCCAGGAGTTTGGGCGGGTATTGCAGGAAATAAAAATGGGTAAACCCAGGCGGGACGCTCTGCGGGACCTGGGCAGCAGGTCTGGGGCCGATGATATGGTCTCATTTGTAGGTTCTATAATTCAGGCCGACCAATTGGGAGTAAGTATCGGCAACGTTCTGCGCCTGCAGTCTGAACAAATGCGCCAAAAAAGAAGACAAAGGGCTGAGGAAAGAGCCTTAAAAGCCCCCGTAAAAATGCTCATACCACTGATTCTTTTCATTTTCCCTACAATTTTTATCGTAGTCCTGGGCCCGGCAGCCCTGGAGATTATGAATACTTTTAAGTAGGCTCTCGGAAATGCGGCCTGGGAACAAAAAAAATAGACCACAGAGGGCACGGAGACACAGAGATATAGTGCTAAATCAGAGAGTACACGACAAGGAGGGCAATTTGATGAAATTGGTAAATGAGACCAGGGGGGCTATTCTGGCAGAGGACCTTGAGATTGCCGACACCTGGAGGGGGCGCCTGAAAGGGTTGTTGGGCCGAAAAAATCTGCATAATAAACAGGGACTGATTTTAACTCCATGCAAGTCAGTGCACACATGTTTTATGAAATTCAACATCGATGTGCTGTTTTTTGATAAGGGGGGTCGCATTGTTTATGTGATTGAAAACATGCCGCCTTTTCGTTTTTCACCTTTGGTTGGGCAAGCCAAATATGCCCTTGAGCTGCCGGCGGGAACTCTTGATATGACCGGGACAAGCCCGGGCGACCGGGTTGCGATTATTGAGGGGTGCCCTTTCTAAGCGCAGAAGATGCAGCGGTTGGCTGGGTCTTTTTGGAATCTTAGCAGGGAATATACAACTACATGTCGAATAGGGTAACCGGGAGGTGCAAAACCATGGCAAAGGCCGGAAAAAGGTTTCTTCACGGACTTTATGTTTGGCTGGTTATTTTCGCCGGGTATGGCATGCTTCTGGCCCTGCTGCAGCAGCACCCTCTGGGTATAGATCTCTGGCGGGAATATGCTGTCCTTGTTGCCTTTGGGGTCTTAGCTGAATGGTTTGCCGTATCAGTTCCCCAGGGCAGTCTGTCTCTGGGGTTTGCCATTGTCTTTTTTACTTTTATTCGCTTTGATACCACGACAACGGTAATTGTCAGTGTGTTAAGCACTTTTATCGCTAATAGTATTTTCTGCAAAGACGGGTTTTTTCGCTCGACTATTTTTAATGGTGCCCAATATATTACTTCGGCTATTGCGGCGTCTACAGCTTATCACTATGCCGGGGGTCAGTTGACTGGCAAGATTGCCTTTTTCAATACTGCACCCATGGCTGTTTTTCTTTTAACATACTTTCTGGTCAATCACCTGCTGGTGACGCTATATTTATGGCCCACTTTCCGCGCCCAAAACGGAACCATGTGGCGGTCTGCTTTGAAATGGGATTTCCTGACCTATCTGTTTACTGCTCCTGTGGGGTTATTGATGTTTCTGATCTTTGAAAAGACCGGGCTCCTGGGAGCGGTGCTGCTCTTTATTCCACTATTGACTTTGAAATATTTGTTTCGCCTGTATATCAATCTTGAGATGGCGAATAAAGTGTTATCGGCCCTCTATGAAGTGGCCAAAAACCTCGGTGCTAATCTTGACCTTGCTAAAACCCTGGGCTTAATCCTGTCAGAAACCAAAAGAGTTGTAAACTACCATACCGGGATTATCTACCTTTGGGAAGAGGAAAGCGACCTGCTGGTTCCTGCTGCAATCAGGAGCCCCTTTGCCGAGCAGTTGAAAAATATTTACTACCCTGTCGGCGAAGGACTAATCGGCCATGTTGCTAAAACAAACCAGGCGGAAGTGGTTTATGATTCCAAAAAAGACACAAACCTCAGGAGCATGCCTGGGCTAAACCAGTTTTTAAGGTCACTGCTGGTTATTCCTCTAACAATGGATAATAAACTTATTGGCGTAGTGGCAGTAGGGAAAAAAGAGCCTAATGCCTTTGGCCCCAAACACCTGCAGATTTTGACAAGTCTGGGTGGTCAGGCCGCAGTGGCTATGGCTAATTCCATGCTCTATAAAAAAATTGAAAAAATGGCTATTACCGATGGTCTGACAAAAGTGTACAATCACAGATATTTTTATAAGCGCATGGAAGAAGAGGCAGAACGGTGCAAAAGATATCAGTCACCTTTCTCAATCATCATGCTTGATTTGGACTATTTCAAAAGATTTAATGATAAATACGGCCATCGGGCCGGTGACGCGGCTTTACACAATGTAGCCAGAATACTCAAAGAAAATACCCGGACCATTGATGTAGTCAGCCGTTATGGCGGTGAGGAGTTTGCCATCATCATGCCCGAAACCGAGACCGCCAGTGCCAAAATGGTTGCCCAAAGGATTCGCCAAGCGATTCATGACAGTTATTTTTCTGTATCTGATAATCATCCGCCGGTTCACCTGACAGTGAGTATCGGAGTGGCCGTCAGCCCCAATGATGCCGAGGATATCAACGAACTGATTGAGCTTGCAGACAAGGCTTTATACTATTCCAAAGAAACGGGCAAGAACAAGGTTTCTGTATGGTCCGAGCTGCCTGTCGGGGCGGTGACGGGGAGTGGGGAGTGATGAGTGGAGAGTGAGGAGCGGAGAGTGTGGTGGCTAGTGGCCAGTGGTTAGTGGTTAGTGGTTAGTGGGTAAGGGATGGGTGCCATGTTTAAAAAATTTTTAGATATTGTTTTCCCTCCTGGGCCGGGTTGTCCTATTTGTGGTGATAAGGCTGATGCATATGGGGCCTGCGCCAGGTGCCGTCAAGAGATTACAGATACAGGGGGATATGCGGCCTGTACGGCTTGTGGGCGCTACCGCCCTATCCTAAGGGGTACGGCAGGCGGTTTGTGCCCTGAGTGCCGGATTTCACCGCCTCCTTTTTATCCGGCCAGGTCTTTAGGGCTGTATCAGGGGTTACTGAAGGAATCAATTTATCTGTTCAAATATGGTGGATGTACATCACTGGCCGGGTTTTTTGGCCTGCTTTTGGCGGAGATCTATATGACGGAACCCAAGTATCCGCGCTACCCGGTTCTTGTCCCGGTACCCTTGAGCCAACAGAAAATGCAGGCCAGGGGCTTTAATCAATCTGAACTGGTAGCCGCCGAAATTGGCAGAACCCTCAATCTGCCGGTCAGCAGTGCCCTCAAACGGATTGCCCATACTACCAGCCAGAGTAAACTCACCAGAATTGCCCGCCGGGAAATGATTAAAGGTGTTTTTGCCCTCGACCACAAGTTGAAGGCTCCCGATGTTATCCTTGTCGATGACATTCTGACCACCGGTTCCACTGTCGCAGAGTGTACCAGGATCCTCCTGGACTCTGGTGTCCGAACTGTGGGAGTACTTACTATTGCTGCAGGTATCCAGGAAAACCAAATTTAATAAAATTAAAGCAGGTAAAAGCAGGAATTTTGTCGAATAACAAACAAAAGCTTGGGAAATTGGGGGTATTTTACCATGCCTGATTTGAGAAACTGCCCTGTCTGCGGCAGGGTTTTCGTGAAAATAAACCGGAATATGTGTCCGGACTGCATTGATAAAGAAGAAAAGGAATTTGAACTGGTTAGGCTATATCTCAAAGATAACCCTGGTGCTTTTATTGAAGAGATTTGTGAAATAACCGGAGTTGACGAGAAAAAAATATTGCGCTGGGTGAGGGAAGGCCGGATTGAAGTTTTGTTCGGCGGGGGAGCTGTCGGCCTGAGCTGTAAAAGATGCGGGGCCATAATCAGTATCGGAAACTTGTGCGGCAATTGTATAAAACTTTTATCCGGAGAGATGAAGTCTGCTGGGTCATCGAGCCCCCAAGCAGAAACGACTGATACCAAAAGCGGGGATCACGGCGAAAGACGGATGAATGTTGCTAACCGGCTGAAGAATGAAGATAAACTATAAGGCTGGAGTTTCTGGTATTAGCAATTAGAAGAAAAAAAGAGTAATTAACAGATAAATATTAGTATTTTCAGAAAATCAAGCCTAAATCTTAATAGTAAAAGTACCGATATACTATATGAGGTAATTTTGCTTTCTAAGAGGTGGACTGGATGATTATTTCCAATAATCAGATTCAAACCTTGCTGGCCCAGTATCTGAAACAGGAAAATAAAGTTTCATCATTAAAAAATGGAGATACTGCCAACAAGTCTGCCGGGGATAAGATAACGAAATCGGTTTCCGCTGATGTTCGTGCTTATTCAGCGGCTAAAGAAGTAATCCGGGAATTGCCGGATATTCGGGCAGACCGGTTAGCTGATATTCAAAAACGTGTCAACTCGGGAACCTATGGCATCACTGACGAAGAAGTTGCAGAAAAAATGATAGGCAGAAGTCTGGTTGATAAACTGGTCTAGCTTATAATCGAAGTCTGGGGGAATTGCTGTGGAAAAATACAGTTCCGGAATGCTGGACATCTTACAAAAACAAACTGATTTTTACCGGCAATTGCTGTCTTTGGCCAATGAAAAAAAGCCGGTGTTGATAAAAGGCAATATTATTCGCCTGGAAGCGATCACAAAAGAAGAAGAATCACTGATAATCAAGGTTGGTCGGCTGGAGGAACAGAGGCAGGCTCTGCATAAGGCTTTGGCCGGCCATTTTGCTGTTGCTCCGGAAGAACTGAGCATTTCAGAATTAATCAGCCGGGTTAATGAACCCTCTAAGACAAAACTTACGAAAATTTTTGCGGAAATTAACGTGATAATTGGGCAGATAGTTGAGGTGAATCATACAAATAATGAGCTAATTAACAGTTCCCTTGAATTTGTTAATTTCTCCCTTAACCTGTTGACCAGTCACAGTACTACTCCTTCTTACAAGGAAGATGAGCAGCAGAAAAAGCAGTCTACAGCAAAGATTTTTGACCGGTCAGTTTAAGTCAGGAGTTTTGAAATCATATTGAATGGCGGGATGGTTTGTGAGATCAACGTTTTTTGGACTTGAAATAGGCAGAAAGGCATTGCAGAGTCAAACCACAGCGTTGGATGTAACTGGACACAACATCGCCAATGCTAATACAGAAGGTTATACCAGGCAGAGAGCTGTCATGACTACGCCTACTCCCTTTGCTTATCCAAGTATAAGCAAACCTACAGGCGCCGGACAAGTGGGCACCGGCGTGAAAATTGAGGAAATTAAAAGGCTGCGTGACGGTTTTATAGACTCCCAGATGCGTAAGGAAAACTCGGTAACGGGGTATTGGGAAAGCTGCAAGAACGCCCTGGACAAGTTGGAAGTAATCATAAATGAGCCAACTGATTCAGGTTTGCGAACAGTATTGGATCAGTTTTGGGAATCTTGGCAGACTCTGGCTACCAGGCCGGAGGAGCGCTCTGTGAGATCCACAGTGGTCCAGCGGGGGATGGCTGTTGCTGAAACTTTTCAGCATATGAGCCAACAGTTGGTTGACTTACAGGACGACTTAAATCGGGCAGTGGACTTAAAGGTTGATGAGATAAACAATATAGCGTATCAGATTACCGGTTTAAATGAACAAATTGTCACCATTGAAAGTACCGGGGACCATGCCAATGATCTGCGAGATAAGCGGGATCTCCTTGTCGACCAGCTGGCTAAAATAGTTAATATTAACTACAGGGAGGACCAGTTTGGCGCGGTGTCCATTGCCGTTGGGATAAGGACTTTGGTTACCGGGAAAAATTACACCAGAATGGAAACATATGTACCTGTGCCTACGACAACGGGGTTCTACTCCCTTAGATGGGAAGATGGCATTTCTGTAAATCTTACTTCAGGGGAGCTGCAGGGGCTTATTAATTCAAGGGATACCATAGCCCAAAGCCAACTGGATCAGTTAAACACTTTGGCCACTACTTATATAACCAAATTTAATGATCAGCACCAGCTTGGATTTGGCCTTAATGCCGCGTCTTACGTTCCGGGAGAGGCAGCTACCGCTGCCGTATTAACAGCCGGTGGTGCTGCCACGTCCCTTGATTTTTCTGTTCCTCAAGATTTGGTTTTAACAATTGACGGCGGCGCACCGGTTACAATAACGCTTAATAAAGATTATACGGGTAAGCGCCCGGAGCTTCTCTCAGCCATAAATACAGCACTGGGGGGGGCGGCGACTGCTTCTTTTGATGGGAGTAATCTGAAGCTTACCAATAATTCTACCGGTGTGACAAGCACCATCGCCGTGGGAGGCTTAGCAGGCACTACCCTGGGCCTTACTTCAGGCACCAACGTTCCGGGAACAGACGCTGCCAGTGCTGTGTTAACGGCCAATAATCCGCCTACGGACCTGGATTTTTCGACGACTCCCCAGGACATTATTGTCACTATTGATGGGGGGACACCTGTAACGATAACACTTAATGCTGACTATTCAGGGAACATGGCTCAGTTAGTCACAGACATAAATACAGCCTTAGATGGCGCTCTTGGGGCCGGGGCGGCAGTTGCATCTGATGCAGGCGGAAATTTGCAGATTACCAGTGGCTCCCAGGGAGCCAACAGTGCTGTTAGCGTCAGCGGGCGCGGTGGAGCTCTGTTGTTTGGGTCTGGGCATCTCTTCTTTGCAGGCAATGATGCTTCCGATATAGAGGTGGATGCTAGTACCGGCAACCTGGATAATATTGCAGCTGCACTTTCTGTTCCGACGGGGCATGGGGATAACACCAACGCATTGGCCCTAAATGCCCTAAAACATGATGATACAGCTATGGGCTCTTCTACCTTTGATGATTATTTCCGGGCAGTGGCGGCCCAGTTGGGCATTGACAGCCAGGCAGCCACAAGGATGGTTAATAACCAGGATCTGCTGGTTTCCCAACTGAATGCTCAGCAGCAGAAAGTATCCGGTGTATCGTTAGATGAAGAAATGACTAACATGATAAAATTTCAGCATGCTTATAACGCTGCTTCCAGAGTCATTACATCTATGGATGAAATGCTTGATACAATTATATTGCGCATGGGCCTGGCCGGCAGGTAGAAAAAAGTGATCGGTGAACAGTAATCAGTGAACAGTAGACGGTAGACGGTAGACAAGAACGTGCCGGGAAGAAATATTGAGTAGAAAACGGAGGATTACCATGAGAGTAACAAACTCAATGTTGGTCAACACTTTACTGCGGGATTTGAATAATAATCTTAGTAAAATGGCAAAGACTCAGGAACAGTTATCTTCGGGCCGAAATATTAACCGGCCCTCTGATAATCCGGTTGGCATTGTTACATCCCTGCGGCTGAGGACAGGCTTGACAGAGTTGGATCAGTACAAGAGTAATGCTGAATCCGCCAAATCCTGGCTTAATACTACAGATGATTCTCTTGCTGAGTCAGGAGCGATTTTACAGAAAACTAGGGAATTGGCTGTCAAAGCGGCTAATGACCATCTTACTCAGAATGAAAAAGATGCAATTTACAAAGAAGTAAACCAGCTAAAAGAGCATTTGCTCCAGGTGGGTAATGCCACTTATGCCGGTAAGTATATTTTCTCAGGCACCAAGACATTAGTGGCAGCTTTCGACAGTAATGGGATTTATAAAGGGGATACGGGTAGAATTAACTACGAAATTGGAATCGGTGTGACAATTCCCATAAATATAGACGGAGAAGCGGCCTTCGGGGATGCCTTTACAGCTATTGATCAATTTTTAACAGACCTTAGCGGTGGCACCGCAGCCAACATTTCCGCAGATTTAGGCCTCATTGATGAAGTGCTGAATAACCAGCTGGCAGTCAGGGCGGATTTAGGGGCAAAAGTTAACAGAATTGATTTGGCCGCCAATAGAATGGAAGCCGAGAAGGTGAACATGACAGAGTTGCTCAGCAAAAACGAGGATGTTGACATGGCTGAACTGATTACCCACCTTAAGATGCAGGAAAGTGTTTATAATGCTTCCCTGGCCGCTGGGGCCAGGATTGTCCAGCCTTCATTAATAGATTTTTTGCGATAGTATTTGGGGCTTGCAGAGGTGAAGTTTAATGCTCGACTATCAGTTAAAAGTTACTAATATTCATGGTCTCATCGGCATCAGAAAAAATGATGCCGTTCTTAGTCTGAGCCAGCCCCGGGCCAAACTGAATATCGAAACCGAGCCTGCCCAGGTGAATATCCATACGACTCAGGCTCAGGTAAGGATTGATCAGAGTCAGTGTTTTAGTGAGGCCGGGTTGAAAGATGTCTTTGAACTCACCGAGAAATTTGCCGATAGCGGCAGGCAGACGGCACTGGAGGCGATAGCTCGTATTGTTGCCGAAGGCAACCGGATGGCTAATATTAAGATTAAGGCTGATGCTGTTGGAGAAATTGCGGCAGATAAAGTTTTTCGTCAGCCGGACCAGTATGATATTGCTCTGATCCCAAAAAGCCGACCCAAAATTGATTTTGTGGGAGGCATATCCCTTGAGCCCCAACCTGGCAGGATCAGCATCGAAGCTGTGCTCAACCCTGCCCAAATCGAGGCAACTGCTCCGAGCCTGAATTACTACTGGCAGAAGCATCCTTTTTTTAGTTTTAAGTTTGTTGGTAAAAACGTTGATGTTAATGCATAATAGGGGTGATGGCATGGAAATTTGCACAAAAGCCTGTGGCACAATAGAGATAGATCCTGAAAATATTCTTGCATTTGAACGAGGAATTCTGGGTTTTGAGAGATTGTCCAAATATGTATTACTAGGTAAGCCCGACGATCTTCTTTTTTGGCTTCAGTCTACCGAGGAACAGGATGTTGCTTTTGTAGTGATAGACCCGCAGATGGTGATTCCGGATTACCAGCCCCAAATTAATATTGATGACTTGAAAGACCTGGAAGTAGATGAAAATGATTTAGATTTGCTGGTTTATGCTATCGCAGTAGTGCCGGAAGAAATAAAAAAGATGACCGCCAATCTAAAAGCTCCGGTTGTAATTAATGCCAAGAATAACAGAGCCAAACAGATTGTATTAAATGATGACAGGTATAAGATTAAGGAACCGGTTTTTCGTGACAAATAATATGGCTGTTTACACCTGAATGTGAGGGGATATAATTGCTGGTTTTAACAAGGAAAAGGAATGAATCAATCATAATAGACAACCAAGTTGAGGTTATCATCCTTGAAGTCATTGGAGATCAGGTTAAGATAGGCATTAAAGCACCAAAGGAGATTCCGGTCCTAAGAAAGGAAATATACCAGGCTGTTAAAGATGAAAACAAGGCTGCCATAAAGGTGGGGCCTTCAGATATAAATGAGCTGGCGGAAATAATAAAAAAAAGATTGAAAAAGGGATAAATTTTGTAGAAAGCATAGAAAAAGGAAGAAACTATGATAAGTCTCTATATTAATCAAAGAAAAATGATGACTATTGTAGAAAATAGCTGAATCATCCCTAAAATCGCCATAAAGGCTGCAGAAAAATTTCCGATATATATAACTGGTAAAATAGGGTTAAAGGCGTTACGGCCGAATGTCTTTAGCTAAATTACCCTAAATTTGGAGCATGGATGCTCAAGAACAAATTTCAAGGAGGAGATTTCTAAATGAGAATTAACCACAACATCGCAGCCTTAAACACTTACCGGATGCTGGGACAGAACAGTACATCCGCATCCAAGTCCCTTGAAAAACTGTCATCCGGTCTGCGCATCAACCGCGCCGGTGACGACGCTGCCGGTCTTGCCATCAGCGAAAAAATGAGAGCTCAAATCAGAGGTTTGAGCATGGCTTCCAAGAACTCTCAGGATGCCATCTCCCTCATCCAGACCGCTGAAGGTGCTCTGAATGAGACTCACAGTATTCTGCAGAGGATGAGAGAACTTGCTGTTCAGGCTGCCTCAGACACTAACGTCACTGCTGACCGGGAAGAAATCCAAAAAGAAATCAACCAGCTGACTTCCGAAGTTAACAGGATTGCCAATACCACCGAGTTCAACACCATGAAACTGTTGAATGGTGATAAGGCTGACGCGATTAAGACTATTAAAGCTGTGACTAAGCAGTATGATGCTCCGGTAGAGGGTCTCACTGTCGCCAACGGTGCCATTGATATTGCTTCCATCAGTCTGGCTTCTGCTGCTGATGCTGAATGGAGCACCACAGACAGTGGAGCATATATCTCGATCTCGAAGAACACTGCCGGCAAATTGGAAGTTGTTCTTAGTGCAGCCTTTCTATCAGGTGCCGGAAATATTTCCGGAATCAGCATAACAGATGAGATTGCGGTAAGCTTCGACTCTAACGGTAACTACACCTATAACAGCCATGGTGTCACCTTTACATTTAGCAAGGAAGCCTGGGACAATGCATTAGCTGGTGCTGCTATTGTTATGGATCCTTACGTTGCCGCACCTGATGGAACAGCATGGGCAAATGCTTCCGGCACATACACAATTAACAAAGATGTTACCTTCAGCGGCGCTCCTGGCGTATCTTTAACTGGTGTTGATGTTGCCAGCAGTATTGAGTTTGAAGTAGCAACGATGTCTGCTTCCATCGCTGCCGGTAATCTCACTGTTAACTTCATGGATAAAGACGGTAATGTTATTATTACCGACAATGTTCTCTTCTCAGGCGGTAGTCTTTCCGGAACCTTGGCTTACAACAATCATGGTGTAAGCTTTACCTTGACCGGTGCGTCTGCAGGTATAGCAATTTCCGGTTCTTTCACAGTTGACTTTGACATAGCTTATTCCGACAGGACTGTAAATAACGCCCTGGCCTTCCAGGTAGGCTCCAATGAAAATCAGACCATGTCATTGAGCGTATCTGATATGACTGCAAAAGCGCTGGGTCTGTCTACAGACATTGATGATACCGATGGATATGGTGAGGCTATGTCAGTATCCAATGGTACTGACAACACCAGTATCGAGTTTGCGTTGGATGTAACCAGCCAGGCCAATGCCGCTAATGCAGTAACAGCCATTGATGACGCTCTGAAGAATGTTTCTAGTGAAAGAGCTAAACTTGGTGCTATCCAGAACAGGCTTGAGCACACCATTGCAAACCTTGATACATCAGCTGAAAACCTTACCGCATCCGAATCACGGATCCGTGACGTAGACATGGCTAAGGAGATGATGGAATTCACCAAGAACAACATCCTCCTGCAAGCCGGTCAGGCTATGCTGGCTCAGGCAAATCAGCAACCACAGGGTGTACTCCAATTGCTCAGATAACGTTTTACGTATTTGGAATGGAGGTTCCAGGGAATCTGGAACCTCCATCCGTATATTAGGTGGTTTTGTTTCCAGCATGCACGATATAGGAGTGATAGACTTGAAGGAAGCGATAGATGCCTTGAAAGAATGCCTTTTTAAACAGGATATTGGTCAATACATGGAGTGTGTTAACAAGATTGTTCTGAATATTGGCAGGACTATGGATAATTTGCCGGAAGACCAGATTGGAAGGTGCAATAGTATTCTGGAATATGCTCTGGGTGCCCTGAATCGTAAAGATTACTTAAATGCGGCGGATATTTTAAAGTATGAGTTGATGCCTATACTCTATAAGGAGAACTAATATGAATCTTTATACCAAAAATCTGAATTTCTTTAAAAATAAATCTCCTGTGCTGTATCAACTGCTGACAGTGGGTAAGCCTGCTTATCCCGTGAAAATTCAGGAAGTGCAAGGAACTGACAATTTTACTATTGGCCGCAATGACGTTTTGTGTTTTGCCAACAGTATGTACGACATAGATGGCGAAATGAAAATGATGTTTAACAATATTGCTCCTAATACTGAGATGTTAGTGGTTTTTGGTCTGGGGACAGGCTATTGCCTCAAATATATCAAAGAAAACTACAAGAGTGTGAAGCACCTTATTATTATAGAACCCTCCCTGCATGTTTTTAAAAGATTTTTAACCAGGCATTATATGGCCGACGTTTTTCGGGAACTAGGGAACATTACCCTCCTTGTCAACAGGAAAGAGGAGGATGTAGCCCAATATGTGTTTGGGTTGTTGTTTGAGAACAACAAGAAGTCCTTCGGTATAGCATCTACAGTTTCATATCACTCCTTGTTTGATAAATATTATAAAATTATAAAGGAAAAAATCGTAATTGAGTCTAGGAGCCGGAGGTCTCACGTATCTACCCTGCATTACGCCAAGTATAAGTGGATGAAGCATACCTTCACCAATTTAATGCAGGAATGTGTTTACTCTTCAGATATATATAAATTATTAAAGGGTAAACCTGTCGTGATTGTTTCTGCCGGGCCGTCACTTAACAAACATCTTCACTTGCTCGAAGAACTCAAGAAAAAGGCTGTGATAGTAGCGGTTGGTTCTGCTGCAACAATCGTCAATAACAATAACATAATACCTCACTTCAGGGCCCATATTGAGGCAAACTACGCGGAAAGTATTTATGATGACCATTTTTATGAGACCAGCAGCCAGATACCCTTGCTGTTTGCCAGTCAAACGGCGGAGGGCATGGTGCAAAAATATGATGGTCACAAGATATTTATGCTTCTGATAACTGATACCTTTGTGAAGTATCTTCTGAAGAAGATGGGCCGGGAAGAAAAACCTGTTCTAAGTGGTGCTTCGGTTGCCAACTCTACTATGTCTTTCTTGTGTGAAGCTGGATGTAATCCTATTATTTTTCTTGGTCAGGATATGTGCTACTATGATAAGGGCTTGTATGCGAAAGGAATTAAGCAGAAAGAGCAGGATAAATCCAAGGAAAAACAAATGGTCGAAATGGTAGATATCTTTGGCAATAAAGTCTATGCCTTGCGTGGTTATCTGCAGATCAAATACGATTACGAGAGCAATCTGAAACACTATCCAAATATAAGGTTTATCAATGCCACCGAGGGTGGTCTGGGAATTAACGGGACGGAGATTAAAACCCTGCTTGACGTGATGAGGGAAGACCTTGGTGAGGATATAAACATTGATTTTAACAGTGAGATAGAAAAAATCAAACATGAAGCCCAATATAACTTAAACAAAAGCGAAGCCTTAAAAGAAATTGTCAGAGAAATTGATGAAGTTTTAGAACTAAACGATGCAAGGATTGATGAATTAAAGAGATTTACTGAAATGAGGCAAAATGGGGAAGCGGCTGATAAGCTGAAATCTGAGTTCGAAAGAATTAACAGGATAGAAAAGCAGATGGAAGAGTTGCCAGTTTATAAAGAAGCACTAAGACCCGGTCTGTATGCAACTGTCTTGTCACTCAAACAAAAATATTTTCAGGGTTCTCAGAATGAACTTGAGAAAATGGAGAATGGGGAGAAATATTTTTACAATGTATCTGCCCAGGTATTTGAGTATCTTCATTTTATGAAGGGATTTATTGAAAACTATTTAGAGCAGGTTGATAGTGATGAACAGGCTGTTGTCAATGAGCAGGTGGCAGTCTGCAGCCAAGAGTGATATGCCTATGAGTGATTATAAAATAATAGGTATCGTTATTGCCAGATTGGACTCAAGCCGCTTATACGGCAAGGCTTTGAAATCAGTTGACGGCCTGCCCCTGATGGGATATGTGATCAACAGAGCAAAGCAGGTAGAGGGATTGGCCGAGCTTGTGCTGGCCACCACCCAAAGGGAAGTTGACACACCTTTGTGCGATTATGCGGCTTCCCAGGGGATAGCAGTTTACAGGGGAGACCTGGAGGATGTTGCGCTGAGAGTGCTAAACTGTGCAAAGAGCCGCCAGGCAGATTATTTTGTCAGGTTAAACGGTGATTCACCCTTTATCGATCCGGGAATTTTAACAGAAGCTATATCAAGGTGCATTGAGGATGATGCGGATTTTGTCTCAAACATAATTGAGCGCAGTTTTCCTTACGGGGTTTCCGTGGAGGTAGTCAAAACTGCAACATATGAAAAAGCATATCAAGAAATGACCACATCTGAAGAACACGAACATGTAACTAAATACCTTTATTCTCACTTAAGCAGTTTTAAAACAGTGAGCCTGAAATGTCCATACGGAAATATGGAATCTTACCGGTTAGTAGTTGACACGGAAGAGGATTTTAGTTTATTTGAAAAATTGGTGGGTGTTTTGGGTGTACATATTCACAGTGCCAATTTTCAGGAAGTGGTTGATGCTTTGCAGGTGCTGTAAGATTCGAGGTATGTTCTATTATTGGGAGGTGGGCTTAGTTGATTACATTGTATTGCATAAGGCCGAAGGGGTTTAATGTTGGAAATGACGCGATTTTTATTGCTATGCAGCATTTTATTTACAAGGCCTTTGGCGAAATTGTCAATTTAGTCTCTGTACCGGCGACTTCCAGGTATGAAAGCCAGGCTAAAGCCGGACTTACTCCACAAACCATCCATGAAATTAACCAGTTTGGACACGGAGTGATTATCGGAGGCGGTAACCTTTACGAAAACGGCGAGCTGGAAGTTAACCTTGACGCACTGGGAACCCTGGATGTCCCTCTTTTTCTTTTCAGCATATCCAGCGGGCGGATATATAACAGGCGATGCGAGTTGGTGAAAAGGACTGATGCCATGCCCGACCGTATTATCAGGGCATTGGATCACACGGCTTCCTTCTCATTGGCCCGGGATAGAGAAACCTTCAATCATCTTAAAAATATCGGGTGTGAGAAAGTCCAAATTGGCGGATGCCCGACCCTGTTTCTAAACCGGGTCCAGGGAAGACTGCCAAACCTATACGAGAGTGACAGACATCTGGTCCTTATATCAGTCAGGAATCCCTCACTGATGAATATTCCTCTAAATCAACAGGCAAATGTGTACACTGATATATTAAATATGATTGCTTTCTTAAAAGGTGAAGGGATGGATAATATTAAGCTTTTGTGTCATGACCACAGGGATATACCCTTTGCAGCCTCATTTAAAGGGATGGAATATATATATACAGGAGATGTATACACCTACCTGGCACTATTACAGTCCTGCCGCCTGAATATAACCTACAGGCTTCATTCATGCCTGCCCTGCCTGTCCTTCGGCACTCCGGTGATAAAAATCAGTTATGATGAGAGGGCTATAAGCCTGATGAATACAATTGGGTTCGGCGATTGGAATATTAATATGGTAACTTCCGATAATCTTATCAATGATATTATTGACAGATACAAGAGGATTGATGAACTGTCAGGCGTAGTGAGCAGCTGCCGGATGACATGGAACGGTCTTTACGATATTATGGCCGATCATTTTGGAGCTTTTGCCAATAAAGTGACAGATTACTATAAGACATCTAATTGATGTGAGCTATTACCAGAGAGGAGAAGTATGATGGGGCAGATACACATAATTGCTGAAGCCGGAAATAATCATGGCGGAGACGTCAATGTAGGAAAACAGTTGGTAGATATAGCTGCTGAGAGCGGCGCAGATTCTGTAAAGTTTCAGATAATTTACCCGGAAGGGTTATATCTTCCTGATTTTTATCAGGATGGCAGGTATGTACACAACGATGTATTTGACCAGAGAATCAAACTTATGCTCCGAGATGAAGATTATGCTGAGCTTGCAAAGTACTGTGCCGGAAAAGGTATAGGGTTTAGCGCCTCCGTTTTTGACAAGAGAAGTACAGATTTGCTGGACAAGCTTAATGCAGATTACTTTAAGATCGCGTCCTGTGACCTTAACAACTCTTATTTGCTGAAGTTGGTTGCCGAGCGGGGCAAAAAGATTATTCTGTCTACAGGGATGTCCCAGTTGGGTGAAATTGAGAGAGCAGTAAATGACATTTATAAGGCAGGAAACCATGACATTGTCCTGATGCACTGTGTTTCAGTGTACCCCTGTCTCACGGAAAACATGAATCTTGGTTTCTTGGGTGTGCTCAGAAAAGCCTTTGGTCTGCCCATCGGGTTGTCTGATCATACCGAGAACAGCCTGGCCGCTGCGATAGCTGTTAGCAAGGGTGTAACCTGGCTGGAAAAGCATTTCACCTATAACCGGCAGGCAGAAGGGTTTGATCATGCCTACGCCATGGAGCCTGCAGATTTTAAGGTATATATTCAGGATGTGAGAATGGCGGACAAGGCCTGTGAAAGACGGACAGACAAGCTCACCGATGCTGAGACTACCGTGAAATCAAGAGCCAGAAGGGGTCTATTTGCGGCCAGAGACATTGGATGTGGGGAAAAAATAGAATTCAGTGATGTGCTGATTGTGCGGCCCGAAGGACCCCTGGAGCCTAATCAGATTGATTTGATCCTAAACCGGGACATAAAAAGAAATATCAAAAAGTTTGAGCCTTTTTCACTGGATATGTTCATGTAGATTAACTTGCGAGTTTGCACGCCGGACATCGGAGGAGATGTAAAGATGAAGATTCAGATAATTTGTCAAGGCTCCGTAAACAGCGGACTGGGTCATTTATTCCGGGCAAATACGTTTGCCAAAGAAGCCTCTAAGAGGCACCGTATTGAACTTATTGCCATGATTGACAAGGGACTCGAAAATGTATTTTCCTATGCCGAATACCCGGTATTTTTTGTCGGCAGTGAGCAGGAAATAGTACAGCGGGTAAGTATTTTTAAGCCTGATATATTGTGTTTTGATTTACTCCGTTTACAGGATACAACCCTTAAGGCAATATTTAATATTCCTCAGATTAAGGTTTCATTGTCTCCAGTATTCAACCAGATGGAATCAATGGATCTTATGTATACCCGCTCTTTGAAAAAAGCTGATTATGATGAGGTAGTAGTAAGGAACGGATTGCAGTACGCGATTTTCTCTGAGCACTGCAGAAAGATACCGGATGAAATATATGAGAGCAACCTCAAATTAGATGAACTTCCAGTTTCTATAAGTATGGGTGGAACTGATGCCTCAAATAAAACTTTAAAAGTATTAAAAGAGCTCTCTAAGTTAAATATCAAAATGACCGTCTGGGCCATACTTGGCGAAGGTTACCACCACTCTTACAACCAGCTGATCAGTGTAATTAAAAACAAGTATCACCATGAGGTAATTTTGGCTAAAACCAACCGCTCAATGTGGAACATTATCGGTAATACTGTGCTCGGTATTTTCGCAGGAGGTTTAACTACAGTTGAAGCTCTTTATGCAGGGCTGCCATCAATAAACCTGATTGAGAAAAACATGCAGGAAGATATCATAGATGGCTTTGTCAAAGAAGGCTACTGCTTTAAGGGCGGTTATTTCGATCAGGATGTTTTAAAAGAAATGACCGGCAAGGTTCTGGAAGTTTATGAAGACCGCAGTCAACTAGTGGATATCAGAAAAAATTTGAGAGATTTAATCAGTCTTAATGGGAGTAAAGTTATCTTGGATGAGATTGAAGAATTTTGTCTTCACAAATCATTCCGTGAACCCATCCAACTAAGGGGATGTGTATAAAATGGAAAAACACTTGGACGAGATGAGAATAATGCTTCAACTGGCAGATACCGGACTGGATGCTATTCAACACCTTATCGGTACCGAAGGGGAAAAGACTGAGCAGGCACCCTTATACCTGCTTCCTGATTTGGTTGATTCCTTTCTCACAATAAATAAGGCTTTTGAGCTTTTCTGTGATAAACTGCCGCCAAATGGGATTAGTGAAGCCTCGTGGGCTGTTTCCGATAAGCTGACAGCAGCCTGCCAGGCAGTCGAGGACGGGAAAACTAACATTATGATTTATCTAATCAGGGACCAACTGCTGCCGGTTTACAAGTCGTGGCGCCAGGAGCTGGCTGATTGTTTTAATCCTTATATTTTGAGCTAGTACAACTACACTCATCGAAACTTGACGATCGACTAAATCGATGGCATTCAGATGAGAGGAAGAGTTGTATGTCAGTAATATATCTGGATTCAATTTCCGGTCCTTCTACTTCACCTATTAATGTAGCTCTACTACCGAAGTTTAGCCGGTGCCCAGGAAGCCAAAAGTCAGTTAATAGCCCGGTGTACTAAAGAACGTATTGCGGATTTCCCGCCTGCTGCTGTGGAAGAGATAGCCGGGCAAGCGAGGAAGCAAAATATTGGCTGGTTAATTGAACTTATGGCATAAATCAGTATTATAAAAAGCCCGGATATCTATCCTGGGTTTTTTGTTTAACAAAACCACCCACTTTTACACGGGTGGCTATGTTTGTAGTTTTCAAGTTAATTCAGTTTTACAACAGGACGGCCTGAACTGTAATCAAAATTATAAGATTTTTTTGCTGTTTCTATTGTGAAAACAGGATATTCAAAAGCGTTTTTCTTGCCAAAACAGTTTTTATATTTTTCCATTACGTAATTAAAAAGCCTTAAAAAGTCGGCATCTAAGCCGTGTCTGGTGGATTTAAATATTTCGCCGTCGATATCTTCCTGGGTAATTTCATTGTAGACACAGGAAGAAACAGCATGACAAAATCTGTGTTTGTCGATGTGGGATATAATTTTATCGGTATTTCCATGGAAACATATTATTTGACATTTATTTATGAATTTTTTGTACAAACTAGGGAGTGACAAGATTTCCTCATCTTGCGGCATGGTTTTTGCCAGGTAACTGAAGATTAATCCTGCCTTTACAAACGCAATCGTTGCTTCTAACTCCCGGGTAAAATTAATATATATAGGATAAAGCCAGGCCGAATTATCTATTATCATGGAAAATAAATCCGGCGCAAAAGCATTACACAAATAAGCTAAATAAGCCCCGTGAGAATGCCCGTACGTATGGATTCGCCCTTCATTAAACATTAAATTGTTATCTTTTAAAATCTCCATAACAACCAGAACTGCCGTAATATTATCTATTGACTGCATAATGCCCATATCGTTAAAATTGGTTAAATCTTCATTCAGGTTCATGTTTAATGGAAGGTAAAATTCAGTTTTCTTCTTTAACTGAAGCATTTTTTGAAATGGACTTCCCCCCGCCAGAATATACCTGATCTCCTCTTCAGTGAAATACTCGTCTAACTTATTCATGGGAATATTTAGTTTATTTAACTGATTAGGTTTGGGTGTCTGCATAAATTCCCAGCCAAAATAATCGCACTGGATAGTTACCAGGTTATACATGTCAGCAAAGGTATTCCTCATTTTCTTATAAATTTTGGAGTTGGCATTAGCACCAAACCCCGGTATTAACAGCAAAAGTCCTGATTCGCTGTTCACACCGTGATCAGGCGCGGAAAAATATATCTGAAGTTTCCTCTCTTTGTATTGATAAATACTTGGATGTCCGATAACCTCTATGGTATATTCTTTAGCCAATTTAAATCATCCTTTCCGGGTGCTCTGGGAAGAAAAGTGTAAAAATTTGTGCTTCTTAATATTTCTTCGTTGCCTATCGATTTCCTCTTATATAACAATGTAATTAAATTAACCGTCGAAAACTCCATTATTTAGGAAATTAATCTAAATTAACACTAAAGTTATTACCAAATTTATTCGATAAAATATGATGATTGATTAGTGTAATTTTTTCGGGATTCTGTGACAAGGAGGGTTGAAAATGAGAGTAGACAGTACTGTGTTACCGGTGAGTTCTGATTTCACGTTAAATACAGGTTCCCTTCCAACCGAAGACGTATATAAAAAAGACACAAAAGAAATTGATCCAGCCATAAAGCCGGAGCTTAGTTCGGAAAACGAAAAGCAGCTGGAGCTTGCAACGGAGCAGGCTAACAAGGCCTTAGAAGGTGTTAAGCGCCATTTTAAATATGAAATGCACGAAGCAACAAAACAAGTAGTTATTTCAGTAATAGATAACGAGACAAATGAAGTAATAGGAGAAATACCGCCGAAAAAGTTGTTGGATGCTGTAGCGAAACTTTGGGAATTGACCGGCTTGTTTGTTGACGAAAGGAGGTAGTAACTTGAGCTACATAAACGGTATTTCAAGTAATTTAATGAGGGTTTCCGGTTTGGCTTCAGGTTTGGATACGGAAAGTATAATCCAAAAGCTGATGGATGCCGAAAGAATTCCATTAGATAAGCTTTACCAGAAAAAACAGTTGTTAGAGTGGAAGAAAGATGATTATCGGGACATAACAAATCTCTTAAGGGGTTTTAAGGACGAGTTTTTTGATCTTCTTAAACCTGCATCAAATATGACATCCTCTTCAGTATATAAATCATACTCCGTCAGTTCGTCCGATGACTCGGTAGTTACCGCTACTGCCAATGCCGATGCTGCAGAAATCCAACATAGCATTACCCAGATTAGGTCTTTGGCTCAAGCTGCCACTGTATCCAGTTCTTCGGGCGTGATCCTAAATATCACAGGTTCAGCTGCAGCTGATACCGATTTTAGTGATGGCAATAATCAAATCACCCTTACTCTTGATGGAATTTCAAGAACTGTGGCTGTGCAGGCAATTGATTATGCAGGTGATTATAATCTTCTGAAGTCTGATTTGGAAACGGCGATCAACACAGCTTTTGGTGCCGGTAAAATATCAGTTACCCATGCCGCCGGAGTATTTTCTTTTGCGGCAACCAATAGTGAACTGGTTCTTTCCAGTGCTTCAACCGATAATGCCCTCGATCATTTCGAACTTTCAAACACTACTAACCGGATTGACTTGTCGGAGGATCTCGCTACTCTAGCAACTAAGATTCCAGGCTTGACTTTTAACGCTTCAGGTGAATTAGAATTTATAATTAATGACGAAACTTTTACCTTTGATAAAGATACTGATTCCTTACAAGATGTAATTTCTGCCGTGAACACTAACAGTGTGGCTGGAGTAACCATGACATACAGTGAAGCTACGGGAGTTTTTTCTCTGATTGCTAAACAGAAGGGCAGTGGTTCAACACTAGAATTTGAGAATACTGAGGGAACTCTATTTGGTGCAGCAAATGCCTTAAAAATTGATTCTGCAGCTATCGTTGCCGGTACTGATGCTATATTCACTCTGGATGGTTATGAACTGACCAGAACTGATAACACAGTCACTGTTGACGGGGTTACCTACACTTTACTAAGTGAGTTCAACGATCCCCTGGATCCAACCCAGGAAGTAACTATTACCCCAACCTTGGATGTAGATGCGGTATATGACAATATTGAGGCTTTTGTAAATAAATATAATGATGTCATTGAAAAGATTAATAATGAACTTACCGAAAAGAAATACTCTGATTATCCCCCTCTTACTGACGAGCAGAAAAAAGAAATGACCGAGGATGATATTACTCTCTGGGAAGAAAAGGCCAGAAGCGGCCTTTTGCGAAGTGACACAATTTTGCAGAGTATGACGCAAAAAATGAGGATGGCTTTCAGCGATAGTATCAGCGGTGTTGCCGGTACACTGGCAGATATCGGTGTGGAAACATCCAGCAACTATTTGGATTATGGAAAATTGGTAATAGATGAAACTGCGTTAAAAGAGGCTATAAGAACTAACCCGGATAAAGTCCAAAATCTTTTTGCTAAAAAATCGACAACAGCTTCTACATACAGTGCCACCTTAACTCAGGAGGAGAGACAGGCAAGATATGACGAGGAAGGGTTTGTAAATAGGTTATATGACATTATTCAGGACAATATTAGAGCATCAAAAGATAACAATGGACAGAAAGGTACTCTTTTAGAAAAAGCAGGTGTTATTGGAGACATCACAGAATTCCAAAATCTGATGGATACAGATATTGATAATAACGATGACGCAATTTCAGATCTTATTGAAAAGCTTAAAAGCAAAGAAGACAGGTATTACCGCCAGTTCACTGCATTGGAAAAATATATTTCCCAGATGAATAATCAAAGTGCCTGGTTAGCCCAGCAGTTTGGCGGGGGCCAGTAGTGCCTGACATTACCTATTTGAGGAGGATGTTACCTTGTCAACACTGAACCCATATCAACAATATGCCCAGAATCAAATTACTACGGCACCGGCAGAAGAACTGACTCTCATGCTTTACAAAGGTGCTGTTAAATTTATTGCTTTAGCCATGAAGGGCCTTGAGGAAAAAAAGCTGGATCAGGTTAATGAAAATATCATCAGAGCCCAGGATATTTATTCAGAGTTGTTGGCTACCCTTGACAGGCAGTATGACATATCAAAAAATTTAGCACAGTTATATGATTTTATGCTGCATATACTTACTCAGGCCAATGTCAAAAAGGAAATGAATTTGCTGAAACAGGCCTCAGACCTGGCTAAACAATTTGTTGAAACCTGGGAAGAAGCCATCAAGATTTACCGGCGTTCCCAAGGAGCCAAAAGATCTGAAATTGGATAGTGAAAATCTCAATATTTTAAGAAAAAACCGCGGAAGCGGTTTTTATTCTATAAATCATCTCTTATCCCATATAATATACGGTTTCAAAGGAGTGCTTTCAGGTGGTAAAAGAGGCCTTCGGAGCAGATAATTTGCTAGAACTTGCTCTAAGCTTAAATAAATATGCAGGGGAGTATAAGGAACAGACAGTAAAAATCCAGGCTTTGTTAGCCTGTGATGATGAAGACAGTATCTTTAAGATTCAAGATGTCTTAAATCGCAGAGAAGCACTGATTAAAAGGTATAACAAAACTTCCGGGGAATTCAAACTGGAATACTCCGGTTATACCAATAGCGGCCAGGTCCCGATGGAAATTAATGCGACGTTCAACTACCTTGAACAGGAACGACAAGATATTTTCCATTCTATTAAAGACGTAGATAACAGGAATTTAGAGAAAATATCTGAGCTTTTCAATCATAGTCGCGGGCACATCAGGCAGATAGAACAGGGCAAGAAATTAATGAATGCCTATCAGTCCGCCCCTCATGTTTCTGATGGCATCTTTTTCGACAGGCGTAAATAGCAGTATACAGCACCAACTTTTAGGGCCATTCATAACTAACGACGGTATATGAAAAGGCCTTGACAGCATATTGCCACCAAGGTTTGGGATTATCAGGTTCTATTGATTTAGTTAATGTAAAGCTAGTGTGCATTCATAAATTCGGATCGGGTTAAATGCTGTAGGTTCTATTGCTTACACATTCTTTCTGATTGATTCATACTCTTCCGGAGTTAACTCTATATCCCTTAATATCTTCCTTAATAAACCACGTCCAAGATCCTCACCATGAAATGGTATAATCGTTGTTCTTCCATCACTATGTCGGAAGTATTTATGACTGCCTTTCTGTCTGATTTCTATAAATCCAAGTGATTCAAGGATTCTAAGCATGTCCTTAGAAGATGTTATCGTTAATTTGCTCATATAATTACCTCGACCTGTTGAACGCCGATAAACTCATTTTGTAGTAAGTCATCCTGCTCTACTTCGAGGCAAAGCTCAATAGCTTCCCTGATTCTTGGAATCAGTTCCTCAACAGAGTTTGCCTGTGTATAGCAACCTTTCAAAGCGGGAACGTAGCCAATATATACACCATCTTCATCCTTTTCGATAAGTATTGTAAAGTGTAGCTTTTTCATTTAAACACACCTCAGATTAAATTATTCTTGATATTAGTATATCACAATCAAGAAGGAAGTAGTTTAAAATATTTTAATCCACACCTATCGTCATTTGACTGCTAATGCTATAACAGGAAGCAAATCTATTGAGAAGTTATCCGCCATAAGTAGATAGAACTGGGGAAAAATAAATGAATGTCTATAATCCGCCCCTCAGTTAACTGATGGTGTGTTTTCGACAGTCGTAAATAATTAGGAATCTTAATTAGTCAAAACCGTTCAGCCTGCCATAAAGCCGTTTAGGGCAGGTAATAACAATTAAACCCCTAATTTTCCCCAAAGTATTGCAAAACATGAGGCCTGTGGTTATAATTTACTCATAAATGCAACCGGTTCTATGCGCATCCTTCTTGGGTGGCAGGTCAGATCCAGGTTGAAAAACCAAGAAGCGAGGCGATACTGTCAATGGCTTTTGAAGACAAAGTACTTAATTGTAAAGAGTGTGGGAACGAATTTGTTTTCACTGCAGGTGAACAAGAGTTTTATGCTGAAAAAGGGTTTGAGAATGAACCGCAAAGATGCAAGTCCTGCCGGGCCAATCGGAGGGCATCAAGAGGTAACGGCAAAACCAGAGAAATGTTTACAGTGACTTGTGCTGATTGTGGTACAGAAACTCAGGTTCCCTTTCAACCGAGAGATGAGAGGCCTGTGTACTGCCGCGACTGCTTCGAAAGTCATAAGTAGCAAATAGAAATAACCCGGATATGTGATCCGGGTTATTTTTTATGGGGCTCCAGATGTGATCAATAACCATTCCGCTGTATGCTGCTTTTTGTATATAATCTGAGAGTATTTGAGCATCTATTTATACCCTAATTTCGACAACGACTTTTTTCTACAACGACAAAATTTTTGCCACCCACACAGTTATCCACAGCAAAAAGGGCTGTTTTAATAGTTATTAACAAGGTTATCCACATTATCCACAGGCGTTTATATCCACAACTAATCAATTTTAGTTGGATTTTTCGACATAAACATATTGGTTTCCAACCCGAGAAATTTGGAGTAATAAAGGAAGTTTTACCAAGCTTCGTAACTGTTGACAAAATTTAGGCCCTGTGATACCATTTAAAATGTGGGTTTACCTAGGCCCACGGAGATATTTTTAGGGGGAATGTGAATAATGTTGGGCAAAGTAAAATGGTTTAATCAGGAAAAAGGATTCGGCTTTATTGAAAGAGAAGATGGTGGCGATGTATTCGTACACTTCTCTGCTATTCAGGAAGACGGATTCAAAACTTTAGCTGAAGGTCAGCAGGTTGAATTCGACATCGTGGAAGGTGCACGCGGGCCTCAGGCTGCTAATGTGGTTAAACTGTAATTTATATGTACAATCCATGCGAATTCACCCCAGGGAATTTTCCCTGGGGTTTTTAAATTACGCCGGCTTGCTGCCGGAGGTTTGCAGCTAGATGAGTAAATGCCGCCCAGAGAAACTGGAGTAAACTGCCATGCCTGCGGTGGCATATGGTAAAGAAGAAAATTTCGCCAAGTATACATTATATTTGAAATCGAAAAAAGGATTATTGACTACCTTCAGGGAATAATAGTAAAGAAAGTGACCGAAAGGAGTGAGCACCACATGATCTCTATTAGAGGAAAAAATATTGAGCTAACTAATGCACTGAAAGAATATGTCGAAAGGAAATTAGCAAAACTTGACAAACACATTGACCTAGAAGAGGGACAGGTTACTTTAAGGGTGGAAAAAGGAACCCATAAGGTAGAGGTGACAATCCCTGTTAATGGCATGATTCTCCGCGGAGAAGAAGAAACCGGTGATATGTATGCTTCTATCGACTTGGTTGTCGAAAAGCTGGAAAAACAGATCTGCCGATATAAGACCAGGTTTACCAGAAAGGCCCGGGCCGAAGGAAAACCTGCCCCGGCTCAAAGGGAAGAGGATTTTGATGAAGCCAAGATCATGAGAACCAAGAGATTTGCTTTTAAGCCAATGCCCGTAGATGAAGCCGTTATGCAAATGAATCTGCTGGGACATAATTTCTTCGTTTTCTCCAATGCTGAAACAGAGGAAGTAAATGTTTTATACAAAAGGAAAGACGGAAACTATGGTTTAATAGAGCCAGAGTTTTAGTTTAAAAATAATAAAAATTATGTAAAAAAAGGGTGCAGCTTTTTTAAGCACCCTTTTTGTGTTTTATTGACCAGCAAAATCTGCTGAAATAAAGTCCCGAAAGAAGGAAAACTTGCTCAAAAGTAGAAAATAAATGTAATAAAATGCCTGGTCAATTTGAGGTAACTCAAAAGATACTTAATATTGATGAAATGCGGTGTTTTAATGGCATCAGAAAAATTTGTAGAAAATATGATGGCAGAATACGAAGAACTGATTCGCCAGATAAAGGATGTAATTTCCGCCCGGATAGTGACAGATAAAGAGGCTGGAATTGCCGAAATTCATGTACTGGCCGGTTCTGGCAGAGGCCCGAAGCAAGTGGTAAGGGATATCGAATCAGCTTTAATGGCCCAGTTTGGGATAAGTATTGATCATAAAAAGATCAGTGTGGCCCAAATGAGAGAAGATGATATGCGGCCTGTTAACGAATTTCGACCCAGTGTTACCAGTGTTTCAGTTGTCTCAAAAGGACGCGCCATGGAAGCCAGAGTCCAGTTGAGTATAGGGGAGGAAACTTTTGAAGGGACAGCTTCAGGTCCCAGTACGGCTAACAATAAGCTCAGGCTTATTTCACAGGCGACAGCATTAGCCCTGGAAGGATATTTAAGTGGTTCCTGCAATATTGTCACAGAAGATATCTCAACAATTGTTTTGTCACGGAGACCTGCGATTGCTGTATGTATGGCCCTTGTCACAAACTTTGGCGAAGAACGGCTGATTGGTGCCGCTTTCACCAATGAAGATGACAGAGAAGCAGCAGTAAAAGCTACTTTGGCAGCGGTGAACAGGCGGATACCTTTCTTATTAAATGAATAGTGAAGTGAATTTCAGGTCTATTCATGACCGACAGTGTAAGCCAGATCTTTTTTTGTTTCAGTAAAGTGAGACATCTGTTTTAAAAAATGAGCGAAAAACCACCCGAGCGAAGTCTACCGACCGTTCTTAGCGGGTAATGGTTGAGTCAACTGATAGACGGGGGGTTAACTTTACATGAAAGCTATGGTTAAGGTCGTTATGGCTATTGTTACTTTAGTTTTAGCCGGTGGCGCCGGAGTACGGTGGTAGAAACTGGCTAAATTCTAAATACACTGTCGGTCAATTTTTTAATATTGAGAAGGGAACAGATATGAAAGATTATCCGGTGAGTGCTCAAATCTATATCAAAGTGATAATTGTCAGCGCTGGTTTATTTCTTACATATCTAACAGCTACAACAACATTTTCTGCCGCCTTGGGGCGCGGTCTGGTGTTTTTTGGCGGGTTGGCCGTATTGACTGATTCGCTGCCGGTCAGGCTGCCCAAAGGGGGCTATGTTGCCGTAACCGTATCGATTATATATGCTGCGATAGTTTTATTCGGTCCGTGCGTTGCCGCTTATGTTGCCATTATTGGGTTGGTTTTTTGCAGGTTTATCATTGCAGACCGCGATCCCCTGCACAAACTGTTTTTTAACTGTGCCCAGTTTGTCATAGCGGCCGGAGTCGCCGGCTATGTCTACCGTCAGTCCGGAGGGAACTTTTGGGATATCAACTTCCTCGACCCGCTGCCCTTGGTAGCTGCCGCCATTACTTATTCATTTATTAATATCTCCTGTATAACTTTAATTCTGGCCTTTATCCAAAGAGTATCCCCATGGGGAATGTGGCTGACGAATTTTAAATGGCTGATTCCCAATATGCTGATTTTGCCTCTGCTGGGGCTCTTAATGGCCTATGTTTATGTCTCTATCGGACCACTGGGAGTGACCCTGTTTTTTGTGCCACTATTGCTGGCAAGGTTTATTTTTAAATCCTACATGAATATGCGCGAAATTTTTATTGACACCCTGGAGGCTCTGACCAGCTCCCTTGACGCCAAAGATAAATACACGAAAGGCCACTCGGACCGGGTGGCCCAATACACTGTTGAGTTGGCCAGGTATCTGAAAATGCCCGAAGATGAGATAGAAATCCTTCGGAACATGGCTTTTTTGCATGACGTAGGGAAAATTGGCATCAGAGACGAGATTTTAACCAAAGAGGGCCGGCTGACTGACGAAGAGTTTGATCTCATCAAGCAGCATCCGGTCATTGGGGCCAATATCTTAAACGATATCAGCTATTTTGGGGCTGTCAGGGATTTTATCAGGCATCATCATGAGAAATATGATGGCACCGGGTATCCTGACGGGCTTGCCGGCGAAAAAATACCTTTGGGAGCCAGGATTATCACACTGGCGGACTCTTTTGATGCCATGACTTCGGATCGGTCCTACCGGAGAGGTATGAGTTATGCTGAGGCCTTAATTGAAGTTGAACGGTGTGCCGGAACACATTTTGATCCATTATTAGCTCAGGCCTTTGTTGAGTGCTGGCGGGAAAAAATCAACCATATAGAAACTAATTGTGTTTTGGAAGTGGCTTCTACACTTAATGATTAGGAGACTGATATGGAGAACAATGCCAGGTCGTGGGTAGCGAAAATAGATATCATGACAGCCGGTTATTTTATTATCATTTTAGTGTTGGTATTTGGGTTAAACATGAGTCAAACCGGCTTTAGCTGGTGGCAGGAAGTGTCTGTTTTTGCTTTGTTATCTTTACTGGCACAGTTAGCCCCGGTCAGATTACCGCAGGGTTACAGCTTCTCTGTGGCATTTGTGCTGGATTTGATTATTATTGTTTTGTTTGGCCCGGCAATCGCTATCATAACCAGATTTGCTGTTAACCTGTTGGCTGGACTGTTTATCAAATTTCTGGGTCGCGGCGGTTCCTTTAAGGAAATAATCAGGTCAACTGCTGAAGGAGTTTTAATTGTAGAATTAACTGGTACAGCCTATCAGTTAGCCGGGGATTCGCTGGGGGCATTTGTTGTGGCGACCAATGTTTATTTTTTTGCCAATACCTTTCTGGCCGCTTTATATGGACCAGGATTAAAAAAAGAGCAATTTCTGGCAATCTGGATTTCGGTAATAAAATCTCTTTTTATTTACTTTTTGGTCTTATCACCTTTGGCTTATCTCTTGACCAGCATAATTAGCGATAAGCCCTTGCAATGGAAAGTTTTCAGTATCATGCTGTTTTTTGTGCCTGTATTACTGGTCAGCCATGCTTTGAGATTGTACATTAATATTAAACAAAGTTACCTGAATACTGTCAAGACTATGGTCAGAGCTATTGAAGCCAAGGACCCCTATATGAAGGGACACTCGGAGCATGTCGCCGAGCTTACTCTGGCCATGGCTAAAGAAACCGGAATGAGGGAAAAGGAATTACAGCAGCTGGAGTATGTGGTGCTCTTGCATGACGCCGGAAAAATCGGGATATCAGAGAAGATCTTAAATAAACCTGAAGGGTTGTCACAAGAGGAATATACTGAGATGCAAAAACACTCTGCCTTAGGTGCGGAGATAATCAGTAAAATCAAATTTCTCAGCCATAAATCAGAAATTGTCCGCCATCAACATGAGCGATATGACGGCCAAGGATATCCTGATGGGGTGTCAGGAGAGGCTATCCCATTGGGTGCTCGCATCCTGGCCATTGCCGACGCCTATGATGCCATAATTACAGACAGGCCCTTCCGGCCTGCTGGAACCCCTGCTGAGGCCCTCCGGGAAATAGAGAACCTGGCCGGCCGTAATTTCGATCCCTCCCTGGTTAAGCTGTTTGGTATGGTTTTAAAAAGGCTCGGTGAATTATAGTGTTCTTAGAGACGATTATTTTAGCTGTTTTGGTTGGCTTAATTACAGGCGGAAGACTGACAAACCTGGGGCGGCTGGATTTCAGGTACTTTTACCTGGTTATTGCAGCATATCTGATCCAGGCCGGGATTGATCATTGGGGTCCTGTAAGATCTTTTGGGGGTTACCCTTACCTGCATGTGATTTCATACTTTATTTTATTTTTTGTGCTCTGGCAGAACCGTCGTATGCCGGGTATGTATCTCGTTTCAACCGGGACTCTGCTTAACTTCATAGTAATTATCTTGAATGGGGGACAAATGCCTGTCAGTCCCCACACTCTTCCCGCAGAATTGAGCCAGGCCTTAGCTGCAGGAGACGGTGGGACTCATAACCTGATCACTGAAAACACGAGCCTGAAGTTTTTGGCCGATATATTTTATGTTGGCTATTTAAACCAAAACCAGTTGATCAGCATAGGTGATATAGTTATAGATATTGGGGCTTTTCTGCTGGTATTTAGGGGAACGCGAAGAGTGAGGAGTTTAGAGTGACAAGAAGTCAGTGCCCCGCTTTCTTGTACAATCGAAGGTTCGCGCAGCGAACCAACCATTAAACACTCTCCACTCCTCACTCATCACTCTCCACTTATTTCCCGCGCGCCTTGAACTCTCACTGCAAAAATGTTACAATTGAAAATGTGATTTCCTGTAAAAAAGGGACCTCACCGGTCTCTTTTGCTTATTTATAATGGATCTAATTTTGAAATTACTGCCACAGTGAATGGCCTAAGGCCACTGTAATTGAGAGAGGGTGTTTCTATGCTGGGTTTCGTTAAGAAACTCTTTGATGAGAACGCAAAAATAATAAAAAAGTTTCAAAAGACCGTTGATGAAATAAACGGCCTTGAATCTTCGCTGCAAGGCTTGTCAGATGACCAATTAAGGGGTAAGACCGCTGAGTTTAAAGACCGCCTGGCTAAGGACGAAACCCTTGAAGATATTCTCCCAGAGGCTTTTGCCGTGGTTAGGGAAGCTTCCAAAAGAGTTTTGGGCATGCGTCATTTTGATGTTCAGCTGATTGGCGGCATGGTTTTACACCAGGGCCGGATTGCAGAAATGAAAACCGGTGAAGGTAAAACCCTGGTCGCCACACTGCCTGCATACCTGAATGCCCTTACCGGGAAAGGTGTGCACATCGTAACGGTGAATGACTATCTGGCCACCAGGGACAGTGAATGGATGGGCCGGATATTTAAGTTTTTGGGTTTGTCTGTTGGATTAATTATACATGGTTTGGATTATGACCAGAGGAGAGCATCCTATAACTCGGATATTGTTTACGGGACCAACAATGAGTTCGGTTTTGATTACCTGAGGGACAACATGGTTCTGGAAAAAGAACATATGGTCCAGCGGGATTTGTTTTATGCTGTTGTGGATGAGGTTGACAGTATCCTCATTGACGAAGCCCGGACCCCTTTGATTATTTCAGGACAGTCGGACAAGGCTAACGACAACTACTATACGATGGCCAAGGTAGTTCCGCGCCTTAAAAAAGATGATGATTTTACAGTTGATGAAAAAGCCCACACCGTTGTGCTTACAGAGGCTGGAGTGGCCAAAGTTGAGCAGATGCTGGGAGTGCAGAACCTTTATGAGGACGACCATATTGAATTGACCCACCATTTGAACCAGGCCTTAAAGGCGCATGGTCTGATGAAACGGGACAGGGACTATGTGGTGAAGGATGGAGAAGTAATCATCGTTGATGAGTTCACGGGCCGCCTGATGTTTGGGCGCCGGTACAGTGAGGGTCTGCACCAGGCCATTGAAGCCAAAGAGGGTGTTAAGATTGAACGGGAATCCCAAACACTGGCTACAATCACCTTCCAGAACTATTTCCGGATGTATGGGAAATTAGCGGGAATGACCGGTACCGCCCTGACTGAAGAGGATGAATTCAGGAAAATATATGGTCTTGATGTGGTTGTTATCCCGACTAACCGGGCTTTAGTCAGAAAAGACATGCCGGATGTAATTTATAAAAATGAGCGGGCCAAGTTTAAGGCAGTGGTTGATGAGATCGCCGAAAAGCATGCAGGTGGACAACCAGTTCTGGTAGGGACCATCTCCATCGAGAAATCAGAAGAACTTAGTGCCATGCTGAAAAGAAGGGGCGTTTCGCACCAAGTCTTAAATGCCAAATATCATGAAAAGGAAGCCGAAATTATTTCTCAGGCCGGGCGGTTAAATGCGGTCACCATAGCGACTAACATGGCCGGTCGGGGTACTGATATTCTGTTGGGAGGCAATGCCGAGTTTTTAGCTAATGCCAGGTTTAAATCCGGCAAAGATGAAATAGATGAGGCCGAATTTGCCGGAGTACTGGCCGGGATTAAGGCTGACACAGATGCGGAGCACGAAAAGGTTGTGGCCTTGGGGGGCCTGCATATTATCGGTACAGAGCGGCATGAAAGCCGGCGGATTGACAACCAGCTGCGGGGCCGGGCCGGTCGGCAGGGAGATCCGGGTTCCACCAAGTTTTATATTTCCCTGGAAGATGACCTGATGCGTCTTTTTGGGTCAGATAATATCAGCAGTCTAATGGACAAACTGGGAATGGAGGAGGATATGCCTATTGAGCACTCCTTTATTTCAAAATCTATCGAGACTGCGCAAAAACGCGTGGAAAACCGCAACTTTGATACCAGGAAACATGTATTACAGTATGATGATGTAATGAACAAGCAGCGGGAAGTCATCTACGAACAGCGTCGGCGGGTACTTGTGGAGGCAAGTCTGAAAGAGACCATCCTGCAGATGATTGATACACTAATAGACAATGCTCTGAATATATACTGCAATCAGGGAGTTCATCCGGAGGAGTGGGATCTTAAGGGTCTGCTTGACCATTCCGCTGATTTGTACCTGCCTCACCACCAAATTGTCCCTGATGATTTGACGGAAACAGGACGGGAGGAAATCAGAAGCATCCTGGCTGAAAAGTCCCGGGAAATGTATGATCACCGTGAGCTTGAACTTGGTGAGGAAACCATCAGGCATTTGGAAAAAGTGATTCTTCTCAGAATAGTGGATGAGAAATGGATGGATCACTTAGATGCCATGGACCAGCTCAGGCAGGGGATTGGTTTACGGGCCTATGGCCAAAAAGACCCCTTGGTGGAATATAAGTTTGAGGGTTACGAGATGTTCCAGAACATGATTTCTGCAATCCAGGAAGATGTTGTGAGGTATATCTTCCGGGTTAATGTTGTTCAGGAACCGGCACCTCAGCGCCAGCGCGTTGTGGAAAACAAATATGCCGAAGACGCTCCCAAACAGCCTGTAAAGGCAGAGAAGCAAATTGGGCGCAACGAACTGTGTCCCTGTGGGAGCGGGAAAAAATATAAAAAATGTTGTGGGCAATAATGGCCGGGAGTGTTCCATAAGCAGATGGAACACTCCTTTTTTGATTGTATAGTGAAAAAATTGTCATATAATCCATAATTAAGGCAGGAAAATGCGGAATTAACGGCTAACTATATAATGGCAAGAAATAAATAACAGAGAAGGTGGGCGAAACGTGGATTTATCGTCTATTATAGGTCTTGTGGTAGGTTTTGGCATGATGTTGTTGGCTTACCTCGAAGAGGGCGGCCATTTGACCGCGCTCCTGACTCCGACTGCGGCCATGATCGTTTTTGGAGGTACCATTGGGGCTGTTTTGGTTAGTTTTTCGATGGAAGATATCAAGCAGATCCCCATACTGCTCAAGATAATCTTCAATGAGAAAAAATATGAGGTTAACGAACTGATCGGAATCCTCTGCGGTTTTGCTGAAAAGGCCAGAAGGGAAGGACTATTAAGCCTGGAAAGAGAGACTGCGGGTATAGATGACGAGTTTATGCGCCAGGGGATTCAGTTGGTTGTTGACGGTACTGATCCGGCACTGGTCAGAGATATCTTAGAGACTCAAATTGATTTTACTGAACAGAGGCATAGGGTTGGGGCAGAAATCTTTGAAGCTGCCGGCGGTTATTCACCTACTATGGGTATTATTGGTACCGTTATGGGTTTGGTACACGTTCTGGGTAATCTGTCTGATCCGGATAAATTAGGCCCGTCGATCGCCGTCGCCTTTCTGGCAACCCTGTATGGTGTTGCCTTTGCCAACCTTTGCTGGCTTCCCTTTGGCCATAAATTAAAACTGAAAAGCAAGCAGGAGCGTTTTATGAGGGAAATAGCCCTAGAAGGAATTTTATCGATTCAGGCTGGAGATAACCCCAGTATTGTCAGGGAAAAACTGAGAGCCTTCCTGTCGGCTAAGTCTCGTCAGGAAGCAGCCACTGGCAGGGAATAGAGGTGCATAAATGGCAAGACGCAACCAGGATCCGCCCAAGGCTGGAAACCATGAGCGATGGCTGCTTACATATGCAGACCTGATTACTCTTTTAATGATTTTCTTCCTGATAATGTATACTATCAGTAATGTCAACTCCAAGAAGTTTGCCCAGTTATCCAATTCCATGAGTCAGGCCTTTTTAGGACAGGCCAGCGGGAAACTTGTCGGTGAGGCAGGTCCGGCAGTTATCAGTGGGGCTGGGGCCGCTGCTGCCAAGGCTGAAATGGAAAATATGAAAAAGGCTAAGGAACAGATAGATAAATTTATCGAAGAACAGGGTTTGAAAGGCAAGCTTACAGTCGACCAGGAAGAGCGCGGTCTGGTCATAAGCCTTAAGGAAGCACTGCTCTTTAGGCTGGGCTCAGCGGATCTGACCCCGGCAGCGCAGCAAATTATTCAGAGTGTTGGCCAAATACTCAGTTCAATGCCCAATCAACTGAGAATAGAGGGACATACCGACAACCTGCCAATCCATACTGTCCAGTTCCCGTCAAACTGGGAGCTTTCTACGGCCAGAGCCACTAATGTGGTTAAATTCCTGACAACTCAAGTAGGGTTAGAAGCGGCCAAACTGTCCGCCACCGGCTATGGAGAATTCCGCCCCATTGCCGAGAACACCAATGAACAGGGCAGAGCCCAGAACAGACGGGTCGATATCGTGGTCTTAAAGAGTATTCTCGATGTTGCAGAACCAGGCCAGGCCGGTCATGACACCCAGAGTCAAGCTGGTTCCCAGGTTAATCAACTTAAACTTATAGAGCCCTTTAGACAAAATGAATAAGAATAGGATTAAAAATAATAAGTTGCCCTAAATTCCGGAAATACTAGAAGGATGTGATATTCATCCTTCTTTTTCCTCGATGAAGGTATGACTGTTTGCGGAGGTTTTCTTGGGTGGCATCGTCAGGAATCTTGCTGTAAAGCGGAGAGCAGCAAGCCGGGGAGTCCCCGTATGTCCGCAGACGGCGAAGGCCGCCGGGAAGTTTCGCGGTTTTCGAAACGTGAGGCGGCCAGCTCATAAGGAATGCAGTATGAGCCGTCAAGTTCGGGGACGTCGGCTTGCTGCCGGAGCTTTACAGCTAGATGATTAGATGCCACCCTGGAAAACCGGAGCAAACGGTCATACCCTCTAGCAGACTTTGACAAATATAATGATGAAAAGTATAATAATAGAGGCTTTAATTTGAAATATTTGGGGGTAATTCTGTGCTGGCAGACTTAAAAAGAGAGCTTGAGGGCTTAAAAAACCGCGTAGATGAATTGAGGGCTTCTCTTTGACTTGGATAGCAAAGTCAAAAGGATAGATGAGCTGGAGGCCGGGACTTCAACGGACGGATTTTGGGATGACCCGGAGGAAGCCCAGAAGGTTATGCAGGAGATCAACCGGCTAAAGCGCCGAGTGGCTGATTACCAGTCAGTGTATTCGATGTATGAGGATACCGTGACTTTGTGGCAGCTGGGCATGGAAGAAGGAGACGATTCCCTGGAGCAGGAAGTCACCGAAGGAATCAGCCTTCTTGACAAGAGACTAGCCGAACTGGAACTTGAACTTCTGCTGCATGGTCCTTATGACCGCGCCAATGCCGTAATTTCGCTTCATGCCGGAGCGGGAGGAACCGAAGCTCAGGATTGGGTGCAGATGCTGCTTAGGATGTATACCAGATGGGCCGACGAGAGGGGTTACACTATAGAGACCCTCGATCTGCTGGCCGGTGATGAAGCTGGGGTCAAAAGTGTCTCACTTTTGATCGCCGGAGAGAATTCCTATGGCTATTTAAAATCTGAAAAAGGTGTGCACAGGTTGGTGCGAATCTCGCCCTTTGATGCATCGGGACGGAGACATACTTCTTTTGCCTCAGTTGACGTATTACCTGAAGTTGAGGATGACAGCCAGGTGGTCATAGACCCGGGCGAATTAAAAATTGATACATACAGGTCAGGCGGTGCCGGGGGTCAGCATGTAAACAAGACCGATTCGGCAGTCCGGATTACTCATTTACCAACCGGGATCGTAGTCCAGTGTCAAAACGAGCGGTCTCAGCATGCCAACCGCCTCAAGTCGATGAAAATGCTGCAGGCTAAGCTGTTGGATTTGCAGTTAAAGCAAAAGGAAGAAGAACTAAATGCCATCAGGGGCGAACAACAGGACATTGCCTGGGGCAGTCAGATCAGGTCCTACATATTTCAGCCCTACTGTTTGGTCAAGGACCACCGCACAGGTGTGGAAATAGGCAATGTGGATTCTGTTATGGACGGAAATATTGATTTATTTATTTCCGCTGTCCTGCAGCAGCAGGCTAAAAATCATTAGAGACATTATGATGGTTAGAAAAGGTATTCCCGAGGAAACATAATATCATAGTGAACCGGGAGATGACTTTTTTGAAGCTAAAAGTCCTGCGTGAATACTTTTTTATATTAATAGGAGTTCTGCTAACCGCTGTAGGCCTTGACATGTTCTTGGTACCAAACAGGATCGCGGCCGGCGGAGTCAGCGGAATTGCTACTATTCTGCATTATGTGGCCGGTTTTCCGGTTGGTACGGCGATGCTGGCCATTAACATACCTCTGTTTATCATCGGAATTAAGCAGTTTGGGTTGGGTATGGGGCTCAGGTCCTTGTTTGGAACTGTTACCCTGTCACTGTTGATAGACCTCATGGCTTCCCTTGAAATTCCGGAACCAACTCAGAATCCTTTGTTAGCCTCTATTTATGGCGGGATCATCGTAGGTATCGGGATAGGTATTGTTTTTCGCAATAAAGGAACCACAGGGGGCACAGACCTGGCCGCTGCCATTATCAATAACTATATGAAGTTAAGTGTGGGAGTTGTGCTGTTTATTGTTGATGCCTCAGTAATCATTGCGGCCGGACTCGCCTTCCATAGCGCCGAGCTGGCTCTATATGCCCTATTGACTGTATTTCTTACAGCCAGGGTGATTGACATTGTGCAGGAGGGGTTTGGCAATACCAAGGCTGCTCTGATTATTTCCAATAAACCTGAAGAAGTGGCAGACGCGATCCTGAAAAAGCTTGATCGGGGAGTCACATCTCTTTCGGGTAAGGGTATGTATACGGGAAATGAACGGGAAGTTATTTTATCTGTGGTAACCAGGCCGGAAATCTCTATTTTAAAAGACCTGGTACATGAAATAGACCCCAAGGCTTTTGTGATCTTAACTGATGTTCATGAGGTCCTGGGGGAAGGTTTTAAGAAAAGACTTTAGATGAGGAGTGACATAAGAAATGGATAATTCCGTGCTGCAGGAATTAGCGGCAAAAGCGTGTATGATCCGGCAACATATTATCACAATGTTGGGCGAATCCAAGTCCGGACATCCGGGTGGTTCCCTTTCGGCGGCCGACATAGTCGCCACTTTGTATTTCCATGAAATGAACGTCGATCCTGCCAATCCCAAATGGCCTGACCGAGACCGCTTTATTTTAAGTAAAGGCCATGCTGCCCCAGTACTTTATGCCGCTTTGGCTGAGAAGGGTTATTTTCCCCCGGCGGAATTGGTCACCCTAAGGAAAACCGGCAGCAGACTGCAGGGACACCCCAGTATGAAGCATTTGCCGGGTGTTGACATGTCAACGGGTTCTCTGGGGCAGGGGTTATCTGCTGCCAACGGGATGGCCCTGGCCGGTCGTCTTGACAATAAAGGATACAGGGTCCATGTGGTTTTGGGAGACGGTGAAATTCAGGAAGGACAAGTATGGGAAGCTGCTATGGCGGCAGCCCATTACAAGCTTGATAATCTGGTTGGCATTCTTGACCACAACGGCCTGCAAATTGACGGCCGCATCGAGGATGTCATGTCACCCGAACCTGTTGCTGATAAATGGCGGGCCTTTGGCTGGCATGTGGAAGTGATTAATGGGCATAATTTCACTGAAATTATTAATGCCCTGCAAAAAGCCAAAGAGATTAAAGGTCAGCCTACAATGATTGTAGCCAATACGGTCAAAGGCAAAGGTGTTTCCTTTATGGAAAATCAGGCAGGTTGGCATGGCCAAGCTCCCAACCCTGAACAGACCGGTATTGCTCTTTGTGAGTTGGGAGGCGAGGGTAAGTGACAAAAATAGCTACACGTGAAGCGTATGGCAAGGCTTTAGTTAAGCTGGGAGCGGAAAATAAGGATATTGTTGTCCTTGACGCTGATTTATCCAAGTCCACGCAAACTGCGCTTTTTGCCAAAGAGTTCCCGGAAAGGTTTTTTAATATTGGGATTGCCGAGCAAAACCTCATCGGCACTGCCGCAGGACTAGCAGCTGCGGGTAAAATACCATTTGCCAGTACTTTTGCCATGTTCGCAACAGGCCGGGCTTTTGAGCAAATCCGCAATTCAGTTGCATATCCTGCCCTAAATGTAAAAGTTGCTGCTACCCATGCCGGGATCAGTGTAGGCGAAGACGGTGCGTCCCACCAATCGGTGGAAGATATCGCTATAATACGGGCTGTGCCCAATATGACTGTCCTGGTCCCTGCCGATGCCACGGAGACTGAAAAAGCTGTCAGGGCCGCCGTTGCTATGCAGGGTCCGGTTTACTTACGACTGGGCAGGCTGGCTTTACCCGTATTGTTTGATGAATCATATAAATTTGAAGTTGGCAAAGCCAATACAGTCAGAGAAGGCTCTGACGTGACGGTGATTGCCTGCGGCTTAATGGTAGGTCCGGCCATTGAGGCTGCCGAACAGCTGGCTGCAGAAAATATTAAGGTTCGCGTCATAAATATGGGTACCTTAAAACCCATTGATCGGGATGTTATTGTAAAAGCTGCCCAGGAGACCGGGGCTATTGTGACCGCTGAGGAACACAGCATTATCGGTGGCTTGGGCAGTGCTGTGGCCGAAGTCTTGGTTCAGACTCAGCCCGCAGTCCAGGAAATGGTGGGGATTAAAGATACTTTCGGCGAATCAGGAGTCCCTGCAGAACTGTTGGAAAAATACGGTTTAACCACCAGGGAAGTTGTAGCCGCAATCAGAAGAGCTATCGCAAGAAAAGCTAAGATATAAAGGAAAGCTAAGATATAAAGAAAATACTGAGTTTGTAAGAAAAAGTGGGCAATCCGTTAGTTACGGCAGCCCGCTTTTTTTCTTTGCAATCTGTTTCGAGTTTAAAAATATTTTGTATTTTCCGACTATTGACTTTTTTGGCTTAAAAGAGGAATTTCGGTATTCGGTGTCGAAAAATACTCCATAATTGCACCGCGAATCGTACCACTACGTCGAAATAAGGCAATTGAGGGGTGTACATATTTATAATGATTAATTTGATAAATGTCTCCATGATCTATCCTAATGGAACCAAAGGATTGAGCGATATATCCCTGCGCATAAGGAAAGGAGAATTTGTTTTTTTGGTTGGGCCCAGTGGTGCCGGAAAATCGACATTAACCAAACTTCTTTTTCAGGAACTTAAACCGTCCCGAGGGCAGATTCTGTACAACGGGAAAAATATTGGCCGCTTAAAACCACGGGAGATTCCTTACCTCAGGAGATCTATCGGTGTTATTTTTCAGGATTTTAAACTGCTGTCTGACAAGACTGTGGCTGAAAATGTGGCTTTCGCCCTCCAGGTAATTGAGGCTCCTCGGAGGCAAATCGAAAAGGCGGTGCCTCAGGCCCTGAATATGGTGGGCTTAGCCAAGAAGGCTGATGCAATGCCCAATCAATTATCCGGCGGTGAACAGCAGAGAGTGGCCATTGCCAGAGCAATCGTGAACAATCCTCCGCTGGTCATTGCCGATGAGCCAACAGGAAACCTGGACCCTGATACTTCCTGGGAAATCGTAAACCTTTTGCAGGATATTAACAAGTGTGGAACGACAATTCTTATGGCGACACATGCCAAGGACATTGTAGACGGAATGAGAAAACGGGTGGTAGCACTGGAAAAAGGTAAAGTAGCCCGGGACGAAGAAAGGGGTGCGTACGGCTATGAGGATTAGAACTATTGGCTACTATTTTGGCGAAGCCTTTAAATCCTTGCGCCGGAACAGTTGGATGGTTATGGCTTCTGTAGGCACTGTAGCTGTATCCCTGCTTATTGTCGGGATTTCCCTGATCACAGTTCTGAATACCGGGTACCTGGCTGCCAGATTAGAGTCGAATGTTGAGATAATAGCTTATTTAAAAAGTGATATCAGTGCAGCTGACGCCCTGGCGTTAAACGAGAGGATACAGGCTATCCCCGGGGTGGCGAAAACCCAATTTGTGACAAAAGACCAGGCTATGGTTGAATTCCGCAAACAATTGGGGGATCAGCAGAACATGATCGATGCCCTGGGAGGCAGCAATCCATTACCCCACCTTTACAAGGTTACCACTGTTTCGCCCCAGGACGTGGAGAAGGTGGCTAACGGCCTAAACGCTATGCCGGAGGCTGAAAAAGTTGATTATGGCAAAGGAGTGGTGGAAAAACTGTTTGCTATTACCAAATGGGTAAGGCTGATTGGCATCTCCTTTATAGCCCTTTTGGGCTTCGCAGCTATTTTCTTAATTGCCACGACTATCAGGCTTACTGTATTTGCCAGGCGGCGGGAAATTCAGATTATGAAAATCCTGGGGGCAACCAACTGGTTTATCAGATGGCCCTTCCTGCTGGAAGGCATGGTAATTGGTTTTATAGGCGCATTTGTCGCGGTTCTAATCGTTGATTCCTCGTATCTTGCGATTACGGACTACTTAACGCGGGAACTGAACTTCAAAATGTTTAATCTACAGAAAGATACCGATTTCCTGGTATTTCTCGGTATAGCTATGCTGGGAGTCGGTACTCTGATTGGGACCATTGGAAGCGGGATTTCACTGCGGAAATTTCTTAAAGTTTAAGCTAAAGCAGATACATACCGCCTAACTTTAGGCAGGTATGCAAAAATTGGTGAATGGCGGAAAAGGGGGACCACACAGGGTGAAGGGAAAACAGAAAAAGGGCAGAGGCCTGATTGCCCTGCTGATTTCAGGTATTTTAATTGTTGGCACAATTATACCTTCTTATGCTAATGAGCTGGATGAACTCCTAAATGACAAGAAACAGATGCAGAGTGAGCTGAAAAAAACTCAATCTATGATCCGGGATCAAAAAGAGCAAGCTAAAGACGTTTTGGGCGAGTTGAATGTAATTGATAAGAAAATTGACGATGTTTCCAGTGAACTCGTTACAATCAAGAGCAGAGTCAAAAGGACCAGCTCAGACGTAGAGAAAGTTCGGGGAGATTTGGAAGAAGCGGAAAAGCGGCTGCAGGAACGCAGTGCCATCCTGAATGTCCGGGTCAAAGATATGTTTATTAATGGCGATATCAGCTATCTTGACATGCTTCTAAATTCCAAGAGCTTTACCGAATTTGTCACCCGTTACGAATTCATGAAAAGGATTGCTCAGCAGGACTCAGAACTGGTAACTTCTATTGATACAGAGCGCAGGGGGATTGCGGTTAAAAAGGCTGATTTGGAATTAAAGCTTTCTGAGATACAGTCTTTGCAAAAGCGCAAATCCGAACAGGAAGCAAATTTAGAAAGCAGTAAGGATGACCGGGAGGAGAAACTTGAGGAAATCAAGGCAAAGCAAGAGGCTTACCAGAAGGCCTATGAGGAGCTTGAGCGGGAAACCAAGGCCCTGGATGAATTAATCAGGAGAAAAACTGCCAACTCCAAGGCTAAAGGCACCGGGCAGTTTACATGGCCTGTGCCGGGCTACACATCTGTAAGTTCTCCTTTTGGGATGAGATATCATCCGATCCTAAAGGAAAATAAGATGCATTATGGGATCGATATTCCTGCTAAAACCGGCTCCCCGGTTGTTGCTGCCGATAGCGGAACCGTCATTTATGTCGGATGGATGAATGGATACGGCAAAGTTGTGGTTGTTGACCACGGCGCCGGGCTGACTAGCACCTATGGCCATCTGTCAGCCCAGCTAGTCTCAGAGGGGCAGGAAGTTACGAAAGGAGATACCATTGCCAAGGTGGGCAGCACCGGTCTAAGTACCGGCCCGCACCTGGACTTTTCGGTCAGAAAAGGCGGCACCCCAGTCAATCCCATGGGATATCTCTAAACCCACCGCCCTTAAACTAAACTGTTTTCAAAATTTTCATGTAGAGTTGTTTTTTTCCTAATATTATTGTAGTATAGTACATATATTTAACAGTGTAACAAATCCTAAGTGAGCGGGTGGTATTGTTGTCTGAGAGACGCAGGGTGCTGATGGGAGTTTTAGGTGTATTAATGATTCTGGTTGTCCTTAGCGGTGGATTGGTAACTGTACCCCTGATAACGGATTATAAAAACCTGGGGACTTTGACCCGGGTTATTTCTTTGGTCGACAGGTATTACATTGAGCCTACCAATGTGGCCGACATGGTTAACGGAGCAGCCAGAGGAATTGTAGAATCATTGGACGATCCCTACTCAGTTTATATGCCTCCCAAAATGAATGAGGAATTACGCAATCAGGTGCGGGGGAGTTTCGGCGGCATAGGTATTCTGGTTGGGCCGGAAGATGAGCATTTAGTTATTGTCAAGCCTATTAAAGATACACCTGCATTTAAAGCGGGGGTTAAAGCCGGTGATTTGATTTTTAAAATTGAGGGTAAAGATACCAAGGGCATGGATCTTGATACAGCTGTCGGCCTTATGCGCGGTCCTGTCGGGACAGATGTGACCATTACGGTTTACCGGAAATCAGATAAGAAGATGCATGACTATAAGTTAACCAGAGAAATTATCAAGGTTCCTACAGTTGAAGGGAAAATGCTTCCCGATACCGATATCGCTTATATCAGCATAGTACAGTTCACTGCCAATACCTTTGCCGAGATGGAGAAAACTTTACAGGACCTGAAAATACCAATGAATGATCCTGATAAATCAAAAGCTAAGGGGATAATTATTGATCTTAGGGGTAACCCCGGCGGGGAACTGGAATCAGCCGTAAACATTGCCGATCTTTTTGTGCCTGCGGGCCCGATTGTGTCTATCCAATATAGATCTGAAAATGAAGAGGTCTACCGGGCAGATGAAAAATTTGTCGGGCTGCCGCTGCTGCTGTTAGTGGATGAATATAGTGCCAGTGCATCGGAAATCTTAGCCGGAGCTATTAAGGATACAAAAGCCGGAACCCTGGTCGGCAACAAGACCTTTGGCAAAGGCGTAGTGCAATCCCTGTATGAACTGCAGAACAAGGCCGGACTTAAATTGACCACCGGCAAATATCTTACACCTTCCGGGCACGATATCAATAAAAAGGGGATTGAACCGGACATTAAGATGGAGCAGCCTGAAAATGCCACTAAAGATGTGCAGTTGGAAAAAGCTATTGAAGTAATGAAAGAGAAAATTAAGTAGAAGAGATGCAGAAGCCACGGGATGATTAAACAATCCCGTGGTTTTTCTTTCGGAACTAAATTGCTAAGCAAAACGTAATAGAAATATAATCATTTGACCACAATTTGTTCACAATTTAACGATAAAATAGTATCCAGGGATTAAATATTATATATTCACAACTGTCCCCAGATTAACTCTGAATGGAGATGATATACATGAAATGCCCTAAGTGTCACAGCGATAAATGGGTTGGGGTCTTGAATGCCGTGCATAGAAAAGATATTGTCTTGAAAACCTGTTTCTGCAAAAACTGTTTTATAGAATTTTCGCTACGTAATGGAAAGCTGGCGGGAGTGTACAGGGTGTTGGCCAACGGCAGGGTTCAGCAGATAAGTTAGGGAGGCTCTAGGTCTCTCTTTCATTTTTTTAGGGCCTAATTATAGAGGAAAATAGATGAAAGTTGTCGAAATGTATCCGGGAGTGAAATATAAGAGGTGAGTCCCTTGGAAAGAAATGGTATTACCTCTGCGGATGAATGTGCAGCATGCCATACTCTGGAAGAATTGGCCCGGTTAGCCGTTACATGCCGGAGATGTGCCCTGCGGGATGGATGTAATGGAGTTGTTTTTGGCAAAGGTTCAGCTGATGCTAAATTAATGTTTATAGGTGAAGGACCGGGTGCCGAAGAGGATAAACAGGGTCTGCCTTTTGTAGGTGCGGCCGGGCAGCTGCTGGATAAAATCATAGCTGCGGCGGGGTTTAGTCTAAAGGAGGTTTACATCGCCAATATCGTGAAATGCCGGCCTCCGGGTAACCGGGTACCCGCCCGGGAAGAAGCTGAGGCTTGTAAACCATGGCTTGCGAAACAGATTAACCTGATCAACCCGAAAATTATTGTCCTCTTGGGGGCGGTAGCTCTACAGAACATGATTGATTATGATGCCAGGATTACGAAGATGCGGGGAAAATGGATTTACCGCGATAATATAGAATTTATGCCAACATACCATCCAGCAGCCTTGCTGCGGGACGAAACCAAGAAGAGACCGGTTTGGGAAGATATTAAGCAGGTCAGGAACCGTTTTCACCAATTATATGTCAACCCTGCGGAATAATGCGAGTTTAACTGACAAATGATCCTAATATTGTATACTCTTTTTCCTTTACAAGGCTGGTGAATTACGGTACAATCACCTATGTAGTGAATGAGATTTTTGGCGCAAGAATCTGATGAGAGCAGGGATGACAATGTCCAAATTATTAATTGCGGGTATTGTAGGATTCGCGGCTTTACTTTTGAACATCCCAATGGGATACTGGCGGTCTATGGTTAAAAAATATTCAGTGCAGTGGTTCCTGGCTATTCACCTGGCAGTTCCGGTGATATTTTTGCTGAGGATAAAGGCCGGACTTGGATATGTATATATACCGGGACTAATACTTTTCGCCGTCGCCGGCCAGATTATCGGAGGCAGGCTGGATGGCAATTTAGGATAAGTGAGAAGCAATGGGAAGTGCGATGGGCGTACTTCCTTTTTTATTGAGTGGAGAGTGGAGAGTGGAGAGTGGAGAGTGGAGAGTGGAGAGTGGAGAGTGGAGAGTGGAGAGTCGGGAGTAATCACTTGCTACTCGTAATTATCTAAATGTGGTATAACCTGACTTTTACAGTTTGAAAAATGTGAGAAGCCCCTAGTTGTTGAAACTGTGGGCTTTTTCTTGTTATAACCGTAGTTAAATTTTGTTATGCT
>JAVSMW010000006.1:270513-277970 GCA_032027005.1 Thermincola sp. | reverse complement strand
CCGGAAAATCAATGGATTTCCGACATGTTTTTGAGTATTTTATATTCAGTTATGTGGTTATGGTTTTACTTTTAACTGGGCTAGGGTGTGAACTGTAACTGAAAAACCTTAGCCCGAATTGTGCTTAGGCTTTATGTCTTTAATACTATTCTATTTGTTTTTTCGATTTCCCAAATTGGGAAAGTTTGACGACCAGCTTCTCATAATTGAAGAGTGCTCTCATGTTTTTGCACATGAGATAGATGCTAAAAAAGAGATAAGCAGGGTTGGAACGGAATTTTCTTCTGCTTCAACCCTGCTTAGTTTTCTCGGCCTTGACTAAGAAATTTGCTTTGTTTGAGTTCTTTTCTCGGATTTTTCACCCCCGTCAGTCTTTTTGTCCTGTTCTAATGTAGTGGCTGATTTGAATTCCGTAATTCCGTTTCCTAACGCTTTTCCGAGTTCGGGCAATTTTCCGGGACCAAAAATGATTATGGCAATAACTAAGATAATGATTAAAGCCGTTGGCGTCATTAAACCAAATGTTATCTGCATAGGCTACCCCTTCTCCTAAAGTTCAGCTTGTCTAAACAATTCGGGGTTTCTAGCTTGCTCCAGTTTTACATAACTCTCAGTTAACAGCGCGAGGGCTTGATAATAGTTACTCTGAGCGTAGGTTCTGACATCCTTACAGAAATCCGGTAGCCATTGCGCTAAATGTTCTCCAAGCAAACGCTGCTCGAAGTGCGTCATTTTTAAAAGAGCCGCTTTGTCATCCTTTTCCCAAGCCTCAGCTTCAATACTTGTAAAAAGAGCCATGCCCTCCAATTCTGCACTGATATGACCCGGCATTTGGGGAGGATTAACTTCCAGCCCTACTTCCCTGTATAGATTTTTGACGGCTAGGGTTATTTCTCCCATCAAATACACAAAACTCCCGTCTTCAAGCCTTTCCCGGTAGCATGATTCAAAGGGCGGACTGGGAAGGTGCTCGGGTCCAACAAATAATCGGGTAAACTCGACACGCCATTCGGTTAAAGGCTGCCGCAGCTTTGACCATTCCTCGTTAAAAAAGCTTTCCAGTAACTGCAAGCCCGCAATAAGCTCCGCATTTTCCGGGTTCATGCCAGCAATTTAGCCTTCGTAAAAATTTTGCAGCCCTTTATTGTACATTTCAATTACTTTGTGAATTATCCTCTAATTTATCGAATTTGCCTTAAAAATGGATATACCTCCCCCTACCCCAGAATTTCACATTCTTACTCAATTGCCTGATTTCTAAGCACTGCTAAAAACAAATTCAGCACGATACTTCAACAGATATAGTCCTTTCAATAAAAGCCTTACCACTTCTCGTTGAGTTGCAAAATGATTTCTCAAACGTCTAACTAAAAATAACTTCATGATATTTGATGCGATAAAGATCAAATGAAGCACCGCTTCTACGGCATTCCCGCCATGCACAAAACAATGCTCTAAGCCACAGTCACGTTTCAAGTTATTGAAAATTGAGTTCTTAATATCCCAGCGTGCCCTGATTATCTTGAACAAGGTCTTCTGTGTCATATCCATACAAGTTGTTACGATCATAATCTGTGAGCGAAGCTTGTTCTTATGTTTTATTGCAAATTTCACAAACCGCAACGGTTGCTCCACGTTGTCCATAGTGAAGGTTGACTGGTAAACTTGAACTTTCTCAAATCCTTGTTCATCTTTCCAAACCTCAACAGCTTCCGCCTTATTGGCGGTTTTTTTCGCCAACCGCAAACTATTATTGTTATTGTTTTTTGCTCGGACAATTGCATCAATGCCCAAATCCTTGCAGTGGTTAATCCAGATGGAATTACAGGCGAGAGCATCATAAACTACAACATCAATCAAGTTCTTATGACTCTTCACGACGCTTGAAATCTGCCTTTTTGCTACGTTCAGCTCACCTTCATCCTTTGAAACAGCATCTTGTCCGGGCTTGTACATCTCGAAGTCAATAACCATTTAGGACCCATACCTACCGTAGACATGACAGCACCACTATGGAAATAATGAGTCTTTTCTGCTTTGGTGCTTTTCAAGCATTCTGAACATTTTTTCTTATTGCTCCCAAAGAATTTTGTTCCATCGATCGCGGCCACCATATATCCGTCAATGGTACCGTTTTCAAAAGCCTTATTCTCGACTGCTTTTTTTACAATGTCCTGATTGATTTGTTTTAGCCCATCAATATTCATGACTTTAAGCGTATCTCTGATTGCATCAACCTGCGATAGCTTTGTTCCTCGGGGAAACAGTTGCCGAAACTCATGATTCTTTATCATCAAATTTAGTTCATTAAAGCTCTTTATCCTTAGCAAAAAACCAAAAAGCACAGGCAGAATTACTTGGCCTGTGCTATAAGTTGGGTTGGCTCTTCCGTCAGACAATTTATTCAAACCTCGTTCGAGGTGGTAAACATTCTTCATATATTTTACCAATTTTCCAAAGTAGTTTTTTCTCATTCCGACCTCTCTTCTCCTCTGATTTTAGCAGAATGAGAGGTCCGGTAAAAGCTTGAAAGAACTCCGAATTTGATACACTTTTGAAATCGGCAATAATGCCAGTGATATCAATGGTTTGACTGTGGTAGAGGCTAAAGTGCTGGGTCACGAGAACATTCATCTGCTGCCCTCCCCGTAGTGTTAAAAAATCTCCATAACTTTTCCTCCGATAATAGTCTCCACTCTAATACAGTAATTATGCATTTTCAGATAATAGTTTGTTCCACTTAAAAGCACGTCAGTAGAAACGATTGAGATTATTCATTGGAATATTGACCAAATTCGTATACAAAAAGACATATTAAAGCCAAGAGTCCACTGACAGTTAGGCTCATAACCATGGTGCTCGGGGGATGAATTCGTAGATAAACCGGGCTTAAAACTAAGAAAAGTAAGAGGAAAAAGTCGGCAATGACAATCAGAAGTTGAGTAATCCAATTCCTGTTTCGCCCCAAAAGATAACCAAGCACGGCATAAAAGGATAGAGCCGCAAGGAGAAATCCCTGGCTTGGAGCCTGAAACGGTATGAGATTTTCAAAAATACTAAGGCTATAGCCTTTAAAAATGAAACGAAACAGATAATCGATTAGAGTACCACCTACCCAAGCAAGCGCCAGAGGAAGTACATGTGTCCAGCGTTTTGTCGAAAACCGAAGTATCACCACAACTATTACAAAGACAACCAGAATAAACAATTGAGTACCTATGGCATTGATCTTTTGCATAAGCGAAACCAGAAAGAGAGGTGTAGAGCCTGCTAACCAATCAACCACAAGACCGTCAAATTGGCCAACTTCCTGGGCAACAAAATCTTGAATTAAGCCCATTAAGACAATAAACAGTGTCAAAAAGAGCAAACCGACAACAGTCACGAAAAGACGCCGCTTACCCAGGGACATGTAACGTTCTGGTATTCGCTGCAATTGACTATACAGCCAAGGCCCCAAACGTTCATGGTTTTTATAGAAAAGATAAATAGCCAAAAATAGTACTGCTGCTGTTACTCCCAAAATCAAAGCATAGCGGTGAATAATTGGGAGAATAGCTTCCCAACGGCTCCCTAATAAACGTCCTAGACTAACCCATAGAGTAACCCATATAATTGCTCCTAGATAAGCAAAGAAGGCGAAACTTCTGTACCTTAAACGGCTCATTCCGGCAATGTAACCCGATAAGTGGCGGACTCCTGGGATAAAATAACCAATCATTAAGAGTTTGCCGCCATGCCGTTGATACCAATTAATTACTTTCCCCAGACGAGCGCTTCCCGCATGTTTTTCCAGATGGGTCAATACCTTTTGCTCGAAAAATCTTCCCAATAAATAGGCAATGGTAATCCCGCTTATGCTTCCACTTGCTGCTGCTAAGACAGCTAAAAAAGGGTTAAGTTTTCCTTCGAAAGTCATGTAACCGATGAATACCATTAAAGTCTCATCGGGAATGGGCAGTCCTAAAATGGATATTCCCAAAATTACATATAACCCCAAATATCCATATTGGGTGACATAGGCAATAAGATGTGCTGTGGTCATAGAATCTCCTTTCGGTCGGATGTTATTTAATGTTTGGCGTTCGACGCTTACGCTCTTTGAGATACATCCAGAAAGTGGTTAAGGCTACTCCTAAACTTGTGAAAGTTACACCAAGAAGAACAATTACTCCGATAAGAGGAAGATTAGAAACCGAAACCAAAAGTAGGGCTAAGATAAACCATTTGCTTAAGGCCGGATATTCCAGTAAACGTGGAGATAGGGTTTCTTTTCCGATGTACTCCATAACTGGTAGGATTCCTAAGAAAATGGCTGCTATTCCTACAATGAAAATCAAAATAGCCAAGGGAATACCAACTACTGTCAAAGAAAGCAGAATCATTAAACCAGTTATCATCAACGATGCTGCTAGACCGATTGCAAATAGGCGTAAAAAAGAGGTCGATAGCAGATTTTCTCCTTGTTGCAAACGTTTACGCAGAACAAAACCTAAACCGGTAAGTAATACGATACCTAAAACACTGATAATTAATCTGGCTAGCCATAGACCTAAAATCATAGCTAACCCAATAAATAGTTGATTAACAAACTGCGGGGTCAAACTTAAGCGGAAAACGCCGGTTTTCACGGTTACATTTGCGGGGTTAAAAACCTGCCCGCCTAAATCAATCACCAGATCAGCCTGAGCCGTCGGCTCAAGATAAACATCACCGTTGATCACTAGAACCACCTCTCGGACCGATCCGCCAATATGGGCATCCGTACTCAAGGCAAAGACGGAGTCCACAGAATGGCCGACCGGAACCACCAAGGGGTTCCCGCCAAATTGAGCTGATAATTCATCGGCTAGCGCGTTACCGGGGAAAAGAAGAAGCAAAGCTATGACTAAGACTATACTTAATTTCACCTGCGGCTTCATAGGACCACCTCGTTCACTTCAAATTTGTTTAATAGCGTTTTAATAATAAAAAGGCCCACGGCCATCAAGAACAGAGATAGAATTCCTACTGTCACCGTAACCCAAGGAGAAATTAATGTAACAAGGGTCATTACGGAGCGCCAGAAGGCAGAGCCTGTGGCATAAACCAAATGAAAAACACTGGAGAAAGTTCGCGAGAAAACAAGCAAAACTGGGGTGGCAAACACTGCCAAGAGAATGCTTGTCAGCCATATATCTTTTGTTATGTGACATGTCACATAACGACGGTTATGTACCGAAAAATAATATGCGACTAAAAGAGCGGAAAGGTTGATAACATCCGGCTTTTCATTGATAGCTCATCGCATATTATTTTACAAATACGAAACATCTTTCTAAAATTAGAATAGGATTTCACTTCGTGTGAAATCACTTTCAAATTTAGGAGGATTTTCAATGAGAAAAACAGTAGAGGAACTCATAGCAGAGGTTTTACAGGTACTTGAAAGGCGAGGCGATTCGCGATACTGCATCGACAATTACCGATATTTCTGGAACAGCATGGCCCGGTATTTCGCTTCGGTCGGATGCTACAAATTTAATTTAGATATCGCTCAGGAATATCTTGCCGCACGTGGCGCCGAGCATTGTGCAAAGCGGTACAGAAATTTTATGAAGCGAGGCGTTCTGATGCTTGATAGTTATCATCGTTCCGGAATTGTATTAAACAAATATTACTCCGTGGCAGATTTACTTGACAGCAAGACGTATAGGGAATTTTTGAATAGCTATGCCATACAGCTTGCCGAGTTCAATTATTCCGCCAGTACAATCGACAACTACCTCGCACACAATACGACCTTTCTTTCATATCTGGAGAAAAACGGGTTAAACGATATCGCGCAGTTGGAGCCTGCTCACGTCTTCGGCTATATCAGCACATTGCAGGGATATTCTACAGTCACGATCAAGCATACTTTAGGGGCTGTTCGGCTTTTTTTACGGTACCTGTACAGGAATGAACATATTCCACATGACTTATCTGCCAAAATCGGACCGGTCAAACAAACGGAACACCGCAAGTTACCTTCATTTTGGACAAAAGACGAAGTTTTTGCACTTCTGAGTGCCATTGACCGCAACAACCCCAGTGAAAAAAGGGATTATGCCATGGTATTAATGGTGGCACGCCTGGGCATCCGTTCCGGCGACTTAAAGAAATTAAAATTCGAAAACCTGAAATGGTCGGCAAACACTATTGAATTCGTCCAGTCCAAAACTGGCGTGCCTATATCTCTTCCGCTTTTACGTGACGTAGGATGGGCAATCATTGATTATGTGGAAAACGCCCGTCCCAAAGTAGATTCACCTTATGTTTTTTTGACGCATCTTGTACCGTATGGGCCTCTGTCAGAGAGAAATCATTTGTACAAAACAATTGAAAAATATATGGTGCGGGCACGGCTCCCTATTGTTAAGAAGCGAAAAAACGGCATGCATTCTCTGCGGCATTCGCTGGCTACCACGCTCTTGCAAGATAACGCTTCACTGCACATGATCTCTGACATTTTAGGACATACCTCATCGAATTCTACAGCCATTTATCTACAAACGGATATTGAGCGACTCCGTGACTGCGCACTGAGCCTCGGAGAGGATGGTAAGTAATCGTATGGCTGAATTTAATAATTTTGTTTTTCAAAGTGGTTTCAAGGAAGCCATTGCGGGTCTGATCGCGCTGAAACACGGATTAGGACTGAAATACTATGGGCCAGCGGTAGTTCTCAAGCGTTTTGATAGCTTTTGCGCTAAGCACTATCCAGAACAAACTATTCTCAGCAAGGAACTGGTATCTGACTGGTTCTCCATGTGTCGCAGAGGCAAGCCAAAAACTAACCGGCTTTCAATGACGCCGGTTAGCCACCTCGGGACGTATCTATGCAATATGGGGACTGCAGCATATGTTTTCCCGGTTAAAACACTTCCACCCGATCACCGGTATACGCCGCATATATACAGCATGGATGAACTTCAAAGATTTTTTGCTGCGACAGATGATTGCCGATATACATGTGCAGCACCGCTTCGCCACCATATCATGCCGATATTCTTCCGCTTACTCTATTGCTGTGGCCTTCGCAGTTCCGAGGTAATATCACTTAAAACCTGTGATGTTGATTTGGCTCATGGAGTTCTCACAATCAGGAAATCAAAAAACGGCGGCGAACGTTACGTTCCTATGTCGGAGGAAATGCGGTTGCGATGTGTGAGCTATTGGAATGCTGTACATAACGGCAAGCAAAAGCATCCTTACTTCTTTCCATTACCGCCACGAGAAAAAATCACCTACATGAATATCTATGGAAATTTCCGCAGATTTTTAAGAAATGCCGGTATATCCCATGGGGGACGTAGAAATCCGATTCGAATTCATGATTTTCGTTATCCAAACTCAAATAAAATCCAAACTATTAGCAAAAAAGCCAGAGTTCTTCCGCTTTCCTACTGAAAAAGGTTTGGATTTTATTTCATTCC
>JAVSMW010000006.1:241168-266582 GCA_032027005.1 Thermincola sp. | reverse complement strand
GGCTTTCGCATGAGGTAAGTCGGTTGTCTTACATCGCATTGCAGGAGCGATGGTTTCTATGAAATATATATGAAGCGCACAACGTGCGCACAAAAGGAGAGAAGAATAATGGACGGATGGATGGGCACAATTCTGCGCATAGATTTGACGGATGGGACTGTTAGAAAAGAGTCGCTGTCTGAGGATTTTGCTAAAAAATATCAGTTTGAAAATATGAAGAGCGAGTATTACACCATAAGAGGGTGGGATGTTAAAACCGGTGTTCCTACCAGGGAGACACTGGAGAAATACGGAATGGCAAGCGTAGCCGCCGACTTGGAAAAAAGAGGAGTTGTCCCCCAGACTGCTGACGCCGGAAAGGAAACAATTAATTCCCAGGCTGCTAACGCTTGAATGTAACATAGGAAATTAGAAGAACCAGCCCAGGGACAGGCAAACATATCCCTGGGCTGCATTTGGAAGGAACAAGGATAATGAAAAAATATTTAATCACGGTCCACCCTACAAGCTGCATTGGATGCCGAAGCTGTGAAATGGTATGTTCTCTTAGCCATGTGGGAGAGTGTAACAGCGAGCGGTCTATGATTCGTGTTGTGCGCAGTGAAGAAGAGCTACACTGTGTACCGGTGCTTTGCTTAGACTGTAATGATGCGGCTTGCGAAAAAGCTTGCCCAACCGGCGCAACACGCCGGGGAGGACCGTGTGAGATAGTAAAAAAATGCAAGTTCGAACTAAAACAACACCTGCCGGCGAGTTAGCCCCATCAAGAATTGTGGCCTATTATAAAGGGTGTAATGCGACATATTTTGAACCTGAAGTTGCGGAAACAGCAGTAAAGGTGCTAGAAGCTTGTGGCTATAAAGTAATCATACCTGAGCAGAAATGCTGTGGTATTTCCCGGTTGGCTCTGGGTGATATAGACGCTGCTATGAAACAAGCGGAATTCAATATTGAAAAGTTATCGGAATCAGGGCTGCAAGACACCCTAATTATCACAACTTGCCCAAGTTGTGGCTTAGCAATTAAAGAGAAATATCATTCAATGGGAGCACAAAACGCTGATCAAGTAGGCCGCCGAGTTAACTACCTGGGTAGTTTTCTCTTGCATGAATTTAAATCGGGAAAAATCAAATTACCCTTGGAACCGATAAATCGCAAGGTGGCATATCATTGGGCATGTCACTTAAGACATCAGGTTTCAGATCATAGCCCTGTGGAATTCCTTTCCCTGATTCCCGGCTTGGAAGTGGAATTAATCGACCGCGGATGTTGTGGAATGTCAGGCACTTTTGGGCAAAAGAAAAAATACTACAAGTATTCTATGAATACCGGACAGCCTTTGTTTGATGCCATCATAGAATCTGAAGCAGATGAAGCTTGTACTGAATGTGGAGCATGTGGCCTGCAAATTTCTCAAGGTACAGGTAAAAAGATTGTGCATCCGGTGATGCTGCTGGCGGAAAGTCTGGGAATATTTTGAAACAGTGGTAGAAAGGTCAGGCAGCTATGTTTCCTATCAATCAACGACCAAGATTATGACAAACACCGGTCGCCATGGAAGATAATGTGCCATAATACGTGATTTATCTTTCGTCATAAGAAAGCAGCGAATAAGATAAATCATGAAACGATGCTTTATCTATAGGCTGAAGGTAAAGCGGTTAACTGCGTATTTTAAGATATTACAGGCAAAAATGATGCAGTTACCCTGCATCATTTTTTATATTATTTTTTATTATTTGCGATATGGCACGCAATTTGCTATATTATTGTTGGAACAAACATATCAAGATTTGGAGAGTGGTTAATTTGGATTATACTTATCATAGTGGTGACACTGTTGCAAAATTACTTCTAAGGGCTGCAGATAAGTGGGAGCACAAAGCGGCAGTTAGGGAAAAGGTAAACGGGATCTGGAAGGAGTTTACCTGGCGTCAGTATTTAGATAATGTATCTGTTTTTGCACTCGGTTTGCACCAAATGGGTTTAGAGCGAGGAATGAAAGTTAGTATTCAGTCAAATAACAACTCGCGCTGGTTGTTTGCCGATATGGCTGTTCAATGCTTGGGTGGTGTTACAGTTGGCATATATCCGACAAATCCTGCCCCGGAAATTAAGTACATAATAGAAGACTCCCAGTCCATATTCTTCATTGGGCAGGGTAAAAGCGAAGTTGATAAAATTATGTCTGTCCGAGAACAGCTACCGGCTTTAAAAGTAATAATTTGCATGAATGATCTGGATGCTGAGTCATATGCTGACCAAATGGTTATGGGATTTGAGCAGGTTCAAAGACTTGGGCAGCAAGTTTTGCAGGGTAAATCGGAATGGCTGCGAGAGACTATCCAGGCAGGAACCAGCGATGAGCAATCAGTATTCATATATACATCGGGTACCACCGGAAACCCTAAAGGAGTAATTCATTCTCATAGAAATATTCTGCAATCGGCAGAGCCATTTTCGCGGGAACTAGAACTAAGTTCCGAAGACTCTCACCTTTCTTATCTTCCTTTATGTCACGGTTTTGAACGGAATTGTGCGATTTACAGTCAGTTAATGAACGGTTACACCGTAAATTTTGCTTCCGTTACTGACAAGTTGATGGAAGAATTACTGGAAACCTCCCCAACATTTTTTGTAGCGGTGCCCCGGATATTGGAAAAGATTCAGGCGGAAATTTTAAAAGCAAAGAACGAACGTGGAGCCTTTGATCCTTCCCAGGTCGGATTGGATAAAGCACACTGCATAATTTGTGCGGGTGCTCCGTCCTCAAAAGAGGTATTGCTGTTTCTTAAAGAGCATGGCATTGAAGTCAGAGAAGCCTTTGGCATGACTGAACTTCTCAGCCTCATTACCATCCATAGAAAGAATCAGGTTAAAATCGGAACGTGCGGGCCGCCGCTGCCGGGCTGTGATTTAAAAATTGCTGAAGACGGTGAATTATTAGCTAAAACCCCGGGTGTTTTCCGCGGTTACGTTGGCTTACCCGAGGAGACGAAAGCCAGTTTTACAGAAGATGGGTATTTCAAAACGGGTGATCTGGCCGAATTTGACGAAGACGGCCATATGAAAATAGTTGGTCGCAAGAAAGATATCATTATAACCAGCGGTGGTAAAAATATCTCGCCCAATTTTATTGAATCTCTGTTAAAATTCAGCCCTTATATTGCTGTGGCAGTCGTGGTTGGGGATGGCAGAAAATATTTAACTTCTTTGATTCAGATCGATAAAGAGAATGTAGGTGCATGGGCTCAAAAACAGGGTATCTCCTATTCGGATTTCCGGGAACTAGCCCAATTAGAGGAGGTTAGAAATCTAATTGCCAGGGAGATCGATAAGGTTAACGGGGAAATATCCAGGGTTGAACAAATCAAAAAGTTTTTCCTGATTGAAGAGGAGTTATCCCAGGCTACAGGCGATGTGACAGCTACCCAAAAAGTGAAACGGGCCAAAATCGAAAAGAAATATTCCCAGCAGGTTGAGGGAATGTATTCAGACAACAAGAACTAGATTATCAGGGACTCTCCAAGACAATCTCTAAAGACAATATAGCCCCCTTATAGTAGACACACAAAAAAAGAACCTTATTATAGGTTCTTAAGTGTGTCATTATAAGGGGTTTTTCGATAGTAGGTAAAATAACATGAACTAAGTTAATTATTTAGTACTATTCCGTATTGCTCAAGCTTTCTGCTGACATTGGTATGGCTTGTTCCCAGAGCTTTGGCAATCTGCCGATGGGAGTTGAATTGCTGGGCTGCCAATTTTAAGAGCTGGTACTCCACTAATTCCTTAGCGTTATCCAATGACGTAGCTTGGCCCAGAGATCCCTCGGGGAATAAGTCCGGGGCTTGATAAGACAGGTCTTTTTTGATTATATCCCCGGTGATTTGCTGGTGTCCGGTTAAAACGACCAAGCGTTCAATACAATTTTTTAGTTCCCTGACATTACCAGGCCAGGTATAAGACGGTAATAAACATTGGGCATCAAACGAAAATTGTTTGTCCTGCTTGTATTTTTTATTGAACTGGGACAAAAATTCATTCGCCATTGGGATTATATCTTCCGGTCTTTCCCGTAAGGGGGGAATGCGTATAGGGATGACATTCAACCTATAATACAGGTCTTCACGGAATTGCTTTAGTTTAACTTTTTCCTCCAGATTAACATTGGTTGCGGCTATAACTCTGATATCCACCTTAACCTTTTCTATTCCCCCTACTCTGAAAAAATACCGGTCTTGCAAGAAATTCAATAGTTTCGCTTGCAGAGGTAAAGGCATATCACCGATCTCATCAAGAAAGAGCGTCCCCTTATTGGCAATCTCGATGAGGCCGATTTTTCCTTTCTTCCGGGCTCCGGTAAAAGCACCGTCTTCGTAACCGAATAATTCGCTTTCAAGTAAAGCATCTGGAATAGCGGAGCAGTTCACCTGTATAAATTGTTGATTTCCGCGCGGACTGGCTTCTTGAATATATTTTGCAATTACATCTTTCCCAACCCCGCTTTCCCCGGTAATTAAGACATTCACATCAACGCCTGCGGCCAGAAGTGCTCTTTCGGCCACTTCCTGCATGCACTTGGATTGAAAAATGGGAGATGCATTTTTATTTATAGAATGTATTCCGAGAGCCTCGTAAAAGGCCAGGTTCTGCTTTCTGAGTTCATCGATATCCGGCAGATTTTTTAGACTTTGAATAATAAATAATATTTCGCCGGAATCATCGAGCAATGGACTGACAGTTACCATAACATCTTTTCCAGTACGTGTAGCTCGCAAAAATGTACCTGTTTCTTTAGTAGCCATTGCGTAGTAAGCGGCATATAAACGGTTTTCGGAAACCATGCTGGCATCTTTATTTAAGATATTTTTTCCGATGAATTCTGTCACGTGTGTACCGAGAATTTGCGAATCGGCGGCCTCAATTTCCAGGATGGATTTATAAGTGTTACTGATATACACAAAACGAAGATCTCGGTCTAAAATAGAAAAAGCCTGAGTCTGAGAATCTAACAATCTGATAAGGTGATTTTCTGCTCCGACCACTCCTTTGTTAGTAAGAAGTTCGACAAGTTTATCAGACAAGCTGTTTTTTCTTTTTGCTTCGGGGTATAAAAGGCTCATACTTGCTCACCTCAACATGAAGTTTTATTTCTTTGTATTCTTGCAATTATTGTACTATAGAAAAAGGCAAAAGGCAATTAATGTTCCATTTAAAAAGACGGATGGCCACTATTGTGCCATTTGCCTCTTGGCATCTAAACTAAACCTATGTAGCCACGCAAATCCCAATTAAAAAATTTGGGCAATTTGCCATCTGGTTTTGGGCCACTTTAGCTATCGAAGATTTAGGCTGCAGGATATTAAGTGGTGGCCTGCAGGGCAGAGGTGGGGCCAAATCTTTAGTTGGTTGGGGAAAAAGGCTGTCATTTTTAGGGATAACATTAGCCTATTTTCGAACCAGCATTTCCGGATCATGGCCGGTGTTTATATTTTCTGAAGGTGCGTCATTGTAGTTGGTATGAAAATTGCTATAAATATATATAGTTGTTAATTTACAGCTTTTAATTTAAGGAATAAAGAAAAAGAAATTAAGTTCGAGGAGGTAGATAATATGCCAAAAAAACTTGCCGATATTCTGAAAGAGAAAGGAATTCCCATTGAGTTTCAATACGGCGGAGTGGCACCGGAAAGCCTTACTGCCCGTGAAATTAACAAGGAAGCCAGCCCGCGCGCCCAAAAGCTTCTTGATCTTTACTTGAATACCCTGTCTTCAGCAACAATCGAATTTCCTTACTGGTATACAAGAAAGTGGAACGAACTTGAAGGTGAGGTAGATGTTGTAAGAAGGGCGGCTGCCTTAAAACATGCTTTTGCTCACAGCACACCAACTATTTTTCCCGGTGAAAAGATAGTTATGGGTAAGACTCACCACTACAGGGGGTCTTTTCCCAACCCGGCTAATTCAGAGGGCTACTTCATGTTAAAGGAAGATGACCTCTACAAAAAGGCCCTGGAAAAGGGAAGTGCCGCTGATGATGATGTAATCAAGTTTGGCAGCGGTGGCGGAAATGTGACCAAGGACTTCGGGAAGGTTGTCTCTGTCGCCGGCAAGTTCGGAGTCCGTCAGGAAGAGCTTTTGGGAATGAACAAAGTTGCTCATGAGTGGGTTGGTAAATCTGTTGAAGATGTATGCAACCGTTACGAGCGGATGGTGCCAGGTTATGACTTTAAGGAAAAACTAATGGTCAGTCTTATCTGTATGTTCGATTCCGGTTTTACCGAGCCTCTCGGCCGGGAAGTTATGAACTATTATTTCCCGCTGCAGTATGGCTTTGACGGCCTGATCAAATTAGCTCAGGAACGTAAAGCAGAGGTGGCCGGCTATGCCGACGGTGATGGCATAACCGGAATGGACCGGCTTTACTTCTACGAAGCAGTCGTTCTAATGCTGGAAGGTATTCAAACCTGGATCCTTAACTATGCTAAAGAAGCCCGGAGGCTTGCCGGGGAAGAGACAGACTCCGTCCAGAAGTCAGAGTATGAAGAAATCGTGGAGTGCCTGGAATGGATTGCCCACAATCAGCCACGCACCTTCCGTGAAGCGCTTCAGTTAATCTATATCATACATATAGCTGTACTTAATGAAGATACAGTTTCAGGCTTGTCCCCAGGCCGTGTGGGGCAGGTGCTTTGGCCCTGGTTTGAACAGGATATGGCTGCAGGACGGATAACGGAAGAGGAAGTTATAGAACTCCTTGAACTATATAGGGTGAAAATGACCTGTATCGATGCCTTAAAACCTGCCAGAATAAATGGCGGAGTATCATCTGGAAACACCTTTAACAACCTGTGCCTGGGCGGCTTAACCAGGGATGGGCGGCCAGCCGGCAACAGGCTGGAAATTCTGATCATGGAAGCTGCTATGAGGTGTCCCTGCCCACAGCCTACCTTATCAGTGCTGTATGATGAGAAGCTTCCTGAGGACTTTTTGCTTAAGGCCATTGAATGCAATAAAATAGGCACCGGTTATCCTGCTTGGATGAATAATAAAAATGCCATAGACTTTTTGCTCTGGCACTATGGCCCTGAGGGCATGAACCTGGAAGAGGCCCGCGCCTGGTCTATCGGCGGATGCTTGGAAACCTCAGCAGGCTGCTGGCATGAACTGACTTTAAATGGGAAAACTTATGAGATTCCAGGAGGAGCCGGTCAGCCGACATCGGTTGGCGTGCATTTCATGAATAACCCTAAAATACTGGAATGTGTTCTCTTCAACGGTCGTGACAACAGAACCGGACTGCAGGTGTTTCCGGAGCACAATAAAAATCTTGACACCTATGAGGAGCTGTGGGAAACGTATAAAGGGTATTATGAAATGGCTGTTGGTGTGCTTTGCCGCTGTAACAACATCCAACACGATATCTGGCGCAAAAAAAATATGTCGGTTTTTCACTCCCTGCTTAAACCTGATTGTCTCACCACAGGGCGCCACATTGGTAATATGGGTATTCGCTATAACGGGACCTTCAATGTTGAAAGCTGCGGGACAGCCAACCTGGTCAACTCTCTGGCATCACTTAGGAAAGTCGTGTACCAGGATAAGAAATATAGCCTTGAGCAAATCAGAGAAGCGCTTCTGGCCAACTTTGGTTTTATTACAGCCGAAGAAACCGGCAGTTACTCGATGGCGGAACAAGTTAAGAAAGCAGGCGGCGAAAGCTGGGATGAGGTTCTCAGCGAGTGCCTGACTGCACCGAAGATGGGTAATGCGGACCCTCTAGCCGACAGTATCCTCAAAGATTACGAAGACTGGTTCTGTGATATGTGCACACATTACGAATCATTATATGCCAAACCCTTATATGCCTGTCAGATATCAGTATCTACCCACGGCTCCCAGGGGGCGGCAACTTTGGCAACTCCCGACGGCAGACTTGCCGGGACAACATTTGCAGACGCCTGTATGTCGCCATATCCTGGCACAGACAGAAATGGGCCATATGCCATTTTCACCTCAGCAACCTGTTGGGATCATACAAAGTCCCAAAATTCCCAGTTAAACCTAAAGGTCCATCCAAGTGCTATCAATGGGATGGCGGGATCACGCAAACTCTTGGAATTGACAAGGGCATATCTGAGAGCAGGCGGATTTCACATTCAATATAATGTTGTAGATTCCAAAGTCTTGCGGGACGCCAAGGCAAACCCGGATAATTACCGTGACCTGATGGTGCGTGTTGCCGGATTCACCCAGTATTGGGTTGAGCTGGGCAGTCACATAAAGGATGAGGTTATTGCGAGAACTGAATATGAATCTATCTGAGGACTCTGAGCAACAAATAATTCAACTTAAGGAAGGCGGTAGTATTATGGAAAATGCTCAATTAGCACACAAAGACTGCAGAAATTTTGCACCTGTTGACGTTGTTAAGGGATTATGCCATTTGCATAAACAAATGGTTCTGATAGATTCACCAGTTTGTGAGAAATATAAAATACTGCCAAAGTGCGAAAGCTGTAGTAATTTTAAGCCTGACTGTACTGAGGCAAAACTGGGAATCTGCCTGGCTGAAGCAACGGAGCCATGGACATATGCAGAACTGATTGCCGTCACGTGTGAGAATTATAGCGCTAAATAGTCGAAGCATTCTCCTGGGGAATCCACGTGATGCAATGTTAATTCGGACCATCACGTGGATTTCTGTTCTTTCCGCAGATAATGATGAACGTGAAAGGGGTGACAACACCTGTGCAGGAAGTAAAAGGGCTTGTCTTTGATATTCAGGGTTTTTCAGTTCACGATGGCCCAGGTTGTCGCAGTTTGGTATTTCTCAGCAGTTGTCCTTTACGCTGCGGTTGGTGCTCAAACCCAGAGGGCCAAGAATTAAGACAGAGGGTAATGTATAAAACCAGCAAATGCAAATATTTTGAACGTAATTGCCGGAGATGTGTTTCGGCGTGTCCTGATGATGCCATCGTGGAAACAGGAGAAAATGAGCAGCCAGTAACATTTAACATCAGTAAGTGTGAAAAATGTGATACGTTTGATTGTGCTAAAGCTTGCATCTATGAATCCCTGAGTCTGTCAGGCAAGTGGATGACTGTTCGAGAACTGATGGATATCATTAGAAGAGATATGAAGTTTTGGGGGGATGGCGGCGGCGTCACGTTTACGGGTGGTGAGCCTTTTATGCAAAGAGATTTCCTATTTGAAGTTTTAAAAGCCTGTAAAGCGGAAGCCATTCATTGTTCTATTGAAACAAGTGCTTATGTGGATACTGAAGTATTATTAAATGCACTCCAATACGTAGATGTTGTATTTCTGGATATCAAGCATATGGGGGCGGAGATGCATCTTGATAAAACCGGTGTCAAGAACAGTCTTGTCCTGAAAAACATCAGGGCTCTTGCCTTTTCAGACTGGCCGGGCTTACTGGTAATAAGGATACCTATTATTGAGGGGTACAATGACACCGATGAAAATATAACTGCCACCGCCCTGTTTCTTAAGGAAATCAATTTGGATATCGTAAATATACTTCCCTTCCATCGCATGGGGGATTCCAAATACAAACAGTTGGGTCTTACATACAAATATTCCGAACAAGCAGCTACATCTGAGGAAAAGATGAAACATATCCAAAAGATATTTCTAAAACACGATATTGGTTGTTTTATCGGTTCCAATACTCCGTTTTGAAATTTTTGCAAATCAACGATTTGCCAAGTACACCTATCAGGTAGAGGTTGCGATAATCCTCACGGCATAATTACTGCCTGATTCTCCCCAGGGGGTGGAATAAACAAAAGACAATACACCATCTCCGGCATAATTGGCCACAAAGGTGAATACCTGTGTTCCTCCCACACCCACCATACCGGGCGGATGAGGGTCAGGGAAATATTTTTCATCAGCCAGGCTGATAAATTGTGGTTGATTTGTTATCGTCCATTGATAACCGGTTGAAGGATTAGAGCCTAAGGGGACATTAAAGGTCTGGCCGACATTGACATATTGGACCGGCAGAATTTGGGGCAAAGCGAAGGGATTATTACTTTGAGGCATAACCTTTCACCACCTTCTAATTATATTAATAAAGTATGCCGAGAGAGGAGTGAAGGTTTCTATTCCTGCCGCCAAATGTGGAGTAAAATCTCAAAAAACAGAAGCGCCTGCGTTAAAATCAGCAGGCGCTTTTCTTTGTGATTGTAAAAAACTGTCTCTTTACTGCGGCTTTCTTATCAGTGTCACTGCAAATATGGTCAGGGGTATCCCGTACTCCAATGAGACAGAAAAGAATTTCCACGGCCCCTCCAGATAGTGCATGAATACCACATGACTGAAAGCCAGAAGATATATTAAAACGACCAACGTCGCTCCTCCCATGATAATCATGAAACTGTATATTTTCTTCAAACCGAAGGTTTGCTGAAGGGCAAAAACAGCGCAATAGAATAATATCCCGGCCTGGACCAGAATACTCCAGTACCACAGCAGGGCCATTCCGGATTCAAACCTATGCAGATACTTTGTTATGGAGATAGATCTGACCAGCTCCATGCACGCAATCCTCATTTGACCTGTCGTATTGGGTCCCATCACAAATAGCTCTGACACAAAATAAAAGATAAACGTTGTCCCACCTAACATAAAACCGGCCAAAGTTGATCGTCCAGGTTTTCCATTTGATGCAATCAGGGGCAGTAGCATGGCAATCATCAGTACATTTGGCCCAATAAAGGAACTTGCTGTCATACCGGCCTTGAGAACAGGGAACAAACCTTCGTCCAGGATAGGTAAAATCCGGTCCAGGTTGATATTTTGTACTGTAGCTGTGAGGAGAAGTAAGTTAAACAGGGCAGCGTTAATAAGCCCGATCACACTTATCCGGGCGATAACTTCGGGGCCCTGCCAAACCAGATAACAGACTACCACAATGTGGGTTAGAGTTATCACCAGAAAAGGGGTTTCAGGCAGCAGATAATCAGTCACATGATGAATATATATAGCTGCTGATTGTTGTGATGCCAGCAGGAAATATAAAAATAACAATAATCCAAGTACTTTGGCAGGAATTTTTCCTAATAAGCTGCTGCTATACTCAATTACTGTTTGATTTGGGAATTTGCGACCAACAAACACCAGTAATAACGCTAGAATCACGGTGCCGGACAAAGCCAAGATACCGCCAAGCCACATATCGCGGCCGGCTTCCCTGGCCATGGCACCTGCCCCGTAACCTATAACAGTTGGCCAGACAGTGCAGGCGATTAAAGCCCAGAACTGGGTATTATTGATAACAGATCCTTTATTTGATGCTTTCATTTCTTACACATTCCAATCCAATCTTAATTAGCAGGGGTTAAAGGCCGTGCGAACAACGTCTCCCGTGGGATACTTCCCTTAACCTCAACAACAACGTTTGCTTTTTTAAATAATTCCGGCCATTTATCCTTCATTCTGTCCCAATCTTCTTGATGATGCAAATGAAGCACGCGGTTCAGACCCAAAAAATCGATCCCAAACCTGTTTTGGGCTATTTCAACAATATTTTCTACTTCACTTTTGATGGAAGAGGCGAAACTTTCTTCTAATTTTCGTAAATTTTCACTTTTTGTAAAATTAGTTTTGCAGGATTGTTCACTTAAATTACCGGTGGCCGTTATTCTGATAGTAAAATGAGGTACTTGGTTAATCACCTCACTTTTATAGCCTACTTTTGCGCCTATTACCTCAATAGAAAGAGGCTTACCATCTATTGGGCAGGGAATAACGACAATACTGCTGTGCAGCATTCCTCTTAACCACAAGAGACCACGTGTTTCGTTATCATCGAGCCAACCGGCTAATTTGTTTTTATTAAATACGGCCGCACCGGAGAGTTCAATTTTTGGTGGCTGTCCCTGGCTTATAATAATTCTGGATGCGACAGGGTTAATCACACTACTTAAATATTCTTCCATAAAATCTTTCAGCATTACTCCATAGCTTTTACCTGTCCACACCCGTTGAGTTATAAGATTTTCTATAGCTGAGGCCGGCTCTTTTTCCAAACCGGGCGTTATGCGGAGCAGATCTGCAGCTTCCCCGGGGGTAACAACAACCCATGTCTGCAAGCGCAGTTCCGGGTTACGGCAAAAAAAATCCAATATTTTAGATACATCGCTGCGGGCAAGTCTTTCCCCAATAATTATCACTTTATTATGCGGCCAGAAAATACGCCGGGAAGAGAATTCTGCCATATTCCTGATCGCTTCAAAAAAGGTCTTGCCCTCACTTGAGGACACCCAATAAGGTTTTTCATTTATCCCGCCATCGGTCGGATTTTTACTTAACATACCTGCCTTGGCCACCTGAACCGTAATTTTAAAAGTGCCCTCCTCGGTTTTGTCGACTCCGATTCCCAGGACAAAGGCCAGTTCATTAATTTCCCGGGCATTCCAACAGCCTGCCAATAATAAAGAAAAACTTAATAATAAAAAATAAGTCAAAATCTTTAATTTCATAGGCACCTCATCAAAAATGACTTGTTTTTCACCGTTTTGGAGCCGGTTTGGAAACGGATTTGGCCCGTTTTTCATTTTGCTCAGTTGTAGTGTCTGAGCGCCTTGATAGGCTCCACCAGGGTGATCTTACAAAAACATCTTTGTAACCCTTGGCTAAAGAATAGGTAACAGGTGAAAGATAACTGACCCCAAATACCCTTATGCTGCACAAATGTATTAAAACAAAGCTTAGACCGGCCAGGATGCCCGGAAGTCCCAGGACTCCGGCCAGTAAAACCAGGCCGATTCTGATGAGCTGACCCGCAATAGCAACATTATAAGCCGGGAGTGCAAAGGAACTTATACCGGTTAAAGCCACCACGATGACCATGGCCTGAGAGACAATGCCTGCCTCAACCGCAGCCTGACCGATGACCAGGGCCCCGACAATGCTCACTGCCTGACCTGTAGGCCTTGGCAGCCGGACGCCTGCCTCCCGCAGGATTTCAAAAAAAACCCCCATGAGGAGTGCTTCACCTACAGCCGGGAAGGGTACCCCCTCACGGGAAGCCGCAATGGACAAGGCCAGCGGTGTAGGGATCATTTCCTGGTGAAAGCTGGTCATAGCGATATAGACCGAGGGCAGAGTGACAGACACGATCAGAGCTATCAGCCTTAGTATCCTGACCAGCGAACTGACAAAGTATCGTTCATAATAATCTTCGGATGATTGGAGAAATTGCATAAAGACCGTTGGTACTACTAATACAAAGGGAGTTGTATCTACCAAAATTGCCACCCGGCCTTCCAGTATTGCCGCAGCAACCTTGTCGGGACGTTCACTGTGCTCAATCTGAGGAAAGGGTGAGTAGGGCTGGTCTTCTATATATTCTTCGATATAGCCACTTTCTAAAACCCCGTCAATCTTGATCTGCCCGAGCCTGTTTTTCACCTCATTTACGACATCTTCTTTGGCAATCCCGGCCAGGTACATAATTAAAATATTAGTTTGGGTAAGTTGACCCAATTTAAAAGGCTCAATGCGCAGATCCGGACTTTTTATTCGCCTGCGGATAAGGCTGGTGTTAGTCCGTAAAGTCTCTGTAAAACCATCTCGGGGTCCCCGCACAACCCCTTCGGTAAGTGGTTCGGATACAGCCCTCTCTTTCCAACCCTCACTTGCTACAATTAAGGCTGCATCTGCACCGCCCAGAAGCAGTACGGTATTGCCGGATATAATGTTATTAATGATTTCATTCATAGTTTTGTCTTCCCTGACCGAAATGTTTGGCAGACATTTCTTTTTTATCAGGGCCAAAAGTTCGTTGCTGCCGGGCAAATTTTCGATGTCTTTATCAAGCATGAGAGCTTCCAGAACCCTTTCATTGATCAGCTCCCGGTCAGCTAAGCCATCAATAAGTACGATTGCTGCTCTATGATCATTTGACAGGCTAAATTCCCGGATTACGAGGTCCTGCGGGCTGCCCAGAAGTTTTCTGATCAGGGCCAGGTTTAATTCCAGGTTTGCAGATAAAGGCTCTCCAGCTAATATTTCCTCATTTTTTCTGTCATCAAAAATAAGATTTTCCTTTGGCTTAATCCAGCCATATGGCTTTTTCCAAATTCGCATCGGCGTACCTCGTATAAAGAAAGCTATCTATTTAAGAATTATTGCCAGGCAAGGGGTTTTTCAACCATAAAATTACCGACTGACTATCCATTCACATGAATTTAAATAGTTATAAATGCGAGTAGGGGATAAGCAAAACACAGGTATCACCGTTCAGTCTTTTATTTTACCTTTTGACGTTTAATATGTAGCCCGTTATTGGCGACCTATGTATACTTAAAATTATAAAAAATCATGAAACAATGTTCATAATACTGAACGGATAATCGCAAATGTTCTGTGAAGGGAGGTCGTTGGTCAAGCAACGGGATAGTCTTTAAATTGTCTGGGGCCACCGGACTTGTGAACCTAAAGGCTGATTTTCAAAAAAGGAAGGGGATGTAATAATGGCAGATCAAGATAATTTACACAGTGTGGAATGGTTACCTGAAAGGGCATATCGTGAAGAGGACCAGGCAAAACTTTGGTTCCACGATTCATTGCACAATAATCCTCCGATTACCCCCATGGGAGCTTCAGTTTACCACTGGCCGCGCGGTACCCAGGTTGCCGCGGAATGGATTTCGTTTCCGTATTCCCGGGGTTTTGACTTTGTATTATATGATGGCAGAATTTATCCCGGAGTTATGCCGATCACTGACCCTGAAGAAATTAAAGCCAAAGAACCTGTTTTTGGCGGCAAATTAAAAGAATGCCTGGATAACTGGCCCAATTTTTATGCTGAAGGGGTTCGGGAATGGACCGGTGACCTGAGCTATCTCAGGGGTATAAATAAACGGAGTCTTCCCCTTGATCGTCTTTTGGGGGTTCTCCGGGACACTATCCGGATTTCCAAACGCAGCTGGGAACTTCACTTCATTTACATGTATCCGTCTATTTTTGCTTACATGACCTTTGAAGCAATTTGCAAGGAATATAACATCGAAGAAAAAGAAATGCGGATATTCCTGCAGGGGTTTGAAACAAAAATGTTTGAATTGGACCGCGCCATGTGGAGGTTAGCTGACCTGGCCCAAGAGATGAACCTGGCTGAGGTTTTCGACCGGGTTGACCAAATCACTGAGAGCAATGACGCCAAAACCGGAACTATCAAGAAAATGCTCAATGAGACAGAGCTGGGCAAGGTTTGGTGGGATCAGTTCGAGCATTTGCTGGATCAGTTCGGACGCCGGTCCACAGCCGCTATATTTGATCCATATTATCCAACCTGGAATGAAGATCCATATCCTGTAATCTCTACAATCAAAACTTATATCCAAAAAGGCGGTTTTGATTTTGAAGAGCATACAGCCAAGATTATTGCTGAAAGAGACAGGTTTATTGAGGAAACCGTAGCCAGAATCCCTGAAGGAGACAAAGAGCGCTTTAAGGGAGCCCTCCTGCATGCCCAGTATGCTTATCCTTTTAATGAAGATCATAACTATTATGTTGAGCAGTGGACTTATTCCGAGGTTCGCTACTCCATCCTGGAATGCGGGTACCGCCTGCAGCAGTTTGGGATGCTGGAAGAAGAAGGGGACGTTTTCTTCCTGACTATTTCCGAGTTGGAAGAGGTGCTTGACGATATTGTCGTAAACCAAAAAATCGGCTTACAGTCCCATGGGGTGAGAATCCCGAGTCTGATTAAAGAACGTAAGAAGGCCTGGAATGACCTGCGTGAAGTCAAGGCACCGCCTATCATCGGCACCGTGCCGGAAGGAAGGGTTGATGACCCGGTATTCATTAAGATCTGGGGCATGACTGATGAAGTAATTCGCGGTAATGCAGTAACCAAAGATAAAGTGGCAGGCCGTTTTGAAGGATTCCCCGGTGCTCCCGGCGTTGTTGAAGGCATCGCCAGAGTCATTATGGGCTATGAAGGCTTCCAAGAGGTTCAGCCAGACGAAATATTGGTAGCTCCATTTACAACACCGGCCTGGACCCCGCTTTTCTCCAAGATTAAAGGGGTTGTTACCGACAGCGGCGGTATGCTGGCCCATGCTGCTATCTGCGCCAGGGAATATAATATCCCGGCTGTAGTTGGCACTATTACCCGGGGCTCACGGGTAACTGAGCACATCAAGACCGGACAGCGGATCCGGATTGATGGTACAAATGGGGTGGCAGAAGTAATAGGATAATGTTTAAACAAGAGGCCTTGAAGAATAGTGTTAACGGTATATGAATAAAATGAAGTTGATCTGCGGAACCCCGCGTTTTTCGTGGGGTTCCTTTATTCGCAATTTTAGCCGGAAATGTCAATTAATTGTTGTAATAATGTATATAAATGACAATTAAGCACATAGTATAAATTAGAATATTTTATATACTTAAAAGGAAAAGTGATTTCTTTAGCGAACTAATATGGTAAAAGATTACACCAGGTTTAGGACAACTGAATACAGGTCGTACAAATTTATAAGGAGGGCTTAGCGATGTGTGTTTATTACTTTGACGAGGATCATGAGATCGCTTACAAAATCGACCCCATCGCAACATCAGTAATTAAGGATGGGGCAAGCAATCCAGGAAAAATTCTTGTACACACAGACATTAAGGTGACAAATATTCGAAGAGAGAAGGTTCGCCGAACCATATCCGAATTGTATCCTTCCGACAAATACGACCATGACGCGGCCAGAAAGTTGTTTTGCGATATGGTGTTATCCAGAATCGTTGGCCGGGCTAAAGAAATATCTGAGCAGGAATATCAATCAATCAAATTAAGGTATGAAGCATAAATATCCAATTTAACCATAAAGGGTGACTGAGTCACCCTTTTGTTTTACGTATGCTTTGGGACTTTAAGGCGGAGGTGGGGACCTTGGAGTGGTCCGGCGAAAATCTTAAAAAACAATTAAGAGCAGAGATCACAGGCCTCCTAAAGAATATTTCTGTCCGGACCAATGGACTTGATTTTGTGATAGTTGAAGGTGAGGATAGTAATTTTAAATTGATTGGATGTGGCTGCAGTTCGGCAGTTTTCAGATCCAAAAATCAACCCTGGATTGCCGTTAAGGTATATTCGCCGGAGCACGTGAAAGAGGTATTTCTGGAAGTGATGGCCTATCAAAAAATCAAGGGAGTCCCGTCTTTTCCCCGGCTCTTTCTGTATGGCAGCAATTACCTGGCTATTGAATATATTGAAGGAACAAGTTTGTATGACTGTCTGATCCAGGGAATTGAGATTCCCGAACACTTCATCACTCAGGTTGATTGTGCTATTGCCACTGCGAAAGAGCGTGGGCTGGCACCTTCAGATGTACATTTCAAAAATATTATCCTAAACGGCGACCAGGTGACCCTTATCGACTTATCTGATTACATGTCAGCAAAACACGTTTCCCGCTGGGATCAGCTGAAGTTTTTTTACAAAACCGTGTACAAGCCTTTTCTGAGAGGGTATAAGATTCCCAAAAAGGTTCTGGACAGTGCCCGAAAAACCTATAAGCTGTTTGAGCGGTTGTTAAACCCTTTTATCAGGTAAAATAAGAGAGAACTGCTATGCAGGGGGTCGATTTTTTCCTGATGGGAGCTGAAAAGCAGCAAGGAGGTACATGATGGAAAAGTATATTTACTGGTTAAAAGAAATTCACAGAACTGACATCTTACTGGTTGGCGGTAAAGCCGCTAATTTGGGTGATTTGGCCAGAGCCTTAAATGTACCGGCTGGTTTCTGCCTGTCGTCGGCTGCTTATAAGCAAAACATTGTCTTGAGCGGGGTACAGCAGGAAATTTTTCAAATGTTAGCAAATCAGGACATTGAGGACATGAGTGCTCTGGAGAGGACGAGTGACCAGATTTCCCAATTGATTGAGAACACTAAGCTATCACCTGAAATAGAACAGGCAGTTACCGAAGCATATTATGAGCTTAGTCAGGGCAAGGCCGGGGTCAAAGTAGCAGTTCGGTCTTCGGCAACGGCGGAAGACTTAGAGGATGCGTCCTTTGCCGGGCAGCAGGAGACCTTTCTCAATGTAGAGGGAGCCGCCAATGTCATGTCCGCCATAAAAAAATGCTGGGCCTCATTATGGACGGCCAGGGCCATTCATTACCGGGCTGTCAAGGGCTTTGCCCAAAATCAGGTCAAGATGGCTGTAATTATTCAGGAAATGGTCCCGGCCGCAGCAGCAGGAGTAATGTTTACAGCCAACCCGGTAAATGATTCACGGGAAGAAATCCGGATAGAGGCGGTCAGGGGATTGGGTGAGCAGCTGGTGTCCGGAGATGTGGCCGGAGATGTTTATGTGCTGCAAAAAAACGATGCCAATGTAAATATTGTGGAGAAACAATTAGCTGATCCGGCCTTAGGTCAGATTCTCACCGATTATGAGCTGCGTGAACTGGCCCATACAGGCCTGAAAATCGAGCTTTTTTATGAATCCTTTCAGGATATTGAGTGGGCTTACAGCCAAGGTAAATTTTATTTCCTGCAGACCAGGCCTATTACCACCTTAGGTGATGAATCACTACCCGATATTGACCCCGGGAAAATGAGTAAAATGCAGCGCGAAGTGTTAGGGTGGGTCGAAGAGCGTTTCCCTGACCCGATCCATCCCATAGATGGCGTGATCGTGAAACTGTTATTTTTGGCCCAATTTGAAGCCATGAAGCTTTACGGCTATAAAATTGAAGAAATGGACTGGTCGCGGGTAGACCGCGGGATATTTCCGGAATTTTTTATGCCGCCCGGGATAAAACCGGATCTTAAGCGGTTTTGGCTGTATTTGCGTCTCAACAAGACGCTGAAGTCAGATCCGGCCAGAGAATGGGCCTCTGAACAGGTGTACTTGCTAGACATGCTTAAGAAGCTGAAAGGACGGGATATTTCCGCCCTGCCTTATGAATTGGTGCAAGACTACGTTACAGAGGCTCTTCATCATTTCCATTTTTTCATTGTCATGAGATACAGATATTTTGCTGAAAACCGTATTCCCAGTGCCTTGCTTTGGGGGTTCCTGAGAATTTTGTACAAAGAAAAAGCGGCAGGTATTTATGAAAACCTGCTGGCCGGTTCAGAAAATATTACGATGATCATTAATCGGGAGCTAGACGAAATGGCTCAAAAAGCCAGGTCTCATCCTGAAGTATGCCGGGTCATCAAAGAATCTGAACCTGCATCCGTGATAGAAAAACTTGGGAATATTCCGGGCGGGGAGGATTTCTTGCAGAGTTTCCGGGAGTTTCTGGCCCGTTACGGTGAACGGGAGACCAACATGGGCCTGGGAGGCATTGCATCTCCTACCTGGCAGGATGCGCCTGAGATTGTCCTGGGGATAATCAGGAGTGTCTTGAGTGAAGAGCCTGGAGCATATGCTGCCAGGGAAAAACTTGGCCGACAGAGATCCCTGGAAACAGAAGAGATGCTGAATCAGCGGCTATCCAGGGGAATCTTTTCCGTTATTCCGCTCAAAAGGTTAATGGGCAGAATTCTGAAACATGCCCGCAGCTTCACAGCGTTCCGGGAAAATAGTCATTATGATGTAACCAGGAGTCTCCATGTTTTTAGGATATTATTTAATGAAGTCGGTAATCGTTTTGTCACACTTGGGCTGCTGCATAAGGCGTCAGATATTATTTACCTGAACTATTTTGAAATCAAGGATATTATCCTGACAGTGTATCATGGGATAGAAGAAGTTAATGTCAAGGGCCTGAGGTCTAAAATTAGCAGCCGTAAGGCCGAACAGGAGCGACGGGCTAAAAGGTGGCAGATGCGAAAAGTTGTTTTTGATGAAACAGGAGCCCTCAAAGGTATTCCTGTTTGTCAGGGTGTTGTCACCGGACCTGCCCGGATTGTCACCGGACCCCGTGATTTTCACAGGGTGCAGAAAGGCGATATTTTAGTTGCGCCATATACCAATCCGGCCTGGACCCCCCTCTTTTCCACCTTGGGTGGTCTAGTGGTGGAAACCGGAGGCGCAGCATCTCATGCGGCCATAATCGCCAGGGAATATGGAATTCCCGCCGTGATGGGCATAGCTAAGATTACTGAACTGCTAAAAGATGGTGACATGATCACTGTGAATGGCCTGACAGGAGCAGTGTATAGAGTGGGGATCACAGTTTACTGATCTCAAAAATATAAATCCTATAATCAAAAGGCCCTTGCTGTACCGGCATTTGCTCTTCTGAGACGGTCCAGCTATCCTGACGTAATTCGGTGATAAAAGACAGACTGTCTTTACGTCCTGCGTCTGCCATAATAATTTTACCGCCTGGTTTTAGGTTATTTTGGAATATCTTTTTAAGGTACGGGTTCAGGTCCGGGTGGTAGAGGATATCGGAACCGATGATCAGGTTGAACTGTTCCGTGATGGTAAAGCTTCGCCAGTCGGCTAAAGCCGTGCTTAGGCTGCTGACATTATTTAAACGGGCGTTCTCGCTGGCGATAACTAAAGCTTCGGGCATATAGTCGGTTTGCAGCACATCTGCGCCCCGCATTCCCGCGGCTATACCCGGCAGGCCGAGACCGGCCCCCAGTTCCAGGACTTTCTGGCCCTTCAGGGATGAATTATTCCATAACCAGCGGGCCAGAGCCAGCGACGAGGGCCAAAGTTCAACCCAGACCGGAGTCTCAGCGTCATTTATAGCCGAAGTCAGGATTTCTTCACTGTTCTTGACTATATTTAACCTAATTGATTTTTCACCTAAACTTACTTCTATTTCCTCTGTTTTGATCATGCTATCACCTTTATGAGTGGGGAGTGGTGAGTGGTGAGTGGGTAGTAGTGAGCGGGCAGCTATAGCTATTGCTCCTAAAATTCACCGTTCACAAATCCCCGAATTTCTACCTGTTATTTATTAGTTTTTCTATTTTTGCCCCGGAAATCCTTTTTAATTTTATGCTTACCAGTAATTCAGAAGCCGGGATGGCCGTTTTCGGAGGTTTCTTTGGGCGGCATCGTCAGGAATCAGGTTGTAAAACGGAGAGCAGCAAGACGGGGAGTCCCCGTATGTCTGAAGACGGCGAAGGTCGCCGGGAAGTTTCGCTGGCAGTAATAGCGAAACGGGAGGCGGCCATCTATCGAGGAATGCCTACTGAGCCGTCAAGTTCGGGGACGCCGTCTTGCTGCCGGAGTTTGACAGCCTAGATGACTAGATGCCGCCCAGGGAAACCGGAGAAAACGGTCATCCCGGCAGCGAAATAGGGCAAGCTGAAAATCAATTGTATAGTAGACAGGTAATCTTAAAATCACTATTGCAAATAAATGGTTGACAAGGTTATAATAAATGGATTAATATTTAACTAGGTTAAATATTTCCGGTGAGGTATTTTATGGATCAGGAAACACTACAGGCCATCGATAGAGATATCGGCCTGTTTATTGCTGTCATTGGGGAACTTTTGACCCAGGATCTGTTGGATGAAGTTTGTCATGAGCAGATTACAGTGGGACAGGCAAGGTGCCTGTGTTTTATTTTGGCCCACGAAAAGGTGACAGTGGGGGATCTTTCACGTGGCCTGGGGATAAGTTATCCTGCCGCTACCAAGAATATATCAAGGCTGGTGGAAAAAGGACTGGCAGCCCGCAGGGCTGATAAGGCTGACAGGCGCAATGTTTTTGTCGAAATTACAGCCAAGGGCCAGGAATTAACAGGTAAAATCAAGCCTGAAAAGCTTAAGCGTTTAAGCTCGCTGCTGCGTAAAGTTGACCCTGAGCGTATCAGGGATCTGCAAAAAGGCATTGAAGCCTTTCTCACGGCAACCCTGGCTGAAAGCGAACTAGCTGAAAATATCTGCCTGCACTGCGGCCGTGAACACGTCGAACACTGTATTCTCGCCAATATCAAATGCCTCAAACGGGTTATTTCTTATTAAGTTAAAAAATCCGCGTTTATCCGCGGCAGATTTTCATTTTTTTAAATACTTTCATAGTAGAGTAGAAAGGAAATTTAATTTCCTATAGATTATCACAATGTTAGGGGGAGGATGTAATTGGAATTATTAGAAGGTGAATTGGAAGAAATCCGGACAGCGGTTCAGGATGTATTGGCCAAACACAAATCTGACCGTGAAAAGCTTATTCCTATTCTGCAGGATATTCAGACCAAACTGGGTTATCTGCCCAAAGAAGCAATGCTCCTGGTAGCAGAAGCAGTAAACATCCCGGAAGTTGAAGTTTACGGGGTAGGTACTTTTTACAACCAATTCCGGATGAATCCGCCGGGTAAAAATCAAATCAAAGTCTGTATGGGTACTGCCTGCCACATGACAGGGGGGCGTATTATCATGGATTCTTTTGAGAGGCGCCTGGAAATAAAAGAGGGTGAAACGAGTCCAGACCGTGAATTCAGTTTGGAGCGGGTTGCTTGTGTGGGATGTTGTGCCTTGGCCCCGGTGGTCACGGTAAATGACGATTTAGAAGGCAAAGTGAGGCCAACCAGGGTAGATGGAATCCTGCTGGGATTAGGTAAGGAGATGCCAGGCACAGAGAAGAAAGCCGCGGAAGAAGGTCGGGATCATGAGTGAGAAGGCCTTGATAGTGGAGAAGAGATACCAGGAACTTCAAAACAAGGCCCGGCAAATCGTTGACGGGTTAGGTGTAAAACCTTATGTCTTTGTCGGTACTGCCACATGCGGGCGGGCTGCCGGGGCCATGCAAATAGTGGAGACTTTTCGCACTGAAATTGCAAAACATAATCTGGATGTTGAGCTTATCGAAGTCGGATGTATGGGCCATTGCTATGCCGAGCCTATGGTGGTCGTGGCCAAGCCCGGGTTTCCCCAGCTTTGTTACGGCTCAGTGGATGAGGGGATTGCCTCCCGCCTGGTCAGCGATTACCTGGTGGGTGATGATCCGTGCTTCGAATTTGCTATGGCCGCCCTTGAGCCTAATGACTTTTTTCCCACTTTCGCCGATTATCCCAGGGGCGTTTATGAGCAAAAAATAGTTTTAGCCGACTGCGGACTCATTGACCCTGAAAATATTGATCATTATTTGGCCCGAGGCGGGTATTCCGCTTTGGCTAAAGCCCTGAGCAGTGATCCCGGGGCTGTGGTTGCTGAAATTATCGACTCTAAACTGCGTGGACGCGGGGGAGCAGGATTTCCCACCGGTGTCAAATGGGAGACCTGCCGAAACGCTGCCGGTTCACCCAAGTATGTTATTTGTAATGCTGATGAAGGAGACCCGGGGGCCTTTATGGACCGTGCCCTCCTGGAGTCAAACCCCCACCAGCTCTTGGAAGGATTAATTTTAGCTGCATACGCTGTAGGTGCCAATGAAGGTTATATTTATGTCCGGGCAGAGTATCCGCTGGCAATTGACCGCCTGCATACTGCCATTGCTCAAGCCAATGAAAAAGGAGTTCTGGGTAATTCAATCCTTGGCAGTGATTTTAAGTTAACTATTACGGTTTTCCAAGGGTCGGGGGCCTTCGTCTGTGGCGAGGAGACTGCTCTCATTGCGTCAATTGAAGGCAATGCCGGGATACCAAGCCATCGGCCGCCTTTTCCTGCCGTATCAGGCCTCCGGGGAAAACCTACTATTATCAATAATGTCAAAACCTTGTCCTATATTCCCCATATAATCAGGAACGGTGCCGACTGGTTTAAGAGTATCGGCACTCCCGGCAGCCCCGGAACGGCGGTTTTTGCCCTGGCCGGTAAGGTGGTCGGCACCGGGCTGGCCGAGGTGCCCATGGGTACTACTGTAAGGACCCTCGTATATGATGTGGGTAATGGCATCAAAGATGAGAAACAATTTAAGGCCGTGCAAATCGGCGGACCCTCCGGAGGCTGCCTGCCCGAATCGGCACTGGACTTGCCCATTGATTTCGATTCGCTTAAAGAAGCCGGAGCAATGATGGGTTCCGGCGGCTTGGTGGTTTTGGATGAAGATGATTGCATGGTTGAGATTGCCCGCTTTTTCCTGGAATTTACCCAGCACGAATCCTGTGGAAAATGCACCTTCTGCCGCCTGGGAACCAAGCAGATGCTGGACATTCTGACAGATATCACTGAGGGCCGCGGTAAGCCGGAGGATATTGATTTACTCTGGGATCTGGCTGCAGACATAAATTTAGGTTCCCTCTGCGCATTAGGCAAGACAGCTCCCAACCCGGTGCTGACCACAATTCGCTTTTTCCGCCATGAATATGAAGCCCATATTGAGGAAGGACGCTGTCCGGCCTTAATGTGCAAGGAGCTGATCACCTATTATATTGTTCCCGAAAAGTGCAGTAAACTTTGTGATGCCTGTATTGCCAGCTGCCCGGTGGAGGCTGTGTATACCAGACCTGATAAGCTTAAGGCTATAGATTTGGAGAAGTGTGTGAAATGCGATAACTGCCTGGTTACCTGCTTGCCCTTGTACCAGGCGATAATTAAACAATCTCCTCCAGTCATGGAAGGAGGGGGGAATTAACATGAACCAGACTGTAACGATTACCATTGATGATAAGCATTTTTCAGCACAGGCAGGTATCAGTGTGCTAAAGGCGGCCCTGGAAAACGGTATCTATATTCCACATCTATGTGCTCATGATGAAGCAGAGAAACCAGCGGCCAGCTGCCGCCTGTGTTTTGTAGAGGTAGACGGCCTGCTCAATCCTGTGACTGCCTGTACCCAGCCTGTTGTCAAAGGTATGGTGGTTAGGACCAGAAGCAAGCGGATTGACAGGCTGGTCGGGACTGCTTTCGAGCTGTTGCTGTCCAATCACCGCCTGGGCTGTGCCAAGTGTGCCCGCAATGGCAGTTGTGAGCTGCAGAAAATTGCCAAAGAGAGAGGCCTGAAGTTAAAACTGAACCGCTTAAGACAATTGACTCAAGAGCAGCCCATTGATGACAGCCTGGATTCTTTTGTTTATGACCCGAGCAGGTGTGTCCTTTGCGGGCGCTGTGTCTGGGCTGATCAGCAAAAGGCCAAAGTTGGTGCCATTGGTTTTGTGAAACGGGGGATCGCACGCAAAGTCTCTACTTTTGGCGAAACCAGTTTGGCTGAATCCCGCTGTACCGAGTGTAATGAGTGTGTCCGGGTTTGCCCGGTCGGAGCGTTGATTCCTAAGGCTCGCGGATAAAATGAATAGGCTGGCCATCTCGACAGCCAGCCTATTCATTTTGCTTTCGGGCCCTTTGAGCATGCGGAGAAAAACGCCCTCCGGCTCCGTTGCGTGCCGCAGTGCAATCCTCTGAGGACAATCACCTTGCGTCCAGTTCAGCAGACCACTACAACTTCAAAAAATACACTAGAAAGAGCCGCAAAGTGTAATTATATTACTGTGCGACTCTTTTTGTTCGTTAATCTTTTAAATTCATGGCATTGGTAAACATAACCATAAAATACAACAATACTGTAATTTTGTTGTATTT
>JAVSMW010000006.1:210564-239440 GCA_032027005.1 Thermincola sp. | reverse complement strand
CCAGAAATGGACTGGCGTTTAATCACCCAAGAATCCCCTGGCTTTAGACATGGGGAGTGTCAAGCGGTAAAACATTCCAGTTATATTGTAGTGGCAAGCGGGTAACACCTAAATAATAGAATGATTATATGTAAAGAAGGTGTTATTTAGTGAATTTGCAAAACAGTCAACAGCACACCACACAGAAGACCAATCAGAATTTTGCGATGCCTGTTATGTTTCCGACTCCACCGATGGCAGTTCCAGCTCCGCCAATGCCGGTCCCGACACCACCGATGGTGGTCCCGACGCCCCCGGTAATGATGCCGATTGTCCCAATGATGCCCCCGGTCATGATGCCATCGCCGCCGATGATGATGCCGGCCCCGCCGGTGATGATGCCATCGCCCCCAATGATGATGCCGACGCCGCCGATGATGATGCCGTTGCCCATGATGATGCCGGCTCAACAAGGGCAGCCCTACCAGGGACAGAGCCAGGGGCAGAACCAGGGGCAAAACCAGTGGCAAAACCTGGGGCAGAACCAGGGGCAGCAAAACCAGGCTCAGAGCCAGGGTTTCTATGTTACACCACAGCCTGGGCAGAATAATAACCGCCAGGATCCGGTAACTGTTGGCCCTCAGCAGGATTCTGTAAGCCCTTTTTATGCCAGCCCCTGAAATAAAATCAGTTTATGAAGAGAACTGAAGTGGCGGCTTTATTCACACAAAAAGGGAGTGTCGCTAACTACTTAAAAAGTAGTTGTGCGACACTCCCTTTATAATTGCAGCCGGCAAAGTAAAAGCTTGCTGATTTTCATAGATTTAAAAAATCAGCCCATTTAGTACTTGTTCCGTCAGCAGGAGCGCGCCTTGAATACCAAGATGCGTTTTGGGGATCACATCGATATAGCCGATGGAAGGCAGGGATATTTCGATGCCTGAAAAAATATGCTTCTTCAGCTTCAGCCTCCCTATCGTGTTGCCGCAGGCGAAGACCAGCTCGCTTTTAGTCTCCAGAATATCCCGGGCAAGCACCTGGGGCAGATTAAACCCGTCCAGCAGGCCGAGCAGACGGCTTTTGAAGAAATCGCTCCGCTCATTTAGCACGTTTAAGCATTCCGGAATCATACCGAAATACCTGACAAGAAAGTCGGTATAAGCATACAGCTCGGAGTATGTGCCTTCAACCGCGAAATTGACGCCCTTCGGCAGTCCCGTCAGCGAGTTGATCTTAGAGATATATGAATATGCCCTTGCGCGCGCCCGTCCGCTGTCATGTGAAAAAGGGGAAATATCACCATCCAGAATAGCGCAAAGATCGCCCATCAGCTTTTCCGTTGCGGCAAAGCCGACCGGCGGCCCGTCGCAGATATAAAGCGGAGTGCCGTACCGTTCCTTCAGGTATTGAGCCGTTTTCACTCCGTACTCGGGATGGATCACAATATTCAAAGCTGCTCCGGGAACGCTCCGGATGCTCTCCACATCGCAGTCGGCACAGATGACGCAGTTCACGGAGATGCTGCAAAGCTCCATGAGGCGTTTAAGCTCGGCGATATCGCCGGCGTAATATTTATGAAAAATGGGAAGCCCTAAAATATTTACCGTTTTCGGTTCCAGCCGCGCCGGTTCAGGGATGGGTATTTGCTTGAAAAGCTCGATTGCCGCCGCTTCATAGCCGGTACAGATATCGCTGGAAAAGCCCGGCGTTTCGATGACGATAACCGGCTTGTCCGGAATGATCTGCCCGGCGATGCCTCTAAGGTCGTCGCCGATCAGTGCGGCGCCAGGCGAATTGACGATGCACAGAAGCTCAAAGGATACGTTGTCGCGGAAGAATTCCAGTGCCTCTGTCAGCTTATCCTTGCTGCCGTAAATGTAATCGCCGCTGTCCAAATAGGTGCATGGCACGCGGGGCTGTCCGAAATACCACTTTTCCGGATAATTGAGCGGATCAAATTCAAACTGTCTGATGGTCTGGTTGTCGGAGATCGAGGCATGATAAAACTTACATCCCGTAGGGCCGTTTATTAACACTACCGACCGCGAGACACCTTCGAGGGCGAAAACGATACCGGAGAAGCTATCCGGCGTAATATTGTTTAAATAGCCGCTCATCCTGCTTCCACTCTCCCTTCAGGTTCAATTGGAGAAGCCGCGCCCACCGCCCTGCCATGAAAAGCCCCGAATAAAAGCCGACATTGGGGCACATAGGGATGGTATCGGCCACAAAGACCTCGTCCGCGATAGAGGACGCATAGTTTGTGAGCAGGATGTCCGGCCTGTAGCGCATAAGGTCCGCTTCACGGTTATCACTGTTATATTTTTCCTCCACCGGGAGAGGTGCACCAAGCCTTGTGCGGAAGCCCTCATCCTGTGAGAAATTCAGCACCCCGATTTTTACGATCTCAATGCCGACATCGATTGCTGTCTTAAGTATCCAGTCCAGCTCATGGTTACAGGTGATAACCATGAGCTTTTTGCCCGCCAGGAGAGGTTTCAAGGCTTCCACCTCGCGTGCGTACTGCTCCCTGTGCTCGGATATAATCGCTTCAGCGGCTTCAGGCCTGCCGAAAAATGCGGCCACGCCACGCAGCCAATCTTCTGTCTCGGCAAAGCCCACAGGAAAGGCCCTGTCAAAAAAGACGGAGCCGTATTCACGGGTTAAAAAGTCTTCCAGCAACTTTCCCGTATAATCCTTATGCGCCAGCAGGTTAAGCTGCGCTGCGCAGAAGTTTTCCAGGCTGTCGAAGGTCGACTCACAAAGGAAACGGCAGTTCACCCTGACGCCGAGACGCTCCAGGAAACCATTCATAATCCGGAAATTATCGTTTGTGTTTGTCACGACGGCTTTTTCAAAAACCACATTCACAGTGTCCGGTATGACAGGTGTATCCTTCCGGATGATCTGCCTTGCCAGCGAGGTATAACACATCAGCATCCCTTGCAGATAATCGCCGGCCATGTTGCCATCCGCCTTGATGGTGATGACAGGCAGCCCCGGCTCGGAAAACTGCCTGACCCTGTCGGCATCGTCCCCAATTATTCCGGCCGGGCAAGCGCTTACGACGATGATCGCCCGCGGCTGACGCGACTTGACCTCAAGGATTTTGTCCGCAAGCTTCTCCATCCCGCCGAAAATCATCTCCGTCTCGCCCATCTCGGTAGATTCCAGATTCGGAGCTATGGAAACCGGCAGCAGAGTACCGCGCTCGAAAAGCGCTCTCCGTCCGGTGGAGCTGACGGTCTGGTATGTGATGTAGGTGCAGCTCTTCGGCGAATGGGCTAAAATCACGGCATCCCCGATCTGTACGCTCGCGGATATGGCACCATTGAAGGCGCAGCCCTGGAGCGGCTCGCTGCGTATCACGTTTTTGGAGAGATACCTGTTCGGGTCGGTGAGGTCTATTTCCGGCTGCATAGGAGTTGGTGCAGCCTTGACTGCGGGTGCCGGTGCAGCCGGCATTTGTGAGGCAACTGTTTCCACGCAGCCAAGCACGACACTTTCAAGCTCTTCGTCAGTGAGGGGTTTTGCCTCATAGAGCGCACAGCCGCTTACCAGTGCTTGGGCAAGCTTTGAAAAAATGTTTATGACATCCTGGTCAGTATTTTGCTCAACGACGGTCATATTCGCCTTTTCCGCACGGGTAAAGGCATCGCTGCGAGGAATGACCGCGCATACAGGCAGCCCGACGGCGCGCGCGAAGCGCTTGACGCGCCCATCTTCATCTTCGATATTGCGGCGGTTGTACACGATGCCGGCGACGCGTCTTTCCTCGTTGTCGTAATTGCGGATGCCGCGCAGAATGTTGTTTGCGGCATACAGTGCCATAAACTCGCCGGAGGCCACGATAAATATGGTATCAGCATATTCTTTGCGGATCGGCACGGCAAAGCCGCCGCACACCACGTCCCCGAGCACATCATAGACAACGGTGTCATAGTGTTCCTTCAGCTTAAATTGATTCAGCAGCTCGAAGGTGCTGATGATACCGCGACCGGCGCAGCCGACACCGGGCTTTGGTCCGCCCGCTTCCACGCACCCTATGCCGCCGAAACCGTGGAGCAAAATATCCTCAAGCCTGTAATCCAGCGGATTCGTGACCCGCATGTAGTCGAGGACGGTGGTGAGCTTTTTTCCGTGCGTCAGGAGTCTCGTGGAATCGTGCTTCGGGTCGCAGCCTATCTGCAGCACCCGCCGTCCGGCAAGCGCAAGAGCAGCAGACAGATTGGCGCTGACCGTCGATTTACCGATGCCGCCTTTCCCGTAAATTGCGAGTTCCTTCATAAATTGATCATCCTTTTCCGGTTCTATTTCTACAGCAGGAAATCCATGACATTTTTTGTCTTGATTCCCTCATGCGAGTTCACAAAGCTTCTGTCCATGGACAGCATAAATACTTGTAATTATCATTTAAGAAATGATACATGAAAACTTTTAATAAATCAATAGTTTTGACTTGAAAGTTTTGACTTGAAAGCAAAAAAAAATTATTTGAGAGATTTAAATTTTAGGCTGGAAAGGCAGGACAGTATTGTACGCAGAGACCGGCAGAGGTTACAGCACATATTTTTCTTCTTTAAGGAAAGTGCTCAGCCTGCTGCCGGTTTTTTCTTATATACGCTTTATCCTATCGTAAGACTCCCACTTCTATAAGTGGGAGTGGTTCCCCGTACTCCGCTTCGGTGGGGGTAGACTCCCCCACCGAAGTCTCGATGTTCAACTTTAGTTGAACGAGTTCACTCTTGTTCCTGGCTGCTGCTGCCATCAGTCTGCTGATTATAGCCGGGTACTGATGACTGGGCACCATTCTCCAGTGTCTTGATCATTAAATCCATGGTCATGCCTATGGAATTACCCAGCATTTCACCATATTCCCGCCCCATTTCCCGCCAAGTTTGTTGTCTCACATCAGGAGCGACGCCAGGTTCCGGGGGAGCGGCGGGGATTCTGGAGCTGTATTCTTGCAAGGGTTTAACGAAATTTTGCTGGTATGAAGTGAGACCATATTGGGCTGTCAGACCGATTATTCTACCTAATAAACTGCCGGTAGAAGCACCCATTTCCTGCCACAGTCGAACCAAATCATCATTACCTGACACTGGACCTTGTTCCTGACTTGTTGTAGGGTCTTGTTCCTGCAATTTAAGCCCTCCTTTTTCTTTTAGTTTTTACCAAGTACAAAGGTTTATAAGAGGGATTATTCCCCAGTGTCGAGATAGTTACCAGAAATATTTTCAGTATAATTATTGAATATTGCATAAAACTAATATAACATGAAAACTATTAAAACTATTGAGGCATCCCGTTGAGGCATACCGTATAAGGTGTTGAGGTCAGAAAACATAATATGCGGAAAAGACAATAAGTAAGGGGGATTTGATTTTTGTGAAGACTACGGAACTAACAGTAAGTGATGTAGCTAGAATGGCATTAACGATGGAGGAGAAGGGGCAAAATTTTTATTCCTGGGCTGCCGGGAAGTTTAAAGATAATGAAGTAGCTGATATGTTTAAGAGATTGGCGGAAGAGGAGAAAGAGCATGCCAGGATATTTAAAAAGCTGTTGGATCTGCCGGATGCCGGGGAATTAGTTTCACAGGAGTCAAACAGGTATTTGAGGATGTTGGCCAATTCAGGTTTATTTCCTTCTTCAGGGGAAGTTAATGATGATCATATCAAAACTCCTGCTGACGTCTTAAACATAGGCATCCAGGCGGAAAAGGATGCCATCCTGTTCTATCAGGAAATGTATAACCTGGCCCATTCTATTGAGGTCAAACAGGCCCTTAGTAAGCTGTTGGAAGAAGAGAAGATGCATTTGGTGGAACTAAGGGATTCTATGGAAGAGCTTAGAGTAATTCAGGTATGATCACAATACATGGCAATTTCAGGCTTGTCAGGCTATCAAAGGGATTTCCGGCCAAGCCGATTAGAAATGGGGCTTTCCCTGGTAACATGCTGCCCAACTTGTCTTCCTGGCCAACAATCTTTGCTGAGATCCCTGTGGCCATTCTGATTATATCCTTGTTGGCCAGTCCGGCCATGGCATAGTATTGGATTTCCTGATGGTAAGAACAGCCATGCCAAACCTGGTTGGCTCCTGCATCGGTGCCAATCCCCAGATTTACACCCAGTTGGTGAGCTTCATAAACCCGTGCTAGCTGAAGTTCAAAGGATCTTTTGATCACATCACCGTCAGCCCCCGGATAAGGAATTTGCCCACTGGCCACTAGATTTCCCAATGGTGCCAGAGTTGGTATCCAGGCTATATTTTTATCAGCCATAATTTCTAACTGGGACCTCTGCACAAAATAACCGTGCTCAACAGAATCCACTCCTGCCGCAATTGCAGTTTCCACCGCTCTGGCCGAGCTGGCATGAGTCATTACTTTTAGTCCCAGTCCATGAGCTTTTTTCACTATCTCGGTAAGTTCTGTGGTGGAAAACTGAACAGCACCTACCAGACCATATTCTTTGAAGCTGACCAGACCTGATAAGATCACCTTGAGCTGGTCAATTCCGGTCTCCTTAAACTTATCTATCTGAGTCAGAGCATCTGGAAAAGATGTTACCCCCGGTCCCAGAAAATCACCGTATTTACCGTGGCGAAACAGGGCTTGTCCTGTTGCTGTAACCAGGGGTCCTGGGAAGTCGCCTTTATTAATGTGATTTCTAACCATTAGCCCAATATTCATTTTGTCGCCACCATCCCTGACCGCCAGGACTCCGTTTGCCAGATAGTCCGTGGCAGCCTGCCGGGCTAAATCCATGACCGCTGTTGGCCGGTTGAACCAATCATCAATAGCCTGAAAAAGGTTTGCACAGTTCATGGAAAAATGGACATGACAATCGACTAACCCAGGCATCAGGAAAATCCCCGGTAAATTAATGACTTCGGTTCCTGGTAGTTGGTCTGTCAAATGAACGGGGAAGACTTTTTTGATTAATCCGTTGCTGATCAAAACAGCCTGGTTTCTCATGGGCTGGGTTGCAGCACCGTCCCAGAGAGTGTCAGGGAGAAGTAAGTATTTTTTGTTAGGGTTGATTTTTAATAAATTCATGTGATATTGGCCTCCGGAAGCAGGTTGTTTTAATTAAAAGATTTTCGCATAGAAAATGTAGTTTCCTCTGGCAACTGTAAGGGAATTCAGAAATAATCTGGATTTATCTATTTAAGGTTGCAAAATGCTCTAGAACGATATATAATAGTAAATTGTCAGGACAAAATGATATTATTCGGGATGTGGCTCAGTTTGGTAGAGCGCACGGTTCGGGACCGTGAGGTCGCAGGTTCAAATCCTGTCATCCCGACCATTTAAGCAAATATTAACCCACTTGATTATACAGTCAAGTGGGTTTTCTACTTTAAGATTTTACTTTTTGCCCTTTGCCATTCCTGAGGTGAAACGGTACTGTTGTTACAACCACATCAGTTTGGAAGACCAGCATATTTTGCAGCAGCAGGCCTGTCTGGTTGTGCAGGAACCGGTGCCACCATTTGATAGTGACGAACTCGGGAATTAGGACTGTGACGACTTCTCCTTCGGCTTTGGTTTTGTCTTTTTCAACAATATATTCCACAAGCGGGTCCATTACAGAGCGGTAGGGAGAATCTAATATTACTAACTCAATGCCTGGATTCCAGGTTTCATATTTTTTCACGAATTTCTCGGTAAACTCTTTGTCAGTGGAAATATGCACAACTTTTACATCATCACTGAGCAGTTTGGCGTAATCAATAGTATTAGCCACCACATTGGTAAGGCTGGCGGCAGGGATAATGATTTTGTGTTTCAAGGCTTCCCTGTGATGATAGTTATCAAAATCCAATTGTGCCTTGACATCCAGATAATGCTGATGGACTGTATGGAAAACATAAACCATTGCCGGAATCAGGACTAGAATAAACCAGGCGCCATGTGTAAATTTGGTTACAGCAATAATGATAGTTACTGCTCCGGTTATTAAAGCTCCTATTCCGTTAATGGCAAGTTTTCTCCGCCATTGCCCGGTTCGACGGCTTAACCATCTTATAACCATTCCTGACTGGGCCAAAGTAAAGGAGGTAAAGACACCGACAGCGTATAAAGGAATAATCCTGGTGGTAATCCCTTCGAAAATCATCAACAGGAGAGCGGCTAATAAACCCAACAAAACTATGCCGTTACTGAAAACCAGCCTATCTCCGCGAAGGGCCAGATACCTTGGTAAAAAGCCGTCTTTGGCAATTAGTGAGGCCAGCAAAGGAAAACCGGCAAAGGCTGTGTTGGCGGCAAGGGCCAGAATCAGGAAAGTACTGGTTTGAAACAGGTAAAACAAGATCCCTTGGCCAAAAACCAAGTGGGCAACCTGTGAAATCACCGTCATTTCGTGGACCGGCTGTACATGCAGCACAAATGTAAGGAAGGTTAAACCACCAAACATGATAAAAGAAAGGGTAACCAGCATTGTAAGAACGGCTTTAGCATTTTTATTTTCAGGTTTTTTAAAATTAGGGACAGCATCACTCACCGCCTCTACACCTGAAAGGGCCGTACATCCTGATGAAAAAGAACGGAGTATCAGCCAAGTAAAAGCAAGAGCACTTAAATCAGTTGATTGGGCTGTAATATTTGGTACAGGGTTGGTAAGCCCGGCAAAAAGCAGCTTATACACGCCAAGCCCAACAAGTAGAAACATTGAGATTATAAAGGCATAGGTAGGAAAACTAAAGACATTTGCTGACTCTGTGATTCCCCGCAGGTTTAAGATTATCAGGACAGTGATAATCAGCAGGCACAGTTCAACTCTATATTGTGCCGCCGGGTGGTAAGCCGATGTGAATGCCGCTACACCGGCGGAAACGGAAACTGCAACGGTTAACACGTAATCGAATAACAAAGCGGCACCGGCAACGAGCCCGGCATTGACCCCCAGGTATTCCCTGGAAACGATGTATGCGCCGCCTGTACTTCTGGGAAAGGCATCGATTATCTGTTTGTAGCTGAGACTTACTATTAACAATAACAGTCAGATAGCTGCAGCGATGGGTGCCATAAGGTCGAACGACGCGACCCCGATAACCGGGAACAGCACATGCAGAATTTCCTCACCGGCGTAAGCCACAGAAGATAAAGCATCTGACGAAAGGATAGCCAGACCTTTAAAGGAAGAGAACCGTTCATGGGCCAGACGTGCTGATTCCATAGGCTTACCAATAATAACCCGGCGTAAAAGCTTTAACATTTTGGGCACCTCTTTTTATCTGTAAACTTAAATTGTTGCAAGAAAAAAACCTTCCGAAGAATAATTCTCCAAAAGGCGCTCTTTCTGAAAATGCCAAAGGGCGTCAAATCAATACATATATTAGCACAATCCATGGATTTCCTCAATATTTTCCTAAAGAAATTTTCTCATATTCTAACTTATTTATGCAGTCCCAGTATTTTTGCGGCATTTTTGCCCAGGATTTTGGTTTTGGCATCTTCAGGTATTGGAAGTTTCTTAAACTCGTCAATATTATCTTTAATTGTGCCCGGTATGCCCGCCCAATCAGTGCCAAAGAGTATCCGGTCCGCATTGGCTGCGAAATTTGGAAAATAATTCAGGAGGTTCTGTGGGGGCAGACCGGCAATTTCCATATACAGATTGGGATGTAATTTGGACAGGGCAAAGGCAGTGTCATACCAAAAATTTCGTCCACTATGGGCCATGATTATTGTAAGCTCCGGGAAATCCACTGCGATATCATCAAAAAAGACCGGGTCCCCAAATTTCACCCGCGAACCCCGGAAAATCGAAGTGCCTGTATGGAACATTACCGGAATTCCAAGATCCTGAGCCTTGGCGTAGATAGGATACATCATCTGGTCATTGGGGTAAAAATAGCTGTAGGTCGGGTATAACTTCAGCCCCTTAAATCCATCGTCTTTAACCAGTTTTTCCACTAATTCCGCAGGCCGTGCCGTCATGAAAGGATTAACTGTGCCAAAAGGAATCAGGCAGTCATAATCACGACAAAAAGCAGCCACGTCCTCATTTGAGCAGACTCCAGTGGTAATGGGGCAGATTTCCGGCAGGATCACACCGTAATCAACGCCGTTTTCTCTAAGTAGTTCTGCAAAAGCGTCAGGCTTTGACATTTCCTCAATAAAGTTCTGATAGTTGTCAGGGCGAAATTTCTCTATAAACTCCACCGCCCAGGGATGATGAGACTCATACTTAACCAGGTGAATATGAAAATCGATAACAGGCGTAACCACTAATTGCCAGCCTCCTCATTCTAATGCGATTTTTATTACTTTGTCAAATTACTAGATGTTTTTAATGATGACAGGTTCAGCCATTTTCAGTAAAGTCTCCTTAAGTGTATCTCCGCTTGTTTCACTGCGCCTGGTTTCATCATATTTTTATATTATATCCTAATTATAACCAGAGGAAAAGTCCTCCTGGCAGGACTTGGAATTACGTATATAATTTTAAGGATAGGAAATTCTAGAGAAAACAGGATAAAACGAGGCGAGGTAAGCTCATGGAGAAAGAACAATTAATAGCAAAGTTAAACTGGTTTTACAGCCTTGAACTAAACCAGGTTGACTGGTATACGGCCCAAAGCAAAACATTTGATGGTACTTATATAGGTCAGGCCTTTGCACGTATTGCTTATATGGAACAGCAGCATGTGGACAATATCGCCGGGAAAATAAAAGAGATAGGCGGTCAACCCACCAAAATAGGGGATGTTATTTCACCGATTCTAGGCAGTGTGGCTGGAAAGCTTATTTCATTTACCGGTCTGGAAAATACACTTAAGGCGGATATCTTGCTGGAGCAAAAGGCGATGAAAGATTACAAAGACTTGATCGCAGCCCTTAAAGCAGAAAATAATAGTGATGAGGAACTCTTAAAAATACTCAAGAACAACCATATTGAAGAAGATCTGCATACCGCCTGGTTTGCCGGTAAACTCAGGAATTTGCAGCCGGAAAAAGAGCTATAATTTCCGGCTCCGTTCATTACATTCCGCTGATTAACCTCTGTGAAACCTATCCATCGGATTTAACCTCCTCATAATTTCATAGACTCTCGGCATTCGCCGAGCCAGTTGGGACAAGGGTTTCCCTGAACCAACCTTTTAGCATTCCTCCTACTTTTTGTGGGAGGATATTTGTTTTTCNATCATCACTACCCACCGTCATTGACAACAAACATAAGTTTACTGATAACCGAATCTGGCGGTGACTATGTTACCGCCAAAGAGCGTGAATCGCTACAATCATCCAAGTCACTCAATTGCGGCAGAAGATTTGCCAAGCACAGCTAACGATGTATATATATTGGAGAAAAAGCTAAAGCAACTTGACTTTGAAACGACATCATTTTTAGATTGTTCTCTTGAAAATATGACAAGAACTGTAGATAGCTTCGCTATTGATGCACCATGCGATTCATTAAATATTATCTATTTTTCAGGGCATGGAGGTCAAAGTCAAGGTCAAAACTATGTTTACCCAGTTGATTTTGGAACAAATATTGACAACAAATTGATGGTTGAAGAAAGTGCCTTTAATATTCAACAGTTTACTAAAGCCTTTAACCGGGAAATAAAATTAGTAATAATCATAGATGCTTGTCGAGATAATCTAACACTAAAATACAATCATAATTATTCCGAAATGGTCGCACCGAAGAATACATATATTGCTTATGCGACACAGTTTAACGAACAATCAGTATGTACTGCACAAATAAGCTATTTTACTGAAACTTTAGGTGAAAATATATAGAAAGATAGATTTAGAATCAATGCAACACAAAAAAAGGGAAGTACTAAAAAGTACTCCCGTTAATTATTAGTTTATGACTTTGTTATCCAGTTTATAACCTCAGTATTCAGTATATATCTCTATTATACGCACACGAAAAGTCGGTTTTCCTACGTTAAGGAAAAAATACTTAATAAATACTACCACGAAAATCAATGGCCTGTATGTAAATAATTTTCTCCTTATGTTGTATTTCAAAGAGTATGCGGTAAGATCCAATTCGCAGGCGATATAATCCCTGACGTCCTTTCATCGGTTTGATATCTCCGTGCGGAGGAATTACGAGAAGACCCTTCAGCCCTTGTGCTATTCTTTCTTGAGCAGCCTTTTCCTGTTTAGCCAAAAACTTAACTGCATCCTTATGGTAAATTAGTTTGTAATCCAAACTCACGCTTTGCTTCCTCCCCCGTCACATAACCGGCATCACTGTTAAGCTGTCGAAGTTCTTCCTCAGTTAAAGGCTCTTCATCAGGGTCAGCTTTATCTATTTCCGCCCAACCGGCTGGTTTTCCCTGAGAACGATCAATCAGATACTGGATGAAATCAAGCACTGTTTTCTGATCGTTCTCCGGAAGACGGTCAACCAAACTATGAATATCATCTTTTCGCACTTCCATAAGTCAAAACCTCCCTTATGGTCTTATTATAACGATAGTTTCTAAATTTCTCAATTACTTTATGTTGCTTCCATACAATTACATCTACTTTGCGCCCTATGACAGCTACGCTGGTATTACCCCTGTACCCTGCGTTTTCGGCCAGGTATTCAATAAAGAGTCTTTGCACCCTGCCGTTGCCTTCTCTGAAAGGATGGAGAACATTGATTTCGCTTAGATAATATGCGAGGCGGAGGGGTATTTCCTCCCTGGCAGCATCCTTCAGATAATTCTCCCTTCTCAGCCTGTTGAAGAGCAAAACGGCATTGGCTTCTATATACTCATAGCTGCAAAACATATTGCCTTTGGCAATGTTTACCCATCTGATTTCGCCAGCCCATTCGTAAATATCTCCGAATATATACTTGTGAATTTTCTTTAAATGAAGCAGATCAAATTCGCCTTTTATGATGCTTATTTTTGCATTTGCAATTCTAAGAGAGGTGATTTCCCTTTCGGCTATGTGAAGCTTTTCCGCATCCTCAATTCCCAGCTTGTTGATAAGCACATTTGAATGTGGGTAACAGTATCTTTGATCCCACTCGTAGCTGTAGCTATAATCGTTGTTCATAGCCATGTTCCCTGACAACGGTATGCTTTTTTACGAGTTCAGCAATTGCTTTTTCAACCAGCTCATCGTTGCCTGCGCATTGCCGGATTCTATCCTTATCGGTTTTGGTAAGCGGCATGCCTTCCATGGACATTGAGCCGTTAACCTCATCAATCAGTTTTTCCAAGTCTTTCATTTGAACACCACCTACATGTATATTATATTACATTTTTGCATTCTCACCTACTACTACTGCTTGCAATTCTTCACCCAAGTGCTGGGCAATCTTTTTTCCCTCTCCCAACATCTCAAATATCACTTGTCTGAAATTGCCGCCTTTTTGTTCGGCAAATACTAATACACCAGCCATGTTTATCTACCCCTCCCTACTATTAAATTACTTTTGCTTCAGTACGTAAAAGCTTGACTAGTTCTACTGCCGCATCTACCGGTTCGCCCCCGACTATTTTCCCGGCCTGACGGGCAGGAGGCATGGTCAGAGCTTCTATCGTTACCTTAGCCGCACTGGCACCCGCTTCACCTGCTGACATTCCCAGGTCTTCCAGTGTCAAACGGTCTAAGGGCTTCTTCTTGGCTTGCATGATTCCTTTCATCGAAGGATACCGCGGTTCTGCTAAGCCTTGCTGCGCTGTGAATATGGCCGGAAGGGGCACTTCGATTAACTCTACTCCATCATCGATTTCACGGGTGGCTACTGCTTTGCCGCCTTCAATATCCAGTTTAGTTACGATGGTTACCTGTGGGATGTTCAACAGTTCTGCTACTCTGGCACCTACCTGGCCGGAGCCGTCGTCTACTGCCTGGAAGCCTGCCAGAATTATGTCAAATCCTTCATTTTGTGCGGCTTTAGCCACAACTGTTGCTGTAGCGAACTCGTCGCCGCCTTCTGTGGCCGGGTCGGTCACGATGATGCCCCGGTCTGCGCCCATTGCCAGGCAGCTACGGATAGCCGCTTCTGCACGCTCAGGGCCTACTGATAACACGACCACTTCCCATTATCGGTATAGATCATCTTCGGCACACCGCGTTTTAACACTGCTTCTTTTAAGGCTACTCGCAGGGCCGTGAAGTTCTGGCTAAAGAAGAATTGACCATGAGTCACAAGCCGTGAAGCATCATCGATAAAAGCTAATAGATAAGTCTGCTTTTTCGATTTACCGACTCTTAAATATGGCCCAAACATGATATCGGTCTGCCATAATTCATTCGCCCATTGGCGGGAAAAGCGTTTTAACTCCTTTTCGGTAGTGTTTTGCGGGTTCTTTCCGGCAGCAAGCTCCGGGTTGACAGCCAGGAAGCGATAAAAGGTAGCTTGGGATAACTTTTCCGGGAGAATAACCCCTTCACGAACCAGTTCCTCATAAAGCAAGATGCTACTGATACGTGGCATTTGGGCTCGCTTTTCCCTAATTTTATCGGCGATGTCTGTACTGACTTTACGGCTCTTACCTCGATCGGCTCGATAACCGGGTTTTAGTGCTTCCAAGCCACCCCTGCGGTAATCGTTAAGCCAAGTTGCCAAGGTTTTTGGAGAATAACTCTTAGAACCGTAATATGGCATGTCAATGGGGTTAATGCAGATGCTTTCGAAATATTCTTTTTGATTCGGTATCTGGCCGTTTAGTACCGGGCTAATTAAAGAGAATCGCTTCAGAGCAATATTTTCTCTATCCTTGTTTGAGAGCAAGACAAATACACCTCAGCTTATACAGGTAATTAACAGGGCTGTTCAACCGGTTAAACAATTCCCATTACCTGCATAATACCACCCATGAGTGGTGAGGCCTATGCAAAAATTGTGTTGTAACCAACTTCGACAAGGCTTAACTCATAAAAAAGCCCCTTGCTGGCTAAACTAATTTGCAAGGAGCCATAAAAGAGTTATTGCATTGTGCGAAAAACCTTGACGAGAAGGCCTGGATTGAATTAAATCCAGTAGTAACAATGTTTAACACCTTTTGGGCTCTTTTTGTTATGTCGTTTTCATCCGACGGTAACACGATTTCGGGAATAAGATTTCGTAAAACTATTTGAATCCGCGTAAGATTTGCTTTAAACCGTCGACGGTAAAACTGCAGATGTTGCCTTTGCCAGTAAAGATGTTGCATCAAAACAAACAGAAGAGGAAGAAGCTTAAAAAAATGGCATAAGAGACCTAAGAAAATCATTTCCAGAGTGTATTGGTAATGAGGCAGGCAAAAAGATGGCAAATACGACATAGTGTGGCCGCAGTACTCACAATAGAACCGGCGGATCAAAATTCGACCGGCGAAATCGATGGTAATAGCATTGCGGGTATAGAACCCGTGTGACTCTGGTGGAATAGGCATCAGGCATTCTGGATGCAAGCAGCGTTCAGGTCTTGGAAAAGTAAACCTTCGGCCTGCCTTATGATATTCCTCGGGTGTACATTCTACATGAAAAATGAGCTGCAAGATCATCACCTCACAACTCATTGTGTCCACATTTTCTATCTAAAATAATCTAATAATTTATCTCAAAATACTTTGGCATTAGAATTACTTGCAGATTAATTAATTTGAGATTAAGAAGCGAATTTAGCTTCCTTTATTTTGCGAGCCTACAGCAGGGGTATAGAAAAAGCCACAGCTGAACTGGGGCTTAGTTTTCTTGCCTATAATTTGAAACGGGCCATCAATATGGTGGGAACAAAAAGATTAGTTGCGGCAATGAAGGCTTAAAAAGCCTTTTTTATTTTATTTTTAGTTTTTTTGCCGTGAAACAGCGTAAAACTCTCCCCGGAAAAACCTAAAACCCGCGTGAATAGCGGGTTTTCAGACAAATTATGGTCAAACTGTCCGAAAACGCACCCATAAACACCTTTATTAGCCTATTATTTGGTAAATATTCATATAAAGGAGTATTTTCACTTAAGTGAACTGGGGGTCAATTATGGGATACATAAGCGGAGAAGACCGTCACCAAATACAATTTTATACCAATACACTGGAAGAACTGCTGGACGAAGACAACCCTGTGCGTATCATTGATGCCTTTGTAGAAAGTTTAAATATGGGTGAATTAAAGATACAACATGCCGAACCGGCCAGTACAGGAAGACCTCCTTATCATCCTAAAGATCTGCTCAAACTATACATATACGGCTACTTTAACCACATCCGTTCCAGCCGGAGACTGATGACAGAATGCGGGCGCAATATAGAACTTTTCTATCTGCTTAACCGTTTGGTTCCGGATTTCCGGACCATAGCAGACTTCCGCAAGAACAATGCCAAAGCCGTTAAACAGGTCTTCAAGGCTTTTGTCAAAGTATGTATGGATCTGAATCTTTATGAGCGGGAACTCATTGCCATCGACGGCTCCAAATTCCGGGCCGTCAACGGCCGTAAGAAAATGTATAACGAAGAAATTTTAAAGAAAAAGCTGGTACGGATCGAAGAACACATCGCCAAATATCTGAATGGGCTTGATCAAGCCGATCAAGATGATCAGGGAACCTCTCATTATACTTCCGAAGAGATTAAACAAAAGCTGGCGGAGCTAGGGCAGCGTAAAGATATTTGTCGGCAGTGCCCCCATCGCTGCACACCGTCAAAGAATTACAAAGTCGTTAAATTCGGGTCCAATACAAAATATGTACCGATTTTGATGTATGGCACAGCACTTAAGTCCTTGCAGAAATATCCGGCGTCGGAAATACCCTACAATGCGTTCAAGCTTCTAAAAGGGCGGGCCAAGAAGAACGTAGTTGTGCATATTAAGGATGACATTCCCACCCAAAAGCTGCGATTATGCCTTTCCGAACATCCTTTTGGTACGGTCAAATGGTACCATGGTGCCCATTACCTGTTATGCAAGGGCATAGAAAAAGCCACAGCTGAACTGGGGCTTAGTTTTCTTGCCTATAATTTGAAACGGGCTATCAATATGGTGGGAATAAAGAAATTAGTGGCGGCAATGAAGGCTTAAAAAGCCTTTTTATTTTATTTTTAGTTTTTTTTGCCGTGAAACAGCGTAAAAATTCTCCCCGGAAAAACCTAAAACCCGCGTGAATAGCGGGTTTTCAGACAAATTATGGTGCGGTCGAGAGGACTTGAACCTCCACACCCCTACGGGCACTAGAACCTGAATCTAGCGCGTCTGCCAATTCCGCCACGACCGCATTACTAACTGATAATAGCATACATGATTAGAAAAGTCAACTCAATAATTATTTAACTGCAGGTCTCCGTCAAAGTCAGTAAACAGAGATATCCAATTACTCAACTAATTTTTTAAAAAACGTCTCCGTTATAACCGAAAACGATAGGAGTTCTTGTNATTAGTTGCGGCAATGAAGGCTTAAAAAGCCTTTTTTATTTTATTTTTAGATTTTTTGCCGTAAAACAGCGTAAAAATCCTCCTTAAAGAAACTTAAAACCCGCGTGAATAGCGGGTTTTCAGACAAATTATGGTGCGGATGAAGGGACTTGAACCCCCATGCCTCGCGGCGCTAGATCCTAAGTCTAGTGCGTCTGCCAATTCCGCCACATCCGCATTTAAATTGTAAACCTTCAAGAGGACTCAATTATAGCATCTATTATTGATAAAATCAACACCGGATGACAACATTTTTACTGCCAATTACATGAAGTGTTTGGTCAGTAAATCCAGATCAATTTCCCGATATACCGGATATTTTTTCAGCAAGGCAGTTACTCTGGCTTTTACACTTTCTTTGATTTCCGGCGATAATTCATAATTGGACTTACTGTATTTACCCGAGTCAGTCATGACCGGCTTAGTATTACTCAAAACGGTATGAATTATCGAAGCAATTTCTTGCATCTGGTCTTCTCCCATCCCCAGGGTAGAAACCGCAGGTGTGCCAAGCCGTAAACCGCTGGTATACCATGGGCCGTTCTGGTCATTAGGCAGGGTATTCCTGTTGAGGGTTATGGAACATTCCCTTAAAGCATTTTCACCCTGCCGGCCGGTTAAATTAAAGGTTTTTAAATCAATTTGAATAATATGATTATCGGTTCCCCCGGTAAGCACCCTCATTCCTTTTTCCTGCAGCGCTTTAGCCAGCGCCCTGCTGTTTTGCACAATCTTTTGCGCATAATCCTTAAACCCGGGTTCATTGGCTTCTCTGAAGGCCACAGCTTTTGCCGCCATAACATGGGGCAGCGGACCGCCGATGACCAGCGGACACCCCTTATCTACACTTTCAGCAAATTCGTTGGTGCAGAGGATTAACCCGCCTCTGGGTCCACGGAGGGTTTTATGAGTTGTACTGGTGACCACATGTGCATGGGGTACAGGATTATAATTATCTGTCAGTACTCCTCCGGCGACCAGGCCGGCAAAATGCGCCATATCCACCATCAGAACCGCATTGACCTCATCTGCCATGGCCCTTAGCCTTGCGTAGTCAATGTTTCTGGAATAGGCACTGAAACCTACCAGGAATATGAGCGGCTTGATCCGTTTTAACATTTCATGTAATTCATCATAATCAAACATGCCGGTAAGAGGATTAACACTATAACTGTAAACATCAAACATTTGGGCGGATACATTAAACCTATAGCCATGGGTCAAATGCCCGCCGGAATACAGGTCTAGGCCCATCAGCTTTTGGTTGCCGAGCTTCTCCCGGAGCATATCCCAGTCTTCTCTGCTCAAATCGAGAACATTGGTTTGACCCATTTTCTCCAATTCCGGTAACTGAACTCTGGTGCGCAAAATGGCCCAGTAAGCGATTAAGTTGGCATCTGCCCCAGAGTGCGGCTGAACATAGGCATGCTCACAACCAAACAATTTTTTTGCTTCCTGGCAGGCCAGATTCTCAATAAAATCAATATTGTCACAGCCTGCGTAAAACCTGTGGCCCGGAAAGCCTTCAGCATATTTATCGGTCAACAGGTTGCCCATAGCTGACTGCACAGATAGGGAACAGTAATTTTCGCTGGCTATAAGCTTTAAGTTAGTTCTTTGGTCCACGAGTTCCTGAACAATGGATTTGGCAACTTCAGGAGCCACTTCTTTGACCTTCTCTAAGTTTGTTAAATAGGCCAACAGTCCCATATTAATATTTTCCAGACCAGCATTTTGAATGTAATTTTGCACTGAGTTCATTTAGCTTCACCTACAAATTTAAATTACTATGTAATAGTTTTTAGCATACACTACCGTTTGATTATAACGCAACCCATTTTAATAGTCAATAAGCGAGTGGGAAGTGTGTAAGAAGTGGGGAGTGGTGAGTGAGGAGTAGAGAGTGAAGAGCGTATAATCAAGAATCGGCAAGCAGCAGTTAACAGTCAGCATAAGAGCCTTTTTAAAAAAATACCCCTAAGAAGATCCATCTATTGAGAAATCCACTTAGGGGTTTGTTTCATACACTATTTATTTTGTGGGCTATTTGATGATCCAGACTGTTTGAAGTCCTGAATCAGAGACTGGGCCTGGCTATACTGCGGCGCACCGGAGGGCACCTTTTGCAGCTGAGCAATGGCACCGGCATAATCTCCTTTGCCATAGGCCAAATATATCCCGTAATTCATTAACGCAGGAGCAAAAGCAGGATCAATGGCCAAGGCCTTTTGGACTGTTGTGATGGCCATATCGGTTTGATTTGAATAGAAATAAGCCGTTGCCAGATCGCCAAGAGTTTCCTTGCTATTAGGGTCTAGCTGCAGTGCTCCATTATAAACCTGGATAGTTTTATTAAAGGTTTCAGCAGCTTTAGGATTATTGGAATCTCTATAAGCATTGGCTAAATTGAACAGAGCGGTGCCTAAGTTCTCCTGTAAAGCAGCATCTTTAGGATTTTTAGCAACCTGATCTGTCAATGATTTAACTTCGCTTTCAAGTGAAGCAGTACTTTGGCCGCCGGACTGACTCGTTGAGGCTGACCCGCTGCCCGGATTGTTCCCCGAATTTAAAGCCCAAATAGTGCCTGTGCCCAATAAAATCGCCATAACAACGATGATTACTACTGTAAAATTACCGTTATTCTGTTGGGAGTACCGTTTATTTTTTATTTTTTTGCCCATGCAGAACCTCCTAGATCAATTTTTTTGCAGTACGCAAATACTTGTGAAGTTTAGTACTACACATATTAGTATATCCTATTGATGAATCCCAATCAAGATGTTATTTTACTTGCTTCCTATAGGTTCTTATCACAATTCTAATAACAGTGCTGCTGTTTTTAGCATATCGGGCCACTGTCGCTCCTCATTTTACAAGAATCATTCAGGTCGCAGAAATCACAATGGGATTTCTCCATTAAGTCAGGCAGCTTCCTGCCGACTCCCAAAACCATGGCCACCGACTTGCGGGGAATCATCAAGTTTGATTCTGTGAGCTTTAGATTAACACGCTCAGGTCTGAGAATATTAAAAATAGTCTTCATATCCCCCATCTCACTCCAGTATGAGTGCCCTGGACCCATGGGGAAAGTGGTTTCCAGACCATTGCTGTGACACAGCTCATTAATCCTCTCAAGAGCCGCCAAAGCGCTTTTTGTAATGTAAGCAGTACCAACAGCATCGATAATGAAGGTTTCCATAACTTTTCCGGCCTTGTGGTATTCAGCGGCCCGGTCATCCATGGCATTTCCAATGGTCATGGTAAACAAAATAAACTTTTCCGCAGTTCTGGCTGCTTTAGCTAACAGTCTGCTAGCTAACTTTTGGCCATCTGCCAGAATAACCTCCTGCTCCCCGATCTTGCCTACTGCCGCTTCACACCAAATAGCCGTTGGGCGAACCAGCCCCTTGGCTTCCTCCATGATTTCCCTATGTAATGCAATAATGTTGGGACGAGGCTGACGTTTACTGTAATCAGCTCCTTCCGCCTGAAAAACATCTTCTATAGTTATCTCCGGCAATTTAAGTTCCCAAACTACAGGTTCATTCATTTCAACGGCTCTCCTTTCGTCTTAAGGCTGGACATCAAAGTATGTGGCTTGACCAAAAATACTGTTAAACTTTGGATGACTGCCTAATTCAACAAACTCCACGGCACCGGCAATGTCCCCGGCTCTCCGGAATTCCCCCGCAGATAGCAGGGCCATCCTGGCACCGGTACCTGCGGCATTTCCAATCATTTTGATTTTGCCTTCCAGCTCTTTGGGAATCAGCCCGATGACACAGGCACTGTGAGGTTTCAGATAGTTGCCGAAAGCACCTGCTAACAGCACTTCTTTAATGTCTCCAACACCAATGCCAAGAGTCTCCATCAATACCCGTACTCCGGCAGCCATGGCACCTTTGGCCAGTTGCAGCTGCCGGATATCATTCTGGGTCACCATGATCGGTCTGCCATGCCCGGTTTTGCTTGCAACTACAAGTAAAAATGCCGGTTGGCCTTCGTGTTTCACAATATGATTTTCGAATCTCTTAGCGGCATGACTTGTTAATTTCTCCGGAGTCAAAATCCTTCCCCGTTTGTCAATGATCCCCAATTCCACAAGTCCGGAAACCGTATCAAGTAAAGCAGATCCGCAAATCCCCAAAGGAGCTTTTCCACCTATCACGCTGTATTCCAATTGCTCGCCAAAATAAACGTGGTCAATTGCACCATCTGCCCCTCTCATCCCGCTGCTGATCTGGGCACCTTCAAAAGCCGGTCCGGCCGCTGCGGAACAAGCTGCTATTTTAAATTTGGAACCCAGGGCAATTTCCCCATTAGTCCCAATATCTAAAATCAGCTTTATATCTTCACTACGTTCCAATTCAGCAGCCAATAGTACCGCAGTTGTATCAGCCCCGACAAAACCGGCTACGTTAGGCAGGACAAAAACCTGTCCTCCGGGGTTAATATCAATAGATAATTCAGTTGCTCCAACCACAACAGGCTCGGCGATGACAGAAACATAGGGAGAAAATGCAATGTTTTTCGGGCTGATGCCCAAAAACAGGTGGTGCATACAGGTATTGGCAGCAATTGATGTTCCATAGATATCGGACCTATTGACACCCGCCCCTTCAGCCGCTTCCCCGATAAGCCTGTTAATTGCTTCCAGCACAGTGTTTTGCAGTTTGAAAAGGCCGTCTTCGGCCTGACCAGCGAAATTTACCCGGGAGATAACATCTGCTCCGAACTTGGTCTGCGGGTTTAGGGTCGATGCTACGCCCAACTCTTCGCCGGAGTAAAGATCCAACAGATACCCAACTATAGTTGTAGTACCTATATCAAAAGCCATTCCCAGCATTTTTTTCGTTGTGTCCTGTGGTTCAATGGCCAGCACTTCAGATCCCTTTGTCACCAGAGTAATGCTGTGGTCTGCCTCCCTGATTGTACCAGGTAGTTGGCGCAGTACCGACAGGGGAGCCTGCACATTACTGCTGCATACATAGCCCTCATTGGAAAGGCTGTCCTTAACACGATGCCAATCTGACCGCTGGTCATGCAGCATAGGCTTTTCCACCTTAATAAATATTTTTTGCAGGTGTGGCTCTATACTGAACGGTCTTTCAGCAGATGACATTAAAATATTATGGTGGTTTTTTCTCACAGTTGAAAGTTCCACAACCATATCATTTTGAACTTTTGTCAAGCAGGCCAGGCGAATACCATCCATAATTTCCTTGGCCTCAAGGATTTCCTGTTCTCTGACTGTAGGCGGCATTGTACCTTTAGTTATTTTCACCCGGCATTTTCCGCACTTCCCCATCCCGCCGCAGGGAAAATCATGTTGAAGCCCAGCTTCATTTATTACTTGCATGAGGGTGCTGCCTTCCACAACCTCTGCTTCCCTGTTCTCCGGCTGAAAAAACACCTTACAACGGACCATAACAGTAATCCCCCCATATAAAAAAATATTTCACTTCCGGTATGTGATTAATCTCTAAAACTACAAAACTGCACCAGTAACAGATGCAGCTTTCATCAATAAGCTTTTTACCTTATTCAGTAATTCCCTGCAGCTTAATGTAGTCTCCCCTGTAATAAGTAATTCCCAGACCTATTGGCTTGTCTTCGTTATTATAAAGCTTCTGCTCCACAACCAATAGGGCAACATTATTATAGATATCCAAATATCTCTTAATATCTTCGTCCGGGATCTGGGCATAAATGGTCAGTTCCTTTTTTAAAGCAAAAAGGGGTATGCTCTTTGCCATCATTTCAGGAAATGTTGCTTGCTCAATTTCCTTTTCAACAATAGGCATTCCTTTTTGATAGAGTAAGTATTTGACATCATAAGCCACAGGCTCACCATCAGTAAAAAACAAGCGGCGAATCACGATAACATTTTTGTTTCTGGTGATTTGCAAGCTGTTGGCCAGTTTTTCATCAGGCACCACAATATTTACTTCCAGTAACCGTGTTTTGTCAACAGTATTGATGGAATTGCTCATTTCATTGTATTTGATTATATATTTATCAAAATCAGGATTTTTTACAAAATTCCCCTTACCCGGAATTGAATAGATATATCCTTCATTGACCAGAACTGCTAGTCCCTTTCTCACGGTCATCCGGCTGGCACCATATTCTTTGCATAAAGCTGCTTCGGAACTTATCGCGTCTCCAGATTTTAATTCAGCAGTGTTTATTTTCTTCTTAATATCTTCTACGATTTTAAGGTAAACCGGGTTAATCATTTATGTGAACTCCTTTTCCCAGGACAGAGCTAATCCACTCTTTGCACCGTTTTACTCCTAATGAAGCATCGTTTGCATAGCTGTCGGCACCAATAAACCTGCAGGCATCTTCAGTTATGTGGTTGCCCCCCGCAATAATCCTGACGGTATCCCTTAGCCCCGCCTTATCAATTGCTTCAACAACCTCTCTCATGGCTTCAATGGTATTTGTCAGTACCCCGCTAAGTCCGACAATATCAGGTTTGTTTTCAATAATTTTAGATACAAAGAGTTCCTTGGGGACATCTACACCAATATCAATAACTTCAAAGCCATTGGCCTCGGCCATGCTGCGGAAAATATCTTTTCCGATATCATGGATATCATCTTTCACCGTCCCAATCAACATTGTGCCAATTCTTTTGTTATGGCTGCGCTGGAAGTGAGCTGCCATCTTTTCAAGCTTAATAATATCTTTAAAAATCAAACCAGCCATAATGAGGTCAGCAATGAAATATATTTTACTTTCATACAGCTGTCCTACCCTGTTCATACCCTCATCCATCAGCTCTAACAGGCGTAATGGTTCAATACCGGCATCCAGTGCCTGATCAGCTAATGTGATGACCTCTTCCTGATCAAGTTGCTCTACATGCTCTATTATTTTTCTTTCAATTTTTTTCAGGTCTTCCATCTTATCCTCCAACACTACCGCATTCGCAGGACGTATATACAGCAATATACCATCGTTTTAATATTATTACCCACACTTATTTTTGTCAACAAACTCAGTATGTTCCGAGCCGGTCTTGGATGTTGAGGGGGCGCTGCCACCTAGTTCAGGAAGAAACAGGATAACAACCCCGGCGACTAATAGACATATGCTGCTCAATGCAAAAAACATATCATAATTACTTCCCGCGGCCGGAATCAATATAAAGGATGGAATAAAAACCGCACCAATAACCTGAAGGGTTCCAATAATTCCTCCCGCACTTCCCGCATATACAGGACCTATCTCCGGCAGCAGCATTGGAAATGACATAAGTAAAGGTGCACACATACCTGATAATACACCAAAAATAACAAGCAGCACTGTCATGCCTAATCCCTGGGGTAAATTCCAGGAGGCGTAACCCACGGCTGCACCGACTACAGAAACGGGGAGCAAAAAGCCTTTAATTCTGCCAATGCGGCCTGACAGAACCGGACCAATTATACTGCCCACTATTGTTCCAAAGGTAACTAATGACGCAAAAAAACCTGCAGTTACCGGACTTAACCCTTTAGCCTCATGCAAGGCGTTAGACAGAAAGCCGGAAAAAGCCATGGAATTACCCATAAAAAACATCAGAGCCAGACCTACTAACCATACGTTTTTACTCTTAGCGGCCACACCAATGTATTTTGTGACCGGCATTACCGGTAAGTCAGGTGTACCCTGAGGCTTGGGTTTGATCAGGATAATCCATAAAACCCCTACTACCGCCATAAAAATCCCCGAGGCCATAAAAGCGCTTTTGGTGGTGGGAAAAAGGGCGGAAGTTGCCAAAGCCACTGTGATACCGACCCCCAGGGCAGATAGATAAATGCCTATAGCGGCTCCCATTTGCTCTTTGGGAAACCATGATCCCAAAAGCTTTGATACATTTGCGTTAAGAAAGCCCGGACAAATCCCGGCCAGAAACATTAAAACAAACAACCCCCAAAAGTCGTGGGCGGCATAGCGGAAAAACGCGCCAATGATGGAGAAAATAAATCCTATGGTCACAACCTGTTTTACACCAAATTTATCTGCCAGAGCCCCTGCCGCAAAGCTGAAACAGACCCCCGCCAGCATCGGCGCAGTTAAAATTAACGAGAACTGCCCCGGTGTAAGTCCGAAATCCGGAATTATTTTGTAAGCCAGCCCTGCTATCTGGAACTGCGCGGCCAGCGCCACAAACAAAGAACACCACATAATAAGCAGAATAACCCATCTATAAGGTGAGCCGGCCGGCCTTAAAATATCACTCACAACACCTCCCCCTTCCTACCAATTAAGCGGAGAGAGTCCTGCTCTCCCCGCCTGCTATTGAATGAAAATCATTTTTCTAAATACATTACGCACAAAGGAACATGATAAATCCAAACAGCGCGTCCTCATAGCTTTGGATTTTGGGGGCCATTACCTTTTCTTGCTTTTCAGTTATTTCAGGATTCTCGGCTTTATATTCTTCCCAGGTTTTATAAAACTTTGATTGCACTTCAAACCCCTCCTCCTTTAATAATTGGCGTTTTGCGCCATGTAATTCAGAACAGCCTTAGTGTTTTCAACATTGGCACTGTCCAGGGTAATGATAACCTTGTCAAAGCTAAAGAAATAACGGCCGCCTGGAGCCAGGATATCAATGAGTTCTTTGGCCTTATCAACACACTGTTCTTTGGTCCCGGTTTTTAACAAAGAAACCGGATAAAAGCCGCCAATAATGTGTTTTTTGCCAAGTTTTTCTTTGACCATTTTAGGGTCACCATACTCAAACATCATTACAGTTCCTTCAGGTAGTTCCGCCAAATAGTCAAGATAGCGCATCCAGTCATTCTCAACAAACAGGTATGATCGCATCCCTATTGCTTTTAATCCTTCAACAAGCTTCTTGAAAGTTGGCCAATACAGTTTTTCAAAATCCTTATCCCTTAGGTATGGCGCCATGTGCAAGGGAATAAAGGTAGCATTATCCGGCGATATGACAGGCGGAGTCCCCATTTTAATCATCAAGGGGAGAGCAGCTTCCACTGCTGCTTCAACTTTGTCAGGAATCCTTCTGACATCAATAGAAATATTTTTAAAGCCCCTCAACTGGTCGGTGATTATGTCAAAAGGCGCCTCACAGAAACCGGAGAACAAGTTCACAAAACCGTAACCGAATTTTTGAATGAGCCTTCCATAAATCGCGCCGACATTACCCATATCATCACTAAAGGCCTTGAAGGCCTTGGCCATCACCATTGCTTTGGAAGCCGAATCTGTATCGAGGTTCGCATAAAGCTTCGGCAGTACCTTTTCAACAATGCAGTCAAAGGGAGAGGCAATAAAGGCATCGTAATCTTCGATAGCCAGCCCCTCAACCTCGGGGTGCTGGAGGAAACCGTTGGAACCCATGACGAAGTTTTTTGAGCCTAAAATCTTGTAAAAGGAGGGTAATCTAAAGGCAGAAACCGGCAGCAAATCTGAGTAAAAATCCTGACATGTTTTATTAAAGATGGGTTCGAGCCCGTCAATATCCCATTGGGCTTCTGTTAAATCTTGACCGGCATATTGAATCGCAAATTCGTGGGCAATAAAAGAGGTAACCGGAACTCTTTTGGGTATTTTACTTTCAAATAAATCCCGAAACAACTGAGTTCTTTCCTGTGCCAAAGCTAACATATTTGACATACTAATTCACCCACCCTTGGCATTTTTTAACGCCTTCTGCGGCGTTGGTTACGAAATCATCGGCACCAATTTGCACACAGGCATCTTCTGTTACAGGGTTACCACCAATAATAATTTTTATGTTGTCCCGGAGGCCGGCTTCTTTGAGGGCAGCTACCGTATCCTTCATGGAGTCAAGGGCCAGGGTAAGCACACCGCTCATGCCCAGTACCTGCGGCTTGAGTTCTTTTACTTTTTCTACAAAAGCACCGGGTGTTACGTCAATTCCGAGATCATACACTTCAAAACCGGCTGCTTCAATCATGCTGGCAAAAATGTTTTTGCCGATATCGTGGAGATCACCTGCCACAGTACCTACAACAATTGAACCAATTTTCTTGGAATCGTCCCCGCTAATTACAGGTTTAAGGATGTCAATTGCCTTGGTCAGCAGTTCCCCGGCGAAAATCAAGTCCCCTACAAAGTACTCGTTTTTTTCAAACAGGTCTCCAACCACAGCCATCCCCTGCTGGCAGGCACCTACTACACTGTATGCCTCCTCTCCGCTTGGATTTGATGCCACAAATGATTCCAGCATTTCTACTACTGTGGACTCGTTAAGATCTCCAACTGCCTGGGTTAATACATTCAAATCTAACATCTTTCATCCCCCCATGATTATTATTATATTATAAAGTGAAACTTACTTTTTGTGGAGTTTCAAACTCCACAAAAAGTTTAGTTGAACTTATCCAGGGGCTTAGCGCCACTTATCTCCCGCTTACAGAAGCGGGAGTCATAGTGGCGATTAGCCATCGGACAAATTTTGGGCTGAGAATAGCCAGGATACGCTTTAACTATTTAGTTAACTTTAACAGGGCCTATTTTGTTTTTACGGTAAGCGTTGGAAAAATTTCTGCAGAATTTGTCCAAACCCAGAAGGGCTTCTGTTGCAAGCAGCGTTGTATACATATCTCTGTTACAGGGGTCCATAATTGCAGAATCCATTCCTGCATAAGCTGCTAAAGTAAAAAAGTGTTGGTTTACGACTTTACGCAGGGGCATCCCAAAAGAAATGTTGCTTAAGCCGGAGGTAACTTTGACTGTTGGATAAAGATTCTTGACAGTTTTTAATGTCTCAACAAAGTTCAGCAGCGACCGGTTATCTGCGGATAGAGCCATGACAACTGGGTCAATATGGATTCTGTCAGGAGTAATATCATACTTGGCTGCTTTTTCTACGAGTGTTTTTGTAATTTCCACTCTGGTCTGCACATCAGATGGGATTCCTCTGTTGTCACATGTTAATACAATAACCTGCCAATCGGTTCCCCGGACCAGAGGATAAATAATCTCACATTTTTCACCTTCCCCGGATACCGAGTTGATAAGCCCAGGCTTTCTCGCATACTTGAAAACCTCTTCAATAATTCTGGGATCCGGGCTGTCAATACTAAGAGGGGTTGCAACAGTATCCTGGACAATGCCCATCAACCAGATCAGGGTTTCCCGTTCTAATTCCGGTGCTGTACTTGCACATACATCAAGATAGTCAGCACCTGCCTCAGTTTGTCTGAGGGCCAAATCCCGAATTAATGCTTCATCTTTTACCTGAATTGCATTTTTCACACTTGGGATTGTGCCATTGATTTTTTCACCGATAATTATCACTAATATTTTTACCTCCCAACACCGCCAACGTTATTGATATTTACCTGTATATACAGGTATGTCCTTGTTTATATTTTATCATAATTATATTTAATGTCAACCGCTTTAATGCTAATTGCGTGTTTAAAAAATAAAAGCAATAATTATCCCCCCGCAAAGCGGGGGGTTTTTAATGGAGCCCTATAAGGGCCTATTACTGGCTGTGCCTAAAGGCACGTTGGGGTTTCGCCAGCCGCA
>JAVSMW010000006.1:181374-206785 GCA_032027005.1 Thermincola sp. | reverse complement strand
TTTTGCCAAAAATTTTACCATTTTCGATTACCCGCTAATGTTTGATAACACTGAACATAAAGCAATTCGATGATGGTTACTTACCGAATCCATGTTCAATAAGGTGCATCCTCAACACTGTTATTAGGTCATTAAATGTTTCAAAATCTGCCACCCATACCCCATCAAGAAAGACAAATCGTTCCGTTTCTTTTGGCATTGCCGCAGTGACTAAAACGGCAGTTGCTGCGTGAATGTCCCTTTGGTCGCTTTTTAGTTTCGCAATCCAAGAATTTGACCACGTTTTTGTCCTTTTAGATTCTATGATTATTTTGCCGCATTCCCGCCCAAATTGATTTCGAACAGTCTGAACAACATCCGCTCCCCGAACTCCTTTCGGAACAGCCTCAATCAAATCCATCGAAAATGTTGCCTTTAAAACATTTTCAATTTCAATTTCGGCAACTTCACCTTTTTTCTGTTGCGACTTTTCCTCAATTTTGGCTTTTAGGTCTTCGATTATTTTTTTTAGGTCACCGATTGTTTTCTCATTTTCCTGCATCTCAAATCTATGACGGCCTTCAATTACTTTTATTGCTTCGGCTTTTACCTTTTGTCGCTCATCTTCAAGTTTTCTTAGTACCTCGAGTTCAATTGCCTCCGACCTCTCATCCAACTGGGCTTTTTGTTTCAAGAACTCTAATTCCTTCTGTTTAATTTCTGCGTCCTTCACTCGGAGTTCCTGAAACGCTTTCTGTACCTGAGTGCTGGCCTCTTCTTTAATTTTCTTTTTCTCTATTCGTCCAAAATTGATAAGCTTTTGTTTTGAATATTTACGATGGAATTGGCTAAGTGTACGTAATTGTTTAAAACTTCAAAACTCTCATGTCCGTGGATTGCTTCAAGGAGAAAATGTCTCCTCCTCTAGCCAGATACAAGGTGCAATAAGTGTGTCGGCAAAGGTGGGGATGAAGTTTGGTAATGCCAGTATTTTCCTTAATTCTTCGGAACAGTTGTTTCACGGTGTTTTTTGTTATCGGGGTTCCATCTTCTTTTAGAAAGAAGGCATCTATTTTTGAATTGGCCGGTTCAGGCCGCTCCTGGACCATATTTAAAAAATAGCTTGTTCAAATTCACACCAAAGCTAACAAATCTTTCTTTATTGCCTTTCCCTAACACTTTTAATATGTTTTGCTTGACCCTGACATTTGACAGCTTGAGCTTAGTTAGTTCTTCCAAACGAAGTCCGCATTCCAGCAGTGTAAGAAAAATCAATAGGTCTCTAAGGCGGTTATTTGCCTTTGTATTGAGGTGTTTATATATTTCCTCTATTTCTTCATCAGAGAGGATTTCAATGACGTTTCTGGCCGCTTTAGGCAGCTTTATGCTGGTTGCCACCTCGGAATCCACATAACCCTCTTCTGCCATCCAGCGAATCCAGGCTTTAATCGCTCGCAGATACGTCTGAATTGATTTTGAGGACAAAGTATCGTTGCATTTAATGTGGTCGGCCTTAGTCCACTTCTTTGAGCTTTTTAGGTGCAGAATATATTTCTTAATTTCTTCCTTTGTGATAGAGGCTGTGGATAATTCTAATTCCTGATCCTCAAAATATTCGATAAACTTCGTTATGTTCTCCTTGTAAAAGACCATTGTTGCTGGTGAATTTCCCCTGCAGCTCTGTTCCAACAAAAAACCATCCATCATTTTGTCCAAATCATAGCTGTCACATTTTTTTAATTCACCCGTTGTTTTTACCTTTTGAACATTTCTCCGCATCATAAATAATCGCCTCCAATTAGCAAATATTCATTGAGCGAAGAAATCAGGGTGTCACCAAATCATGGTGTCTTATGAAAATCAGGGTGTCTGGTTTTACAAATGCAAAAACGCCCTCATTCTTAGAATGACGGGCGCTTAATTACAAATGGTGAGCCATCCGCGACTCGAACGCGGGACACCCTGATTAAAAGTCAGGTGCTCTACCGACTGAGCTAATGGCTCATATGGCTGGGGCGGCTGGACTCGAACCAACGCATGCGGGAGTCAAAGTCCCGTGCCTTACCGACTTGGCTACGCCCCAGTATATGGGGTGGCTGATGGGAATCGAACCCACGAGTGCAGGAGCCACAATCCTGTGTCTTAACCGCTTGACTACAGCCACCATAAAAGGTATATCAAACTTTTAATGGCGCGCCTAGGAGGACTCGAACCTCCGACACACGGATTAGAAGTCCGTTGCTCTATCCACTGAGCTATAGGCGCAGAATAAATGGAGCGGGTGATGGGAATCGAACCCACGCGACTAGCTTGGAAGGCTAGGGCTCTACCATTGAGCTACACCCGCATTTTATTGAGTTGGCAGTTATTTTAACTGCTAACTGTTAACTAATCAATGGTCGGGATGACAGGATTCGAACCTGCGACCCCTTGCTCCCAAGGCAAGTGCGCTACCAAGCTGCGCTACATCCCGCCAAACTGACAAGGTCTAGTATAACTCAAAAACAAACTGCAGTCAATACTTTTTTCCATGCCTTTATATACTTTAAATTTCATTAACTTACTTTAGGATGTGTTAGCTAATCTATACTCCCGGTTAACATCTTTTTCTCCTCGTTTCAAAGTAAAAAGAAGTACCGGCCAGTCAATTTTCAGTATAGCATATCTTTAAGTTTTCCTCAAGCATAGTGAGTGAGGAGTGGGGAGTGATCAGTAACACTATCCACCAGCCACTATCTACTACTCCGAAAGTGTTCAAGAAAAAAGATGTTCCGGGTGATGGGGCAGAAAATATGACGCAGAGATTACTTAGTACAAAAGAAATCCATTCTTTGATATAAACATCTTTCTCTGCGCCTCTGTGAACTCTGCGTCATCTTTTAAACCCCGTGTCTTTTCATCTGTGTTCATCCGCGTTCATCCGCGGCTAATTTTTTCCCCCGATGGCACCGTCCCTGCGGCATGTGGTCCACCCACTACCCACCATTCTAGTCTTAACAAGTTTTTGCCTTGTTATGCAAGTTTTAGCTATTTCAATTCATATATAAATGGCGCGACTTTATTTTTGTCTATTTCCACGATACCATAGGAGCGTTTGCTCCCGCGGCGGGGACTGGCCAGACTGCCGGGATTCAGCAGATAACCCTGAGGTAATGATGTAATTTCAGGCATATGGGAATGCCCGTAAATTATCAGGTCATAACTCCCGTCTTGCAGCGTTTTGGCCAGCTTTTGGCTGCCTGACTTAACTCCGTATAAATGTCCATGGACAACCAGGATGCGGCGGCCTTCAATTTCCAGTACCTGTTCCAGGGGACCTGCGGTATCCCAGTCACAATTGCCAGCTACGGCGGTTACCCGGAGTCCTGTCTCTTTCCCCAAGCTTAACGCATCCCTGTAGTGATCCCCGGCGTGAATGAGCAAATCAATATGGCCCATTTGCTGCAGGGCTTTACGGAGAAACTCCGGTTTTCCGTGGGTGTCACTAACTACCCCAATCCGCATTAATCATTCTCAACCCTTTCTAACAATCCAGCCAGCAAATTCTTTATCTTACCCAAGGCCCGGCCACGGTGACTAATTTTATTTTTCAGCTCAGCATCCAATTCAGCAAAAGTTTGCTCATATTCCGGCAGATAAAATAGCGGGTCATAGCCGAACCCTTGGTCTCCTTTGAGTTTAAAACCAATGAAGCCTGCACAGGTCCCGTCTGCAGTAAAAAGCTCTCCCCCAGGTGTACAGATAGCAATTACACATCTAAACCTGGCTGTACGCTTCTCAGTCGGCACGTCCCGCATCAGGGCAAGCAGCTTTTCGTTATTATCGGCATCACTTTTCCCCTCCCCGGCAAAGCGGGCCGAATAAATACCCGGTGCCCCATCCAAACAATCTACCTCAAGACCTGAATCATCAGCCAGTGCTATCAGATTTACAGCTTTAGTGACGGCTCTGGCTTTGATTACAGCATTTTCGGTAAATGTGGCCCCATCTTCAACTATTTCCCCGATCTGGGGAAAATCCTTGAGGGAAAGTACTTCAATGTTTAAATCACCTAAAATCCTTTTCAGTTCCCGCACCTTTCCCTGGTTCCCTGTAGCCAGTACCAACTTCATGTCATTTCCCCCGCTGGATAATGTTTAAATTTCAATTAACTCAATTTGAATTTTTTGTTCAATTCACCTAATGCTTCTTTTTGCACAGCGATTAGATCCTTAATGCCCTTACCGGCAGCTTCTAATAACCCATCAAGCTCTTCCCGGGAAAAGGGCTCCCCTTCCGCAGTCCCCTGAACTTCAACAAACTTGCCTGATTCCGTCATTACTACATTCATATCAACTTCAGCCCTGCTGTCTTCATCATATGCCAGGTCAAGCAGAATTTCGCCATCAACCTTCCCAACACTCACAGCAGCCAGGTACTCGGAGACCGGTGCTGCCGGTAAATTAGCAATCCCGCTCAAAGCATCCACTAAGGCCACATAAGCACCGGTAATGGAAGCTGTACGAGTCCCGCCGTCTGCCTGGATGACATCACAGTCAATGTGAATAGTCCGCTCCCCCAGAGCCGCCATATTTACAATTGATCTTAAGGCGCGCCCAACTAATCTCTGGATCTCGTGGGTCCGTCCGCCTATTTTCCCTTTGGCTGATTCCCGGATAATTCTCTGGGGCGCAGACCTTGGCAGCATAGCATATTCAGCGGTCACCCAGCCTTTGCCCGCTCCCTTCATAAAGGGCGGCACCTTTTCTTCAATTGTGGCAGTGCAAATGACTTTGGTTTCTCCCACTTCTATCAATGCCGAACCCTCAGCATGTTTAATAAAATTCCTAGTTATCTTCACCGGCCGCAGCTGATCCACGGCACGCCCGTCAGTTCTTTGCATCATTTTTCCTCCCTAAGTATAATGTACTGCTTCGTTGCAGAAGCAAAAGAATATAAAAACATACCGCAAAGGCGCAGAGAAACATGGTATAAAATAAATGTATCAATTTTTTTATATAAGAATAATAACAAGAAACCACTTCTGTTCAGGTAGAAAGCAATTTAACTGTAATAGCATTCTCCCTCTGCGCCTCTGCGGTTATCTTTTAAAGTTTTTCTAGTTTACACCCGCATCGGCGGAGGCGGCTGCAACAGGGCAAAGGGCCGGGCAGCAGTTCCCGGTTCCCCGTCTCCGACCAGACCGGCTAGGATATGCAGGTGTTCGATGGGGTCCCACTTAAAATCCTTCAGCAGCCGAAAACCTTTGACATCCCCGGTCTTCCGGACATGCAGCCGGGGACCGGTACAGCCCCACCGGCATTGGCCGATGCGAATATGTTTCTCATCATCATAATCTATCACCTGGTCTGCCCTAATCAGGTCCTGAACTTTTTGCTCCACGTCATCCAGCTCAAGCTGGGGTTTTTCTTCAAAAGCCAGCACAAAGCCATGTTTAATATCACTATAACCGTCAGGTTTATCTATGCCCATCTCGCCCAATACCATGGCCGTGAGGTCCTCGGCACTGTGCGCCATTTTCCGGTAAGTCAGAGACGGAAAAACTATATCTGCTATCTCCTGGGGGAAAGGCCCGAAAACACCGGGCCGGGTTACAATTACCTCTTCTCCCACACCGATCAGAACTTCAGCATTTATCTGCAGAGTGGGATAAAGCAGGTCAAAATGCTCCAGGATGACCCTGTGGTCCTCCGCAACTGCCTTCCGGACAGCTTCGGCAATCATCCAGGGCTGACTAAAAGCGGCCTCAAACCTCACATCAAGATGATAGGTATGGGCCCGGAAATGCCCTTCCTCGGCATCCCGCATCAAAGGCAGTGGTCTTACATTGATACCATCATCGTCATTGGTTAACTCCAAACCCGGGAAAATGCCTCTAATCAGCAAAGACTTACCCGCACCTGCATCCCCGACAAGACCAATTAACCTGTCTTTAGGGTCCAGATACCGATGGGCAATGCTCCGCCCCAGTTCAATAATCCTGCTTTTACCCCTGGGGGCAAAATATGCGGCATGCATCAGGTATTCATGGATTGCCACCATGACAAATCACCTCGTTATTTATTGCCAATTAGGAATATAAACCGCTGCATTTAACAATGGAGCATGCTGCTGAGCCCCATATATGTCAGTATCTCCAACATTTCCGGAAACAATGGGCCTGAGCATAGTGATTTTGATAGCCGCTGCCGGATCAAATTCGATGATATCCAGTATTTTATCGGCAGGAACCGTATAAAGCCTGCTGATCAACTCTTTGTTGATAACTCCCGCCTCTTTAACTTTTTGATACACCTCATCATCATTGAACATGATGTCCAAAGTAAGTTCATAGGGCCCGGCATTTTTACTTCTTATGATTTTGGCTATATTCCGCAATTTAACAATCATCCCTGTCCCCCCTTGAATTCAAGCAGTTCATAGGGAAATAACCCACAGGGGTCGGTAACTTTAATCAAATGGTGGATACCAAACTGGAAAACAGGGCCTGCTTTGAGATCGGAGGGCGAATACAGCAATGCCAGGTTGCCGGCAGTCGAGATTCTGCCCGGATATCCATAATGCAGCATTGTGGACCGGGCAAAGCCGCATATTGTATTAGCCAGTTCCTGTGATTCCGCGACGGCTTCAATAATTATTCCCAACTCGTGGGCATTTGACTCAAACTGGGGTTCTAATTTCCCCATCACAGCATTCAATCCATAAATATGAAACAGCAGCTGGTAAGACTCCTGGGGGATATCAGCAAAATTGTCAATAACCCGCTTTTTGACACCTGAGATGATACTGTTAACTTGTTCTATGAACACAGGGTCCCGGGCACCTGCGATAGAAATTGTCCTAAAGCCGACCGGCCTGGCACCTTCAAGCTTAACGGTGTAGTCAGAACTTTCCTTAAACCGGCTCCCGGAAACTTTTACCATGCTCTCATTATATTGTTCAAATCTTGCCGCCGTCAAGTCAATGGTTCCACCCGGCCCAGGCAGCAAATAGGGGTTGCTTTTTTCGTAAAGGGTATGGGCGGCAACTGATGTGACCGTACATTTTCTGGCTTTATTTAGGGGTTCCAGCAGAAAATGGTCTTCTCTGAGATACCCCATCATACAATCACTGCCGCTCCCCGGTACAGCGGCTATAGCCGCACATTCCAGGATTTTGCCCATATGCAGGGCCAGACCTCTGTCATATCCCCGCTGGACAGGTAAAGCCGCAAATACAGCAGGATCATAAGCCCGGCCTGCCAAAATAACATCTGCCCCTGCTTTTAGGGCCCGGATAAAAGGCTCAATTCCCATCTGACCTACAATATGAGTACTATTTGTAATATCCGGCCTATTTAGAGCCACCCCGGGTGTCAAAGAAGAAATAAGCCCGTGGTCAAAAGCCTCTAACACGGTGCTTTGCTCAATGGCTCCATGAATAACGGCCAGTTTAAAACTCAGGCCTTCCTGCCTGGCAATTTCCCTGATAATATCCAGGCACCAGTTGAGATGCGGTTCTGCCCCGGCCCCGCCGGCAGAGCCGATTAAGACAGGAATATCCAGCTGTCTGCCGGCCTTTAAGATAATTTCCAAATCCCGCAGAACAGCCATCCTGTCTGTAAAAGAGACCCCGGCCCCCAGATAATAGGGACCTGGGTCGGTAGAACCTGCATCAACCGCAATGACGTCGGGTTTCCTTTGCAGCCCTGCGGCAAAGGATTCCACCGGAAAGCCGTATCCCAGGATAGCTGTCGGAGATAAGACCCTGATTTCCTTCATAACACACACCTCATTTTTTTCAATAACTAAAAGGTATTTTGTAGTATTTTGTCGTATTATATTATATTGGTAAAATATACATAAAAGAGGAGTGAGATATTATGGCTTATATTACATTAGACGAAAAATACAGTGTCGGCGTCAAAGAAATTGATCTCCAGCATCAAAAGCTGGTTGAACTGATCAACAGTCTCCACGACGCCATGAAGGAAGGCAAAGGCAAAGATGTCTTGGCCCGGGTTATACAGGAACTTGTAAAATACGCCGCTTCCCATTTTGCAACCGAAGAAAAATATATGACAAAATTTAACTACCCGGGCTACTCAGCCCATAAAGCTGAACATGAGAAATTTGTGAAACAGGTCGTTGATTTCCAAAAAGACTTCGATTCCGGAAAAGCTGTAATGACTCTTGAGGTGATGAGTTTTCTAAAGGACTGGCTGGTTAAGCATATTTTAGGTACTGATAAGAAATACACCTCGTTTTTCAATGAGCATGGCCTGAAATAATCACCAGACCTTCCCTGGCTACCGTTACAGGACCGCCAAAACCGGCTTCGGCCTCTACCTTTATAGTATTTAGGTCATACTCCGGCCAAAAATGTGTAATAACAAGCTGCGAGTTCTGAGCCCGAGCCGCCAGTTCTCCTGCCTGCCTGGCAGTCAGATGGCCTACTGAAGTATATTCCCTGTCAGCTTCGATAATACTCGCTTCACAAACTGCCACATCTGCACCACGGGCAAATTCGGGCAAATAATCAGTCCATTTAGTATCAGCCGAATAAAAAAGACACCCGTCACCTTCAATTCTCATGGCATAAGTGGGCAGGGGATGGTCGGTTTTTACCAAAAAAATATTGGCCCTGCCAATCCTGGTTTGATAACCCGTTACACCGGCCGGAAGATTTGGATCTCCGGCCGGTGTTAATTTTTCAATGGCCTTTATCGTAAAGGCTTTGGTAAAACCGGCCAGTTTGCCGAAATCCTCGCAGGGCTGTTCGGGCAGGTAAAAGGGCAAAGTATTTAAGCTGCTGTCAATTCGTCTGGCCCCTTCAACAGCATGGCGCAAGCAGTGCAGATCCATAAAATGGTCGGGATGAAGATGCGAAATTATCACCCCATGCAAAGCACGGAAGTCTATAAATTTCAGCAGATTGCTAATTACCCCATTCCCGCAGTCCACCAGGAGGTTGGTTTGACCCACCTGGACCAGATACCCCGGACAAGCCCCACCCGCTTTAGGATATGGGGCCCAACAACCCAGAACTGTTATTTTCATATTATAGTTATTCCCCCTCTGAACCTAGCCAATCCACAAACCGCATTTGTTTTAAAAAAACATCGGCATCAAGCCATACCGGCATTAGCACAACAGCCAATGGCCCCATTGTACTGAGGATGCCGGGGAATGACAATTTCGACGCCTAATTCTCTGGTTAAGATGTGCTGCAGTGCTTTGCTGCGGGCTACACCGCCGGTGAAAACAATCACCGGGCTGGCTAACTGCAGGAGCATAGGTTTGATTCTTTTGAAAATAGTATAATTGACGCCGGCGGCCAGTTCTGCAGCCGGGTAGCCTTCAATTATTTTGCCCACTATTTCAGATTCGCCAAAAATTGCACAGGTGGCGCTCAGGTCCACGGGGTTCTGCCAGTGGCAGCTTAGTTCCTCCAGATCAATTCCCAGCACACCAGCCATATTCTCGAGGTAGCGGCCCGATCCGGCAGCACACTTGTCATTGGTCTGAAAATCAGCCATCCGGCCGTTTCTGACAAGTACAATCTTACTGTCCTGACCTCCCAGGTCGAGCAAGGTGAAATCCTTCAGCCCCGTCTGCCATAGTGCCCCCAGGGCATGGGCTTTAATTTCCGGGATATCGATGCCGCCTTTAATTCTAACGGTATTACGGCCATATCCGGTAGTGACCAGACGATTCCCTTCATTTTCGCCGTCGAAGTCAGGCAGGCCCAGGGCCTGAAAGTCGACAACCAGGCTGTCACCTTGTTTGCGGCCATATTTCTTGTAAAATTCAATCGTATCGTAAATATAAAACTTTAAATTATCTTTATCATCTGCCAAAGCAATCTTGATATGCCGGCTTCCTAAATCAATACCACAAAACATAACTTTCACCCCAACTATTTGAGCATTTCGACAAAACCATCAATTCTCATTTTGGTTCTGGCATCAAGGCTGACAGGACGGTCTCCTTCGATAGTCAAAACAGGCAGCCCGATTTTTCGTCTGATGATCAGATCCTGAATCTGACGGTAGCAAAAGCTCTGCGCATAATGGATAATCCCATGAAGTCCGCGGCGCCGGCTCTCCCGGATAATATCTTCCAGGCGCCAGAATATGTCATAGGGATATGTATAGAGGGCATATTGTTCAACAATGTCGTCAGTTATAAAAGGCATGGAAAACTGTCTTTGAATTTCGTTATATACAACCCTGGCCCCTCTTGTTTCCAGGTAGTCGTACAAATCAGTCATTATCGGCGGCACCCCGATATAGCCGAGCCTGATGGATTCAGACCGCGGAGATGCTTCTTGCGTGCTTGCCACATATGTCTCTGCCTCACGCCGAAACTTTTGCGGGTCTCCGTTAAAGTCACTGCAGCAGACCTGCCATAAGTGGTTGTCAAAACCGCCCGCCTGGTTGGTTTGCCAGGTCAATTCATCAATCCGGTGAATAAGGGACCGCACGCCATCGAGCCGCTCTTTTTCCTCATTTACCTTATCCCAATCAACTCCAAAGGCATCCATCAGTTTTTCTATCTGCAGCCGCAGCATGTCCCGGTCACGGTTGTAGGGATAAGCAAAAGGGATAATTTCGACACCTTCCATATGCAGGGTCTCCATCAAGGCATGGGTATTGCTGCAATCGCCCTGGGTCACAGCGATAACCCGGTTTATCTCTTTATCCCGCAAAACGGCAGAATAGAGGCCTTTAATCCAGGAACAAATATTCCTGGGATAGCCGGCAAGCTCCGCATTCTCCACCATTTGCTGAGGATTGTCATCAGTAATAAAAATATTATTTAAGTCCACCGGCACACAACCAGCCGCCAAAATAACCTCCACCGGCACAGTGGTTGTGATGCCCACTTTGTTGCCCATAGTTCACTCTCCCATTGAAAAACTATACCCTGGCCAGGCCGGTTTTGCGGGCCAGAAGGCTTAGGGTTCTGCTCATTTCATTATTTACTATCATGTAGCCTTCGTCAACCCCCATTCCAGGTTTAGCCAGAATTTGATCGGGTTTGGCAGCCAGGGCTATGTGAACACAAACCTGTGCAGAACGGTCAGTTTCATTACAGGTTCCGCCCAGATAGGCACCTACTCCTTTGGATTTGGCGTATAAAACGGCTGTGATGGAGTTATTGATCCCGCCCAAATCAGGGGTCTTGATTTGGACCATATCACCGGCTCCGGCATCTACGAATTCTTTGATATCCTCCCAGGTATTACACCATTCATCAGCAACGATTTCCACATCTACACCCATTTGTTTTTTTATTTCCATCAGCCTGACCAGGGCTGCGATCTGCTCCGGTTTGCTGCCGGCATCGGTAGGGCCTTCTATGCGCAGCTTAAAGGGTGCCGCAGCCTGAGTGAGCCTGTCCATGTAGCTGAGCATCCGGTGCGGGTCTTCTTGAAAGGCCTGGCCAATAGTCCCATAAACATCGAAGTGCAGTACGGGCTTATAGTTTTCGCCACCTAACTGCCGGACCCGTTTTGTTAACCACTGAACATATTCCAGCAAAATTTCGCCCTGCCGGCCAAGCTTTGTCTCCACATTGTTAATCAGCCCGTGGGGCAAAACCTGGGCGCCTTTAATTATGGCCTTATCAGCATTAAGATAACGTTCATCACCCGTCTGCGCAAATACAGGGATAGGAGCAGCAGCAGGCTCAGTGCCGTATTCCCGCGAGATAACTTCAGCCATGGTTAGCTTTTGGTCTTTGGCAACAGCATCCAAAAGGGCCTGGGTAACGCCATATCTGACGGCAGTATGAAACCGCCGGCCGTTTTTTCTTGGCAGGGTGTCAAACTCTTCAGCAGCCGACCTGAAATCGCTAAAGGAACGGCCTTTTAACCTGGGGACAACTTCCTTTTCAAGCACAGGAATAAAATCAGCTGCCAGAAACAAAGGATCCCTGCCTCCGGCCCCTGAGTACTGCACAGCAGCACAATCCCCGTAGCTAACCTGACCGTCTTCCAAGACCAGGATAATAGAAATTGACTCACCTCGCTGTCTGACGGCTGAAAATCCTGTAGTCACCGGTTTGCCGCTCAAGGTACAGCCATCAACTGCAGCACCGCCGCATTTAATGGCCATCTGATCATCAAAATAAAACCCGGCAATTCCCGGAGCAACTATGACATCAACTATCTTCAAACCGATCGCCCCTTCTTTCCTAGAAGTTTTCGCAAGAAGTTTTCACCGAAATCCGTTATTCCAGCATTTCAATCTACAAAATTGGTTTATATTGAGGAACAACAGCTAGCCAACCTTTTAATTTCCCACACGAAATCAACTTATCAAGCATCTGAATCTCTTGCACTAAAAGATCTTTAAAAATCCCTCTTATCCGGTCATTTGTTATGCATTGTTTTAATGCCAGGGCATGAAGCCAAGCTGCTCCAACAATACCAGTAAAAAGAAGCCGGAACATGTCTGAGTCTTTTCGAATGTTTGTATTACTACTAGCTTCTACCGCACCCGACGGCGGTTTGGGTAAAGGAATCCCAAACTTCAACAGTTCTTTCTCTAACTTAGTTGCTTGTTTTTGTAAAGTTTCCTGCAACCCTGTTTTTAACAAAAATTTAAAGTCAGCATCATACACATATTCATACCAGAATTGGGTTTGTTCAATGTTGTCATAACGAAATGTAAGGTGATCCCATAGGTGAAATGCTTCTCCTGCATCTAATTTTTCGGTTGTTTCTGCCGGAATGTTTTGGTACATGGGTGGAATGTCAGTCCACCCCTTTAGTTTCATGTACTTGATAAATATATCCAGATCATCAATGGTATCGGTCATAAATTTTACAAACAGCGCCCGAATACTGTCATTGGTTGTAGAGGTTCTAAAGGCCCTATATAGTTGTTCAACATTCGCCTGGAGCCAAATTAATAATTGATTTGCCAAATCTTCATCTAATAAAACTTCAGAGTTAGTCGAAACGCTTATGCCCTGAATCGGACCTTTAGGCCCGCCAATAGAAAACTTTTTTAATTCGTCCTCCAGAGATTTGAAGTGGTCTTTGTTTTTTTCCAATCTACGCCCAATTATAAGTTTAAGTTCAGGATCATGGGCATAAGTTTGCCAAATTTCCATTTGGTTAATTGCAGCAGCTTTCGCTGTCGCCAAGTCCCACAGATTATATGCCTCTTCGCAATTTAGCAAGGACTGCTTCTTTTCTGCTTTTTTGTTTAAAGTAAATGAAAAAACCATGAAATATCATCTCCTTAATATTGAAGATATTCAGTTTTTTTGCAGACCAAAATTCACCGCTCCCCCAATTATCCCATCTTTTTCATCGAGTGCCCACCGGGGCTCCCACGTGAGATCCTCTTGGTCGTCCTACGAGCATACCTTTACTGACAGCATAGATATCGTCTATGACCATCTGAAAACTCGGGTCCCGGTTTTCGGACTTGCCTCTCTCGGCCAGCCTGGAGCGGTGATAGTTTTTGATTTCCGGGTCCATCGGCAGATTGCCAAAGTCCAGAAACCGCACAGCCCCGGCATTATCCCGGGCCGGCATGACTTTACCCAAACTGGCTCGGCTAGGTGCAAAGGGTACATCCAGGGCCCCGGCCTTAAATGCCCTCTCTGTGCCTATAGCCAAGTCTCCTTCGCCTAACTCAAGGGCTCTGTCAACCAAGTCTCTGGTCTCTTTTTTAATGATGTAGATTTCTTCCCGGAGAGCCTCAGTTTCCGGCAGGGGCTGGTCTCTCAGCATATTGAGAATCTGCTTGGTAGTCATCAGCCCTGCCGCGTTAGCCTCTTTTGTAGGAATCCCCAAAGCCTCGTGAGGTGTTTTCACTATTACCTTGGTGGCTCTGGCTAAAGCAGCTGCCACCGCCCCCCAGGCTATAACTCCAAAGGCTTTGCTCTCGTCCTGAGGGAATCCGCCCATCCACTGGTGAAAAACAGTAGTAATGGTCACATTCCTATATTCAAAGCGGTCCTTATATTCCTCCGCCAGTTCCTTTAGGGCAGTAAGAGCCGCAATATCCTGCAGGAGGTTCCCGCACTGGCCGTAACCAAGGGAAATATTTTTAACACCCTGTTCCGCTGCCAGCAGAGCTTCGATAATGCCAATTGCGTTTGAAATACAGGGTGGGACGAGGGTCCCGGTAAGAGGTCCGAATGGCTCCCGATTGATGGTCACTCCGTTTTCCTGGTAGTATCCCACGAGCCTGTCCACATACTGCCAGTCCCGAATACTGCGGGCCAGGGAAACATCCTTGCAGTAAGGTATGTTGTAGGAAATTCCGCCTCCCTCAAAGGCCGTAAATCCCCCGGCCAAAGTAATTTCAGCCAGCAGCCGGGCATCAGGCGTGCCATGCCTGACCTGCACCGGCAGATTGACAGACTCAATGACCTGACGGCAGGCCGCCACCCCATGATTCACCGCCGGAAAACCATTCAGCATCGACCTGCCCTGACCCATGCTCTCTTCGATGCCCTTTTGAGCCTCTTTATAACGGTTTAACCGAGTGTAGCTGTCAATAGTAGCGGGGAGCACGTCGGCCCCTCCAATATCCTGCAGGTACCTGAGCAGTTCAATCAGCTCCGGGACCAGGGCTACTCCCGCCCTGGGCTGGACCAGGGTAATTCCTGATGCTGCAGTCTGGTCAAGGATCTCACTGAAAATTTTGTGGGCCGGCAAACTTTTCTGATAACCAATGGCTTCCTGGATTTCAACTTCCGCTCCGGTTCGCCAGCCATGCAAGACTTCTTCCCGGATCGCGGAAAACTCAGTTAGTTCCCATTTTTCGTTTTTTAAGTTCATATGAGATTAGCACCCTTCCTGCACCTTGGTAGAATAGCAATGTCTAGATCTCGCCTGTGGAAACCGCAAGGGGCCGCAGGTATTTTTTCATCATCCGCAGGGCAGCCAAGGGCTCTACCTCCGCCAGGAGACCCATAGCCGCCATGATATATTTATCGTCTGTCAGAATTTTGGGCCTGACAGGTTTTAACACAGTAGGCCGCTCAGGATTAAATAAAGCACCCCGCATAATCTCCGCGGGAGCCTCGTGACAGACAATTACTCCCCCGGTCCCGATCAGCACCTCCGCTCGGGTTAGGTCTTTTCCGGTCTGAATGAAACTTGCCCCAAAAGGGGTATAGATGGTTTCAATAGCACCCACATGGCGCTCAGAGGCCAAATCAACAGCAGTAATGGCCAGGGCATTGTCAATCTGTTTGGCTGTTGGGTTGACACTAATCAGGCTCGGCTCTTCAGCTATCCGCTTCAGGTGGGCCAGGATGTCCTCCTGCGCAGCCTGACAGTGGCGGGCCACCCTTGATATGCCGACACTTTCCAATAAAGCATGAGCGCTGTATCTCATCCCTAAGTCGCCTTCTACTGTACGCTTGGCAAAAGGCTCCGGCAGACCGCGGAGTGACACCCCCGCCCCGGTCGGTTCACCGGAAGCTATTGAATGTACATCAGTAGTAGCCCCGCCAATGTCAACAGCCATTAGTTCACCCATACCGGGTTCCTGCTCCAAACCCTGGGACAATAATTCGGCTGCCGCTAAAACCGCAGCAGGGGTGGGCATTAAAACCCGGTCGATATATTCCTCGGCCTTTTTTAAGCCTTTCGCCGCCACGATTTTTTCCAAAAAAACCTGTCTGATGGTTTCCCGGGCAGGATCAATGTTTAGGACATTAAATTCCGGCATGACGTTTTCCGTCAGGCGCACATCTTTCCCGGCTTTAAGCAACAGCGCTCTAATTTCTTCTGCTGCGGCTTTGTTGCCGGCCACCACCACCGGAGCCGTGAGAGTTGAGTCCGCGAGTTGACGGGCATTATGCATGATTACCTCTCGGTTGCCTCCGTCGGTACCACCAGCCAGTAAAATGATATCAGGGTCTTGTGCTTCTATTTTTCCCAATTCGGCACCGGTTAACTCATGTGAAAATACTCCGGCCACACGGGCCCCAGCCCCTAAGGCCGCCCTCTTGGCTGCCTCTGACGTAAGGTCAGGGACCAGTCCGATAGCCACCATTTTTAAGCCACCGGCGGCACTGCTGCAGGCTATCTTATAAACATAAGGAGGGTTATTCAAACCTGCCGAACGCTCCAACTCGCGTAAGGCATTGAAAAAACCCTCCATAATATTTGTTTCCACTGTGGAAAAAGCCCTGGCCGTGGCCAGCACTGTTTCACTGTCAATATCGACAGCCGTGACTTTTGTAAATGTGCTGCCAAAATCTATTAAAAGGGCAAGGTTCATGATTTTTACCCCCTTAAACCAACCCCAGGTCCTGCTGCAATTGGGGAATAACTTCATCGGGAAGGGTTCCGGGAGGAAAAACCCGGTCAAAACCCATGTTTTTATATATTTCAGCCACCTGCTTCCATTCCCGTTTACCTACCACCAAGTTCCCGCCCACATACATGGCAATACTGCCAATACCTGCTTCCAAAGCTTTTTCACGCAGGCCGCGACAGTCCAGCTCACCATGCCCGTACAGGGATGAAACCAATATGGCCCCGGCACCTGTTTCTATGGCGGCATTAATGAATTCTTCCTGGGAGGCCAGGACCCCGATATTTACTACCTTCAGACCGGCCTGCTCAAGGGCGTAAGCCAGGATTCTGTTGCCGACTGCATGGACATCAGAGCCGATGACACCCAGGACCACGGTTGCCTGGTTACCCATTTAATCATCCCCTGCTGTTCATTTTAAAAGTTCCTGCTTTCTGGTTATTAATCTCCCCCATATTCATTAATGTAATACCTGACTTTGTTAGAGTTCCAGCAACGCAGTTTTAACAATATTTACCGAACCGGCATCGGGAAGATACCTGAACTCTATTTCCTGGATCCGCCTGGTGTTTAGCTGGGTCACCTCTTTGTGACGGTTGGGTGAAACTACAATAGCCTCCATCTGACTGATAAACTCCTGCAAAGCAGGATGGTCTTTGGTAGTGGATGTGTAAATATCCAAATATTCAATTCCGGCCCGCCGTAATGAACTCATGATTTTAGAGGCAAAAATATCTGACAGGCAGACAATGCCCAGTTTTGTCCCCTGGGACAGCCGGGCAATTTTAACAATGGTTTCCAACTGTGGGTCAAGGGCCAGTCCAATAACATTCAAGCCTTTAACTTTGACCAATTCCTTAACCTCATATAAGTGGAATAAGGTTGTCAAAACCAAATCGGTGGTGGTTAACAGCCGGTTGGTTTCTTCCGGCTGACTCCGAAAATCATCAAGGAGCACAGGGATAATGGAAACCCCGGGATCAAGGTTAAGGTCCTTGGAAAAATGATCCAGTTGTTCTATATTACATTCCACAAAAGCCACTCTGACCCGGCTCAGCATTTCTTTTTTGGCCATCACCCTGGCTTGGGTAATCACCAGAAACTCATCCATATGAAAGCCCAACTGGGCCGCTTCTTCTATGGCTATGTCCACGATTTTCAGGAGCAGTTCCTTGCGGGACTCCCTGCGGACCACTGCATCGCTGTCAGTAACAAAAGTGCCCCGGCCCTGAGTCGAAACTAATATCCCCTCGGCTTCAAGCTCTTTATACGCGGAACTCACCGTATTCCGGCTGATATTAAGCTTCTCGGCCAACTCCCGCTCTGTTGGCACTTTTTTTCCTGCTTCCCAGACCCCAATCTGAATGAGCCTTTTTATTTCGCCGGACAGCTGCAGGTACATCGGTATCCCTTTTTTCCGGTCAAGGTTAAAAGTCATTTATCAATCACCGCCACAAACGTATTCACTATGTATAGTATATTATTTCCCGCAGTACCTGTCACCTAAGACAATAGTCTTAAAAAGATAACGAAGAGTTTAAAAAAGAGATTCTCACATGCACTACTTAATGGTCTAAGAAAACTAAGAAACATAAAAACGGCGAAATCAAGCAAAATAATAACCGCAGAGACGCAGAGAAAAAGTGCTATTTCAAGTTGCTCCTTTCTGTCTGCACATTAGCATTTTCTAGATATCGATTCTTTTAATATCAAAAATAAATCATGTTTCTCTGCGTCTCTGCGGTATGTTTTATTTTCTTTTGGAGGTTTAATTATGTTTTCTCTGTTTTCTCAAACTATTAAACTATGCCTATTAGAATCTCTCTTTTTAAACTCTGAATTATTTTTTTATTAGAGATTTCTGCGCTTTAACATTTTAGTTGCAGCTTTGTTGCGTTATGTGCACTATGGGATATTTTTCAACCCCCAGAAAAAGGCTGCCCCGTAAGGACAGCCTTCATGTTAGCTATTTGCAAAATAATCCATCAGCCCGTCGGCAATAGCCTGGGCTTCTTTTTCTCTGAACTCATTACTTTTCAGTAAGGCCTCATCACCAGAGTTCGAGAGAAAAGCCGACTCCACCAGGATGGATGGCATTTGGGTTTCTCTCAGGACCGCAAAATTGGCCTGCAGGATTCCGGCATTAACGGTTCCCAGTTGTGCCACCAGCCTGTCCTGTACACTAGCCGCCAGTTTTGACCTCTGTTCGAGTTTTGTATAAAACCCGGGATTACTGGTCGGTGTGTAAAAATAGGTGGAAGTTCCTTTTTTTGACGAACTATTCGATGAATTTGCATGAATTGAGACAAAAATATCAGCATAGACCTGATTGGCCACAGCGGCCCGAGTGGAAAGACTGATAAAGGCATCATCGGACCGGGTCATAATGACCGTTGCCCCCATGGCTGTCAGCTTATCCCGCAGCTTTAAGGCCACATACAGGTTAAAATCTTTTTCATGCAGTCCCGTTACCCCGATAGCACCGGGATCATAACCACCATGTCCGGCGTCGACAACTATTACTTTGTCCTTAATCGAAGGCTCAGATAACGTTAAGGTTAGTGTTTTGCCGTCATCACCAACCTGAGCCTTATAAGCCACGGCTTTGTTTAAGTCTAAGACTACTCTGACTACCATCGGAGTCATACTGTACTGGGCTGCCCGGACATTGCTGACAAAGGCCTGACCAGGAGCAAAATCATTGATGTTATTAACATCACTGTTTTGCAAATCTATAACTAACCGGTCGGGTTGCTTTAATGAAATTACGTTAAACTTAATTTCGCCTTCACTCTTGATTACTAGTTGTTCTTCTGCAGACTCACTTCCCATAAGTTCAATGCTTTGGATTTTAGCTGAAACTGCCGGAGCATCCTGCTCCCCCCCTGAACCTGGGGACATGCCTGTTTCGGGTTCTGGTGCAGGTTCTGGTGTTGATCCTGGTGCGGGTTCTGGCATCGGCTCAGGTGCAGGTTCTGGTGTAGGCTTTGGTGTGGGTTCTGGTGTGGGTTCTGGTGTAGATTCTGGTATTGGTTGAGCTGCGGGCTGAGTTGACGGGTTTGTGCCATCCCTGGACATGGTATCAGATACGATCAATTCGCCCAGCCACCCGGCTACCCATCCCTGCTTGCCGCCCGGCAGCTGCACTAAGTACCACTGACCATTCACCTTTAACACTTTCAGGCGGTCACCGGCTTTAACTTGCCCAACGATTTGAAATCCGGTACCTGCTCCTGACCGGGCGTTTACAACGCTGCCTTTGATCACCATTATACTCTTGCTCAAATTCAGCGGTACGCTGTTGGCAGGGGCCGGTGTGGAGTTCACAGGGGTCGGAGTAGAGTTAACTGGAGCCGGTTTGGGATATGCAGATGTCTTGAGTTCACCCAGCCAACCGGCGACCCATCCCTGCTTGCCATCCGTCAGCCCGACTAAATACCACTGGCCATCTTGCTTTAATACCTTTAGCCGGTCACCGGCTTTAACCTTGGAAACTAATGCAAATCCTGTGCCTGCACCTGCCCGGACGTTGACGATACTGTTCTTGATGACTAATACACTGCTGTTCTGACTTGCTTCACCGCCGGCAGGGGCTGGTGCCGGATTGTTCCCGGCCGGATTTTTGTCTTCGATAGGTTTGGCTGTAGCATCAGGAGCTGTTGCTTTCACAGTAACAAATTGGGCTGTGATCCAGGCAGATTTCCCCTGGCTGATAATATTATACCAACCGCCGGATTCTTTGGTTGCTGCGAACTGCTGGCCCTTATTGGCTTTGCCAACAGCAGCATAACCAGTGCCTGGCCCGCTGCGCAGATTTACATTGTCTGCCTTCACTACAATAGTCTTGACAGGTTCAGAAATTGCAGGCTGGCTTCCGGGAGATTTGGCGTTTACTATAAGATATGCTTCTTTAACCCATCCCAGGATCCCGGGAGTAATTTTCAGGTTGGCCCAGCCATTACTTTGTTGAACTAAGCCAAAACTCTCACCTTTGTTGACCATGCCCATTTTTGTGAAATTTGTACCCGGACCTGATCTGACATTCACGCCATCAGTCGTAACCACCGCACTCTTTTCTGCCGCTTCGGCATTTCCCGGAAATCCCGGAACCATGTTAAGCAACAGAAAAAAGGCGGCAATTCCGACCAAAAATGACACATAAAACTTTTTTCCCGACAATCATGTCACCCCCTTTCCTCGTAAAGAAAGGCGTTCCACCATTGCTAAAAATTAGAAACACCTCTCGACTCAAGGGTTCGACATGCTTGTCTAAAATCCTGCAAATATTACCAGAAAAGGCGTGCTAATTCTTTGCGAACTGCACGCCTTCGACTTTTTTTATCCTATCGTAAGACTCCCACTTCTATAAGTGGGAGTGGTTCCCGGTACTCCGCTTCGGTGGGGGGTGACTCCCCCACCGAAGTATCGATGTTCAACTTTAGTTGAACGAGTTCACTTCGTTTCCTTAACGATTTGCATATTTCGCATGACCGGTGCTGATAAATCCATGTGCCCGGCCAGGGTTTCAACCTTCTGCCCTTCCACCAGGATTTCCACCTGATCAATTGTGGTGAACTGGGTGAGGGTATCAACCAGGGAATATACAGTTAGAATCTCCCCACTTGAGCCACCCCAGTGGTTTTCTTTAAACTCTTTGCTCAAATCTACCCGGCACAGTCCGTTTTCCAGGCTGATGTCGATAAGCTGGGTCCCTTCAGGGATAGTCTTGAGAAAACCCTTCGTCTTAGGTCCGGCGATTAATTCCTTGACCGTAGCCCTGGCTAGGCCCGGAGCCATAGCAATTTCACGCTTTTCTTCAAGCAGGTAGTCCCCGTTCTGGTCGGAAAAATAGAGTGAAATTTCAACTTTGCCGTTTTCATTTGCTGCTAACTCCTGTTTTGCCACTTCTTCACCCGGGATACCGGCCTCAGCTTGCTCTTTTTCGGCAGCTTCATTCTGGGCCGCTTTCATTTCCTGATAAAACTTTTCCCCGGCTACCATCCGGTAATGGGTTTCCTTCAGCTTGTCCCAGGAAAACTTCTCTGCATCACTACAGCCCGCTGTTGCTCCCAACAGAAGTAAAATTCCGATTCCGGCCAACAATTTTTTCCCGCTCACCTTAAAAAACTTCACAACTTGTCCCTCCCCAAAATTTTTGAGATTTTGCATTTACACTAAAGCATATTTTGGAGGACAAGTTTATATACCAATTTTTTCTTGTTTTTAAAAAAAATAATCCTTTTTATTTTAATGGACTCTCATGAATAATAAAGCACCCTGAATATTAGGACCACCTTACCAGAATTAAAAAATATAAACCCAGAAATATTAAAACCACTCCGCTTAACTGGGTGATGTAGTGGGAAAACCTGCGAAAACGCGGCAGCTGCTTAATCGAGGCCGTGAAGGTTCCAGCCAGGATTAGAGGCATTCCGTGGCCCAGGCCGTAGGCAAAAAGCAAACCGGCCCCATAGAAAAGGCTGCCCGAAGCCGCCACATAAGTAATTATTACAGCCAGCACGGGGGTGGCACAAGGGGACATGACCAGGCCAAACATCAACCCCATCAAAAAAGTGCGGATAAGCCCCGGGTTCTTTGAAGGTCTAAGATCAAAGACAGGAAACCGCAAGTTGATGACCCCCAACAGCTGCAAGCCCATGATTATGGCCACAGCAGCCAGGACATAGTACCAGGTTTGGCCAAGCTGTCCAACCACCTTGCCCAGCAGCACGGCAGTCACGCCAAAAATGGCAAAGGTAACCGACAACCCGAGGACAAATACCAAGGACATGGTAAAACCCCGCAACCTGGATTTCCCTTCCACATCACCATATCCGCCGATATAGCCGACAATTATCGGAATCATCGTCAAAATACAGGGGCTGACACTGGTCAGTATGCCCCCCACAAATACTACAACAAAAGCAATTGGTGAAACGCTCCCCACTGCCTGGGGCAAAATATTCTGCATAAATTCCTGAAGCATTGCGATCTACCCGCCCTTCCCCGGTAATTACCGGATCTTCTGCAAACCCGCAGAAATACGGGAATCGAGCATTGGCCCAGGGTTTTTCTGAATTTCTGAAAATTCAATGCGATCCAGCAGCTTCCCCTGGGAATCCAAAATAAAATAAACAGGAATGTAATAGATATCGAACTTCTCAGCCAGTGAAGTACCTTCCGGACTGGTAACTTCGGCAACTATAAAGTCCATTTTACTTTTATACTTTTTTTCAAGAGCCAGCACCTCCGGCTCCATCTGCCTGCAGGCCGTTCAATAGGAGCCGTAAAATTCCAGGAATACCGGTTTACCAGCGGCCGCAGCCTGAGCCAGCTTGTTCACCGGGTCTGGAGTAACTGCAAATTCAGGTGTTTTAGGGTTTAGATATGGGATGGCAAAAATAGCTCCCACTGCTAGGATAACCAGCACAGAAATTACCAGCCGAAAATTTTTTCTCAATTCACATCCCCCCTCGGTTTATCTAAAAATAATTATATCATCAGGAACTTTAAAACAAAACCTTAAAAAAAGCTTATTCGGAATTTTCACTGTTATGACTTTTTGCATTCTTTTTTGGTTAACAGACGGAATTTCGGTGCAAAATAAAAGCAAATAATTGAGCAAATGAGGTGTTTATATTGAGGGATGATGCTAAACAACAATTGGATGTGGTAAATGCCAAAATTATTAAAGCTAAGACTTCTTTAGATATAATAAACGAGTTCGATGAAACCAAACCCCTTTTTATTGAATTTGCGGGAAGTATCCCTCTGAGCATGAACCATGTAGGAAACGATGGTGAGAAGAGATAATACGATAAAAAGCCGCAGCAGCGGCTTTTATCCTTTTTAAAGGCTCGATATTTGCGATATACGGCAGCCCACGGTAGTTTACCTGTTTTTTAGTTTATAATCAACTTTAGTGATATCTAGAGGTTCATCTGTTGTAAGATACCAAATGGTTAGTCTTTGTTCCTCGCTTTACCAAGTTTCCCTCCCGAACCACTTTTTTTATATAGTCCATTGAATCACCCCCATTCTTCAACTGGGCGTTTTTCATCGTTGTTTTGTCCACTTACTTATTAAGATGCTTTAGTTCATAAAAGGTTCCCAAAAAACAGGAACTTTTCTATAATTTTTTTGGGAACCTTTTCTCTGCCAGGCAAATCATCTATATTTAACAGAAAAAATTAGCAGGTGGCTCTGAAAAGCTACCTGCTAATTTTTATAGCATTGATTTCCCGATTTGCACTATCTCCTGTTCCCCAATTTGTCCGTATATCCGAATGCTAATACCTAAATAGTAAAAGTCTAATTCATTAGCCCCGTTATTAAAAAACGTTAATGTTCCCTTGACGTCGTTGATACTCACTTTCCGGTTAGTTGCTTCTTCCGACCTTACTATACTGGACATAGCAAAGTCTCCGGGCATTTTCCTTTCGATTATTTTAAATTCACTATTCGCGGATTTATAACGCAATATTACTTCGCCGGGTTCTTTTTCAGAACCCGAATAGGTGATTTCTGCCAATTGGTAACCTTCCGGAATATAACTTGGCACTCTGAAAATAAAAGGGACCTTTTTTCTTGCCTCCTCTACATCAATAAAAACTAGAGGTTTTGCAGGTTCAACTGTTTCAACCGGAACCTTGCCCTCGGGGGGAGGTGGCTGGTGCGAAGGAGGGGGATTATTTTCCCTCGAGATGGTTTCCACCTTTGTTTCTCCGCCAAAAACACTGTGAAATATCTCTACCAATCTTTGACCAACAGCTTTAGCATCTTGGCCTGGAAATATCCACGGAGTGGCCACTATATATAATATAAAGGCTACTGAAACAACCATTAATTTGATTTTTCTTCCTTTTCTAAAATCAACGGTTTTTTGCCTGTCCAAATGCTTGGAAATCTGTATCCAGACTTCTTCTTTTGGGGGGATAGTGACTTTATCCGCTTCTATTTTTAAACCTTGTTCAATAACCTCATCAATCCCTATCTTCTTATTACTCAACCTTCTTCACCTCCATTTGGCTTTCTCCATAAAAATAATCTTTCAGCAAACTGAATATTTTAGTTCGGGCCCTGTTTAGACGTGACTTTATTGTTCCTTCCTTAATGTTTATAGTCTCAATTATTTCTTTTTCGGAAAGACCCACAAAATACTTTAGAATGAGCACTTCCTTATAAGGAGCATCCAATTGATTTATGGCATCAATAAGCTTCTCATGCAGCTCTTTTTGTTCCAAAATATGTTCCGGAAAAAGGAAATTACTCTGCCACATCGGTTGGGCTTCAGGAATGTTGCTTATATCTTCGACTTGCATAATCCTTTTGTTTTTCCTTATTTTGGTCCGTAAACCATCCCTTGCTTTGTTAGTGGCAATTGTGTATAACCACGGCTCGAATTTGGCCGGGTCTTTTAGTTGACTAATGTTAGTCATTACTTTTAAAAATGTCTCCTGTACCATTTCTTTACTTAATTCCTGATCTCTTGTAATCATAAATATAATTTTATAAACTTTTTCATAATAGTTTTCAAATATTAGACGAAAAAATTGATGTTCAGGGTCCTCGTGAGCCCTGAGTTTAAATAACTCCCGCAGATTCATTTTGACGCTCCTAAACTATTGATAATTTTCATTATTAAAAGTTCCCTGTTTTCGAAAAAATCCGTTCCGGCATATGTCCAAAAACGAACTTAATAGGTTTTATTTTCAGCAATATTTCTCTTTTTTCCCCTCAGCTTCCTTCTTTTCCAGCAATATGTTTTGATACAATAATTTGCCATTCCCCTTGCACCCAAGAACAAATATCCGCTCACTTACACTTATTAAGATGATTTAATTCTAATACCGACTATATAAGTGCGACTAAAACCATAGCTGTAACCACAGGTTATTATTACAGAGCCCGTGCAGTTCATACTGCTGCAAGCGGGACAACCTCAGATACAACCAGCAGTACAACATCTTACATTTACATATAGAATATAAATGAAAAATTAGCAGGTGGCTCTGAAAAGCTGCCTGCTAATTTTTTAAATAACCGTCTATGGTTGATCCCGGCATTGTCGTATCGGAAACAATCCCCGGAGCAATTTTATTTAACAACTTCGCCGAACTTGCGTTCCATGAGGGTCTTAGTGTCTTCAATGTAACC
>JAVSMW010000006.1:160045-180213 GCA_032027005.1 Thermincola sp. | reverse complement strand
TTTCTTGCTAATCCATATCTTTTTTAAGTCATCAACTGATGGCTTGTTTGCTATACCTTTTTACTTTAAAGGTTATTATAGCTAACTATTTCAGACTTTCTACACCTCCAGTATTTTTTTATGAAAACTAATCTTTGATAAAATAAATTCCCCGCCCCATGCTCATTAGGCACAAATCTTACTCCAACAGCAAAGCAGCGGTTCCTGTCACCATCGGTGTTGCCATAGAAATTAACACCTTGAATTAATATTACTGCCACTCGAATGTTCCATTCACACTGATATTTTGAGTGTTAGAACTTGGCGTACCTATAGCTACATAATATTCGCCAGAGGGAACACTACTTGTACTAACTGTTCCAGAAGCACTCCCGCCTGAGTAAGCAGATGTCCAATATTGTATGCTACTATTGCTTGCATTAACAAATCCTATTTGTATTTGTTGTCCAGTAGGATTCCAGTTTGCACTAAATTGTAGCTTATCAACTCCTGAATTAATATAATACGATGAAGAACTTCTCGTATAAGAATTAGGAGGTAAGCTGGAACTACTAATTGGAAAACTTGCCATTATGCTAAAATCCATGCTTGTATTTTCTAATACTTCCAGCTTTACATCGGACTCAACAAGCTGCAAGGGTTTTTCATCGCTTAGGGGCAAATTACTTTTCTCCAAAGGCTGCTCTGACTTGAGGGATTCTACGCTTAATGCAACATCTTTAGAAAACCTGTTATCATCATTTTCATTGGCGGCATACACTGCAACCGAACCTGCCAATACCAATACCAGCAACATTGCGATTGCAAACATATGAACCCATTTTTTGCTCTTTAAACCTTCAATTTTCATGATCATATTCATTCTCCTTTCGAGTTGTTTCCGCTTATCACTAAAAGCAGAAAATAGTTTTACATTGTGACCTGCAGCGTGCCATAGGACATTCAATATTAACTCACAGTATTGCCTCCTTTCCTCGGTATTCATTGATATAACAACGCTTTCGTCACAGGATAGTTCACAAAAGCGATCAATGTCATACCTGGCTATATAGGCCAAAGGATTAAACCAATGAACTGCATTCATTAAAAGCATCAAGCATTTTAGCCATGGGTCACGACGCTTCCAGTGGGTCAATTCATGATAAAATACATGTTGCAGTTCTTCCGTGGTGAATTCGATATCGGGCAAAACAATGCGCGGCTTTAAGATACCGTACAGGAAAGGCGTGCTTGCGTAAGGAGAGGTGTATACTGATACTTTCTTTGATATCCCCATTTCTTGTTTGCATCTTGCAAGGATACCCCGGAACTGTGCGTCATCTTCTAATCGGCATACACTGAAAATACGGCGATACAGTTTAATATTTTGTATCAGGATGACAACAATAAATACCAATGTGCCAGCCACCAAAAGATAAGGTAAAAAATCAAGATTTAGCGTTGATACGCCCCCCGCTTTGTCCGTTGCCGCTACAAAATCATTGCTGCCGAGCAAAGGCAATTCCACGATAGAGGGCAGAGTAGGCAAGCCCAATCCATTTTCGGCATTTTGACTAAAGCTCAAATGGAACAATGATAAAAGCTTATGGTAGGGCAGCAAGAAAAACATGTAAATCACTGCATAAGTGTAGTAATGCCAAGAAGGTGTAAGATATTGCGTGGTTATCCCACTGAAAAGCTTAAGTATCAGGTATAGCCCCCCGGCTACAACCGACATAACAAGCAGCTGGTTGTACAAGTATATTAGCACAGGCATCACCTCTCCTTCAAACGCTTCATAAGTGCTTCAATATCTTCTCTTGTAAGGTCGCCGTTATCACACAACGTAGATATGAAGCCAAATATTGACCCCCTGTGAACATCCTTTATAAACCGCTGTATTTCAAAATTTCGGTATTCCTGTTCTGTTACGCAAGGCTCATAATGATTCGCTTTTCCTATCCTGGTAGCCTTGATTATACCCTTTTCCATTAAACGGGCTAAAAAAGTAACCACTGTATTTTGCTTCCATGACTTTTCCTCTGGTAAATGCCGAATGATTTCCGAAGTTGTCACAGGGTGTCCGGCTACCCAAATAAACTCCATAATTTGTTTTTCTGCATCAGATATCCGTTGCATCTTTTTCATTCATTCCCCTTTCCTCCTCTACGTCATGTAGATTTATTTTATTCTACATGACGTAGATACAATTATCAATACATTTTTAGAAAAATGTTGAAAATCTTACCAAATGAAAAAGTCACAAATACCATAATATAATTGTATTCTTGACTTTTTCATATGCTTTGTTGGATGGATAAGCTACGAATTAAGTTGCTGCTTTAACTCTGCAGTTATGCCTTACATTGGGAGCCTCCATTCATAAGTTATTGGTGTCAATTCGCCACTCCACTTCCCCCCAAAAAGTTAAAAAATTAGCAGGTGGCTCAGCAAAGCTGCCTGCTAAATAGCTTTAATTTCTCTTCAATTTACATTCATATATAGTACATTTTACTGCCCTACCTGAAGAACTATTTCGCCATTCTTATTTAAGCCCTGAACAATGTTATATTTTCCAACCTTATAATAAAACCTGCCTTCAGCATTTTCAATAATTTTTGCATTTACAAATTTAACTTCTGCCCCGCCTACCTTAATATCTTTAATCTCATTATCGTTAATCTGTCCAAAAACTACTTGAATCCTTTCCGCAAAAGGGCCCTGGGCATCAAAAACTGCAACAGTTTCGACATTGAAAGAAAATTGGTCAGCGTGGTAATCCCTCAAATCTCGTGGTCCAACAATTTCCCATCCTTTTTCATTATCCCCCTTGAAAAATGCTACTCCTATCAGGTGATAATTATCCTTTGGTGAAAGGTAAAAAATGATGGCTCCTCCAGGCATTTTAACTATATCTAATATATTACTAACTTTATACGGTATACTTTTTGAAATTGCATCTTCTACAGTATGGAGTTTTTCTCCAGTAAAAAAATACAAAAATAAAATTATTGAAGAAGCCAGTAATAAAAAATATTTATTGAATAATAATTTCATTTCGAACATCCCAACCCAATTTTTTTAATGTTCCCCAAATAGAATTCTGCCCCAACAGCAAAGCAGTGGTTCCTGCCACCATGGGGGTTGCCATCGAAGTCCCCGACACGGTAACATAGTAATCAGAAATAGTGGTTTGTTGAGGTTTTCTCTGGGTTATGGCTTGCGACGCTTTACCAAGTTTACCTCCCGAACCACTTTTTTTATGTAGTCCATTGGAATCACCCCCCTTCTTCAACTGGGCGTTTTTCATCATTGTTTTGTCCACTTACTTATTAAGATGCTTTAGTTCATAAAAGGTTCCCAAAAAACAGAAACTTTTTTAAAATTTTTTGGGAACCTTTTCTCTGCCAGACAAAGGATATTTGCAATATCCCGCAACACCGGCAGCACTAACGAAGGATTTTCCCCCTAGTCCAGCTTACAGATTTCTTGATTATATATTTCGTTAGACTCACCAAAAACATCTTCACAAAAGTCAGGCCTCCCCACACATCTGCCGGGAAATCACCTTTCCCGGCAAAGAGCCGGGGACCGATATCTTCAATCAGAATTGGCAGGGAGTTGTCCAGGAGACCCTGTAAAACTTTTCTCTTGGTTTGGGGAGAAATACCCTGCTGGCCTAGTTGGATTAAGCGGTCAAGGCTGATTTCGCTCTTCAGCCACCGTTCGGCATAAGTTCGACCCACATTGAAATCATGTTTCATAAACCCCGCATCCAAAAAACCGCCAAAATTGCCAAAAATCACACCAGCCAATTCTTGTTCTGGATTCTGAGGGCTGATCATCTCCACTGAGATTTCGTGTTTATTCCGCAGATCAGCAACATGTTCCAATAAAAAGCAGTATTTGATAAAGGGGTCCGGGTTGTTAACTTTTTGGATCTCCGGACGGTAAGCATTTGTTATCCGTTCTTCTTCCATTCTTAAGTATTCAGCCGGTTCAATTCCCATCATGGCCTGCCCTTTAAATCCCGCCACATCCCGGCATAACCGGTCTAAGGCCTGGGCTTTATCGGCTGATATCCCTCCGGCATCCCAAATGTCGGCCATGGCCGAGACAAAGGAATTTTTCCAGTGTAATCGCTGATTGACTTTTTCCAGCAGCAGAAGATCTTTATACAGGGTTTGGTTGCGGGGAATAGTCCACACAGCCTTGCTGACAACATCAAAGACTCCATAATCATTTTTCTTAATTCCACCTTTTGGAGGTGCCGGGTCAACTACCAGAAAAACCCGCTGACTGCCGTTGCCGGAGTCGGGCACCGGTAGTTCGTTAACCACTTCTATAGCCTTGTTTAGCGGCTGGTTATTAACTATCCCCCCATCAGAGTAATGAAATGCCGTCGGTTCCGCAGTAGGAAATCTGTACTTGGTTTTCTTGCGCAGTTCCCTGTGGGTACGGGTTATAGTCTTGTGTTCGAAGGCAGCGGGAAAAGCACTGGAAGCCCTGACAGCACTTCTAAGTTTTTCCCAATCGGCAAATTCCGGGGTCAGCGTAAATCTCATGGCATCTTCATAACCGATGGCACTGACGGCAAATTCCTCGCCCCGACTCCGGTGAATTTCATAGTGGATGCCGTCAAGATTGGTCACAACCACGGCCAACCTGATGGCTTTCCCGGTCTGCAGGAGTTTCCGGGGCCCGGAAGGTTTGGCCACATACCGGGCAATCAGCTTTTCCACCCGGCTGCTGGACAAAATGGATTTGTCACCTTTCTCCAGGCGGAGTAAATCATCAAGCTTTACAGACCGCCACGCCTCCTCTATAATAGCAGGGTCCAGACCATATACCAGGGCTATGGCCATGAGTGCACCTGTCAAGGCCCCAGCCGATGAGCCAACGATAACATCAACTTCAAACCCCGGATCGTCATTCGTCTGGATATATTTAACAATTTCACAGGCCACACCTGCCTCAAAACTCCCCAGTGATACCGCTCCGGAAAATACCAGGGCAATTTTCTTTTTACTAGTGGCAACCACAAGCAAACCCCCTTCTACCATCAAAACCAATAGCAGCAAAACTTTACCTGTCTATTCATGGTATGCGGCTTTCGCCCCGGAGGTTTTTCATCAATTGATAAAGTTGCTTTTGCTGACAGGATTAGACAAAGTTGTTGTCGAACATTACCCACACAAAGATTTTTCCCCAAACGTATATACAATTAACGAGGTGTTAAAATGACCCCGGAAACAAATAGCAAGGTCTTACAGGCAATCCTTAAAATACAGGCCGGAGACAAGCAAGCCCGGGAAGACTTTCTGCAGGAATATAAGCCTTTTGTGGCCAAAACGGCAATGAACCTATGTAAACGCACTCTTGAGTGGGGCCAAAAAGACGAATTAAGCATCGCCTTAATTGGTCTTAACTCAGCCATAGATTCTTATGACGCCAAAAAACAGGTTCCTTTTTTACCCTATGCAAAAGTAGTGATTCAAAACAGGTTAAAAGATTACTTTCGCAAAGAGTCCCGGCTGAGTCTGGAGGTCCCCCTTGAATCTGAAAGTGACGAGGGCAAAATCATCAGCCCTGCAGAAGTCCAGGCCGCTTGGGAGGATTACAGGGAACGCACTATTGAAGATGAACGTCAGGAAGAACTGGCTGAATTTGAAGAACTGCTGGGCACTTATGGCATAGATTTTGAAACCCTGGTTGGGGTCTCCCCTAAACACAAGGATTCCCGGCAAACCCTCCTGCAAATAGCTGCTTATATTAAGAGTCGCCCGGAAATTTTAAATCACCTGCTGATAAAAAAACAGCTGCCTGTCAGTGATTTGGTATCGGCAGTCGGGGTAAACCGGAAAACTATTGAACGAGGCCGCAAATTCATTATTGCTTCTGTTTTGGTTATGCATTATGCCAATCAGTTCCCTTATATCAGTTCATATGTTAATTTAGGCTCCAATTGAAAGGGTGTATCATCATGAAGGTCAGGGGTATGGTAGTAAAAATCAAGGATTCACACGTCCTGGTGCTGGCATCAGACGGAACTTATCATAAGGTTTCCCGAGCCCACCACAAAAGTACTCGCGTTGGCAGCGAAATAGAATTTTCCACTACCAACTGGCATCGCTTTCTAAAGCCTGTGGTATTGGCAGCATCTATCCTGGTTTTTGCCCTGAGCCTCAGCATGTTCAGAGAGGCTTTTATCCAACCCGCTTTTGCATATGTTTCGCTGGATATTAATCCCAGTGTCGAATTGGAGGTTGACCCCAATCTCAAGGTTATTTCAGCCCGTCCGTTGGATAAAGAGGCAGAAAAGCTGCTATCTGAGATTAAAATAACCGGTCAGCCGTTATATGCATCGGTTAACACTATTTTGGACGAAGCTGTGGATGAGGGATTTTTAAAGACCGATCAAAAGAACTACGTTCTCTCAACTGTAACTCTAAAAAAGGCCTCACCAAAAGATGCGGATTATGAGGCTTTAGCCGGCGAATTAAGTTCAGCTGCGGAAAACAAAGGTGTCGAAGTCGAACTGCTGGTCCTGGCTGCAGACAGCCAACTGCATAAAGAGGCCAAAACCAAAGGAGTTTCGGCCGGAAAACTCTTCGTTTACAGGCAGGCAGTGACCTCTGGGCAAAGTGTTACTCTGGATCAGGTTAAAGAAAATAGCATTACAAACCTGGTTAATGATTACAAAATAAAACTTACCCCCAATGACACGAATTTAATTATCAAACCAAATAAAAATGCCCATAAAAGCAACCCTCGCAGAGAAAAACGCAATGAAAATGAAAACAGAGAAGAACTCCACGATAAAACACGTAAGAACGGCCCTCCCGACGATAGGGGTAACAACGGCAGTAGTAGCGGTAATAAGGGTAATAGTGCCAGATGGAATGATAACAAGGATAACCACGTAGATAATGACAAAGACCGCAGCGAAAATAGTAACAAGGACAGGGACATGGCCAAAGACAAAGATAATGCTAATGATAAAGGTCAAGGTCAGAGTCAGGGTCAAGACAAAGACAAAAACAAAGATAGGGATAAAGATAATGACAAAAATGAAGATAAAGACAAAAATAGGGATCATGATAAAGGAAAGAACGAAAACAAAGGCAAAGTTAAAGATAGCGATAAGAAAAATACCTCGGAACGCGAAGATGATTCCTATAAAACGGCATAATAAGTGGCTGCCCGTTAAAGGCAGCCACTTATTTCTGTAAGCGGTGGAACACCTACCGTATGGGAGAAAAACAGCTCCACTGGTTTGGCGTGGAGCTGTTTTTAATAAAATCCTTCTCGTGCAATTTTTTTGATGNAGCTGTGGATTTCACTTTAAAACCTCCCCTCTGATACTTGCTCTTAGTTTATCAGAGGAGAGGTTGAGTTGCACGACGGTACTTGTTCCACCGCTTACCTTATTTCTGCTTATTTGGTTATAAACCTTTGCACCCAATTCTGCATTTCTTGCGTAACATCGGCCAGCGAACGAGCCGAAGCAGCCAGGCACTGGCTGGAAGCAACCTGCTCCTGGGTAGCCCCGGAAATTGTTGCCGAGGCCTTATATGTCTCATAGGCTATATCCCGGCTGTTCTCGACATCTTTGACCAGAACCCCGCTCCTCCCCTTTAAGCTGGTAGCCATCTCGTTGATAGTTCGCAACTGGCTGGAGAGGGTTTCTACGCTCTCAGTAATTTCATTTATAGAATCAACAGTTTCCCTCAACATCATCTTCCCTATTTCGGCCTCACTTACCCCCGAATTCATTGTCTCAACAGCCTCGGTAGTTTTCCTGATGTTGTTGGTAATTATATCTTTGATTTCTTTGGCAAAAACTGCCGATGATTCAGCTAAAGAACGGACCTCTTCAGCCACAACAGCGAACCCCCAGCCGTGTTCGCCGGCCCGGGCCGCCTCGATGGCGGCATTCAGGGCTAAAAGATTGGTCTGCTGGGCGATTTCAGTAATGGTATTGGTAATCCGTTCAATTTGTGAAGAATAGCCCGCCAGCTCTTCTATCACCAGGGCCGACTTGTCAAAGGATTGGTGGATTTTGTGCATCTGTTCAACTGTAGCCCTAAGATTAGCCATGCCTGAACCAGCTCTGGCCAGGGACCTGTCGGACTGGGCCATCCCTTCATTGGAAAAGATGGTCATGTTATCAATAGCGATAGTGAGTTCTTCGCTGAATTTCATGGCTGAATTAATAGAGTCCAATTGGTTTTTAGCATCTCCGGCCATTTCCTGGGCAGTAGCGGCAATCTGTTCCGAAGTGCTGTTAAACTCCTCAACAGATTGACTCTGCTCTTCACTGGCAGATTGGATTACTCCGGCAAAATTTTGCAGTTGGGTGATTATGGTGCCTATACCCAAACTGAGCTTGTTAATTTCGAAAACTATCTGGCCAATTTCGTCCCGGCGCTTTGGCAACATCAGTTTACTGAGATTTCCTTCACCAATGGACCTGGTCCCCTCAACAACTGCGTCTAGCGCTTTGGTAAGTTGATTTTTGACATAAATAGCACTAATCACACTGAGTACAAATCCCGCTGCCGGAGCAATAAGTGGATGGACATTTAGTAAAAGCAGCAGCCCCGAAGTCACCACCATAGGTACAACACAGGCAATAAACATTTTTATGCCCAATGTATTCCGCCTAATAGCATATCCTATCCGGATTGTCCCTACCTTGCGGCCCTGGGCATAAACCGGGCACGAAGCATCTATCATAACTTCCCCGGTGTCACGGTTATAAACCTGCAGCAGGGCAGTACCGGTCTGAATTGCCTTAATCCCAACAGCATCGTCAAATATTAATCCTACTCTCAGCCGACTCGTATGGATCAATGCTTTACCTTTTTCATCAACAATCACTATATACTCAAGTTCTTTGAGATTTTGATCAAAAAGCCGCTGAATATTTCGTTGATTTACGGATATTTCACCGTTAACTTCCAATAAATCACTGCAGGTATCGGCAATATTTTTAACCCTGGCAGCTAATTTAGCCCCGGTTCTGCAGTTCAGGTATTTTTGCTCATTGATCGGACTGTTTATTTTCACCGGCAAACTCCTCCGCTCAAATGGAGAATAGGATTGACAGTTTATCATTGATTTTGGTTTTCTATTCGCCAAAATTTTCTTTAAACCTTTTTTTACCTCCTATTTTCCAAAAAACATGATATCTTCTGCCACAGTTTTTTAGCACAGACATCTTTCAGCCTCACTTGAGCGTATCCGGTTTTGCCACTAAAGGGTGTTGGAGAGTAATCGTCAGGATCAAGTCTCGGGTTAACAGCTTCACTGATAATATATCTGCCTGCCTGCTTTCCACTCTTAAACCAACTTCTGACCAACTCATCTTCCCCGGCATTAACAACTTCTTCTCGTAACTGTTTAGCTTCATCGGTGGCAGGGCAGCAAATAAAAGTTTGGCATACCATGGGCCGATTTATATAGTTTGCGCAGATCCCTTTTTGGGGGTCGAGAAACCGGCAGCAGCCTGAATCGTCCAGCCCCATGGTAATATCAACTACCCTGTCCTCGACATAGACATGAAAAAAACCTGTGATAACCTCAGCGATATTGCTCTTGCCGCCCAGGTTGTAGGCATCGATGAGGGTAACCGGGATCCTCTCCTGACAGCAAAGATTACAGGCATAGCACGAATTCTTTTCGGGGGCCCGGGCCCTCGAACATGGGGTTATTTCAATAAATCTGTTCAGGGCATCTATATAATCCTGAACCGTAGCGTTAGAGTCTCTTACCTTGATATCATAGCCCCGGCGGCCTTTAATCAGGACCGGTACAGCTTCCACTTTATCCACAATAAACCCTGCCTCATGACAAATTAGTTACTTACATAATATTCAAGAATCTTGGCCATAACCGCAGTAGCCTCAGACCGGTTGGCAGTATCCTGGGGCCGGAACCGGTTTCCTGCCCCTGTAAGTATCCCGCCGGCCTTGGTATTCCTGATAGGTTGGACTGCCCAAGCCGGAATTTTTCCGGCATCTGCATAGTTGGAAGGCTGGCTGCTTTGCGGCAGTGCCAGGGCTTTATCAACAATAGCAGCCATCTCTGCCCTGATGATAACTTTATCAGGCTTAAAAGTTCCATCATTATACCCCTGCACTACTCCTTTACTGACCGCCGCCCCTATACTGTTTTGAGCCCACGCAGGAATAGCATCATTAAAGCGCACACCGTCATTCCCAACACTCCAACCGAGGGTTTTAGCCAATAAAGTCACAAACTCGGCCCTGGTGACCCCTTTTTCCGGCATAAACTTTCCATCTGGGTAACCGCTTACTATTTTGCGGGCGGCCATATTGCTGATCAGGTCGTTAGCCCAAGTCCCGGCAGTATCAGTGAAAACCGGCGCCGGTCTGGCGTCAGCCATTAATCCAAGTATCCCTAATTTATTGGTTTTTGCCGTAATCATGCCTGTTTCCGGATTCAGGAACTGAGGAAGCTGGGACCAGCCACCCCTTTGCTCATCCCACATCATCAGCCGGGCTTTATTCATCTCTGCCGCACCTTTGGCACTGACTTGTATTTTCATGTCAGCCGGAAGCTCCTGAACAGCGTCTCCGTCCTTCTCTCCGGATAATTCATACATTGGCATGATTGGATAGTACCCCGGGGTGGGCATTTGACTATCCCAAACCTGGCGGGCGGAAATGAGATATGCTCCCCCTTTTTGCGGATTCTTGAAGTTTCCCGTAAATTCGGGGCCCAGCTGCAGCACCCCGGCAGCTCCGCCGGCCACTTCCTGTTGGGCCGTTAGAGGCTCTGGTTGTTTACTGGCAATATCTCCGGGAGTTGCAGGATTCAGCAGTGACATTTCATCGAAGTAGAGGGTGCCTTTGTTCTGTGAATCACCTTTGTCTGCTACCAGATATATATCTGTAAGCTCAAGAGGGTATTTGACATCAAACGGAATGTCTGCAGTTACATGCTTCCACCCCGTCCAGTCAACACTGGTGGCAAGAGTCAGAAGTTTTTCTTTACCGGCGGCATCAACAACCCTGGCCCTCAGCCAATGCCCGTTGCCACCGTCTCCATACACCCACAGCCCCACACCCAGAGGAGTACCGGGCAAATCCAGGGGTGAGACAAAGCTGCCGTAAGCTATTCTAAGGTCTGAGTTTGCAGAAAAATCATAATTCAGCCGGGCGGCTCCGATACCTCTAAATACCGGCTCTGCGCCCTCGGTAAATTTGAAGCTGCCTGACACGCCATCAGCTGGTAAGCCTCTAAACTTCAAGGTTTTTAAGGCATCGAAATTATAAAAGGGCTTTGCCACGCCACCAATACTAACCATTACCGTTGTGGAGGCTGTGTCGACCCGGACGGTCATTTCACCTGCGGCCATATTATCTGAAGCAGTAAAAGCATTGCCATTAATAGTGCCTAATCCATCGCTTACCTGAAGTTGAAACTCACCCGGCTCTAACGCAATCACGGTGCCGGTCCTGGTAGTGATATTTACTAAAACTTTTAATGTGTCCCCAGGGTTGACAGCAATTCTTGCCGGGGTAACACCAATTTTAGCTATATCAGAACCACCCAAAATAGTCACCGGGTATTCTTTGGTGAGCCCATTGTAAGAAGCTTTAACTGTGGTTTTGCCGACACCCTTGGCGGAGAGGGTACTGCCCTGGAAGCTGCCCATGGCCGGGTCAATTTCCCAAGTCACTTCCTCCTGGTTTATCAAAAAAGGATTATAATGTTCATCATAGCCTTTAAGGCCAAAAGTTTTCTTAGAACCGGTAACTACCTGCTGCGGGCCGGTGATTATTAATCCGGCCAGTGGTCCTGCCGGTGCCGTGGAGAAAATACCCAAAGCATCAGGAACAGCTCGCTGCACAGTATTTACGGGCTTAGTGATTAACGAAACATTTTGGTCTCCCAGTCTCCTGACAGCCATTGTAGTTGAGCCGCCGCCATCGAGATTTATAGCTGTCCATGCTCCCAGGGAGACCATAAAATCAGCCAGCTCCGTCTGAGTCATCCCGCGGCTCGATTTACCACCTTCAACTGCCACCAGATATAACATTCTGCCATCTTGAGAGGCCCCTACTGCAGAAAAGGCTGTTTTCCCCGGCACAGTTTGGGTAAACCAATGGCGTTGACCCTGATCAACAATTAAGGCCATGCCCCCGACGGCCGTATTCAAGTTGTCTGTCTCAGGAGAAACCCGATAGCTTACCTGAACCAGATCACCAACCTTAAAATTAGTGGTCAGGTACTGGGCTGCCGTACCGTGCCCGGCCAGTACAAAACCCGTAGGAGGGATAAGAGTACTGGGCTGGTCAACTCGGAATTCCTTAACCGTGTTATTTTCCACCACCATTTCAGTAACCCCCTGGAGATCCGGCAGGGCGCCCCTGCTCAAAGCTCCCCACCTTGGAGTATACATGTTCAAGCGGTTGGCGACAGATGCCGGATTTTTGTCAGCCAGGTAGGCCAGGTATGTAGGTTTATTGATCCCAAACAGCGGAAACTGTACACCTGTCGGCGATGTTACTGAGCCTTCGAAAGAAAAAACAGGAAAAATAGGGATATTATTGTTCGTCAACCCAAAGCCATACATATCTGTCCTTTGAATTGGCGAAGATACTAACTCACCTGATTTGACAATAACTCCCAAAGAAGCATCTTCCTTCATACTGAAAAACCCGGCATTAATAGCGGCTACAGCCCCATTCTCATAAGCCATGGCGGTTACACTTTGATTATCTGTAATGACTCCGCCTGTGCCAACCATGGAATCCACTTTTACATACGGGTTGGCCAGATCGACGGTCAGCACATAAGCATTGATAGGCCCTTCTGTTGTTTGGAGATTCAGCCATCTGGCCATTACCCCCTCTGTGACAGGCTCTTCGTAACTTGATCTGGAAGTTTCGGTATATGCCTCTGCATATCCCCCCGGTGGAATTAATGTCAATAAAATAGCCAGACAAGTTGTCCAAGCTGCGAACCTTGTAAGGAAACCTTTCTTAAACAAAACTACATCCTCTCCCTATGTAATATCTTATCGGACACACTCCAATTATACTATAATACGACAAATTCTTAAACTTTTCCGGGGGGAAAATGAGTGAGGAGTTGGTAGACTCACTACTCACTACTCACTCCCTTTAGCTGCTCTAAAATACTATACTCAACTGCCAGGCTTCCCTCTCCCGTACCGATTTCTATGTCCGGCTTGTTTTGCCCGTGGAAATCTGTGCCCCCGGTAACCATCAAGCCATTTATTAGGGCCAGTTCGTGAAAAAATCTAGTTTCCTCGGGTGTATGGGAAGTATAAAAAACTTCAATTCCCTGTAAACCGTAATCCTTCAGTTCAATTATCAGACTGTTCAAATTGCCGGCATCAGTTTTGAGATATTTAGGATGAGCTAACACCGGGATCCCTCCGGCTGCTCTGATTAACTCTATCCCCTCTTTGGGGGTCAGTCGTTCCTTTTTGACGTAAGCGGCTTTGCCGGTACCCAAATACCAATCAAAGGCCTGGTCAAAACTTGTCACATAACCTTTTTTCAGCATTACAGCCGCAACATGCGGTCTGCCGACCACACTGCCTTGGGCTTCCTCCATGACCTCTTCCAACGTGATGTCAAATCCCAGTTCTCTTAATTTTTCAATCATCCGGGGATTGCGCTCATCACGATACTGCCGGAGTTTTGCCAAACCATCCTGCAGCCCGGAGTTCCGGGCATCGAAAAAGTAGCCTAGAATATGCATTTCCCCATGGTAATCCACACTAACCTCCACGCCTGGTACTACTTCCAAGCCTAATTCCCGTCCGGCCCCGACAGCTGCCTCAACACCGGCTATGGTATCATGGTCAGTAACAGCTATGGCCTGCAGTCCCTTGGCAGCAGCATATGCCACCACTTCCACCGGACTCATGGTCCCATCTGATGCGGTTGTATGAACATGTAAGTCAATTAATCCGGAATTCATTTTCACTTCACCTCGAAACCGTTATTTTGGTTTTTCGACACGCCCTAATTATATGCCGAAATCTACCATCAAATCAACTAAACATACCGCTGAGCGCATAGCGCAGCGAAGCTGCAATCAAAATAACAAAGCCCAGAAGTCTCTGATAAACTCAACCTTCGCAGCATAATTTACAGTTCAATAGCTTGATATACAAGGCTTTAAGTTTTGTTACAAAAAAAGGAAGGGCTCCTGCCTTCCTTAACATAGACCTTAATTATTCTTTTATTTTGCCTTCCTTATTCCTTCTATTTTAACATCGTGGTTCTCAACGGTTTCAGCCAACTTATCAACTTTATTTTCAATGACTTCCAACTTTTCATAGACTACCTTGTACCCATCAAGAGCAGCTTCGACTTTTGGCTTAAGGTTATTTTCTATCTGAGCAACTTGTTTTACTAAGCTGGTTTGGCCTTGTTTTAGACCTAATACGTCTGATTCGAGAACACTGAGTCTATTATTTACTTCAGAAAAACCATTATCCATTTCATTTCTGACGTTTTGCATTTCACGGTACATTTTTTCCATTAACTCAAAAATCTTTTGTTCCAAAAAATCATTCCTTTCTTTCCGGTGATTCAATTATAAATCTGTTGCCTATAAATAACAAGAGTTTCTAGTGACCTGCATTCGCTCAGGCGTCCCCAGAGGAATTTTAATATTCTTCTTACCTTTTTCCTAAATGGAAAAAAACTGCTCTTGTTAAAGATAAGCTGATTTGAATTTAGCAGTCTGTCTCTGTGCCTCAGTGTACTCTGTGGCCTAGTTTCACAACTTCCCACCAAAAACCAAACAGCGTACATCTGCTGTATGTACGCTGTTTGGCCTTGCCTTTTTAAACTCTGTGAAAAGTCCGGTTTAATCTGCTCAGAACTTCCGGGGGAGTCATTCCTTTGACATCAATTACTGGTGATTCAGTCATAATTGTTGTCATACCCATCAGGTTGTTATCCATGCCGGAAATCAAAACTGCATCACAGTTCTTTAGTTCAATCCCGGTCTGGGTATGAGGGTCTAACTGGACTACTTCATACCCTTTTTCAGCCAAAAAATCCCGCATATTGTCCAAGCTTGCTTCGATGGCGACTCTCTTTTTATTCATATAACCACCTCCATAGCTACTTTTTCTGGGATCTCTGTTCAACTTATATTATTAGTTGGAATCAAGCCGGTTATACGGTTTGTTTTTTTACTATTTTCTTAGCATAATCCAGCCACGGCAGGAAAAAACTAAAGGCAAAGGAGGTTCCGCCAATGCAGGAGAATATCCAAACCACACAAAAAAAAGAGCCTGATAATAGACGTTGGGAAATCAAGAATTTCGAAAACTCCAAAGGATTCTGGAACATATATCCCGGGTTATGCAAAGGATGCGGGCTCTGTATAGAAAAATGCCCCGTTAAGGTTATTGAATGGTCAGATACTTTAGGCTTTATGGGTACCCCTAGTGTCGTACCCAGAATTGATGGTTGTATCGTTTGTGGAGTTTGCCAGACTGTCTGCCCTGATGCCGCAATCTTAATAGAACAAAAGGGGCCGGGGAAACCCCCAGCCGCCGTTCCGAAACAATAAGTTTTTCAGGCCTTATGGCACTTGCTGCAGGCAGGTGCCTGGCGCCCTGCCGCACCGTTGTGGCAGGTCATACATTGAGCCGTTCCTTTGGATGCATCAGTTTTGTGCTGGGCTATGTAACCCTGGGGATGAGGTAAAGCTACACCGTGGCAGGCTTGACAGGACGGGGCTTTGGAGGGTACATCGGGCTTAGCCTGTTGGGCCTGACCTGCATTGTGGCAGATTGCGCAGCTGTCGTTGTTTTTCAGAAAAGCCTGGCCATGAGTTGCTTTAAACTCCGGTTTGCTATGGGATGACGGGCTGATTGCATTGCTTTGGTGACAGCCAATACAAAATTGCTTGAAATCTTTATTCTCTTCTCCATGAACCAGGTTGCCGTGACACTGTTTACAGTTCATACCCTGGTTCAAATGCTTGGCATGCTCAAATTCTAAACTACCGACTTTCTGGGCAGGCTCAAGGACCTTGGCATGGCATTTCTGGCACTTATCCCATGCCTTTTCGTCTGTCCCGGTAGTTGTTACTGAATTGGTAACAGTGAGATATACTTCTTTAAGGCCATTAACCTTAGCCTTTAAATAGTTGATTTTACCTTCCTCCAGATGGCAGTTGTAACAGTGGATGTCTTTGTGACCGGAACTTGCCCAAGCATTGTAAGATGGATTCATAATGTGGCAGGAATTACAGAAACTGCTTGCGCTGGTGTACTCAAACGCCCCAACAGTAGTAGCCACCAGGGCCAAAAAAACTACAATTATGAGTATTAACAGTTTGTTGGACCTTTTCTCTAAAAACCCCGTTCTTTCTGATTTTTTGCTCATTATTATCACCCCGCTTATTTCTCTGTTGATAGTTCTTTTCGACACATAGTAACAATTTTCCTGCTTTACCATTAAAAAAATAATGGTCAAATGTACCAGTGCCCACCCCCCAAAAACGTGAAAAGTCATAAAAAACGAGTCAAATGACCCGTGACTTACTTCAATAATTTTTTTGCAACTAACCTCAAGCCTCCGATGGAATATAGATATTTCCATTGAATTGCTTCTTTTATCAGCCCGCCGACACGTCCTTTAGGCTTGATCTTGGTGCCTATTTTACCTACTGCCACTTTCCTGCCAACTGAAACTATCCGTCCCATCTCTTTGGGATGGAATACCACCGGGTCCTCTCCCTTTATCTCAGCCAGGATGTTTAGAGCTGCCACATGTCCGCTTTGTATCGCCACCTGGGCTGTTGGACCCATCACCTCCCCGGTATCAGGGGCGGTAATAAAGGCATTATCCCCAATCAGGTAGACATTGGGGTAGTCGGCAGATTGCAAGTACTTGTTCACACTTGCTCTACCTCGAACTGAAGCCGTAAAACCCGCCTGGGTTACTATATTATTAGCGCGAATGCCGCCGGTCCAGATAAAGGCATTGGTTTTTATGGTTTCACCGCTGCCCAGCTTTATTTGATTTCCTGTAACTTCTTCAATAGGCACACCTGTGATAATACGCACACCTTTTTCCTGCAAAATTCTATAAGAGTTATCAATAAGGTGTTTATCAGCTCCCTTTAAGATTGTAGATGAAGCTTCAATACAAATCAAAGAATAGGCATCCTTGGGCAGGTCATATTGCTCAGCTAATTGGGGCAGCCAATCAGCCAGCTCACCGGTCAGTTCAATCCCGGTGAATCCCGCTCCGCCGACAACGATATTTAACATTTCTCTAGCAGATGGATTTGTTTTATATGAAGCAAAATTGTTTTCGATCCTGGTTTTTATAAATTTAGCACTGTTCAAACTACGCAAAGTCATGCTGTACTGTTCCATGCCCGGGATATCAAAATATTCCGGCTCACTTCCCAACCCAACCACCAGGTAATCATACTCCAGGGTCTCTTTTTCCAGCACCACTTTATCCTCTTTAGGGAGAATCATGACTACTACGTCTTTTGCCAATTTGACCCTGGTGTCCCCAAATATTTCATCCAAACCTACCCGTATATCATTGTTATCAAGATGACCGGTAGCTGACTCATGAAGTTCGGTGATAAACTGGTGATAATTGTGTTTGTTAACCAAAATGATCTCAGTCTCTGTATCCCCGCTTGCTTCGGCAAGGGTGAGGGCACTTTTGACACCGCCATACCCGGCTCCTAAAATAACAACCCGTTCAGCCATTTATTGCTCCTCCTATGATGTTTGGTTCTCTCTACGTTTGTTATTTTATGATGTCCAATAAATACGTTAATAACACGCATAAATCAGGGCTTTTATCATAATCTCTCGTGTTTTTACCATTTCGCATTTTTAAGCACCGGAGCCGCCGGACCTGTCAACATTTTAGTTGTTTCATCCCAAACCTGCAGCAGCCTCTCATAATCCCGCTGCCGAATAGTCTTGTCAGTGCCTTCACGGAACTGCCTGATGGCGTTTTCCACAGCCACCACGCGATAAAATTTGCGGCCATTCTGAGAAGCTATTTGGACCCAGGTAGGAATATACTCCGTCTTGCCAAGGGCAATCTTGCCTGTCGCCAGGTCTTTTTGCAGTGTTAAGTTAAGAATTATACCGCTGTCTTTATATTTATCCCGTTGGGCGGAAATAAAATTACCCAATGAATACGCGAGAAACATGCCTTCCTGCTCCAATGTATCACGTCTGAGCATAGGCTGGAGCACATGTGGATGGCTGCCGGCGACTATATCGGCACCGGCTTTGAAGAACTGCTCGACCAGCTCTTTTTCTTTATTACCGGGTACACGGGAGTACTCAGTCCCAAAATGAGGAAAGACTAACACCACGTCGACGCCCAAGGCTCTAACCTGCCTGATATCTTCAGTAATTTCCGGAAGATTAATCATATTGACTAGAAATTCCTGGCCTTTAGGCACAACTATCCCGTTGGTCCCATAGGTGTACGCAAGGATAGCCAGCTTAATCCCTTTGATGTCCACTACCAGATAATTCGAACGTTCCTGCAAAGATGCCGAAGTACCGGTATGTTTGAGACCGGCCTGTTCCAACTGCTGAATTGTGGCCAAAACACCTGAAGCACCACGGTCCATGGAGTGGTTATTAGCATTGGTGAGGACATCAAAACCCGCGTCTTTAGCAGCCAAGAGAATCTCTGCCGGGGTATTAAAGACCGGATATCCGGAATATCCCCAGTTTTTTCCGGCTACAGTCGTCTCAAGATTCCCAATGGTCAAATCAGCCTCTTGCAGATAATCTCTGACACTTTGAAAATAATCACTAAAATTATATTGTCCTGTCTTCTTATCCAGGGCCGCATTAAGCTGACTTTGATGAACCATAATATCCCCCACAAGAGCAAGGGTAATGCTTATGGGCTCTTGATTAACAGGTGCTACAGCAGGTTCAAGACCCGCCGAAGGAGTTGGAAGCACCTCTTCGTCCGGAGTTTTTGCGGCTATGGCCTGACTGAAATCCGGTTTGAATGCCTGGCAGCCTGCAAGAGTCAAGATAAATAATAGGACCATCAGAATGATGATGGGGAAAAATATTTTTTTAGTCAAATTGCATCCCCCTTAATCAAATTATTACTTTTTTCGTCATTCAGAAGGTATTTCCTGCAGGCCCAGCAATTTCCACTAATAGGTTTGCCTTAATTGTTAAATACTACATTTTGATAATTGATTATTACCAATACATAGGGAGGTGATTTTATGCCATATCGTCAAACTTTCCAGCAGCTAAGCAGCCAAATGCAGCAGTTTCAACAGCAGCTGCAGTATCTGCAGCAGCTGGCATCGCAACTGAGTCAGCAGATTTCTCAAATGAACAGTATGATGTCCCAGGCCGCCGGCCAGGTGAGCTTTGGAGCAACAGGGCAGCAAACCGGCAACTGGTCTCAACTGCCTATTTCGACTCCATACTACGGCTCAACCGGACAGTACGGTTCCGGCAGCCCGTATAGCTATGCCGGCAGTTACGGCTATCAATACGGCAGCAATTATGGACCAACTGGAACAAGAGTGTTTAACACTAACAATGACATTAATCAGTAGAAGAATAATTATGGGCGTGTCGCAAAACGTTAATCAAAAAACGTAGCGTGACACGCTCTTTTTTGATGGGAACAAAAAAATAAGTTACATCTACGAGGTGTATTTCACCATATGATCCCTGTTTTAGGCATAACAAAACAAGGTATTAACCTTCCCCTATGAAAAGTTTTCGATTTTCACGTTAAGCTGCTTTTGGAAAGTGTAAATATGTTCCACTGCTCTTGGATTGAATCTTGTTGTGGAGTTTGTTTATGTTAAAAGCTATGGCTAAGGGCAGGAACTCTGTCTGTACTTTTACCTGGCCTCGCAGGAGAAAACGACGAAAAACCAAGTCTTGTTTAAGTACGCCGAAAGCGCAGATATCCATAGGAATGACCAGTTGATATACACTCCCGGTTGTTGTATAATTTGGTCGTAAAGTATTTGTTTGCACAACTATATTTTACAGCAAAAGACGGCTTCTGGCATCTGCCAGTCACCGTCTTTTGTGTTTTTCTAAAAGGCTGTTATTGCAACAGCCCCTTTTTAATGGAGCCCTATAAGGGCCTATTACTGGCTGTGCCTAAAGGCAC
>JAVSMW010000006.1:0-159643 GCA_032027005.1 Thermincola sp. | reverse complement strand
CCCTATGGCTGTAGAATAGTATAAAAGTAGCTCAAAGCCAATATATTTCATTACGTTTTGTGCCTTGAGCGAAGCGAAAGGAATGGATATATTTATGGAAAACTGCGGGAAGACATTGGGAAAATTTTAAGGCAGTTATGCGACCACAAGGGAGACGCCTTTTTTTGTTTTCCAGTCATTCTGCAAGTTTTTTTCGATAAATTTTTCCTTTTTAAACCTACGAAATCCTCATTATAGCCCAACTTAAAGACGTTTTTCTCCATACTTTAATAATGCAGGTAATTCACTTATATATAATATAACGTTTTTTGTAATTCCAAGTAATAACATGTCATGCTTTTCGCATAATTCATTTCCAAATTTCAACACTTTTTTTGTATTATATATGGTATTATTGGGTTAAGATGTTTCCCTTACAATTAAGGTCAAAACGCTACAACTATTACACTAATTCCCGGTGAATCTAAGTGGGTCCCCAATGCCTATCTTTTTAATGTTCCATCAGGATATAAGTTAGTAGCTGGTAGAGTAAGAATGACTTCAAATCAACCCAATGTATATGCGAGGGTGGTCCATGGTCTTTCTACTACGGCTAGTACTTATTTTTCTTGCCCTCAGGATACTGCTATTCCCCCCAACCAATTCTGCGGAGAATTGGGATATACAGGCAAAACAACATCATTAACCGCCACTGTTGGTGACTCGTTCTTAATCGGTGAAGCAGGTGGGTCTCTGAATCCAGGTGAATATACTGGTGTAAATTCATACAAAACCGGGGGTGACTCAAAATTTAGGGGTAATTATGGAGTAGCCTACGATCTCAATTTTTCAAATGCAGCCAACAAAAAATTGGTGATTACACCTAATTGGTCCTCGGCAACGGCTGCAAGAATACTTATATGGACTCCCTCATTAGGATGGTACTCTACTAACAAAATAACGTCTGGATCGTGGAGTGTCAATTTGGGAACAAATTACAATTCAAATGTGAAAATAATCATACCTGGCGGAAATCACGGTAATATTAATTGTGCGTTCTCTTATTAAAATCATATAAAACTAAGAAGATTGTAAATATACAAAATTTAGAATGCTAAAGGGTCACAACTAAACCAAGCAAAAAAAGCTGTTACACATTAACTTGTGTAGCAGCTTTTTTTGGTGCGCCCAAGCATGGGCGCAGTCTAACGGGTGCAAGTCCCGAGTGCGGGTTGATAGTGCCAAGCACATAGCCAAGGGCAAGGGTGTCCACCGCGAGGTGGAATCTGAAGGAAGCCGGAAGCAAACTTCTGGCCTGACGATCAGGAACCACATCAGGCGTACGTGGGCTGGGGTAAGGTTGCTAAACAAACCGAAGCCCTAAACTATCGTAGCGCTTAACAAAAAAGTGCATTGACAATATAAAACCCGGCACATCTGATCTGCAGGTGTCCGGGTAACATCATCATATTCATTTTTCTGTGCTGCGGCAGTAGTCTGGCAGTTTTGACGACCAGGGCATAAAGTCCTCAATGATAGACGAATTACCCTTAAAGTCAGCTCCAGGCATCGTGCTTAGGATATGAACCAGATACATAAATACGTTAAGGTTATTAGCTTTCGCTGTTTCCACGATGCTGTAGACTACGGCACTGGCTTTAGCCCCTTTAGGTGTATCCGCAAACAACCAGCCTTTCCTGTTTATGTGCTTGAGCGCATAACAGGAAGAACTGGCTGTTTTGTTATTCTAAAAACGGCGCCCAAGCAAGCTCAATAGTTTACAGCATCATAGAAACTGCCAAAGAAAACGGCACTGAGCCCATTGGGGTATTTAACCTTCTTGCTAGAGCAACTGCCAAACATCGATTTTGAGGCCGATCCTAATTTGTTGAAAAATTTCATGCCCTGGTCGCAAAAGCTGCCAGACATCTGCCGACCAATAACCAGACCAAATAAGAGCGAGACTTCTAATCATCCTGTCAAGGTGTGCACAGTTTGACGTTTACGATAAGTCTACGTGCTCGAAGCGACACTTATTTATGCTTGGAAAGGCAATCTACACATATATGCATGCGGTCACTCCATAAGAAGAGGGGCCCACTCACCTCCGCGTGATTTGTAGTTTACTGGAATCCCTGTATATTAAGAATACAAAAAAACCGCCCAAGGTCAAACGGTTTCATTCCGTCTTGTGCCTAGAGCGAAGCGAAAGGAATGGATATAAGCATGGATGTGGTCAAACACGAGAAAGGGCTATTGGCGTACAGCCCATAGCCCTATACTCACAGTAGTCCTATCCACAATCCGTATAAAGCGTGCCGGATATCTTAGTTTTCTGGAATGTTATCTGCAAGGGAAAGTGTACACTCCAGGAACCGCCGTGTACCGAACGGTACGCACGGTGGTGTAGAAGGTCGGCCGCTCAAAAAATGGGTGGCCTCCTATCCGATTGAGTTCGCCTCTAAACTTTTATTTGGATTCCCTAATTTCCTTCACTCCGCTTGATATGTCAACATATCCACCAATGGAGGCGGGTGCACCGTAAAGTTCTTCTCCTCCCACAAATGACGCCTGTAATTATCGTAAAACCCTTGCTTTTATATGCCCTCGGCTAAAGGAAACTCCCGTTTAGTATATCTAAACTTCCCCGAAGCAGAGGTAGGAATCTTGTCAACATATTCGATATTTATTTCAATTTTGCCCATTTTTTTATATATTTCTTCTTTAAATTGTTCAGCTTGGCTATCGTCGAAATCTTCGCCTTTTATTATTTTAAGAGTCATCTTGTTTCTGGAATGCTGAATTATTTGAAATTGTCTAATCCCCTTCAGTTTTCGAGTAATTTGGTTAAAAAAGTGTCCATGCACATAATTACCACTAATTGCCACAAAAATATCATCTTCTCGTCCATCAATTTTACTTAAAATTGGGAGGTTTAAACCGCATGAACAAGTATCAGTTGAAAGAGCAGCTACATCCCCGAGTTGGTATCGTAATCGTGGCATAGAAAAATTATTCAGATCTGTAACTAATAGAAGGCCCGATTCACCAGGATTGACTGGCTGTTTTGTGTCAAAATCAACAACTTCCACAAAAACGTTTTCTGCAGTAAGATGCATTTTGCCATTTTGACATTGATAGGCAATGATTCCTCCATCCCTGGCACCATATTCGTTTATCGTTCTGGTTAGAAATGCTTTTTCGATTATTTCCCTTTGAAATTCATGTAGAGTCTCCGCTGTTGATACTACTGCCTTGGGTTTATATTTCAAAGAAAGATTATTTTTTAACATCATTTCCGCAAATAGAAAAAGAGAAGAAGCGTATCCATACAAGTACATTGGTTTGAATCTATTCATCATTGCCACATATTGGTTTACAGAGTTAAAATTGAGGTCATACGCTGAAATTAAAATCCTGTTTTTTAGAAATCTTTCTTTCAATCTATAAATGATTTCTTGTTGTTTTCCAAGTTCAATGGGAGATCCCCAAATCATAGTTGAACTATCACCAATATCAATTCCCCACCATGAAAGACCACGCCACCTTGCTGCTTCATAAAATTCAACTTGGTTACGATCCATAAAAAAACGAACGGGTTCTCCCGTCGAGCCACCAGTAGAGTTAGGAATTAAACTGTTTTTATCAACTTTGGAGTCTAGAAATGTTTCGGAATGTTCCATGAAGTGTCTTTTTGTTAAAATGGGAAATTTACCGAGAGCGGTTGTGGGGTCTTGGTTAATTTCATCAATTAAATACTTATATGTTGAGTAAGCTGGAACAGAATTAATGCAATGATTGAGAAGTACTTTAAGTTTCATTTTTTGAAATACAGCCAATTCTTCTTTTGGTAAATTCTGTTTCTCTTGTAAATATAGTAGGTTTCGGCGTATCTGATTACCTTTACGTTTTTCCATTAATGGGAAGATAATATTTCTAATAATACTACCATTGATATCCATTTGGCAACCTCCAACAGTAATTGATTAAAGGTGGATTAAAACAAATATGTCGATAAAATTATACCATATTTGCAATACCATATTTTGAATATTATAAAATTATCTTACCAAGAATAAATTTGCTTGTCAAAATTAAATTCTTTTTCCTTTAAAACAGTTGAATATCATATCCCGCACCTTTCAGACAGATATTTCGACTCCTCCTATTGGAAACTGCCAACTCTCTCCTGCCGTACATTGTAGTGCCTGTCCTGTTGTGATATAATATTTTATGGAGATGTCACAATAATGGAGGAAGGTTATGTTTTGGTCGAAAGATTCATCTTTTTTGGAAAAACTATCTTTTCTGATTCTGGCGCTTTTTTTGACATTCCCTGTGATTGACTACATATTCAGATCTGTAATTGTTTTTCCGATTATAGCCGCATTATGGCATAATCTTTTGCTGTTGTTTGGTCTGTTTCTTGTAGGACTGCGCTTACTGTTCGGCAATCCCGCCCGCAGCACTGTGATGTCAAAAACCATCCTTACTTTGGTATTGATGGGCATAGCCTATCTAATTTTGGATATGACCACACTGTCTGCGAGTTTCGAGGGCTTTAGGGCTGTTTTTCAGTATATGTTTGTGTTCTTTGTCGCCTTTTATCTGAATGACCGGCCGGAAAATACTAAAGCACTGATCTCCCTGGCTGTTGCCATCACAACATTAATGGCTTTGTATGGCATTTACCAGTGGGTTTTTCGGGTTCCTATGCCCGGTCATTGGGTAGATTCGGCTGAAACCGTAAGAACCAGAGTCTGGTCAATTACTACCAGCCCCAATGCCCTGGGCAGTCAGATGGCGATGATGGCTTCCCTGGCCATCGGGCTGTTTCTGGAAGAAAAAATATTCCTAAGAAAGTGGTTATGGCTGGGAGCAGCGGGGTTGATGACCCTCTGTCTGATCTTTACATATTCAAGGGGGGCCTGGCTGGCTTTTGCCGGTGCTGTTGCCATTATCGGCATCCTCTATGACCGGCGCATCTTGATTGCCGGCGTGATTGCAGCTATAATAGCCGTATTTTTCGTGCCTCCTGTCAGTGATAGGATTGCTTACTTATTTACTCCCGAATATATGGCTAAAAGTTCCGCCGACGGTAGAATTGGCCGTTGGTTCGCCGCTTATGATCAAATGCGAAACAGCCCGCTGTTCGGCTCAGGCCTGGGTCATTTTGGCGGAGCAGTGGCGGCCAGAAGAAATCTGAGCAACATATATGTCGATAATTATTACATGAAAACAATGGCCGAAATGGGTTTGCTGGGTTTTACCATGTTTATCTGGCTGATTTTTAGGACTCTCAAGCAGGGGTACAGCTCGATGCAGGCCCTGACTTCTCCCCGCCTGCGCTTGATGGCTGCAGGTATACTGGGCGGACTGTTGGCCATTGCGCTCCACAATGCGGTGGAAAACATCTTTGAAATACCCTACTTAAATATCTATTTTTGGCTGATGGCCGGTCTTTTGATGGCCCTGCCCTTTAACGCATCCCGTTATGGGGGTGAAACAGATGTCAAGTAAAATTCTGAGGGGCCTCTGGAGTATAATGGCCACTGCTTTGTTTGCACTTTACCTGTTTGTTTTTTATCAGGTTTGTGTAATTCCGGCTATTTTGGATTGGTCGAGCCTCGGTGTTATTCTTACATTGGCTATGACAGGGCTGCTAATTCTTTCTTTGCCTAAGGATAGGCGGTTGCCAATAACAGTTCTAGGCATTACCTTTCTGTTATTAATGAAGGCTTTTTACAATATCAGCAGTTATCCATTCTGGAAACTTGTTTTATCCGATATTATTATATTTATTGTATTATTAATCGTGGGGAAGCTGTTGGGCGGTATGTCATTTCGCCGTTACCTGGTCGTGTTCATAGCGGCCCTTATACTAAATTCTACAGTAAACATTTCCCAGGCGCCTTTTTGGACGGAATTCCTGGTCAAATGGGAAAGCCCGCAGTTATACCCCCGGTATGCCACTGTGGATTATTTCCCGGTTAAGCTAATTGACGTTGATAATGATGGAGTCCAGGAAATTGTTACCCAGGAAAACCTTGAACTGGCATCACGGGAGAGGCAGGATATTGCCCTTAATGGTAAGGAATTTCAGATCTTAAACCCGGAAACCAACAATTTTGCAGTATATAAATGGGACAGGCAAACCTTTAAAAAACTGACTCCCGGCCAATACGACCTGGGAAAGCTAATGGCTGCCCTGCCCCTGGAATATCTCGGATACCCCTTTTATGAAACAAGAGTGGAAGTGAGTACTACTCCAAAGATTGAGGAAAAAATGGACCCGTTTTTGGATAAAGTCCAGTTAATTGAGCATTCCATGAATTTTGGCAAATTCCCCTTTGAAGTTCTCTCCCTGAATGAGAAAAGCCTTGCTGCAGTTCTGCAAAACAAGGCCCTTTTAGGACAGCCTGTGGGCACAACCGGATTGGCAGGCGGACAGCTTGTCCCAGACGCCGCCCGGGAAGAAATCACCATTGAAGAGAAATTAACAGTTCGGCAGCCCGCAAATCAAAAAGCTATCGCCGAACTTACCGCAGGTCAGGTGCCGGACATTGGTACCAGTGAAGTGTTGACAGGTGATGTGGACAATGACCAAATTGATGAATTGATTCTTACAGCAGAAACTTCTCAAATTTTACAGCTGACACCCAATAACAGGTGGCAGGTTCTCTGGTCTAACCCAGAACCAATCAATGCCACGGACAGATTTAACAAACTGCGGTTTGATGATTTTGCAGCTTTGGGCAGTGACAAGACACCTCAATTGATTGCCCTGTCCAAAAGCAATGTCCGGAACACCCCGACCCGATATATGACAGGCTATGTTTATGACAATGGGGAACTGCGGCAAACATGGCGCGTTTTTTCCGGACTTATTAATTTAAAGGCGGGCGATATAGATGGTGACGGGCAGAACGAATTAGTGGGCTATCTGTATCGGGGGCAGAGAATTTATGTCCTGGAAAAGCATCAAATTCCGGTAGTCGGAATTATGTATGGGCTTACAGCGGCAATAATCCTGTCCGGCTTTGGTCGGCGTTGGCTGAAAAAAGACGATATATCTGCCGGGGGTAGACAACAGTTATCGAAAAGTTGATTAAAATTATAAAACATTGATAAATTAACAATATTTGGTATAATGTTAATGAGGTGTTTGACCATGAAATATTATACCATTAGGGATTTTGCAAAATTAATAGGCAAAACCCCACAAACATTAAGAAATTGGGACAGGAAGGAGATATTAAAACCACACCACACTTCTACTAACGGTTATCGTTATTATTCAGAAGAACAGGTGAACCAAGTTTTGAATATTAAATCTAAACCAAGGATTATTGTAGGTTATTGTAGGGTTTCTAGCAACAAACAAAAGGACGATTTAGAGCGGCAAATAGAAAATGTGACGGCATACCTATTAACACAAGGGAAACCTTTTGAAATTTTATCTGATATTGGTAGCGGCATAAACTACAACAAGAAAGGGTTACAGACTTTAATTCGGCGTATTCAAAATAACGAAATAGAAAAAGTTGTTGTTCTATACAAAGACAGATTAGTTAGATTTGGGTTTGAAATAATAGAATATGTAGCCCAGCTTAACAACTGCACCATTGAAATAATAGATAAAACAGAAAAAACAGGCGAACAAGAACTTGTTGAGGATATGATTCAAATAGTCACTGTTTTTGCTTGCAAACTCCAGGGCAAACGGGCCAATAAGGCAAAGAAGTTTGTAAAGGAGATATTGCAAAATGATTAAATCGTACAAAGTTAAACTTCACCCAACCAAAATGCAAGAGCAGTTACTATGGCAATCCGCAGGCACGTCCCGGTGGGCCTACAACTGGACATTGGACAGGCAAAAGAAAAACTATGAAGCTGGGGGCAAATTTATTCAAGACGGCGAATTACGAAAAGAATTAACCCGGTTAAAAAAGACAGAAGAATATCAATGGCTTAATAATGTGTCGGCGCAAATACCTAAACAGGCAGTAAAAGATGCTTGTTTAGCATACCAAAGATTTTTTAAGGGACAAGCAAAATTTCCTGAATTCAAAAGTCGCAAACATAGTCAACCTAGTTTTTATCAAAGATACGACAAATTGAAATATGCGGATCGCAGGATTAACTTAGAAAAAATAGGATGGGTCAAAACCGCTGAACCATTACCGGAAGGAGAATATAACAATCCAAGAGTAAAACATGATGGCCTTAATTGGTATTTAACTGTTAGCATTGAAGTCGAACAACCTGTTTTAGACATACCCATATCTGAACCCGTAGGTATTGACCTGGGGATTAAAAACCTAGCTATCGTAAGTACGGGAGAAATTGTTAAAAATATCAATAAATCAAAGGAAGTCAGGCGTTTAACTAAAAAACTGAAACGACTACAACGTCAGGCTAGTCGGCAATATGAAAAGATTAAAAAGAAAAGAGGTGAAAGCCGTTACGAAAAGACTAGCAATTTATTAAAACTTAAAAAATCAATCCTAAAAATTCACCAAAGGCTTAAAGATATCCGTACCAACCACATTCATCAATCAACAAGTAGACTGGTGAAATCCAAGCCGAAATACATTGTGATTGAGGATTTGAATATATCTGGCATGATGAAGAACAAATATTTAGCAAGAACAGTGCAAGATCAGAAATTATATGAATATAGACGACAGTTAGAATATAAGTGCCGTTGGTATGGTGTTAAATTGATTATTGCGGATAGGTTTTTCCCGTCAAGTAAAAAGTGCAGCCAATGTGGGCAGATAAAAAAAGACTTAAAATTGTCCGACAGATTTTATAGTTGTGATTGTGGACTGCATATAGACAGGGATTATAATGCAAGTATCAATTTAAGGGAGTATGGAAAATTAGTCAGTTAGCACCCAAAAGCTATGGCTAATATGTACCCGGACGTTGCCGGGGAGTTTAAGCCTTTGGAGCGTTACACCAAACAGGAGTAGCTTTTAGCAAAACTGGACGCGATGAACTAGGAAGAAGAATTTATAAGTTTTATAAGTTTTTCGTAACGGTGAGCAGAATGCTTAAGTATTCTAAGAAATATTTCCTGCTGAAGCTTTTTATAATCATTGCTGCTCTTCTCGTTTCTGGTTGTACCATAAAATCCGGGCCAAAAGAATTTGTGAAGGCACCGCAACCTGAAGTCAGGCCAGCACCCGACGCCTCGGAAAAACTGGCTAAGGCTTTTGAAACCACAGCCAGAGATGGCAACAAATTTTATTTTTCAGGTTGGCAGGTCACAAAAATCCAGAAAAGAAGCATATCCATGTATACCAATGGAAGTTTTGACAAAGAAAAAGGACTTATCCTGGATGCCCGTATCTTTGGGCAGCCTTACCGTTATTACCGGTGGGGCCAGGATGTTTACATTTCCCAAAGCGATAAATGGCGGAAGGCGGCAGCTGCCGAATTGCCGGTTGAACCTTTTAAGGATTTTGACAAACTTCAGTTTCTGACAGGAATGGCTGTACAGCTGCCTGATGAAGCAATCCTAAGTAAAAAATGCAATGTATATCAAATACCTTTGGATTATGATGATGCAGTTAAGGTGGCCCAGGCAATGGGTCTTAGTATGGCCGCCGACGAATCAAGGGGCACCGAACAGTTCATGTCCCGGATGAAAATGACATTTACCATCTGGGCCGGGCAAAGTGACAATTTCATTTACCAGTTCCAGACAGCGATGAACATGCCTGTACCCGAAGCCGGCTCACTGTATCAGGAGGTCAAATATAAATTTTGGGACTACAACAGCTCTACAGTGAATGTGCCCGCTCCGGAAAAAATCCAGAGATATATAATAGAATAGTAAAAGAAGGGGCTGGTGAAATATATCCCAACCCCTTCTTCATAGAAATGATTATTTCATACAATTTATTTTAACCTACTCAGCGAACGTTGGTGCATTAGCCACGTTTACGATTCTTGGAGCAGTTTCACGCAGTGCTAAGGCAAATGCGATTACAGGCAGCAAACAAAGAGCACCTACCGTCATAGATGTACTTAGACTATATAAGTCTGCAATTTTCCCAAGAAACATAGGTGCCATGGCAGCACCGGACAATTCACCGATGCCCGCAGTTAAACCCACAGCCACTGCCGCCCGCTCAAGTGGCACACTTTCCGTGGCGATGGCAGCAAGAAAGATCGGAGCTGAACCCATAGCAGTGAAAGCGGCCAGACTAAGCAGGAAGTATAGCAGAACCGGATTTTGACCTGAGATGTTTAATACTCCAATTGTTGCTAAAATACCAATAATATTACCGACAATAAGAGTACTTTTACGTCCTATACGGTCGGAAACAGCCGGCATAAGAATCATTCCAAGGCCTCCGCCGATCCCAAAGGCTGATTGGATTAACCCTGCCATTTTGGGAGTAAAGCCTTTGATATCGGTTAAATAAACTGTGCCAAAAGACATCCAGCTCCAAGACCAGACCATATAAAATATTGAAATTAAAATACATATAATTATGTTTTTCTCCTTAATGACCTCTGTCCAGGAAACTTTTGGCTTTTGGGTGCCCCCTTACCTCCTTCTAAGCCAAATGGCGCCGTTTCATCCCGGAGGCCGCTGCCGTACATGGCAATACGGATATTATCAGCCAAAATCATCCATTTGTAATGCATCCCGTTGCCTCCCCGCCATTGACCCGGACCGGCGAAATTGGGCAGCATTTCATAATTTAGGAGCAAATAAGGGTTAATTATTCGTGCAATTCTGGATCCGGCGCCCTTAAACCACCTAAAGCACAAGCAGTGCCCATATGGTCCCAGCCATCATAACCATAGGTAGCCCCACCCCCGCCTTTAGACATGAAATGGATATCCCCAAAAAATTTCCCGGTGCGGGGATTGAATCCGCCGCTGGCCGGAGCTGCCCAACGGTTCCAGGCAGCCTGACTCATCTTGGGAACGGCTTGGGCCAGAGCACTCCAACCTGCTTCCGCAATAGTCTCACAAGTCAGAACGGTACAAGCTGTAGTCGGCGCCGGTTCCATGGGGTTAAGCAGCGACCCCTCCGGGGCAATTATCGTAATAGTGCGCAGGGAGCCTTCATTAATCTTTACTTCATTTTCAATAGTCGTAAACAAAGAAATCGAAGATGCTGAAACTGTATTGGGATACGGGCTGTTGATAAAACCTTTGACCTGGGCATCACTGGCGGAAAAGTCATAGATGACACTTTCGCCCTCAACAGTTAAAGCTAGCCGCACCGTAATCATTTGATCCATATCAATTCCGTCATTGTCAATTTTTCTTTCCGCGTAATAAACCCCGTTAGGTATTTTCCTGATTTCAGCCCTCATTTTGTTTTCATAGGCCTGGAAAATCTCTTCAATGGCCTCTTCAATCACTTCAAAACTATATTTTTCGACTAGAGCAACCAAACTGCGTTCACCGACCGTACATGCTCCAATCTGACAAGAAAGATCGCCCTCTACCAAAAATGGGATATGTACATTGAGCAGGATAATATCCCAGATATCCTGTTGCTTAACACCGCGTTCATACAGCTTGACCGGTGGTATCCGGGCTGCATCGGTCCAGGCATCTGTAGCCTGAGGGTTATATCCTACCACTCCCCCCCCCCCCGCCAACATCGGCATGATGCCCCTTAGCCATCGTCCAGAAGACCAATTTCTCTTCATAAAAGACTGGTTTGGCCACCGTAATGTCCGGCGGGTGGTTGTTCCCACGGTAAGGGTCATTGAGCACGAACACATCTCCGGGGTAAATCTTTCCTGCAAAGTGGCTGGCAATAGCTTTCAGGGCGTAAGGTGCCGCGCCGCTTAAAACTGGAATATAGTCCTTTTGGGCAACTAACTGCCCCTGGTGATCGAAAATAGCAGAGACAAAGTCTCTCGCCTCACTGAAGATGGGCGACCGGGATGTCCTTAGCATTGTTTGCCCGATCTCATTACAAATTGAGCTAAAACGGTTATCAATAACCGAAACAACTATGGGATCTATTTTTGGCATACCACTTAACCTCCTTTTGTGCGCACGTTGTGCGCTTCATATATATTTCACAGAAATCATCGCTCCTGCGATGCGATGTAAGACAACCGACTTACCTCATGCGAAAGCCTCTGGGGAACAATAGCATGTCGGTAAAGTCAGGATTAGACAGCAAGTGCTGTCGAGTAGCCTGGCGAGTCAGGCCATATATGGTAAAGCCTGTGGGCTGATTCCGGGTCTGTGGCTTTGGTACGCTGCCGGACGTAAGCACCGGTATCAACGGGTATACCCAATATAGAATGGATTGGGTATAAGCAGGCCTATTGACGCACCTGCGGTAAGCAGGGTAACGACCAACCGGATACCTACGTATGGANCGACGATAACTCATTTGGAATATGGAGAGCCGTATGCGGTGAAAGCCGCTCGTACGGTTCGGGAAGGGGCGGGTTACTTTGCTAATCCGCCTATTTCATGAGTTTTTCTAATACTTTGTCTGAATATATCCTAATTTTAAAACTATTAATATCAAAAAAAATGACCCATTCTTCCTATTTTTAGATCAAATCACAATCAAAGCCGTCAATTAGATTTAAAGTTAGAAGTGGCCTACGAAGAAGAACAGGTTTTTGGTTAGGCTGAGTAACAATAGACTCAGGGATTTCAAAATAAAGATAAAGCCAAAAACCAGAAAAGCCCAATCGTGAAACAGCAAAAGAAAAAGGCCAGAAGTTTTACACTCCTGACCGGGATAGTACGAACCGTTAGATGGTGGGAAACCATTTCCTTGCCCTACTCAGATAACCTTAGGTTTATTGAACAATTTTACTGCCTGCGCTCGATTTCGGCAATCAAGCTTATTAAAAATATTAGTGAAATGATTTTTAATTGTGTGAGCACTTACAAAAAGTTTTTCAGCTATTTCACCATTAGTTAAACCATTAGCAGCAAGTTCCAATATTTCCATTTCCCTGACACTCAAATTGTCTTTTATATAGGTTTTTCGCCTGGTTTTTACCTCATGTTTCCTGTAAAAATTTTCGGTAATAGCTAATTTAAGTTCCTCTACAGATGCATCTTTGAGCAAGTAAGCATCAGCTCCGGATATTTTTGCTTCTTGCTGAAATGAATTGTCGGTGTGCATGGTAAGAATAATAATTTTACAAGAAGGCAGCCGTTTTTTTATAACCTTAGTGGCCTGAACACCGCTGCATCCAGGCATCTCAAGATCCATCAAAATAATATCTGGCTTAACATTGACTGCGATATTGATAGCTTCAAAGCCATTGCCGGCAGTCGCAACAACTTCCAAGTTGCCTCTTTGGGAAATCAGCAACTGACGCAAACCCTCTGCAAATATTTTATGGTCATCTACAATCATTACTTTCGGTGTACCCATGGCGACTTACGTTCCCCCCTTTTCTGCTGACGATTGTCTACCCTCAAAGGAATTTGGATCAGTAACAAGGTCCCCTCTTTTAAAGCACTATGAATCTTAATTTCACCCTTCAATAGTTTTACGCGGGAAATAATTGAAATTAAACCGAAATGGCTATGGACTCGACCGATATCTTCATTGTTATCCAAGAATGGTTGGGGATCAAACCCTTGGCCATCATCCTTAATTACTAAATCAATACAAGTTTCAAAACTATCAATTTTAACCTCAACCCTCCGGCATTGAGCATGTTTTTGAATGTTGTTTAATGCTTCCTGAATAATTCTAAAGATATGGGCCTCAATTAACCGGTTATTGAGGTTAATTGATTGGTTATACTTAAAATCAATGACAATACCGTTGCGATTGGCCAACTTACGGAAATAGGAGTTTAATGCAGGGATTAAGCCTGCTTTTTCGAGCCAAAAAGAATCCCGGTTAAAGCTAATTACGCGGCAATCTTGGATTACCTCGCGTAGAACATCCTCAACATTTAAAAGACAGTTCTTAGCTTCTGGGGAAGCACCATTAATTAAACTGTTTAAAGCCTGTAAATGCATTTTAAGACTAGCTAGGGATTGCAATACATTATCATGCAGTTCCATTCCCAGCTTGCGGCGTTCGTTTTCCTGTGCGGCAATAACCTGAGCTAATAAGCGGTTCTCGTTGATTTTATACCGTTCTATTTCCTCTTGATATTCAATTATTTTATTTTGCAGTTCTTTAGTTAAACTGCCGCCTTCGCTCTCAGATCGCATTTTTAATCACCTATTTAAAACTTTTTTCAATCTTGAGTAAAGAAACACTCACTAGTTAAACAATCCTCAGGTGCCTAATCTTTCGAAAACTACGTACCCTGGTTAACATTTAGTGATGCATTTACCACCCCCGAAAAGATAAATATTTACAGTAATTATAGAGACGAATAATTTTAAAGTCACTTATTTTTCCCTGAGTGGTTAGATTTTGCCCTAAAAAAAGCAAAAATGGATTTTAGAAGGTTTTTTAAATGGAAGTGAAAACATCTGAACTATTTGCCTATAGTGGTTATTTTTGAGTGACGTAGGCTGGATTAAGGTGCTGGAGGATTTGCGCATAAAAACGTTAGGCACTGCCTGGAGTTGGTTTTACTATACATGCTTTCCGTCAGCGGCTATATATAGCTGCCTATTGGCGAAATTTCGTTCCTAACAGCAGAATGCCCGTAGAAAAACTTTCTTGGGATTCGATTCATTGTAAGCACCATCTGTTGATACACTCTCTGCAGATCCTCGGAACAGCAATACTCTTTTTAGAAAATAAAAAATGGGCACTCCTTCGCCCCCAATATGTTGCAATACCCCACCACTCCGGTGCCATTTTGCAACATCGTTTGCGCCTCTCTTATCTAGAAATAGATTGGAGCGGCGTCTTTTTTTTTAAAATTACGTACTTTTTACTTAAGCCACTGTAATTAGCGACGCATTTGGGGGCTTTCCCCAAGTGGCAATGTCTAACCGACGGCATTAGTTGGCACGATATTTGCGTAAATCTATTTAACACAGAGAGGAGGACGATTAAATTGGAGGTTCCGGAAAAGTTCAATGTATCCACTTTTTTATTGGACAGACACTTACAACAAGGCAGAGGAGAAAAAACAGCTATTGTATGCCAGGGCCGGGAGTTAACTTATAGAGATGTATATAAAAAAGTAAACCGCTTCGGCAATGCATTAATTGTAGACAAATAATTTACCAGGAGGGAGAAACCTTGACTAAAAACGTGATAGGTAGCAAATCGATAACCCGGGTGGACTCATTTAATAAAGTTACCGGTAATGCTTGTTTTTCGGCAGATGTAAAGCTTCCGGGGATGCTTTATGGGCAAATTCTTATGAGCCCCCATCCCCATGCCCAAATTCTTAACATTGATACTTCCAAAGCTGAAAAGCTGCCAGGAGTGAAAGCAGTTATTACAAGTGCAGATACTCCCTTGAAATCGTTCGGAATTTTCCCATCGACCCGTGACCAGTATCCGATGGCAGTGGATAAAGTCCGCTTTGTGGGTGAACCTGTGGCTGCAGTGGCGGCCGTCGACCCGGACACCGCCGAAGAAGCACTGAAGCTAATCAAAGTTCAATATAAAATATTACCGGCAGTTTTTGAGCCGGCGGAAGCACTTCAGGACGGAGTACCTTTAGTCCATGAGGCCACAGAGCGCAACAAGTGTCTTGAATATAAGGTAGTATATGGCAATATGGAAGAAGGCTTTGCCCAAGCCGATCTGGTCAGAGAAGATACCTTTACAATGGAAGCCTTAGCCCATTGCCAATTAGAGCCCTATGTAGCAGTAGCTAATTTTCAGCCGGCGGGCAAACTGGAGGTTTGGGTGCCTAATCAATCACCTTTTTCCAAACGGACCGCGTTGGCCCGTACTTTGCAGATGAATTTGAGTGATATTCGCCTGCATCCAATAGAAATTGGCGGTGCTTTTGGTGGTCTCTCAGAGATGGGCTCAGCCGAATTTTGTGCTGCCCTGTTATCGAAAAAAGCCCGGAGGCCGGTGAAATTAGTTTACAGCCGGGAACAGACCATGATAGCCATCCGCCAAAAGCATCCCATGGAAATAACCGTCAAAACCGGCATGACTAAAGATGGGTTAATTACAGCCAAAGATCTGCGGATTCTGGCCGACGGAGGCGCGTACCACAGCACCAGCGGGATCGCCCTGACTAACCCCTTTATTATGTTCCTGGCCCTTTACCGGATTCCCAATGTCAGCTATGAAGCCATCAGAGTTTATACTAATAAAGGTCCGCGCGGTGCCATGAGAGGCCATGGCAACCAACAGCTGCGTTTTGCTGATGGCGCTCAGCTTGACTGGATGGCCGAAGAACTGGGGTTAGACCCGCTGGAAGTGAGGCTGAAGAACGCAGTGCAATCAGGTGATGTCCTTCTCAATGGGGCTAAGGTGCATAGCTGCGGCTTTAGTGAGTCTCTCGAAAAAGTCGGCGAAAAGTCGGGCTGGAAAGAAAAAAGGCAATCAACCCCACAACCATATAGGGGCATCGGTGTAGGTGCCGGAATCCATATTTGCGGCTTTGACCTGGGGGTTCGTTCCAAATCGGGAGCTATTATCAAATTTAACGAAGATGGCAAAGCCAACATTTTAACCGGTTCTATCGAAAATGGCCAGGGCAATAAAACCATGCATACCCAAATCGCTGCGGAAACCCTGGGACTACCCATGGAGGATTTTAGTCTAACCTGTGGTGACACCGACCTGACTCCTTCTGATCCGGGGACCTATACCATGAGTACAGCTTACATTTCGGGTAATGCTGTTCTAAGGGCAGCCCAAGATGCCCGTAATCAGATTTTGACGACAGCGGCAAAAAAATTAAAAGTAGATGCCCAGGAACTTGATATTGCTAACCGGCGGATATTTATCAAGGGTAAACCAGAACAGTCTATTGGGATCAAAGAAGTTCTGATAGCTGGTTTAGTTGCCGGGACGCAGGTTATTGGCCAAGGGGAATGGCGCCCCAGTGATGTCACCCCAGTTAACTGGATGAATGGCAAAATCGACGGCCAGCCTACCGGCGCATATAGCTATGGAGCTGCAGTTGCTGAGGTGGAAGTGGATCCGGTGACATATCATGTTAAAGTTTTGAATGTTACAGCTGCTCATGATTGTGGCCATGCCATAAACCCTAAGGCTGTAGAGGGTCAATTTGAGGGTTCGGTAGCCTTTGGGATTGGGCAGGCTTTATCCGAGGAATTGATTTGGAAAGACGGACGGGTTCTGAATGCGGGATTTTTGGATTATAAATCATGTCTTGCCGGTGAAATGCCTCCGGTTGAATCAATTATCATAGAATCTCAAGACCCGGCGGGGCCTTTCGGGGCGAAAGAAGCGGGTATGACAGTGAGTATTGCGGCAGTGGAAGCAGTGGCCAACGCCGTACACAACGCTTTGAAAGTCAAATTCGATTCTCTGCCTATTACTCCGGAGAAAATTCAACAAAAAATCGCGAAAGGATGGTAGTCGTGAACGTTTACAATTTTAATCAATATTTAGAACCGCAAGACCTAACTGAATTGTACTCCGTGACGGCTAAATTGGGCAGCCGGGCCAGGATTATAGCAGGAGGCACAGACCTGTTGGTCAGATTAAAACAACGCACCTGTGAACCTAAAGCTTTGATAAATCTTAAAAAAGTTAAGGAATTGAACACCATCTCATCTACAGATGATGGCATCTATATTGGTTCTGCTGTTAAATTAAGTGAACTGATTTCTTTGCCTGAAGTTGGCGAGAACTATCCGCTACTAGTTGAAGCAGCTGCAAAGGTAGGTGCATATCGACACCGGGCGATGGGAACCATTGGTGGCAACCTTTGCCTGGAAACACGCTGCATGTATTTTAATCAGTCTGAATTTTTAAGGGAATCATTATCCCCTTGTTTAAAGGCGGGAGGTAAAACCTGCCATGCGGTGCCTGGTCAGAAATGTTATGCAGTTTATTCCGGCGATACGGCCCCGGCCCTATTGGCCTTGGGAGCACGGGTCCGGATCGGCTCTGCCGCCGGAGAGCGCTGGGAGGAACTTGCCAGTCTCTACAGCGGCGATGGGCTGGCCCCCATTGCTCTCAAAGAGGGGGAAGTTTTAACAGGAATTTCTATTAGCAAAGAAGCCGCCAACTCCAGTGGAGCCTATATTAAACTTGCTGAGCGCATATCAACTGACTTTCCCAGTCTGGGTGTAGCTGCGAGTATAACTTTATCTGAGAATAAAGTTTGTCAAAAGGCGAGCCTAGCCCTCACCGCTGCCGGTTCCTCGCCCTTCTTGGTCAAGGGGGCCGAGAACCTGGCAGGAGCAGAACAATTAAGTGATGCCTTGCTTGAGCCCATTGTCGATGAAGCTAACAAACTGGCAGTTATAGTGAAGAACAAAACCTTTACTGCAGGATACCGGAGAGCGATGATTAAAAAAATGGTGCCCGCTGCGCTTGCAGTGGCTTGGGAAAAAGCTCTGGGAATTAAGGGAGGTTGTTGTGGTCATGCGTAAAAAACGACGATATAAAATTAACGGTAAATGGGGAAGCTTGGGAGGTCAGAGTTGCCAATAACACTACCCTGCTCCAGGTCCTGCGTGAGGACCTAAACCTCACCGGCTCAAAGGAAGGCTGTGATGACAGCTCCTGCGGAGCCTGTACAGTAATAATCAACGGTAGTCCTGCTTTGGCCTGCATTACTTTAGCAGTTGACTGTAACGGTTCGGAGGTTTTAAATGTTGAGGGACTAAATGAAAAAGGTGAATTACATCCTTTACAGAAATCTTTTATCGAAAAAGACGCTGTTCAGTGTGGCTTTTGTACTCCGGGAATGTTAGTTGGAGCTAAGCATCTGTTAGATAATAACCCTGCTCCTAGCGCAGAGGATGTGCGTGAAAGACTTACCGGGCACGTTTGCCGGTGCACTGGGTATGTTAAAGTAATTGAGGCAGTTCTGGATGGGGCAGCGCAAACAAGACGGAAGCAGCTCTAATCAGGACATGAAGTTAATAAATTGATGAAACAGCGCCTGTAGGAATACTCCCAAGGCGCTGTTTCGTTCACACTACTATTAAAATACCTTTTTTAATACCTTTTTTAATACCTTTTTTAAAATCATTTAAGAACCGAAAATTTAAACCCCTGGCTCTGCAGCAGCTCAATAATGGCGGGAAGTGCTCTGACAGTTTCCATATGACCGGTGCCGTCATGCATCAGGATAATCATATTTGACCAAAGCCGTGCATTGGCGGCCTGACTCCGGACACTCTCCACAATCCTGGCACTGTCATGACTTGGTTTTCTGGAGTCGTAAGAATCGATGTTCCACCCCACCAGAGTATAACCGTTCTGAGCCAGCAAACCCTTTACAACTTCGTCATTTCGCACTTGGCCGCCAGGATCGCGGACAACTTTGGGCCTGATACCGGCTATTTGGAAGATTAGCTCTTCGTTTTTCCTGATGGATTCCAGAAATGCATCGTGACTGGCATAAACCTCGCTATATTTGTGATCATATGTATGGTTCCCCACAGTGTGACCCCGGCGTAAAGCTTCTTTAAAAACCACAGGATGTTTTTCGATATTGGTCCCAATCACAAAAAAGGTCCCTTTAACCCCATAGCTATCCAGAATATCCAGAATCTTAGGGGTTTCAGTGTCATTCGGCCCGTCATCAAACGTCAGGTATACTGTTTTATGGCCTGTATTTTCTTCAGAAGGCAGCGACACCGGAATAGCCGGATCTATTGCCTCCTTAGTCTCCTTCACCGGAGAGGGCATGTCTGTTGCCTTCTTATCTTCCTGCACCGGCTCGCCTGGGCTCGGGCTATGCACCGGCGAAACCAGGCTAGGACTCACCTGCTCAACCTGCTTTTCCACAGGTAATTCTGCCGGATTCCCCTGAGCCAAAACATATCTGATACCGGTAGTTGTCCCCTCATATGTACCGGAACAGCCTATCCCAGTTATTATTAGAAATATTATTATAAAAAAAATTACTACTTTTAGTTTCAAAATTTACCTCCCGATGCTATTTATAGTCTCTCGAAAATTAAATCCCCTTTATGATCAAGGCTTGGCGCATTGGACTTTTTCTTTTTTCCTCCACTCCATCCTGTCTAAAAGAAAACGCAGAGGTAGCAGAGAGTAAACAAGAGTCGCAGAGGTATATTAGCTGGCAACTGCAAATAAAGAATAATTAATTAAGGGGTAAAAGGGATTAACCTGTATCAGTACTCACTCTCTGCGTCTCTCTTCTGTTCTCTCCTTTTAATCTCTGCGTCATATTTTAAGACTGTTTCCGAGAGCCTACTATCTTTTCAACTGAATTCGATATTTTTCGACTGAAGCCTTCTATAAAAATGTTTTTTCTCAAATTATTCTATCTCTGTTTAATCTAATTTAATTTTATGTTTGCTATTGAATCAGAGCAGGTATGACCGTTTACGGAAGTTTCCATTGGGCGGCATCGTCACGAATCTTGCTGTAAAGCGGAGATCAGCAAGCCGGGGAGTCATATCGAAGTGAAGAGTGGCGAGTGGGGAGTGGAGAGTGAAACAGAAAAACACTCACCACTCCCCACTCATCACTCTCCACTCAATTATGGCGAAACAAAAAATTGAATTTTCACAGAGAATGTATTAAAATAAATGGGAATATTGCTTTCGAAAAAGCCAGTAAATTAAAGGAGGTTCAACATTTTGGCAAAAATTGTCCCAATGAAGGGCTTAAGGTACAATTCATCCAAGGTAGATATTAATGAGGTGGTTACTCCGCCTTATGATGTCATAGATGCCAAGGGACAGGAAGACTTTTACACTAAAAACCCGTACAATGTTATTCGTCTTGAATTAGGTAAGACTTTTTCTGATGATAATGAAGAAAAGAACCGTTACACCAGGGCAGCGGCTTTTCTCGGAGAATGGATTGCTTCCGGTGTACTGGTCAATGAAGAAAAACCTTCTGTGTACTTATATGAGCAGGAATTTGAAGCCAGGGGTGAAACAAAAGTGCGCAGCGGTTTCATCGCCGGAGTGCAGGCTAATGATTACAGCAAGGGCGAAGTCCTGCCCCATGAAGAAACTTTGCCCAAGCACAAGGCTGACCGCTTGAATTTGATGAAAGCCACGCTGGCCAACTTCAGCCCAATTTTCGGGCTCTATGCAGACCCTGATCACTCCATTGAAACCGTTTTAAATAAAGCTAAAGGCAACCAAAAACCTGACGCGGAGGTTACTGACGAGCAAGGGGTTATGAACAGGCTTTGGGTTGTCTCTGATGAAAACGCAGTACAATATGTGGTCGACCAGATGGCATCCAAAAAGGTTTTTATCGCAGACGGCCATCACCGGTATGAGACAGCGGTTAATTTCGGTAAGGAAATGGCCGATCAGGGTAAGTCCGGCTTCGATTATCTGATGATCTGTCTGGTCAACCTATATAATGAAGGCTTGGTCGTCTTCCCTACTCACCGGGTAGTCAAAAACTTAACAGAATTTAATTTAAATTCACTAGTTGAAAAATTAACCGAAGATTTTACGGTGGAAGAAGTTAAGGGATTAGGCTTAAACGAGTTTATTGCTAAATTGGAGGCCCAGGGAGAAAACGCTCACGCCTTCGGCCTATACGCTGATAGCAAATATTATCTGATTACTCTAAAAGATGAAAACAGACTGGATCGTGTCACCATGGAAGGCCGTTCAGCCGCCTGGCGCCGCCTTGATGTTTCAATTCTGCATACCCTGATTTTAGAAAAATTACTGGGTATCGGCAGCCAGCAAAGGGCTGACGAAAGTAACCTGGTTTACCTCAGGGATGACGATGCCACCAAAGCAGCAGTGGACAATGGCTCTGCTCAGTTGGCCTTCTTTATGAACTCCACCAGGGTGGAAGAAGTCACTGACATCGCCACTGGTGGCGAAAAAATGCCCCAAAAATCAACTTTCTTTTACCCGAAAGTGATTACCGGTATGGTGCTAAACAATTACAAAAAGTAAATTCAAGATGAAAAAGCTAAATATAAACAAACCACAGAGTGCACTGAGGCACAGAGAAACATAATGAAGGTTAGATGATAATTAAAGGACTTGTCAAAAATCGACAGGTCCTTTAAACTTGAAATCGGAAAGTAACTTTCCGTATTTGGCTTAAANTGGTGTTTCCTCTTTTTTTGTCAAATTTTTTGCACTAAAAAATAGTTCTAAAGCCTTGATAACACAGTATTTCTATAGTTTACTTTCCGATTTCAAGTTTAATAACAACCATTGTTACATCATCATAGGGCGGTTCTCCATCAAGAAATTCTGCAAACTCATAAGAGAGGATTTCCTGAATGCTGGCAGGATCATGAATATGGTTTTCTTTGAGACAGTTGATAATCCGATCCATACCAAACTGTTCCTTAGCCCGATTTCGGCCTTCTTTCAAACCATCAGTGTAAAAAAGCGCCACATCTCCTGGAAACAGGGAAAATAAGCCTTCCCGGTACTGGGCATTCAGCATCCCACCCATTATAAAATCACGAACAGGCAGGCCTTCACATTCTCCGGTGGCCGCCCGATATACTAATGGCGGGTTGTGACCGGCATTGGTATAAACTATATTTCGGGACTCGGGGTCATAAATACCATAGAAAAAGGTAATAAACTGCTGGGTCAGCTCAAGCTGTGCGTAAAGTCCCCTGTTTACCCGGTTCACCAAAGTGCTGGGCTCATCCAACTCCAAGGCGTAGTTTCTAACGAAGGCGTAAGTCAAAGCCACAAAAAGGGCAGCCGGAACACCCTTCCCCATCACATCCCCTATAGCAATGCCTAGTTTATTATATTTGGTGACAAACAGGTCACAATAGTCCCCACCCACTTCATTGGCTGATACTGCCGTGGCAGCAACGGTAACGCCGGGAACCTGGGGTAAATTGATAGGAAATAAACTCGATTGAATGGCATTGGCCAATTGAAGTTCCTTTTGGATTCTCCGGTCTTTTTCAATAAGTTCATTTTCCATATTCTTCCTGTCAGAAATCTCCTCCACCAGGGCCAGAGCGCCTGTTACCCTTCCATGGCCATTGTTCAGAGGGCTGATGTAAAACTGTAACCAGACTGAATTCTCTTCTAAGGTACAAGAGTGTTCATATACCTCAGATTCTCCGGATTCTATGCACTTTAAAATTCTGTCTGAAATAACTGGATCCAATAACGGTTGACCCGAAGGCAGGGTAATATCAGCAGCTTCTCCCGGACAAGGCGAACCCAATATCTTCAGCATACTGGAATTAATGGTTGTAATTACACCCTCGGTGTCAAAAACCATAATCCCAAGGGGAGATGCCTCTACCAAACTCCGGAACCGCTCCTCACTTGCACTCAGCTGTTCTTCAGCTGATAACTGTATAAGTTTGCGGAAATATTCCTCACCTTGGTTCATGGCACCCTCCAAATTGGTATCCGCATTTATAATTTAAGTGACTTCGACATTATTTGCCATTTTCCCTTCTATATGTAGTAATATCTTACACCACCTCACCCGCAGGGTAAGGCCAAACAAAAAAGCGTGACCTGGGCAGATCACACTTGTTGATTCATATTTAAATAATAAAAGATGACGCATAGTGCGCAGAGGCGCCGGTTGTAATTAACCCGGACGTTTTGCGTTCAATCATATTATTTGCCAAAATGGGCCGAAAAGACGGCCCTTTATTTTGACCTGTAAGGGGCCTCTAAATTTTAGTAAGGGTTTATATGCACCTGTCAAGTGTCACTTTGGGGTTTCAAACTCAGTTGGATATATTAGTTTTCTTCTCTTGCCCCGGTTTCCTTACCCTTCCACACAGAGAATTTCTCCAATGCGGTACCCACTGTCTGGAGTAGAAGATTTAACTGAGTAATTTCGTCTGAAATTAGCTGGCTTTCCAAGTAAGCGCCAATAGTTCTTGAAAATGAATACTGCTCAGATTTCTTGGCCTCTAATTTTTTTTTGGCGTTCGTTGTCAGGTATATCCTCATTAACCTTTTATCCGTTTGATCCTGATATTTGACAATCAGCTTTTTAGCCACCATTCGATTAACAAAGCCCGTTGCGCTGCTGCGTTCAATTCCAATAATTTGGCCCAATTCTCCTACCGTCATCCCATCACTTATCGATAACTTGTCAAGGGATGCCAACTGGGTTGCTGTAAGATCAAATTGTGCCGCAAATTCATTATACCTGTTATAAAGCTGCCGGTAAACATTTAAAAGATGTTGAGTAACTGCAGCAGCCTCATTAGAAGTTTTGTTATTCGTCATAAAATACTCCCCCAAATAAGTGTTCAGAAATACCAAACTTTGACAAAAGATCCGGGAATTACACCCGAAGACAGTTTCTGCCAAATTTCTTACTAACACGACTGGATCTGCACCTCACAATCGGTTACGGGTCAGTTTCGTATAGTCTGCGGCTAAGGAAATGATACTGTTTTTTCGAAAGTTTGGAAAACTTTTGTTACCAATATTTTTCATACAAACTTTTATCTATATTATAATGCTTATGCCAGAAAAATAAAATCCTAGTTTACAAAAAAATGTGAAATAATATTATCTTGAAATCGGAAAGTACTTCCCGGATTTCACCTAATGGCTTAAAAATACAAAATTGCAGGATATGGCACTGCGGTTTTTGGTTCATTAGACACCTGACTTGTCAGGCAATTGGTATTATGGTTACATTACCCAAAAGTGCCAGAGTTTAGAGTGTAATTAACAAGCCCCGCCTATAAATGAATGGGAAAGTGGTTATTGGGTTTTGGTTTTCGTCCTTGTTTAGTATTAGCCCGAACTTACGGCAATCCAGACCTGTTGGCTGAGGAATATTTGCAACTTCTCTTTGATAGTCTTCAATACTTTTTGCAACCAAGGGTTTGGGGCTAATTTTACATGCCGATAACGGTTGCTACCAACTATATTCCCTAGTACATTCAATATTTTGCGCCGGATAGTTGGCACTTCTGCGTGACTATCCTTGCCATCCAACAAGGCCAGTCGAAACCAATTGAGCAGGTTGTAGGACAGTACTTTCCGCCACATAAAGGCAACATTTCTATCCATTTCTTCCTGGCTCATTTTTTCAAAACCCAAGCCTACTTTGAGTTCATCAATTTTATTTTCAATGTTACAGCGCTTGTTGTATTCGTGCCATACCTCCTCTGGGTTGTATTCCTCACTGGAAGTTACTATCACTTGATAATCATGGGTTTCCAGGTCAAAGCAAAGTTGATTATCAATTACCTGTGGCTTCTGGGTCTCCCGGATTAACACAAACCTGCGCGCTTTTGACCATTTCGGCAGGGGAAGAGTGATTTCTGCTGCAGCATAATGTTTACTCAACTGCTGCCACTGGTTTTGTTCATCCAGATATTTGATGACCTTACGCATAGTACTGGTTAGCTTGGCTTTGCAAACATACTCGATACCTTGTTCTTCCAGGTAGGCAAAGTTATCTTCGTCAAAGAAGCCTTTATCCATGCGGATGCCTTTTACAATGATATTCTGGGCAGTTAATATGGCCAAGGTCTCTTTAAGGAAATCCATAAACTGACCGTTGCTGGCTACTTTCCCACAGTATAATCTGGCATTTACCAGTTCGCAAGTTCCAGCGATAAAGGCTACCTTTACTTTGTAGGAAGGCCGCCCGTGGTAACGGGGATTGTAACCTACTTCGGACCCCTCTTGGTTTCCGAAAACTGTGAGAACACTGTCGTCAATATCCAGCCAAACTTCACGGGGTGCATCAGATTTGGCCTTAAGTGACAGCAGTTCTTGATTAACTAGAGCCAGTTGAACTAAGGCCTTCTGCTCACATATCAGAGACAAAAAATTCCGCAAAGTACTCTCATCCGGTATCCGCTTTATCTCTTTGATTTTCTGATATCCGGGATCATTTTGCAGGATATTCATGTGGGAAAACCGTAATAATCCCAGCGAAATGGCATCAATAATGGTGTCCAGTAACTCAGCGTCAGTATATTTGCAGTTATGATGACGATTAAGTCGAACCCGATTAAACATACTTCGAAAATCGATAGCCTGCTTGAAAGCCTCCAAATTACCGAAGTTACCGAATGCAGTAATAGACAGATTGTCGAAACTAACCGGAAGATTACAATTGCGTGTCCGGCGTTGTACAGAATGTAGTTTTCTCTCGTATTCTCGTTCTAGTTGACGCCTTTGTTGCCTTGACAAATTTTCTAATTGATTTATGGTTATGAGTTGTGATACCATCATTTTAGAGGGTCACCATCCTTTGGAATGTTTTGGTTTGGGTACTTAAACAATTCCGGAAAAGAAGTGGTGTTCTCTCTTTTTTGTCAATATTTTTACACTAAAAAATGGTTTTAAAGCCTTGATAATACTGAATTTCTATAGTTTACTTTCCGAATTCAAGATTATAATATTTTCCAATCCAAATATTTAGATGGTCATATATACGTGATTTTTTTCAGGACTTATGCAGTACAAATGAATCTATTTAAAAGGGTAGTGATTTTGACACTGACCTGAAATCACTACCCTGGATATTAATGGATTTGGCCAATATAATGGATTAATCTTTTTAAGGTTAAGTTAAGGTTCTTCACATTCAATTATTCGCTTCCCGAAACTCGGTGTATGTTTTGGATTCAGAGTTAAAATATGGTTTCGTATCCAGTACACTGGTAATTTTCTGTAAATTTCTACTTAAACATAAAAGATCTTCCTTGTCGACATAATTTTCAAAATAGTTCTCTATCTCCAGGCTAAAAGAAGATAATTTACCAATGATTTCCCTTCCTTTCTCAGTAACATAAATCTTGCTAACCCGGCTATCCCGTTCATCCTTCTTTTTTGTAATTAATCCTTGCTTAATCATCCTGTTAACCAAACCGGAAATTGAACTAAGCAAAAGTCCCATCTCTTTGGCGAGTTGAGATATAGCAACCCCATCTTTCTTGCGAAGTTTTTGCATGGCAGCCATTTGAGCGGGAGGAATCCCATAACGTTCTGAAAAAACTGAGAATTTTGAGCTTAAACCGCGAAAAGTCTTATAAATATTTTCGGTTAAAAAGAGTGTACGCTGACTTTTTTCTAACTCGTAAATAAAATTTATCAGATCATGAATTTCCGGAAAAATATTAGTCGGCTGTGGCAAATTCTGATGCAAATTCTGATTATTTAAGCCATTGCCGATAGCTAATGTTTTCATCCCGATAATATGCCCAGCCCAATAATCATCAGGTGTACTTCCCACGTAAAAAGTTTCGTTAATCTTAACTTCCATTTGTTGCAGACATTCTTTAATTAATAAGATCAACTTATGACCTTCTTGATAGTAATTTTGAGTATTAGCATCGGAAATTAGAAAAATATTTTTGGAAATTAAGCCCAAATGAATTAAAGCCTGCTCAAAATCCCGGTGATGACTTAACAACAAAAGGCCTATTTTGAAACCCATTCGATTAAGCAAAACCAAATTTTCTACGGCGCCAGGCTTTATGTCAATTTTAGAAGGAGAAATCAACTGCTGCTCTTCTTGAATTCCCTCCGACAGTGGGTTACTGTTTTCCCGAGTAGTAAACAAAACACCTTCGGGGTTGAAAATAACGGCTCTCAAACTTTTTTTCTGAGAATCCATCCTAACCTCACCTCGTCTAATATTAACCTCCCCATCTAACTGCGAGTAAATAACAGGGCCGCTTACATATTCAAAGATTTCTAAAGCGGCCCTGTTTACTTCCCTAAATGCTTTTTTTGCTGACAGACCTTAATATTCCGCTGCCTTCCCATCGAGAAAAAAGTTTACCATCTAAACCAAATTGATCCAGAACTTTCCCTATTGTTTGATCAATTATTTCCTGGAGGCTCCGGGGCTGGTGGTAAAAAGCAGGCATTGGAGGAAGAATAACCCCGCCGGCTTCGGCCACCTGCATCATCAGGCGCAGGTGGCCGACATGCAACGGCGTCTCCCGAACCATAACCACTACTTTCCTTTTTTCTTTAAGGTTAACATCGGCCGCCCTAATTAACAAATTATCATTGTAAGAGTTAGCCAAAGCCGAAAGACTTTTAATGGAACAGGGAACGATAGCCATACCATCGATTGGAAAAGATCCGCTTGCTATGGAAGCTCCGACATTTTTAATGTCATAAACATGTGTAGCTAACTTGGTCACTTCGGAAAATTCATACTGCGTTTCCATCCGGATAGTCCGCGCCGCTCCTTCAGATACAACCAGATGCGTCTCTACCTCAAGTTCGCGTAGTACTTCCAATAGTCTGATTCCGTAAATGGCACCTGTTGCGCCGGATATCCCCACAACAAGCTTTTTCATTCTTCATCCCTCCATTTTCCTGTCCAAGTATTTACATAGAACAATATTTGAGAAGCTATCCCCCTTGCCGGAGCTTATACCTTTGAATCTTTCCGGTAGCGGTTTTCGGAAGTTCATCAATAAATTCTAGCCAGCGCGGGTACTTGTACGGAGCAATTTTGTTTTTGACAAATTGCTGCAACTCCTCCACCAAGGCCTGGTTTCCGTGAGAGTTTTGCTTCAGCACCACAAAGGCTTTGGGTTTGATTAGCCCGTCGGAATCGGCCCACCCGGTTACGGCACACTCCAAAACAGCCGTGTGCTGCAGCAAAGTGCTTTCCACCTCGACCGGAGACACCCAAATCCCGCCGCTCTTAATCATATCATCCCCGCGTCCCATATACCAAAAATATCCATCCTTATCCCGGTAATACCTGTCGCCGGTATTGATCCATTCGCCAACAAAAGTCTGCTTGCTTTTTTCGTGTTTATTCCAATAATAAGAAGCAATGCTGTCTCCTTTAATATAAAGGGTCCCCTGTTCTTCAGTTGATACTTCACATCCATCCTCATCAAGGATTTTTGCTTCATAGCCAGGGACCAGACGGCCGCTGCTCCCGGGTTTTACCTCTCCGGGCTGGTTGGAAATAAAGATGTGTAATATTTCGGTCGAGCCGATACCGTCTAAAATTACCAGGCCAAATTCTTCCATCCAGCGTTGATAGATAATTTCCGGCAGTGCTTCTCCTGCTGAAACACATAAACGGATGGAACTCAAATCATATTTGTTTTCTTTCTCGGCTAACTGTAGGAGAGCGTAATACGAAGTCGGAACACCAAAGAAAAGCGTTGGCCGGTATCGTTCAATAACTTCAAAAACATGTTCAGGCAGTGGACGTTGGGGAGATAAAACTGTAGCCGCTCCCACTGAGAACGGAAAGTAAAGCCCGTTACCCAGGCCGTAAGCAAAAAACAGCTTGGCTACGGAAAATGTCACATCATCTTCATTGATATTAAGAACTTTTTGGGCATAGTTCTCCGCACAGTAAACCATATCATGTTGCAAGTGAACTGCTCCTTTGGGGAAGCCAGTGGTGCCGGAACTATATAGCCAGAAACAGGGATCATCCTTGATGGTCGGAGCCAAGCTCAATACCGGAGAGGCATTTTTAATAAGATTATGAAAACTCAATTGTCCCGGCCCCGACCGACCGACGACGATAATATGCTCAACAGAGGGCAAGTTGCTGGAAATTTCATTAATATTTTCAATCAGTTCCTCACTGACAACAATTGCCTTAGCCCGGCTGTCTTTTAAAAGGTATTCGTAATCGGTAGGCTTAAGCATCGTATTGGTGGGTATAGGAACAGCTCCGATTTTAATGGCGCCAAAAAAGCTGTAAACAAATTCCGGACAATCCAGAAGTAAAAGAAGAATCCTGTCCTCCGTTTCAATTCCGAGATTTAAAAAGGCATTGCCCGTTTTGTTGACATTTTCGGCTACTTCCCGGTAGGAAATCTTTTGATCCAGGTAATAGATTGCCGTCTTATCTCCACGCCCTTCGGCCAGGTGACGGTCAACGAAAAAAGATACAGCGTTATAATTTTCAGGAATTATCAAGCTACCCCCGGTCATCATTCCACCACCTTTAAAATTAGTCTGAGCAGGCACAAAAGTTACGTTTTCCATTTTAAAAATCATCTTCTGTACCTGCTCATGTTTAACAACCAGAAACCATGAATACTTTTTTTAACCCTTCATTCTACTTTTTCTTGGTCACTACCGGTTTATTAAAAGTCTCACTACCAGGCCAACGACCGATGCGGTTGTAATCTGCCAGTGCCGACAGCATATCCTGATCTTGGCCAAACTCCTTCCAGGTGCTGCAGACCTTTTCTATAACCCGTTCTGGGTAAATATCCCAGAAGCTGGAGCGGACCGGGACTTCCGCCGTAGGCGACCATTCGCTGGGCCAGGTGCAGTCAAAGCAAACCTTAGATGCCTTGCTCCAGGTTCTCTCTTCCATGTCAAGGAATGGGTGCAGCGGCACGCCGACCGTCTTGTCGAAGAAATGCGTTCCCCGTTTCGGATGCCATTTTGTGGCAAAAACATGCATAACCTGAGATAGATCCTGAACATCAACATCCTCATCGCAAACATAAATCTGGTGAAGGAAAAGACCAGTATTCTTTTCACCGAAGATCAGCTTAGCTACCTTATTGGGAATACTGCTGTAAGGTTTCTTGATGGAAATGAATGCTGAGTGCATAACCATTTCCGTCGGCATCGATACATCAAGTACCGGTATACCGTTTTCTTCCAGAACCCGCATCAGGTCGGCCCGCCAGAGCGTATTGGCGATCATATCGCATTCATCTGTCGGCACGCCCATATTAGAAAAGGGCATAATAGCGTTATCGCGGTAAGTAATGGCGGTCACGTGGTAGGCCACCCGCGGCATCCGCGGCGAAGTCCGGTAACCGGTATACTCTCCGAAAGGCCCTTCATAGCAGCGTTCTTTCGGGCTGACATATCCTTCAATAATGATTTCGGCATTGGCCGGGACCAGAAGGTCAACTGAAACGCACTTGACCAACTCCACCGGCTCCAGGAGCAAGCCCCCGGCGAAATCAACCTCGCTCCGTCCAACTCCGTAGGGAACGGCAGCCACAGCAGTGGTCAATACCTCACCGCCAATCACAGCGGCAAAGGGCATCTTTTCACCTGCTGGTTCCCAGCCACCGTAATACTGGATACCAATATCCTGGGAAGGCAGCACCAGGCCGCCCAATGTCCTTTCGTTATGAATCATCTGGCGGTACATCCCCCAGTTGATCCAGTCGGTGTTATATGAAGGAGTGGCTACAAAAGACCAGGTAGTTGGGTATCTGCCGCCATCACCGTCGTGAACCATGGGGGCCGGCAGGTCGAACAGGTTGACGTCTTCATCGGTAATGACATTTTCCTGACAGGGAGCATCCTCAATAATAATTGGCTTAATCGGATGGTCCAGCCTTTCGCGATATGTATCCTGGATTTCGCGCCGGGAGGCGTTAGGATTTAGCCCGATGGCGATCGCTGCCCGCTGCCAGTTGCTAAATACACCACCCAGATACCGGAAACCAGGATAATCTTTAATATTTTCCATCAACATGGCTTTTGAGTCTAACTGGTAACCAAGCCGGGCTATGGCGCCGGCTTCAAGATCCCAGTCCACTTCTTTATTGGTTCTGACTAACTGGTTGTTTTTTTCCAATGCGTCAATATATCCTCTTAAATCACGATACATCTTGGACATCACCTTTCCTTTCTATCAATATTTAAGAACGTGCTATGGTGTGATCGGCTTCCAAGCTCATCAAGCCCTCAAGTTCTTTAACAATTTCAATACTCCAGGGTTTCGGATGCAATAACCCCCGCTGGAACCGCACATGCAAACGATCACGGTATTTGGTCGGATCGCTGCTGATCATCGCACTGACCGTCCTAGTGCAGTACCTCATCTTTCTGTCTTTAGGAGTAAGCAACCTGATGGCTAGCGTAATTTCCTGATTCTGTTGACTGGTAAGCTCATCAATGGAGTCCGACAGGATGATTACATCGTAAACCTCCCGGCCTTCCTGCTTTTTCAATTCATCAGGATCAGGTCCAAAAGTAAAATTTTTATGGATTTCCAAACGGTTTGACGGTTTTTCGTACATTAAAACCTCTCCTCCTTTGCTTTTTAAATTAAATAAACAAATTATTCCCGCAACGTGTGAAGCAAAACCCTAGATAACTTATCCTCTTCCTGTCAATCGTCTTAAAATTTTTCTTTATTTTCACCTCCCCTCCGATTCCCCCGGTTTACTTTTGTGTTCATATACAAAAAACGTTTTTATCACCTCCCCTTAATCAGAACTCTCCCAGAGTACTTTATTGTTCTTATACGAACTTTCTACGCATTTTTTTACCACCAGGAGCGTTTTCCGTAATCCGTGTTAAGGTGGCTCAAATCGCGTCTACTGGTAAGAACTTCTTCTTCTATTTTATCAACAACTTTTTCCATAATTTTGGCGGATGCGCTTTCCGGGTAGGCGACCACAAACGGTACACCTTCATCACAGGCCATACCGGCATAACCTTCAACCGGCAACTTGCCGATCAGTGGTATTCCCGTAGCTTCGGCGAGTTTTTCTCCGCCCCCTGTAGAATATATCTCGGAACGATGATCGCAGTGCCGGCAGACATGACCGCTCATATTCTCAACAATCCCGATTCCTTTGACGCCGCCCTTGCCGCAGATCGTAGCAGCCCGTAAGGCTACCCCCTGAGAAACCTCGGAAGGAACAGTAATGAAGACAATACCGGTCATATCCGGGATAAACAGCATGCTGTTCACCGTGTCGGCGCTGGTGCCCGGCGGCAAATCAACAATCAAGTAATCAAGCTCACCATAGTTGACATGAGTAATAAACTCTTCTGTGGCTCCCCGTCGGCTATCGGAATACCACGTAACAATATCGTTATCATTCCTCAGGTTCCCCATGGAAACCACCTTGATACCCAGCAAAGCTTCCACCGGTTCAATACCCTGTGCACCCATATAAAGCTTTTTATCAGCCACCCCCAGCATCCTCGGGACGCTGGACCCGTCATAATCGGAATCAAGGACCGCCACCCGTTTCCCGCGCTTGGCCAGTCCGGCGGCAATGTTGACGGCCAGCATGGTCTTGCCCACGCCACCCTTGCCGCCAACAATGGCAATTTTATGTTTAATTGACGACATTTTCCGCTGGGCCAGCGCTAGCCGCCCATGTTTATAAACGTCCCACTTGCTTTGTTCCTTGCAGTCAAAAAACTTTTCGCACTTCTCGCAGGCGATACGGCCACTTTCTTCATCAATAACACATGAAAGATTAACATTGAATGAAGTAATTTTCTTAATATTATTAGTTTTCTTTTTAATTATTGCCATCAGTTCGTTTCCCCCTTCCTTTTTATTCTTTCCAGAATTGTATCTATGTCACCGCCAATTTCAATGAGTTTGTCGCTGTCGGCAAAGCCGAATTGCTTATCGCTGTTAAGCTGGGCCAATATTTTGAGTAAAATTTGCTGAATAATTTTAGCCAGGGGGCTACCCTGTAAGGCCTCGACTAAAGGGCGTCCTTCATCGCACGAACGGGCCAGACCCGGGTCCAGCGGGATTTTGCCCAGAAAAGGCACATCTTCCTCTTTAGCCAGATCATATCCTCCGCCCAATGGCAACAGGTCATCCTCCATCCCACAGTGTTCGCAGATATAACCACTCATGTTTTCAATCACACCCAAGATCCTCATCCCGGCCTTTTTACCGAAAATAACTGCCTTGCGCGCCGTGGCCTGAGAAACTTTGCTGGCGGCCGTCACCACGACATAACCGGAGGCCTCCGGGATAAGCTGAACTACTGAAACATTATCCGAACTGGTCCCTGGCGGCAAATCGACAACCAGGATATCCCGGGTGCCGTAATCGGTATGGCAGATAAACTCCTCACTGGCATTGCGCCGCATTTCATGGAACCAGACCACCGCATCTCCTGCTTCTTTAAGATTGGCCATGGCCACTACCTGGATCCCGAGAGGTCCTTCCACCGGAATTAGCCCGTCTTCGCCAATCTGCATCCGTTTTTCCATCACGCCAAGCATTTTGGGAATAGATGAGCCGTCAAGATCCTGGTCAAGGACGGTAGTCTGTAACCCCATCATGGCTAGTCCCGCCGCCAAATTGGCGGAACAGGTCGATTTGCCTACGCCTCCCTTGCCACCGGCCACCAGGATCTTGTGTTTAATATTGGCCAGGGCTTTCCGCGCGCTCACCATCCTCCTCCGCTCGTAAATTTTTGCCTTTTCCGGACGGTCGCAATCAAAGAAACGTTCACAGTACTCGCAGATAAAATCGCATTTCATGTCCTGCGAAACTACGCTTTTGATTTCCCTTCTACCCTCTTCCTGGTTTACACTTTTCTTTTTTTTAATAATCGCCACTACAATTTCCCTCCTCGATCGAATGCGTTTATCCGTTTATTTCTTGCGCCCGAACTCTTTTTTATATTTCACCGCATCTTGCTCCATGTGCTCCGTGGTCATAGTGCTCCCGAACATCCCGGCCACGATTGTTGCATCCGCTTCAGGTCTCCTAACATCAACCTCATCCTCGTCAAATTCTTCAAGAACCTTGATTTTCCAGACATCATGCCTGATTTTATCATTTTGATCCTTAATCCATAGGTCAATCCAGCCCTCTTCCTCGCTATTCTGGGCCACAATTCCTTTCACTACTTTGTCACAAATGTTGTCCAGATCTAGGACAAGCATCATAAAAGGCTCTCCATTTTTAATCTTATCCTGGTTGGCATCAAGAAAGCTGTGAAATATTTCTAACCCTTCCCTTAACTTATCAGCAACAAAATTTTCCATTAGTAACCCTCCTATCTTTATTCCATAACAATTTTATAGACCAGCCATGACTTTGAGCGGTCTTAGCTTGGCCAGCGCCCTGCTGAAAGAAGCAAATACAATTCCTCTAGCTGATCTACGACCACATCAGCCACATCAGTCTCGTCGGGCTGCACGGCTGCATCCGAATCCAATACCTTATCGGTAACGGTTCTCAACCCATCGCATCCTCTTACCCAGACTGTTCTCATGCCAACTTTTTTAGCGCCACAAATATCTTCTTTCATACTGTCGCCGACCATAACCGCATTCTGAGGGTTTGTTTCCAATTCAGCCAGTGCTTTTAAAAAAGGTGCCGACTCAGGTTTTCTGTAACCCACGTCTGAGGAGATGACGATAGAACTGAAATAACTTTCCAGCCCGGTCCGCTGTAGATCCAAAACATTATTTCGGGCTAAACCGTTGGAAACAACCCCTAATTTGTACCCCTGCCGTTTGAGTTCCGAAAGAAGTTTTCCCGCACCTTGAATCGGCTTAGTAAAGTTTTTGAAACCCTCCATCCAATAATTATTGAATAAATCAATCAAACTTTTGTCGTAAGCTATTCCGACCCGGTACAATATGCCCTCATACCACCGGTAAAAGTCAACTTCTTTGTTTTCATGCAAATAGCTTGACCAGCATTTCAAATTGTTTTTCCAGATCGAAAAATAATCTTCTTCAGTCAAATGAACATCCCGGGAATTCAAAAAAGATACCACCGATTTGACTGCCGCCCTGAAAGCCTTTACGCCACCTTTTTCGACAAGGGTACCGTGAACATCAAAGCTTATTACTTCAACTCCGATTGGTCATCACCTCGTTTAACAAAAGATCCCAATTCAATCTTTACCTGGATCAGGTCGCCTTCCCGGACACCCAGCGCATCCCTCATCCGTATGGGCGCAATGATTTCCAGAATGTTTGGGGGGTAATCATCCAGCAGGGGAATCGCTACGATACCTTTAACTTTTCCTACTTGAACCGGAAAACATTTTGCCGCAGCAAAGATATCGGAAGGCGGAAGGATTTTTATCCCCCGATATTTTTTTACTATTGAGTAGCGCTCGCTCTCTTTCTTATCGAGCTGGATATTAAATGTTCCCGGTTGAGGATGAAAACCGAATTTTTTCTGGCACTGCAACTCTACCCACTCCAGTTTGGTCATGTAAGTCCCCTCTCCCAATCCGGAAACTAAGTGTCCCTCTACGACTAAACTCTCAATTTCCATGCCGATCGCCCCCTTTTATCAAGCTGGTAAGTTACCGGTTCCAATCAGGACTTTTGCCGGCCCGGTCAAAAACATAAATACCTGAACCGTTCCATAAACGCTGAGTCTTGAACCGGGAAATCAATTTTTTCACATCAGCGTCGCAAATCCGGCATTTTTCCAACGGTTTGTCGTTGATATTTTGCCATTCTTCAAAAACATGACCATTGGCGCATTTATATTCGTAAATTGGCATATTTACCCTCCTCGTCTAACATTTCTAATTTTTATTTTTGGACGTCATTTGAGAAGAGACTTAAGAATATCTCCTTTTTGGCTGAGACGCTGTTTTTTAGTATTAAAATTTAATTGTACTTCGGGCTCCTCTATTTTTTCAATGATTTTGATAAACAGTTCTTTTATACATGTTGATGTTTCAAAATCAACAACCTGCAATGTATCGCTATCAGAGAGTTTCTCCCGATTATTACATACTAACGCTACAGCATCGAAATTTTCCATTGTTTCTTCATCAGTTAGCTGCAGATTTAGCTGTTTCGGTTCAGCGAGGTCCCCTTCGCTCAGCCCTACTAAGCCGGAATCTTTTTTCCACCACGGCTTGAGTTCCTTTTCTGCTAATGATATTATTGTTTGATAAACCTTAGCCATGCATGTTTCACCTCCTCTGCAAACATTACGCATAGTATGGATTAGATTCGCATGTCAATCATTTGGGCATCATTATTAATCATATTTTTTAATCAACTTTTGCGCCGCGGTCATAACCACTTGCGAACCCACAAAATTTTCATCGTTCAAGACGAAGGGGTTGCCATGATCTAGAGAACTGCTTACTTCCAAGTCCATCGGAATTGAGCCCCAATACTCCATGCCCATATCGCTCGCCAGCTTTTGCCCACCGCCGCTTTGCAGAATCCCTACGACCTCTCCGCAGTCCGGACAGGTAAACGAACCCATATTTTCAATGACCCCCAAGACAGGTACACCAGCCTGCTGGCTGACTAATATGGCTCTTTTCGCCACGTTTTGAGATACCTCACTGGGAACCGTGATTACAATACTGCCGTCCATGTCCGGTATTAACTTCATGACATTGACAGTTTCGCTGCTGGTACCCGCTGGAATATCAAAAATAAGATAATCCAACTCTCCAAAGTCCACATTGGTAAGGAACTCCTCAGTTGCTGCCCTTTTCGAATCATGGAACCAGATAATTATTTCATCCTGAGACAAAATCAGGCCCATCGAAACCACTTTGACCCCGCCTGCTCCTACAACCGGGATAAAACCGTTTTCCCCAGTCTTCAGCTTTTTGCCCTCAACTCCAAGCATAATCGGTACAGCGGGACAGTCGTAATTTTGGTCCAGAACACACACTTTTTTGCCGAGTTTAGCCAGAGCAGCCGCCAAGTTGGTTGCCAGCATGGACTTGCCGACGCCCCCTTTGCCACCCAAAACCAAAATTTTCCTTTTAACATTTTTCAGGTTTTCCTTGGCCAAGGGATAGAAACCATGTTTCAAAAAATCTTCCTTCTGCGGCCACTTGCATTCAAAATACCTCTCACAGTTGGCGCAGTCGTAAGAACATGAGGTATCCACATTAATCCCAATCAGATCAATTTCTTCTTTAATGCTTGAATCGCTCATAACGGTTCCCCTTTCAGATTAAATTTCACCCACCTGTTTTATTTTAGACACCTTCTTCAAGCAATTTAACTAAGCGCTTAGCTATATCTTGCATTCCCTTTGTGCCAGGGTTTTCCGGATATTTGTAAACAAACGGTTCCCCAGCGTCGGATGCCTCGCTTAACTCCTTATTCAGAGGTACTCTTCCAAGGAAATTCACCCCAAGCTCCTCCGCCAGCCTTTCACCACCGCCGCGCTGTAACACGTCAAATTCCTTCCCGCATTTATGGCAGATATACCCGCTCATATTTTCAATTATTCCAAGAACAGGAGTTTCCGCCTTCATGGCAATCTGCGCCGCTTTTCTCGCCGCCAGTTGGGACACATAAGGCGGAATAGTAATGACAATCAGACCGTTTAAATCAGGTATATACTGCATTAGGTTTACCGCGTCAGAGCTGGTACCCGGGGGCAGGTCAACCAGTAAAAAATCAATTTCGCCATAATCCACATGGGCTAAAAACTCTTCGGTAGTTCCCCTCCGCATATCATGAAACATCGTTACCACTTCGGATTCTTTTTGGATTAAGCCCAAAGAAACCATCTGAATACCCAGTAACCCCTCCACTGGTTTCAAGCCTTTTTCTCCCAGTTTCATCCTTTTATCCATCACCCCAAATAACTTGGGAATCGTTGAACCGTCAAAATCCTGATCCAATACGCTGACTTTGTAACCCATTTGCGCCAGAGCCACAGCCAAGTTAGCCGTTGTGGTTGATTTGCCGACTCCGCCTTTCCCGCCCCCGATGGCGATCTTATACTTGATTTTCTTCATGGTTCGGGCTGCGCGAGCCATTCTGCGTCGACCATAAATCTTCCATTTAATATCGTCATCACATTCAAAAAACTTTTCGCACCGTTCACACTTGTGATCGCAGTTTAAATCCACATTGATCTTGAGGACAGTTCTCTCCTCGTTTCTCTCCTCGCTCATATTCCGGCTCCTTCCATTACCAAATAATTTAATTTGATGGGGGCGGGGGGGGGAGGAAAGTCCCTCTCCCCGCCAAATTCCTGAATAAGCAACTTATGCGTTAATTAATCGTTTTTGCGGTTTATTAACAAACCCCATCTTGCTCCAATTGGTTATTATTTTTTCTTGCAACGCCACAGGCCATGTCGTCTCAAAGCTGACCCGTGTTGGGATCATCTCCTTGGGCCAAGTGGGATCAAGACAAGCATTGATATACAAGCGCCCTGTGCGCTCACCGTCGTTCGGATATTTGGCAGAACGCGTAATTGCCGCCACATCGTCCTTAGAGAAATGGAAGGCATGCACCGGCGAAGCCTTTTGGATAAAGTCCTGCATAACCCTAGCCAACTCTTCGGCGCCGAGGGCGTTATCAACCAGCATTAGTTTGTCAAACCAGTGGCTGTAAGCGAAAACAATACGGGAGAAGTGGAACTCAAACCCTGGGTAGAGGGCGTTCACGGCGACTATACCCATCCCCATACGCATAGAAACAGGGCAATAGACCCAACGGGCAATTTTGGTCCCCCACCACCAGCTGTTCAAAATCCGATAGATTTTAAACGAGTGGGCCCAAGAGCGGAGACTCATAGAATCACTACCCTTGATACCGGTAACGTCAAATGGTATAATAGGATTTGTGCGGTGGGAAATTGCCTTGACGGTGAATATTGGTTGCCATGTTGCTTTCTCGATGCGGTAGAAATTCGGATATGGCCCTTCTAAGGCAGTTTCCCCCGGTATAGCAACACCCTCTAGGATTATTTCGCTGCTGGCCGGAACAAGCAGACCATTGGTTTGGGTTTTTACCAGTTCAATCGGTTCGCCACCCAAATATCCGGCAAGGTCCGCGGCAGGAACTTCACGTTTCAGTCCGCCCAGCCCCACTCTTTCCATGAACACGGCTGTCGCTAAAGGGATGCTGGAGTCTACACCGATGGCCACGGCAAAGGGCATCGGCTTGTTGAGTTTAACGTACTTTTGATAAATTTCATAAAGTCTTCCTTCCGGATCGAGGTTAACGACGAGTAGGTTGCGATCCTTGATCATAAACCTTTCGTCGCTCCAAGAAATTACCCCGTTTTCTGGATCCTCTACGATAATCACATGCTGGGTGCTATACTTACCTCCGTCCTGTTCATGGATTAACGGAAATGGAAACTCATTCAGATCCACCTGATCGTCCAGTTTGACATTTTCCTTACATGGTCCGGAGCTTACTTCAAGGGGTTTGAGTCCGCCCTGCTCCAGACCGTCATAAATATGTTCCTGGAGCTCTTCATACGTCCCCTCCAACTCACGCTCCAGAGCAACATTCGTTCTGATCCACGCCTTACGTCGCTTGGGATACAAATCGCTGGGCGAAGCGTAAAGCCCAGTGACCAGTGACGCGTTGGGATAACCTTCTAAGTTCTTAAAATGCATCGCCGGACCATCCAGTTCCACATTTTTTGCCCCCAACGCCCCCGCCTGTAAGACAGGGCTGACTTTTTCACTGACCTCATTTACCTCATTTTCCTCAGTTAAGACTTCAAGGAAGTTTCTGAACTTCATTTATGACTACACCTCCTGCTTATTATTAGACATCACCCAGTCTTTTGTTGTATCTGTCCATATCTTTGATAACATATTGGTCGTCTTCGTCCAGTTCTTCGACAATTTTAAGGTATACCGGCTTGTTGACATAGGAAACCGGTCCACCTTCCCCAACTATCACTGTTTCTACTCCATCCTTGATCGGGGTTTCCGAAATAATGGCTATCACTGCATGCCAGTTCAGGCTCTCGTCTCGAACATCCACTTTTACCGGTGTCCCATCCTGAATTTCATTCCTGAATCTTTTTAGCTCTTTAACCCACATCTCATACTTGGCCATATCTAACTATGCACCTCCTATATTTTGATGTTTTGGTTTTTAAGGTCTGGATATTATAACCCGACCTTATTTTTGTTCAATCCAGCGTAAACCTTCCTCACGGAAATCCTTATATTTTGGCAGGTCGTATTTTTCTTTGTTGCTGGTCACCCAATCCTTAGTGGTCGGATATAAAAGATCGAACTCCATGCGTTTCGGTCCGTCCGTAGTTTCGTTCCATTCCTTGGTTGTGGCGTCAATCCAGCATTTTGACGTTTTTCCCTTGGAGGACGCCTTAGCTAGGGCTCCTTTTTCTTCGGCTGTCTGGTAGATATTCAGCGACGACCTTGGCGCTTCAGCGTCGCCGAAGTTATTCCAATCCTTTGTTGGATGGGCTTTTAAAACAATTTCTTCCCAAACTTTTTCCATATCGGTAATGTCAATATCTTCATCCACTAGGAAAGTAAGGTCATAGTACATGGAAGGTCCGGGACAGGTCAGTAGCAGTTCGCCTAATTCTTTGGCATACCCGGGATAAGGAATTTTGGTAGCCGCAATCAGGGATGACCACGCGTTAAGTTCGGGACCAGTTACAAACTTGACCGGATAACCTAGCTGCCGCAGGAAAACCATTAGCGCTGGGGTTAACAGAGCGTTGAAACTGGTATTGCAGACGTTATTCGACTCCCCTACCCCGGTTCCCTCAACGCAGATCGGCAGGATCGGGTTTTTCCGGTGGGTAATGGCCGTAGCCCGAACAAAAGGCATCGGACGGCGCGGGCCGTGCATGTAACCAAGATACTCACCGAACGGACCTTCATCAATGCGTTCGTGGGGCATCATAACGCCCTCAATCACATACTCCGCATTTGCTGGCACATAAAGATCATTCGTCACGCACTTGACCAACTCAACCGGTTTTTGGATCATGCCGCCGATATAATCGACCTCACTGACCCCTGCTGGCAATGGAGTTGTGGCCATATACCAAACCGCAGGGTGCCCGCCAATGGCTATGGCAACCGGCATGGGCTGGTTCCTAGCTTCATACTTATAATAGTAAAGGTTGGGGTTTTGCTGGCCAGGGCAGAAGAGAAAGCTGATCTTATTCTTGGTATTAACTAGTGCACGGTAATTGGCCCAGTTGACCCATTCCGAATCAGGATCCTTGACAATCATCGCGTGCATGGTCAGGTAACGACCGCCGTCACCGTCGTGGATATACGGAACCGGAAGTGTTTTTAAAACATCGACATCTTTCCCGATCAGTACAACGTCCTGGCATGAACCCTTATCCACGGCAATGGGGCGGATCGGGTGATTGAAACGGTTAATGTATTCATCCATGTAATCTGAATAGGAAATTTCCGGGGATAAGCCGATGGACAAGGCCATCCGCCGCCACAAAGCTCCGTGGCTGCCACGGTAGAGGTCAGTTGACGCCCTGGTACCTTTGGGGTAGCCTTTAATGTTTTCAAAGAGTGGGATTTTGTCGTCGATACGGTTGGACATAGCTCCAATTCCCGTCATTTCCAGTTTCCAGTCAACTTCATCCTTAACATGACATATTTCACCCATTTGATCCAGAACATCAAGGTAATCTCTCAGATCATCAATTCTTTTTACTGCCATTAAAGTTGTGCACCTCCTATTAATGTGTTTTATTCGGGCTCCACTGAAGTTCTTCACAACATAAGCTTCACCCCCTTCTTAAATTGGCAAATATTATTTTTATTTAAATTTCCCACACATTTTCGCCACCCTGGTCCCGAAAACTTATCCTAGCTTCGGATGCGAATAATTTTTGATTGTGCGAGAACTTTTTTTGTTTGTATACGAACTAGTTTTTGTTTGTATACGAACTAGTTTTGTAATCAAACAAACCGCCGAATCCATCCCCTCCCCCGCCACAACAGGTTCCAGTCAGAAATGGAAAAACCTCATAACAATTTCTACGGTAAGTTTTTTCTTCGATTCTTGAGTTTTCCTTTTCGGCAATTGCTTCGGTAATTTTTGCTAGTTTTTCTCCCATTTTAGGTATTGTAGTATTTTGTTTTTTAAACATCAATTTCACCTCCTGTTCACAAATTGTTCGCACGCTAGTTAAATACTATTATTTTTTTCAGTTTCCAGATTTATGTATGGTTTAATTATATAACATCGTTATTTCTAGGCAATTATTTTGTTGGCAACTGCACAAATCTTAGGTTAAATTGAACAAAATTGAGATTTAACGGTTAATAGTATTTATTTTCATTTTCATCTACCCCCTTTTTTTCTTCCTAAAACACTCTGAAACTGTGATACTTGTCATTGTCATAAGCCACACCGCAAGTATCTCACAAATTGTTTCTCCGGATTTTCTACGAATACAGTGTTCAAAGTTATCTACGCATTCCCATTCCTGTAATATTTCGAGCATTTTTTGCCGTTCCCTGATATTAGACCATATCTGGAGTTCATTTATTTTATAGCCGGAAATCACTTTATATGTATTAAATATTCACCAGTTTTGTTCGTATACGAACTTGTTTTGCAATCAAACCGCCGAATCCATTCACTCCCCCGCCACAACAGGTCCCAGTTCGCACGCTAATTTAATGCTATTATTATTTTGTTAATTTCCAGATTAAGTGTGTTTTAATTATATAACATCTTTGCATTTAGACAATTATTAAGTTGGCAACTGCACAAATCATAGGTTAAATTGGACAAAATTAAGCTTTAACGGTTCTAACCTCTTAAGACAAGATTATTTTCTTTTTTTAACTTTTAACAACCATAACGAGCGCACAAAATAGCAGGCCGGTCGATACCTCAACCGGCCATAAAAAATTAATTCTTCTTTTCCAGTATCTCCCTCAAGTAAGCAGCTATCCCTTGCAAAGCTTTGGACGCAGGGCTATCCGGGTAATCTAAGACATAAGGTCGGCCACTGTCCGCCGCATCACTGAGCTTGGCATCAAGGGGAATATTCCCCATGAAAGGAACACCCAGAGATTCGGCGAGTTTTTCTCCTCCTCCGCTACGGAAAATATTGACTACTCGCCCGCAGTCAGGACAAACAAACCCGCTCATGTTTTCAACCACACCCAGAATCGGTACTCCCGCTTTCCCGCAGAGCAGTGCGGCCTTGCGGGCCACTACCTGGGATACATCAGAGGGAACGGTAATAATAATTGCCCCGGCCAGGTCGGGAATATACTGCATAAGGTTTACCGAATCCGAGCTGGTCCCTGGCGGCAGGTCGATCAGCAGGTAATCCCGTTCCCCGTAATCCACGTGAGCCAGGAATTCCTCAGTGGCGCCCCGCCGCATGTCATGAAACCAGGTCAGCACCTCATCGGTGCCGACAACACAGCCTGTCGAAACCACCTGGATCCCCAATATCCCCTCCACGGGCTGGATGCCCTTTTCGGAAAACATCATTTTTTTATCAGTTACCCCCAGCATGCGCGGAATGGTCGGCCCGTCGAAATCCTGGTCCAGAACGCTGGTCCGGTTACCGTCGTTAGCCAGAGCACAGGCCAGGTTAGCCGTCAGGGTCGATTTGCCAACCCCGCCCTTTCCCCCAACAATAGCTATTTTATAGCGCACTCTTTCCATATTCCGGCGGGCTTTTTCCATCCGCCCCCGCTTGTAGATATCGTGCTTCTGGGGAGCCTCGCAGTCAAAAAACCGTTCGCAGCGCTCGCAAGCAAGATCGCAGCTCATGCTGATATTTACCGCCTGCAACTCCCGTAATCCGGCAGCATGTTTTTCGCTCACTGGTCTTCACCTCCTATTCCCGGTATTTTTGTGAATTCAGGCGGGTGCAGCGGCCCGCGGGTCCAGGAAGGCTCTACAAGTTTTTTAAACGGTTTGCCGGGCAGCCCGTACTCGGGCCAGAAACTGACCACCTTCTCCTGGAGTTCCGTCGGGAAGGAGCTTTCAAAACTGACCCTGGCCCTGATCTGTTCTTTTTTCCAGCTATCGTCCCAGCAACAGTCCCAGACAACCGTTCGCGTCGGTTCCCCTTCCCCGGCATAAGCGGCGGTGCGCCCAGCAGCGTGGGAATATTCTTCCGCCCAGAAGCCATAACCTTTTTCGGGCCTGGTTTTCTGAGCCCAATCGTTTACTACTTCCGTCATGTCCGACGGATTAATGTCGCTGTCCACCATCAGGATTTTGTCAAACCAGGCCATCTCCTTGTACCGGCTAAGTACATTGGCTACCCAGAAGTTGTGCCCCCGATAGAAAGGATCACACCCGACCACGCAAATTGAAAGCCGACTCTCTACCGGCAGGTAGATCCACCTGACCCGAAGCTGGGTCTGAGTGCGCACTTTGTACAGCAGTTCAACGGAAGCCAGCACTGAGCGCAGCGCCATGGAATCACTCACCTTGCAACCTTCGGCTACGAATGGAAGCACCGGACTTTTGCGGTGGGTAATTGCAGTTATCCGCATCACTGGCCGGGGCCGGGGTGGAGCATACCTGACGTATTCCGGGAACGGGCCCTCGGCATGGCGCTCGCCCGGCATAATCATTCCTTCGATTACCATTTCGGCATCTGCCGGGATCAGCAGGTCGTTGGTTACCGCGCTGGTCAGTTCCAGCGGATTTTGGATGTACGCACCCGCCATTTCCGCCTCCCAGATGCCTTCAGGCACCGGTGCCGCCGCGGCGACAAAAGCCGCGGGATTACCTCCTAAAAAGAAGCAGCAGGGCATCGGCTTGCCGTGCTGTTCGTATTCCGCGAGCAGCCGACCGGCCTGGGATTCAGGGCTGATGTTGACTACCAGTTCGCGTGGCGAAAGCACCATGGCGCGATACACTCCCCAGTTAGCCCAGCGACCGTAATAATCTTTCACTGCCAGTACGCCCGCCGTCAGGTAACGGCCTCCGTCCTTGGCGTAGTGCCTGGGAAAGGGAAAATCGGCAAGACTCGCCTCATCGTCAACTTTTACCACCTCTTTGCACGGTCCCGAAGAGACCACAGTAGGGCGCATCGGTCGCTCCCGGCGTTTGAGTAACTCCTCGCATAATTCCTCGTAGGAAATATCGCGATTAAAACCGAGCGCGATGGCCATCTTCGTCCAAGGGGTCCTACCGCCAGGATTGCCGTATAAAGTACCCGGTCCGGAAAACAGAGCTCCAACCAGCGACGAACCGTTTCCGTCCTGCACTTGAGTAAAATGGAGGGCCGCCCCACCCTTCTGCTGGGACATGGCAGTAACCGCAGCCACTTCCTGGTCCCAATGTATCTTTTCCGCTATTTCGGTTAATTCACCGCAGCGCTTAAGTTCGTCGAGAAAATCCCGGAAAAGCATAATTATCCTCCTTTACCTCATTTATTTACTTGTAAATCTTGCGGCCTTTCCCGCCGTTTACTGGGAAACTGCCCGGAGCCAAAAATTGTCCAGCCATTCCCGCGTTGCCGGCGTCAACAGGGTTTCAATGGTTATTTTCTCCGGTTTGTCCTCCTCCGGCCGCGTAACACAATCATACGTCAAAGCGTTGGCCAGACCCCGCCGCAGCTCTTCTTCTGTAGCCCAAGCGGCAATAAAGGAGATGGGTTTATTGGGTTTGCTCTGATATACCCGATCCGCTTGCAGGCGGGTACCCAAAATCTCTAGAAGTTCCTCGGTACTGGTAATATCCACATCCTCATCAACCAGCAACAGTTTATCCAGCCACCCCATGGTCGGTACCGACCAGACGGCAGAAACTAATTTCCCCAGGTCGGTATCGGAAATAGGCTTGGTGGCCACCACCGGCCACGCCCAGGAAGCCTCCGGGATATTGTAAAACAATACATCATTAAAGCCATCTTTTTCCAGCCGCCACTGCAGGACCGGCGAGAGGATGGCGCACGACATGGCACCGGTATCATTGAAGCGATACCCTTCCGGAGCTACCGGCAAGATCGGATTCCGGCGGTGGGTTATAGCTTTAATGTGGTAGACCGGTTGGGGAAGCCGCGTAGTCATAAAGCCGTCATACTCGCCGAAGGGACCTTCTTCGAGCCTTTCATGCGGTCGCACTTCACCTTCGATGATGATCTCGGCATCCGCCGGGACCAGCAGATCGTTGGTTTCGGCTTTCACCAGTTGGAGAGGCTCTTCCTGCAGTCCCCCCGCCACGTCATATTCATTAGCTCCTACCGGTAAAGAAACCCCTGCGGCAATATCCAGGGCCGGGTTGACACCCATGGCCATACAGAACGGCATAGCTTCACCCTTTTTTTCGTAAACAAAATACATATCCGCCATATGCTGTCCTGGCTGAAAGTCTCCACCCAGCCTGTGTTTGTCATGGGCCATCCAGCGGTAGTTGCCGGCGTTGACCCAGTCCCGGACCGGGTGACGCGTGACGGTTACCGGCAGCGTGCCGCCGTAACGGCCCCCGTCGCCTAAATGCAGGTACGGAATAGGCAGTTTAAAGATATCCGCCTCCTCGCCGGTAAGAATTACTTCCTTGCAGAGTCCATCCGGAACAACTACCGGTTTGATCGGATGATCCAGGCGGCGATTAAACTCCTCCAGCCATTTCCGGTAACCGCCGTCGGGGTCGATGTCCAGCGCCATGGCCAATTTCCGCCACGGCTGGCGGCGCGGTCCCGAGTATAGAGCTCCGGCCATCCGGTATCCCGGCGGATAACCCTTGATCTTATTGAACAGTACTGCCGGTCCTTCCATCCGGTAAACCATGGCCAAAACCGCCGCCGCCTCCAGGTTCCAATCCACTTCCCGGTCTACCTGTTTTAACTCCCCCTGCCGTTCTAAACAATCCAGGAATTGCCTATAATTCATACTTAGCGCCCTCCTCCATTTCATCACTTAAACGCGATTATCGCCTGTTTCCAATGGTATTTACGCCGAAAAGATTTTCTTCAGAGAATTATTTTGCATACGAAATATCCTGATAAAAAATTTGTACAAGCATAACATCAATAACTCATTACATCAAAACTGGAGCAGGCTAAGCTTTTTAGCCCACATTAAAACCGGCCTTGCCCAAAATTTCCTTCGCCCTGGCCCGGGCCTGTTCAGGCGGTGCAACTTTGGCAAAGATCTCCTCTTTTTCCGGTGGATAAGTAGCATCGATTCCCACTTTGGACCCCGTCCCTTGCCTCGTCGAAGGATCAATCGGTGAACCTGGGATATCCGGCAGAATCAGCCAGTCAATATCCGGCTGACTACGGGTCAGAATTGCCCAGTTCACTTCCTGTTGATCAAAGATGTCGACATCCCCATTGACGACAACAACCTGTTTCACATAAGGGTTGTTGACCAATACATGGTAAAGGAGACGCCGCACTTCGGTTCTGGCCATGCTTTCAATCTGGACCACCAGTAATCCTCCGCATCGAAAATCAAAACACTGACCAATAACCGCCGGAAAAGAACGCTTTAATTCTTGCACAACAAAAGAGCCGTAAGCATGAGAAAAAACCAGCCCATCTTCGCCTGACCATGGCACAAAGGCGGAAAAAATCGGTTCACGCCGCATGGTGATTGCGGTCACCTGAATGGTATTAGTTATGTCCGGAACATAAACACCGGAACTTTCGCCAAAAGGCCCGTCCTTTTCCATAACTCCCGGCAAAATCTCACCCTCAATGACAAACATTGCTTCAGACGGAACTTCCAGGCTACTACTGAAACTTTTTACCAGCCGGACCGGTTCCCCCAGGTAGCTCCCGGCCAGGGACAATTTGTCCCCAAAAGGATACCATGCCACTGATGCCATTAAAATCGCCGGGTGGACACCGACTACAATGGCTACGGGCAGTGGCATATTCTTTTTTTCTGCCCGACGGTAAAATTCTGTCGACGTCCGGCTGGCCAGGTATACTCCAAGACGTTTTGGACCGCGTACCTGGATGCGGTGGATGCCCATTGTCTGCCGCCCGCTATCGAGGTCTTTCATAAAAACAATTCCCTGGGTTAGATAGGGCGACACATCTCTTTCGTGATACGTGAGCACCGGCAAGTTCTGCAAAATGTCAATATCCTCGACCAGAACCTTTTCCTGAACCGGACCTGTTTCCATAATAACCGGTTCCACCGGTTGGCGGTCTCCCGTGTCAAGTCCGGCGTTTCCGGTAACCAAGGCTATTCTTTGCCTGGTTCCCAGCTGATTAGTTAAAACCGGCATGGGATAACCTTTGACGTTTTCAAAAAGCAAAGCCGGCCCCTGTCGGCCCGCAACCAGCCGCGTAACCGCCGATACTTCAAAACAAGGATCGACCTCCTCTTGGATATGAAGAACTTCTCCCTTCTCCTCCAAAAGGTTAAGATAACTTCTTAAATCCGGCATAACAACCCCCCCTGTACTTAATCATGCTCAACCAGTGAAATTCTGAACTTTTTCATTAAATCCACCAGCCTGACAATATCTTCAGGCTGCATTTTGGCTGTTAATTTAGCGGCAATCTCCTCACTAAAAGAATTCCCGCTGCTTTGTTTATTAGCCAAAATTTGCTTTCCCTCGGGAGTTAAAAATACTCTTACAACCCGCCGGTCACTACTTTCACGGCTGCGGCGGACATAATTATCCCGTTCCAATCTATCCACCAAACCGGTAATAGTGCTCGCACTCAGGCCCATTTTTTCGCACAACTCGCTAAGAGTTTGACCGTCGCAATTATTTAATTTTTCCATGGCCCCCAGCTGCGAACCCGATATGTGCCACTGAGAAGCAAAAAATTGGTATGAACTATAAAGAAGCCGAAATATAACCTGAAATTCCTGAACTACCTCTTCTGCCAAAAAGGTGACCCGGTTCTCCCTTTCGGGATCGTTTCCTGAAGTTTCTTTAATTTCCCGGCGGGAGAGTTCCGGTTTCCCGGTCGCCTTGTTTCTGCGGATTTGACTACCAACGTTAACTTTTCTCATGGGATACCTCTCCGGACAACAAAATAGATTTCAGGTTCTCCACGATCTTGTTGAGAATCAGAGCTGACCTGCTTTCCGGAAATGCTTGAAATATGGCTTTCCCCTCGTCAATGCACTTAGCCACCATGCCGTCAAGCGGCACCTGTCCTAACAAAGGAACTCCCAGGTATCCTGCCAAAACTTCCCCTCCTCCCTCGCTGATAATTTGGTTTTGACCGCCGCAATGCCGGCAGATATAACCGCTCATATTTTCCACAACACCAAGGATGCGGCACCCCACTTTCCGGCATAGATTTCCCGCCCGGCTAGCAACCCCTACCGAAACCTCCGAGGGCACGGTAACAACGATTACTCCGTCCAAATCGCGAATATACTCCAGAATATTAACCGTGTCCGAGCTAGTCCCGGCCGGCAAGTCAACCAAAAGAAAGTCCCGCTGACCAAAGTTGGTACGGGCCAGGAATTCCTCCAGCAGCTCCTGCCGACCCTGGTGATAACGGGTAAAGACGGGCACTTCCTGGAAAAATGCCGTTGAGATCACCTGAATTCCCTGTTCATTCACTACAGGTTCAATACCGTTGCTGGTATTGTAGAGCATTTGCCCTTGAACACCCAGCATCATTGGGATGCAGGGTCCGTCAAAATCCTGGTCGATAACCGTAACCCGATAACCGCTAATCGCCAGGATCTGGGCAATGCTGGCGGTTAATGTTGATTTTCCCACCCCGCCCTTACCGGCCATTATTGCAATTTTATAGCGGAATTGTCCCAAGTTTTTTCTGATCAATTCCATCCGGGGAAATTCAAAGTCCTCCCATTTTTCCTGCCGCTCGCAAAACAAGAACTTTTCACAAAGCCGGCACCCTCTGTCGTCGGTGTGCAATTTTGGATAGCATGAAAGATTGACATTAAACTCAACAATTTTTTTGACCGATTTGGTCGTTTTTTTGATTTTAGCCATTTTATGCCCGGTCAACCGCGCTAGGCGGCTGATGCAACCCGGTTTAGCTCCTTTCAAAGCGCTTAATATTATTTCGTATACTAATATTATTTATCCAAAGTATAATTGATTTATAACGTTTCGTCAATATATTTGTTGCTAAACAGTAGTAATTTGAACCTTATTGGTAATATATTACACCCAAACGGAAAATAACCCGGGAACAAGGTTAGAGCACCGTTTCGGGTCCCAAATAATCGTCATTAATGGGGCTAACCAGTATTTGAAGCCCAGAACCGTCAAAAAAACTAAACATTCAAATTAATTCAACCCCAGTAATGTAATTATCATGATGTAACAGATGGGGGCCAGCCCCCAAACCCCCGGGATTTATCGCATGGTTCTCCGCAAGGATAGCAATAAGAAAAGCTGGGCGAATTAGACGCACCGGCTATCCTTGGCAGAACCCCAACGTGCGCTCAGGTAGTCTCCCAGCATTGCCCTATCTTCCCGGATACAAACTTTCACCTTTCCGTAGAAAACTTGGAAAAATCCCTGATTATAAAGGCCCTGGAAAAGTCTCAAAATAATAAGACTATAGCAATTGAATTTCTAGGTATTAGCCGCCGCACCTTTTACGAAAAACTAGAAAAGTATCAGCTTACCAAAGTTTTACCTGGATGAAGTCATCACCGGTTCTCCCCATACCCCCCACCCTGCTTTTATCGTAAACGGAGTGGAAAAGGACGAAATATACATATCTAAGTTCCAAAATATCGTCATGAATGGAAGAGCTTACAGCCTGCCTTTTAAAGACCCTACAGTGTATACAACCTTTGACCAGGCTCTTTCATATTGCTATGCCAAAGGAAATGGCTGGCATTTGATGAGTAATGCTGAATGGGCCGCAATAGCCCTGTGGTGCAAGAAAAACAATTTCATGCCCAGAGGTAATAATAATTATGGTGCTGATATTTCGGCTGCCTATGAAAAAGGTAAGGCGACATATTTAAGTGGATCAACAGTATATCGTGTTGCCACAGGCTCAGGCCCGGTTGGTTGGGCGCACGATAATACGAATGAAGGTATATTCGACCTAAACGGAAACATTTGGGAGTGGGTTTCCGGTATGCGTCTTAATGAAGGCGAGATCCAAATAATTGAAAATAATAATGCAGCCATTCTTAACACCGACCACTCCGCTGGCAGTGCCGCCTGGAAGGCAATGTTACAGGATGGAACTTTAATGGCTCCGGGTACCGCTGATACTTTGAAAGTTGATAATACGACCGCAGGAGATTCAACGGCTACCTCGCATGATGTAGGTGGTGACATAACAATAAACACTGTTGTACAAAATCAAATGTACATCCCAGGTGGCCAGGTTGATTATAGTTATTCAATCACGACATTAGAAACGGTTGCCGCAGCAGCGGGCGTAACGATACCGACATTATTAAAAGCTTTGGGGCTTTTTCCTCTTGATGCATCTCATGGAGGGGATAACTTTTATGCCAGGAACTACGGAGAACGCCTGCCGGTGCGCGGTGGTTTTTGGGCGTATGGTTCTGGCGCTGGTGTTTTCGCGCTCGACTTGTACCGCCCGCGTACTTACTCCAGCAGCAGCGTGGGGTTCCGCTCCGCTTTTGTATCTTTGTAATCTGTTTTCTGTGTTCTGTCACTCGCCGCGATAGCGGCGAGTGACGCAAAAAATTTTTTGACGGTTTTTTGGTAAAGTCTTCAAAGGTGTTTCTTAATTGGTTATAGTCTCCCAAAAACCGCCATAACCAAACAAAATGTGATAAAATTTTTCCGGTATAGAATGTCGCGGCAGGGGTTGAAATAATGGAAGACCTTATAATTTTACAAAAGACCTACGATATGATTGGGTATGGTTACCAGGCACTTGCCCAATTCCCTAAATCGGAAAAATATGCCCTTGGGACAGATATGAAAAAATGCATGCATTCCATACTCGAATACATTATTGTAGCCCATAAAAAATATTACAAAAAAACAACCCTTCAAGAGTTGGATGTTGAGGTGGCAAAGTTAAAGACATACATTAGGCTAGCCAAAGACCTTGGATTTTTACTTAAAGGAGCCTGTCTCCGTGCTGCAAAGCAAAAAACTTTATTGTTGTGGAAGCCGATAATAGCTGCAAGGTGAATTCCGCTACACACGACACCTTAACAAATAATTTAATATTGGGGATAGGCCATGACTGCCGGTGCGCGGTGGTAATTGGAATAATGGTTCTGGCGCTGGTGTTTTCGCGCTCAACTTGAACAACCAGCGAACTAACTCCAACAACAACGTGGGGTTCCGCTCCGCTCTACTCTCACAGCCAGAAGGTGTAACCTCAAGGGGTTGCATCCAGTGCAGGGAGGATAAAGGGGCCTGTCTCCATGCCGAAAGGCAAAAAATTCAATTGTTATGGAAGCCGATAATAGTCGCAAGGCGAACTCCGCTACACATAACATTTTTATTGTGGGAGGCTTATGAAAAAGCATCTGAAAGACGTCTATAAAGATATCTGTAGCTATGAGAATATTCACCAGGCTTATATTAAAGCAAGAAAGTGCAAACGCTTCAGGGTTGAGGTTCTAGACTTCACCAATAATTTAGAGGAAAATCTTGTTGATATTCAAAACGAACTTTTAAACCATACTTACCGAGTGGGTGAATATCGGGAATTTTATATTCATGAACCCAAAAAGCGCTTGATAATGGCTTTGCCATTCAAAGACAGAGTTGTTCAATGGGCTATTTACCAAGTGTTAAACCCTGTCTTTGAAAAAGGTTATATTACAGATAGCTTTGCTTGTATTCCGGGTAGAGGTACGCATAGCGCAGTTCAACGATTAAGCTATTGGTTGCATCAGGTGGACCGTAAGCCAGAAAAATACTATTATCTTAAATTGGATATTTCGAAGTATTTCTACCGGGTAGATCATGCAGTTCTGTTAGAAATACTCAGTACAAAAATCAAAGACCCCGAACTAATGTGGCTATTTAGAATTATTGTGGATTGCGAAAATACACAATTTGGCCTCCCGCTTGGGACTGATCCGGATCAAGTTGATGAACGGCTACCAAATAAGGGTATGCCTATTGGAAACCTTACAAGCCAAATGTTTGCGAATATTTACCTTAATGAACTTGACCAGTTTGCAAAGCGCCAAATGCATATCCATTACTATATACGGTACATGGATGATGTTATAATCCTGTCCCACGATAAGGCCCAACTTCACCTGTATAAGGAGATGATCGAGGAATTCCTTGAAACCAAGCTAAAGCTGAACCTAAACCGTAAAACAGCCATCCGGCCTATAAGCCTCGGTATTGAATTTGTGGGATACAGGTTATGGCCAACGCATATTAAAGTAAAGAAATCTTCGGCCTTAAAAATGAAAAGGAGACTTAATCAGGTTAAGAATTTATACAACCAGGGTAAGATTGATTTTGAAAAGGTAAATGCTACAGTGCAGTCTTACTTTGGAGTGCTGAAACATTGCAATAGTCAGAGCCTGAAAAATAAAATATTTGGGGATTTTATTTTGCACAGGCGAAGTGAAGATGATAGCAGCGAGTAATGCTGTTATTGTTTTTTCTCAAAACATATGAGAAATTATTGAGCAAATAACACCGCGAGGTGTTATTTTTATATTCCACTAATTTTAGAAAGGAGGGTGTCTAATTATGGCTTATGCAATTACAAGAAAGTACATAGCGGGGCTGCCTCAACAGCCTTACAGGAAAGGTGTAGGAGTTTACGAAATGATTGTAGCCCACGCGACCGCTGACTACGAAGCCACCGACGAAAACGAGTTATCCTACTTTATTAACAATTGGCGGACTCGGCAAGCATTTCCCCACACCTTCGCAGACTGGGACAGCATAACCGAATTGGCTGATCCAAAATACAAAGCCTGGGGTGCTGGTAATGCAAATTCCCGCGCTGTACATGTGGAACTCTGCCAAACCAAGAATGCGGCAAAATTCAAGGAATCATATGCTCGCTGGATATGGGTAATGGCGTACTATTTGTATCAGCGCAAACTGGAAGTAAAAGACGGCGTAACCCTAGTTAGTCACGACTGGGTAAGTAAGAACCTGGGCGGGACTGATCATAGCGACCCAATCGGGTACCTGGTTACTTGGAATATAACCTGGGCACAAGTAGTAAAAGACGTGGCAGCAGCTTATGCGGCTATGCCCCCGCCAAAAGTAACATCAGTAGACCCGGTAATAGAAGCAATCAAAAAACTGCAAGCTGCTGGAGTAATCCATAGCCCAGAATACTGGTTAGAAAATGCCAAGACTGGCAAGACCGTTGTCGGAGAATATGCCGGGCAGTTAATAGTTAACTTAGCATCTAATATTCCAGTAGACCCAGTAATAGAAGCGATTATAAAACTGCAGGCTGCTGGAGTAATCCACAGCCCAGAATATTGGTTAGAAAACGCCAAGACTGGCAAGACCGTTAACGGAGGATATGCCGGGCAGTTGTTAATTAATCTGGCAGCCACTATCAAATAAAGGGTATCTTGGGCGCTTATAATAGTCCCTGGGATATTTATTCTGGGGGCTATTATAGTATTTATTTTTGACAAAAGGAGGTATTCACATGAATAGTTTTATAGGATGGATTGGTGGGAAGAAACTACTAAGAAACGAAATTATTCAAAGGTTTCCGGAGAAAATAGACCGGTACATTGAGGTTTGTGGAGGGGCCGCATGGGTATTGTTCCACAAGGAAAAACATGCAAATATAGAAGTTTACAATGATGCTAACGGTAATCTGGTAAATTTATTTAAGTGTATTAAATACCACTGCCCCGAGTTACAAAGAGAGTTGTCTTTTATGTTTAATTCCAGGGAGATATTTGATGATTTCAAAGCTCAATTTAATTTAAGAGGCTTAACTGACATACAAAAGGCAGCCAGGTTTTTTATATTATTGAAAACATCATACGGTTCAAACGGTCGGAGCTATGGGTGTGTCAAGAAAGACATTGGAGCCATAACTGAATATCTCAAAGCCGTAGAGAAAAGATTATCTTCAGTCATAATTGAGAATAAGGATTTTGAAGATTTAATGAAGGTGTATGATAGGCCCAATGCTCTCTCATATTTTGACCCACCTTATTACGGGACAGAGAAGTATTATGATGCTGAGTTTTCAGCCGAAGATCACTTGCGCTTGAATAAAGTCCTTAAAAGTTTAAAAGGTAAGTTTTTACTGTCATACAACGATTGCGAGTTTATTAGAGAGATATATAAAGACTTCGCTATCGAAGAAATATCCCGGAATCACAACCTAGTTGGCAGGTATACAGACATAGAACATAACTACAGAGAATTATTGATTAGAAACTATTAACTTATTTTTTTTATTCATTAAATAACACATTTGGTTAAATTATCACTCAATATGTGATTATCTAACAAAATAATATATGCCACAACTTATGATGGTTCAATTTCCCCAAAATCGAGAGAAGAGGGGGAATTGAGTTTTGATAAAGATACATCTATCACGATTATTAGGAGAACGCAGATGGACACAGGCCGACCTGGCACGCAAAACAGGTATTAGGCCAACTACTATTAGTGAAATTTACAATGAGATTATAGAGAGAATTAATCTTGATCATTTGGACCTTATTTGTGAAGCGCTTAATTGTGAAGTCTCAGATTTATTGGAACATAAACCAAACAAGAAAAGGCGCACCGGTAAATTTTTGATTAAAGAATAGAAAACAACGCTGGATGATTACTTATCAGAGTAATGCATTTCCACTTTATATATGGCAATAATAAGTTAGTGCTAAATATTCAAAACGGCAGACGAAATGTCCTGCCGTTTTGAATATTTATTCAAGAGATTGACAAACTGGCTTTTCGCATTTTTTGTGAGAATTTTTCGCAAAACGCGTGAGCGGCTACAGTAAAGCCAGTGAAAAAATCAGTACCGCAAAGAAAAGCATGTTCAGCCAGACACCTGCAGCCGGTCCGGGCAGATAATGCGAAAGCAGATACAGGCTGGAAGCAGCAAGAGCTATGTTAAAAGCCCAGAAATTGAATTTTAATCTACCCAAGGATGGTCACCTTCTTTACAATATTTTAACTTGAAATCGGAAAGTAACTTTCCGTATTTGGCTTAAANTGGTGTTTCCTCTTTTTTTGTCAAATTTTTTGCACTAAAAAATAGTTCTAAAGCCTTGATAACACAGTATTTCTATAGTTTACTTTCCGATTTCAAGTTAAATGTTCACATTATTAAATTTTAAAATAAGTTTACTTTTCTGATGGTAGTTAGAAACACCGTCATTTATTCAATGGAACCATTTAACTATCAGCATTCTGTCTCTGTGCCTCTGTGATCTCCGTGGTATTATTACAATTTTTTATCCTTTAACTATCCCGGCCTTCTTTAAAGCCGCTCCGTTCAGGTAATTGAATTTACGGCCCTGCCAGGTCTCCTGCTCTGCCATGACCTCGTCTATGCGCTGTTTTATTTTCCACCAGCTGGTGCTCCAGTTGCAGAAATGGAGATTTCCCTGAGGTCCTTTGCCTACAAGCCTCTGGATTATAATGGCGGAATCCAGGTATTCCAGAAACAGCACTACCCTGGCGATATAATCTTCCAGGGAAATGAGTTCAAATTCTCCTTTTTCGTACATCCGGCCCAGAGGTGTATCTTTAACTATATATAAAGAATGCAGTTTAACAAATTCCACACCCATAGCTGAACAGATTTTCGCGCTTTCAATGGCATCAGTATGTTCGTCCCAGGGTAGGTTTAAAATCAGATGAACCACTGTATCCAAAGACCTTTTCTTTATTCTCTGCACTGCGTCCAAAAACTCAGCTAATGTATGACCACGGTTAATGCGTTTCAGAGTATGGTAATTTACAGTCTGCAGGCCAAGTTCAATGTTCATCCCAATTCCCTTTTGCTCTTTAATTTCCTGCAGGAAATCCAGGTAGTCATCATTAATACAATCGGGTCTGGTAGAAATTGAAATACCTATCACATCAGGATCATCAACTGCCGTTCTGATGTTATTCCGGAATTCTGCAAAATCACAATAGGTATTAGTAAAGGCTTGAAAATAAACGAAGAACTTATGCCCATTAAACCTTTGGCGGAAGAATTCTTTATTTTTTCTGATCTGCTCTGCAATACTCATTTCGCTCGGCAGGCACTCAAAACCGGCACCCTCTTCATCACAAAAAATGCATCCGCCTTTACCAACGGTGCCATCCCTGTTAGGACATGTTCCCGGTAAATTTACCGGAAGTTTATAAACCTTTTCCCCATATTTTTTCTTCAAGTATTCCGAGTACTGCCTGTACCTTGATTCCCCGGTCTGCATCCTGGCACCACCAATCGATTGCAATTATATTTATTATAACCAGCACTTATAATCATTTCACTAACGATTCTCATTTTTCCTCTTATATTTTTCGTAGGATCTCGAAGATGTCCGGAAATTTGGTAAGGTGTTGCGGAAAATCTGGAGCAATGCCTTACCAGATTTCCCGGCCTCAGAGAAGCCTACGAAAAATACAATGTTCACCCACTCTGCTACAACTTACCTCCTATTATAACCCGCGTAATGTGTCATACTATACAAGGGATTAAAAGGAGGTGGTCATTTTGTTAACCTGCCTTTCCGAACTGCCCTTTGTACCGCATGATTATCAGATACAAACGGCGCACAAGGTTTTGTATGAAATGGGCTGCAGAGCCTTGATAGCTGATGAAGTGGGATTGGGCAAAACTATCGAAGCAGGCCTCATCGTCAAGGAATTGATGAGTACCGGCCGGGCACAAAAAATATTGATTCTGACTCCGGCTTCCTTGGTTCAGCAATGGTGGGAGGAGCTTAATAACAAATTTAAAATGAACTTCTGGGTCAGCCGCAAAGGACCGTGGGCCTGGTCAGGTCAGTTTGTGATCAGTTCTATTGAAAAAGCAAAACGAGATGAGCACCGGGAATTAATCATGCAAAATGAATATGATCTGGTTATCATTGACGAAGCTCATAAGCTGAAAAACCGGAAAACCAGTAACTGGACCATGGTTTCTCAGCTGAGAACCAGGGGTTTGGTGCTGCTGACCGCCACACCTCTGCATAACAAGGTGGAAGAGCTTTACAATCTCGTTTCCCTGCTCAAACCGGAGCTGTTCCGCGATTATGATAGCTTTCTTGAGTTTTACCAGTTAAACCCCAAAGCTCTAATCAGTGAACTCAAAGACAAGCTGCAGGATGTGATGATTCGAAATATGACCCGGGAACTGGGGGTTAAAAACATCAACAGGAGGATCAGCCTGATCCCGGTAGAACTATCTGATTTGGAGAAGGAAATTTATCGTAGAATCAGATTAATTCCCGGTTCGTTTTTGCCATTAACACTTTGTAAGGAATTTTGCAGCAGCCTTTCAGCACTTTATGATACCCTTTACAAAAAAGGCGAATTTGAATTACTTCCATTACTTGAGGAATGTGAAATATCACCAAAATTAACCGCCCTGGATGCCATCTTAAGGGCACATAAAGGGAAAGTCCTGGTCTTTACAGAGTACATTCAGACTCAACATTATATAGCCAGGTTCTTAAATGATAAAAACATTAAGTTTTTGCTTTATAACGGGACACTTAAGCGAAACCAGAAAGAATGGGTGAAAAGCCTTTTTGAGCAAAGGGATATTCCTGTTATGATATGTACAGATTCAGGCTCCCAGGGGCTTAACTTCCAGTACTGTGATGTAATCGTGAACTTTGACCTGCCCTGGAACCCCATGAAGGTTGAACAGCGTATCGGTCGGATCGACCGCTTGGGACAGCAGGCCCAAAATGTTTACATTTATAATTTTGTAATGAAAGATACTCTGGAGGAGAAGATTTTTTCCATTCTGGGGGAAAAAATCAGCCTGTTCAAAGAGTGTATCGGAGAACTCAATAACATTCTGGCTGATAATGATGAAGAACTTTATGAGATGATAGGCCGCTTATGACAAAAGGCTGCTTATCTTATGACAAAAGGGGGCTTATGACAAAAGGGGGCTTATGCCCCCTTTGTTAGCGTATTATTCTGGATGTAAGATCAATCAGGTATAGTGACACTCCGGTAACGACCGCGGAAATAAACAGGTTCGTGATGATGTTTGGCCACCCTGTCTCTTTGAAAATCTTTTTGAGCAGTACATTTATCATAATCAGGTACAATGCAGGGGCCGCTATGGCAAAAATTACGGAGTTTAAAAGTTTTGTCACCGGCATAAAGGCATAGACCATAAATACTAAAAAGGCAAAGAACCAAAAAATAATACCAACTGTAAGGCACAGGATGATTTTTAGCATCACTGTGAACATAAGCCAGGTCCCCCCCGCCTGTTAAGCCGATTTGCCTTTTCCCCCCCGGGCTGCAGCGGGCTTTTCACATTCCAGATGAGTCAATGCTTTTTCAGCGGCTTGGGTGCCGACATTGATACAATCCGGAACTCCTACCCCCTTGTAGGAGCCGCCCACAATATATAAACCGGGAGTAACGGCTAATCTGGCCTCAATTTTATCTACCCGTTCAAGATGCCCTACCGTATATTGGGGCATTCCATTCACCCAACGGAAAATTTTAGACATAACGGGTTCAGCCTGCAAACTTATGATGTCTTTTAATTCGTCCAGGACCATTTTAACCAGTGATTCATCATCCTGAAACACAGGTTCCTGATTTGTGGCTCCGCCCACGAAAGCCCTGATCAATACATAATCATCACCTGGTGTACGGTAATTCCATTTGGTGGAACTATAGGTGCCGGCTTTAATTTTCCTTTTTTCTGAAATGGGTACAATAAAACCGAAGGCTTCTACGGATTCCTTGATATCCGAACGCTTAAAAGCCAGGTTTACCGTTGCAGAGGTGGCCTGAGGTATAGCCGCAAGATTTTCAGCTATATCGCTGTCTAAATCTTTTAAAAGCTGGGCGGCAAGATTTGCCGGAGAGGTAACTATTACCGCATCAGCTTCCAGGCTTTCTGAACCTTCAATGCTAACAATATATTTTTTATCGGCTTTTTTTATACCGGTTACAGTCTTACCCATTAAAATCTTGGACTGGTCAAGTCTGTCCGCCAGCTTTTGGGTTAATTCCCCCATCCCGTCTACAAATGTCATGAAAAAGGTTTTCGGAGTTTTGCCTGGCTCCGGCGGTTTAGGTTTGGGGGCATTTTTGCGGGCAGAGAGCATAGCTTTCAACAGACTGCCGTGTTTTTGTTCCATTTGAATAAACCTGGGAAAACTGGCCTTCAGGCTCATCTTATCGGGATCTCCGGCATGGATACCCCCGATTAAAGGTTCGGCTATTTTATCCAGGGCTTCCCGGCCTAGCCTGCGGGTGACGAAACTGCCTAAAGTCTCGTCCTCATCAGAGGTTTTCTTGGGAATCAAGAGATCAAAAGCCATTCTTATTTTCCCCGGCCATGAGATCAGAGGACTTAAGGCAAAGGGCACAATTTTAGTTGGCACTAAACCCATTAGACCGTCAGGAAGCTGGTTAAGCTTGCGATTTGCGTATACATATGTTCTTTTACTGGCTTCATTGCTGCCCATAATCCTGTCCTCCAGGCCTATTTCCCTGGCTATTTGGGCAACCCAGGGTTTTTCCGACAAAAAACAGTCCGGCCCGCCTTCCACCGTAAACCCATCAATCTTTTCAGTTAAAATCTTACCTCCCAACCGGTTATCTTTTTCAACCAACAGATAATCCACCCTCTCACCCGATTCAATGGCTTTCTGAATCCGGTAAGCAGCCGATAACCCGCAAATCCCACCGCCTATTACTACTACCCTTTTCATCCTTAAATCACCTCATTTTTTGAAAAACTACAACTTTTCGAGAACCACTTCTGCCAAGGCTTTGATAAACAGCTCAGAAGTATTAAGAGATGCTGTTCTATGGAAGCCCAGACCCAGGGATCGAGCGTAGTCCCTTTGTGCAATGTCAACATCATAAAGGGTTTCTATATGATCTGAAACAAACCCTACCGGAGAAACCAATATACCGCTAAATCCATCTTTTTGAGCCTTATCCATGGCCTCTTCGACCATCGGCCCCAGCCATTCCCCCTGCCCGCCGCCTTTACTCTGATAGGCGGTACACCAGTTTTCAAGCTGAAGTTTGGCGGCAATCTCCCGGGCGGTATAATTAAAATGTTCTGCGTACGGATCACCACCCTGAGTATAGGAAACAGGCAGTGAATGGGCACTGAAAATTATTTTTGTTTTTCCTTTGATGGCTTCCGGCAGCTCAGCCAGGCCTTTTTGGACCTGTTCTGCCGCAGCGGCAATATAAGCCGGTTTATTGTAAAGGGAATCTGCTATTTCTGCCTTGGGTATTTCCCCTGCAATGCCCGTTATTACTCTGTTCAACTCATCAATATAAGTCCCGGTGCTGGCTTTAGAGTAAAATGGAGCCAGACTGACAGCCACAATTTGATCAACTCCGGCTGCCAAAATTTCCTGCAGGCCCTCCTCAATGAAAGGATGCCAGAAGCGCATGCCTACCGCTGCCTTGACGGAATGACCCGTTTTCTGCTGCAGGTATGCCTGCAGCCGGTCCGCCTGCAGCCTGGTAATACCGGGCAGGGGTGAGGCACCGCCAATCAGCTGATACCTAGTCTTGATTTTTTCTACCAGAGGCGGTGGCGGGACTCTGCCACCCATGAGATTTTTCATAAAAGGCTCGATAGCTTCAGGTGAATCAGCTCCCCCGAAAGCCAGCAGTAAAACTCCTAATTTGCGGCTGCCCATCAGTGCTGCCTCCTCTATGCGGGTATTAGCATTTATCCTGCCTTGGCTATTAGCGCCGGCTGTATTTATGTACAGCCTCAACTAAGGCGATTGCATGCTCCACCGGGGTCTCTTTATTAATTCCATGGCCCAGGTTAAAAATATGACCAGGCCTGTTGGCGGCCATATCCAGGATACGCTTGACTTTTTCCTCAATTAGCTGTGGCGGTGCGAATAAAGTCAGAGGGTCAAGGTTGCCCTGGATTGCTTTATCATAGCCTATTCTGCTCCAGGCAGTATCAAGGTTAATCCGCCAATCAATACCAATTACATCTCCACCTGCTTTGACTACAGATTCCAGCATAGTCGAAGCATTATTGGCAAAATGAATCACCGGTACCCCTTCATTCTTGAGACCATCCAGGACGTATTTGGAATAAGGTACCACATAGGTCTCATAATCATCCGGGGATAGTGCACCGACCCAGGAATCAAACATCTGTACAGCCTGAGCCCCGGCCCTGATCTGGGCTTTCAGGTATCTAAGCAATACTTTGGAAATTTTCTCCATCAAGGCATCCCATACTTCCGGAGCCTGCCACATCATTTTTTTGCAGTTCTTATACTCTTTGGAACCTCCGCCTTCAATAATATAGCTAGCTACTGTGAAGGGAGCCCCGGAAAAACCGATTAAAGGCACGCGGCCATCCAGTTCCCGGCGGATCAGCCTGATGGCTTCCATGACATAAGGAGTAGCTTCTTCGGCTTCCAAAATGCGGATTTGGCTTACATCCTGCATTGTTCTGACCGGATTCGAAATAACCGGGCCTTCATTTTTGGCAAACTCCAGATTGATGCCCATCCCTTCCAAAGGAAGCAGGATATCAGCAAACAGGATAGCGGCATCCACACCAAGCCGGTTAACAGGCTGCAGGGTTACTTCTGCTGCTAATTCAGGAGTCTTGCACATGGTAAGAAAATCCGATTTATTTCTGATCGCCATATATTCAGGCATGTAACGGCCCGCCTGGCGCATCAGCCAAACCGGGGTACAATCCACCGGTTCTCTCCGACAGGCCTTTAAAAATCTATCATTTTGCATTATTATATCCCCCTTAGTCATTATTCTATTTTGCCCGGTTTCACCTGAAAAACCCTTAGTCTTCGGCCAATGATTTAAGGATTAATCGAATGCCCCGAACTATAGTCTCCTGCTCTGTAATTGGTAGTTTATCAAACATCTCCTGGAATACTTTCTCACGGCGGCACTCAAGGGATTCCATGATCTGCCTGCCTTCTTCGGTCAACTCCAGCCAAAAAACGCGCCTGTCATTTTCATCCTGTCTCTTGACAATCCAGCCTTTGACTTCCAGCCTGCGCAGCAGGCGGGCAGCAGCGGAAAGTTTACTGTTAATGTGGTTGGAGATTTCCCCTACAGTTACCGACCCATGGCCTATGATTCTGAGTACCCTGAATTGCTGGGCGGTAACATCTGTCCCACCGTATATTTTGGGACCCATCAGGACCATAATTTGCGGAAAAAGCTCACTAAATTCCAGATAAGGGGCCGCCTTGGGAATTGACTTCCGGCTGTTGCCATTTACCAAAATCTTTACCACATCCTTTAGAGGCAAATATTTTACGTATGTAAACAGTTTACATCTGTAAATTATTATAACACCTAGTGACTATTTTAACAAGATATTTATTTTACAGGTGTAAAGTACCGCCCTCGCCTTTTTCACCTGGACTATTTGAATGCATCCCTATATAGTGCAGTATGAGGAAAAACAGGATTTGCCAATGACTTAATTTTCTTGAAACTCACTCTTGACATACCCCCACCCGGATATGTTATGGTAATTATATACATTAATCCGAATATATTGGACCAGGCGTCAAAGAAATTTACTTCCTAGTAACGGTGGTGAAAAATGGCAAACCAGCTGCAAAACCAAAGACAGTTTTTCCGTCTGGAAACCCTCCTAGATGTCAAGTTTAAGATTCCGAAGGCCGCAGAACCTGACCATGACATCCTGTTTTTGAACGCTCACCAGGGTCAGATTATTGACTTAAGCGGCGGCGGAGCAGTAATTACATCCAAAGCTGCAGCCGAACCAGGTGCTTTAATTAAGCTCAAAATAAGCAATTTGGGCCTAACTTCCCCAATAGAAGCATCTGTGATTAGAGTTGAAAACTTATCCGACGGCAGCTATAAATATGCCGCCAAATTTGAGAGCATTGGCGAAGAGGATGTAAAAAAAATACTCGGTTTTTTAAACCAGGAGCTTTTGAAACAAAGCCGAAAACTACAGTAAAAAAAGAGCACCCACAAGTCAACGAAACTTAGGGTGCTCCTTTTTTTTAATTGTATCCGGCGGCCTTTAACACCATTTTCTGGTGTTCGGGATTTAGTGCATTCCCGGAATGGGTTGTGCTGTTCAGAAAATGCAGATCAAAGTGGCCGCTAAAATTGTTATCCGGAATAGAGTCATAAGTGTGTGGCATGCCTGCCATTGAGGCTGCCAGGGCTTTTCCGTTTACATACACCAGAACGGCTCTGGTCACCCAGCTCCACTGGCCTCCGTATATGTCTTTCATAATGGCCGTGTCATTAGCTGTCAGTGGTTCGGCATCCAAGTGATTAGAGCCGCCGTAACGCCGGATTTTAAATGATTTTCCCGTCAGGATATCCTTGATAGTGGCCGTACTGTGGGTATCCATAATCCAAGAGGCATATTCCCAGTCCATCAGTTCCCCAAACCCTTCCTTTTGAATTCCGGTTGGATACGGGATGACCAAAGACTGGGCTGAGTTTTCCGGAATAAAGAGCGGCTGGTTGACCTGCAGCATATCACTCTGCAGGTGATTGGTCCTGATGATGGCATCTGCTGTGGTGTGATAACGCTGAGTCAACAGCCAAAGAGTTTCTCCCGGTCGAATATGATGTAAAACAATACCTGACGGAATAGCCCCCCACCGACCCACTGCAGGAAGGGGTTTGGTAAAGTCGATGTCTGAGATCGGTGGAATTATATCCGGGGGTGTGGGATTCTCAGCGGGCGGGGTAGGTTCCGGAACCGGCGGTACAGGCTCTGCAACCGGCGGCCCAGGCTCTGGATCCGGCGGTGTGGGTTCCGGCACAGGTGGTACTGGTTGATCAGCCCCGGGGACAAAAAGTACCTGGCCTACCCATAACATAGTTGAATTCATTTTATTCACAATGCTCAGAGCTTCAACGCCGGCCTTAAATTTCTGACCAGCTATGTACAAGGTATCACCTTGCTGGACAAAGTAACGCTGCTGCGGTTTTAAGGGAACTGTGAGCACCTGGCCAATCCAGAGGGAATCTGAAGTTAAACCACTGGCCAGTTTAATTTGTGCAAAGCCCACGCCAAACTTTAGCCCAATCAGATAGAGGGTGTCCCCTTGTTTCACCGTGTAACTGACGGTTTTCGGCAGGTCTCTGACAAACCCCTTTGACTGTGGGATTCTAAGAATCTGTCCGGGGTAAATCTGGGTTGTTGCTAAGCCGTTTAAACTCATAATTTCACCGGCAGTTGTTTCAAACTTCCACCCCATGAGCCATAGAAAATCGCCGGGCTGGACCTGATAATACAAATCACCGGAGTTATCATTGGCTTCCGCCGAAGGTACAAAATGGAACAGAGAAATGGTAACCAGTAAGGTAACAAGGATGATTTTACTGAGTCGGCAATTACCGGTCATGCTTTTCCCCCTTTAAAACACCGGTTAAATGATATTTAATTTTCTTTTGCTGCCATACCTCCTTTAATTTGCCTTGTTTTGGTAATTGTTTTCGACATTTTTCGTTTTTATCCTTTTGGTAATATGAGGAAAACGACTGCCAATAATTGGCCAAAATGTTAAATCTCACTTTTTGTGAAAATTTTCTGAAGGTATCTATCGGATTTCGTCGAATGCTATCGTTAATAGTCAAAAAACACGGTAATTGTCTAGGGTGGAAATATGGTCTATCGCTTTTTTGAAAATAATTTCACATTGATATATTTCATTTACGGATTGTTTTTTTTTTCTCATGGGTTTTGCTATCGCCATGCAGTTGAGAGCCCACCGGAACCTGAACACCCTGCCCCTGGCCAAATCACTGTACCTGCTCGCGGCTTTTGGTATCTCCCACGGTCTTTTCGAGTGGGCTTTTATCTTTATCCCCATTCATACTCAATACGCCAACCCAGAAGCGGTAAAATACTTTTATCTTACCGGCGAAATAGTAATGGGTACGTCTTTTTTATTTCTGTTTAGTTTTGGCATCAATTTAACTGTTGAATCGTTAAAAAAATATAAATGGCTCCGTTTTCTACCACCCGGCCTTTTTCTTTTGTGGCTAATCGGTTTTGTATTCATACCGCTTTTTATTGTCGATAATGGGAGAGCCACAATTTTTGCCAATGAAACCTGGACAAGATACCTCCTGGGGCTCCCGGCGGCTTTGTCGGGCAGTTACGCCTTTTGGAAGCAGTATCAGCATTTTCGGGCAACGACCAGTTATACAGTAGCAAAAAACTTCCGCCAGGCTTCTGTTTTTTTTGGCATTTATGCTGTTGCGACCGGGGTGATTGTCCCTCAGGCTGACTTCATTCCGGCTGTAATAATAAATAACGATTCGTTTTTTAATCTCTTTCATGTTCCAATCCAATTGGTGCGGGCTTTTTGCAGTATGGCTATTGCATATTACGTCATTGGAGCATTGGATATATTCAGTTTTGAACACAGGAAAAGTCTGGAAGAAGCCCGGCGTTTAAATTTATTGTTTGAAGACCGCGAGAGGATCTGCCGGGATCTGCATGACGGCATAATTCAAGAGATTTATGCTGTTGGGTTACAATTAGAACATACCGCTTATTTGGTAAAAGAAGACACACATGCCGCAGGGAACCAAATCGATGTTGTATTGTATTAGCCAGTCTGAACAAAATTATAAAGAATCTGAGAGGCTATATTTTGGACCTGCAGCCGGTTAATTTTCAGGAAACAAACCTGCACGTGGGTCTGACCAGGTTGATCAGAAAATTTCAGGCCCATGCAGAGACTAAAATAAATGTAAACAGTAAGGGCGAAGTAGTCGACCTGCCTAGTGAAACATGCTACCATGTCTACCACATTGTCCAGGAAGCCTTAACAAATACCCTAAAACATGCAGCTGCCTCAACAGTCGTGATTACGCTTCACTTCCTGCCAAGTGCGGTAAATATCATAGTTTCCGATAACGGTCAGGGTTTTGAAATCGGTAAAATTGGCCAGACGCATCAACCTGACACTCATCTTGGCCTGCAAAACATGCTGGAGCGCAGCAAGCTGATCGGGGCCAAAATGGAAATAAAAACCGAAATCAGCAGGGGGACCAGTATTTTCCTGTCAATTGAAACGGGGGTGTCCTGTTGAAAAAGTTAAGAATCCTAATCGTCGACGACCAGGAGGTCCTGGTGTTAGGCCTAAAAGCTTTGTTTCATAGGATAGATAAGTTTGAAGTGGTCGGCGAAGCCTTTACAGGCGAAGAAGCTGTAAACAAGTCCCTCTTGCTGAAACCGCAAATAGTCATAATGGATATCCGTATGCCAGGTATCAGCGGCATTGAAGCCTGCCGGGAAATAAAACAGGAGAACCCCAAAATCAATGTAATCATGCTGACATCCTACGCCGATGATGAAGCAGTTTTCGCCTCACTGATGGCAGGTGCTTCAGGATATGTCCTCAAAGAGATCGGAACCAAATCCCTTATTGAAGCCGTTGAGGCAGTGGGCAACGGACATTCGCTGTTGGACCCGATAATAACAAGTAAAGTAATTGAGAAAATGCGAACAATGTCACAAATAGCTTTTAATGATGATGAACTGCTGACCCGGCAGGAAAAGAATGTATTGGCCTTAATCGCAGAAGGCATGACCAATAAAGAAATTGCCGGCCAGCTTTTTTTAAGTGAAAAAACAGTTCGCAACTACGTTAGCAGCATCCTGCACAAGCTTAACTTTAAAACAAGAGCCCAGGCCATTGCGTATGGTATACAGCACAGGCTCTACTAGACAGCACTCACCGGTTTGCCCCTGTTTTTTGGGATAAACCGGTGTGAAGCGTGCCACGGACCTGGTTAACCCAACTCTGAATCTTTCACGGAAACCTTGGGATGACTGGACAAAGTGGTATCCCGAAGAATCGATAGCCCCAGGTCTCCACGCCGAAGACAAAATTGATGCAGCTTCTGAGGGAGATTTAAAAGGCCTGTTCTTTACTGATGAGCTAAATACAAATCTCCCTTTCGCAGTCGTTGTGCGAAAGGGAGATATTTCTAAAAAGTCTTTGGAATTCTGCGCTTACATTTCGGCGGCTTTAACAATTCAGCCACGATAAGGCCATTAACAATGTTGGTTGAATCCATAAGAGGCAGGAGTTCTCCGGTAAAGCTCGGATCTTGCTTAATGCTGCCGCCGGCTTTTGTGACAAGCTTACCGGCTGAGGTTTTGGGCCTATCAGCTTCAGCTATAGCATGTTCCCGGGGTTCTACAGATACTTCCGGCTGCGGATAAGTTCTTGGATCATATTTTACTTCATCTGGTTCCTCTGCCTCATAAGGCATTTCCCAGGGGACAGGAATATCTCTGAGCACAGGCGGCACTTTTCTGCCCTGCCGCTCCTTTGGCACTTTAGCTTTTGTTTCTGAAATTTTACCAATTAAGTTAAATATCATAAATACAATAAATACTAGTATCCCGATGCTTTCCAACTCGGCAGCTCCTTTCCGGCCTGCTTAATCAATACGCCTAAATTTTAAGACCAAGACCTAGCCTTATTTCTCAGGAGTTTGGGGACTTGGATTAACACTGCCTTTGGCTTTTGGCGTAAGTTTGCCGATGGAATCCCTCATCTCGGTGTCTGCCTGCAGGTTTAGCATGTTGTAGTAGTCCATGACCCCAAGTTTGCCATTGCGCAGCGCCTCAGCCATAGCCTCCGGCACTGCAGCCTCAGCTTCAACAACTTTGGCCCGCATTTCCTGCACTGCCGCCAACATCTCCTGCTCCCTGGCCACGGCCATAGCCCGGCGTTCTTCAGCCTTAGCCTGGGCTATCCGCTTATCAGCTTCAGCCTGATCAGTCTGCAGCTGTGCACCAATGTTTCTGCCCACATCTACATCGGCAATATCAATAGATAAAATCTCAAAGGCTGTTCCTGAGTCTAACCCTTTACCGAGTACAGTAGTTGAGATCAGGTCAGGATTCTCCAAAACTGCCTTATGATTGGCAGCTGAACCAACTGTGGTCACCACCCCTTCCCCGACCCGGGCAATGATTGTTTCTTCACCTGCTCCGCCGACCAACCTGTCAATATTGGCCCTGACCGTAACCCGGGCGATAACCTTAACTTCAATACCGTCTTTAGCCACTGCGGAAATCAGCGGTGTTTCGATTACCTTGGGGTTAACACTCATCTGTACGGCTTCCAGAACATTACGGCCAGCCAGGTCAATGGCAGCGGCACGCTCGAAGGCCAGGGGAATATTGGCCCTTTCAGCGGCAATCAGGGCATCTATTACCTTGTCCACATTCCCACCGGCCAGGTAATGCGCCTCCAACTGATCGCTGGTTACTGTCAAACCAGCCTTAAGGGCTTTAATCAAAGGGTTGACAATTCTGGATGGGACTACTCTTCTCAGGCGCATCCCAATCAATGAAACTATCCTGATTTTCACACCGGCTGCTAAAGCAGAAATCCAGAGCCCCACCGGAATGTAACTGAAAATAACAGCTACCCCGATAAAAGCCAAAGCAATAAAAACCAAAGGAATCAATGCGACAATATCCATTTTTTAAAACCTCCTTTTAATCTTCCCGGCCCCCGTTTGCCGAGAGCCTAATCTTCTGCCTGCCTGACTACTACCCTGGTACCTTCCACCAGGATAACTTTAATCCTGGCTCCTTTGGGAATAAAACCTCCCTCGCTGACCACATCCACCCGGTCACCGGCAAGCTCCGCAGTGCCGGCAGGCCGCAGTGGGGTCATCGCAATGCCTTTTTGATCCAGGTATTGTTCCAGGCCTTGTCTGGAAGAATTATAGCCTGAGGCCGAGTCTAGTTTGGTGCCTAATATAAGCTTTGTCCACATCCCCCTGCGGCCCAAAACCTTAACCATGATAATAATCAGGGCTATACTTCCAAAAGCAGCCACCAAAAGGGATATTCCTGCCTGCAGAGCACTGGTGGAAGCTAAAAAAATGCCCCAGACCATTAGCCCCAACCCCAGGATTCCGGCTGCCCCAAATCCCGGGATGAGAAATATCTCCAAGATAATAGCCAGCACACCAAGAACAAAAACAAATATAGCCAGCCAACCGGTAACACCGGCCATCATGTGGCCGCCGAAATATAAACCAAAGGCAACCAGGCCAATGACTCCCCCCAGACCCATGCCCGGGGTGAATGCTTCCATAATCAGCCCGGCGAACCCCACAAGCAGCAAAATTGGGCTGACAAAGGGATTAATAATCCACCAGGCCATAGTTTCTCCCCAGCCTGGCTGAATATCAACAGCCTGATAATAGACGCCGTCCTTTTGAGCCAAATTGGTAAGTAAGCTGCTGCGATCCTGCACCTTCCGGTCAGCTATTCCCAATTCTACAGCTCTACTGGCTGACAGGGACAGGATTTCCCCCTCCCTTTTGACGTTTGCAATTACCAGATTCCGCTCCACCATCCCGGCTACGATGTCTTCTCTGCGGCCTCTGGCTTCTGCCGCCGATTCCAAGTCAGAACGCCAGGAAGCGCGAATTTTTTCATTGTTGGGTATCGGTTCTGCCGCCCCGATGCTGGCTGCCGGACCCATATAAATCTGCTCTGCGGCTAAGGCCACCAGTACCCCCGCCGATTTGGCCTCACCGCTGACAAAGGCAATGGTAGGGACTTTACTGGCAAAAACGAGGGACTTAATTTTTTGGGCTGAATCGATCAGCCCACCGGGAGTATTTATCTCCAGCACGATTTTGGCCGCACCCATACGCCTGGCTTTATTCAGACTGCGTTCAACAAAGCCGACCATCCCTGGTTCAATGGTCTCTTTAATGGGGATAAATACAACCTGAGCCTGATTGCTGGCCGCAATTCCTGCCCAGGGATTGCTCCAGATTCCTGTTATCAGAATAAGAATAAAGATTAATGAACGTAGAATACGCAGTTTAATAGTAAATCCTCTCCTTAAACAGTCTTCCCTATGGTGAAAACAAAATTTAACCTTTATAAGTATTTATTGGATGACAGTTTAGATTATTATAACTTTCCCCCAAATTGCCTTTGTAACACCTAATTTATAGAAAAAAATACATTCTTTTTAATTGCTTTCTACCCTATCCCTGTATTTCCCTCTATATTTCTAAATATTGTCCTTAAAGAGGTATAAAAATCGTAATCAATGATAATCTTGTGAACTATTTAAAATCATGCTAAAATCATGTTTAAACAGGTATATTTTGGGTTATTTAAAAAATAGTGAATTTTTTTGAATAAAATATGACGTAAATAACGTTATTAATATATATTTAAATAACTAACAAAAAATCAGTGTCTTATTAAAATTTGCAGCTATTTTTTTTAATAACCATCATTTAGTGACAAGGAGAGGCAGAGCATGAGTATTCCTAATAGATCTGGTGCATTTATAAAACAGCCATTTGACTATAAAGCGTTCGTTCCAAGACCTTTACCACCGGACCCACCGTTAGTCTTTGATACTGACGTACTAAATCACTATCTCTAGCAGATAGAAGCTTAGGCAGATTAGACGGTATAACTGAAATTCTTCCCAATCCAGATTTATTTGTAGCGATGTATGTAAAAAAAGAAGCTGTATTAAGTTCCCAGATTGAAGGCACTCAAGCTTCATTAATTGACGTACTTGATGTAGAGGATGTCGGTAATTCCTATAAAGAAAAAAACGTTGAAGAAGTAATAAATTACATCAAAGCAATGAATTACGGACTAAACAGACTAGAACAACTTCCTTTATCTTTAAGACTACTTAGGGAGATACACGAGATTTTGTTAGAAAACGTTCGTGGTGCAGAACGTTCACCCGGCGAATTCAGAAAAACTCAGAATTGGATTGGCCCGCCTGGATGTACATTGAAAACTGCAACCTTCGTACCACCACCTCACCACGATATGCTCGAAGCAATGAACAAATTAGAAACATATTTTTATGCAGATGATTTTCTCCCTCCCCTAGTTAAAATTGGCCTTGTTCATGCACAATTCGAAACTATACACCCTTTTCTGGATGGTAATGGCAGGATGGGCAGATTGTTAATTACATTTTGGTTATGCCAACAAAAAATTTTGACCAAACCATTATTGTACCTAAGTTATTTTTTTAAAATAAATCGAACCGAATACTATGATAGATTAATGGACATTAGGCTGAAGGGGGACTGGGAAAATTGGATTAAGTTCTTCCTTAAAGGTATAGCTCAGGTATCTGTCGAAGCCACTGAGACTGCGAAAAAGATACTAAAAATGAAAGATGAACACACTAAAACTATTAAACTAACGATCAAAAATCCAGTGAATGGTCTCCAGCTTTTGGAAAAGCTATTCGAATATCCAATAATTACCATTAATAAAGTTGCAGAATTATTAGATGTAACTTATCCGACAGCAAATTCTTTAGTAGCTGAGTTTTGCAATCAAAAAATTTTAACGTATGACCCTAAAATACAAAGAAATAAAAAGTTTCGATATTTAAACTATATCGAACTGTTAGAGTCGGGAACAGAATTATAGTCATTTATGGTGTTAAATGTTATTTCCATGTAATAGAGGCCCTTTTTAAGGGCCTCTACATTTAGCTAAATATTTTTGTAGCGTACTTCAAACCTTCACTGGCATCCTTCGCACAATAGTCAGCTCCGACAAATTCCTTAACGACATCATCGACGTAGTTACCACCTATCATTACCTTGGTATTAATACCAGTCTCTCTGACAGCTGCAATAGCATCTTTCATAGCTGCCTGGCATCCGGTTAAGAGCACACTCATACCAATAAGAGAGGCCTTTGAATCTTGAAGGGCTTCTACAAATTTCTCTTTTGGCACATCCACACCCAAGTCAATTACATCGTATCCGGAGCCTTTAAGCAGCATAACGACAATATCCTTGCCTAAATCGTGAATGTCGCCTTTTACAGTTCCAATAATGATCTTACCCTTGGTCTCCCCGCTAAGCCCAATAAGTTTTGGCTCTAATATTGTCATGGCATCTTTCATAATTTCGCCGCCCAGAACTAGTTCGCTCAAGAAGTACTCACCGGTTTCAAAACGTTTACCGATCTCCACCATCCCTGCCTGCAGGGCATTTACCAGTTCTAACGGAGCGGTTCCCGCTTCCAGGCCCCCCTTAATCAACGCAGCCACTTGGTCTTCTTCTAATTCTGTCATGGCTTTTGACAATGCTTCAAATGACATAGTATTTCACCACTCCTCTTTGGTATTTCTTTACCGAAAACGCGTAAACTCTTCAGTAATTAACGCTGTACCCAAAACCAGATAAAGCCGTAAGCAAATGCGTCTAAGTTTTCCCAATGTTTTTTAACAATTTCCTCATTGCCAGGAATCTCCCCGAATTCTTCCACTTTAACTTTCCAAGGCACACAAGTTCCCGGCTCAGGGACAATTGTCTTTTCTTTTTCTTGTTCTGTCATGGTTTGTACCTCCTATCTTTTAATAGACACCGTATTCTCTGGCAGCTTCAATTACTGCCATAATATTTTCTTTTTTGGCGTCACCCATAACCACTCCGCCCGGAGCTAATATAAAGCCGCCATCACTACCCAGTTCATCAATGACTCTTTTGACATGCTCTTTTACTTTTTCAGGGGTTCCGTAAGTTAATAACGTTGTTGGGATGCCTCCCTGGAGGCAGAACTTACCGCCTAGAACTTCCTTGGCCTTCTTAGGATCGGTATTATCAATATCAAAAATAATACTCTTCTCGGGAAGTTCGGCGATTTTTTCCAGATACGGGGTCCAATCCCCTTCAGCAAAGAAGAACATTCTTTTCCCGTTAGCCCAAAGCCCTTCAATAACTGCCTTCAGGGTTGGCCAGTAAAACTTATCCCACTGTTCCGGATTGAGGAATGGATAGGCTCCCCTATGTAGTGGGCAAAAACATGGAAAACGCAAATCTGCTCCGGGACCGGCAAAGCCTGAACCAATATTATGAGGTACAATAGCTTCGCACGCAGCTATAACTTTATCCGGTCGACGGCGAAGATCCAAAAGAATACCTTTCATTGCCCGGAGAGCGTCACCCAGGGTGTCAAAAGGAGCTTTGGTAAATCCGGTCCATTGACCCACCATCCCATGTTCCTGGGTCCATTTGGCAAATGCTGCACCTGAATTACCAAGGGCCATGGCAAAAGCAGCAGAACTTTTAATTAGAGCAACCGTAGCCCGGTATGATCCCGGTTCAGCAAACTCGGTACTAATACGGGGCAAAAAGTTTTTAACCAGCCATTCTGTCGGATTGGCAATGAAATCATCATAATCATCAGGTTTCATGTGCTCTTCTTCGTTGTACTGGAATGTGGTATTTTCCTCTACCCCTATGCCGGGAAACTTGTATAATTTTGATCCCATGGCGTCAAACATCGGAGGCCACCATAAAGTAGGCCCGCCCCCAAATATATCGACATCGAAGTCTGCCAGCAAATCGTCAACTATTTTATTGTTTTTTTCCGGATCGTAAAATACCTCCTGAAGAGAGTAATTTGTGTACTTTACAGCCCATTCGCTAATTGCTAAAGCAATGGGGACTTTGTCAGGTTTGCCACAATCCATCGCCACCATGTAACGGTTTAATCTCTCCTGATAAAGTTTTGCCTTGTCATTCATAAACTAATGTTCCTCCCTTTTTTCAGAATTTGCGGCTGAATCCTAATTATTACGGTGAAAATTCACCTGCCTTTCACCTATGTTCAGTCTGTTTGCAGGGTAACACCAAAACATTTAGTCTACCAGAGCTTCAGTACGGTGGGCTTTAAGATACTTTCTGCCAAAACGGTCATGGCCCAATAGTAAATCAGTAGTAGTAAGCGCCGTCATTATTTTCTGATCAAGGGGGTCGAGGATTGCTGCGTCCATGCCCATTGCTGCAGCGATAGAGAGGAAATAGCGGTTGATAATCTTCCGGCGTGGCATGTTAAAGGAGATATTGCTTAAACCCGAAACAGTTTTAACATTGAAAAGGCGCTTGATCTCAGACACGCATTTAAAAAACATCAAGGCATGATCGTGGGCTACTGCTAACGGAAGCACCAGTGGGTCTATATACAACCGGGATAAATCATAATTATTCTTAGATAAAATTTCTATCAACTGTTCGGTGAGGCGAAGCCGGTCCTCCACAGTTTTGGGAATACCGTTGTCATCTGTCGTTAAGCCAATGACCGCACAGTTATGTTCTAGAACCAGGGGAAGCATTTCTTCAATACGCCTTTTTTCCATCGAGATAGAATTAATAAGTACCTTGCTTTTATCTCCTTTGATATTGTCTAATCCCTTTTTGATAGCTGCTGCTGAAGTACTGTCGAGACACAATGGCACTTCAGTCACTTCCTGGACAGTATTTACCAGCCACTCCATACTTGGTAGTTCCTCACTCTGCGCCGTATTTATATCCAGGAAGTCAGCCCCTGCTGCAGCCTGTCTTTGGGCCAGTTCATGAATTCCCGCAGTATCCCTGTCAATAATTAACTGGCGTACACTTGGAATAGCACTGTTTAGTTTTTCACCAATAATAATCATTTTCGTAACCCTCCGGCAGTTAATTTTTCGAAGCATCCAAATAGACCTGAGAACGGACTCTCTAAACGCAAATGTATATAGATGTATATACGGGTTACTCCAAAAAAAGAACCAAACATCCAGAATTTGGTTTACCTGTAACCTGGATATTGATTCAACCGTGTATTTACATCATCATTTAAAATAATTTTATATTGATTTTGAACTTCTGTCAATAATTACCTTTAGTAATACAGATTGACAGTGCCCTGGTCACAAGAGCTTTAGTAATCTCGATCTTGTACCCATTCTTACTCAGCGTTTTTGCGCCTTTAACAGCCAGCTCTGCTGCCTCCTCCAGGGCGGCTGGATCAAGTTTTTTCCCTTTAACATACTCTTCCGCCCCGATTGCCCTCAACGGTCCGGGAGCAACAGCACCCAGGATAATCCGGCTGTCAGTACAAACCCCTTTATCCATCACAATCAGAGCAGCCACACTGACTATGGCAAAATCAACAGGCTTGCGGACGGTATATTTGAGAAACTGTTGGGCCGCCATTTCCGGAGGGTTTGGAATCCGGATTTCGATAATAAGTTCATCCGGGGCCAGGATATTGCTGAGGGGTGTAAAGAAATCCGGAATTGAAACAGTGCGGTCGCCCCCAGGTCCTGTTATTTTTACTACTGCATCCAAAGCTGCAAGAGCTACAGCCAGGTCTGACGGGCAAACTGCAAAACAGCCTTTCCCGCCAAAAAGTGCGTGATAACGGTTATCACCGGCCACAGCCAGGCATGGGCCGCTTCCTTTGCGCATACAGGAAATCCTCCCCCCAACCGAATGGGGATATCTGTAATACCAGCAGCGGGTATCCTGGCCCAGGTTGCCCCCGATAGTACCCATATTCCGTAATTGGGGAGTCCCCACGGTTCTGGCAGCTTCAGCCAAAACTTTGTATTTCTCTTTGATCAGCGGGGAATCTGCCAAATCTGCCAGTTTAACCAGAGGGCCTATCTTCAGACCCTGGGCATCTTCGGTGATATAGTCCAGGCCGGCAATAGTCTTAATATTAATCATAACTTCAGGGTAGTCAGGCAGAATCCGATCTTTCAGCACCCCGAGAATATCTGTGCCCCCGGCCACTAACCTGGCCCTGCCGTTACGGTCTGTCAGGAGCTTTATTGTATCTTCAACAGTGGAAGCATTTATATGTTGGAAAGATTTCATTTTGCTACCTCACTCTTATTTTCCCTTTCACTTCTGACGGCATCGATAATCATATCCGGTGTTAAGGGATATTTATTAAAGCTTTTTCCTAAAGCATTGGAAACAGCCATTAATACTGCCGGGGGTCCGGGAGAAGTTACTATTTCTCCAACACCAATGGCCCTAAACTGATGGGAATCCATTGGGGTTTCCAGGATTGCGGTATCAAAGGCCGGCAGCTCCATAAATGTCCGCCATTTGTAGTCCACCATATTGGGGTTTAAGATGCGCCCTGATTTTTTGTCCAGTATTGTTTCTTCAAACAGGGCACTGTCCAGGCCTGCCGAACCAAGAGCACCATGCATCTGGTTGGTGATACTCTGGGAGTCAATGATCTGCCCCACATCAGTGGCTGTGACGACATGGAGCACCTCAATTTTACCTGTTTCAATATCGACCTCTACTTCCACAAATAGCATCAAAAAATTGGGAAGTGAGAAGTCATCCTCAAAACGTCCACACCCTAAGATGGTCTGATCAAACCTTAAGCCCTTCTGCCAGGGTAGTTTCTTCCCATCTATGCCCTTCACAAAAACCATCCCGTTTTCTGTTTCCAGCTCTTCCGGGTTAGAGTTAAACAACCTTGCTGACTGCTCCAGCAGTCTTCGCCGGGCATCTTCAGATGCCCGAATCACGGCACTGCCGATGGCATAAGTCCCTCTGGAGCCGACAGGACCAAAGTCATAAGGGTTGACAAGACTGTCGGGCGGAGACATGGAAACACGGTCAAGGGGTAGTTTTAATACTTCTGCCGCCAATTTGCAAAGGCTGGTCCTGATCCCTGTACCGATTTCCGAAACACAGGAAAAGACCGTGGCGGTGCCATCCGGGTGGAGGCGCACATAGGCCTCGGATGAGTCTTCGCCTACATCGGCATTGCCATGTACACTTAAGCCCACACCCCTCCTCTTGGTTCCTTCAACACCGGAGGGCTCTAGCCAGCCCTTCCACTTTTCCTGCCAGCCAAATACTGCCGCCCCTTTTTCCATGGCCGCGGTATACTCTGCAGTTCTGGCCACCCACCAGCTGCCATCCCGCCAATAATATCCATCACCGGGTTTAACATAATTTTTCTTAAAAAATTCCAGGGGATCGATTTCTGCCTTTGCCATAGCCTCACTTAAAACCGGCATAAAGGCTGCCTCTAATTCCTGACCGCCATAACCCCTGACCATTTTCGAGGCATTGCGGTTGGTACAGACCAGCTTGGGTTTGACGTTCCAGTTCAGACACCTTACCGCCAGCTGCAATTCCCCACAGCCGACAGCAATCATGCCCTGAGATGCGTCACAGCAACTGCCGGCATTTACATACCAGTCACCGGCAACTGCCGTGACAGTTCCGTCTTTTTTAATCCCGATTTTTCCGGTAAAACTGGAACCAATGCGCAGGGTATATGCAGCTAAATGTTCAGCCTTGGAATAGAAGAGCTTAACCGGGCGGCGCGTTACTTTGGCCAAGGCTGCGGCATAAAAAACAATATTCCAGGGCTGTACTTTTGTCCCAAAACTGCCGCCACATTGAACAGCAATATTTCTGACACTGATTCCCCCCAGCATACGCTGCAGCATAAGTTTAAGATGGTAAGGGGTTTGGCTGGAAGACCAGATTGTTAATTGGTCAGGGCCTTCCCAGCTGGCAATCAGCCCGGGCGGTTCCAGAGGCAATGGATTTGGAATATTATCATAACTACAGACACCTTCAGCTACTACATCTGCTTCGGCAAATCCCTGCTCCATGTCTCCCATAACGATTTCCTGCAGGGAGTTAGGCCCCCACCAGGGGCTGGCCAATGGAAACTGGTTATCCGGAAACTCGTCATATAGCTGAGGGGCTCCGGGTTTTATGGCTTCTTCGGCATCATAGACTGCCTCCAAAAGTTCGTATTTGACCTCGATAAGCTCCAGGGCTTCTTCGGCTGCGTTTTCTGTTTCAGCAGCGACAAGGGCCACAGCGTCACCCACATAGCGTACTTTTTGATCAAGCACCGCAACATGGACAGGGGTCCCCCCTTTCCATTTGGGAACATTTTTATAAGTTAGCACTGCTTTAACTCCGTCCACCTGCAGAGCCCTGCCGGTGTCAATCTCCCGGATCAGGGCGTGAGGATGCGGGCTTCTCAATATCCTGGCGTGGAGCATGCCGGGAAGCCGCAGGTCATCAATGTACTGGGCCCTGCCGCTGACAATTTCCCCCGCGTCTTTCCTGGTAGTTTTAACGCCTATTAACCGATAATCCTTTTCCACTTGGTTCACCTGCCTTTATCTGCACATTTATTTACACATTTATTGACAGCGTCTAAAACGTGATAGTGGCTGATACACCGGCAATAGTGGCCCGATAAGGCTTCCTTGACTTCCTCTTCTGAAGCAGCGGGTTTTTCCTTTAAGAGGGCCTTGGTGCTCATTATTATCCCCGGAGTGCAAAACCCGCACTGAAAGGCCCCGCTCTCCACAAAAGACTCCTGAACCTGGTCAAGCTTGCCGGTTTCCGGGTCTTCCAAGCCTTCAATCGTATTTATACTTTTGCCATCACATTCGATGGTCAAGGTCATACATGATAAGATTGGCTTGCCATTCATCAGTACAGTGCATGATCCACACTCACCCTTATTACAGCCAACTTTTGTCCCGGTTAGACCAAGGGTTTCCCGGAGAGTATGGGACAGGGTATCGGAAGGTTTAACCTCCCGGGCTGAATCTCCCACTTTTAACTTGTATTCCTGTTCATTAACAATTAATGTAATCTGCTCCAAAATTCTCATCTCCTTTAGCTACGTACATTGTCTTCCGTTTTCTCCAAAGCCCTTAATTTATATCGCTGAATCTTGCCAGTAGGACCTTTGGGCAGCTCGGAAACGAACCGGATCCACCTGGGATATTTGTAATGCGCAATCTTCTCCTTAACAAACTCCTGCAGTTCCTTCTCCAACTGCGCACTCGCCTGAAAGCCTGCTTTCAGTACAATAAAGGCTTGGGGCTTAGATAAACCATTGTCATCTTTTTTGCCAATGACTCCACATTCTGATACCGCATCATGCTTCATGATGGCACCTTCTACCTCAATAGGTGAAACATATATGCCCCCCGCCTTGATCATATCATCGGCCCGGCCTACATAATACAGGTTTTCCGCTTCATCCATGTAAAAACGGTCACCGCTGGTGAACCAATGACCGGCAAAAGATTCTTTGGTCTTTTCATGCTGATTCCAGTATCCGGCGGCCACACTGTCTCCTTTGAGCTGCAGGGTACCTGCTTCACCGGAGGGCAAAACATTACCATTTTCATCAATTATTCTGGCTTCATACCCAGTCAATATCCTGCCTGCACTTCCCGGCACCACTGCCCCGGGCCTGTTGGTGACAATGGTGTTACAGAGTTCTGAACATCCCATGCCATCAACTATTTCAATATCAAACCTTTCTTTCCAGCGGGTGAAAAGGATTTCCGGTAAAGGTTCGCCGGAAGATACACAGATTCTTAAATTTCGGAAGGCCTCAGGATTCTCGATGTCTGCCTGCAGCAAGGCGTTATAAGTAGTAGGCACACTGAAGAAGATGGTTGGCCGGTATTTTGTAATAGTATCAATTACCACCCTGGGATCAGGCCGGTCAGGACACAAGACTGCTGCCGCACCGGATCTCAGGGGAAAATACAGGGAGTTGCCCAGACCATAGGCAAAAAACAATTTACTGGTGGAGTAAATTATATCATCCGGAGTCAAGGCCAAAATCTCTCTGGGATAGGTTTCGGCGGCATAGATCATATCATGCTGCAGGTGAACCACTCCCTTGGGAGCACCGGTGGTGCCGGAGCTATAAATCCAGAAAGCCACATCATCAGCACATGTTTCAGCCGGGCTTAATTCCTCTGGTTGACCCGTAATAAAATTATCATAAGAAACTTGTCCTTCCTTAGCTTCTCCCACAACCACAATGTGCTGCAGGTATTTAACCTGGTCCAAAACCGGTTCCACCAGGTGCAGCAATTCTGCAGCGATGACCAATACTTTGGCCCGGGAATCATTTAATACATAAAAATAGTCCTGTGGCCTCGACAGAGTGTTAACAGGTACAGCCACCGCTCCAGCTTTTATGGCCCCCAGAAAAGCATAAAAGAAATGGGGACAATCGGGCAGCAGCAGCAGTACCCTGTTTTCAATTTGGATCCCCAACCCCTTAAAGGCATTGCCTGCCTTATTTACCTGCCTAAACAGTTCGCCATAACTGATTTCCTGCTCTCGGTAGTAGATGGCAATTTTATCGGCATAACCTTTGTCGATATTCCTGTCTACCAACTCAACTGCAGCATTATAAATGTTTTCTGCCACTTACGGCACTCCTTTCAATTAAATAATTAAGTCGCCTTTATACTCAAGGCTTGGCGCATTGGACTTTATCTTTTTCCTCCACTTCATCAGGTCCAAAAAGAAAACGCAGAGGGTGCAGAGGACGCAAAGAACACAGAGAAACATATTCAAAGCCTGCTTAAGAGTAACTTTAAAATCATTATATCTAATTTTTTAGTTGAAATCTGTTGCGTAAACTACAAGTTTGCAAAAAGTGAAAAAGCTGCCCTGGGGAACCAAAGGACAGCGTGGGAAGATCTTTTCACTTGGGAATAATTTTTTTCAACCAAACACTAAGCTTTTCTACATCTTTAATGATAATCTTTTTTGCTTTCTTTTCGATCAAATCCTCATCAGTCATCTGATTTAATGCTTTAGTTACCGTAATTCGATTACACCCTACATAATAAGCCAATTCACTTTGCGTAATCGGAATTATTACTTTCTGTCCCTTTGCAACAGGTATACCAATTTGTTCTCTCAGATTTTGTATAGCTAGTCCAATCCGGGCAATAGCCGGTAGAAAGGTTTCGCCAATCAATTGGCGGCCCAGTGCCCGTAATTCCCGAGAAAGGGAGTCGGCCAGACTGAAAGAAAACTCCTGATCTTTACCTAAAAGTTCTTTAACCTGTTCTTTGGAGAAGGCTGCCAACTGCACATCGGTGTGGGCCTTGGCCGTGATGCCATAGGTGGATTTACAAAAAAAGTCTGGCGCACCTAAAAAACGGCCTGCTTTAATAAATTCAGTGATCCGTTCCTCGCCAAGGACTGAATAAAAACTAAGCTTTACTATTCCTTCTGTGATTAGAAAAAGTTTGTCAGCTTCATCCCGCTGAAGAAAAAAAACTGTTCCCCTGCTGTAAGCTTTGCAGTTTTCTTTAACTGCATACTTGGTTAAATCCATAGGCTTGATCATTCACCACCTTGCCTGCCCTAAAACTTTAATCATCTTTTGTCCGATTAAATATTTCAAGGGCATGAGCCGCTTCAAGCACTAAATGGCCAATGTGGGTGCAGCCGGAAGCTCCGCCTAAAGTTGAATTATAACGTTTGCGGTTAGCCGTTGTGAGTGGTGTCCCTTTAATTGTGTCAACCATTGTCAAAGCCTCCCGGCACACAGGGGCAGGGCAGCGGAGCATCGTGGCTGAAGCTTCACTGACCTGATAAGCCGGATTGAGCTTCAGGGTTAAAGCCATTTCGTGATAAGAATCCATCAGGTGACCACGGATATTCAGACTCTCACCGGCAGTTTCCTCTACTGCTGTCAGCAGGTAGCGATGAAAAAGATTAAGCCCCCGCCTCTGCTCTTTAATATACTCATTAAATCGCTGTTCCACCCGGTCTAAGTTGCTGTAATAAACACAGGTGTTTTTGTAAACTTCATCCCAGTAATCATCATATATGACTTCTGAAGCAAAACCGCGCTCCTGGTAAAAAAATGCTTCGGCCTGAATGACAGCGGAAACAGCTTGAGCCGCCATGTCCAGAAGATCCGGATTATCTGCCAGGGCCTGGCGCAGTTGTTGCCCACAGCCAAAGTGAGCCGTAACCCCCTCCAGGCTCGATAAAGTTGCTGAAGCCGGGGCTCCAGGCTGTCCCCGGTGTACCTCCAGAACAGCTCTTTTGATCAGTAAAGTCCTGCGCTCGATTTCCAGCATCAGAGTCTGATCGTTAGTAGTATCAGTATAATTTGCTTCAGCCAGGAATCCTGCCGGGCCACAATCCCGTACTGTTAAGTACCAACAGCGCTGCATTACAATCATAATATCATTTTTCTCCCCCTGCTATTTTTTAGTCCCAGTTTCCCGATTTCTCCAGGTCTCTTAGTTTAAAGCGCTGGATTTTGCCGGTCGGCCCTTTAGGGAGTTCGGAAACAAACTGGACCCATCTGGGATATTTGTAATGGGCAATCTTTTCCTTGACAAAATCTTTAAGTTCTTTTTCCAACTCCTCACCCGCCTGATATCCTTCTTTCAGTACAACAAAGGCTTGGGGCTTGGATAAGCCATTTTCGTCTTTTTTGCCAATGACGCTGCATTCCAAAACCGAGTCGTGCTTTAAAATAGCACCTTCCACTTCAATAGGCGAAACATAAATTCCCCCAGCCTTGATCATATCATCAGCCCGGCCACATACCAGAAATTACCGTCTTCATCCTGGTAAAAGCGGGTGCAGCAGGGCATTATATGACGTAGGCACACTAAAGAAAATTGTTGGCCGGTACTTTTTAAGATTTTCAATGATCACTTTGGGATCAGGCCGGTCAGGGCACAAGACTGCTGCTGCCCCGTGTATTAAAGGATAATATAACGAATTGCCTAAGCCGTAAGCAAAAAATAATTTGCCGGCAGAATAGACTATGTCTTCCGGCGTTATGTTCAGAATCTCAACAGGATTGGTGTCTGCGGCATAAATCATGTCATGATGCAGGTGAACCACCCCTTTGGGAGCACCGGTGGTACCGGAACTGTAAATCCCAAACTCTTCAGTCCGTTTCCTACTTTGTTGATTTCCCGCAGCAGCTGGCCATAGCTGATTTTCTGATCGCGGTAATAAATGGCGGTTTTGTCGGAGTGACCCTTATCAATATTCCTGTCGATCAGCTCAACCGTGGCATTATAAATGCACCCTGACAAATTAACGACCTCCTTTCAATATCGATTTCTTGTTTCGTTTTTTTACTTAAGTTCAACATCTATTGCAAAAAATCCTCCACGCATGGTATTTTGATACTCAAAATATTGGTAGATATATACATTTGCTGTTTTTTCAGCATATGATATCAATGTTAAGATTAGGTGAATCATTGATAAAGCGGCGGAACACGCGATTATCGAACTGTTATTTCGCCATAACCAACAATTTATCCATCTCCCCTTTTGCGAAAAAGATTATAGGCAAATCGGATTGGATACCGACTGTTTACCCGAACCAGGATATCTAGCCGGCGAGAAATTTGAAAATTTGACTCCTAAACAGCGTGATAAGAAGCAACTGGGGAAAGGCAAAAGCGGCAAGAGTCTTAAAACTCTTGCCGCTTTAGTTATCATTATGGTGGAAAGATATTATCCCATTTTAGGAAATGAGATGTGCATCAGCCGCATGATCTCCTTCTGCGTTTCGTATACGCGTTCAGCGATAAAATCACAGAATTGTTCCGGCTTACCTATGTTTTGATGCTGCCGGATAAAGTCGTTGTATTCAGTTCGAAGCACTGGGGGAATGATTGCCAACTGGTAGCCGTCTTGTATCAGAGCCAAATTCATGAGAAGACGGCTCGTTCTGCCGTTCCCGTCAATGAATGGGTGGATTGACACAAATTTCAGGTGCAGCAGGGCGGCAAAATCTACTGGATGGTAGTTGTTCCGTTCGGTCTTTACCCAGCTCTCCAGCTTCTGCATTTGTCCTTCAATCTCCTGTGGCTTAGGGAACACATAATCGGTGCCGGAAACGATAACGCTCTCCTTCCTCCATGTGCCTGCATTTGCCTCGTCAATGCTTTTGTAAAACAGGTGATGCATGGTTTTGATTTCTTCCAGAGTGATGCGTCGCTCCCCAATCAGGGTAAACATGAAGTCATAGGCTTGACCGTGGCCCACCGTCTCAAAGAGGTCCCGGAGCGGCCTGCCGCCGATGGTTAGACCGTCCTCAAGCACCACCTTCGTCTCGCTTATGGTCAGGGTGTTGCCCTCGATGGCATTACTTGACCATGTAAGCCCAATACGGTAATAGTCTTTCAACTGCTTTAGCATATGTCCTTCGAAGGGGCGAACCTCGCTGATTGCATCGTGGCAGCGGTCGATTTTTTCATATATCGTCATTATCATCCCTCCCTCATTTCAAATTCATTTGTGCTATAACCGTTTTGTAAAACTGCTGCCATGCCGGGGATAAAGCTCTCAGCACCCAGGTTTGTGCTGTCCAGGAGACTCAAATGGCAAATGTTTCATATAGATTTTGAACGCACCAGGCACTGCATATCGCAACTCTATCTCTTGCATATCCGCCCATATATAACCTTCCGGCTGTTGTCCCGTCATACACTGCATCAAATATCCCCGCATCTGCCATTCGATGTGAGTGAAAATATGGCGTTCATCCGGCAGTCGTTCCAGAGTCGAGGGCCGGAGGCCCCATTGTTCCAGTGTGGAGGCAATGATATCTTCATTCAGCCAGCCTTCAAGGTTTGGCAGTTCCCACAATCCTGCCAGGAGTCCTTGCTTTGGACGTTGTCTTAACAACACCTTGCCCTCTGCCAATATCAGCAGCACCGTACGATGCTCTATGCGACGCGGTGCCTTTGGTGTCTTAACCGGAAACTGCTGAACGCAACCTTGTTGATTTGCTGCACAGCCCATTTTGATCGGGCAATCTGCACAGCGTGGCATATTAGGCATACACACCGTGGCCCCCAACTCCATCACGGCCTGGTTAAAGTCCCCAGGCCGGTCATAGGGCAGGATCGCCGCCATAATTGCACGAAAGGCTTTACGTACCCGGGTTTGGGCAATATCTTCCGGGCTGGCTAGCAGCCTTGCCAGCAACCTCAATACATTCCCGTCCACTACCGGAACTGGAATGTTATATGCGATGGAAGCAATCGCCCCGGCAGAATATTCACCGATCCCAGGCAATTCCAGCAACTGCTCATAGGAGTCCGGCAGGATGCCATTATGCCGAGCCACCACGATACGGGCCGCCTTTTGCAAATTGCGCGCACGGGTATAATACCCTAACCCCTCCCACAGTTTTAGCAAGTCCGCTTCATCTGCTGACGCAAGGGTCTCAATATCCGGTAATGCTGCCATAAAACGCTCGAAATAGGGCAACACCGTCTTTACCTGGGTTTGCTGCAGCATCATTTCCGATACCCATACCCGATACGGCTCAGGCTGTGATCGCCAGGGCAGAATCCGTCCATATTGGTCATACCATGATAAGAGCGGTTTCAGCAGCATGCGCAGATCCTCAATGGGTACGGATCGCAAGCTGCTGCCGTTGGATTGTTTCATGTGCACTCCTCGGCTTAAGAATTTAGCTGCATAATTACGGTTATCGCATACTAGTGTTGGCGCACCCTTTGCAGGTCTAATAATGCTGTTTTTCATAATTACGTTCATTTCAAGGTTATTTAAAACCCTTAATGATTTCTTACGACATTTCAAACTCCTTTTCATGTTTCTGGAAAAAATCATAAAAATATCGTACATTCTCAAGATCTGTCCATCTTACAACCTCTAATTCCCTTGAATCAAGATTATAGATTCTGGCATTTAACGTCCCCAACATAAACGGTGAATGCGTAGAAATAATAAACTGACACCCCAAAAACCTTGACATTTCATTTATCTTCTCGGATAATACCGTTTGATTTGCCGGTGACAAGGAGACCTCCGGCTCATCCAGCAAATAAAGGGCATCCGGCTCCATATAATCATCCAACATTTGCAAAGTAGTTTCTCCATTTGAATACTTTGCCTGTGCAAATTTTAAGATTTCCATTTGTTTTCTCATTTTATCGGAGTTTTTTAATTGTTCTATTTGCGCCTTATTCATCCCCCGCCTTATGTGCTCATATATGTATCCATCTTGTAGAATCTGTTCCTGTTGTATTTTTTTAATTTCATATAAAATATCTTCACTTTTAATATACCTACTTCTACGGGGAAGTCCGCCAATCTGCCTGCCGCTTTCATTTTCACATAAAGTATAACTGCATTCATCTACGTACTTTGTAAAATAATTTTCAAATCCAGTAGCACACTCTTGTCCTTCCATCTGCAGCTTATTTGCTATAATATTCAGCATCGTAGATTTTCCGGATGCGTTATTGCCATATAATACTGTTATCGGTCTGAAGAATAATGATTTTTCTGCTTTATCAGCAAACACATTATATGGATAAATATTCGGGTTTCTTACTGTCTCCTTAGAAAATAAAAAGCTGCTTAAGTATATTATGGTTTACACCTTCTCTCAGCCGCAGCGGCAATTCGCAACAGTTCTACCTTTAGTAACGAATCAGTTGACCTACGATTTATTGTCAACCAAATTATACCAAAACATATGTTCTGAGTGCAACCTCATTTAGTACTTTTACAGCATTTTGCTCCTGTTTTCTCAAGGGTCTCACCACTAACGATTGAAAAGAAATGTCCTAAATCCCTTAATTTAAAGGCTTTATAGATTCTCTAGCAGACAGACCCGTTTCTATATGTCTTGAGGATACAAAAAAGATGCCGCCAAGACCTAATGATGCCTTGACGGTGGGTAAATTTCATATAAACTATTTTCTGAATACAAATAAATACTCATGTGCCAGTAAGAGAAAATTATATTTAATACTGTTGGTTTTCCAATATCCTGTAGCTTTGCAAGCAAGTAGGACAGAAAAAGTCAGCTACCGGTCTATTATTGTCAAACTGTTCAATTTTCAGATTACCACAGCGCGGGCAAAACATATTGCTGGTTACCCAACCCTCGGTCATTCTTCTTATGCACTGTGAAGAACTTTTATATCCAACTGCCAATGCTGTATCAAAACACAGATTCAGGTTTATTTCACCTCGCATTAGTGATTTATTGAAACTTAAAGTCATCATTTTTATCGGTGTTTTTAGGGTCAGAGTTACTTGCAACAATGGCGGCTCCTTTTGCACTCATTTCATCTATAAAACCTGCCAGTTCCATCTGCTCCCGGTCGCCAAATCCATTTTGAGCGTATGCTGTAAAGCTCGATGTCAACGAAAGTGGCCGATAAGGCGGATCAAAGTAAACAAAAGTCTTTGAGTCAATGAAATCAGCCGATTCTTTATAATCACCGCATACTATATTGACGCTTTGCAGGCTTTTTGAAACCGCACACAAATTTTCCTCATCGCAAATCATCGGATTCTTATAACTACCCATCGGGACATTGAATCCCCCTTTGCTGTTAACACGATAAAGTCCATTAAAGCAGGTTCTGTTTAAAAAGATAAATAATGAAGCAAGCTCCACTTCATTCTCACTATTCGCTTTTAAGGAATTGAATCGGTCGCGTTTGTCATAGTAATAGTCTTTCCTATTGCTTGAATCAAGATGAAGGTAGTCATTCTCAAGGGAATGCAATGTAATTATCATTTCGTCCAGATTATCACGGATGCTTATATATGCTTTTATCAATTCGCTGTTAATGTCGCTGATATATATTTCTTTTATGTCGTAATGACTAATAATATCAAACAGTACGGCTCCTCCGCCAACAAAAGGCTCGGCATACTTCGTGATTTTTCCCCCTAACCCTGACGGATAACAAGCGCGTATATTATTTAGAATTTGCGCCTTGCCCCCGGCCCATTTTACAAACGGCTTTACAGTAAGGTTACTGTTACCTAAAAAACGTTTGGAACGTGCATCCTCTGGTTTTTCGGAATCATCAGGTATTATCCACATGTTACCTACCATCATTGCTCCGGAAATCCTGTTTTCAGCACAGAGGATAGCCACTCTTCTTTGAGATATATTCCACTTCTCAGCTGCTTCTTTAGCAGATATAAAACCCATAACACACCCCCCTTGGTATTATGTCATATTTTATTCGAGATATAGAATGATGTCAAGCGATTTTGCTGTATTCACAACCAATTATCTCTCGTTCGTTTAATGAAAAATATCAGTTTCTCAACCGTTGCTATCACTGGCTTTATCGGCAATGTCATCTATATTACGCACTCAAGGGTAAGATGAAATTTCAGGGCATCATAGTTCCTGCATAAATCCTTTATTTTCAAGGGTTTGAGTTTCGTTTTAGTGCCACGACACACTCCACGTGCCTTGAGGATACAAAAAAGATGCCGCATCAATCTGGTATCCCCTTGGCGGCGGGGTATCTTTCAGAAACAGTCGCCTGGGTAGGCCAATTTTTGTGTGTTTCGGCGCCTGCTTTTGCTTTACAATTTAAGTAAATTGTAAGCAATAAAACCTTCAAACGTTTTGGCCCTTGAAGGCTTTATTCGTTACATATACATTATTAAAAATGCTGACGCCAGAACTAGGAAACATTAATGTTCTTTCTAATCGATTGTTATTTGCAAGAACGGAGTACGCTAACTAACAATTGGCTCCGCACCCTGTTCTTTTTAGCAATCATATTTTTTCTTGATATACCTTGCGATACTATCATAATCACCATATATAAATTTTTCATTAATACCCATAAAATCCAACTCATGCAGTATTTTTTCCTTATTCTCAATAACGATTATAATATCAGGCCATACCCTTTGTTGGGAAAGGATATGCGTTTTATATGTGCTTTCATCAAAAGAAAGATATGTTTGATAGATAAATAAACCTTGCTGATTTCGTCCTCTTTCAAAGGATAGTATTGGTGTGTATAGGAAATTGGGAATACAATTAAGCCACCAAACTGTTGCTTCAAAATCCAGAGTTTGTTTTAAGAATGACTGCAGTTCTAATGTGTATTCTAGCGCAATCAATTCTATTGAACCATATCGACACTTTATTTCGGCAATTAATTCTTTGCTGTCTTTTACATATTCATAGGGCAACTTGTTTTTATATTCTCCCTTGTCATATAAGGGAAAATCAGATTTTTTAGGGGTATGCGGCTGCATATCAACAAAGTAATACTGCAAATCATCAGCTAACTGTTTGAAATAATAGTAGAATTTTTCAGGATGCTCTTTGTAGAAATCAGCAAATCCCCTATATAAATCCAAAATAATATTATTTTCATTTCGTATAAAAAGATCAAGGAAATTCTTATCCTCATTTCGCGAAAGCAAGTCTGTAATGTCAATCAATTCATCTTTTAGAAGATATACAAAACCTCTTTCTTGTTCAAACCGTTCATCTGAACTATGAAATGGTTGACAGGCAAAAAATAATGCAACTAAAGGCGACCTTGTATAATCAATAAGGTTTGTTGGTATTCCATGATGTTGAGCAAATGCCAAAAAATTATTGCGTTCATCAGGCGTAAGCCTATGAAATATCTCTCGTTTAAACTCATTTTTCATTTTAATAAAAGAATACTCCCTATTTCTAAGTGCAGACGAAATTGTATCATGGTAATTCGTTGGCTCTCCACGAAATATGTAGCTTTCAAATTCATTATCTGAAAACAAGTTTATAAACTCTGCTAAACTCTTAATTACTATCTCTTTTGGAATTGGCAGACCTTTCAACTCTTTTTTTGAGTATCTCATTTTATGACTCCCATATCTTTAGAAGAAGGTTCTAGCTTGAAAAGGCTTTGATTTACAGCACCCATCCAATGTTCTTTATCTTTTACTTGTCCTGATGCAGCGCTTACATAGGATACAAGTTCAGCAAGGACATTCCTCTTATGGGGCTCTATATCCAGATTTCTTTGCATAAAATCTAAGCGATTTATAAAAGGCTCAGCTGATTTTTTATTATTGGCATTTATAGCTTTATCAGCTAAAATTTTGATTTCTTCAAATTCTTTTCCTGTAAGTTTTCCTCCATTTCCCATGCTCTTCCTCCTTGAAATTTGTAATCTGAATTAGTCTTGGGTGGTCCTCAAAAATCATATTTATAGTTTGTAATGGACTTCCATCCTTTTTGGGGCTTTTGGGTACTGAATGTATTCTAATATATGCCTTTATCCAAGCAACACTTTTTATATTTTTTACCACTCCCACATGGACATGGATCATTACGACCAGCCCTATTAGGGGATAGGGATAGTTGTCTTTTATATTCAAGCACATTTATGATTGGAGCATTTTCAGCACCTGGCGGAATGATAGGATCATCTATCGGCATCACTCCAGCAAACAAATAGCTATCATCTTCAATTTCCCACGCATTACAAATAGTAATGCTTTGAACGTTCTTTTTGATTGCCGTCTCACCAAGTGGTTCAAGTTGCCCATTTTTCATAGTAAATTGCACAAGCTGAAAATTGTTGTTTTGTTTTATGGCCTCTTCAAGTATCTGCAGATTGGTTAATGTTTTTGCTTCCATTGTATGTAATCTGCATATCCACTGAATTCGTTTTACCTGATTGAGCTTACCACTGGGTTTCATTTTTGAAGTTATAATAACTCTATAGTGGCAGGGATTCCTTTTGTCTATTCCCTTTATGACTCCGATTTGTACTTCATCGTCAGCATCATAGCTTCCAAATCTGTTCCTCCAATTCGCAAATATTTGCTGTGCAGAACTATCATTTTCAAAAAGCAATCCCAACAATGGTACAAACTCATTTGTTGGGGAAGCAATGACTCCAACACCACGCCATTTTGCATCATTCCACAAAGGTATGTCAATAATCGATTCTACGACCATTTGCTGATGGTTAATTTTCTCTGGCTCAAAATCAGCAGGTGGAGTACCATATACAAATTTTAGTTTTCTATCACTATCGTTTGAAGGTGATACTGCTGGAGCTGAATCGATCTCGAAGCTTACTGGAGAGGTTCGGATTAATGGATATTGTATTGTTTTTTGAGAGGTAAGTCCTTCGTTGTAGGCTGCCACGCCATAATCCTTGCCTAAAATTTGCGCTGGAAAAAAAATACTGCTACAAAAAGAAAAGGATCTATCAAAAGCTCTTTCTTCTGCAATTAATTCTTCTAAGGCATCTTTTGAGATATCAAAGAACACCATTTTGGCAAGAATTCTTGGAAACAACTCATTTAAAAAATTGGTCACAGCCTCCTGGCCTTCGACAATATTGTCTATATCATAATCAGAACATTGGATTGTTATATCTGCGGTTGATATTCTGCTTTCATCTACACGGATTACAAAGTTCTCATTATGTAAGTATTGAATCCTGATATTGATGATTTCTTGCTGGATTAGAATACGTTTTTGTATGCCAGTAGCAAAGAAACTTTCTACCAATGCAAGTATTGTAGCGCCTAATTCCAAGCAAATAAACTTATTATCGGCTTCAATGTTGATATTACAACCCAATACCCTTGTTTGTATCATAGCATTTTCTTCTGTTCCGAACCACGGCGTATATAAAATCTGTTTATTAGCAGGTTGAGAGTACAACCGATCCATACTTTTCTCGAACTCTGGGATACTGTTTTCATAGTACTTAAGCCAGTCTTCGTCATAATATCCGAGCATATATTTTAGGGTGACTTCAGGAATATATAAATCTTGTTCTTTCAATACATCTACCAAAAAACCTGCCTCACTCAATTTGGGGTAAGGTGTTTTCAGTATTGTGATTGCTAAAAGAGGCTCAAATAAATTGGTCGGTTTTTCATTCAGCTTATTCTTTGGTATCTCCGCTTTATATAAGTTTTCAGAGATCATTGACCACTTATGGCTCGTAAGCGCATAACCAATTCTCCCGAGCTGTAATTCAAGCATTGTTAATGAATTAGATGATGCAATTAATGCTGGATGAATTTGGCCATATTTTGTGTATTGCGTAAAACACAGTGCAAAAAGATATAGATTATAATTTCGCGTAGCCCAAAGACATCCAATACCCTCCAGAGATGATGCAATACAGGACAAGGCCAGTATAAGTTCGTGCTTGCTTTCTTCTTTATATAAATCAATCAAGGATCTCCCCAAATAAGAGATTGCAGTAATAGGTTTTTCATCTGCTACCTTCATCGCTCTCTTTATTAGTAAGCTTGCTCTTGTTGTTTCTTGTTTTCTCTCCGCCAATTTGGCAGTCAATAATTCGAATAGTTCATCATAACGATTTCCGTCCTCAAGAAAAGGAATACTGGTAATCATTTTGGCCAGTCGTGAAAGGCTAAAATCCAAGTGATTATCGCTTTTGTTTACTAAATCAATATATTGTGAAATGAGACCATCAATTTTTACGTTGTCAATATCATCATCTATTAACAAACTGATATTTAGTTTTAATGCAGCTGCCTCAAAAGCTGCGTGCGGTTTTGTTTGATCATTAATATATTTATTTAACGACTCTAATAACCTTATGGAATGTGGTTTTATATCAAAGTTTTGATTATCCATCTGGCTGCTAGTACGTAAATTCATCCACAGATTGGAAAGCCGCTCTATCTCGAAAATATTATCAGCAGCCAAAGCCAATTCTTCAAACTCGCAATACTTTAAATAGTAATTTGAATAATCCTCATACCACCAATACAGTGTCCAAGCCCATTCGTATATGCATTCCGTCTTATGTATGGGCAATCCGTATTGATTTATTATTCTTAAGGCCCGTTCAAAATTGCCAATCGTTATATCTTTCGATCGCTCCAATGAGCGGCTTATATAAGCAGCTTCCAATGCCACGGGTATCATTGATGCCTTCGGCAAAGACGGATCATAATTCATGAGCGTGTCTTCAATTTCTTTGAGCTTAAGCTCTTTCGAATAATCACCCGGTCCTTTTTTTATCTCATCAACGAAAGAATCTGACAGATCAAAGCATTCTACCACGATATTTATATGATTTTTGGCAAATACTTTTTCTATCAACCAATTACGATCCAAAACCCTGATATCTATACTATATTTTTGTCTCAGGTCATCTTCAGCTTCAGCACGATTACGGTCAGAAACATATTGGTTACTCATGAAGAAAATTTTTGTGTATCCGCGTCCATGTTGCGCGTTAACTTCTACTATTTTTTCTACGTCAGAATATAGCTTAGACTTCCACCGCTGTTTTGCGCTAAAAGCAAATGCCCATCTTTCTTGAGTAGCTTCAACACCAATACCGGCGTACCATATTGCAGGCAATTGATCTGATACGGGATAGGTCTCCGAGTCAACTTTGCTATCCCCGCCGCCTGTCGGGCCTGTTTGCGGAAGCAAATTGGGGCAAATCTCTTTTTCAGCAATGCGGCGGCAGAAGATTTCAAATTTCTTTTCTTCACCACGGCTGGTAATTGAATTTAAGTAATAGTCGAAAAAAGATTTATCCAACTTTGAAGCACGAATTATCTCAGAGTCTGAGAACTGATTTGGATGAATTTGTTTATAAAATTCATAAGGTCTGCCCATACCTATCCTCACCTCAACAATATGGCATTATTGCGACCTATAAGAAAGTAAGCCTCCTATGATGGACTCCAATGTCAATACACGATTTTTAAGAATTTAAAGAGACCCGATAAAGTTATGGGAAGGCCTTTCCAACTTTCAAAGTTTTAGTTATGCAGACTGCTGGTGTAAATTGGTTTTAGCATAATAACCACTAGAACGATTCGCACCCTAATCAATGAGCAAATACAGAAAATAATTGACGAAACGTAATTAATGATTTTCGCACCCATCATGTTGATTAAATTGCCATCCAATTGGGCTTTATATTAGCTTTGTAGAATCAATGAAAGAAAGGTGTTTTATATCACTAGACCCAATCTCGCGGCAGGCCTTTTCAAATCATTTAATTATCTGCAGATACAGCTGCTCAAGCCGCTCATCCCTGGCAGCCTTTTTCAGTTCGCATTCCCAGACGATAAACACATTCCACCCATCTTTTCTAAGGGCAGCATAGTTTTCTTCATCACGTTTGCGATTTTTCCTAAGCTTTGGCTCCCAGTAGTCCTGATTGGACTTTGGAAGAACAAAATCAGAGCATCCCTCGTGGCAGTGCCAGAAACAGCCGTTTATGAACACAACTGCTCTGTACTTCGGAAGCAGAATATCAGGATGACCAGGGTATCTTTTATCATTTTTTCTGAACCTCAGTCCTTTAGAAAACAGGAACTTTCGCACCATTATCTCCGGTTGTGTGTTCCGGCTTCTGATGTGCGACATATTATAGCTTCTGGTTTCTTTAGAATGTGTATCCGCCATATGACCGCCTCCGAAATGGTTCCTCGCGGATTATGCTATTTGCTTCCACAATCCAAATAACCGCACAGATGCTCTGCTATTGCCTTTGCTAGCATCGGCGGCACTGCATTGCCTACCTGCTGGTATTGTGAATCCTTGGTTCCGCAGAACACGAAACTATCGGGGAAAGTCTGCAAACGCGCTGCTTCTCGAATACTGAGGGCGCGATGCTTCACTGGATGAATCCACATAGATTTCCGGACATTGACAACTGTGCCGGATGGCTCGTCGTATTTTAAGCGCAGATAAATGGTTTTTTGTGTGCGCTCCGTATCAGAGTAAGTGGTTTTAAGTTCTGGCGGCAAACTGTGGAAATTGTCTCCTGGCTTAATCGCCTTAAACCGTTCCAATGCGTCTGAGGTTGTTGCCGTAGAAACATGATTGCAAAGATTTTTTGAATCGCGCAGTTGTTTTCCAAGCTCACTTATGTCTTTCGGAGCATCAGGTAACTGTACTCCTTGGTCTCCGTCAGACACCTCAGTTGCCGTCTCAATTTCCTCTAAATCCTTAATCGCATCTTTAACCGTACGGTAGTTTGCTTCAGTGAATGTGCCGGTTAGCAGCTTCACATCATCACATATGGACTTTTTTACACCGATGAGAACAAAGCGCATCCGCTTTTGAGGCGCACCAAAGGCAACGGCCGGTAAAACACCATAATTTATGCTGTATCCTGTGCTTGTGGCTCCCAGAATGGATTCAATATAGTCTATCACCGCCATAGAAGTGACATGGGCAACAAGACCGTTCTCGGTTGAATAGTGGTCAACCACGATACGGTTATCCATTATTTCCTTTGCCTTTGAGAGCATTCGTTGCAGCATAATTGCCGGCATGATCGCCCTGCAAAGTTTCTCGGCGGCCTCGTAAGTTGCGGCAGCGGTAAAATAACTTTGTATTGCCACGCCTGCAGCATATGAGTGTTTCAAAATAGAGTCGTTTTCATCAAATGCCGCAATAAGGTTGTTCGCGAGTGCAAGAAGCCTTTTTTTGTGTTTTTCCAACGAAGCACATAACTTTTTGGGATTATTGCGTGTTTTGAACACTACATTGAGCGATAAATAGTCGTTCTCTTTCCAAAGATAACTTGAAATCCGTGCCATGTTTCTTGCAATGTCAGCAACGCCCGGAAATATGAACTCTAAGTCAAGAAGCTGAATCTCCGAGGGGGTGGTTTTAATGCTGTATTTTTCTATGGTTTCCGCATCGGTTTCATCCACATAAAAACGGTGAACATCCGACTGCAGCATGCTCACATTCTCCATAACAAAAGCCATCGGGTTCAGATGAAGTACGACCTGAACGAACTTCTTTACGAGTGAATTATTTTGGCTGATGGCATGATTCTTCTGCCGATTTGCATTAGAAAACCCTTGGCACGGTGGTCCTCCGATGACAACATCTACTTTGCCGAGTTTCACTTTTACGTCATCGCCAAGGGCGTCGGCAACGTCATTATAAACCGCAGTATTTCCGTGGTTACGCTTATAAGTTTTCTGTGCATTGTGGTTGTTCTCAAAGGCTGCCTTTATGAAGAATCTGCCTGTTTGAAGAAACCCATAGCTAAGCCCGCCTGCACCGGCAAACAAATCAACAACGCTGTACTTTGATTCTGCGTCAGGACTCATAGCTTAAATCCCTCCTCCTGTAACCGTTCCAGTACAGAAAGAAGTCTTTTGCATTGGATCGGAGTTGGCATTTTTTGAGGTATCTGACATGCAATTCGCAGGGCAGTGTGTTCATCTGGCGTAATCATCCGCCTGCCCGTGGCAAAACTCAGTACATTTTGCCATTGCACCTGAGAAAGTTCTACAATCTTAGTCATAATTTCTGCATCCGAAACTATCCGCTGGTCAGCTTTAGCTTCTCTTTCAGCGGCTTTTCGCTCTTCTCGCCCGATGAGGCACGCCTCAATTTCAGGTGATAATCTGTAATCGATACTTTGAACATTTTCCCAGCACCCATCTTGTTTGCACCACTGGGTAACGTTTTCAACTCCTCTTTGCGGGTCGGTCAACTTATAATAAACAAGTTCAGATAATTCGGTCAGAGCATTGGCAACAGCATCCGGGACGTTTTGACGTGTCCAGATATTCATCAAATCCAAATCCATTTCCGGAAACTGTTTCTGTATAAGCATATGAAAAAGAGCAATGGTATAGGTTACAATATTGGCACGATAACCTTGTGAATACCATGGCTGATGCGTCACCATCAGTTCACTATACCTAAATATCAGGACTAAAGCAACGCTTTCTTGAAAATACTTTTCGTTGAAAACAAGCCCGTCATTAGATGCTTCCCACTCGTCACTTGTCGTTTTCGCGAACTCGGCAAAATTCGTTTGCGCACCACGGCTTACAGTATGGGGGAACCCCCTCCAAGTGTTCCGAACCTTTGCAAGGTCGGTTTTCGTTATAAGCTGATTCTTCGGATTCTGGAGCAGGAACTTCTTTTTCTCGCCAGCAGTCATCCGCATCTGTTTCTGCAGATACTGCCCGCGCGCCCGCTCGTAAAACCACTTCGTTTCGTGCTGAAGGCCGCCAACCGCTCTTGCGTACAGACGCTGAGAGAACCTCTCCATACGTACATGATATGGATGCGTTGAGAAGAAATCGGCATCGCTGACTTTGTTCTGGCTGTTAGAGGAACGTGAAATGTTCTGAACAAGCTCGGTTGCTTCCTCTTCCAGTGTCCTCTCAATTACTGTCAGCTTCATTTGCACAAAGATGGTGCTAAGGTCGGCTTTATCACGGAATCTCGCATTTGACAGCGACGCAGTAGTCTGACCGCCGTTAATTATCTGAAAATCCCTTACAGAGACAAGAAACTGCCCTTGTGGAGCGGATTCGATTTGAATATCCATTGCGGTAGCAGAAATGCCGTTGTTGTAAGCGAAAAACCTTTCAGGGTATTGCAGAATAGTAGCGCGTATTTTTTTGTTTACTGCTACTTTAGTGGAAAGAAACGACCGTACATTGCCCTCCAGCAAACCGCTCCCGTATTTGTCATAAATATCCGCCAGCAGGGCACCGGGGATAATGCACAGGTAACTCTTAAAGTCTTTTGTTGCGGTACCGCTTGCCTCCACGCAAGGGATGCCATGCTCGGAATGCTCTTTGAAGTCAATCTCAATGATGTGCCGTCCCGTGTCTGAACCGCAGACTTTGAATAAGCGGTCAATATTCCATATTTGGCACTCGGAGGGAACCCCATCAATATCAGCTGACTCGAGTTTGGTTATTGTGGCGCTGATGATGGCCGTCGTAAATATCAATAACTGATATTTGCGGATTTCCCGGCGTTTTTCGCGCAGCAAGTCCACTAAGTCAGAGCAGGGTCTGCTCATCTCAACTTCACGGTGAAGGGTGGAATTCAGTGCATGGTCTACAAAAGCACTTAACCGTTCCTGCAATTGTCGGGCCTGAGTTCTGGCAAGCACCCGCTCACTTTCAGAAGCATCATAGTCGGCGATTATCAGGCTCATGGTTTTGTCAAACTCATCGTAAACATATCCGTCAACACGCAGCTTTCGGTTGCGCTTTCCTGTCCCCTCAAAGTAGGCAGCGGTGAAGTCCATCAGGAATTCTGCTTCCTGCAGATACTGAGCAAAAGCACTCACGAATGACGCGCTGGAACCCTCGCCGGTAGCTGCAGCCTCGGCTTTAACTCCTTCTATAAAATCTTTTCGGAATTCCTGTGCGTCCATATGGTTCACCCTTTCAGCCAGTCTGCCAGCGAGGACAGGCTTAATTCGTAATGCAAAGATTCAACTTGTGTTGGAACGTTTCGCCTTATGAGCCTTGGGAATGTGTCATCCACGCCGTACCGTTGCGAACCGGAGCAGTAATATTTCTGTTCAGAATATTCCTGTAAATCGATATAACCGTATGCACTCAGTTTTGAGCGAAATAAGTCCAGCGCATCTGCGGCGTCAGTTAACTTGATGCTGATCTGCCGTACCGCATCGTTAAGTGACAATGCACCCGCCTGATCTGGGGCGGCCTTGTCAATACGCATTACTGCAAGTTCACCTTCACCGTCGCAGTCAAGCTGCTCAAGTGAAGAAATAGTCACGACCGTTGCAGAGGCGCCAACGCTTTTTACTTCGTGCCAGCCATCTTCATATATGAAATCTTGGTCAGCACCGTCCGCGCCTACCCAGCCCTGTATTGCAGCCAAAGCGGAATCTCTTTCTTCAATTCGTTCCTGTAAAAACAGGAGTTCGCCAAGCAATCCTTTCCGGCTATTTTCGTCCATCAATCCGCTTCTTTGTGATTCCAGTAACCGGCTCCATTGCTTGTAGCGGCTGATGACCAGTGCCAATGCTTCTTTTTCATTTGACGCCGAACGTGAGTGCTCAATAATATCAGAGCAAAGGATGGCAAAAACGCCTTCTTGTTCGTTACGGAGAAGTTCAAACGAAAGCGTCCAGCGGTTATCGGTCTCCCTCTTGCGGCGGGTTACCGACATAGATTTTGAGGATTCGATTGTTCCAATATCCGTGGTACAAACAAGTAACAGGGTTTTCTGGCTAATTGACTGATAACCAATGTGCCATTCAAGCGGGTGCTGGGTATCAATCTGCAAGAACCCGCCGTCCTTGTAGTCGATGCTGTTCCATTGCCTTTGGAGGATTTCAGGCGTTGTTCTCATTCGTCGTTATCCTCCTCGGAATCATAGTAACTGCTTAGTTCAACCATATTAACCATATAACTTGCTGTTTCTTCGGGCAGCCCCGTCAACGGGAAGCCCGCACCCAGCGCGAAAAGGAAATCCGGCACTTGGCAGCCATCTACAATTTGTGTCCGCACCTTGCCGTTTTTATCGGTGCCGTTCCGGTCAACGGCTATAACGTGCAGCATCAAAATGGGCGCACGACCTTCAATTAAGTAAGCGCTGTCGGAAACGTGTAGTTTGCCGGTGTGGTCCCGCCTGAATGCAGCTTCAGCTTCCTCCCGCTGCTCTTTCGTTAACCCCAGCTTTGTTGCGCCGCCGGCGCCTACACGCACCTTCGTTCCGCTAATACTGATTTGCTCTCGGGTCGCAATAATGGTGCGTTTTTCTGGTTTCATCGGCAGCTGTTCAGTGCCGCAATACAATTCTGTATAGGCATTTTCTGCGGAACCTTCGGCAATAACAACATCCCATGAGGCATTGCCCATTTTGTCTCTGATAAAGTCTGCAAGTGCTTGTCCCTGGAACGAGAGATGCCACGGGTGAGTTTTGAAATCACGGAGTAGCTGCTCGACTTCGTCTTTATTAATGCACTCCCAGAAATAGCGTGCATCTTCCCGAGCAGTCCGCTGCCCTACGGTATCCAGCCGACGGACAAATTCCTTGAATACATCCTCATTAGCTTTCAGAGATGCAGCGTCGGCTTTTAGCCGCGGAGTTTCCAGCAAGCGCCCGGAAACTGTGACAGGGCGTTTTACCATCGTACCTGCCCGCATCTTGTTTCTTGCGGTGACGATTAGGGAAGCTGGGTCTTGCCGAACCTTCAGCCCAAACTCCAGTGGTGTGAGGTTGGCGTTCTTCATCCTTGCAATTTCGAGCTTAAGCTCTTCCGCCGCTGCCGTTATGTATCCGTACCAGTCGATGGCCTCCACGCTTATCCAAATCTTGAACAGGTCATCGTATCCGGGACGGTAACCAAACCATCGCCCCATTTGCAGTAATGTATCGTACATTTGGGATTTTCGGTAGAAATAGCTTACACATAACCCTTCAAGCGTTAACCCTCTGGACAGGCTGTTGCCGCCCACTGCGATAACACGCAGACCATCCTCGCGATGATTGAAGTAATCAAGGCTTGTGGAGCCGCTCTGCTGGTTGACCGCCCGTACATCTATCGGTGCTGCAGCCTTAAACAAATACTCCGAAAGGAACATGTGCCATGGCATAGGATTACCCGGCGCACCAGCTTTTTCACCTAGTAAATGCTTGTCCCAGACAGCTTTCAAGTAGGCAATGCCAGGTATTTTACTGCTTTCTGTTTCAGACAAACGCGAGTAGTTTTGTAAATCAGAACGCATTTGCAAAATCCACTCAGTCGCCAGATCACGGATTTGGTTTTGAACATCCGTAAATCTGCTGACATGAATCATCATGGAACGGTGAGCCTTGTAATCTCCGCGCACATCACGAATGCCGTTTATAAGCAGGAAATACGCCATAGCTTCTTTCATGCTCGGAGGCAACTCGGTGACCGAATGCCCTTTTTTATGGCTGAACGGGAAAAAGGCATCCATTTCTTGCGGGTGTAATTCTTCAAGAGCATCCCTGAAAGGTGCTTCCACGCCAAAGATACTATCTGCCCCAATATAGTTCGACGGCGGAGCCAGGGAGTAAATGAAATCCCGCGGGAACAGATCATCTCCGCGCATGTCGTCAGTGGTTTCAGGATTGATGAAAATATTCGCATATGGTGTCGCGGTTATACCTAAATATGACGCTTGCCGAAACAACGCCAAAAGTGTCCGAACCGCTTCGTTGATTGCCGTCGGGTCTTCGTCCTCCTTTTTGGTGTTGACGGAAGCGTTATCAGCCTCATCATCAATCAGGAGCATAGGTAAATCGATCTTTTGCCCTGCGACTGTGTTGTTATTGCGCAGCCACCGTATGAGGTTATTGAGGATACTCTTATTCTTTTTAACGACAAATACGACAGGGTCGCTGACACTGAGCAGCGACAGGTCGTTGCTTTTCAGTATATTTATATCAAAATCCTTGACTACGGATGTGAAAGAAGCAATGCGTTTATTCGTTCCGTATCTTCCAACGCCGACGGGTTCATTCCTGATTTCCTTCTTAGTTGGGTCAAGAAAATATTCGCTCTTCCTGCCAGAAAACTCTGCGTCCAACCGTTCCTGTGTTTGCTGACGCAGATTTTCCATCATGCCCGCAAGCACAATGATAACGCGATAGCCCGCGTCTGCCGCCTTGTTGCAGATGGCTGTATAGTTTGCGGTTTTTCCCGATTGCACATCACCCAGTACAAGACCGCGCCGCTGGAAATCATTTTTCGCTTTGGGGTCACCCAGAAGGTCGACAATCTCATCAGAAACACGCCCCAGATTTCCAGTTACCCTTGGATTCCAATGTTTTATCTCTTCAAGATACTTTTTATATCTGTTCCAAAAGAAGAAGTCGAGTTCAGAACGCCGTGACGGGAGCCAAGATTGATGCGGCCGTTTGTCATCCTTAATCACCACACCAATATCCATGACAACAACTATATTGGCTTTGAGCCTTCGCTTCAAGTCCTCAAACTCGTCATCCGTCACAGGGCAAAACGAAGCAAGTGACTGTCTGAGCGTGTCAGCTATATTGTCAAATTCCGCTTCACTGGGCGGAATTTCCTTGAATTGCGTATTTATGTTTGAGGAAATCATGCCCTCCAATTGTTCGGCATTAGTTACAGCCATTATAAAACGCCTCCCTTTTGGTATCTTTCGATGATTTTAGGATGATTAACGAACGGATCAGACACGGACAGCCTGTCCAGCAACTCTTTTTTAGCTGCAACTGAAGGCATCTGGTCGAGAAGCAATTTCAGCATGCTTTCTACTTCATTCGCCGTGACCTCGGTTTCATTCTCAAGCGGTTTTTCTGAAGTTAAGTCGAGGTATAGCTGATTAAGCGGAATACCATTTTCAATGGCCTTTAATAAGGCTTCTACATTCCGCTTTATTTGCGGCGGAGCATCCAAGAACATCTCTACCAAAGGGTGGTCACGGTTAATGCCGTAGAAAAATCCGCCTTGTGTTCCCTTAAACCGCTGCCATATGTGAACAACAGAGTCATTCGTTTCCTTTTTTCCTCTGAATACCCAGGTCTGCTTGCTACGCTCTGCCATCCGCTCAATAATGGATTCCAGATTGTTTCTGACGATCTCCGGGGGAACCGCCGTTGATTTCTTAATATCAAGTGTCCAAAGGCTGTCCAGATCATTTGGTATGTCGACCTGAATCCGAGCCAGCTTTGAAAGCTCACTCTGCCGCATCATGCGAAACCATGTCCCCCAAACTAAAAGGCGTTTATTCCTGTATACATAAAACCCTTGACTTTTCCGCAACCCCTCTTTGCCCCCAAGTTTATCTATCTCATCGGCGGACAAGTTTGAGATGTGGGGGAGTATGTATGGACGAACAACGACTTTTGCGCCCTCAATAAACAACTCCTCATCAGCCATTACCTGTGTGTTCCTGCGTGTCAGAAAAGGGTCGGCGTAATCAACAGCAGTTCCGTTCATTTTAAGCTGCAGCTTCTTCAGCCCGGTTTCTCCGCTGAGGTATCGATGGAACACCAGAGAGAGGTGGGCACGGACATCATCCATCTTTCTGCCCATAGAGCAGTCAAAATTCAATTCGCCGACTTTGAGCCTGTCAAGATTCTGCCACACAACCAATGTGCCGCTTTCAAATTCACGCAGGTTATCAATGCGGGGTACTGCGTTAATTTCTTCTTCGGTTTCCAACACAATAAGCGACCATTCCCCAGTCTTGATTACATGGTCAATATCCCAGCGGCGGACTTCGATGTTGCCGTCTTTTTTGCTGGCGACTGTCAATGTGCGGCACTGTGACAAAGAAGCTGTTTTTAACCCCAGCCCAAAACGTCCTAAGTCTGTGGCCGCCCGTTTGTCATTCGGATTCTGACTGCCATAGCGCATAGCAGTTTCAAGCTCACCAGCATTCATTCCGTAGCCGTTGTCCAGTATTGCTATGTATGAATCCCCAATCGGAAAGAAGAAGATTTCAGCACACGAAGCCGATGCCGAAACACTGTTATCCACAATGTCGGCAATTGCCGATTCTAGCGTATAGCCGATAGCGCGAGTAGACTCAATAAGCGTCGGTGCGTACGGCGGCAAGGATATAGTCTTCAAAATATGCCTCCTCTTTCTGCATATTCTAATTGTACTTCTTTCTACTGATTAGGCGAGCTAATGGCATTATCCCTCTCGGTGATCACAGCATAAGCAGCTTCCAGAGCTTATTGCAGCTTACCGCTACGTTATTCACCTCGAAAATGTTTTATTCGAATCACTTTCATTGTGGTTTTTTTAGCTTGTTTTTTTAAATTATACCATATGTGCCGCTTAAAACATCTATTTTCGCATAAATAAGTTATAATTCGCTTTTTTGTGTTATTTTTGACAGCTGTCTCCGGAAAGCTAGTGATATTACTTTTGTACTGTAATCATGCTATCTAAATCATTTGAGAGTTTTATTCCTGATAATTAAAAAGAGAGTAACAACAGAATTAGTTCTTTACCTGACTCCGTAGTTGCTCTCTTTGGGCGATGTACTTAAGCTTGGGAATCCACACGCAATCTGAGAGTATTAATTGCACGATATCTATTCAGTGCTTCGATTTCACTATAAACATCCAGCGTATTGCTAACATCTTCGATTGTAACGGCCAAAGCATAAGGCACATCTATGTTTTCTTCATCCCAGCGAGAGAACAATTCAAGCCAAATCTGCCAGTCGCCAGCTTCAAATTTCGAAAACAGCTTCGTAAATTGGTGGCATACATCCCATTTCTGCCGGCCTTCTTTAAAATCCTGTTGAACAGGTTTTAGCCGTCCATCTGAACTACCTTTTTTTAATGATGCCCGAACATATGCCCCCAAATATTCGGTTCCTTTTGTTCTATCAACTGGCGGCATTGAAATACATGTTACAGAAACTTTGGCAACATTCCTTCCAACTTGAGCCGCCAAAATTTCCGGCATGTAGAAAGTTACTCTCTCCTTAGTGACTTTATTTAATGTTCCTGTTCGAACAAAAGTTACCTTGGACGGTGAAGAATATTTGCTCTCATCCACATTGGACAATCCTCTGCCATATAGGTTATGTGCATAAGCTAACTCTTCATCAGTTATACTTTCCTCTTCCCAAACAGGTTGAGTATTATGGTACAACAAAGCTTTTGCTAATAAGATATCTTGATTAGGCGTGATGCTTAAAATCTCCGCAAAATCTCCAGCCACAACAGGGGCAGTAAAGCTTGTCCCTGCATCTGGCGTCAGCTTACCGTTTTTATCCAAAAGTAAAGAGTATCTATCCTCTGGAACAGAAACAGACCCAGCGAGGTATGTAATTGAACCTCCATACGCAGTTATGTCAGGCTTAGAGAACCCATTAAACCCCGGACCCCTGCGACTATATGAAGTAATTTCATTAACTGAAGACAAGCAGTTAGGGTACGTTTCTCCTGATGTCGCACCAACGACAATTGACAGCATGGAATCAGCTGGCGCTGACACTCTTGAATCATCGTCATCTAAAATGTCTTCCAATCTTGATTCAGTTCTCCAAAGTTGATGATTACCCGACGAGATCACAAATTGTACATTCAGCTTTAACTGCAACGCATCCAGTTCATAGCCCAAAATGCTCATTTCATCTCCTTCAATAGGAGAGGCAGCATTGGCTGATAAATTATATACCTTAGAAACACTGCAAAATGTGTGTACAGCATTTTGAATTCGCCTGATGAAAATGTTTACAGGCACACTTCCATCCAAAATATTGCAGTCGATAATCCTTGTTCGCGGGACTACTTTTGTACCTGGTAATTGATCGCATATATATTTGAAAGCAACCCTGCTCGCCACTTTAGTCCCATGTTCGGTATCACCGCCAGAAGACCCGCCATCTGTCCAACGTTCAAGAATCAACGGTTTCAAATGATTCGGGAAATTTACTCCCGAATCTAAAACAGTAACAATTGGCAAACTGTCTATTGAGACGCTTTCATCCAGCTCCAAATCGTTTAGGTCAATCGCATTCTTTGAAGCAGCGTCCGCACTAAAAAAATCTGTTTCCTCAATTCTGTATATCGCAGGATCGTTTTCATAGTGAAGCAATGAACTTGACGGAATTATCGCTCGAATAACCGGTGTGTTATCCGATAAATAATATGGTTGTTCTTGGACACTTCCTTGGTGTATAGAAATTTTGCTTAGCACTCTCTTGATTGCTAATTCGTTTACTTCACCACCCAAATTAGGAACAAGCATTAACTGAATATCCAGAGAGGCCGGTACTGCATCTGAACAAGTAGTTTTTTGCAATGCACTGGAATTCTTTTCGCTGCCAATGTAAGGCTTAAAATCCTCGATAAAGTCAAAGTAGGTTTTCCCTGTCCCTGAATGAGTATATTCGTCAACTCTTTTTTTCAATAATTGAAACTGCGTTTTTGTCGTAGCAATAACGGCTTTGTTTTCACTTTTTACCGCTTTAACTTGCATTCCAGTCGAATTAAATAACTCTTTCTTGTCTTTGATCTTTTCACCACTCGGCAGTTCAACTTTGAATATCATAAGACCTGAATCGACAAGAGAATCGTCAGCAGCAACGCTTTCAATCGCTTGTTTAATTGATTGCAAACTATGGCTTAACTTTTGCCCATGCTCTGCAAAAGGCACATTTCTCGGTGCCGGACGGGCCGTTAATGTTTTGTCCAAACGAACAACTTCTTCATCCGGAATCCATAAATGGTTTCTTCGCTCATTACTCATCATTCATCCCCTCCTTTTTAAAACGATAGTCTAATGTAGATTTTGGTATACCCGTAATCTCCTCTAAAGTTCTTAACGGTACACCATTCTTTTTCAAACGAAATAATGCTTTCATAAAGTCATCACTATTCTCACTAACAAAAAGAGTATTTTGCTGTAACCATATTTCAGCGATTTCTTTTTGTGAAACGGATCCTTTTATATTTTCCAATACACAGTATTTTGCGAGGGATAGCATAAAGCTTTGAATTTCAGCGCCGCTCATGCCATCAGTTAAAATTGTCAGTGTTTTTCGATCAATATTATATTCAGGCAATTTTTCTAAACAAAAACGATCAATCATCTGTGTACGTTGCTCAACATTTGGCAGCTCCAATAATATCGAGGAATTAAATCTTCTCCAAATAGCCGGATCCAGAAGATGATGATGATTTGTTGCTGCTACCAAGAAAACATTGGATGGCATCGCATCCATATTTTGCAGAAGCGTTGTCACAACCCTTTTTAACTCTCCTAATTCATTTGAATCATCCCGCTTCTTTGCAATTGCATCAAATTCATCTAAAAACAACATAATGCGTTTATTCTTTACGAAGTCAAATATTTTCCTTATATTCGTTCCCGTCTGTCCCAGATAAGAGGAAACCAGACCGTCCAGTTTTACATACGCAACTGGTATTTCCAATTCTCCTGCTAATGCATTGGCCGTTAATGTTTTTCCGCAACCTGGAGGACCACAAAACAAAAGTCTGTTTGCAGGCACAACACCCCTGTCAGCAAGTTGTGTAACAGATTTTTGCTCCGCTACAACCTGTTTTAGGACTTGTACTGTCTTCTCTGGCAAAGCCACATCAGACAACTTAATTTTGGGCGTTAATATTTCTAACAAGTCCAGTGTACTATCCCTGTCCTTCGGCATTGGCATTACACTTTGTGCTGAAAATGACATTTCAGAAAGCGGGCTATCATTGTTTGTCGCCGAGCGTTTTTTGTCAAAAACATATGCATTCCTTAATGACAAAGCCGTGGAGGCATTGCCCTTTTTTTCCTCGTCGTCTGCTAAATTATTTAAAGCAATTTTAAAAGCATCTTCGCTGCCAGAGCTATGAGCTTCGACTAACTTTACGACTAAACCAGATTTCATATTTACACCCCTTTTTTGGACACATTCGTATTTTTCTATCTAATCGTAACATTTTACGTGTGTTTTGTCAATTATAATTCGGACACGTTTGGACAATGCAGTTTAGCTTTGCCCAACACAACAAATCTTCAATAATTTATCATTTCAACATAGCTCTCAAACTTGCAATCTCACTGACAGGATTTTGGCCATATCAGTTGCAACCATAAGCGGGAACAGACTCCTTTACCCATTCCTGCTCCTTGCCTTAATCAAAGTATGAAACCCTCTGATTCATCACAATTCCGGATTTGAACTGAATCTCTATCAGATCGTCCTTGACGGCCCTGATGCTCTGCAGGAGCCTCCTGACCAGATCGTTGTCAAACTCCCTGACCTCGCAGGCGGTTTTCTTCAGGCAGGCGTCCATATCGTCGAGCCTCTGCTGAAAATTTGCCGCCATTTTCTGCTCCCGCACCAGCTCCAACTTTTTCTGCTTCAGGTCGTTGATTTGCTCTGCTATCCTGTGGTATTGCTCGTCAAAATCATCCGTGATGGAGCCTTGCTTTGCGTTTTCCTCTATAAGGGCCAGCATCTCACCCTGAAGCTTTTCAATCTGTTCGTCATATTCGGTGGGCACATTCTTGGTGGAGTAACTGCCGATGATCCGTATAACATTCTCGCGGAAGGCACCGACAAACTCGCCGCGATTTTCCACGACGCTGTTGATGGCGGTCATTATCGCTTCATGCAGGATGTCTTCCTTGAACGTGGGTGAGTGCTTGCAGTTCTTGGTTCCGTTCTTCAGGCGGTTCTCACATCGCCACACAGCGGTTTTCTGACCGTATTTAGACCATACCTGCCTACGGTAAGGTTGGCCGCATTCGCTGCATACCAGGATGTCGGTCAGAGCGAATTTGGAGCTGTATTTGCTTTTCTCCTTTTCCTGCTTTGCCCTTCGGGCTGCCGCAGTTTTACTGAGGCTTGCCCGCCTCGCTTTTTCCTCCTGCACCTGATAATAAAGCTCCTTTGGAATTATGGCTTCATGGTCATCTTCTATGTAATACTGGGGGACGATTCCTTTGTTCTTGACCCGCTTTTTAGTGAGAAAATCAATGGTATAGGTTTTCTGCTGGAGGACGTCGCCCATATATTTTTCATTGCTCAGCATCTGGTTAATGACGCCAGGACACCACTTGGTCAGTCCGGTGACAGTGGTGATGCCTTCCGATTCTAATATCTTGGTAATCTGTACGATACTGCTCCCTTCAAGGTAAAGCCGGAAAATCCGTCTGACCAGCTCCGCTTCCTCCGGCACGATGACTAGCTCGCCGTTCTTATCCTTGGTGTAGCCTAAAAACTTATTGTGGTTGACCGAGACGATGCCGTTCTCAAACCGTCTGACAAGACCCCACCGGGTGTTCTCGCTAAGGTTCCGGCTTTCCTCCTGCGCCTGGCTGCTCAGGATGGTTATTAAAAGCTCGCCGGTGCCCTCCAGCGTATTTACACCCTCTTTTTCGAAGAACACGGCGACATTCTTTTCCTTGAGCTTGCGGATGTTTTGCAGGCTGTCCACTGTGTTTCTGGCGAAACGGCTGACCGATTTGGTGATGATCATGTCTATTTTTCCAGCCATGCAGTCCTCGATCATGGCGTTGAAGTCATCGCGCTTTTTGGTGTTTGTGGCGCTTTTGCCGTCATCGGCGTAGATTTCGGCAAGCTTCCAGTTGGGATTGCTCTTGATCTTTTCGGTGTAGTAGGAAACCTGGGCCTCGTAGCTGGTTTCCTGCTGCTCCAGCGTGGTGCTGACGCGGCAGTATGCCGCCACCCGCAGGGCCTTGAACTGGGGCTTTATGCTCCTGTCATACTCTGGTTTAGACGGTATGACGGATATGCTTTTCTTTTTATTAACTGTCGCTGTCTGCATCATTGCTTCTCCTTCCTTGGTTTAGTATCCGGCTTCCATGGTTAATCCGTTTATAAATTCAAACACCAGCCGATGGTCGGCGTAGACCGTGATTTGCTTTATCACCGTCAGAAACAGTTCCTCATCAAAATCTGCGAGAGGCTGTCTGCCTGAAAACGCCTGCTTCATCTTTTCGGTGTTATATTCGGCGTCATCGATTCTTGCCGTTTTATAAAAGGCTTGTGCCCGCTTAAAAATAAGAGCCGGAAGCTCCTTGGACGAATACCGTCCTTCCGCTTCCAGCTCCTTAATGCGCTGATCCAATCTATTAAATTTAGGGTTATTTGGAATTGGCTCTTTCTTAGGCTTCCGGTCGAGAATTTGTATCCGTGCCAGAATCCTATTGACTGCCTCAAGGAAGGCTTTTTCAATCTGTTCATCCGTGAGGAAACCGCATCTGCAGCACACTCGGTTTTTGTAAATATACCTCTTGCACTTCCAGAAGGACTTCTCCGACGTTTTACCGCAGTGCTCGATGTATTTGCGGTAAACCTCGCCGCATTCTCCGCATCGGAGCTTTCCGGTGAATGGATACTGGCGGTTCGCACTGTTTGGCTGGATGCTTCGCCCCAGCTGTTGACAACGCTCCTTGCGGCGTTTCTGCACCTGCTCGAACAGCTCGGCGTTAATCATCTGCGGATAGAAATCATCCCCAAGATATTTGACATTCTCCAGTATCTTGCCGATTGAGCCGTGGTTCCAGGAGGCTTTGTTGTTGGCGTTCGCAAATCCCATTTCGGTCAGCTGTTTTGCAAGGGCAGAGGTGGAAGTACCAGACAGATAGTCTGCAAATATCCTTTTTACAACATCCACCTTTGGCTCATCCAGCTGTATTTTACCGTTCACCAGCTTATATCCTATGGGCATGTGCCTTTGCATCATCGTCTATCGCCTCCTTCCTGCAGGGTTCGGACAGCTCCAGCCGGTTGATGAGCCGGAAGGTGATTTGTCCGTTTTTCTGTACGATAACCTTATCTATCGCCTGTAAAAATAAATCCTCACGATATTCTTCAATAACGTGAGGATTGTTTCTGATCAGCTCCAACAGCAGCTCCGTTCCGGTAATCTCTCGGTCGAAGCCGTTATTGTCCAGAAGCTGGCTCCTTTTCTTTTTCACGGCGGCAAGCTCTATAGTCAGGGCATTTTGCCGCTCTATAAATACTGCAGGGTCGATATACCCCTTTGATACCAGTCTGCTGAGTATATGACCCTGCTCTGTAAGCTCCATGATTCTGTTGCTGCATTCCCCGATTTCCTTCTCCTGCTGCTCATCCATCCGGAGCTTTTTGAGCGTATCCAGCAGGGGAGTGAGGATTTCGGCATAATTGCTTACGAGCTTGTTCCACATCACGGTGAAAGTCCATTGAACGTCATCCTCCCGGATTGCCTTTTGGCTGCATTTGGTGTTATCCAAAATATGCTGGCGGCAGCACCATTGGATTTTCTCATAGGGCTTGCCGATGTAGATTTTCTGCCTCCGGAACATGCCGCCGCATTCACCGCAGAGGATTTTGCTGCTGAAGGCGTACCGGCTTTGGTATTTCTCCGGATCATCCATCCCCATCTGCTTTCTGCGGTATTCAAAGATTTCCCTGACCGCCTCCGCCTGCTCGCGCGAGATAATGGGTTCATGGTTGTCCTCAACCAGGTATTGTGGAAGCTGACCCTTGTTTCTCTGCCGCTTAAAGGGCAGCACCTCTGTGGTCATGGTTTTCTGATGAAGCAGGTTGCCTGTGTAAATGGGATTCAGCAGCATTTCCTTAATCACGCCGTCGTTCCATTTTTCAGCCGAGCGTATGGTGGGGAGTCCTTCCTCCGATAAATCCTTGGCGATTGCATAAGTGCCCTTGCCGTTTAAGTATTCACGGAAAATGCGTCGGACCACTGCGGCTTCTTCCTCCTGAATTACAAGCTCGCCGTTCTCATCCTTGGTATAGCCGTATGCGGGAGTGCCAAGGATGAAGGTACCGTCCTGAAAGCGTTTTATCACCGCCCATTTGCTGTTGGTGGAGATGCTTTCGGATTCGCCCTGCGCCAGAGAGCTTAAAATGGTCAGCATCAGCTCGCTTTTCTCTGACAGGCTGTCGATATGTTCCTTTTCAAAATAGACGGCGACGCCAAGCTCCTTCAAGTGGCGGATCGCCTGGATGCTGTCCACTGTGTTTCTGGCGAACCGGGTCAAGGATTTCGTGATGATCATGTCAAGCATGCCTTCCTCACAGTCCTTCATCATCCTCAAGAAGTCATCTCTTTTTTGCAGCTTCGTCCCGCTTCTTGCTTCATCGGCATAGATTCCGGCAAACTGCCAGTCCTCTTTATTTTCAATCAAGGCGGTGTAATACTCCAGCTGTGCGGTAAAGGAATTCTTCTGCTCACGGGAGTCAGTGCTGACCCGGCAATAGGCGCAAACCCGTTTTTTCGGCTGTAATTGCCGGACGACCTGCTGCCTAACAGGCTCTATTTTTACTACGTTCTTAGCCATGCGTTCTCTCCTTTCTCTCATATTTGGACTCCTGTCAGCAACACACAATACCACACAAGCTTTGAGATATCCAGGTGTTTTTACGCATATACCTTGGAGAGTTCGGGCGTGAAGGTTTGACGGTTCAATTTATCGATTTTTTTGTACTCCAGAGAGGAGATAAGGCCGTTTCGGAGCATGATATTCAGTAGCTTTACCGCCACCTTGTATTTAACCTCATTGGCTACCTGATTCTTTGACATATCGCTCACCCCCATTTATTGCAGAGAAAGGGATGGGCTTTGATAATCCAACTGAATTTGGCCCTCCAGCGGCGAATAAAGCTCGACGCCCAGCTGATCCAGGCCTCGTAGGAGCTCCAGTAATTTGGCTGTATCCCGTCCTAGGCGGTCAAGCTTCTTTACCAGCAATACATCCATTTTGCCATCTCCGGCAGCCTTCATGACCTCCGCAAGACCAGCACGGTCAAAATCTAGACCGCTCCCAATATCCTCAGATTCGCCTACGACCGCAAAGCCCATCTGCTCGGCGTAATCCATGAGTTCCTTTTTCTGCCCTTTCAAGGTGCCGTGGGTATCCTCCGGCGCATCAATCCGGCAGTAAATCCATGCCCGTTTCCGGCTTTCCTGGCTCCAGAAGGCTTGAGCCTCTTCAACGCTCACAATCGGAATACTGACAGGCTCCTTTTCGCCCAGCTGCATGGGTACCAACTCTTTCGTGATCTCCAGCAGAAGCTTCTGATCCGGGCAGCGGTTGATAAATTCGCCAAAGGTGTCCAGCACCAGTCTGTCCAGCGCATCCGCCAGAATCATCTTGTCCGCATGCTCCTTTTTCAGCATGATAAAGCTCGCAATGCTAGATGGAGACTTCTCCAAATAGTATTGCTGACACTCTCCGTCAAGACCGTATACATATCCGATGATTAGCTCCTTCTTCAGCAATTGAGTCAATGCTTCCTTTTCCATCTCATTTTCCTCCTTGAAATTTTGAATTTAATCTTAGAAGGATACGGCAGGACGGAAAAAGACCGCCCTGTCGCATAGTTTCCAAGATCAAAAATGATCTGCTTGTTCTTCATTATGAATTGCCGCTTCTATTCGGCACTACTTCCCGAAGCGAAAAAGCCTTACGGCTTTCAGGGCGGCAGCATAAACGATTTGCCGGTTGAGCAAACGCCATAGGAATTTCACCTCTCCCAGGATCTCTGCGAGCCGCCCCCATTGCTTGAATCTGTGGCTGGACGGAAGTAGCATTATCACTGTCCATTTCATTGCGAAACAGTCCACCACAGACTGTTTTATGACCGGGCATTCCCGCTCGTCACCTTCGATGCCATCGGTTCGACGGATGAATCTCATCCGCAGGCAGTCTTGGCGCGCCCGTCAACGTCGCTGCCGCTTTTCACACGGCTGGACAGCTCATGTATTTATGCTGCCGGATATGAAATTTTCAAAGAGCAAAAGGGAGAATAGAAAAAACCCCCTCACTTCTTAAGGGAAAAAAGTGAGGGGTTGAGCAAAAAATATTTTTACTTTTCTATGAATTTTTTTAATTTTGCCAGGATATTACGCTTCCTGTAGTTGATAGTCCTCTGCGGAATGCCGGTTTCGCAGGACAGCTGACGCTCGTTTTTGCCCTGAAGATACAATTCTGTGATGAGCATTCTTTCAGACTCGTCAAGCATTTTAAGGCATTGGCGCAGCTTAATGAGCAGCATCTCGGTTATAATCGTATCCTCCACGGAATCCACCGTAGTAGAGATTATGTACTCCACAGAGATGCCTTTCTCGTTGCAGCCTTCAAGCGAGATGTTGTTTTTCTCCGCCAGCTTGTCCACGTACTTTTCCCTGTCCCGGCATTGGTAATAGGCCTTATAGATCTCCTTCGTTACAGAGATGCGCTTGCCCATAACGAGCAAGGTATAATTTTTATCATGGTTATCCATAGGCTTGTCCTCCATTTCGAGATTGTTAAATCCGAAAAATGAAGAACAAGCGGAGGGGAGCGGCACCGGTGAAATATATATAAAAGCCCCCTCATGAGAATAGACCACCGTTTTTGAGGAGGTCGGCATACGTTGAGGGGGGAATTTTCAAAATATTTAATTTCGACAAATAGTACAAAAATGGAAGAATATTTTCGATATATTAGTCGGAAAAACAGTTTTATTGTCAATAAGAAAACCGCAACTTGCTCAATGCAAATTGCGGTTTTCTGGATTAAGTGACATGGATTGGATTGTAGGATAAACGAAGGTCGTATTTTATCCCATAAGGATGGAAGGTACATATCCGTGCAGGAAAACCCGACAGCGGCATAAATAAAATCTTTGTACCTCTTTACATCAGCCATTTTAGCTTTTTTATTTTTGATAGAAACTCATTTTTCATCTGCAAGAACCTCACTTGTAAAATACAAGGCAAGATAATGGCATCATTCACAACATGGTCACATTTTGTCGAAATGCGACTATATCCATGTTGATCTCTAATTTTTTGTTAAATTCCTGCCGTCCCACACGACAAAAAAACCTGCCGCTAAAAGGGCAGGTTTCGACATTTAGTCTCTGCGGCAGCCAGGCTGTCATAATGCGATACGCATCTTAGACCCTATGGCTTTGCGTCCCTGTCTTTTGACAGGTTTGCCCTTAGCGCTGATAATTCAGTTGTTATTTAAAATAATGGTATAATTTTGACGTATAGTTGTCCACATGGTGGTTTACTTTTTTTTATCAAAACTCAATTCCTTCTCTTGCCGATATTCCCATATTTTTTGGATGCTTAATAGGATTTATTTCAGACACATAATCAGCCATTTCAATAATTTCCTCAGGAGCATTTCTTCCGGTTAAAACTATTTCTAACTTATCTGGTTTGCTTTTGATAAAATCAATAACATCATAGATGGAAATTAAGCCTAAAGTTAAAGCAGCAAAAATTTCATCAAAAATTATTAAATCCCATTTATTGCTCATTGCGGCATTAACAGCGTAATCGAATAATTCCTGTTGAATTGTTTTTTGTTCTTTAAGCTCAGCCTCGTTCATATCCCATAAGAAGTTTTTAAATTTCTCTTCCCTATGGATAATAAAACCAGGTCCAAGTTTAAATACTGTGCTCATTTCTCCTGTTGTGGCGCCTTTAAGGAATTGTATCATAAGCACTTTAAATCCCCTTCCATATGCTCTTATACCAAGGCCCACTGCGGCGGTTGTCTTCCCCTTCCCGTTGCCGGTATATATATGAATCAATCCAGCCATTCTTTCTCCTTCCTTCTCTTAAAGTAAAGATAAGCCGTTGTCGAAGCCGCAACAATAAAAGCCGCTGTAATACCAAGTGACAATAAAAAGCTGATATTTCGATTGCTCTCCGATTGCAATTTCAGCAATAAAATATCACTTCCAGAGCTCTTGGCAATTCCTTTTTTTCCCACTACTGCATAACTGCCGTCTTTAGCCTGCAAAATTCTATAACCACTGTTGCTGCCACTGCCCGCAATTGTTTTTTCCCAAACAAGGGCACCGTTTCTATCTGTTTTTACCACATAGAGATCGTAACCACCCCTAGTTGACTCCTTTTTGCCGGTCTGGATAAAACCACCATCATTCGCTTGGCTGATGGCATAGAACGAACTTCCGCTTTTTATTGCATAAGTCTTTTCCCAAAGCTTATTTCCGTCTTGGTCGGTTTTTATCAGATAAGCCGCAAATCCACCACCCTGGTCGCTGACAATCTCTTTCTCCCCGGCAATTAAATATCCGCCGTCTTCGTCTTTCAGCAAAGACCAGCCATAATCAGAACCTTTGCCGCCATATGTTTTCTGCCATAACATTTTTCCATTGCCATCCGTTCTTAACAGATAAACGTCAGGCTTGACCGCGCCAAAAGATTCAGTATTTCCAGCAACCAGGTAACCTCCGTCATCAAGCTGCCTTACTGCATATGCGCAGTCAGAGCCTGTTCCTCCATAGGTTTTTTCCCAAATCTCGTTACCGGCAGAATCCAATTTGATTAAGTAAACATCATAGATTCCTGCACCATAGGACTCCGTTCCTCCGGCAACAATGAATCCCCCATCCTTCGTCTGCTGAACGGCCCAGGCATAGTCACAGTGCGTACCACCAAAGGTTTTTGACCACAGTTGGCCACCTTTTTCATCAGTTCTCACAACATATACATCATGGTCATACCCGTACTTGGACTTGGTTTCACCGACAATGATAAAACCGCCTCCCTTGACCTCCTGCACGCAATGGCTGTCGCTGTAGCCATTGCCCTGGTAAGTTTTCATCCATAATCTGTTCCCATCACGGTCACACTTGGCTAGGAAAACATCAGAACCTTCCTGCCGGGACTCTGTCCAGCCAGTTAAAATATATCCGCCATCCTTTGTCTGTTCTACAAAGTGGCCTTCTCCTTTTTCAAAATTATGGGTCCACTCTAACTCCGGCGTTTTAGCGGAGGCTGCTTTCGCACTATCAATAAAAAACACTCCGAGCACAGTAAAGAATAATAGCAGCGAAAACAGAAAAACCGATAACATTCTTCTCATTGTAACAAACATATAACCTCCCCTTTATAAATCTTCCAGATATTGAATATCCATTTTCTTGTGGAAGTACCGCAATATCTTCAAAGTCTGATAACCCAAAGCGGCGCAAAAAAGCAGGTTGCCAATGGCCCGCATGGAATCAAAGCTGAAACCAGCCGCCAAGACAATAAAATAGGTTTTGAAGGTTAGCGGATGCATAAAGACGCTCCACTGCCAAACGTCCATAATAGCGCCGTAAAGGTAGCCCCAGAAAAAACAAAGCGCGGTCAAGGTTTTATGACCCGCTCCGGGAAATAGAGCCTTAACTGCCGCCCCGGAAGCGCCTAACATCCCCCAGCACAGCATCTGCCAGGGCGTCCAGGCGCCTTGGCCCATAAAGAAGTTGGAAATTAAGGGAGTCATTGCACCTACAAAAAAACCGATCTGCACGCCATATACAAAACCTGTCAGTTCCACCAAAAACATTGTGGGCTGCAAAAAAAGCATACCGACACCCGTTACCGCCCTGCCTGCCGCACACAACGCGGCCAGCACGGCAGTAATGGATACCTGCCGCGCGGTAAATTTTCCTTGCTTCTCCATGCTGAACATGAGCAGGGCAACAGAAAAAACACCGATCAAGGTTGTATAAAAACCCCAGTTTGTTCCCATCACGCTTTCTCTCCTGTTCTTAGAAGCGTAATTGCCCTCTTATCCTCAATAAGTGGACATATAACCTCCTGGGCCTCGGCAAAAGTAAGCACTCCCTCGCAGATGCCCTTGCACATTTTGCCTATCTGCGGAGAGTAGAATATGGATCTGCCCAGTACTTCATGCTTTTCACCAGCACCAAAAATTCTCCCTGAAAACATCATCACCACTTTTGCGGCAAATTCAGCGGCAAACTCCACGTCATGGGTCACCACAATTACCGTGCTGCCTTTTTCCGCCTCCTTTTGCAGGAACTTGCCTAACTCTGCCTTCAGGCGTAAATCAACCCCTCTGGTCGGTTCGTCAAGGATAATCAGCCTGGGTCTGGTAACCAGCACCGAAGCCAGAGCAACCCTTTGCCTCTCTCCGCTGCTTAGGTCCCGTGGATTTGTTTTGCGGTAACTGGATAGATGAAGTTTTTCCAGCATTTCATCAACAACAGATTTATCCGTTAAGCCAAAATTCTTCAAGGTAAAAAGAAGTTCATCTTCCACCGTGTCCTGAAAGAGATAATCATTGGGGTTTTGGGACAGATACGCCGTAAGCCCTCTAATCTCTTTATACCCGTTCTTGCTTATGTCTTTCCCCAATACATGCACCTTGCCCCGTCCGGGCCTAAGCATACCTATTATGTGTTTAAGCAGGGTTGATTTTCCCGCGCCGTTTTCGCCCAGGATAGCTACAAACTCACCTTCCTTAACATCAAGGCTGGCATCTGTTAAGACCTCCCGCCCCCCTGGGTAGGTAAACCAGACGTTTTTCATGCTAACAACGCTATTTTGCTCTCTTAAATCTTCAACATGAACATTTTCACGGCATAACCCCAATTGTATCTTATTGACAGGTTTTTTCCCTCTAAGGCAGGAGCGTAAGAGTTTTCTGCCTTCCTTCACCGTAATGGGTACCGAAGAGAAGTTTAGTTTGGCAAAAAACCTGGCCACCGGCGGTACAAAAGGAAGGTCCCTATTTATTGCCTCACAAGCTTTTTCCTGTGGCTTTCCATCACAAATAATTTCGCCCCGTTCGATGAACAGAACCCGGTCAGCTAAATGAAAACACCGCTCCAGCCGCTGCTCGATCATGATAACCGTAAAGCCCATCTCCTCATTAAGCCGCTTGACTAAATTCAATATTTCTTCCGCCGAAACAGGATCCAGCTGTGAGGTGGGTTCATCAAGGATTAGCACATTCGGCTGCACGGCCAAGACAGAAGCTAAAGCCACTTTTTGCTGCTGGCCGCCGGAGAGATTGGCCGTAAACATTTCCCTGATTGATGTCAGATTCATGAAGCTAATCACCTCAGCAATCCTGCGTGACATCTCTTCATGATCCAGCCCCAGATTCTCTAGACCAAAGGCAATTTCCGCCTCTACATAGGACTGCACCATCTGTTTTTCCGGGTCCTGGAAAACCATGCCCACATCCATAGCCAGCTTCCGGCGGTCCATTGTTCTGATATCCTTCCCTTTAAAGAAAACCCTGCCGCCGATCCGGCCCCCGTAAAAATCAGGGATCAGTCCCGCCAATACCCTGGCCAAGGAGGACTTGCCCGAACCGGAACCACCGGCCACCAGGATAAATTCTCCTTCCTCGATTTCTAAATTTATATCTCTGAGGGCGGCTTTTTCAGTTTCGGGATAATAATAGGTTAAATTTTCAACTTTAAAAAGCGGCAAGTTTTCCACCCCTCGCTCAAAATAATTGGCACAGACAAATAAAAGAGCAAAATCGACAGGTTGATTAAGGTTATCCTGTCCTTGATCAAAAAATCTGCCCGCGGATAAAATGTGTACTGACCATACCCGTAATGCAAACCCCAGATGGCCACAAACAGGCCCAGAAAACTGGCTGCCATGCAAATGATATCTCTGGGCCTTAAAATGTTCCGGCTGTATACGGAACGTTTACCGCTCCCATAAGCCCTTGCCTGCATGGATTCGGCAATCTCTAGGGAATCTTCCAGTGAGGATAAAAGCAAAACGTTATAGAGACAGGAGTATTTTTTTACTCTTGCCCACAAACTTCCCTCGTCGAAATCAACGCCGCGAAACTGCTGCACTTCCTTTATCCTTTTTAAGTCTCTCACCATGGTGGGCAGCATTCTCGTGGACAAAGCAATCATTAGAACTGATTTGCCCGCTACTTTTGAAAAAAGGTTGAGAACCTTGTCCGGATTGATCATCAGGTTGTAAAGACAAAATATGGTCATAATAACCAATAACCTGATCCCCGAAACCGCTCCATAATATAAAGCTTCCACCGATATATCAAGCTTACCCAGGAAGGGCAGTTCCGGGCCGTGCCAGATAATCGTGGCGCCGGCCCTGATTACAAGAGGGTTGATAATCATGATAATAAGCATCAAAGTTACGCCTGCTTTTAAGAACCCAGACCATGCCTCCATTCCGTCTGCCTCTATAATTAAAAGAACGAGGAGAATAAAGAGGCCTAAAAGGTAGAGCGGATTATCGTAGAGCAGGCTCAGCACAAAGAATACACCAAGGTAAATGAGGACTGCAGCGGGGTGGAGGCTTTGCAAGAAAAGGCCTTTTTCCTGATAGAAAAGTTTGTCAAACACTATGCCTCTCCTCTACTTCTTTTGAACCAACTCATCCCATTGAGGAATGGGCTGATCCATACTGTTACTGTACCACCATATTACTTTGTCCCCTGTTTTTAGCGGATGTTTGTCAGCCATGTGCATGGGAACGTCACCGTTCACATTAAACATCCACCCTGACACGCCACGGCAGGCCTGACCGCTGATCGAATCAACAAAATCGGGCCAAGCAGGTTTCATGGCATAGGGAATTCCTGTGGCATCAAGCGCGCCCAAGGCTGTGATTCCCCATTTGTTATCCTTTTTGACAATCACCTGCGCAGGTCCAAACAGAAATTCGCCATTTTCCCCCATAACGGCAATCCCTACCTTACAGCCGCTCGCAGGCGCCACAACAGGCACACTGTTGTTTGAAGCCGGGGAATCCGGCTTGTTTGCCTGTTCATCTCCGACAGATGTGGAACCTTGCTGCTTTGTTGCCGTCACTTGCTGCTTTGTCACCGTCACTTCTTGCTTTGTTGCCGCGGCGGGCTGCTGTTTATTCGCTGCTGAAGAAACCTGGGTATCACCGGCAGCCCGGCTTTCATCCATAGAATCGCCCTGTTCCGTTTGGTCAGAACTACCCTGCTCCTGTTGGCCGTATTCAACTGTTTTGCTGTTTTCCGCCTGTTTGTCCGGCTGCTTTGAATTGACGGTTTTGTGCATGTATAGAGCCGGCCCGATTGCTCCGGCCAAAATTACCAGCAAAGCAATAAAATAAATTAACTTTCGTTTCATTAAACCACCTCATCAAAGATGCGGGATAAATCCCTGCTTATTTTCCTAACTGCGGCAGCTTTTGCAGTGCCCGATAAAGCACTGCCGCAGCTTCCGCCCGTGTTGCATCGCCAAGCGGCACCAACCGGTTGCTGGCCCGGCCGCTCATCAATTGCTGTTGAACCAGAAATGCAGCGGGTATGCGCGCCCATGAGGAGATATCTGCTTTATCTGTAAATTTGGCCAGCGCCTTAACCGCATCGGCGTCGCTGATGTAGGTATTCAGGCCGTTCTTCGCCATTAACTGAACAATCATGGCAGCCATTTGCTCACGGGTGATTAACTGGTCCGGCGCAAATTCGTCTTTCCCCACCCCATTTGCCAGACCGGCATTGACTGCGGCACCCACCGCGCCCCGATACCAAGCGTTGACAGGCACATCACTGAAACGCGCCGCCCCGTCTGGATTGGCCTTCAACCCAGCCACACGGGTCAGGATGGTGACAAATTCGGCTCTGGTGACTTTATTATCCGGCGCAAATTTTTTGTCGCTTACTCCCACAACATAACCTTTGGCGGCCATGAACTCAATTTCTTTTTGCCCCCAGTGTCCGGCGACATCCTTGAAATAACCCTGCGAAACATCTTCCATCAAGGCGTACTTGCTGAAATGATTAGTTTTAAAGCTAATGGTACCGCCAGCTGCATCGTATGTTCCACCCATTTGTTCCCACACTTCGCTGTCTTCATTGTACCAGTAGGCCATTATCTTGCCGGTCGCTGCCGCTGCCCGCAATGCCTCGGGCACCGGCAAGGATATCTTACAGTCAGGAAATTGCTTGATTTTTTGCTGCGAGCTGTCTTTATTTACCACCAATGCATTTAACTCATAAACATCGCCCGCCGATTTTAATCTGTCGGCAAAAGGCTCAATTAGACTCTGGGTATCACCGGTGCCTAATTTTTGAGCGTTTAGCTGCAGCTGCGACGCATTTGCAGCCGTCATCTCCGGAACTTTAAGGCTGTCTGCGGACAGCACAAACCGCACTCCCTGAACAGTAACGGCCAAGGGCTTGCCCGTGCTCAATATTTTGCTCAACTGATCATTTGATAGAGCTAATGCGGTTTGCGTATTATCTGCTTGCAGGACAACCATGCCGATTGAATCGGCATTCCGGACGGCCGCATTTAAGGAGGTATCACTAACCGGAGCAACCGGTTGGACAGGAGTTTGCGCACCGGTACTCCCGGATGAAGTCTGATTCCGGTTCACCAAGTCGTCCCATTTAGGGGGCTGCTGGTCCATGCTTTTACTGAAATACCATATGATATTGTCACCGCTGTTAATGTTGTATTTTTCAGAACTAACCCCTGGGATCTGTCCGTTAACAACATACATCCAACCGCTTAACCCGCTGCTGGCTTGCCCCTTAATTGAATCAACCAAAACGCCGTAAGACGCATTGGTGCTATGGTAGGAAATGCCTGAGGAATCTAAAGCGCCCAGGACAGTAAGCCCCCATTTGTTGCTTTGTGCTACCGAAACAGAAGATGGGCTGAACAAAAGTTCACCGCTCGAGCCAACCACAGCCAGGTTAACCTTCTTTGTAGTAGTCGGTACCGTCCCGCCGCCTGGGTTAGATAAAGAACTTACAGTCAAAGCAACCGAAGCCGCAACTCCGTTGTAAACCGCCTTGACTACCGTCTGACCTGCTTTTAAAGCGCTGACCAAACCATGACTATCGATACTGACTATGCCGCCGTCACCCGCAGACCAGTCTGCGTACTGCGATACATCAGTTGTCCCGTTGGCATTTTTCCATATCGCCTTGAACTGCTTTTTCTCCCCTGTATTCATGGTCGCTCCGGAAGGATCAATATAAAACTGGGTATCCAATAAATTGTTAGCAGCAAGGAACCAGGTGGCATCCATATCGTTCTTTGACGTCCCAAAGCTTCCGTCAGGATTGAGCGCACTGCTGTTTAAGTAATCAATTGCCGTTTTCCCGCTACTGCTGGTCCATGTCGTCGGATCTGTCCCCAGCACTTTTAAAGTCATTACCACTTCACAAGTATCAATTAACGGATCATCATATTCACTGGCAGAAAAAGAACCGTCAGCTTGCTGCAGCTTTTTTAACCAGTCTTGTCCGTTTTCGATCCCAGCCTGAATTTCCGCGTCACTGTTCGTGGGATCCAGATAATGCAGCGCTCTTATCGCTTCCGCGGTGGCTATTAAATCCGGCCAGCTGCTAGGCCAGCTTCCGTAGTTAGCATCACTGACTGTTGTATTTGCCAGACCTAATATATAGCTCTTGGCCTGAGTCTGATTCATTTGGTCCATTTTACCCAGACGGCCCAAATAGTCAAAAGCTGCCAGATTCCCGTATTCGCTATATGCAGTGGTATCAAACCCGCCAATATTTTGGCGGTTCTTTAAAATTTGCAGTAATTGTGCTTGCTCGCCTGTTGCGTTTAAAGCAATGGCTACCGCCAGGTCCTGGGCCAATGTTTTTGCGGATTTCGCACCTTGATTGCTGATGTCATTAGAGACCGCGTCAGTTACTGCGTTTTTCAGGCTTGTGCCGTTATATACCCATGGACTCACATCTACTCCGGCCTCGCTTAACACATACAAAGCATATGAACCCACTCCGGTATCAGTATTATTCATTCCACGGTTAGTATAATCGTTATATAGGAAATCAGCTGCGCTCTTCCCCGGCGAATCCGGCGTATAGGTGATTAAATTATTCGCAGCAAGGAACCAGGTAACATCCATATCGTTCTTTGACGTCCCGAAGCTCCCGTCAGGATTGAGCGCACTGCTGTTTAAGTAATCAATTGCCGTNTATTTTGGCGGTTCTTTAAAATTTGTAATAATTGTGCTTGCTCGTCTGTCGCGTTTAAAGCAATGGCTGCCGCCAGGTCCTGGGCCAATGTTTTAGCGGATTTCGCACCTTCATTGTTTATGTCATCAGAGACCGCGTTAGTTACTGCGTCTTTCAGGCTTATGCCGTCATAAACCCACGAACTGACATCCACGCCCGCTTCGTTTAAAACAAATAAAGCATAAGAGCCTACTCCACTGTCGTTGTTTTGCACGCCTCTGGTTTCAAAATCATTTTGCAAAAATTTTACCGCCGCGTCTTTGGTGGAAACGGCTGCGCTTACTGCTCCACTTGGCATTACAAAGGAAGCAGCCATTAATAAAATCAAAAGAATACTTAATTTCCGGTAAACCGTTTGACGTAATTTCATTATGAATTCCTCCGCTAATTTTTCTTAGTTTGCAATAATTCGTATGTCTGCCATATCATAGCGGCAGCTTCCGCCCGCACTACCGTGTTGTCAGGTTTAAAACTCCCATCCGGATATCCGCCGATGATACCATGGGCGCAATCAATACCAACACCTGTTTTAGCCCAATCCGGAATCCGGTCCATATCGGTAAAAGCCAATGTCTTCATGGTTGCCTGACCCAACTTCTGTTCAATAATCTTGCCAAGAATTGTGGCCAATTCAGCCCGGCTTACATATGTATCTCCGTTAAAATTAAAAGTCCCATCTGCTTCCCGGTAGCCTGAAACAATCCCTTCCCTGAGAGCTATGGCGGCATTTCCCTCAGCCCAGCCGGGGATTTTTTCAGCATCACTGAATTTTTCTTTTAACTTATTTAGGTCCAGTGTTGAAGCCGGTTCTGACTTTAACATTTTGACAATCATCGCAACAATCTCATTACGCGTTACTTTTCCCGCGGCAACAAATGTACCGTCTTTATAGCCGTTTATGATTCCCAATCCAGCTAAATCCGTTATTTTCTGTTCCGCCCAGTGCCCTTTAATGTCTTTAAATATTTTTTCACCGAAATTGTTTTGGGAAGAAGATGTTTGTTTGGCTGGGGTTGACTGCTGATAGGTGTTAATTTCCTCCTGAAGCGTCTGGCAGGTCCAAAGCGCCCAAATTGCATCCATGTCATTTTGTGAACTGCCAAAGCTTCCATCAGCGTTAACAGCACTGTTCATAAAATAATCCAGGGGAGACTTTCCAGTGCCTGACACCCATTCATTTTGATTTTTGCCCAGCGTTTTTAAAGTTACCAACACCTCACAGGTATCGATTAAGGGGTCGTCCATCCCGGCAACAAAACTGCCGTCATTCTTTTGTTGTTTTTTAATCCAATTCAGGCCGTCTGCAATTGCTTTCTGAATTTGCTGGTCCTTCTTGTCAATATCCATGCTGTAAAGAGTCCTGATTGCTTCAGTTGTAGCGTTAAAATCGGCATAATAGTTCCCATTATCCACGGAACCCCAGCTGCCAAAGTTTTTATCGTTTTCCACCTTATTTTGAGCGCTTAAAATATAGTTTTTGGTCAAATTTAAATCGAACCGGTCTAACAACCCAACCCTGCTGATAATTTCAAAAGATGGCATATTACTGTATATACTCAGTGCTCCTGAATCATCAAATCCAGTAATTTTCTGTCTGCTTTTCAGGGTCTGGATTAATTTATCTACAATTTCATTTTGGCCAAATATTTTAGCAGCTGCCAAATCCTGTGCCAGACCCTTTGCCGAAACTTTATCCGCGTTTACCATATCATTCCCAACAGTGTTTATAACCGCGTCCTTTAGATTTACACCATCATGCCTCCAGGCGCCAACATCAATACCTGCTTGAGTTAAAACAAAAACAGCGTAAGATCCTACACCGGCGTCAGAATTATTTACGCCGTTATTAGCGTAATCCTGATTAAGAAATTGCACGGCCTCTTCCATCAGTATTGAATCTGCTGCTACTGCTTGATCTGGTATGGTAAATGAAAATAATAGGCTCATTATGGCAATAACAGCTGCGCTTGCAAATGTCATGCGCCTTCGATAATTTCTTATTGTCATTTTCACACTTCCTTCTTAGCTTTTTTCCGAAAATAATAAATCCTGGTCGGTCAGAACCAGGAAAGTGAAAATGAAAAACGGCCTAATCTAATCACCCCCTTAGCCTGCGGTGCATTAGAATAGGCCGATTGCTTGATTTCCGGGTCATCATGAATGCAAGTTATTGAAACAGATTTACATTCATTCTTCGGCCACAAGCGATCAACACGGATACTGTTATTTAAGTTTTACCCCTCAGAGTAAAACACCTATTCAGGTATATATATTTATTCTATTGTTATTTTAATCAATTAAGTTTAAACCCAACTGCAGACTTTAATCTATTTGCCAGTTCACCTTTCGACCTGACCAGAAAACATGAAGAACTGTTATGGCCACTTTTATTTAGCCATTCTATAGCTACAACATATTCATTGACTCTGGTCTGAAGAGTTGCCATAATGCCAATTGGTACATTTGTAGTCATCAACCGCCCAAGATGTTTATAATCATGAATCTCTATCTGGTTTTCCAGAATTACCGTTTCTTCAATATTATCCTTGTTTAACTTTTTTGTCGTTCTAAAGCTAATAATTTTCATTTCATTGCTCTCGTTTTCTTCTTCACTAAAAATAAACACATCTGATTCCCCCCTCGTATATTATAAAATCTCTTCCCAGAAAAAGAGGGCTTTGGTGCCGATTAAAACCGGCACCGTTTCAAGGTTTTAAAGCCCTTTAGAAAGGAGTTTGGAGATGGTTTAGCAATAAAAAAAATCCTTCCAACAGAAGGATTAAGAGAACCAGGTCGTGATACATAAGCACATTCCCCTAACATCCCGTAGGTTATTGTAACTCTGGAATGAGCAGGTTTCCTGGCTTAAGATCATTATTCACTCACGTCTTCCCGAGTATAACTCAGTGACATTTGGTGAGTGGACTCCCTTTTACAGTGGCGGGTACCGCGTCAGCTTCAACTGACTTCCCTTTTAAACTTTTTCCCCTCGGAGAAAAAATCACTCGTTCCAATATATTCAATTTGTTAAACACTATACCATGAAGTGTAATTTTTGTAAATAGTATGATGATAATTAATCTTAATGGTCGTGCCAATGATGAATGTCTGGGGTATGATGATGACAGTGTTCAACAGCTTCATGAATGTGAAAATGGGTCTTTTGCTGAAATATTATGCGTAAAATCTTCTGAAAAATTGTCGAGGCCAGACAGAAAAGAGGCTCAACAATCTTCATTTCTCAATTTACACCTGGGTCGAGAGCCATCTGTTTTACATTCTCTAAAACAGACAGCCTTTGACTGCTCATTTTTGTTAACACTGTTTAATATGGGTATACATATTCATTTTTAGGCTTATCCACCTTCACGACATTTTCGACATCCACTACTGCAATTTTCTGCCCCTTAAAATTTAACTTTTTCATTTGGCCGGTTATCTTAATCCATGTATCTTTTTTTAGCTCGGAACCTTTGTCATATTGACAGATTAATCCTAATGGCTGCAGGTCTGCTGTGCAACATGACATACAGAACCTTGCTGTAACAAACATATTTCCGTTAAAATCTTTATCTTTAATAACAAAACCTACGAGCTGTACCTTCTGGCCCAAATAGCTGTCCATATTATAAGATATGTCTTCTACCAGGTAAGCATAATTGTTGTCATTAATAACAATGGTTCCTCCCTGCATTTGGATATTGTTCGTGTTGTTATCTCCAGCGGGCGAAGTAGTATTGAAGTTGTTAGATATCGGTCCTCCGGTATTATCATTTCCCTGGGTTAGGTTTTGGGCCTCTTGGGTGATTGCCAGATCTTTACCAGGCACCGAATTTGACTCCAGGGGCTTGGCCGGTAGTGCGAATGCCATAATCAGAGGTATTATAAAAAGAATATATGGTGCGGTGTTCACTTTACCCCTCACGCTTTTAAAAATATCCCCCACCATAAATATAGAAATAAGGATCATTGCGCCCATGCAAAGTTTAATATACGGCACAATCCTGGGATGAACATAAAGTAACACTTTTCCCGAAGCTATGATTTCATAAAAGAAAAGGGCGAATAGTACCAGGATAAGTACTCTTAATACAGCTTCTATATTAATTCTTTTAGTGTTCGCAATACTCATCAGCTAATCACCCTTATAGTTTTAATGAAGAAAGATATAAGATTATAAAAGCAACCGGTAATAAAATAGTCAAAAGTCTTAACACAAACCCCTTTTTAAAATTACCCAACAGCATCAACAAATTTTTTATATCAATCATCGGCCCCAAGACCATAAAACCCATAATCGAGTGCATCGGGAACTGTCTGGAGAAGCTTCGTGCTATGAAAGCATCGGAGGTAGAGCAGACTGACAAGATAAAAGCAGCGGCCATCATTATAAGGAGAGAGATTACATTACCTCGGATTCCGGAAAAAACATCCTGCGGTATAATCATCTGCATCAGGCTTGACAAAAAGGCTCCCATAATCAGATACTTGCCTACGGTAAAGAATTCCGCACCTGCATGGCTGAATATCCCTCTGATTATCCCTAAAACACCGCTGCCCTTTAAATTACCCGTACCGCAATAACCACATTGGCAGCTGGTATTTTCGAATCCATCATTTCTAACAATATTACCGTTATCAAAAAGCATTAACAATGCTCCCACTGCAATAGCGATAATAATTCCCAAACCCACTCTAAATATGGCAATCACCGGTTTTCCTGGGAAGGCGTACAACGTGGATGCGATTACAATTGGGTTGACAATAGGAGCAGCTAACATAAAGGTTATCGCAGCAGATAGGGGGACCCCCTTTTTTACCAGCCTGGAGGCAACTGGAACTATTGCACAGTCACAGACGGGGAACAAAAAGCCTGCAAGTATGGCCACCAAAAATGAGGTTATCTGATTGCGGGGAAATATCCTGATGATGGTTTCTTCCGAAATAAAGATTTGTAGGATAGATGAAACAAATACTCCAAAGAGAATAAAAGGGAAAGCCTGGATCAGAATGCTTAAAAAAATTGTGCTAAATGTCTGTACTCCCGGAAATACTCCTGAAATATCGAAACTAATGGCATTTGACTTAACAGCGTGGTCCACCAAAATTATCAAGTATAGTGAAACAATGGCCAGGCCAACCGTCATCAGTTTATCTGACAGTCCGGAAAACACTTTTTCCTTTTCAAAATACATAATTCCGTTATCAACCGCAACTTTGAATTGGTAATGAGAAGCCATTGGAATTATTTCAGCTGTTCTGTTTATGGCTTTCAGTGTCTGCTGCACATTGTTAAACTTTCCTTTTGGCAAGCCATCCGCATTATTTAATATGATTGAATCACTGATAGAGATCTGTTCAGTCAGGATTGGCCTCATATTATTTATATAAAGATCAAAGGTGTTAGCATCAATTATATTGATAACCTGATTTATTTTACATAGTTTGATTAAATCAGAATCTTCTAACAGGGTTACCAAATCTTCCATCTTTGACATGCCGTTATGCTCTATGATTATTCGATTGGGTAAGTGCCATTTAATTATGTCTTTGACAAGTTGGGAGTCTAACGGCTTATCTTTGCTGAACTTTTTTACTATGACCGTCCTGTGATTGATGATTTCGTCCTCTAACTCTCTTTCTCCAGCTTCGCACTGGATAACGAGAGTTTTTTTATTGGATAATAAACCCCTCTTTAGTGTCTCATTAATAAAAGTTGTCTTACCTGAACCTAAAAAGCCGGTTATAATATTAACCTGTATCTTCATAAGCTTAAACCTCACTTTAAGTCATGACATCAAATAACTTGCCTAGTTCGCCTTTACTTAAATTCTTTCCGATAACACAAATCCTGCCTGAATAGTCGGGGCTTGCATCTTTGAACTCAACTTCACCGGGAACATAATCAAATTGCACCCATTTGTCTTTACCTACCTGCAATATCCCTTTGCCTCTCAGCACAACCCCATAATGATTTTGGGCAAGGTCATTTACTATAGACTTTAGCTCAGATATATCAAACATTCTCGGCGTTTCGGCACCCCATACGTCAAAGACCTCATCCGCATGGTGATTATGAGAATGGTAATTAGCGGAATGGCTATCATGACATCCGTAATTACAGTCCTCGGAATGGACATGACTGCCTGAAGCAGGATGTTGTATGTGGTTTAGTTGGTGTTCCAGGGATATCACTTTATCTTGTTCGGCAACCGCAATCAGGCATTCCGCACTGAGTTCTTCCCACGGAGTAGTGACAATATTCGATTGGTTATTTAATTGGCGAATTGCATTAAATGCAAATTCCATTTTTTTACTGTCAGCCTTCTGTGTCCTGCTTAGGATAATGGTACTTGCATATTGGATTTGATTTTCAAAAAACTCACTGAAATTCACGGAATATATCTGATACTTCAAGACATCTACAACAGTAACTAACATATTTATAATCAGCTTATCCCTTAAGCGGGAGGATTCAACGGCCTTTATTACGTCGGAAAGCTTACCTACCCCGGAGGGCTCTATGATAATTCTGTTGGGATTGTACTTCGCAACTATTTCATCTATTGCTTTTTCGAAATCTCCAACAAGAGTACAGCAAATACAGCCTGAGTTAATCTCCTGTACTTCAATGTTAGATTCTTTTAATATTGATCCATCTATACCAATTTCTCCAAACTCATTTTCGATAAGAACCAGTTTTTCGCTATTAAGTTTTTCTTCAATAAGTTTCTTAATCAACGTGGTTTTCCCGGCACCCAGAAAACCGGAAATAACATCTATTTTTGTTTTCATAGCGCTTTTTGTCTCCTTTGCATTAAAAAAGGTTTTATATGAGGATTCACATAAAACCTTTGTAATTACATTTTAATTATACTTGTCTAACATCTGAATAAGTACTTGAAAGTTTTTGAATAATTTAATTTTAGCTACTTTTTTTTGCACACTCCGGACAAACCCCCATGATTTCAAAACGGTGTTTCTTGGGAATAAACCCTTCCCACACGGATTCATTTATCAATTCCATGGGGCAAATGTCGATACAGCGGGTAGCCCCGCAATCTGTGCAGATTAAATGATGGTGATGGTGATTGAGACACAATTCGTAGCTTGATGTACCGTTCTCCCGGTGTACTGAAGATAATATACCTTCTTTGGACATCATCTCCAAGTTTCTATAGACTGTTGAAAAATCCACCCCATTCTCTTTTAGTAAATCAAAAATCTCCTGGGCGGATAACGATTTTCCCTGATTACCTTTTAGTAACTTCAATAGAGTTTTTCTTGGTCCTGTTAATTTATATCCTTTGTTCTTAAGCCTCTGTTCTAAGCTTTCAACCTCTCCCATCAAATACCACCTCATTTTTTGATCTGATTTATTAGCATGTTAATTGAACTGTGGTTTAAGCAAGAATGTGACAATATAGAAACACGCGGCAATTAAAACAATGGTAGCCCCTGTTGCCGTTCCCCAGTAATACGAAAAAATAAGTCCGGATATCCCCGAAACCACCGTAATCAAAACAGCTAAAAAAGTATATTGCCTTACATTTTTAGATATATTACGTGCTGCTGCAGCCGGTAATACCAAAAGTGATGTAATAATGAGAAGTCCCACCCATTGAATTGAAATGGTCACTGTTACTGCCATAATTATAGCAAAGAGTGTCTCAAATAAGCGCACATTAATTCCGCGGCTATGAGCTAAAGACTGGTTTATGCTTACCAACAGAAGCTTGTTATATATAAATGCCCATAAAATCAAAACAACAACAAATATAGCGGCTAACATACTTATTTCATTCGGAGAAATACTTAAAAAATCCCCAATCAAATACCCTGAATATTTATTAAAACCACCGCCTCGTGACAGGATTACGATGCCCAGTGCGACAGCAGCGGATGAAAAGACGGCAATTATGGTATCAGTCGAAGCAACTCCTGAACTCTTTACCGTCGATATGCCAATCGCAAGCAAAATTGAAAAAAACACCATTGACAACAGAGGGTTTTTCAGTCCTAAGATAACACCTATAGCAATCCCGGTCAGGGCTGAATGGCCTAACGCTTCAGAATAAAACGCCATTTTATGATTGACTACTGCAGTACCAAGTAATCCAAAAAGCGGGGTAACCAGCAGCACTGTAATTAGGGCATTTTGCATAAAAACGTGTTGTGCCCATTCAAAGGGCAAGAGATAGTTTGTTAAAGCATACCAAACTGCCATTATTCCATAATCCCTCCGCTGTTTCTGAATAAACGGGGGCTATTGGCTAATCCTTCTAACCAAACCTGCCCAAAAAGTTTCGATATTTTTTTGTTGCCGAAAACTTCTTCCGGTGTTCCGGAACATTGTACCGTTTTGTTTAAAAATACAATTCGGTCTGCATAGTAAGAAACTGAATTCAAATCATGTGAAACTAAAATAATCGACAGATCATACTGCTCCCTTATATCTGACACCAAGTTGTAGAACAATTCCATTCCCTGCTGATCGATGCCCGATACTGGTTCATCCAAAAGCAAGAGGTCAGGTACGGGATCGAGGGCAAGGGCCAATAGAACTCTCTGAAGTTCCCCTCCCGACAGATCACCTAAACGATGGTCTATCAAGTGGCCCGCCTGAACACTAGCTAAACACTCCAACGTGTGCTGTTGTAGTCGCTTGGAACGCGATAGCCAAACCGGTATACCGGTTTNTTTCAGCATTTTCCTGCTATTTCTTCCTGTTTTCTTAAATCCTTTGTTCACCGCCTTCGGCGTTAATCCGTTACCGCCAATTTACTTGGGTGGTAACATCTGTCCTCCCACGTATTACCCCAAAGTTTTCAATTTTAGTACAGCATAAACCACATTTCCGGTTTTGCTTAGGGATTTCGTCAGTGCAAATCATTACTTTAACGCCTCTTCCAGAACCTTTAAGTTGTTGTTCATTATATTCAAATAAGCATCCGGTTCCATGGGGCCGGTGACCGCCGGATCAAGATCATATACCTTGGCACCGGTTTCGCGGGCTATAGTTTCTGCGGCTTTGGCAGGATACTGCGGTTCTGCGAAGAGAGCTTTTACTTTTGATTCCCTGACCACCTTGATAGTGTCTGCTAACTCTCCGGCACTGGGCTGAGAACCCGGTTCGCGTTCAACCACGGCTACAATATTAAGATTAAATTCCTTGGCGAAATACGGAAAGGCCTCATGAAAAGTCACAATATCCCGGGTTTTAACATTGTCCAACGATTGGTGCATCTTCTTTTGCAATGACTCCAGTTTTCCAACATAAGCAGTCGTATTTGAACGATATTTCTCGGCATGACTGGGGTCTAGAACTGCCAACTGTTCTCCGATGTTCTTGACTTGCTGAATCGCACAAGAGATACTGACCCACAAATGAGGGTTATCCAGTCCATCGCTGGCATTCTTAACCATTTCCATGCCCTTGCTTGCTTCAACTATCTTTAAATCAGGCTGTTGTTTCACGACTTTATCCATAAATGCTTCCATCCCGGCTCCGTTGACAACAAACACCTGTGCTTTTTCTATGACCTTTAAGTCATTAGTCGTTATTTGATAGTCATGTAAACACCCGCTTGTAGGTGGAGTCATATCAACTACCTGAACACCCGGTATATCTTTGGCAACATTTATAGCCATGATATACATGGGATAAAACGAAGTGGCAATTGTGAGTTGATCTTTTTGCCCGTTAGCAGTCCCGGAAACCCCAGGTTGATATCCGGTATTTTTGCTGCATCCGATTATGCTTATCAGGAGCAGCCCCATTATAAGTCCTGATAATAGCTTTATAGATTTTAACCGCATTTTATTTCCTCCCTTCCCTTATTCAAATTGATTGCAAAACTAAATCCTAACCCAACAAAGCGCAAGTATGTATTAACACCTTATAACTCCTTTCATTCTAATTGCCAACGCTTGCATTTGCAAATATTTGCATTTATATTATCACGTTTTCAAAATATGTGCAACTGTAAAGTGTAATGTATGTAAAATAGGTTCTTAAGAAAAATGACTGGAGAACCAAGGTTCCCAGCCATTTATTTGTTTTGAGTATTTCTTTAAGTTAGCCATTTAAAATTATGTTATAAATTGACTGGATATGATAAATAGTACTAAAATAAGGAGGATGAGCCCCTCTTTTCTGAATTTTAAAACTACACTGGTCACTTTCGGAGGACTATTAATTATTGGTTTGATTGTTATCATTCTCTCATTTAATGCACATTTTAGAAAAGAGGCGATTATTTTGCACCAATACCTGATACATATCTTTTCCTTCCCAATCCGTTCATACAGTGTTATTTTTGGTCTAGCCTTTCTTTTAGGGCTTGGAGTTACAATAACGTTGGCAAAGTTACAAAGAAAGCAGCACCTTGTTGGTCACCTTCTGGATGTGGCCCCGATGTTATTTCTGGGAGGAATTATTGGTGCCCGGTTCTGGCAAGTGTTTTTCTTTGACTGGGAATATTATTCGGCACACCCTGGCGAAATAATTGCTGTTTGGCATGGCGGGCTGTCCATCCAGGGCGGAATTGTTGGCGCTTTATTAGTAGGTATATGGTACGTTAAAAGACACGGGTTATCGTTTTGGGAAATGGCGGACCTGTGCGCACCGGGGCTTATTCTTGGCCAAAGCATTGGCCGGGATGCCAACCTGATGAATGGAGACGCTTTTGGAGATCCCACAGGTGGGAACTTTGGCCTATTGTATCCTTTGGGCACCAATGCAAGAGCGACATTCGGCAATCAGCCGCTTTGGCCAGCCGAAGTTTGGGAAGGACAATTAGATGTTGTTATCTTCGCAATATTGCTCATATTAATGCAGAGAAAACCAAGCAGAGGCCGTTTATTTTTAAGTTACGCAATTCTATACAATTCCAGCCGATTCTTCTTGGAAATGCTAAGGGGAGATTCGCCAAGGTTTTTATTTAACCTGACGGCTGCCCAGTGGACAGCTGTTACTATTATTACCATCTGTATTCTTATTGGTATTTATCTTCATTTCAAGTCAAAAGTAGATAATGCCGAATAATCAAAGCCTTTAAATGTCACCATACGGAGGAATTATATGGTATTGTTCTTTAGTTACTTAGAGGAACATTTTAATGGTTGTGCCAATGGTGAATATCTGGAGTATGATGGTGACTGTGTTCAACAGCATCATGAATGTGAAAATGCGAATGACAAGCATTGCGCGAAACAGCGTCATTGGGGTGTTGATGTTTATGATGACCATCTTCATGGCTATGGCGATGTTCGTGGTTAATCATAGCGTGACAATGATTGTGAGTATGTTCCTCGCTTAATAATAATGCAGCACCTATAATCATGAATGGAAGTGCAATAAAAAACGGAATCCCCGGTGAATCTTTAAACAGGGCAAATGACAATAGCGCGCCTGTAAACGGAGCAGTACCAAAAAGGGCACTTGTTCTTGCAGCTCCGAGATTTCTCATCGCCATAATAAACAGAATAATACTTGCTCCATAGCTAAGACAACCAAGCGACATTGCTAACAGCATGACTTTGTAATTGGGCAAGCTATTGTGAAGCAATAAGGCCAATATCAAAGAAAAGCTACCCGCTGCCAAACCCTTTATTGTTACAATTATAAGCGGGTCTTTTGTTGAAATATTATGCGTAAAATTATTATCCATTCCCCAAAGAATACAGGCCCCAATTACACCTGCAGCACCCAAAGAAAACCCCCACCCGCCACCTGTGTTCCAAGAAAGTATAATACTTGCGGTTGTTATGGATGCGACCGCCAACCAAATACGTTTACCAACCGCTTCTTTAAAAACAAGGTAAGCGATTAAGGTAGTGGCAACACCCTCAAAATTCAAAAGTAATGAAGCCGTGGAAGCAGGAGTGTTGCGCAAGCTAAACATCAGGACTATTGGGGCTAAAACCCCACCCGCTAAAATAGAACCAATAAGCCAGGGAATATCAGTTGAACTTATTCTTGCTTCGACCTCTCCACAATGGAGCCACATTCGTCGAAAGCCTTTAAATAATAACAAACCAATCCCGCTGCCAAGATATAAAAAAGCCGCCAAAACAACGGGTTCAATTTGACCTAAAAGCAGTTTGGCAATTGGTGCACTTGCACCAAATAAAACAGAGGATAAAATAGCTTGAACCATTGGATATATTTTTGCTCTACTCATTAACTCACTTACTTTTCTTCCTTTTTTAAGATACCTAAACTTCGCAGCATGAGCAACACGGAAAAAGAGGGCTTTGATGCCAGTTGTAGCTGGCACCAAACTAAAAGTTATAGCCCTTTATAAAGAATTGGAGAATGGCTGAAACAACCGAAGACAAGCTGCAATTAGCTGACAAGCCGATTAACTCTTTAGTCCAAAACAACATTCAGCTTCATAATTATAAGAATTTAAATGTCAATACTTATCAGGGCGTTATCAGGACGTTTTAAGCAAAAATGCAACTTTTTCTATTACTTGTTCATACGTATGTACTGTATCTCCGTTCTTCTCCAGCAGCTTGGGACGTTTTATAATCACTACAGGAATCTTTAAGCCAAGAGCCGCGGAAATTTTACTGTCTGTGCCACCAACCCGGCCACTGTCTTTTGTTACAATTACTGAAGCGTTATACATTTTAAAGGTAATTCTGTTCATGTCTTTGGAAAAGGGACCTTGCATTGCTACTATATCCCTTGGGGTAACCCCTAACGATTGGACTGCTTCAATTACCCGGTGTTCAGGCAACACGCGAACTACTATTCGCTTTCCGGCCATACTGGGGTGTTTCAGAAACAGCTCCAGATTATAACTGCCCGTCGTTAAAAAAATTGTGTTGCCTAATTCAGCAGCTTTTTGGGCAGCTTCTTCCAAGGAGTAGACCGCAAAAAGCAGGGGACTTTCCGGTAGATCAACTTCGTCTCTGACAAACCTGACATATGTAATGTTATTTTTTCGGCATAATTCTTTAGCTAACGTGGAAAAGCCCTCGGGGAAAGGACGGGTTGCGTCTATGACTATCCTGACCGCCCTGCTATTAAAGACCGTTTCCAACCCGCCCTCTATTGAATATTCTTCAACAACCGCCATGGAAGTATTGTGGACAATAATACGCGAACTATGTTCGACGGCCGCCACTGACTGAACTTCATAGCCCTTTCCGGCCAGCAACGAGCTTATCTCTCTCCCTTCCCTTGTTCCCGAAAGTACAATAATCATAGTTTTCTTGTTCCCCTCCATGCGTACCGTGATTAAGCATTACTTCAAAAAGTTCTTCTTTACTACGGGGTAAAGAAGTTGCCTTTGAAAGACATCCTTTTTTAATAAACAAATCATATACATCCACTAACCACGGCCTGTCTAGGTCAGCTTTCCGGATAAGAATATCATCTCTAAAAACATTGGCTGGAGTTCCTTCTCCGATTACCCTACCGTCACTCACGATAAAGACATAATCAGCCCAGGAATATGCCAAATCCACATCGTGGGTCGAAAGGATAACAGTAGTGCCATTTCGACTGATTTCATTAAACAACTGAATCGTTTGTTTGGCATGTTTCGGGTCAAGCCACGCAGTAGGTTCATCACAAATAAGAACCTGGGGTTCCATGGCCAATATATCCGCAATGGTCACTCTCTTCTTCTGCCCGTAACTCAACATATGGGTAGGTTTGTCCTTCAGTTCATTAATCCCGGTGGCAGTCATTGCCTGCTCGACCCGATCCCTAACCGTTTTTTCGGCCAATCCAATATTCAGCGGTCCAAAGGAAATCTCCTGATAAACACTGGCTGAAAACAGTTGACTGTCTGGGTCCTGAAATACAATCCCAACATTTTTCCGCAATTCCAACAGTGGTTTCCTGTCATAGCTAACATCTTTACCATTAAATCTTACTGTGCCGCTCTTGGGTTTTAAAATACCGTTAAAGTGAAGAAAAAGAGTGGACTTTCCCGCCCCATTGGAGCCCAGTACGGCTGTTTTTTGACCCCTGGGAATCTTTAAACATAAGTTTTTTAAAGCTTGGGTTCCATCAGGATAACTGTAGTTAAGATTCTCCGCCTCAAGAATATAATCAGCCAATTTTCCCCACCTCCAGCAAGATCGCTGTAATGGCTAAAGCCGACTCTATGACAGCAATCAGGATTATATTGTTTACAGAAACAGTGTATTCGGGTGTTAAAACATTTAACTGTCCGGTATAACCTCTGGACGACAAAGCAGTGAATAACGCCTGAGAACGGTGGAGAGCTTTTACAAATAAGGCAGCAGTCAATTGTCCGAGGGATTTCATGGAGTTTTTAACCGAAGCATAACCCCAGCGGGAAGACTGGCTGGTATAGATGTCGTCTGCTGTTGCCAGCATAACAAATATAAACCGGTATATCAGGTCAGTCAATTCTATGAAAAGGGCAGGAAATTTTAACTTCCTCATAACAGCTACCATTTCCACGGCTGGAGTAGTTAGTGAAAGAAAATACAGACAAGAGACCGCACCCAATGATTTAAGAAACAACCCTCCAGCCGTTATCAGACCATTATATGTAAGGCCGACAGTTATTCCCGATATGTTTATTTTCGCCAGCCATCCAGCGCCCAACCCTTGGGGTGTGATAGATATAGCAATGGTTAATACTCCAATCAGCAAAAATGAAAAAGGCAAAGACATTAATTTGAAATATACTTTGACTGGAATGTGAGCAAGTCTCACTATCGCAAAAGCCATTAAGAGTATTACAATGCACGAAATTACGGGCAAAGAAAAACCAAGACACAGGAACATAGTCGTAAAAGCAAACCAGAATTTTTCCAGAGGATGAACATGGCGCAACTTATTAGAGTATGCGAACCCGTCAATGTTCAGCATTAGAAATACTCTCTTCCCTGGTTTTTTTACCTTTGCTATAACCGATGAAATAACCGACAAAACCGGCTCCCAGCGCAGCCTGCACGGCAAACAGCAGGCTCTCGATCTCACCGCTGGGCGGCTCCCAAAATGAGCTAAACCATGGTTTATAATCCGGGTTAATCTGGGTAATAACTTTTTCGGCCTGCCCGTCAGCGCCCCCGAATTCAGCCCCTTTTTGAACAAAGAAAGGTATTATAGCTAATATCACGACAATCCCAATGAGAACCAGATTTTTTTTCATTATTAAGCCTCCTTTGTCAGAACTGACAGTTCCCGAAGTTCCTGCTTATTGTAAGCCATTAAAATATTAAAAACGACTACCGTTAAAATTCCTTCGCTAATCGCCAGCGGTACCTGGGTAACGGCAAACACACCCATAAACTTGATCAATGAAGCCATGACGCCGCCGGACTGGGCCGGAAAAGCCAAAGCCAGTTGCAATGATGTGGTAATATATGTGAGCATATCCCCTAAAGCCGCGGCAAGAAACACCGACAACCAGACCGGAGCCCCCAGTTTTTTGGCAATTCTGTAGATGACATATGAGACAATCGGGCCAACTACTCCCATCGAAAAAGTATTGGCACCCAAGGTAGTTATACCACCGTGGGCAAGCAAAACTGCCTGAAAAATGAGGACAATACATCCCAAAACAACCATCGCCATTGGTCCGAACATAATAGCGCCTAATCCAACACCTGTGGGGTGAGAACAACTACCGGTCACCGACGGAATTTTGAGGGACGACAACACAAAAGCAAAAGCTCCGGCCAAACCCAACAGCATTTTCAAGCTTGGGTTGGTATGAATTGTTTTTTGGATGGAACGCAGTCCCATGTACAAAAATGGAATAATCAGGACAAACCAGAAGCCCGCCCAGTTCATTGGCAGGAAACCTTCCATAATATGCATGGCATAGGCATATTGTGGTATAGTTAACGATAATGCAAAAACATATGTACATACAAGCACAGTTCTTTTTATGTTTTTCACAGTAAATTCCCCTCCGTTTTGATAAGTTTTAAATAAAAAACCTGGTCTTGTATGACCAGGGAAGGAATAACCAAGGCAAACCTAATCTGACCACCTCCCCAAAAAAGTATTTTGCGGTGCGCCAGAACAGGCCGGTTGCTTTTTGCCGGGTCATCAAGAATGTAAGTGTTATCATTCTCTTGGTTACATTCATTCTACGGCCTCAAGCAGTTTAAAAAGTTATGAAACATTTAAGTCTTATCCCTCGGGATAAAACACCTATTCCAAAAATATTTAGTTGTAAACTAAAAATCCCTCTGCACGATTATGCAGAGGGTAAAAAACCTTAAGGTTCTCTTCCTCCCCATCCTTCGTGGGTACCAGCGGCGAGTCTAAGCAAGCAGGTCTCCTGGCTCAAGGTCATCGCCTGTGCTGCGCCTTCCCGGAATCTCCAGTGGCATCATGCAGACAGGCTCCCTCTTACAGTGGCGGGACCGCGCCGGATTTAAACCGGCTTCCCTTTTCAATCCTGTTAAAAACAGAATCACTTGCCTAAATATATTCCTTTTTCAGAATTGTATCACAGTACCATAGTAATTGTCCAGAAAAACCAAGGTCGTCTACAAAATAAATTCTAATGCTCTCCGGGTATAAATTTGTTTTTAAATTTTAACACTAATAGTNTTAAGGAGGCAATATCAATTATGAGTTGTTCCAGTGTTAAACACCGTTTCGACCAGCTTAAAAGCCAAGGTGGTATTAATTTTAACGAAGCTGTAAATCTTTTCAATGACCTCGAAGGTTCACTTGATGCTCACAGGCTGGAACTTCAGGAGTTGCAGAAAACCAGCGACCAGAACCGTGTCAGCCATTTGCAACAGCACATCAAAGACGGGGAGCAAATGATATCGGAATTAAGAAGCATGACATTGCACTAAAGAAGAGCTTCGGCTCTTTTTTTGTGGTTAAATAGTTGCGGATTATAAGCCGAATTCTTCATTCTTATGATTAAACCTTTGCCATTCAGTGGCTGTAAAGGCCTCCCACGCAATTAAAAGCTTTCATACTCGCCAAATCATCATACCGATATTAGCTTCAACTTCTTCTTTTACCACGCCATCGGCTGATTCCTCCAAGACGCATTTACGTATAGTCTCCAATATCTGTGGAGTTATATCCGTATAACCCGCTAACCAATCCGTAAGCTTCTGAATCGTTTCCTCCACTGAATCTTCATTAATCCACTTTGAGCTAATAAATCTTAATGAGGGAAAATATCCGAGAGAATATATCAGGTTGAAAGGATAAATAATGTCGGTAGAACTATCTGCCCAAGTTTCCTGAAACATTGTCTGCCACAGTTTTTCCTGCAGGTTGTTCCTGCGCTGCCCGGCAAATTTGCTTACATAGCAGCATCCCCTCGATGCATTCATCATCTTTTCCATGGTTTCTTTGTCATTAACACCTGGTGTCATTGAGGCAAATACCAGGTCAAACTTACCCATCCAGCCTTTTCTGACCAGGTCCACTTCCTCCCAAGGCTGGTTTAAGTACGTGACATTGGTAAGACCTCCTTCCCCGGCTCTTGCTTTAAGTATATCCAACATCTTGGCCGCAGGATCAAGAGCCCAAACATGAGCCGCCCTTTTTGCCAGGGGTATGGTGTAATTACCGGGGCCACAGCCAATGTCCAACACCGTCATGCCTTCAATATTAACTCCACAAAAATCCAAAAACTCAAAAACCGCCTGTATTCTGGCCTGATTTTTTTCTCTTGCTGTGTTTCTGGCAAAACTATCAGCCCTGGTGTTCCATATGGCCGCTGATTTTTCGTAATTACTTTTTTGCCAGGAACCTTTTCTTTTATGCCGGGAAGCTTGCTGCCAAGCTCTGGCCCAGAAATCCACCTGTGTTGTCTTGTCATTTTCATTTTTCATAATATCAAAGTCACCACCAAGAATTTTATCCATTTACGGCAATGTCAACTTCTTAAACCCGCCAAAATCTTTGGCCATCTGAGTGTAGAGTGGTTTACCAAGCAGGAACTGATAAATCTCATCAGCCTTTTTCTCCGGATCGACATCCTTAAATTGTTCTGGGTAAATTACTTTACCCAGATAGAAGGCATCAGCTATAGCAGTATCAATATTGGTGGTGTAATAATTATATGGCAATTGGGAGTATAGTTCACCATTCTTAACTGCCGACAAAGCCTTGTAAAATTCCGGATTTTTTTGATAGTCCTGTTGTACCATTGAATATCCGGCCTGATCAATAAAAATTTTAACCGGGTTCCACTGTATCAATTTTTCCTTATCAATCATCATAGATCCGGTTTTACCGGTTTCATCCACTACATTCTTTGCGTGTACAGCTTCAAACAAAGAATATTTACCCTGTGTGCTTTCGATGCCGTGTGTTCCTCTGGCGCCTAAAGCCCCAACATACACACTGGGTTTCTTGTTGTCGGTAATTATCCTGGTTCGATCATCCAAGTCCTGTTTGCATTTCTCCATATAAGCAATCAATTCCTGAGCCTTCTTCTCCTGGCCCACTATCTCGCCAATCAGCTGCACAGAACTGTAAACATTAGGATCAAAAGTGGATACTTTTCCATAGCTCAGGGCCACCACGGGAATACCTGTTTTTGCTTGCAGCTCCTCAACTGCAGCTTTATCTGTGATGTAAGTACTGAATATTACATCAGGTTTAACAGCCAATATCTTCTCCGGATCAGGAGCATTGTTAGGCCCACCGGGTCCGATGACAGGAAGATTCATCAGCGAAGGATTAGCCAGGAGGTAGGGTCTGCCGGTGGGGTTATCCTTTTCTATCTGCTCTACTCCCACTACCTTGTTCACACCGTTCACGTAACTGTAAAGCCTCAGTGCTCCGGGTCCAATAGCCACCACCCGTTCCGCCGGTATGGTAAGTGAAACCTGCCTGCCAAGCATATCCGTTAACGCAATCTTTTTCGACCCGGCATCCTTCTCCTGGACAGTCTTGGAACCACAACCGCTTGCTATAAAGGTAACCAACAGTAAAATCGTCAGTAATAAAACAGTAATTCTTTTACTCACAACTTACATTCCTTTCTATCAGTGGATTTTAATGCTTAAGCGCATATATAAACGGTTCTGTGTTAACCAGCCAGTTGTGTTACAAAGGAACGACCACGGGAACGTTTCGGCATTTTTCAATCGTTACCGGAACGGAATAAACGCTCTCTATGTTCTCCGGGGTCATCACCTCAATCCCGCCAGCCGCAAAAATGATACCACTTTTAAGCAGTAGGAACTTGTCAGCAAACCTGAGGGCTAGGTTCAGGTCGTGCATTGTTACGATGGCGGCAATCTGCTGGCTATTAACTACTTTCTTAATGATACTGATTACTTCGAGCTGATTTTTCAGATCCAGATTGCTGGTTGGTTCATCTAGCAGAAGCAGATCCGGTTCCTGGGCCAGTGCCCGGGCAATCACCACCTTCTGTAATTCTCCTCCGCTCAATTCATCCAAATACCGCAGGGAATAGTCCTCCACTTCCAGCAGCTTCAGAACCCGGTTAGTGATCTCCAGGTCTTGCTGGCTGACATTCCATTTAATATATGGTTTCCTGCCCAGCAGTACCGCATCAAAAACAGTGCTCCTGGCACTCTCATATTTCTGTGCGACATAGCCCACTCTCTGGGCCAATTCAATACGGCTGAGTTTAAAAACCTCATCTCCTTGAATGTAGACAACACCGGATTTTGGTTTCAAAATCCGGTTAAGACACTTGAGCAAGGTTGACTTACCTACACCATTAGTACCCAAAACGGCCAGACATTCTCCCTTCACTACAGCAAAATCAATGTCTTGAAACACCGAACGGCTCGGATATCTGAATTTTAATCCCTGAACAGATAAGATCATCTTTTTTGATGCCCCCTTGCTAATAAATAAAGAAAGAGTGGCGCCCCCAGGAAAGAGGTAATAGCTCCAACAGGCAATACTACCGGTGCAATGATTGTCCTTGCCATGGTATCGGAAACCAGGAGCAGCAGTGCCCCCATCAATGCTGATGCCGGGATGAGGAAACGATGATCCTCACCGATGATTCTCCTCATTATTTGAGGGCCGACCAGACCAATGAATCCGATAATTCCCAGGAATGACACCGTCACTGCGGTGATCAGGGAAGAAACAAACATACCTCCCAGGCGTACTGTTTCTACGTTAACACCCAGTCCTTTAGCAGTTTCTTCCCCGCTGTCAAGAGCATTGTAGTCCCATCTTCTGAGCATAAAGTAGATGATTGAAAGAATAATCAGGCAAGCCATGATGATTACTTCCTTCCAGGAAGCCCGTCCCAGGTCGCCGAAGGTCCAGAAAACCACGGCTGCTACTTGCACATCCTGAGCGAAATACTGGATAAGGATGGTTCCAGCCGAGAAGAGTGAACCAATTGCGACACCGGCCAGAATCATGGCCTCCGGTGAAAATCCCCGGAACTTTGCCAGCAGTAAAACAGCCAAGGCAGCCACCATCGACCAGATAAAGGCTGAAACCGTGACCATATATGGATTGTTGATGATTACCGCATCAGCATTGGCACTCTGGACGCTGCCGGCTCCGAAAACTATAATAGCCATATTAGCCCCAAAGGCTGCGGCATTGGCTATTCCCAAGGTAGAGGGAGATGCTAGAGGATTTCTCAGGTTGTTCTGCATCACACAGCCAGCCACCGACAAACCTGTGCCGGCAATAATGCCTGCTAAAACCCTGGGTAGACGAATATTCCAGATTACTACATTAGAAATACTGCTTCCCTGCCCCAGAATAGTAATTAGAACCTGATAGAGGTTTAAGTCTGTGGATCCAGCATTAATAGCAAACGCTGCCAAAAAAACCGTCAATATCACCAGTAGTAAGATAATAACATTTTTCCTGCCCTTATATTGCTGATAGGCAGTTGTGCAATCCGGCTGCCCTTGTCTCTTAAACAACTTTATTATTACTTACCTCCTTTACCATCCTCTTGTATACTCTTCCCCTGCACATGCCAGGCAGACCATTTTCCCGTCCTTAACCCGCACGCGGGGTTCCATGGCCCCTTCCCCGCATTCCTGACAAATTATCGTATCGAAAATTCGCGCTTTTTTAGGGAATGCCAGTTCAACTTTTTCCACCTTGCAGAACTCCTCATCAGCCAGTTCCAGAATTCTTTGTGACTTCTCCAAGTGCTTTCTCCTGAAATGCTCATATACCTCGGCTGTTGCTTCACCTCTCATGACCAGGTCCATCAATCTCCGGTGCTCGGGGTCGCGTCCCATAATATCAGGCTTTACAGCAACCCGGACCGCTTCGCCGGTCTTTCTGTTGCCGATGGTATATACTTGTTTTCCGTAATCACGGTAAATCAGGTTCCCCTTACCGATGGTACACCCCGTTAAAACCTGCACCGCGTCAACCCCACAGGCATCGTTCTCWACGATGGTTACCAATTCTTCATCCCCGGCCCTGGAAACACCCAACTGGTTTAGAGCGATTACCGCCGCCTTAAAACCAATAGACAGTCCNGGACAGATATGACCGTGAAATTCTACACACTTTTCCCAAGGAGTCAGTTCCTTACACATTAAACAACATCTCCTTCCATTTATTTATACTGATTAATCCCAATATGGATTAACTTCCCAAAAANCATGAACCCAAAAAAGAGCCCGGCGGAGAGAACTGTCAGATATTCCCCCCGCCAATCCGAAAGGAGGATAAAATATATAAAAAANTAAGGAGGTTAATTCCGGTCCTGCCAAGGAAACCGGAAAAATGAAATCATATAATAAAACGAGCCAAAAAGTCGCTGTTAAGGCGAACCTTCTTGGCTCGTTTATCTTCTGCTCAATATTAACTCAATTTATGCATATCCGCTTCTTGCGGAACAACAACCTGCTGCCTTAAANGAAAAATGCAACAAACAACCTAAATTTGAAACCGCTACGTTCTCTCAATTACAATTCTGTGCTCCACCAAAGCCATTTCAACAATCTTACCCCTAATCGTTTTTTTCTGCCCATAGATGTTTTCCAATATTAACATATTGTCTTCAGGCGTTATTTTATCCACCGACTCNAGTAAAAGTTCTTCGTTGCCGTTGTTTTTTACATATGCGTTTGCTTCACACATGATTATCCGACCTTTCTTTTCTAATATCATGCAACTGTTTCAGCAACTTGTCAGCAAGATGTGGCAATGGTTCCGGTTGTGAGCCAATAATACTCACTTTTGACCGGTTAAGAGGCASSAACAACTTTATGGCGTTACTGGACCCAACCGCTTCAGNCATAGCGGNAGTCAACTCTCCCATCATCGAATTTGCAATAATTATTGATATTGTACCTATAATGACTTCGACTTTATCAATATTGCGACTGATAGGGTTTTCTCCTGTAGCGCCCTCGTCAGCGCCTGCCTTGACCATAATTGAGGTAGCCGTGGAATTAGTCCCAAAGGCCCATATTTCCACATCGTCCTGAAACTCTTTCCTGATTTTCTCTACTAAAACTTTGCNTATTCCTCCGCCCAGTCCATCAATTACCGCTACTTTCATTTTCACTCCTTTAGCATATTGCAATCTAATGTATCCTTCAAATGACTTTGATGATATAAATCATCAAATAATCCTTCTTAAAAAAACAAAAACCATGAAATCCGCCCATTTCTTCAGGCAAGACCTTCATGGTCANATCCTAATTATTCTGCTNTGGTAACCTGTTCCTTTAATCATGACAAGGTATCTTCTTGATACCTAATTCTCTTTACTATCCATTCTACATAATTTAAAGAATTCCTTTTGCATAAAATATTTTNTTATTTTTTCCTACCACATACAGGACAATTTTGCAGTGCCAGGGGCATCTCCAGCCCACAGGCATCCATCAATTCAGCATTTNAGCAGAATTTCTGACGCAGGCCCGTCTGCGGCGATTTCACCGTTTTTAATTACTATGGTTCTTGCACATAATTCGTATACCATATCTAAATCATGGCTGGTTATGATTTTTGTGTGTTCAAAGCTATTGAGCAGTTTCATCAGCCTCCGTCTGGATTTGGGGTCAAGCGCAGAGGTTGGCTCATCCATCACCAGAATATCCGGCTGCATGGAAAGCACAGATGCAATGGCTGCAGCACGCTTTTCGCCGCCGGACAGCTTGAAGGTCGCCCGATCTTTTAGATGAAGAATTCCAACCATCTCCAAGGCTTGATGCACCCGCTTTTCCACTTCTTTTNCTTCCAGCTTGTAATTGCGCGGCCCAAAGGCCACATCATCGTAAACAGTTGTCATGAACAACTGGTCGTCCGGGTCCTGAAAAACCATGCCCATCCTTTGACGAATACTTGGCAGAGTCTTTTTAGTTACTAAAACCTCGCCCACCCGAACTTCCCCTTGGCATGGGAAAAGAACTCCCATGAGCAGCATAAGCAGGGTAGACTTGCCCGCACCGTTTGCCCCAATAATTCCCACCGACTCTCCATGGTGGATTTCAAAGGATATGCCATTTATCGCCTTATGCCCATCCGGATAAATATAATGCAAATCTCTGACCTCTGTCATATGGTGACTCATCATACCACTCCTGTAAACAATGTGCCTATCAACATAGGAATATTGTAAATTCTCACTAAGGCAAAAANCAGACTCCAACCAACCAAATATGCTAAGTCCTGGGCTGTAACCCTTATGTGTCCTCCCGTATTGTACTCCCCTGTAAACCNTCTTAAACACATGGCTTGATATACTCGCTGCGCCCTTTCAAAAGTCCTTAGTATAAGCTGCCCAATCAGAGAGCCCCAAACCCCGCGATGAATCCCCTTTTGCTGAGGAGCCCGCATTGAATATGCCCTCCATATCAGAGAAACCTCTTCCATCAACACTGAGATATACCGGTAGGTCAACAACAGCTGCAATACAAACAGACGTGGAACTTTCAGCATCCTTAAAGCAGATGCCAGTCTGTCCATCCCGGTGGTGGCAATAAGCAGCAGCGCCGCACTCACAGTGAATATACACTTCAGGAAAACTGCAAAAAAGGTGATCCAGCCTCTGGATATTGTCAGCCCGCCAACCACAAAAACTTGATGGTCAAACACAGGGTTTAATATACCTATTCCAATCACAAAAGGTGCGGCAAGCAGCATTCTTTTCAATATGGGTAGTAAGGGNAAGCTCAGCCAGTGTTATCACCAGCACNAGGATAAAAAAGCAGGGGCAGAAGACCGATAATTTCGTATCTGCCAAAGGAGACAACCACTGTCAAATAAATGACTGTGGTCAGAAGCTTTACGAGAGGGTGTACCCTATGGACGACAGTTTCCTTGCGGGCCAAGTCGTNCAGAAGCCGAATATTAAATAATGAATCCATTGTGTTTGCCATAATGATACTCAAATCCTTTAAAATAATTGCTGGCGGGGTTATTAACCCCGCCTCGTNAGTTTTTAAGCGGTTAAATCAGGCTTCTTTTTTTTGACCAAGCTAACGGCAAACCCAATAAGANGCCGCAAAAGCAAGCGTCAAACCGGCGCCAACAAGTCCTGCAACACTGGTGCCGCCACTTACAGCAGGCCATGACGCTTCGCCTTCACCTTCTCCAGTGCNTTGCCGCGCTATCGTTTTCTGATGCCTTAAAGCCATAATCAGGTAAAAAGGCGGTCTTGCTTTGGATTTCAGACATGGTCTGATGAATGCCATCTGGCGCTTTAAGTTCCTCTACGCCTGCTGTTCTGAACATAGACCATTNCCAGGCCGTCCGGATTAGCCGAAGCAAACCAGGAGAACATGCCTCCGGCAATTACCGCCGCCAGAGCAAGGACAGTTAAAACTTTTTTTNATGGAGACACTTCCCAGCGCTTCTCCCAAAGCTGCTTTCTCAATGATTTCCGGTCGTTCCTTCCAAACAAAAGAAACAACAGCGGTAACGACAAGGCCTTCCACCACTCNGATCGCAAGATGGATGGGCTGCATCAGCAATACGAAGGTGCCAAAAGGAAGTTCGGTCTTTCCGGAAAACAGAGTTTCAAGCACGACGCCAAAGGCACCCAGCTGAAGGCCNAATAATCGCGGCAAGCATGGATGCTCCAAAAATGCGTTTGGGGGTATATCCTTTGGCAATAATCGGTTTATATATCAGGGGATAGGCAATAAAACAGGTAAANAATCCAAGATTAAAAATATTGCANCCCTAATGCCAGAAGTCCTCCGTCAGCAAAAAACAAGGCCTGAATTGAAAGAATGGCAGCCATGGCCAGGAATCCGNCATATGGCCCAAGTAGAATAGCCAGCAGCAGGCCGCCTCCAAGGTGACCACTTGAACCGGTCCCAGGTATTGAAAAATTAATCATCTGCGCGGCAAAAACAAAAGCCGCCATTACTCCCATCAAGGGAATCTTCTTTNCATCCAAATCATTTTGGATTTTCTTAATTGAATAGGCTGCGGCTCCCGCGGTAGCGGCCCACATGGTTCCACCTACGACCGGTGAAATTAAAGCATCCGCCATGTGCATGAATATCAGCTCCTCTACAAAATAATTAGTCACAAGGTAATCTTATTCAATACAAATATGTAAAATTTGAGCCTTTTTCAACATCCCCCCTTGAAAAACAAAAACCATGAAAGCTGCCTATTCCTTTCAGGCAAGACCTTCATGGTCAAATCCTAAATTTTCGATTGTCGCTATAACCAGCTTCTTGACTTGACGGTACCTTCTTGATACCTTACTAAACTTATAAATTATTTTATTCTATGTACTTGCATGAAATCCTTTTTTGGGTTAAAAATTTTTTTATTGCAGCTCCGCCAAACACATCAGCTTTTTCGAAAATTGGTACGTTTGGTTAGTTATGTTCACAAACAGTTCACAGTTTGGTCATGAACTGCCATAAAACAAGGAAGGNTTAAATGCCTCGGACCAACCGTCCAATGTCCCTTGGGTTAATAATTACTTATCCTCCGGCACTTTAAGAAAAAACCTGATGGTGGCTCCTTCCCTTATAGGCTGCCGTAGCACGAGATACCCCTGCTTAACCGCTTCTTCTGGCACACTTCGGAAGGACTGCGGGCAGTCAGCAAGGACTTCCAGCGCCTGTCCCGGTTTCATCCTGCCAAGGGTTTCCAGGCTGTATATCAGCGGATAAGGACACGGTTCCCCCCGCAGGTCAAGCACAAGGTCAACAGACAAAATTTCTTCTGTCAAAATATCACCCTCCTGTTATATTAAAAACTTTTGGTATCTGCCGTGGCCGCAGTATTGATTTCCACCGGCAGATGCAGATCCAACCCATATTTACGGCGGGCTACCATCCACCGTGCCCAGGCATAAATCAGGCCCAGGAAAACAAAGGTAGCGGCTAAAGCGCCCCAAGGGCCAAGAAGCTTTAACAGGNTCCACCTTGGGANACGGGGCGACAAGGAAAGCGTNAATGCCTTTGTCCCANGCTTCAGCAAGAACTGTGGCACCGATAATATTGCCCAGGCCCACGAACCAGAAATTCACCTGCCCTTCCATGGCCCGATACATCCAGCCCGTCTCACAGCCGCCGGCAATAACGATCCCAAAGCCAAAAAGCAGCCCGCCGATGATACTTCCCGCACCGGCCCACATCACTTTGGCAGGGNACTCCCTGCATGATGAAATACAGGGTGCCTAGCGACTGTACAGCCATGCCCAGAATAATTGCCTTTGCTGTCGTGGCCCGCCCTACCAGCCACAAGTCACGAAATGCCGAAGTAAAGCAGACTTGCCCCCGCTCAATTNACAGCCCCAAAGGCCAGCCCAAATATACCTGCAATAGCCAGTTTGCCGTTNCCGGCCCGCCAGGTCAATACCATCCATGCCAACGCAGCAGCAGCCATAACCCAGCCAATAATAGGCTGGCGGCTTTTTNGCCCGCTCGGAAGTTTTGACCAAACCACCAGGCAAGATCACCGGTTTNGCCCAAAAAAAAGGGCATCAGGCTGACTTTCAGGCCTAAATACGTACCGCTAATGGTAGCAAGCGTAAAGAGCCAGGCATGCAGAGTGAACTGTGGAACCCCTGTAAACATTGCCGCAAGGTTGCAGCCCATGGCCAGCCTTGTGCCAAAACCGGCAATAATACCGCCAAACAGCCCCTGTACCAGGCGGCGCCTCTGCACCGGCACCCTAAGCTTGAAGTTGCCAGCCAGCAAAGCGGCAATCAGCGCCCNGTCGAACATGCCGAAAACCACCCAGCCGTCAACGCGGTTCCACGGCAAGCCCTGCAGCTTGATAATTNTAAAATAACTCATTTGCCCGGTATCGCAGCCCAGCCACTGCAGGAAATGCCCGCCCCAGCGGGTGAATTCCCCGGTAACGGCCCAGACTGTCTGCAATGTGCCGAAATAGGCAGCGCTTAACATGCCCAGTATTACCACCGCCGTCACAGGATGCCAGTGGTCCCTGAAGAGCCTCCGGTAAAACCCGCTCAAACCACCGTCCATGTTTATCCCTCCTATCANATTTCATTCCGAAGATATCTTATTACAAAAANTATCTTATAAGTCCAATAAATTATTTTTATTTTTCTTGTAAAAGGATAAGAAATATTTATTGCGGGGAAGGAACGCCTTCGCACTAACCCTTGAAAGACAAAAACCATGAAGCTGCCTTTTCCTTACAGGCAAAACCTTCATGGTCAAATCATAAATTTCAAAATGTCTTTTTTGCAACCGATAACTTAATACAGTGCAAGTTATCTTCTTAATACCCAATTTCTGTTTTAAATCTATAACTCATATCTTCTCACCGCCCCCCCTTAGCGAATCCCTTAATTTTATTCTGAAGGTACTCTCATAAACAGCAACCCCAATGGGAGCTCCGATTTAAAACGAGCAAGTATATTGAAAAATATTCTGGTNTTCTTCTACCGCTGTTTCGCCTATTGCGGTCACTTCAAGCAACTTATATTTTGTTTCTTTTCTGACGTTAGGTTATTTCTTAGAGTGGGGAGTTCACCGCATAGCTCATGGTGAACTGTACCATAGTTCATTAAAGGAACAGACTGCCCCTTGGTTTAGAAGTAAAACTTTTTAGATCNTCCCCATCTCTTATTTCAAAAAATAAAGGTTGCTGCTTTTGCCTCCATTTTCACGCCACCTCTGTTCCTTACGAAGATGCCCGCTCTTTTCAAGGTCAGCTATTGCGCGCTTGNACAGTGCTTCGGGACAGCTTCAGCTCCCTGGCGATGGTACCAATCGCCGGATAACATTTACCGTCCTTGTCGGCGCGGTCATGCAGGTACATATAGACGGATCGCGCACGATGCGGCAGCTCCGAGGAATAAAGAGAAGAAAAGTAACCCACAGCTTCACCTCCTACTCAATCCGAACAGGCGCTTTTGGCCTGGACGGTGTATCCGGCTCCTGAACCTGCGTATGGAGCAATCCACCCGATGCCACAGCATCAGCTTCGGGTTCCTCCGGCACATCTACACAGGCAGAATGTCGGCGGATAATTTCTTCCTCCACGCCGNCGTCTGTCGGCATACTCCACCTCTCGGGCCGATTGTTCGGCTATTTCATAAGGCTTGCCGAAGGTAATGCCCCATTCCGTAAATAGCTTCAGCCGGGTACGCATCGGGTAGGCACCAGTTTTAGTAACAATAAAANCGGCCCTTGGGCATAGACTTGAGTTCGTCCGGGGTCATCAGCGGGCGCNTCAATCATCTGCAGGCTCTGCGACGGGTCATTTTTACCCCGGCTGACCGAACCGCTCATGACGGTCTTGCTGCCCATGGCTTTAGACAAAATCTGCGCCGATTCGCTGTTAGGAGCAAAGCCGCCGAACACCGTGTCCTGGCAGTTGTCGATGATGATAGCCGAACCCTCTCTGCCATAGTTTTTCTCCAGCTGCGCAAAGCTCTGGATGATAGCGACAATGGACACACGGCGAGAACGGGAAGCGGAGAACATCATCTCAGCCGACTCGATTTTGGGGATGGTTCCTATCTCGTCGAGGAACATCATCACACGGCTNGGGGAGCTTGCCGCCATNGCTCGTCGGCCACTGACAGGATTTCACGGTAGAGCTGCTGAACAATCAGGCTGATGATGAAATACTTTGTGTTATCTTCCTCCGGCATTACCAGGAAGATGGCGCTTTTGTTTGTGCAGAACTTCTCCGCATCGATTGCCGTGTCAAAGCACAGGATTTGCTCCAGCTCGGAATCAAGAAAGGCGTTTAGCCGGGACAGCGCTGTTGAGAGAACACTCTGCATGGCCTGNCTCCGCCGAATTGAGCGCCGCCCCAGCGAACCACTTGGTCTTGTGCTCATCCGGCAGATGAGCAAGGAGCAGCTGAAACAAAGTCCTGCCCTTGACGCCGCTGGGCGCCAGAAGATCCTGTATGAGCTTGAACACCGACACGATGTGCCGCTGCTTCGGCTCGCAATATTCCGCGATAAGCAGGATCACGGACGTCAGCAGCCCTTCTGCCGCGTCATAGAAGAAGGCGTTTTGTCCAGCCATTGCTGAATCAAAANCCGCCGGAGGAGATGATGGTCTTGGCGGTAATTTTGGCATACTTCTCCGCTCTGGCTTTAAACGCAAGATTCTGAGGATTATTAAGATATGCGTCCATATACCGGTTGACCAGATGGAGCAGATTGTTTCCGTCCGAGCGGGTGGGGTTTCTCAGGTCGATGNACAGCAACATCGTATCCGTAGTTGTCTTTTGCGATTCCNGCATAATTGCGGTAGAGGNTCGCCCTTGGTGTCGGTGGTCACAAAGCTCATGCCGCAGGCGCAGGCGTATTCCAGATTCGGATAAAGAAAGTTAGCGGTCTTGCCGACACCCGCCGCGCCGATCATCAGACAGTGGATATCGTCATCGTCCACCAGCGCATATCCGTGCGGGGCGGTATTGTCAAANCAGCGACGCCTTCCTCCAGCCGACTATCAGACCCTGGGCTTTCGGAAGGCTTTTGCCCTCCCGCCNACTTCCCCGGCTCGTATGGGACTTCGGTATAAGTCTTTTTAATCTCCCGCTTCGTTGCCCAGCGCGCCGTACCATGCTGGCCGTCTCCGACAGTTTTGGACTTGATGCCGTTAAGCGTATAATAGTGCGCTATGAGTGATAACAAGCCGATAACGCCGAACATGGACAGNTCCAGCGGCTGTTAGAATTATGATTTGGGATGTTTGCAACTCGATCCCTCCTTTACATGGTCATAGAAAAATTTGCAGTTTGCTCCCGTACCGGAAGCAGCGACAGCATCTCCAGTTCAACAAACATCAAGGTTTTTACGCAGTCCAGCGCAAGGCTCTGATAAGAGGACAGAAGCTTTTCCTTATCCTCCAGCGTACGGATACCGGACGCTTGAAGCTGACGGTTGATATCCGAAGCTTTCTGTTGCAGCTGCTCCGCCCTAGTACGAAGCCAGCCCCGATCCTCATGGGGACGGTANGCTGTCCTGAAGCTTTTGAACAAGCTGCTCCATTGTTACAGGCCGCTCCATATGCCGGTATTGTCTTTGCATGGCTGTCAGTGAGCCTGCTGCCATACACTGCAGGCATTCNCGAACAGCTTCTGTATTCAGAACCGCTGTTTTGCCGGAGATAAGAAGCGGCTCCACCGCTTCAGCGCACTCCGTGAGGAAGGAGTCAAGGTCTTTATGTGTTGAGAGCGCTTTACACAAATCGTGCAGCTCGGCGCATACCTGAGGAAGGAGTGTCAGCTTGGGATGCTCCCGCGCCGGGATGGNGGNTCNGATGCCATTTCTGCTTTTCAAATCCTCATTCCAGTCCTTGTACATCGATTGCATTACTGAAATATCCGCATAGCCCTTTTCCTGCAGAATATCCTTCAGGCGGCCGACACCCTCAATGCCTGCTTCATCATGGTCCAGGCACAGTACGACGCTTTTCAGATGAGGATTCAACTCCAGCTGGCGGAGCATGGCGTGTTCCGATACACCGTCCAGGGTAACATAGCTGTTACCCTGCCAGTCCTTTCGGTTCAGCGTGATGAAGGACAGCATATCCACCGGCGCCTCAAATATATAGAGGATGTTGCTCTCTCCAATCCAGTGAAAGCTGTATTTCGGGTCGCTGCCCTCCACGTTGCCCTTAAAAGGCTCGCCATGRRKWTAAGTACCTCTCTTGTGAGCATGGCGGGGNACGCCGTTGTCATCCAGCCCGACAAATACTGCGTTATGGTATTCCTTGTCTTCGTAGATCAGCTTTTCATGTGCAAAGTGGGACAGCACCTCCCGGTCAATGAAGCGCTGCTTGATAAGATAGGCAAACACCCGGCGCATATCCGGATTGGCTTCCGGCAACGCGAAGACTTTGGGGAGAGNCGGCGCGCTCTTGGAGGTCTGGTTCCATTCCACGCCGGACTCGCCGCCGAGGAGCAGCGTCACCGCTTCGGGAAAGCTCATGTCATAGAACTGTTGTACAAAATCAATAGCATGCCCGCCTTCCTTTCGGCTGTGGCGGAACCAATGATTGCCGCGCNACGGTTACGCTGTCATAACGCTTCCAGCGCCATTCGCGTCCGGAGCGTACAAGCTGCTCTCCCTGACGCTGAAGGAAATCAACCAAGTCGACAGAGTTTGCCTGCTGCTTTTGCTCGTCTGTAAAATGAATATATGCCATACTGCAATCCTCCTTTGTCAGCGTTTACGCTTACCGCACCGGCGAAAAAAAGCCACCCGCCGATGAGCGGATGGTTTGAATGNACGTCGGTTTGATTTTTTCAGGAAGCGGTTCTTTTTTCTGCACATGTTTTGGTTGTAGCTTCTGCATGGGAGCCCTCCTTTTAATAGGTTGTTTGCTTGAGTTCGTGATCGTCCGGTGCANTGCCCCTGGSSGATCTTCTTTTCGCGTATTTTACGGCGGAGCTTGCTGTCCGTCTGCATGCCGAGACCANCAGAAAGCCTTTTTTGCTCGTCGCGGAAAATCCGGCTTAAATGATGTAAAAGTCTTGTTGCTGCAAGGAACGGAGACGGATCGCGGAAGGAGTCCAGATGGTCGAGAAANAACTGAGCATAGATGTTGCCCTGTTCAGCAGACAGGGNTGAGCAAGCGCACTGCTGCTTCCCTGTCACGGGGAACATCCCTGCCCATAAGGTACAGCTTACCAAGAGCATACTGACTGTACTGATTGCCTAGCTCTGCGGACATAGTCAACCATTTAACGGCGGCTTCCACATCCTTGAGTACATCCTGTCCCAGCAGATAGAGCCTTCCAAGCTGATACTGAGCGAATGAATTGTTCTGCTCCGCTGCTTTCGTGAACAGTTCCACCGCTTTTACAATATCCTTCTCCACATGACTGCCGTCACGATAGAGCTTACCCAAGGCAAATTGAGCAGGACTGCTACCGTTATCCGCAGCCNTTGGTCAGCCACAGGACAGCCTTCTCTGAATTTCTGTGTCCGCTATCCTCATCGAGATAAACCTTGCCCAGCATATACTGAGCATGGACGTNACCGAGGCGGGCNGGCTTTTTNCAAAATATCCGATAGCCGCATCCACGTCCTTTTCCGTTCCGGTTCCGGTATAGAGCATCTGCCCAAGGCGGTATTGGAGCTTATCATCATGGCTTTGTTCCTCCAGACGCTTAAAGCCGTAAAAGGCTTCCTCAAAATTCAGCTCCACTTCCTCGGCGTCCTTCTCTGTGCCGATACCGTCCCGGTACATTTTCGCCAGCTCGTAATTAGCATATGGAACGCGCTGGACGGCGGATTTACCGTAGAGCCGGAACGCCATTTCGTNAGTCCTGGCTCACGCCCTGTCCCCTGTAGTACAGACCTGCAAGAGAATATTGGGCATACTTGTGATTTCGGGAAGCCGCCATTTCAAACCATCCTGCCGCCTGCACATAGTCCCGTTCCGTACCGAGTCCCGCCGCATGCATTTTGCCGATGCGGTATTCCACATACCGGATTTCCNTATTTGCTTNCAATGTCCAGGAATGCTGAGAGAGCTTTTTCGTACCAGGCGAATGCGGTTTCTGCGTCCATATCCACACCAAGNCCGTCAGCGTACATCCTGCCGAGATCATGCATAGCGAGAGCGTTGCCTCTTTCGGCTTCCGCCAAAAATAAGCGAAAGGCCTGCTCAAAATCGGGCTCTATTTCATCGCTGCCATAGAGAAAAGCACGGGCCNTCCTTGTAGCGATCATTCCACGCAATATGTGGTTTGCCGGATTCAGCTTCATCGGAGTCAGGATTGGATGAACCGTCTATAATAGCGGACGGCATATCCTCACCGTCATCCGAAGCCTCGTCCATGGCCGACTTGCAGTCATCCTCCGCTAACGGGGAATCAGATTCTGCKGCTTCTTGTNAATCTTCCATTGACTCATCGCCCTCGAAGGTGAAACGGTGATTGTATATATTCATGGCTTCCGCNGATCACCATATTTTTTATNGTGCTTAAATTCTTTTTGCTGTGAGAGCGGAACGNGATCAGNGAGCTTATCCATATATGTGCGCAGCACCTCGCTGCGAAGCTCCTGNCATTTGGCATAGGCTTCCGCCACCCGCATATCCTTCGCCAGCTCATCCACGATCTGATCAACGATAGCTTTCAACGGCGCTTTGAGATAACCNTATTGTTTTTTCCCAGAGGTATGCTTCAGGCGTTCCGCAAGCTGGGAAATCAGACTCTCAATGGCTGTACTCTCACAGNACTCCCGACTGTATTTGTGTCAGGATATCCCTCAGCAGATCTCGGCTCTGCTCTGCAAGCGTATTTCTATGTACAGTCTGCTCAGAGTAAATCTGTATGAGATCCTGTTGAAAAAACTCCCTTGCCAGACTGCTCCGCATCTTTTCAATGGCTGACTTGGTGACGTACCCNTTCGCGGGGATTCACCGAGTACACCAGCATGTGATAAGGTAGGCATAACCGCGCCATACTGGTTTTCACCAGCGGTTTCGGTCATGCCCCCTCCCGAACCGGACGGACACTTTTCAGCGTATCCGGCTCTCCGTTCAACTATAGCGTTAGAGTATTCTGGCCTGTACCTTTTTGAAGCAGTCCGCGCAGAGCGCCAGTGATTTTCTGCGTTTTTTCCATCATCAGTTTTTCAGAGGTATAGATTCGGATAAATCTTTCAGCCGCCTTTACATGGTGCATTATCAGGTGTTCCGACTTATCATCACATAGTTCGCAGGTTTTGCTATTGAGCCGTCCTGCGAGGCTGTTCGGCTTATCGTACTTTTTGTACTGCGGCAGAATATCCACATAGGCAAGCATATCGTCCTTTTTCCTTGTAAAACCATCATGATACAGCTCGCACCGTTTTTCACCTTCTTTGGATTGGTAGTCAACACCAAAAAATACCGTCTTTGATATATGCTTTTTTTAATTTTATTGACGGTGGGGTGCGATATTTATTGGCAAACGTCTTGAGCATACTGCTTTTCTGATGTTGTAAAATTTGTCCAATGGTGCTCACATTCTGCGCCATTCTGTAAAAGTTGTAAATTCCTCTGATTTCTGAATTGAATTTGCTGATGATTTCAATGTCTGGTCTGCTTGTCAGGTTCCCTCGATGTAATGTCCTCCACCGTTCCCTACCGTTTTCATCCTTTAGGATTCTCATTGTTCTGTACTCCAACAGCTTATTGAACCATCTCTCATGCGGCATAGTGAGCTTAACTCTACCATACCAGAGCCGTTGGAGCTGTCCGTTTGCCGTCCGGGTGAAGCTCATATCCCTGAGTACGGAAATATCGTACCCTAAGTATCTTATTTTCTCGGCGGAATGTGTAATCTTGGTCTTTTCCTCCGATAGGGTAAGCTTCAGGCTGTCCTGTAAGAACAGTTTAATATCTGACCTTACCTTTTCCGCATCCTCCTTTGAACCGATAATGCCGATGACAAAATCATCCGCGTAACGGTTATATTGAAGCCGCTTGTAGGCATCGTCTTTCACCGGATACAACGGGGTCTGAAGTTTTTGGAGCTGGACAGAGCGCAGTTGCTTTGCAAGAGCCTTTCGTTCTTCGACTGGGAGCGTGTCTTTCAGGCGGCGGTACTTTTTCCGCAGACGCTCATGTGTTCCATTTATGCGTGAATATTCCTTTGTTTCGCGACGGTCTTTGCCGCCAACGTCAAACTTCACCTTATATTGCTCCATAAAGTTGTCCAATTCTGAAGGTAGATGTTTGCCAGAATCGGACTCATTCCGGAGCCTTGCGGTGTGCCGGAATAGGTTGAGTGATATACCCATTGCTCCATATATCCGGCTTTGAGGAATTTCCACATCAGGCTGATAAAGTATTCGTCGTGAATACGCCGCCTGAGTAGTTCGATTAACACATGATGGTCGAAGCAGTCAAAGCACGCCTTGATGTCGCCCTCAATCATCCATTTTACCCCTGTAAAGGTGTTCTGGATTTCCGATAGCGCTGTGTGGCAACTGCGTTTTGGCCTGAATCCATGAGAGTGCTTGGAGAATCCCGGCTCATAGATTGCTTCCAAAATCATTCGGATGATTTCCTGCACCAGCTTGTCGTCCGTTGACGGAATTCCAAGCGGACGCTTCTTAGTGCTGTTTTTCTTTGCGATGTACTCGCGCCGGCAGGATTCGGTTTGTAGCTGTGGTCTTTGAGCGAAGCGATGATTCGGTTTATGCGCGCTTCGTCCATTCCATCAAGAGTCATTCCATCTGCTCCGGGCGTCATACTGCCCTGTGATTTTGCGATGTTTTGGGTAGGCCAAGCAGATAGAAGTCGGGATTGTACAGGTTTCGGTATAACCTTTCGTACCTGTAATCCCTGTCACAGGCTTTTTCTTCTAAGCTTTTCAATATCCATACGGGATTTCTCATAGTGCCTCACGCAAATCTGATAGAGTGTGGT
>JAVSMW010000005.1:265461-331972 GCA_032027005.1 Thermincola sp. | reverse complement strand
TTAGTCACTTGAAAACTTCTCCGTTTTTGGGGTGAAGTCCTTTCTTTGTTCTTGGAAAACCTTGATTTTCTAAGGCTAATTAATTTGCAAAATGCTCAAATAAAACTAAATATAATCTATTAGAACAATTTAATAAGAACATTTATACAAGAATACTTTTTACAAATGCAACAGTATTTATCTTAGCTCTTATTATATTAATAAATTTTTCGAATTATATGGTAAAGCAGTCAGTATATGATCAAGTTCAACAAGATTTATTGCGTAAATCGAAAAGGGTTAACTATGCCTTAACTAAGAAAGATATTGTATCGGAACCCCTAAGCAGCAACCAGCCTAAAACGAAAACGGAGCAAGAATTATTAAGGTTTCTAGCGGATAGCTTTGATGTAAGGATTATTGTATTTGACCAAAAGGGAACAATACTAAGTACAGCACAAGAGCAGGAAGTAGTTCCGCTAAGCAAAATAGATGCCAAATTTACAGGGGTGCTGATTAGTGGTGAAACTGAAGTGTCGCACCAAACTGATAAAGAAACAGGGCTGCTTACTTTTTCAGCTGCTATTCCAATGGGAAGTGTTGAAGATACTAAACAAACAGTTAAAAAAGGCATATTGCTAGAATCTCGACCTGCCAATCTCGATCATATTTTAAATAAAATGAGGTTAACTATTCTTATTGGTGGAATAATTATTTTAATATTTGTTATTGTTGTTTCCGTTTACTTAGCAAATTGTATTTCAAGGCCAATTTCACGCTTAGCGACTAGTATAGCAGAGTTTAATGGAGGTAATTACTTAATAAGCGATGAAAACAATCCGTTAGATGAAATAAATGATATAACAGAACAAATTAAAAAGTTAACTGTCAACTTAGAAAATATACAGTCAAAAAGTGAAAAACTTGAAGGAGAAAGAACAAGATTATTTACAGAAATTTCTCATGAATTACGAACACCTTTAACTGCTGTTCAAGGATTTACTGAGGCTATCCGTGACGATATGGTTGAAGATAAAATGCTGCAGAAAAAATATTTAGATCTGATTTATGCTCAAACAATGCATATTACCAGACTTGTAGATGATATATTGTCTTTAAGCCGTATAGAAAGCGGTGATGTCACGGTAGAAAAATTGCCTTTAGATTTAGCTGCACTGGCTCATGGGGTAATAATGTCTATGGAGGGTTTGGCTAAAGATAATAACACCACAATTTTGTTTAGTAAAAAATCAGATAATAATGTTATGATAGGTGATATTGACAGAATGGAACAAATTATTAGAAATCTAATTAAAAATGCAATTAATGCAACCGATAATGGAAATATAAAGATAACAATAGATTCGAATGAAGATAAGATTCAGTTTATCATTGAAGATAATGGGATAGGTATACCTCCTGAAGAACTACCGTACATTTGGAATAGGTTTTATAGGGCTAAGAATCAACGAAACTCTGATTTAGAGACGAAAGGGACTGGTTTAGGCCTAGTAATTGTTAACAAACTTGTTCAACTTCAAGATGGAAAAATTGATGCTGAAAGTCAATTAGGAAAGGGAACAATATTTCGTCTAAGTTTTCCGGCAACAGGAAAATGAAACGGTCATTTAGGGGATTTAATTATATCGGGATAAGGAATGAGGAATGTAAACATGACAAATAAAAGGATTGCTAGGGAGAAAAAAACAATCGAAAAGATGTTAAATATCTACTGTAAAGATAAGCATAGCGCTAGAGAGGGGTTATGCAGCAGCTGTCAGGAACTTTATCAATATGCCCTGCAGCGCCTTGACCGGTGCAAATTTCAGGAAAACAAACCGACTTGTGAAAAGTGCCCAATTCACTGTTACCGAAAAGATATGCGCCAACAAGTGCGGGAAGCTATGAAATACGCCGGCTCCAGAATGATTTTTAAGCACCCGGTGGCAGCAATTTATCACATAGTGGATAATTTGAGCAAAGTTCATAAAGACTAACGACAGAACCGCCAGTTGGAGCACATGGCTCCGCCTGGCAGTATTTCTATTCATACAGTTCATATCCGGGTATTTTCTTATAGGGCGTGATTCTCTTCTGCATCTTCTTTAGTTTCATGTATTGTATCGTGTGGATGCTGCGGCGGCGCATAGATTGAATATAGTTTAAGTGGTCTGCTGCCCATATTGATTAGATTGTGCCATTTACCGGCGGGTATAATAATCACACAATCGTCCCGAACATTTGCCTGAAAATCCAACCTATCTTTGCTATCTCCCATTCTGACAAGTCCTTGACCTTCTTCAACCCGAATGAATTGATCAAGGTTTGGATGCATTTCCAAACCTATATCTTCTCCCACATTGAGATTCATCAAAGTAAGCTGTAAATGGCTTCCCGTCCATAAAGCCATCCGGAAATAATTATTCTGCTTTGTAGCTGCCGCTATATCGACTACAAACGGGTTTGGACCATAATCCTTTAAGTTAATTGGCATATTTGCAAAGTAAGGGCACCGACACATCATATGAACAGGACATATATTGGATTGGGTATACATCGGTGTGTGAACGTAATATGGACATGGATACATATTGATCATTCCTTTCATAATCCTATATTGTTATCTTATGTTTTATGTTAAGAGATGTGCTATGCTTGAAGTTTTTGTGAAAATTTGTCACCAATCATATTGACAAATTTCGAGTTTATATGCTATTATTTTAGTAGAGACAAGCTTTGCAGCCCTAACTACTTAGTTTTACACTATATTGTGAATATTATTACAATCACAGCGACGCTTGTTTCAACTATAAAACAAACTAGGGAGGGATGGCTAATGTTAAAAACTCTAAGAGAAAATGTCATTGCTTCAGGAATCCTGACTCTCGTTCGTTTGTATTTAGGTTGGGCCTGGTTGACTGCAGGATGGGGAAAAATCACAGGAGGATTTGACGCTTCAGGTTTTTTGGTGGGTGCTGTCAAAAAAGCTAGTGGTGATCATCCAGCCGTTCAAGATTGGTGGGCAGGTTTTTTACAAAACGTCGCAATACCTAATGTCAGCTTCTTTAATTTCATAGTGCCTTGGGGCGAACTCTTAGTGGGTCTTGGTCTAATCTTGGGAGTCGCCACAACATTTGCAGCACTAATGGGAATAGTTATGAATTTTGCTTTTATGCTCTCCGGAACAACTAGTGCTAACCCGCAAATGGCACTGTTAACAATTTTCATTATTGTCGCTGGAGCGAATGCCGGTAGAATTGGTCTTGATCATTATATAATTCCTTATTTAAAACAAACATTTAAAAAAGGCGTATTTCAGCATAAAAACCCCTCGCACGCTGTCTCTTAGAAAATTTGATGAATAACTAATAAGTCGTAAAATATGGGTGTAAATTTGCCGGTACAGGCGAATTCACCCATATTTTTTTGCCTGGAAAATGGAGTTTTTCTTTTTCTTGCGAAATCATTATCACTTATGCAGGTTTTTTCGTTATTTTTGTCTAAAATAGTAAGAAAACAAAAATGTGGAGTAGAGAATGAAATTTTTCAACATATACCCGGAGAATTTTTTTTCAGTTTTGACTTCTTCTAACAGAAAAATTTACATAGAGGCCTTGTTTGTAATTAGACAGGCATATCAGCACACGGCCATAATCCCCAAAGAAGATTTGGTGGGCAGCCTGATAGCTAACCTGGAGAACCAGATTATGGAACTGGAAGAAGAAGAGGGGGTGCTGGCTTTTGAAGACAATCTTTCCGGTCGGGCCCATTTCCTCATCAGAAAATTCCTGGATACGGGCTGGCTGGAAAGGGAGCAGGATACCCAAAGTTTTACGGAACAGTTTGTGGTGCCTATGTATGCCAGTAAGCTCCTCAATTTATTTCATGATCTGGTAAGTGGCAAGACCACCGAATACAATGGCTTTGTCTATTCTACCTACTCTATCCTGAAGACGGCCGATGCCGAGAGAGATGATTATATGTTTGACGGGTTGCGTCAGGCCCATCAGCTTACCGATAATCTGGACAATGCCTTGAGGGAGCTTTTGGCTAATCTGCGGTTTTATCACCAGAGGCTCCATGAGCAGGTGGAGGTGAAGGAGATCCTGGCGGAACACTTCGATGTTTTCCGGCAGAAAATCTCTGATAAAATTTATCATCCCCTAAAAACCTTTGACAGTGTACCGCGTTTTAAAAACCGGATTTTGAGAATTCTCAAGAACTGGCTGACGGAGCCTGAGCTTATCGAAAATATGGCCATTATTGGGACCAAAAGGGGCTATGACCCAGATATTGAGGTTTGCCGTCAAAGGGTAATAATTATGATTGGTGAAATCATAGACACCTATGAAGGTATTGACCAGCTCTTAAAATCTATCGATAAGAAAAACACTGCTTATACCAGGGCGTCTGTGGAGCGGATGCAGTATTACATAAATACTGAACGGGATATTAAAGGCAAGCTGGTGGAGGTTATGAAAAGGCTGCCTAATATCAATGACCGGCGGAGAGATGCTGAGGTCAGGCTTTTAAGCCAGGGTCTGCCCATTTTCCAGCAAATCTATATTGATGAAGGTTCATTATATACTGAACCCCGGAAGCGCAAGGAACACAGCCCGCGAACTGCCAATCTGGAGAGTTCGATTGACAAAGAAGAGTTAAATAGCGAAATGCTGGATTTCCAGAAACGCCTGGCAAAGGTGTATTCCCATCATAAGGTGCTGGCTTATATCATGGAACAACTGGATCGGCAGGGTGTCCTAAGGGCCAAAGACCTGAGGCTGGAGGCCGATGATGACTTTATCAAACTTATCCTGGCCTGTATCAAAAACGATGAGGCAGAGATTCCTTTTAAAATTGATTTCAGAGATGATTACCTATTGGTAAATGGCTACCGGATACCTGACCTGTTAATCGCTAAGAAAAAAGGAGCAATATCCTGATGTGGGCAGAAGCATGGGAAAAGTTAACTGACAGGGATAAAGAAGAGTTGATGCGGGTAATCAACCTTTTATTAAACAAGACCTTTATCTTAAGGGATGAGTATGACCCTAATACTAAAAGCATGGTCATCAACAAGGATTTCCGATTTGTCGAGAGACACCATTCCCTGATCGAAGAGTATCTGGGGATTGCCGGCTGGCATGTGCAAAATGATGCCTACAGGGGAGTTATTGCCGCTTATAACAGGTTTGGCTCTAACCGTTACCGTTTAGACAAATACACTACGTATTTTTTATATACCCTGCGGCTGATCTATGAAGAGAGCAGGGAAAAGGTGGCTTTAGCCAGGCAGTGCACTACCACCGTCGGGGAAATGGTGGAAAAAATGTTTTACCTGGGTATGGTGGATAAAAAGCCGCCGGACACCGGCCTGAGGGATGGGTTAAACACCTTGAAGCGCTTTAACATCATAGAAAAAATAGATGGCGACTGGACAAAGGCCGATACCAGGATAGTAGTTTACCCCTCCATTGAGATGATAGTTACCAACGAAAAAATCAGCAGCCTGTATAGCAAGCTGACGGAAGAAGGTGAAGATGATGAAACTGCTGACCAGGATGTTATTGATTAACTGGCACTATATTAAATTCCAATGTATAGATTTCTCTGACATAAACTTTTTAACAGGTAAAAACGGTTCAGGAAAATCTACTATTATTGATGCCCTGCAATTAGTATTACTGGGTGATACCGGTGGTTTTTACTTTAACAAAGCTGCTAATGATAAGTCTCAGCGTTCATTAAAGGGCTATCTGCGGGGAGAAGTGGCTGAAGATGAAGAATCAAATACGGTTTACCTTCGCGATGATGACTTTTCCAGTTACCTGGTTTTAGAGTTTCATGACCAAAAGAGTGACCAGTATTTTTGCCTGGGGGTTATTTTTGATTGTTATGGCGACGGCAGCCATGACCACCAATTCTTTTATTTAAATGATAAATTACCTGGCAGTCACTTTGTTGACAAAGGCACAGAACTAAACCGTAAAGGTCTCAAAGCCTTCTTTTTTAATAACTACGCCAAAAGCAGGTACGAGTTTTTTGAGACCAACAGCAAGTATCAGGAAGTAGCTCTGGGTAAATTGGGCCAGATAAATAAAAAGTTTTTCCGTCTGTTAAAAAAAGCCGTGCCTTTCTCGCCTATTATGGATATCAAAGGCTTTATCAGTGAGTTTGTCTGTGATGTGGAAAATAAGATAGATATCTCGGACATGCAGGAAAACATCCGCTATTACAAACAATTGGAACATGAAATGGAGATAGTCAAAAAGAAAATTGACCTCTTAAAAGAAATCGAAAGTCTGCATAAATCATACAGCGAAGAGCTGCAGAGACTGGAAACGCAAAAATACTTAATTGACCGGGGCATGCAGGAACAACTGCAAAACAGGGCGGCCAAAATTTTGGAAGACATAATGAGACTTCGTGAAAAAATTGCTGCCACTGAGGAAAGCCTGCGTGATAAAGAAAATGAGCTTAATTCTCAGCAGACGGAAAGGGATCGCCTCTTTACGGAAAAGATTAATTCTGATGTATACAGGAAAAGAGCAGAACTGGAACGTCAGATTCAAGACCTGGAGAAGGAACGCAAGCATATTGAACGCAGCAGAGAGTCACTCACAGGGCTTGTCAAAAGTGTCTGGTATACCTGGCGGGAAGTCGACCGGTGGTGCCAGGAGAATTTGCCTGAGATGCCCTCTCTGGAAGAACAAATGTGCTATTTGGCTGATATCTCTGAGGGCAGCTTTGAATTAATAACTGAGGGGAATTTATGGTCGGTTAAAGAAAATCTGCAGGAATATATCAACCGGATAAATGATGCCTATTCCATGCAGAAAACAGAGTTGGATACTTTACAGCAGGAGCTTGCCAGGCTTAATGAGGAAATAAAAAATCTCCGGCAGGGTATCAAGGCTTTTCCCCCGGCGATTGCTGAGCTGCAAAATCTTATTGCCGAAAAGCTGAGCACCAAACACCAAAGGGATATTAAGCCCCAGATTTTTGCGGATCTGCTGGAAATCAGAAGTGATAAATGGCGTAATGCCATTGAGGGCTACCTGAATACTCAAAAGTTCTATCTGATTATTGAACCACAGTATTTTACAGAGGCCTTAAAGGTTTATGATGAATTTAAGTTTGCCCGCAAAATATATGATGTGGGTATAGTTGATATTGAGAAAATCATGGCGAGGAACCCCAGGGCCAAGGCCAACAGCCTTGCTGAAGAGGTTGAAAGCACGACCCCTTATGCCAGGGCTTATGCCGACTACTTGCTGGGCCAGGTTATAAAATGTGAAAAGGTAGAGCAGCTGCGGGATTTCCGGACTTCCATTACCCCCAGTTGTATGCTTTATCAAAATTATGTGGCCCGGCAGATGAACCCGCAAAGGTACGAAACCCCCTATATTGGGCAAAAAGCTGTCATCAACCAGCTAAAGCTAAAGGAAGCAAAACTGGCAGCAGTGTCGGACAAGGCCGCTATTTGGGGGCAAACAGTAGCGAAGCTGGCCCAGCTTAGGAACACCGGTAATATTAATGATGACAATATAAACAGTATTTTGCAGCATAAAGAGGCCGTGGACAGGCTGCCACAGGTGAATACCAAGCTAAATGAAGCCACAGGTCAGTTGGGCACCTTGGATTTGAGTTACCTTGCCCGGGTAGAAGAAGCTTTAGAGGAAGCGGAACAAAATATCGGTATAGTAAACAGGCAAATAAGGGAATTAGAAAAGTCCCAAGGAAAATATATCAGTGAAAGGGATGAAAAGGAAAAAGCCCTGCCTGTGTTGGAGAAGAGCCTGAAGAATCAAAAAGAAGATATCAAAAACAGGTATGCAGATCAATGGGTGGAAGCTGTGGGAGAACCCAGATTCCGCCAGGAACTCAGCCAGCGGAAGGAGCCGGAGAACATAGTCAATACCTTTAGCACAACTGTTAAAGGAACTGAAAGCCGCATGGATAACAAATGGAAAGCCATGCTGGATACCCGGATAAGTTACAACCGCGACTTCAATGGGGCCTTAGATGTGAACGCCCCGGATAATTTGACTTATGACCGGGAATTAAAGGCTCTGGAAGACACCTTGCTGGTTCAGTATGAGGAAAAGATAAAGGATGCTCAGGCCAAGGCCCAGGAACAGTTTAAGGAAGATTTTATCAGTAAACTGAAGAAAAATATTGAAGATGCGCGGGAGCAAATTGATGATTTGAATAAAGCACTAAAGGATGTGCCCTTTGGCCGGGATAAGTATAGGTTTACGGTAACCCCTAACCCCCAGTACAAAAAGTACTACGATATGATTACAGATGATATGCTGATGGAAGGTTTGACCCTTTTTTCCGGCTCTTTTCAGGAAAAATATCAGGATGTTGTAGAGGAGCTTTTCCGCCAGATTATTGATGTGGATGAAGGCTTGCTAAGCGCTGACCGAAGGGAAGAACTTAGTAAAAACCTGGATAAGTTTACAGATTACCGGACATATCTTGATTTCGACCTGGCTGTTACTGATGACCGGGGCATGGAGTCCAGACTGTCCAGGGTAATAGCCAAGAAATCAGGGGGCGAAACCCAGACCCCCTTCTATATCTCTGTTTTGGCGTCTTTTGTACAGTTGTATAGGATCAAAAGCAAGAACCAGGATAATACCGTGCGGATTCTGGTTTTTGACGAGGCTTATAATAAAATGGACCACCAGCGCATCAAAGAAAGTATTAACTTGATCCGCAAGTTAGGGTTACAGGTAATTCTTTCCGCTCCCACAGAAAAAATCGGGGACATCGCCCCGTTGGTGGATAGGAACCTATGTGTTACCAGGATAAAAAATGAAACGATCATAAAATCATTTGACCCCAGGGAAATTGAGGGGTTAGGCGCATAGGGAGTTAACGGCAGAATGGGCTTAAGGCAGAGAGTTTAGGCGAATCGGGAGCGAAAGATGGATTTTAAGGCATATATTTTAAATTACTTACTGGATAAATACGAAAAAAGCCTGCATTACCGGGATAAAGCCAGGGTCAATAGGAAAATAGCACTGTCCATGAACGCCGGGAGTTTTCCCTGGTACTGGAAGGGCGAGGAGCCCCATCTTAAGAAAGCAATTCATCAGGTAGTGGAGGAATTGGCCGCACAGGGCATTTTATGCTATCAGTGGCTGCCTTTTGAAAAGGGCAATTTACTTGATACCCTATGGCTTAATCTAGAACACATAGACGCGGCTTATCAGGCAATTGGGCGGAAACCGAAAAGGGATAAGGTAAATGAAGTGGCAGCGGATTTAGAAAATCTTTTGCCCCAAATTACTCAGGAATGGGTGAAGAATTTCCTTAATGACTGCTGTAAAGAATTACAGAATAAAAAAGACTTCCCGGCATTCCTCCCGGTGGAAAAAGGAGAAAGAGACTTATTACTAAAGGCTTTCTTAGGTCTCGAAGATAAGAAGGATGAGGTTCTGCTGGAGCGGGTCTTTAGTTTAAAATACCTGGGGCATAGTAAGGTTTTTCAAAGACAGGTGAAAGGACGTCTGACACGTATTGCCGATCAATACCTGCTGGGCTGCTCTGAGCTTACAGAGGACGAGATACTTCAGGAACTGGGCATCGAAAAAAACGCCGAGGAAGTATTGGTTTGTGGGGCAATTATGCTGATTTATCAAGATAAAGCCATAGATTATGCCAACTCGCCCTTCGGAGGGGTAGTTGACACTAAATATTTCCGGCAGATGACAATAGGCTCTCTGGCGGCTGCGAAGATAATTACCATTGAAAACAAGGCTAATTTTCATTATCTTGTCAGCAGAGGGTTAACCGGGGAGACCCTGTTAATTTATCTGGGAGGGTTCCCTGGACCCCAAAAGAGAAATTTTCTGGCCGGTCTATATCAGTTTAACCCGGATCTCCCTTTTTATCATTGGGGGGACATTGATTTAGGCGGGTTCAGGATATATGAGACAATAAAAAGAATAATTCCGGCCCTTAAGCCCCTTTATATGGATGATAACACCCTGTTAAAATACAGGGATTACTGTGACGAGTTGGAAGATAATTATGTCAAACGGCTGGAAAAGCTGCTGGATAAACAGGAATATGAAATCTTTTGGCCCGTAATTAGAGTGATGGTAAGAGATAGAATTCGTTTGGAACAAGAGGCTCTTTTGGTATCGGGTGTCGAAATATAGCTATCACGTTATTATAATTGTTTTACAAGCTATCACCAAAACGGAAATGATCCTTCAGAGATGGTTTCTCTAGTAAGCCAGTATCTTGAGGAGGAACTATCCAGATACGTTGAGATTGTTAGAACCGCCAATGAAATTTGAAAAGGAAAACGCCTGTTAACAGTAAAAGAGCTGTTACAGGCGTTTTTTGCGGACCTCACTTTACTCTCATTAAAGAGTTTGTTGTGCAGTATTAACGGTAATTTCCAGCACAGCCCTGATCCATTCGAACCGTTTCTTTGTCATATCAAAATCGGCGCCTTCTTTGAGGAATTTTGCGGTCCCGGTAATCAGAAAACCGGTCCCTTTGTACATGTTTCCCTGAACTTCGCGGCTGCCAATGGTGAGTTTAACCCGATTGTCCCCCTCAATGTTCTTTTCAGTTTTGTTCATTCCGGCGGAGGGGATCAACAATCTATCATCTTCGGTCACATGGATATAGCTATTCCATGTATTGACAACATGGGCTCCTTCTTCACCTTGGGTCACGATGGCCACCTCTCCGTCGGCAGGATGGGCTAAGACTTCCAATAATTTTTCGTTCAACATTTTATTGTCTCCTTTCATTTATGAAATTTACTCACAGGATTACCTGTGCTGTAAACTGGATTTGCCGGTAACATGTTCAATGGTTATCTTAATAATTTTAACGGAGTTAAAAAAATGGTTTACATGCTCCAGGACTTCGTTAAAATTATCTTTGCAGAACCTCCTGGCAAATTCAACCATAGCTTTTTCTTTTTCTGCACCTATAGCTTCTGCGGCTTGTCCGAAGACAACCGCGCTTTCGTATCGGCTGATAAATTTTTCAGGTTGCACCTGGGCATAAGCAACAACACAAAAAGATACCTGGTTGTTAAAATTGATATTTTGTAATTTTCTACCCTCTTGAGCACAGTGAAAATAAATAGAATTATCATAAAGTACATAATTAACAGGGATGCCGTAAGGGCAGCCATTTTCCCCTGACGTCGAAAGTACGCCATATTCACCTTTTTCTATAATTTCAAAAGCTTGCTCATTGTTTAATTTCCGGTCTTTGCGTCTCACATCTTTGAACATAAAACCCCTTCTATATTTACTAATTTGAACTGCATAGGATGATTATACCTGATTCTGTACTTTTCGAAAGTGGCAGTTTATAATATTTTTATGGGGTCAGTTGAAAGCGGAATTTTTTATGATTGGACATACCGGTCAGATTGATAATTTTAAGGTGGGTTGACTTTTGTTTTTGTTAGATATAAATAGCTCAAAATCACTCTATATTCAGCTTTACCATCAAATAAAAGATCAGATTGCGGCGGGTGATTTACAGGCAAAATCCAAGCTGCCATCAGTTCGGCAACTGTCCAATATATTAGGTGTAAGCGTAAATACTGTTGAAAATGCTTATAGACAGCTTTTAGCGGAAGGATATATTGAAAGCAGGCCGCGCAGCGGATATTTTGTGGTGACACCTTATAATGATAATATTTCTAAACTCTCTAAACAAATGAATCGCCCGGCTGCTGCCGGGAAACTGGAGGCAGAGGAACAGATTGAGTACGATTTTCATCCTGTCAAATTAGGGCCGGACGACTTCCCGTTCAGTATCTGGAATAAGCTCAGCAATGAGGCGTTAAGGGAAGAGCGGCAATACTTTTTATCTTATAATGAGTCAATGGGAGAATGGGCGTTACGTTGTGAATTGCAGCGATATTTAGAGAAGTCTCGCGGGGTGTCATGCACCCCTGAACAAATAGTAATTTGCTCGGGATTACAGCATAGTTTAGCAATTCTGGCCCAGATTTTAAGACAAAAGTTTTCCGTATGTGCTGTTGAAGAGCCGGGAAATGTGATGCTAAAATCAATTTTTAAAAACTATGGTTTTAATTTAATACCCATCCCTGTAAATGATGAGGGAATTAACTTAAATTATCTGTCATCTGAAAACGAAATTATTTATATAACCCCGTCTCATCAATTCCCTTTAGGATATGTCATGCCAATTAACAATAGGCTGCAGCTGATTCAATGGGCTGAAAGTATCGGCGGATTTATTATTGAAGATGATTACGACAGTGAATTAAGATACTCCGGCCAACCCATTCCTTCTTTACAGGGGCTGAATCCCAGCGGAAACATTGTCTACCTGGGTACTTTTTCAAAAGTCTTGTCACCGTCTCTGAGAATAAGCTACATGGTTTTATGCCCTTCTTTGGTGGAAACATATAATGTAATGTTTAAACGACATCATCCATCTGTTTCAATACTGGAACAAATCGTTTTACAGAAATTTATGCGAAATGGTTATTGGGACCGCCATTTAAGGAAGTTCCGCACATCATATAAAAAGAAGCATGGTGCCATTATCCATGCCATTAATAAGGTTATGGGTGAAAAGGTAGAAATTATCGGTCAAGGGGCCGGGCGCCATGTTGTTATCAGAGTCCGGCAAAAAGCGTTAGAAACAGAATTGATAGATCGGGCTAAACAGCACGGAGTACGTGTCTACCCTATCTCTGACTATTATATATCTAATCCCGAATCCTTTCCCTTGATAATGTTGGGCTTTGGGGGCTTGACCCCGGAGAGTATTTTAAAAGGAATTCAAAGGTTATATAATGCGTGGTTTTGAGTGAGGTAACTAAGATTATGTTCCATCTGTCGGATACATGCATCCAGGGCCACGTCAAAGTCATGCCTAACCCAGACACAGCGCGATCTGTGAAATAATAGTGGCTTTTTTCTTTATGGACTGGTAAAATAGAGTCAAAANCAAGAACTCCTATCGTTTTCGGTTATAACGGAGACGTTTTTTAAAAAATTAGTTGAGTAATTGGATATCTCTGTTTACTGACTTTGACGGAGACCTGTACATGCATCCTACTAGCTTGACGATGTGGAACCAAATTTAGTATCATATTTGTACGGAGTGATATTAAATGTTCTTCTTAATAGTTATAGCTTTTGTGTTATTTATTAACCTAGCCTGGTTATTAATTAGTGATGCCTGGATACGCAAGGCTTTGGCCGGTCATCTGAGGGCGCAGAGAATAAGCCGCTGGGCCCTTGTGCTGCTGATCGCTTCTGTTTTTATGCCCATTGCCGGTATGGCAACCGGCCTTGGTAATCCTCTGGAGAATGGGCCATGGATCTGGGCAGCTTTTTTTTACTTGTGGCTTTCGATAATCTTTTTTTGGATGTTGGGCATGGCCCTTTTGGGTTTACCGGTCTGGGGTGTGATTAAACTGAAGAAACAGCTCCAGAAAAGGAAATTATCACAGGCAGAAGGACAGGAAGTGGTCTTCAATGCTGAAACTAAAGCTGAAACTAAAGCTGAAACTAAAGCTGAAACTAAAGCTGAAACTAAAGCTGAAACTAAAGCTGAAACTGAATCTAAAGTGGCAGCTAAAGCCGAAGCCACTAAAAATGACGGTGTTATTGGTGAAAATGTTGACTTGCAGCTGACCAGGCGCCAGTTAATAAGATTAGGCTTGGTTTCAGTACCGCCGCTTTTAGCCGGCGGTGGGGCGGTGGCGTCGTGGGTTGGCGCAGAAAATCTAAAAGTTTATGCAATGGATTTGCCTGTTAAAGATTTGCCGGCGGATCTTCAGGGATTTACAATTACCCATCTGTCGGATATCCACTATGGTTTATTGACAGGCCGGGAGCGGGTAGAAAGGATTGTCACCGCAGCCAACAAACTAAAGAGTGATCTAATGGTTATCACCGGAGATTTAATCGACCGGGAGTTAAAATATGCCGGGGAGATGGTTGCAACTTTAAGTGAGCTAGAAGCTCCTTTGGGAGTGCATGTTTGCATAGGTAATCATGATAAAATGGAAGATGTCAACCAGTGGGTTTCCTTCATTCGCAAGACCGGAATGAACTTACTCTTAAATGCGGCTAATAATGTAGATACAGGGGGGACCCCTTTAAAGCTCTTGGGTATAGACTACTCAAGGGCAGATTACACTAATGGGCGATTCATTAAGTCAGCCGATGATTCAGTAAAAACACCTGAAAATGCCCTTAAGATTTTGCTGGCCCATCATCCTCATGCCTTTGATTTTGCTCATGAAGCCAAGATTCCGGTTACTTTGGCCGGACACACCCATGGCGGTCAGGTTGTGCTTAAAGCAGGGTCTGATTGGGAGATCTTTAATCCCGGAAAATACTTATTCCGCTATGTGGATGGAATTTATCGCTCCACCCAGGGTAATACCATGTTTGTGCATAAGGGCTCTGGGGATTGGTTTCCGTTAAGAATGGGTGCTCCGGCAGAGATTGTCCAGTTAAGGTTAGTTCAGGCATCATAGAAAAGCAGAAGAGCTTTCGGGTGTCAGCAGGACTGTACCGAAAGCTCTTTCTAATTCATATAATTTTATCTGAGATTATCTGGCCGCTGGTGTCTAGGATGATTACCTCTACAGCAATGTTTTTGCCGCTGCTGAGCACGGCATTTTTTACTGCGTTGACCAGACCGCTGCAGCAGGGGACAGCCATTCTTACCACGGTAATACTTTTTATTTCATTCAGTCTGAACATCTCAGAGAGTTTTTCCGAATAATCAACATTGTCCAGTTTTGGGCAGCCAATGATGGTTACACGGTTTTTCATAAATTCCTGATGAAAATTGGCGTAGGCATATGCTGTGCAGTCAGCGGCAATTAAAAGTTCAGCATTCTCCAGATAAGGGGCATTGACAGGAACCAGTTTCATTTGGACAGGCCATTGGCCAAGCTGGGATTTTACCGCAACCCCGGTGTGGCAGGAACATTCTTCCTCTGATTGTTCCATGACCTTGACCGAACTGCCAGGGCACCCGCAGGCCAATGGTTCCGGCTGAGCATCTTTGGCTTCGACAAGTTTTTTTACAGCTTCTTCATCAAAGGCTGCCGCATCTCTTTCAATAATATTAATAGCATCGGCCGGGCATGCGGGGAGGCAGGCACCCAGTCCATCGCAGTAAACGTCTGATATGAGGCGGGCTTTCCCGTCAATTAACTTTAAAGCCCCTTCGGCGCAGGCAGTTATACAGATACCGCATCCCGTACATTTTTCTTCATTTATCTCCACTATTTTTCTGAGCATTTTTATCATCCTCTTTCATTTGATTTCTTTAATCACATTATAAAACAACGTTAATTTAAAAACTGTGAAGTCCGTCACATGTATGCGATTTTTATTTAACATTTTTTTATCCGAACACGGACAAATTTTTTTGTAGAAGTGGTATAATCAATTTTAGAACTTAAAGTAAGATTTCTAACTTCGAGGCGGTGCTGTCCAATAATCAAGCACCCCACCGTAAAGGCAGGGTGCAATAATAAAGGAGATGTGAACAATGTCATTCTTAGAGCTTGCAAAGAAAAGATATTCAGTAAGAGTATACAAAGATATCCCGGTAGAAAAAGAAAAGCTGTATCAAGTACTTGAGGCGGGCAGGCTGGCACCTTCTGCTGTCAACTATCAACCGCTGCATTTCATTGTAGCTACTGAAGAAAATTTAAAGAGCAGGATTATCGAAACATACCCAAGAGAATGGTTTAAAAAGGTGCCTGCCATCATTATCATTTGTGGAGATCATTCCAAATCGTGGAAGAGGAAAGACGGTAAAGATCATTGTGATATTGATGCGGCAATTGCCGTTGACCATATGACCCTTGCCGCAGCCGATCTGGGACTTGGGACCTGTTGGGTATGTGCCTTTGATGCCAAGAAATGCTATGAGGTATTAGGTCTGCCGGAAAACATGGAACCAATTACCCTGATGCCTATTGGTTATGCAGTTGAGAATCAGGAGCCGGAAAAGAAAAGGAAAAGTATTGACGAAATTGTCAGCTGGGAAGGATATGGTGTTTAAGAATTACGCACAGAAGTTAACAGGCGGGACAGCAATCCGGCATCCTTTGCCCCAGGCCTGCTCTCCACACCGGTCATAATATCAATGAATCCTGCGCCGGTCTGAGCCAAAAGTTCACTGACATTATCGGCATTTATGCCACCGGCAATAATCACAGGCTTTGATGACAAACTTATGATCTGAGAACAGAACCTGAGATCAACTTTACTGCCTTTTTCCGATGCATTTGATGGAACCCGTGAATCTGCAAGCAAGCCGTAAACATTGGTTTTACATAATTCCTCTACTATTGTGGCAATATCCGCAGTGCCAAATTGGGAGCTGCGATCCGGTGCGGCAGGAGGAACAGTTTTAATTACATCAATATTCAGTTCCTTCAGGGCAGCTGAAATAATGGCGGTATCTTCCAGGGTTTCCTTATAATGAAGCTGGATCATCGCGGGGCGCAGGTCACTGGCCAGTTTAATTACTTTTTCCGGGGCGCCGCCGGTAACGATGCAGCTTTTATATGGGGCCCGGACCATGCCCAATAATGGCAAAATCTCGGAGCGGCTCAAGTTCCAGGGAACCGGCAGGGGGTAACCGGTAACAAAACCGAGAATATCTACTTCCAGCTCCATGCACATGTGGACGTCCTTTTCCCTTTTTAAACCGCATATTTTCACTATAACCCGGCTCATTACTTATTTTCACCCATGCCTTTACTAAGCGCCTGATAGTACTCACCCATGTTTTCTGCCTGCCAGATTGCGGTTCCAATCAGAACCGCATCGGCACCAGCATGAATTGCCGCCCGTGCTTCCGCCGGGGTTCTTATGGAGCTTTCACTGATGAGGATGGCGTTCTTTGGTTTGTATTGAGCCAGCAGCTCTGTGGCCGAAACGGTCCCCGCATCTTTTTCGAGTTCCAGAATATTACGATTGTTAATACCTACAAGTTTGGCACCAATTTTTCCGGCCTGAATCAGTTCTTCTCTTGTATGTGCTTCAACCAATGGCTCCAGGCCAATTTTTAGTGCTTCCTCATAGAGCTTGAGCAGTACCGGCAGCGGCTGCACAGCGCAGATCAGCAGGATCGCCTCAGCGCCGGCAGCTTTAGTAATTTTCAGATCGTCCACACATGTAATAAAATCCTTACGAAGTACCGGCAGTTTCGTTTCTGCAGCTATCTGCTCCAGGAGTTCTATGGAGCCGCCAAAGTTTTTGGGCTCGGTGACAACCGATATTGCCGGTGCCCCTGCTGCAGCCAAGAGCCTAGCCGCATCTACCGGATTTCTTCCCCTAAGAAGATCACCCTCCTTAGGGGAAGTGCATTTTATGTCAGGGATGACGGGAATAAAACCTGCCAGTTTTTTTGTTATCAGGGCATTGGAGAATTTCGTATTCATTAGTTTTCTCCAAAGGAATTGGACATTTCAGCCAGCTGCTTCAGCTTTTCTGCCGCTGCACCACTGTCGATGAGCTTGTTGGCGAGGGCGATACCTTCCTCAAAGTTGGCCGCTTTGCCTCCGACGATCAGGGCACCGGCAGCATTAAGTACAATGGCATCACGTCTGGGGCCGGTAATTTCGCCGGAGAAGACACCAAGGATGGTTTTAGCGTTTACGTCAGGAGTGCCTGTTTTAATTTCTTCAAGTGTGCAGCGGGCCATCCCGAAATCCTCAGGCTGAATCTCATAAGTGGTAATTTTTCCGTCTTTCAGCTCATTGATTCTGGTTTTGCCAAGGAGGGAGATTTCATCCAGGCCGTCCAGGCCATGCACAAACATAGCATTGGTGTACCCCAGCTCTTTGGCCACATAAGCCACGGTATCGAGAAGCTCAGGTTTGTATACACCAAGGATATGTCTGGGAGCAAAAGCCGGGTTAATCAGGGGGCCAATGATGGTATAGAAGATGGTTTTGATCCCGAGATCTGATTCCGCAGGCAGAACCTTGCACATCACCGGATGGAACAAAGGTGCGTAAATGAAGGCAATACCGATATCCTCAATCAGCTTTTCGGCCTGCTCTGGGGTTAGGTTAATGTTGACACCCAGAGCCTCCAGCACATCTGCGCTGCCAGAAAGGCTTGAAATGGAGCGGCTGCCATGTTTGGCAATGGGGATACCTGCTGACGCTGCAACGATAGCTGTGGCGGTGGAAATATTGAATGTGCTTAAACCGCCGCCGGTCCCGCAGGTGTCCATAAGATCTGCCTTTACATTGGGCTTTAAAGGTACACAGTTTTCGCGCATGGCTTTAGCGATGAAAGCCATTTCCTGCAAAGAGGCACCTTTCATCAAAAGTGCGACCTGAAAACCGGCGATCTGCACATCACTAACTTCATCGTTGTTAATGGATTTGATGAGTTGAAAAATCTCCTGTTCGGTCAGTTCCTGATTGTTTGTAGTTTTGCTTAAAATGCTTTTGTACATGCTGTCGTCCTCCTAAAAATAATATATAGTTTAGGAAACAAAAAAAGCTATTATCCTGTTCATAGGACAAAAGCTTATAACTTCTGTGGTACCACCTAAATTGATGCAATGCACCCACTCATTGGCGTACTATCATACGCGTTTCCTTGATAACGGGTGAAACTCCCGTTGGGCATTTCCGGACAAAGACCTTCCTCCCACCTTCATGAGCCCATTCCATACTAGCCGCTTATTGCAATCACACCGCCTGCAACTCTCTGAAAAGAAATCAATAGTATGTACTCTTCTCAATCAACAGTTTAACTATATAAATTTTTTCTAATGATACTGCAACTTTTAATATTTGTCAACTATCTTGATTGACAAAATATTGCTTGACAAATTGACAAAGCGTATCAGGAATAATTAATTCTTTTCAGATAAAAATACTAAACGGAGGTGTTTAGTATGAATATTAACCTAACACAAAAAGAAAGAATGCTTCTCGAGGACCAGAAAAAACATGAAGAAACCTGTGTCCAGAAGTATCAGAGCTATGCCAGCCAGGCTCAGGAACCACAGTTAAAACAACTCTTTAATACCCACGCATCTAAGGAACAACAGCATTTAAACACCATCAACCAGTTACTGAGCGGGCAGGTTCCCGCCATGACTCAACAGCAGGGCCAGAATCAACAGTTCCAGCAAGCCGCCATGGGCCAACAAATGCAAAATTATATGCCAGGCCCCATAGGCAGCCGGAATGATGCAGCCCTCTGCAATGACCTGTTGATGACAGAAAAATATGTGTCAGGGGCTTATGATACGGCTATTTTTGAATTTACCAACAGCAATGTCAGACAGGTTCTGAACCATATTCAAAAAGAAGAACAACAGCACGGGGAAGGGATTTTTAACTACATGCAAAGTCATGGCATGTACCAGCTTCAGTAAATCACAGGCGGCAAGTCCAGCAATAAGGACTTGCCGCTTGTGTCTTCTATCGACATAATCTACTTCAGTTATTCAACTTTTTCTGTTATTATGTATACAGAAAGATGTTAATTTATGTAACAAATCAAAGGTGATTTAAATTGGAAAATTTCTTAAACCAGAATTTCTATCTGATATATTTTGTATACGGCCTGGTATTCTTTGTGATGGGCTATACGGTGGCAATTCAGGCCAGGAACTACAGCAGCTTTAGCTTTTTTCCACTGGCCAAAAAATTATGGATGTTGGCGGCTTTTGGGATTTCGCACGGGCTGTCCGAATGGGCCATGCTGTTCTTGCCTATTCATGCCGGATATGTTTCCGGTGATTTTATGCCATGGCTGATTAACCTTCAGCAGTTGGTCATTGCTGTCTCGTATCTCTTTCTTTATCATTTTGGCCTGGCAGTGATTAACCCAAGCAACCGATTCATTAAACAGCTTCCTAACCTCTTTTTTATGGTCTGGATATTCAGTTATATTTATTTTAGATTTATTGACACTATGAGCCAAGTATGGTTAATTTCGGCAGCGGAGACATGGAGCAGGTATCTGCTTGCCCTTCCGGCCTCGGGGCTATGTAGTTTTGCTATGGTTCTCCAGTGGAGGACGATGAAAAATTCAACCCATAAATATATCGCCGGTAAATTTTTGGTGGCAGGCGTCCTTTTCGGCGTCTATGCTGTATTTGCCGGATTAGTCGTTCCATCGGCCGAATTTTTGCCTGCCTCCATGATCAATAAACAGTCATTCCAGCAGGTTTTCGGGGTGCCTGTCGAAATACTCAGGGCCTTAAGCGGAATGGCTATGGTCTATTACGTGATTGGCGGCTTAGAGGTCTTCCGAGTTGAAAATGCCAGGGCAATTGAAGAAGGAAAACGGTTTAAGTCAATTTATCAGGAGAGGGGTCGGATAAGCCGGGATCTGCATGACGGTATTATTCAATCAATTTATGTAGTTGGGCTGCACTTGGAAAACACTCTTTTTTTACTGAAAGATAACCGGAAAGAAGCCGAAAGGCAGGTCGCCGAGTCGATGGAACGACTAAACGATGTGATAAAGGATATCAGAAAGTATATCATGAAGCTAACACCTGCTAATTTTTCCGAGGGGGACCTGGTAATAGGGGTTAGCAACCTTATGACAAATTACCAGGATACATATGGAATCTTTATTGACCTGGAGGTAACGGGACAGCAATCATTCGAGCTGAATGAGGAGCAGCGCACCGACTTTTATCACATTATTCAGGAAGCTTTTACCAACGTCACAAAGCACTCACGGGCATCTTATGTAAAAGTTGCTCTGGTGTTTAGTCAAGATTCTTTCTCCTGCTCTGTTCATGATAACGGGCATGGTTTTGATGTGAACAACCAGCTAAATAGCCTAGGTGAGGGAAGGGGCCTGAACAACATGTTCATGCGAGCAGAAAATATGGCGGCTAAATTAGAAGTTAAAAGCGCTTATGGCTTAGGGACATGGGTGTCTCTTGCTTGTACTAAAGGTGGTGTACAGTTTTGAATAAGGGAAAAATACGGGTTCTGCTGGTAGATGACCACGAGCTGTTGATGCTAGGGCTAAAAACCCTGCTTGAGAGGAAAGCCAACATTGAGGTGGTAGCCACTGTCAAGTCAGGTGAAGAAGCAATTGAAGCCGCCCAAAAAACTGACCTTGACATAATTCTGATGGACATTCGCATGCCCGGCCTCAGCGGCATTGAGGCCTGCCGGGAAATTAAAGAGAACAAGCCGGGCACCAAAGTCATTATGCTGACTTCGTATGCCGATGAAGAAGCTATTCTTGCTTCCCTGGTGGCAGGGGCGGAAGGTTATGTATTAAAACAGATTGGCAGTGACGCTCTCGTAGATGCTGTGGAGAAGGTCAGCCAAGGCCAGGCTCTGCTGGATCCTGTAGTGACAAAAAAAGTTATCGAAATGGTAAAAAATATCGAAATTGAGAAGAATCAGGGGCAGCCTGAAATTTTGTCCGCCCTTACTGAGCAGGAGAAAAAAGTCCTAGGGTTAATGACCCAGGGTAAGACGAACAAGGAAATCGCAGACAAACTCTTTTTATCAGATAAGACCGTGAGAAACTATGTGAGTGGTATTTTGCACAAGATGGATTTTCAAAACAGAACTCAGGCTATAGCTTTCGGACTCAAGAATAAACTGGACCGAGTTGATTAATTAAGTTCCGGAACCAGACGGAATATCTTTTCATCAAATCTACTGCTAGGGTAGTTATAGCAAAGTGATATTGGGACTTGTTTACTATAATTAGGACAAAATACAGATTGTAAGTTTGCACTGTGCCTGATAAAATTATGAAATCACTCTTCTTTTTTTATAAGCGGCAAGTCCGGCCATTGGGACTTGCCGCTTTAAATTCAAATGATAGAAATATCGAAGTCGAGAAGAAACAGACTATAGCTTTCAAAAACAAACTGACCGGTTTTGAATGGTACTGGCTTCGGGACCGCAGATAGGACAAAGCGGCGCTGATTAGAACGAAGTGCCTGACTAAGGTAAAGCGTGATTATCCTCGATAGGAGTAACGTACTAGGGAGTGGTAAAAATCAAATATAATAAGCTTAACAGGGGAATTCCCTGTTTTTTTGTAGTGCTAGTAAAATACAAATTAGGACAATATGTCCTATTTTAATTACGGGTGACAACATGTTAAAGCGAGTAAAAAATATTACAATTTAGGTGGGAAGGCATAGTGAAGTAGTGATATCAAGCCCAGCCATGCCAGTTTAAAACTTTAATTTTTTCCAAATGTCCACATAGGTGTGGGTAAAGTGCTTTTATCTGGAGGTGATTTTAGAAAAAAGTACGGGTCCTTTTTTGCGTGTTTTTTCACTAAGCAAGACAGTTCTATGGATTATTAGGGGGGGAACAAATTGAACAGAAAAGCACTTTTGGTTTCGTTAGCACTCACCGTAGTGGCTTTAGTTGTTGCGGCGGGGTGGAGTTCTAAATCGGTTGTTACAGCGGGTTCCAATTCGGCTGCAATTTTTTCTGTGAAGGATACCTCTGGGGAACCTTTGGTTGGGGCCACAGTCTTTGCAATTCCTGCGGCTGATGTGGAAGCTCTCGCCGCTGTGCCAATTTCCCGTGATGAAAAGGTGTACGGTAATTTTTCTGCCGAGGCCCTTACCGTGGATGAGCCCCTTGAAGATTTAATAAACGGCAACTTTACTCCGGCCGGGGGCGGTGTTTCGACTTACCTAAAGGGAGTTACCAATGCCGAGGGGAAGGCAGAGATTGCTAGCTTAGGTGCTAACAAGAAGTTCTTTATCTACGTAAAACCGGCTAACGGAGACGCTGATCATCTACCCGGCGGTAGCCTCACCCGGGCATCTGTAACCGGTGCTTCCTTAACGGGAAAGGTGGTTGAGGTTAAAGTATCAACGAAGCCTTCAGCCGCAGCGACCTTTGTTGGCAGTAGTGCATGTCTTACCTGCCATAACGAAAAATCAGACTTTAAGAAAACGGCGCATAAGAACGGTTTTATGGCGCCAGGAGCACCCAGCGGTCTGCAAGACTTGAGCAAGTTTGACGCTGATGATGCTGAGTACAACATGATGCCAGCATATGAAAAGGAATTTACCTCAGCAGGAACTACAGTCTATTTCTACGACTACGATGCGAAGCGTAAATTCGACAAATTCAAGACTTCTGAAACAAATCCGGACCCTACCGGGAAACTTGGGAATGTATGGGCTACTGTGAAGTTATTCAAGGATACTGATGGCAAATATAAAATGACCTTCACAAACGTGAAGAATCCATCGGACCCCGGCAGTCCCTTCACAAAAGAGGTCAGTCTTACTTATGGCGGCGGTATATATAAGCAGCGATACATGACCACAGCCGGTAACAGCATTCATGTACTCCCGCTGCAGTACAATTCCAGGGGTGACGAAGCTTCCAAGGACCGCGTCAGGAAGCAGTGGCGTGATTACCATATGGATTGGTGGATTAATGATCCCACTGGAACTCCAGTGTTCAAAAAACAGCCTGCCAATAACAACGCAGTTGACGTACAGTGTGCAACCTGTCACTTTAATGGTTACAGCGTAACTAAAAATGCAGCTGGCGAATTTATGGCTTCAGGTGTAGCTGATCCCAATGGTGAGGTACACCCGGTGACTGGAATTAAGCAGGAACTAAACATTGGCTGTGAAACCTGCCATGGACCAGGCTCCGAACACGTAAAAGCCGGTGGCAGAGGTAAATCCATTGTTACTCCTCAGAACCTAACACCAGAGCGGGAAACTGTGATCTGTGCCCAGTGCCACAGCCGTCCTCAAGGTAACGATTCCTTTGGAATTAAAAAGGACTCACCGCTCAATGGCGAGAACAAAATGATGGTGGCCGGGACCAGCCGGGCCGACTTCCTGGCCCAGAACACTTCACGCAATGACTCTGACAGAAGTGACCAGTGGGATGATGAACTGTTTTCGAAGTCACATCACCAGCAGTATACTGATTTTATCCAGTCAAGCAAGTATCGGAACGGATCAAAGTTGTTGACCTGTTCATCGTGCCATGACCTTCATGCGCCTGGCAAGGACCGTCATCAGCTCACGGGCGTTTCCGACAACAGCTTGTGCCTATCCTGCCATACTAACAAAAAGCTGGATCAGCATCAGATACAAAAAACCGGCTTCAACATGGGTAATGCGAAATGTATCGATTGCCACAATGTCAAGACTGCGAATAGTGGTGCCGGTCTAAATCAGACTGGTGATTATCTCCACGGCGACATTACCTCGCATTCATTCGCTGTGCCTGACAAATTTAGAGCACCGATGCCAGTTCCATACACCAGCACCTGCGCTGCCTGCCATCAGAAAAAAATCCCAACGGTTGACCCAAGAGATTCCAAAATTGTTTCAGAAAATGTTACAATCTTGGTAAATGGGGTTAAGATTGATAGTGATGTATCGCCGTTTATTAATGGCAATGAAAGGACTATGGTACCAGTCAGATTCATCTCTGAAGCGTTGAATTATAATGTTGACTGGGACAGCAAGGAGAGTATAGTTACCGTTACTGACGGTAAAAAGACTGTTAAGTTGTCGATAGACAAAAAAATATTTACCATCAATGATGCCAACAAGGCAATGGATACTGCAGCCGTATCACTGCCTCCGGGCAGGACAATGGTACCTGTCAGGTTTGTGAGTGAGGCTTTGGGGGCCAAAGTTGGTTGGAATGGAAATACCAAGACCGTGACAATTACAACTAACTAACCTATAGCTGGCCTTTCCGAATGGCTTAAAAGATGACTCCGAGGTTCAACCGGGGTCATCTTTTTTGACGGAGTGTACAAAAAATTTGCCATGATTCTTAGGACAATTTATCAGTAATCTGGTATAATAGAGCCCGAAGGTTAGGCCCGCAAATACAGAATACAAAATACAATATATATACAATGCAAAAACAACAGTTTTTCTTTGTTTTCTGGGGGATTTAGAGATGGCACACAAAAAACTTTTGGAATGGATAGATGATGTTACAAACCTGTGTCAACCTGACAGAATTTACTGGTGTGACGGTTCACCGGAAGAAAATGACCGTCTGTTACAGGAAATGGTTGAATCAGGCATGGCAGTACCGCTGAATCCTGAAAAGCGTCCCGGATGTTATTTGTTCCGAAGTGATCCGTCAGATGTGGCCCGGATAGAAGAGAGAACTTTCATTGCTTCAAGAAAGAAAGAAGATGCAGGCCCAACTAATAACTGGATAGACCCGGAACTGCTTAAGGAAATAATGAGCCAATTATACAGGGGCAGCATGAAGGGGCGCACTATGTATGTGATTCCCTATTCCATGGGCCCAATTGGTTCACCAATTTCAAAAATTGGTGTAGAATTGACAGACAGCCCCTATGTAGTAGTAAACATGCGCATCATGACCCGGATGGGCAAGGAAGTCCTTGATTTCCTTGGTGAAGACGGTGAATTTGTAAAGTGCCTGCACTCTGTGGGAGTACCTCTTGCCGAAGGGCAAAAGGATTCAACCTGGTCTTGTGCGCCAATTGAACAAAAATATATCAGCCACTTCCCAGAGGAACGGATGATCTGGTCCTACGGCTCCGGCTATGGCGGAAATGCGCTTTTAGGCAAAAAGTGTTATGCCCTGCGCATCGCTTCCGTACTGGCCAGGGATGAAGGGTGGCTGGCAGAACATATGCTGATTCTCGGGGTCACTGACCCTGCCGGCAATAAGAAATATGTTGCCGGGGCCTTCCCCAGTGCCACAGGCAAGACTAATCTGGCGATGCATATCCCGACGATTCCCGGTTGGAAAGTGGAAGTAATAGGTGATGACATAGCCTGGATGAAATTCGGTGAAGATGGACGCCTTTATGCCATTAACCCGGAAGCCGGCTTTTTTGGTGTGGCGCCGGGGACTTCTGCCGTGTCCAATTATAATGCAATGCAAAGCATCAGAAAGAATACTATCTTCACCAATGTCGCCTTAACTGATGACGGCGATGTTTGGTGGGAGGGTATCGGTTATGACGCTCCTGAGCATCTCATAGACTGGCAGGGTAATGACTGGACTCCTGCCCAAAAAACTCCTGCAGCGCACCCGAATTCCCGTTTCACCGCCCCTGCCAGTCAGTGTCCGGTAATAGCTCCGGAGTGGGAGAATCCGGAAGGTGTGCCAATCTCAGCAATTCTGTTCGGAGGGCGCCGGCCGGGGACTATTCCGCTGGTGCATGAGAGTTTTAGCTGGAATCATGGGATATTCATGGGCTCAATCCTTGGTTCTGAAATCACCAGTGCAGCAATCTCGGACAAAATCGGGCAAGTCCGGCGTGACCCCTTTGCCATGCTGCCTTTTATCGGTTACAATGGTGGTGATTATCTGCAGCATTGGATTAATATTGGCAGGATGACAGAGAACAAAAAATTGCCTAAGATATTTTATGTAAATTGGTTCCGCAAGGCTGCCAATGGCAGGTGGCTGTGGCCAGGGTTTGGCGAAAACTGCCGCGTCCTGAAATGGGTCCTGGAAAGAGTGTCAGGTGAAGGTCGGGCCTTAGAGACACCGATAGGTTTTATGCCTGCCCCTGACGCTATTGACAACATAAATCTTGATATCAGCGAGGCCGATCTGGCAGAACTGCTGAAGGTTGATAAAGAGCAGTGGTTACAGGAAGTCGACTCTATCAAAAAGTATTATGCTAAATCTTTTGACCGGCTCCCTGCAGAAATGAAAGCACAACTGGACGCATTGGAAAAAAGGCTGCTAAAATATCAGGAAATTTGATTTTACACCCCTCGGGCAAATGTCTCGGGGGGGTTTTTTTAGTACACAAAGCCCGTCATCCAACGTGCGTTAACAATAGATAGGGGAGGAATAAGTGAAGCCTCTCTTAGTTAACAAAATCCGTCAATTTTAAGTGCCGGCTTCTATAGGGCAATTTTGAAATAATTTTGACAATCATTCTCAAATCACATATTATTAAGATGTGAGATTTTTGAAATACTGGCTGCACTGATCAGAGCAGCAAATTTTTTCCGTGATAATTGAAAATGGATATCAATACTGATATCAACGATTTTTGGTTTTAAAAATCTATCAAGGATGTATGTAAGTACGACAGGGGTAAAATGAAAAAAGTTGTTATCAAATTAGTTGGTTTTGTCTTCTTTATAGTTTTTGTTTTATTAAGCCGGCGTTTTTTTGACTGGGCCTTTTTAAAGGAGCAAATCTTGACAATATTAGATAAGCCTTTTTATTTATTGGCTATGACTATTGGTTACGGTTTGGCTTTCGGATTCAGGGCGTTAGCCTGGCAGAGGTATTTAAATAAAGATATATCATTCAGCTTATACCTTTATGCATTGTTTTACAGCCTGCTTGCTAACCATCTTCTGCCGATAAAAGCCGGTGATGCTGTGCGGGTGGGATACCTTGCCAAAAAAGGAAAAATGACCTGGGATGAAGTATTGAACTCAGTTATTTTTGTAAGAATTGTTGATATAGTAATTTTGGGTTTTATCGCCGGAGTCGGAACAGTTTTGCTCGGAATACCGGTGACCTTGAGATGGTCTGTACTAGTGACCATTCTGTTTATATTATTTGTGGTATTGCTTTTGTGCATATTTACGGGAATCAGGAAATTCTATTATCTTGGCAAACATTTAAAAATAATAAAAACGGCTTTTGCGGGAACAAATGGGATAATTATCTTTGCTCAAAGCCTAATAAGCTGGTTACTGGAAGCCTCGGTCATATTTTTTCTTACAATGGCCTTATCACTGGATGTCTCAATTTTTGACGGGGTGTGGGCAAACAGCACCACAATAATAGGCCAGATCTTTCATTTTACGCCTGGAGGTATTGGCACCTATGAAAGTATTATGGGGTTTACTCTTGTAAAAGTCGGTGTATCCTGGCAGGATGCTTATTCAGCAGCTATTCTCAGCCATGGGTTTAAATTTGTTTTTTCTTATCTGGTGGGGTTATGGGTATTTCTGGTTTCTCCTTATAAAATTAGTTTACCAAAATGGTAAAAATTTCGTTGACAAAGTTGTAATAATTACTATAATTAGGAATATGGTAATAATGAGATTCGTTCTCATTCTCGTTAATATGAAAGGGGGTTTGGGGCAATAGAGGGAAGGTTGCTCGTTGTTAGTTGTTGAATAGTCTTGGAATCAATAGGCTCAGTAAATTGAACATGATTAAAGGAGGGTGTGGGAGGTGTTTAAAAACTCAAGATTAATTATCAGTATCATTTTCACCTTAATTTGTGTTTTTGCTTTCCCTTTAAGTGTCTTTGCTTATTCTTACGGAGATCCCAATAAGGAAGATTTGGCAGAAACATTTAGCATAATAACTGCCAGATTAAACACGGCGAGTCCGGATTGGAACGGGGCCGTTGAAGCCTACAAGGTGAGAAGACCGGAGATTTCTTCCCATTTCGGCGAATCCGTGGCAGTTACTCTTGACGTCAATTTTGAGAATAAAGACAAGGTTTCAGTGATAGCAAACTACAAAGCACTATTGGTGATGAATCTTGAACGAAGGTTTGATTATGCGCAAAAAGACATTAATGACTATGCAAAAGTTAAACTTTTGTTAGCCAAAGCCAAAGGGACTTTTGATGTTCTTCAGCCATATGTGGAACAAAAAATACCTAAGGAAATAACAGCCCTGCAAAAGGCTTTTGACAGCGCTCTTGAAGCGATTGGAAATCCCGGGTTGTTCGGGGTCGGGCAAAAGCCAATACAGCCGGAAGAACTTAAAAAGCAGACATCATACATATTAGAAACCGTACGACCGTTATTTCCGTATAAAGCGGCGGTAAAAACACAGAAAAATAATCCGCCGGAGTCCACGCCTGCGAATTCGCTTCCTGTCAAGAACGCCCAGGAAGTTGCAAACCAGGAGAATAAAACCGAACAGACAGCACCCAGTACGGAACAAACCACAGCTGATTCGCAAGGAAAAGAATCAGAATCAGCCACAATATCACCTGCCAATAATCCGCCGGAAACTGACAACCAAAATGAAGCAGTTAACCCACCTGCAAATTCAGAACAAAGTTCTAAGGAGTCACTGCCTGGTGCAGGCGAAACTTCGGAAAAAACAGATATTGTTCATCCTCCTATGGAGAAAACAGACAAAACCAACCCAATTACCAGTATATTAATAATTGTTCTGATTGCCGGATTAGGCGGAGGTGCCGTCTTTTTAGCCAAGAAAAAAGGTTTCATTTAGCAAGATATGCCCAATAATAATTGATTAACAAAGGAGCGGATTTAAACATGAAATTGAAAATAAAAGCCGGTCTACTACTAAGTTTGATATTTGTATTAGGCTTATTTATCGCACTGCCGGCATTTGGAGCTACAGGTGAACCATTTACCATTACGTCCGATACCGGTAAACAAAAAGATCAACTTAAAACCTTTAATGAACTGAAAGCTATGTTTGACAATAAAGACCTAACTCTTGATGATATAAAGAAGAAGTATACTGAAACTCTGCAAAAAGATGTTGTCACAAGTAACGCTGAGATAGACCAGAAAATAATTTTTGTGTTGGATGCGGCGATCAAAGGACAAATGACTGCCGGCCAGGCAAAGCAAGCCGTGGATAAAGGGCTGCAGTGGTTTTTCTATAATGAAATAACCAACTTTACGAAAACAGTGGTGCCGGCGGCTTTAGCTGCCAATAAAACAGATGAAGCCATGGCTGCCCTTGATCAGGCCCTTGAACTTTATAAAGGTTCTCTTCGCGGGACAGCCGAAAAGCGTGACACTAAATTCAATACCGGTACGAAAGATTTAATGGATACAGTGGTTATACCACGCCTGCAAAAAGCTGTTGCTGATAAAGACGTACAAACTTACAATGAAACACGTCAAATGCTTGATAAAACAGTAATCAAGGTTTTTGTTCTAGCCATCACGAGTTATGCTGAAAAAATACCCCAGGAAAAAGATGTCCAAAAGAACCTTACCGCTATCACAGAAGGATACTTCTTCTATATGCCGATTTTCAACTCCCTGAAGGGTGGCAGCGCGGCTGACGCTGAATATGTAGATAAGGCTCTTGGCAGTGGTGATCCAACAAAGATTAACTATGAAGACATAACGAAGGCTTTCATTAAAGCGATGAACGGTAAGATTTCCGGTTATGTGGAGAAAACAATAGTTAGTGCAACTGCCGGCGATCTCGCCAAAGCGCGCATTACTGCAATGGAAGGCAATATGTTTGTCGCTGCTCAGGAGATATTTATCAAAAACAAGTTAGGTGCAGAGGCTTATACGGAAATTACCAAGCACGGCCAGCTGTATTTTGAAGCGGTAGCAGCGGGAAATATTGCCCAAGCACAACTGCATTCGTTCAATGTGTTACAGATTCTAGCCAAACTCGATGGAGTGAATTTTACAATCGGCACAAAAGAACTCACCGTAAATGGCGGCAAGAAATCAGTGGATGTAGCATCATATGTGGATGCAAAATCAAACCGTACATTGGTGCCGACCCGCTTTATTGCTGAAGCCCTTGGCTTGACTGTAAATTGGATTGCTGAGACAAAAACTGTTATCATCGAAGGAAACGGAAATAAAATTGAACTGGTTGTAAACAGCGACGTTGTTGTAAAAAATGGCAAGAAAGAAGACAAAAAGCTTGATCAGCCCGTAATCATCAAGAACGGCCGGAGCTTTATCCCCCTGCGGGCAGTTGCCGAACTAATGGGGAACAAAGTATTCTACTCTGAGGGTAAGGTGGCTGTTTTAAAATAGGAAGTTTGATCAATCTGGTATTAATAACTGCCACTGCAATAAGCAACTGGATGCATGTAATTTCTACAGGCATCCAGTTGCAATTATTACATAGGAGTGAGTGTAAGAAATGGACTTTCAGGCGTTTATTATTACCTTTCGGGAAACGTTGGAGGCTCTGCTGATAGTAGGGATTATTACAACGTACTTAGGAAGAATTAATCAATCTCGCTGGAATAAATGGGTGTGGCTTGGCGTCGTCCTGGCATTGATTTCCAGCTTAATGGTAGCCCTTCTCTTCCAGGTAGTGCTGACAGGGTATGGTTCTATGGCCAATCAGATCTACCTGAGAGTTGGAATAATGTTTGCTTCTACAGCCTTGTTGACTCATATGATATTTTTTATTGCCAAACAAGCCAATGATATGACGACTAAGATTCACTCGGATGTAGATCGCATTTTATCAACAGGCAGTATTTTGAATATGATTATCCACTCTTATCTGGTGGTCCTCCGGGAGGGAGTTGAAACAGTTTTCTTCTTTGCTGCCATTAGCGGCGGCGACATCCAAAAAGCCATTTCCAGTTGGGGCGCATTGCTTGGTCTTGTTCTAGCCAGTGTTGTCTCTTACTTTTTCTTCAGAGGTTCCCGCAAGGTGCCTTTAGGCACTTTCTTTAAAGGTACAGCTGTGATTATGTGTTTAATTGCTGCCGGGCTTTTGGTACAGGGTGTCGGGATACTGCAGGATTTAAAGCTGATGGGCAGTGTTTATCGGACCCCCGGCGGTGAAATTGGTGAGGTATACAATATCGTAGGCTTCATGCCAGAACATCCGATAGATGAGACCCAATATATTCGGGATACAGGAAAAACTCCCCTAATAAGCGGGCAGATAGGCATTTTCCTGCGGGCTTTTCTGGGCTATACCCATAATCCGTCTTTGGAGGAATTTGCTTTATACTGGAGCTATTACCTGATTGTTTTTCTTTTTATCGCCAGGCAGAAAAAAGCAAGTGAAAACAGGCAAAAAGTTATAGTGGGCGGGGGTTAAGATTAGTGAAATCGGCATCGTTATTTGAGATTATTGCTGCCAGGTGCTGGAATTTATTTAATGAAGGGAAACCATTTACGCCGATTTTTGTTGTAATCACTTTCCTGCTGTATAATCTCCCGGAATTTAAAAGTACAGTTTTTTGGACTGCCGCCGGGCTCGGTTTACTGGCCGTTTTGCCGGTTATACTCATATACATCTGTTTCGATTTTCCGCTTTTTCTGCGCAATTATCTGTGGATACCGCTCTGTGCCTATCTGATGATCTGGAATAATGTGAACATTAGCCTCGCTCTAATGGCAGTCGGGTTGTATTTCTTCTTTACCGTCTTTTTCTGGGGCACATTATATTATCATCTAAGAATAGGAACTTCATGGCTGAATTTCACCCGCTTTTGGAAACTTGTTCTGAAAAATAGTGATTCCACCAGCGGAAATGCCCAGGAGCAGGTCCCTAAATTCCTGCTGCTTTTGTTTATCTGGGACAGCCAGAGAATCAGTATTCAGGGTGGAATTCCTTTTCTTCAATTGGAATGGCCCAGACTGCTGATTTTTTATACATCCTTATTTGTGTTCAGTTGGATTTTACACCGTTATTTGTTTGATTGGAGACCGGAAAAAACTAACGGCTATACCAGGGATATGGGTGTCCCGGCAGGTGCCTTGTGTGAAAAAGTAGTGGTTATGATTGTTGACGGGGCCCGTAGAGACCGCTTTCAGGAGGCAGCTACGCCGTTTCTGGATGAGCTCCGGGAAAAAGGCACCGAATACTGCCGGATGGAGACGGTTTATCCAGCCCGGACTGTTGTCTGCTTTTCATCGATTTTTACAGGCACTTATCCTGAGGAACACGGTATCAAATCGAACCTTGTGTTAAGAATGGGGGTAAGGGTGGAAAGCATATTTGACTCACTCCGGAAGGTTGGCAAAAAAGGAAAACTACTGGGGATTGCCCATCTTATCGACGCTTTTGGTGAAGATGTTGATAGTGTAACCGCAGTTATGGATAACAGGGTGGCAGACAAAAATATTATTACGCGTGCCAAGGCGTTAATGGAAAAAGAGAATCCCGACTTACTGGTTGTGCAGATGATCGCCACAGACCAAACCGGGCACAGCAGGGGAGCGTTGTATGAAGAATACAGGCGTAAAATTGAAGAAGCCGACAAGCTGATCGAAGAGTTTTTTGGCTGGCTTGATAAAAAGGGTATGATGAAAGATACCACAGTGATTATCTGTGCAGACCATGGACAGAGCGATGGGATTGGCGGGCATGGGCACCTGGATGAAGGCGAGCGGTATGTGCCCTTTATTATCCATGGACCGGCCATAAAAAGCGGCCTAAGGGTGGAAGCCAAGCACAGCCTCGTTTCAGTTGCGCCGACAATTGCCCATCTGCTCGGTGCGCCATATCCTGACCACAGCAGGGGACCGGTGCTGCTGGATGCTATTGAGGTTAATAATAAATAACAAAATTTTTAATGACGGAGGAATTCGGGCTTATATGAAAAAAGTGAAGGTTGTTGTTTTCCTGCCGGCTCACAATGAGGAAGAAACCATTGGTCAAGTTATTTCGAGGATTCCGAGGGATGTCGACCCGCAGGTTTCTGTGGAGGTGCATGTCATTGATGATGGCTCTACAGACAAAACTGTACTTGTGTCAAAAGAAGCAGGTGCTGATTATATATTTTCGCTGCCCAAAAATCTTGGTCTTGGCAATGCCGTACGTCTGGGACTGGCGGAGTCATACAGACATGGAGCTGATATTGCCGTGATGATTGATGCGGACAACGAATACCCTGCGGAGCAGATAACAGATATGGTTTTTCCTATTTTAAATGGTAAAGCTGATTATGTGATAGGCTCAAGATTTATGGGAAGGATTAAGGGGATGAAGCTCCACCGGCGGCTGGGGAATTATTTCTTTTCGTTCCTGCAGTCGCTTTTATTATGCAAATGGATCAATGACGGCCAGTCCGGCATGAGAGCATTTTCCAGACTGGCCGTAGAGCACGCTGAGATAATCCATGATTATAACTATGCGCAGGTACTCACTCTTAATCTTGTCCGCAAAGGATTCCGCATGCTGGAAGTTCCGATACGCTACCAGGCAAGAACAACCGGGCAATCTTTTATCCGATTCGGAGCTTACATGACTGCCGTAATACCTGCAATTATTAAGGAAATGAGACGTCCTGCCCCCAAAATAAGGATTACAGACGATTATTCTAATCCAGGGTATTTGCTAAATGATTAAAAAAGGGAAAATTTTTTTTTACTGCTTGGGTTGCCTTCTTGTCATTATAATGGCTTTTATTTTTTACTGGCGACTTACAAACAGCCCCTCTTTTGCCAGGTCATGGGATGAAGTTGATTTCGCTCTTGCTTTGGATCATTTTGATATGCTTGCCATGCAGCCCCATTTTCCCGGGTATCCTTATTTCATCCTTGGGGGGATGCTGTTTCACAGTCTGATTCCAGACCCCATTAAGTCTCTAGCTGTCTTTAATATTGTTATCACGATGCTTTCGTGTATACCGGTCTATTTGCTGGGCCGGCGTAAATTCTCCCCATTAATGAGCGGTGTTTTAACTTTATTTGTAAATTCGGCGAGCTATTTATGGATAATTAGTGTATCTCCGATGTCCGAGGCTCTCGCCATCTCTATCTTATGGTGGTTTTTATGGTCAATCCGGCGGGCTTTGGAGAATAGAGCCTTGCTTTTCAGGATTCCTCCGCTGTTTTTTTACAGTTTGCTTTTGGGCTCACGACTCTCATTTTTTCCCTTCGGTTTGGCCATGATATTTCTCTGGTTTCAAGACTTCCGGCATCGCCGAAAAGGAGACAACTTCTTTGGCCGGATAGTTATTCAAATATGTGCAGCTGTTGTTTTTCAGCTAATCTGGGTGGCGGCTCTGGCTGCCGGCGAGGGCGGAATTAAAGGGTTAATCAGCCTGTCAGTTGGATTTATAGAAGGACACTTCAATCAATGGGGTGGGGCCATAACATCTGCCTCATATACATTCTGGCACCGGCTGACGGTACTGTTGTTTTACAATTTCTTCTGGACAGGCTTGGCAGGACGTTCAGTTTTGGCAGCCTTGGCTCTTGGTGTACTGGTAGGTATCGCTTTTTACAAAATGTTTAATCGGAAAAAAATAACGAATGTCTCGTTTCCCTATAACCTTTTACTTATCGTTTTGTTGATTTTTTACTTTATATGGGCGCTGGTCGGTCAAAATATTGATAAACCACGGCATATTTCACCCATGATTGGTATTTTTTGTTTTCTGCTATTTGATGTCTTGGTGCAAAAAGACAATTTTAACTGCCGCAATCGTTGTTTACATAGACAAAACTTAATTATAATGATGGTCTTGCTTGCAACCGGTGTCCAACTCCATCATGGGGCGGTCCTGGTAAAACGCCATGCAATTGAAGAGCCTGCAGCCTACAAACTTTCCCGTGAACTGGAAAAAATCAATTCTCCTTTTATTATCTATACATGGGAAGAAACAAGGATAATGGATTATTTAAAGGTGAACTATACCCATAAGCGGATTTTTACCTATGATTTATTTTTGCAGGAAATTAAAATTAGGAAAAATCAAAGGATTCTATTAACGAATTTCGTTTTGGCAGGGTTTGAAAAGCAGGCGGGGAGTTTGCAGGAGAAAGTGACACAAATTGCTGTATTTCAGTCTGATTCCATTTTTGACCCGGTTTATCATAAAATTATACTTTATGAGTGGAATGAGAGGTAAGTAATTTGTGCCTAGACAAATTGAAAAGAATATTGTATAGTGTTACGGAAAGGGAACACTATTTAGGGGTGGGCTTTTGTGGATGTAGTGGCAATGCTGATGCAATTTAACCTGACAAGGCAGGAAGCATTAATTTATATAAAACTTCTTTCCGACGGCGACTTAAATGGCTATGAAGTTGCGAAAATTACCGGTATTTCACGATCCAATGCATATACATCTCTCGCTTCTCTAGTTGAAAGGGGAGGAGCTTATATTATTGAAGGTCCAACGACCAGGTATACACCCGTTCCCATTGAGGAGTTTTGTGATAATAAAATCAGAAGACTCCAGGAGACCAAGCACGAGTTGATAAAGAGTCTTCCACAGCAGAGAAACGAGAGTGAAGGATACATAACTATTAAAGGGACAAGCCAGATTTTGCATAAAATGAGGAATATGATCTTAGAAGCCAAAGAGAGAGTGTACGTTTCGGTATCAGATCAGATTCTACAGTGTATTCTCCCTGAAATAAAGAATGCCATAGACCGGGTAATTAAGATTGTTATAATAACTAACGTCCCATTTAATCTGGCGGGAGCTACAGTTTATCTTACGGAAAAATCTGAGCAGCAAATCAGGCTTATTGTAGATTCAACCAATGTTCTTACCGGGGATATTGATAACGGCGAATATTCAACCTGTCTTTATTCCAAAAAGAAAAATCTGGTGGATTTATTGAAAGACTCACTGAAAAATGAAATTAAACTGAGCGAAATAGCCGGAAGAGACATTAAGTAATATGAAAATATATCATACTGGAGGTAATAAAGCATTGAGTAAAATCAGAATTGGGATTGTTGGTTATGGTAATCTTGGTAAGGGAGTAAAAGCCGCTATCGGACAAAACCCCGATACGGAACTGGTAGCCGTATTTACGCGGAGGCCGGCAGATACAGTCAAGATAGCTGAGGTTAAGGTTGCGCATGTATCTGAGGCCCAAAACTATACAAATGAAATTGATGTAATGATTCTATGCGGTGGCTCTGCTACCGACTTACCCGAACAGACCCCATACTTTACCAGAATGTTTAACACTGTCGATAGTTTTGATACCCATGCCAAGATTCCGCAGCACTTTGCCGCAGTGGATGAAGCGGCCAAAGTAGGTGGGAAGGTTAGTGCCATAAGTGTGGGTTGGGATCCGGGTCTTTTCTCGATGAACAGGATGTTGGCCGAAGCCATTATGCCGGCAGGCAAGGACTATACCTTTTGGGGGCGGGGAGTGAGTCAGGGCCATTCAGATGCTATCCGGAGAGTTGCCGGGGTAAAAGCCGGGGTGCAGTACACTATCCCCATTGAGGAAGCAATTGAAAAAGTCAGGAGCGGAGTAAATCCTGAATTCACTACCAGAGAAAAGCATATCCGGGAGTGCTATGTGGTCACAGAAGCAGGGGCAGACAAAGAGAAAATATCTGAGGAAATTAAGTCCATGCCCAATTACTTTGCAGACTATGACACCATTGTAAACTTTATTTCTGAAGAAGAACTAAAGGAAAAGCACTCCAAAATACCTCATGGCGGTTTCGTACTCCGTAGTGGCAAGACAGGTGAAAAAGAGACCAATGCCCATCTCATAGAATTTTCTATAAAACTGGACAGCAACCCGGAATTTACGGCCAGCGTTTTGGTGGCATATGCACGGGCGGTACATCGTCTTAATAAAGAAGGACAGACAGGTGCCAAAACAGTATTTGACATTCCCCTGGCTTATCTAGCAAATAAATCATCCGATGTTTTAATGCGTGATCTGTTATAAAAGGGATTTTTAAAAAGTAAATAAAGTAAATTCCAAATGACAAAATTTTGCCAGACCGTTCTGTTAGAAGGTCTGGTTTTAGTTTTTATAGGATATTTTGATGAAATATAGAGGAAAATGAGGAAATATGTGGAAACTTTAAAAGTTGACAGATTTTTTGACATCTTCTGGAGGGGATCAGATGAAAAAATTCAAAATTGGTATCACTACCTTAATAATCGTATCACTTATGTTGGGCTTAGGAGGCTTGTCGACTGCAGCCTACTACAGGACAAAGTTTCTGTTAACCAATAATCTTGAGCAGGCTCTTGTATCTATAGCTTCAGCATCGAGTGCGCAAATCGGGGAGTGGCTGGCGGCCCGCCAAGGAGAGGTAGAGCTTATTACAAGAAGAGCAATGTTTAAAAGTGGTGATAAAAATACCATTATGACATACCTTGACCAAGAGACCCGGGACAATCCGATTTATGAACAGTTTTTTGTTTCTGATACAAAGGGCAACTATTACTTAAACACGGGACAGACGGGATCTGTGGCTGATCGTGATTATTTCCGGCAAGTAATGAATACAGGGCAGACGGTTATATCTGATCCCATAATTTCACGGGGCAGCGGGAATCAGATCATCGTTGTGGCGGCACCAATCAGGAATGGAGACAAGCTTATCGGTTTAATTGGGGGGAGCGTCAATTTAACTAAGATGTCCCACGAAATGTCTTCTGTAAAAGTCGGTGATGCCGGTTATGCCATTTTACTGCAGCAGGACGGGCTGGTTATTGCACATCCGGACCCAACTGTAATGATGAAGTATAATTTTCTGACAGATCAAAGCTCGAACCCTGAAACATTAGGTTTTATTCATAAAATGATACAGATGCAAACCGGAGTTGCCAAGTATTCTGTTCAGGGTGAAGATCAGTTAATGGCTTTTGCGCCGGTAAGTCATGTCAGGTGGTCACTGGGGGTTGTGGTTCCGGCAACATATATCACAAACCAACTGAACTATATGCCCGTGTTTTTCGGCGGAATCACCCTGTTTGTTGGAGTACTGTTATCCCTGCTATTGCGGCGATGGCTGGTTGAGCCGCTATCTAACCTGACAAATATTACAACTTTTCTGGCAAGGGAACCGCTGAATTCAAAAGATGTCCAACTAATTAACAGTCCAATTCAGGAAATATCTTCTCTGACCAAGAACTTCAGCGATATGGAAATAGCCCTCTGTCACACCTTTCAGTCCATGAAAGAATCAAACCAGGCTTTACGCCTTTCGGAAAGACGTTTTGCCAAAGCGTTTTACTCGAGTCCCCAGGCAAAATGCATAATAAAGTTATCAGATGTTAGTTTTATAGATGTGAATGAACAATTTTCCGCATTAATGGGTTTGACAAAAAAAGAAATGATAGGGCAAACTCCTTCTGAATTAGGAGTCCAGCCCGCGGAGACGGAAAGATTTTACCAGATTTTGCAGGAAAATGGTTCAATCCGTAACCTGGAAGTGACTATAGCAGCCAGGGACGGGAGGATTAGGACAGCCCTGCTGTCTGTTGAACAAATCGAAATAGATGGCGAATTGTGCGGGATGTGTGATTTTAGTGATATAACGGACCTTAAAGTTATGCAAAGGGAACTGGTCCGCCTTGAAAGGCTTAATCTCGTAGGCCAGATGGCGGCCGGAATCGGACACGAAATAAGAAATCCCCTTACCACAGTCCATGGTTTCCTTCAATTACTGGGGAATAAACCACAGTTTGCGGAAGAAAAGTCAATATTTGATTTAATGATTTCAGAACTTGCACGGGCCAACTCTATCATCACTGAGTTCCTGTCACTGGCCAGGACAAGAAAAACCGAACTGTATTTACAAAGCCTTAATGATATATTAAATCAATTATTTCCTCTAGTGGAGGCCGATACCTTAACACAGAATAAAAGAATAAAATTATTTCTGAAGGATATCCCTGTTCTGGAATTAAATAAAAAGGAGATTTCCCAGTTGGTTCTGAATCTGGCCCGTAATGGGCTTGAAGCGATGGATGAGCGGGGATGTCTGATAATCCAAACTTACCAGGAGGAAGATAAAGCTGTTCTTTTAATAGAGGATGAGGGGTGCGGCATTTCGGAAGAAGGTCTGAGTAAACTCGGAACTCCTTTTTATACCACTAAAGACAGTGGGACGGGGTTGGGGCTAGCCACAAGCTTCAAGATTGCTGAATCCCATAACGCTAAAATTGACGTTATTTCTAATTCCCTGGGAACCAAATTCTACATCCGCTTTCCTGTTCCTGACAAGATGCTAAGTTAGGATATCAAAGCAACGGAAAAAGAGATAAGTCGATAAACTAACGACACTTTTTTCATTAGAGGTGTCGCTTTTTAATTTGATGTTATCCGTAATTCCAGGGAATAATAAATTGACAGAAGCAGATAGTTCATGAACCGTTTTTTAAGAAAGGAGATAAAATGATAGAGCACAGGGCAATAATTGCAACAGGATGGAACTTAGATAACAGTTATGCTCGTCTGCCCAAAATATTTTTTACCAGCCTGAAGCCAGCCCCAGTACAGTCACCGGAGTTGGTGATTCTGAACGGCCCCTTAGCGGCATCTTTGGGGTTAAACACCCAGGAACTAGAGAGCAGTGAAGGTATCGCCATACTTGCCGGCAACCGGCTTCCCGAGGGTTCTTTGCCCCTGGCTCAAGCCTACGCAGGGCATCAATTTGGGCATTTTACGATGTTAGGGGACGGCAGGGCCCTACTGCTTGGGGAGCAGATCACCCCCCAAGGCGAACGGGTTGATGTTCAGCTTAAGGGTTCCGGTAAAACGCCGTACTCCCGTGGAGGCGATGGTCGGGCCGCCCTTGGGCCAATGCTGCGCGAATATATCATTAGTGAAGCTATGCAAGCTTTTGGTATTCCTACCACACGAAGTCTGGCTGTAGTGACAACCGGTGAGCCGGTATGCCGAGAAACCGAGCTGCCCGGGGCGGTTCTTACCCGGGTGGCGGCCAGCCATCTGCGCGTCGGGACCTTTCAGTATATTGCAAACCGGGGTACGTTTGAGGATCTTAGGACATTGGCTGATTACACAATAGAAAGGCATTTTCCGGATGAAAACGATGCAGAGAACCGTTACCTTTCTCTGCTGCAGGAAGTAATCGGGCGTCAAGCCGGGCTGATCGCCAAATGGCAGTTGGTGGGCTTTATACATGGGGTGATGAATACCGACAATATGTCCATTAGCGGAGAAACCATAGATTATGGGCCTTGTGCCTTCATGGACGCCTATGACCCGGCTGCGGTATTCAGTTCCATCGACCTGCAGGGCCGTTATGCCTATGGCAACCAGCCTCATATTGCAGCCTGGAATCTGGCCCGGTTTGCAGAAACCCTGCTGCCGCTGCTCCATTCTGATCAGGAGCAGGCTGTCCGGCTGGCTCAGGAAGCGATTTCAGAATTTAGTGCGTTATACAACTGCAATTGGTTCAAAGGAATGCGAGCAAAACTGGGTTTGTTTGATGAAGAACCCCGGGACCAGTCCCTGATCGAAAACCTTCTCAATATGATGCAGAAGTATCGTGCGGATTATACAAATTTTTTCAGGGCATTAACTTTTGATACGGTGGAGGATACCGTCCTCTTTGGGACCACGGAATTTGCCCAGTGGCACCGGCTGTGGCAGGAGAGGCTGGACAGGCAGCAGGAAACCAGGGATTCATCAAAGCTGTTGATGAGAGAAAGTAACCCTGCGGTTATTCCCCGCAACCACCGGGTAGAAGAGGCCCTGGCAGCAGCGGTGGAACGAGGGGACTACAGTGTGATGGAGCGGCTTCTTGATGTTTTGGCAAGCCCCTATGCACACTCACCTGAACAGGTCGAGTATGCCACTCCGCCTGTGCCGTCAGGCCGCCCTTACCGAACTTTCTGCGGGACCTGATAGGAGTGCCGACCCCCAAATCCTGAATTTGTCATTATGGTTTGCTAAATAAATATTCAGTGCTGACTACAGTCGAAAATCCCGCAAATGTTTGCGGGATTTTGTCGTTTAACGAAATATTATAGAATAAAAAGTATCATATTGTAATTCTGTGAATGCTTTGATAAAATGGTAAAAATAGTAATAGCAGGAGGGGACGGTTATAGATGTGCAAAGTTTCTTTATAAACCACATGTCTTTAATTTACTTTGTCTATGGCCTGGCTTTTTTTACCTTAGGTCTTAGTTTGGCCCTTCAATCCCGCAAAGACAGCGATTTTGTATTGTCAAAATCACTATGGATGTTAGCTGGCTTTGCCCTTATTCATTCTGCGGCCGAATGGGCTAAAATGTTTGTGCCTATTAAAGGCGGTGCAGATACACCTTCCGGGAATGTTGTTTTTCATATTATAGTGGCTCTGCTGGTTGCAACGTCTTTTACGTTTCTTTTTCTTTTCGGCATCAACCTGCTCATAGATTCCACCAAAAAATATTATCGATTCAGATCTTTACCATTTATTATCAGTGGTATCTGGTTTTTTAAATTTATAATTTGGGATTTAGATATAGTAAGTGTTGATGATATTGAAAACTGGAGTTTTTATAGCATCAGTATGGCTCGATATTTACTTGCTTTACCAGGGTCGATCATTACAGGGATAGCTTTATTTATTCAAGCCGGTATTTTAAGGGAATTTGACATGAGAATTGCGGCCAAAGACTGTAAAATTGCCGGTATATGTTTTCTGCTGTACAGTTTTGTCTCGGGTTTGGTTGTATCACCTGTTGGCTTCTGGCCTGGCAATGTCTTGAACACCGAAATCTTTATAAATACAGCAGGACTTCCGGTACAGATTTTTAGGGCTGCCTTGGGACTTGTTATTGCCTTTACTATCAGCAGGATAATCAACATATTTAATGAAGAACAAGACCAGAGAATGGTACAGGCTAAGCAGCAGAGTATTATTCTTCAGGAAAGAGAACGGTTCAGCAGGGATTTGCATGACGGAATAATGCAGTCGATTTACAGTGTAGGTCTGGTTGTTGAAGCCTGCAAGATTTTGTTGGCACGGGGTGAGATACAAACCTTGGCAGTTCAGCTGGATCAATCTCAGGACAAGCTAAATAAGATTCTGCTTCTTTTGCGAAACTATATTGGAGATTTGCATCAGGTAAGTGAAGAAGGGTGTGGATTAAAAGAGCTGCTTGAAAATTTGAGCCAAGAGTGCAAAGGCTTTTTACTGATGAATTTAAAGATTAAGAATGACTTGGCCCAGGATATAATTGTAACCCCGCATCAAGCCAATTATTTGGATCATATCATTAAAGAGGCCCTTATTAATATAGTTAAGCATGCCCATGCCAGCCGGGTGGAAATCCAAGTTCTGGCAATACATGACGGAAAACAGCCGGGTCTAAATGTTTCTATAATTGACGATGGAATAGGGTTTGATTTACAAAAAGTAGGAAGAAAAAGTCCGGCAGAAAATTTGGGATTGACCAATATGAAATTTCGTGCCCAAAGGCTGAATGGAAGCCTTGAAATATTTTCAGCAGCAAATAAAGGCACGAAAATTTCTTTAACATTCCCAATAGATAGCAGGCTTAACGAAGCGGCTGAGAAAACTTAATTTGAAGACGAACCCCAAACCCTGGCGCGTTAGAAAATAATGTGCCCGGGTTTTGTCTTATCAATGCACCTAATTTACAGATTACCCACGACTCCTTTTTTCCACTGACATCCCGGCTCTCCTTGAGACAAAGCAGTAGTATAATCGGGACTTTGCGTTAGTGCAAATGCATCTAATTTTTTTAGGAAAATAATGCTATAATTAAGAAAAGTTATCATTAAACTGAGCGGAAAGGGTGAAGTCTATGAAGAAAGCAAAGGTGATGATTGTTGATGACCATGAAGTGGTAAGATCAGGTTTGAGCTTTTTGCTCAGCCAGTATGATTACCTTGAAGTGGTTGGAGCAGCAGAGACAATTGAGGAAGCTTTCCTGTTGATGGAAAAACACCACCCGAAAATTGTCCTTATGGATGTCAGATTAAAAAAAGACTGTGGGATTGAATGCTGTCGGGAGATTATGCAGCGATATCCCGAGACCAAAGTAATTATGCTGACTTCATATGGTAACGATGAAGTGATACTTAATGCAATAAGGGCCGGAGCCAATGGATTTGTGTTAAAGGACACCGGCAATGATGGGTTAATCAGGGCTATAGATGCTTCAATAAGAGGGGAGTCAATGCTCGACCCGATAATCACAAATACCTTGCTTAACCATCTTCGCAGGGGTCAGGATGCCGGGCAAAAAACAAAACTATCCAATCAGGAGAAAAAAGTTCTGGCTTTGCTGTCGGAGGGTTTTACCAATAAAGAAATTGCCAAGGAAATCTTCCTTAGCGAAAAGACTGTCCGTAATTATGTATGCAGCATATTAAGCAAATTAAGCCTGAATAACAGAGCTGAAGCTGCAGTCTATGCTGTTGATAACAAACTCAATGAACAGGCAATTGATAAGCACCATTAAAGTCCTGCGCCTATGGCATAAATGAAGTATCTAGGTTACCCCTTTGAAAATTTAATCACTATTCTAATAATAATTTTACGGATAAAAATGTGATTAATACCACTAATACAAGGAAAGGGTGAGGGAGAATGCAAATTTCAAGGCGTAATTTGTTAAAGGGGCTAGGACTGGCCGGTTTATCGACTACCATCATCCCGATGGTCGACAAGATTCCCGGATTAAAATCCAAAGCTCTGGCCGGTACCGGTAATTCAGACCCGAATAAAATGGTTAAGCAGTGGGTAAGAGTTATCGATTTGAAGAAATGTGACGGTTGTGAAGGTCTTGGCATGGAACCCCAGTGTTTGGCGGCTGACAGAAGCGTCTACCACAGGCCTAAAGGGCAAGAGTGGATAGATGTGAAGAAAGTTCATGGCGAAGGAGACAGCAGTTACTGGATGCCGATACCATGTATGCATTGTGAAAATGCCCCTTGTGTCAAGGTTTGTCCGGTGGGAGCCACTTATCACAGTGAGACCGGTACTGTTCTGGTTGATAACAGAAAATGTGTGGGCTGCCGGTTCTGCTTGGCTGCCTGTCCCTATGACCGCCGCTTTTTTTACTGGGAAGATCAGGAGCCGGATCCGAAAAATACCTTTGCCGAATATTCTCCGGAGTTTCCTCTGCCGGCGCGTAAAGGAACGGCCAACAAATGCGTTCTTTGTGAATCATATACCAAGGATGGCAAACTGCCGGCCTGTATCGCAGGTTGTCCCAGAGGCGCAATGTATCTTGGGGACTTAGAAACTGATGTGGCAACAAACGGTTTGGAAGTTGTAGCCTTAAGAAAAATGCTTGCTGAACACAACGCATATCGTTACAAAGAAGAACTTGGAACCAAGCCAAGAGTATACTACTTACCTGGCCATGGACAGGAGCAAGGGAGGGAGCCTCGTGACTAAAAATGAGAGAATAAGTGAATTGGAAAACAAAGCTTTGGAACCTTTGGTGAAACCAGGATTAGGTTACAACCTTGTGTTAGCAGTTTTAGCTGTTATTGTGTTAGTGGGTGTTTTCTCATACGTCGGGCAGCTGCGCCAGGGGTTAGGTGTTACCGGCATGCAAAATCAGGTTTTCTGGGGGCTGTATATTACCACATTTGTATATTTTATCGGGATAAGCCTGGCCGGAACCTTGGTATCGGCTGTCTTGAGACTGTCAGGGCAGCATTGGCAGGCCCCGATTACAAGAATTGCAGAAGTAATTACCGGTTCAGCATTGATTGGGGCACTGTTGATGATTATTATCGACCTGGGCCGGCCGGAACGACTGCTAAATATATTTATTTATGGCAGGATCCAATCGCCGCTGCTTTGGGATGTAATAGCAGTTAACACCTACTTGTTTGGGAGCTTATTATACTTATATGTTCCAATGATACCTGATCTGGCTTTATGCCGCGACAGGCTCGGGAAAACGGTGTCTCCCATCAGACATAAGATTTACAGCATCCTGGCTTTAAATTGGCAAAATACACCTGAGCAAAAGAAAAGATTAGAATCTGTCATCAAAATCATGTCAGTAGTGATTATTCCAGCCGGTATCGCAGTGCACTCGGTCACCGCCTGGATATTCGGAATGACTCTAAGGCACGGTTGGGATACTACGATTCTGGCACCTTACTTTGTAGTCAGCGCATTCTTTTCCGGGGTAGCAATGGTTATTGTAGCTACAGCTATTTATCGTAAAGCTTTTGGCCTGGAGAAATACTTTACAGCGGAGCACTTTAAAAAACTGGGCTGGCTTTTGATTGCGATGGGACTGGTCTACGGATATTTTAACTTTGCTGAACTGCTGACTGAAGGTTACAAATTAAAAGGCCATGAAAAAGAGTTTCTGAGTATGTTTTTTACAGGTCAGTTTGCGCCATATTTTTGGTTGTTCTTCCTTACTAATATATTAATTCCGATCTTCCTGGTTTCGTGGTCAAAAACCAGAAACATAACCGGGATAACTGTTGCAGGGCTGATAGTTGTGATCGGAGTATGGTTTAAACGCTATATTTTCGTAATTCCTACCCTTTCCTTCCCCAATACGCCCACATATTATAATTTTGCATCTTATAGTCCCACGCTGCAAGAAATATCCATAACGATGATCGGTCTGGCCGGTTTTGCCCTGATCATCGCCCTCTTCTTCCGCTTTTTCCCGGCTGTTCCAGTTTGGGAGATTGCCGACGATTTGAATAGTCATGCGAGTGAGATTAGTAAAATTAGTTCATTCAGGGTTGGTAAGTTGAAAGGAGGGGCTTAATGATGAAACGATTAAGCATGGTGCTGCTGCTGGTCGGCCTCATAACTTTGGTTTATGTACCCAGTGCCTTTGCAAACGGTGCATTTTTTGCCAGAATTCCGGAAGGGTTGAAAAAAGATTGCACTCTTTGTCACTCAGCGGTACCCAACCTAAATGAGTTTGGGGAAAAGTTTAAAGCCAGTAACTTTGATTTTGCAGCTGTCACAGGTGGCTCAGGAAATGACCAGCAACCTCCAGGTGGCTCGGGCAATGAAAAGCAAGCCCCAGGTGGCGCAGGACAATCCCAGGCAAAAGACCCAAACCCCGCAGAGGGGAAAAGTGAACCCCAGGAGAGCAAAGTTACTCAGATCGAGTTGATTTTACCTGATAGTATCAACAGGGGTGAGAAAGCAACGCTGCAAGCTAAAGTCACGGTAGATGGCAAGCCGGCAGAGGGTCAAAAAGTAAACTTTTTTGCAGAAACAGACTTTTTTGTCCAGGGGAAAATGAATTTGGGCACGGCTTCCACTAATGCTGAGGGCATTGCGGAAATCAAATATTGGCCCAGGGCTGAGGCAGAACAGGTCAATATAGCTGCCGGTGTTGATGGTGAAAAAGCCCAGGCGGCAGGGTCTTTATCGATAGCAGCAATTGGTCCTTTATATCATGTTGAAGAGGGTTTGGACGTACCGTTTTTAGGCACCTGGACAATTGGCTTGGCAGTAGGACTAATATGGGCCACATATTTCTTCGCTGGGTATAAAATGCTGCAGATCAGAAGATTTGCCAAAGCAGAAGCACAGGAAGAAGTTGGCGGGGAGGAAGAAAGAAGCCAGGCTCAGGCTTAAGAGATATGATACCGGGTAAAGGCAAATCCCTGTAAGAAAGGAGGTGTCTACATGCTCTTTTGGGTAATCGGATTGTTATCGGTTATTTTGGGATTTAGTGTTTCGATTTACTTGGTTTATGAAAAGTTTGGGTTTGACGTCAGCGGAACCAGTGTATTCAGCACAGCAGCCTCAGGAGTTATTTTCAGTGTTATTATTGGGATAGTAGTATTTCTGATGATCTGGCCGCCAATAACATTTGTAACGTGGTTGGTTTTTGCAGCCTTTGCAGTAGTGGTCTCATTTTTAGTCTTAACAGGAGATAAGAGGAAAAAGGGCTCCAGTTACCAGGTTGAAATTATGAGTGATCGGGAAGAGGTTCACTCTAATACTGGGAGTTAATCAGATGCCGGGGTGCGCATGCCACTGGAAATTTAAAATTGGAAGAAAAAGCAGACAGGTAAGCTTAATAGCTTACCTGTCTGCTTATGTTAAGGAAATTATGCACTTATCTAATTCTGTAGATAATTTCCTTAACATAGGGGGTGGGCCCCCTTTGAACAAGAAAATTGACTTCCATTAATTTTAGTTGATTAAGTCATTTTTCTTGTTTTTTGGGACAAAATTAACATAGATACGTGACAGATGACAGCGTTTCTCCTGTGAAAAAAATGATAAAAAAGGGAAATAATGCACATGGTAACCATTGGTTTTTGTCCTTGATTGTGATAAAATCAAATTAAAGAGAGAGGGAGTAGGAAGGGGGATACAGATAGAGATATGAAAGAGGTAATTTGTCACCAATCAGCAACGGACATTATACGTAATAAGATTGAAATGGAAGAAGAGACCTTGCAATTATTGATAAGAACGGGTTTAGAAGCAGAAAATCAGGTGGTCCATGACCAAATGATTTGTACCCAGCAGCAAATCATAAATTATTATAAAGACTTGCTTGAGAAAGTGAGCATTAGCACTATCGTGCACTGAGGAGGTTGGAGGAATGACTAAAACTAAAAACCAATTGACAGCTAAAATAAAAGAACAAAATTCCCTATTATCTGCTGCTATACTGGGGCTGGGAGTAGGGCTTATTGTTACAATAATTTTCACCAAAATTGGTGCAGCACTGGTTTTAGTCGCTTTGGCAGTCAAATGTTTTGGCCCTGCCCTGGTTCATTTTGTCCCCAAATTGTATAAATACCGTCCTGTTACATGTCCTTTCTGCCGGGATATTAGTCAGGTTAGAACTGATGCCTCTGAATTTACCTGTGAAAGTTGTGGAGTTAGATTAACCGCAACGGAAAATGGTAAAGCAAAACTGTGTACCCATCTAAAACTGGCAGTAAATAACAGGTCTTCAGTTTTTGGAAAACCGGTATGATTTTGCAGCTCCTTAGGAAATGCTCCTAAGGAGCTTTTTATATGTTTAATATGTCGGCTCATAATATTTACTGTCACTTGTCCTGATACAGTTACTCAATATTGCATCCCTGGTTTCTCTCTCATAATTACATTCATCAAATGATATTTGACATTGCAGACTATACTTACAGGTCCCGCAGGCTATTTTTTTCATATGATGCTTTTGTCTTTTTGACGTTTTGATGAGTTTTATATAATCTTTGTTGTTTCGCAAAATCTCTTTAATGTAGGATTCGACTGTTTTAATGTAGTATTGTTTAATTAAATATTTGGTTTTTTTTCTGTCATGCAAATTAATAAGCTCCAACGATACCTCGTTGTTAACAATTGTGCCGCGCATTGTCTTGGTGTTAATTTCAATATTTAGGTCTTCATAGGGTATTTCTAAGTAATCGACTTTAGGTGTGATTTGGCCCTTTATTTTAATGTGAAATAAGTCATCCATGTTATAGCATTCCTCTAAATGGATTTGGAAATATTTATCAAAAAGTCTGGTGCGCAAAGCTAACAGATAAAGCGGTGCAAAGAAATAAATGCTTAAAATAACAGTAATTACGCCAATAATGCCAAAAAAAGTTGACATAATATCCCCCTTTCTGATTATATTGTAACATATTATAGTGTCAGCTTTTACTGGTTATTTTAGGGATAAAATTGTCATTAATCAGTTAATGCTGGCATGATAGTAATATATAAGGTATGATATAAAGTAGGTGAAAAGTTTAATTAAAAGATTTTCGAATTTTTATTAAGGAGGCTGATTAATGAATCACGAGAAAGTAATCAACATGATTCCAAAACCATCTGACAAGGCCGGAAGAATATTAATGCCCCTCGTTTTGGTTGGGGTTATCCTGATTTTTATTGCGTATAACACTGTTGTGGTTGTGCAGGCAGGTACCAGGGGAGTCGTTCTGCATTTAGGCGCAGTAAAACCCCTTGTCTTGAGCCCGGGATTTCATTTGAAAATCCCGTTCATTCAGCAAGTTATCCCTATTGATGTGCGTGTTGGCAAAGCTCAGTCAGATCAGACCGCCGCTTCTAAGGACTTACAAATTGTTACCACAACAGTCGCTGTGAACTTTCACCTGGTTCCTGATGAAGTCAATAAACTTTATCAAGATGTTGGGTTAGCCTATGAGGATCGAATTGTGGCCCCTGCGATCGGTGAAGCTGTTAAAGCAACTACTGCTCAATATACCGCTGAAGAACTAATTTCGAAACGTTCAGAAGTTAGCGCCAAGGTAAAGGAAGCCCTTGCCGATAAACTCTCGACTTATTTTATGGCTTTAGATGAAATTAACATTACTGAGTTTAAATTCAGTGATGAATACAATAACGCCATTGAGCAAAAGCAAATTGCTGAACAAAACGCCTTAAAAGCAAAGCTTGACCTGCAGCGGATCACAGTTGAGGCCCAGCAAAAAATTGAGCAGGCTAAAGCTGAAGCCGAATCCCTGCGTCTGCAAAAACAAGAAGTTACCCAAGAGCTAATCGATTTGAGACAAATTGAAGCTCAAATGAAAGCCATTGAGAAATGGGACGGTAAAATGCCAACTGTCACTGGCGGAGCAACTCCGTTCATTGACATTAATCAGGTAAAATAGATAGTTTTGATGCCTAGAGGTCCCATAAGTGCATGGGACCTCTCTTTTTAAAAATTGTTAGGGGAGGAGCAAAGCAGTGAAGTCTAAGGGGTCATTCCAGTTGATTTTATATTCGCTGCTTCTTTTGGGGGTTATTTTTTCCCTGTTCGCATCACGGTTTTCCCAATTAATTGAGATAGGTTATTCTACAACACTATATTTTTGGACGATCAGATACTACAGCCTGTTAACGGGACTCTTCCCATTTTCATTGGCGGAGCTTATTGTTGTGGGCACAACTACATTTATAATATATCGGACGGGCCGGACAATTTTGATGATTATTAAAAACAGGAATGATTTTCTCACAGGATTACGTGAAAAAAGTTTTCGTTTACTTATTGTACCGGCTGTTGTATATCTAATTTTTAATCTCATGTGGGGGCTTAACTATAGCCGTATGACCTTTGCCGAAATCTCAGGTTTGCCTGTTGGGCCTGTTGCGGTAGATGAGCTTGCTGAATTAGCACTGCAGCTGACCCAGCGGGCCAATGAACTGCGGAGCCAGGCAGCCCGAGACGACGGAAGTGCCATGACCCTGCCCGCTGGTTTACAGGACATGTTTTCCCGGGCGCACCTGGGATACGAAAAGGCATCAGAAATCTACCCGGAACTTGGAGGGCGGTATGGCAGACCTAAGGGGGTAATGCTGTCTCACTATTGGTCTTACACCGGAATTGGGGGAGTATTTTTTCCTTTTACAGCTGAGGCTAATGTAAATATTAAAATGCCTCATTTTGAGCTGCCTGCTCTAACAGCCCATGAGATGGCCCACCAAAGGGGTTTTGCCAGGGAAGATGAGGCCAACTATATTGCTTACCTGACCTGTACATTACATCCTGATCCCGATTTTAAATATTCTGGAGTTATGCTGGCTCTGACATACACCATGAATGCATTGTACAGTTATGACCTAGAAACCTGGAGGGATATCAGAAGTCGTTACAGTCCGGGAGTTAGCCGTGACTTAAAGGAATACCGGGATTACCTAGAGAGATATGAGGGACCTGTGGAGCGGATATCGACCAGTATTAACAACACTTATTTAAAGGCTAACGGGCAAAAAGGAGGTGTGCACAGTTATGGCAGGATGGTTGACCTGCTATTGGCTGAGTATGAGCTTAGGGAAAACAACAATGAATGACAAAGTTTTAAATTGTTTTTTAAAATTATGAAGGAATATTTAAAATTACAGAGAATAAATTATAACATGAAATGGGTATCAAGAAGATACCAGCAGAATTATAGCCCTTGAGTGCAATGAAAATTCTCAAAATTAGGATTCGACCATGAAGGTCTTGCCTGGAGAAACGGGCAGCTTCATGGTTTTATTTTTTCAGGGGGGTGTTAGGGTAAGTTTCTCAATATACTTATTAATTTGTTTTTAGAAGGAGCTGATTATTATGCATATGGCCGATGCCTTAATTTCACCCGCCGTAGGCGGTACCATGTGGGCTGCTGCTGCGGGACTGGCAGCTTATTCAATCAAAAAAATTCAAAGTGACATGGATGAAAAGAAGATTCCTTTGATGGGAGTAGTGGCAGCCTTTGTTTTTGCAGCCCAGATGATTAATTTCACCATTCCCGGGACGGGTTCTTCCGGACATATTGGCGGCGGTATGCTGCTGGCCATTCTGCTGGGGCCTTATGCGGGCTTCCTGGCTATGGCTGCCATTTTGTCAATCCAGGCCTTGTTTTTTGCGGATGGCGGGTTGTTGGCCTTAGGATGTAATATATTTAATCTTGGGTTTTTCACCTGTTTTATTGCTTATCCACTGATCTACAAGCCGATAGCTGCTCAGGGATATACTCCCAAGCGAATCATGGGAGCATCTATGATAGCGACAGTTATGGGCCTTCAGTTGGGGTCCTTTGGTGTTGTTCTTGAGACTCTCTTTTCCGGAAAAACCGAATTGCCTTTTGGCACTTTCCTTTTAATGATGCAGCCGATCCATCTGGCCATTGGTCTGGTGGAAGGCCTGATAGTTGCAGCAGTTGTTTCATTTGTCTGGAAGGAACGGCCGGAAATCATTGAGAAAGCAGCTTTGGGAGAAAAACTGGGGAGTTTCTCCATCAAAAAAGTGATTACCGGTCTGGTGGTGGCAGCGATGCTAACGGGAGGGGGCCTCTCCTGGTTTGCTTCGGCGAATCCTGACGGCTTGGAATGGTCTATGTTTAAGACAGCAGGTGTAGATGAACTTGAATCACGGGATGGCATTTACCAGACCTTAGCCAATCTCCAAAGCAAGATTGCCTTTTTACCTGATTATGGGTTTAAGGCCGCTGAAGATAAAAATGCAGCCGGTGCTGAAGTCACCGAAGAAGAAGCGGCGTGGCCGGCTGTGAGTGGCGGCACCAGTGTTGCCGGGGTTGTTGGAGGGGGGTTGACTCTTGCCCTGGCAGCTCTTATAGGGCTTGCCGTCAGTTTGATTAAAAAAAAGAAGCATAATTTATCGTGACTTGCTTAAGTAAATCCGCAGCAGGGCTAAAGGACCTCGTCCATTAATATTTGTGAAGGTTTGAGGATTGTTATGTCTAACATCATGAATACTATATTTGATATGCGGCTGCTAGATGATTTAGCCCGCAGGGAAACAGTCATTCATAAGCTACATCCTCTTGTCAAGGTTCTGACCACTTTTATTTATTTAATTGTGGTTGTTTCCTTTGGCAGATATGAAATCAGCGCACTGCTGCCCCTGCTTTTTTTCCCAATGCTGGTAATCATACTGGCCGAACTGCCCATCAGACCTCTAATGAAAAGAATGCTGCTGGCTGCACCTCTGGTCATTAGCATTGGGATCTTAAACCCGGTCTTTGACCAGCAGGTTATTGTCATCGGCGGGGTGACACTGTCCAGAGGATGGATTACCTTTTTGGCGGTTTCTCTGAAGTGCCTGCTCACTGTGAGTGCGGCTCTTCTGCTGATTGCCACCACTGGGATGGACAGACTGGCCTCTGCTTTAAGGATGCTGAAAATTCCCAGAATCTTTGTTTTACAGCTGCTGTTGACCTATAGATACATCTCAGTGTTAACAGAAGAAGTTTCTCTGATATGGAAGGCATACACAATACGGGCTCCCCAGCAAAAAGGGATTCATCGAGGGGTTTGGGGGCCGCTCCTTGGGCAGCTTATCCTAAGGACTTTTGACAGGGCTCAGCGGGTATATCAGGCCATGTGCCTAAGAGGGTTTACAGGAGAATATAATACCGGAATCCCTTCCCGGGTCACTGGTTGGGACGCGGCATATCTGATCGGCTGGAGTTCATTTTTTATTATGGCGAGAATTTTCAATATTCCTATACTGATAGGATCACTGTTAACAGGAGTGATACAATGAGTCACCATATGACTGAGGTCAGAGATTTGCATTACGTTTATCCGGATGGGCATAGAGCCGTAAATGGGATGTCTTTTGCCATCCACCATGGGGAATCGGTGGGCATCATTGGAGCAAACGGTGCCGGTAAGTCTACCCTGCTGATGCTGCTGATGGGGGTTCTTTTCCCCAGCCAGGGAGAAGTGCGGGTGGGAGAAATTTTAGTCACCAAAAAGACCCTGCCGACAATCCGGCAAAGGATGGGGATGGTTTTTCAGGACCCGGACGACCAATTGTTCATGACCACAGTATATGATGATGTGGCTTTTGGGCCCCGTAATTACAAGCTGGAAGAAAAAGAAGTGGAAAAACGGGTTCATCAGGCTCTGGAGATGGTTGGTATTCTTCATCTCAGGGACCGGACCCCCTTCAAGTTGTCCGGCGGCGAAAAACGTGCTGCAGCCATTGCTTCTGTGCTCTCCATGCAGCCGGATATTCTCGTGATGGATGAGCCAACCTCTGCCTTAGACCCTAAATCCAGACGGAGACTGATGAAAATGCTCAGCAGTTTTGCACATACCAAAATCATTACCAGCCATGATTTAGACATGGTATACGAATTGTGTCAAAGAACAATAGTCATTAAAAAGGGAGAAATAGCTGCAGATGGGCCAACATCAGAAATTCTAGTCAATGCTGAATTGCTGGATGCCTGCGGGCTGGAGATGCCTCTGGCCCTGCAAGGCTGCCCTGTTTGTGGCGGCAAAGGAATTGGGAGTCGAAATGAAAGCAGCATGAAAGGCAGGGATAATAATGTGTGAAGCAAACGCATATGTAAGAAACAATGACAGCGAAGAACTTTTACTGGAGTCGGTTGACAAAATAATTCCCGAAGATGATAAGTTAATATTAGAAAACATCTATGGACAGAGAAAAACGATCAAAGGGAAGATCGTAGAAATGGCTTTGGTACAGCATAGAATTGTAATTGAAAAAACGTGAAGCAGAAAATTTCACTTAAATCTTCTGTTTTAAACAAGAAACGGCACAACTCCTAATTAATATTAGTCGCTGTGCCGTATTTTTACATATCAACAGATATTATTTCCAACCCATGGCTTCGCGCTTGGCCAGAATAGCAGCTTCCATAGCGTCGGCTACTTCCATTACGCCCTGAGTGAGATCAAGCTGGCCGCCGGTGATGGAAACCATTTCTTCCTGCAGCACCTTGCTTACTTCGGCTCCACCCGTGATTGGGGGGAGGGGCCCTAAGTTAATCCAGAGGCCAAAAGCCAGGGCGAAGAAACCATCGGCAACCGCCTTCTGCTCAAGGTATTCCGGGGCAGATACTGCCACAGGTAATTTCGGTGTATCAACATCAAGCATACCTGCCAGAACGGTTACAACCATGCTCATGCGGCCTATATCGGTACAGGCACCAAAGTTCCAAACCGGAGGTACTCCGATGGAACGGCATTCTTCAGCCAGGGAAGCTCCTGCCTGATCTAAAGCATCCATGCTCATTAAGCCTGCTGCCTGCATAGCTGAAGAAGAACAGCCACCGCTAAGCACCAGAATATTTCTCTTAATCAACTCTTTGGTCAGCTCTACGGTGATGGTGTCATGACCATTCTTATTATTGGTACATCCTACAACTGCTGCTACGCCCTTGATTTGGCCGTTACGGATTTTGTCAATAAATACAGTCAGGTCATATCCGTACAGGCCAAGGACTGTTTCGGCACCAAAACCGGAAACAACATCAGCGGTATATTGAGGAATTTGGATAGTTTGTTTGCGGTTTTTATAGGCATCAATGGCCTGTTTAATTAATGTGCGGGCTTGTTCCTGGGCTTCTGCCGGCACGTAGTCAACGGGAGCGGCAGAACCGGTCAAACGCACCACTTTACTTACCGGGACGATTTGGGTATGGAACTGCTCTGCTACCAACTGCAGAGTAGGAATAGTACAGTTATAATCCACCATGACCAGGTCTGCTGCCCCGGTAGCCATCCATAATTCCTGGGTCAGCCAGTTGCCAAGCTGTCCGCCGAAATAGCTTGTGTCATCCCCAAGCCGCTGCAGGAGTTCCTGTCCGGTATCCATACTACCGTATAATTTAATGCCCTGGGCCCCGGCTGCTTTGGCTTCCTGATCAAATTCGCCGGTCCGTAGTACGTTAAGGACAGCATTGGCCATCCAGGGGATGTGACCATGGGCAACAATATTTACTGTTTCAGAAGTGAGAACTCCAAAATCGGCTTTGGTTCTGGTTAGTGTGGGAGATCCCAGAACAATGTCCTGGATAGTAGTTGCAGCCTCCATGCAAAAAGCATTGGCAATTGACAGGCGTAATGACTGCATGATTAAATCCCTGGGATCAGTGTCAATTGATGTCATAGCCCTAGTCATTGCGTTTCTGATTTCGGAATGGACACCACCAGGGAAAATATTCAGTTTATGCCACAATTGCTGCCTGGGCATTGGAAAGAATTTCTCGACCCAAATCAAAGGCTCATTTTCTGACTTAGATAACTCCCTGGTCATAAAGTCAGCCAGATTTATGGCCTGCTGCTCGGTGGTGCAGTCAGTATCCAAACCCATACCACTGCATACAATCTTAAGTTTTAACTGATCTTTAATCTTAAATGAAGTCTGGCCTAAGCCGGCACTTCTGAGGGTATTGATAGCCTGTTCCATCTGGAAGCTGTAAGCTGATACACCGTGGCTGGCAAGGCGCAGCATGTTGCGGGCAACAATACCGTCTGCGGTAATTCCGCAAATTCCCCGGTCAGCTTTACCTGTTATACGGCAGGGGCCGTGGCTGCATAATTGACAGCAAACTCCATCCTGACCGAATTTGCATTGGGGCTGTTGAGCTTCATAAAGTGAGTAGGTAGTTGGAATACCTAATTCTTCAGTTCGTGTCAGCATTTCCTCTACCGATTGATGATATGAACGTTTACCCATGTTTGGCAGACCTCCTTATGTCTTTATCCGATGGCTAATTGACACTAAGACTCCGCCTTTGTAAAGGGGAAATAAGTTGTGCCAGCCCTCGATAAGTTCAACTAAACTTCAGTTGGGGTAGAAGTAAGTTTCACTTTATTTAATAGTGCATTTTTGCAGATGAATTGTCCATGATTAAAATCACACTTTTGAAAATTTTATAGTGGAAATAGGAACTTATTTTTCCTTTTTCTCGTCAATAAGTGTAGGCTCTCGGATGAAGCCCAGATAAAAGGGGGTAGTTTGGATGAAAAGAGTTTTGAGTATTTTTCTGACGTTTGTGGTTTTGGCAGTGATATTCTCCGGGTGTGGTTCATCGAAAGCCGAGGATTCGGTGGCGGAGTCCGGCAGTGCGCCGATGTATAAAGCCGATGCATTGCAATCAGCTAACAGCGGTGAGGCCAAAAGACAAACTGCGGCCGGTAATGAGGCTCCACCGGCTGCCCCAAGCAGTGCACCTGCAGCTGATTCGGCCACTGCCTTAACCGGCACAGGTGAAGCTAACCGGGCTCAGAGTAATCCGATTCTCAATGAACGGAAAATAATTCGCAATGCCAATGTATCTGTAGAAGTTGATGATTTTGACAAGGCTTACGGGCAGCTTGAAACCATGATCGCCGGCATTGGTTATGTTCAGGAAACCAGAATCAGCAAGGAAAAACACTACATAGCGGAAAAAGAAGTATTAAAAACCAAAGGAACTATCATTATCAGAATTGATGCCGAGAAGTTTGGCAGTGTGCTGAAGGATGTAAAAGGCCTCGGCCTGCTGCTGGATGAAAATATTAAAAGTGATGATGTCACTGATAAGTTTTTTGATCTGGAATCAAGGCTCAGGCTTATCAGATATGAGGAAAGCAGGCTCGAGGAATATCTGAAAAAAATTACAGACCCGGATACCATTTTTAAAACAGAGGCCAGACTTACTGACATCAGGCATGAAATAGAAAGTTTAACAGGCAATTTGCACAAGCTTAGCAATTTGGTCGAACTTTCGACAATCACAATAAATATGAGCGAGAAAATGCCTGCTGCCGGGAAAACAGGATCATATTGGCAGAAGCTGGCCGCCAACTTTACCGAAAGTGTTCAAGGGGTAGTTAGGTTTTGCGGAGAGTTGATCTTAGCGGCTGCAGGGGCGCTGCCAGGCATAGCATTGATATTCATAATCGGTTTTATAGGGTTTGCATTGTACAGGAAGTCTCTGAAGAAATATATGAAGTTCAACTCCCAAAAGAACAAGGATATCGAAAGTTAAAAACAAAAGACTTATAAAGCAAAAAAGAAACTGTGGACTTAAATTCAAACTGTCCACAGTTTCTTTTTTATGTATTAATTAAACAGTATTCCGAACCCTTCTTTTGGGCGGCAGCTGCGGCCATTTTAGGAGAGGCCTTAAGATATTATAGACCAACCGTGATTCTTTAGTTAATAAGGGTCCTAATATGGCGAGAAGAAGTACATAGAGGGCGGCAAAGGGCTGCAATATCGCTACTAGTCCGCCGGCTTTGGCCAGATTGGCCAAAATAATTGAAAATTCACCCCGTGAAACAATGGTCAGTCCTATATTTAGCGAAGCTCTATAAGATAAGTCTGCTTTTCTTCCCGCCCAAATTCCTGACACAAGATTGCCTAATAGGGTTAAAATGACAGCGGCCAGGGCCGGCCAAACTGCCCCGCCCAAGGCCAGGGGGTCAATGCTTAAGCCAAAACTAAAGAAGAAAAGAGCACCAAAAAAATCTCTGAAGGGAACAATTAAATGCTCTATGCGCTCGAAGTGATCAGTTTCCGCAAAAACCAGACCAATCAGCAAAGCTCCGATGGCTTCAGCAACATGCAGGGTTTCAGAAAAACCTGCAACTAAGACCAAAGTGGCAAAAATCACCAGCATAAAGGTTTCATCAGAAGGAATATCCAGCCATCTGTTTAGTCTGGGAACCAGCTTGTGACCTAAAAATAAAAAGCCGCCCATAAATCCTAAGGCTATCAGTGCGGTTATCAATATTTCTGAAACGGAAGTGGAACCCGCGAGGACCAGACCGGAAACAACCGAGAAATAAACAGCCACAAAGACATCCTGAAACATCATTAAACCCAAAATAATCTCTGTTTCATCATTGGCGGCCCTCTTTAAATCAACAATTACTTTGGCTACAATGGCACTGGAAGAAATAGTCATGATACCTGCCACAACAAGTATTTCCTTAACCGGCCAACCCAGCAGTAAGGGAAATAGAACCGCAATGGCCATGTTGATTACCATATAAATTGTCCCACTTCTGATTATGGATGGCCCTGCAGCCAAAAGACGTTTAACGGAAAACTCCAGCCCCAGGGAAAAAAGGAGAAACAGCACACCTAAACGTCCCATGAATTCTATTAAAGGAGCACTCTCTATAAACTTAAAATTTAAGACACCGATCTGCGGAGCATGAGGACCGACTACCATGCCGACCAGAATCAAGATTGGTACGATAGATATTCTGAGTTTACCGGCAATAACTCCTGCGGCAGCGAGTAAAGCCAGAACAAGTCCAATCTCCAGTATCAAGTGCCCCATTATTTGTCTGCACTCCCGTGAAAAATTAGCTGCTTACAGGCTTTGACCTGGCCCTTTTCACCCAATATTACAACTGTAGCGCCATTATGTATCTTTGCCTCTGGACCGGGATTAATTATTTTTTTATTGTCCTGTTCTACAATCGCAATAATCGTTCCACCGGTGCTTTGCCGAATGCGTAAATCCCCAATGGTTTTGCCCAGGGCATAAGCACCGGGCTCTACTTTGTACCACTCAATAACCATATCCCCTAATTCAACCTCAGGGTCCAAAGCTTGCGGGCGATAAGTCATACCGCCAAGTATGGCGGCAATACAGCGTGATTCTTCGTCATCCAGGGTGACCATGGAGATGGACTCATCAGGATCATCACTATAATAATGATATATTTCTCTACGCCCGTCATCGTGTACTATAATAACCATTTTGTCTCCACTGCGGGCTTTGAGTAAAAATTTTTTGCCAATTCCCGGTAAATCAGTTTCTTTAACTAATTTCATTTTGTTTCCAACCTCCTTTTTTAAAAGTTTAACAAAAAGGAAAGTATAAGTAAAGTAACTAAGAGAATATGATTCGGGAGGTGAGCCGGGTTTTGCGGAGAATATGTAAGGTAACAAAGCACCGGCTATTTATTATTATGCCTATTTACACCGAAAAGTAACTATTAATTTCTTCATATTTTATGTTTAGTTCATCAACAGGAACCTGGCAGAAGCTTTCGGGGACTTTGGTAAAATGCACGTCTTCATAAGTCTTGCGGTTGGCAAAACGGCCCTCGGCCAGCATTTCATCATAAAATTGGGACCCCGGCAGCGGGTTGTAAATGCTCCAGCTGCAGCGGTCCAATTCAAAGTTTTGGCCAAAGCAAAAGTCATCTCGATATCTTCGTGGGTTTCGCCCGGACAGCCGATCATAAAAAATCCGGACACCTTGACATGCTTCTTGGCTAAATTGACACCGGCAATGATTTGTTCCACAGTGGTTTTCTTCTTTAGACGCTCCAGAGTTCGGGGTGAGCCCGACTCTATGCCCAGGTCAATTTGGGTCAGACCGGCTTTTGTTGCCAGAGACAAAGCTTCCGTGCTCCCTTCCCACTTTGTCTTGTTAGAATGTTGATAATAATTACTAATACTTTACTAAAAAAAACATGATTTGTCAGTCCCTAAATAATTGGATAACTAATAGCCGCCAAAAGGAGAGGTTGTATGCTTACGATGAATTCAACTGGTTTTCGGAGTATTTCAGAAAGTTCTTCCCTTAGTGAGGCCGGACGAATAATGGCTGCTTACAACTGTGACCGCCTGGTGGTAATCCCTGATTCGGGAGCTGGACGAGGTGTAATCACAGCTGTTGCCCTGGTGGGGGTACTGGTTTCCGGCATAGACCCGGAAACTCAACTGAAATCAGTCGGTGACCTGCTGGCAGATGAAGATCAACTTAACGAACTTGATAATTTGGACCGGGAATTAAAAAAAGCCCAGGAGTTGAACAGAGAATTGGAGGCAGTTATTGAGTCTTCTTTTGACGGGATTGGTGTTATTTCCGGTGATGGTACCGTACTGCGGGTAAATACCAGCTATGAGCGGATAACTGGTCTGGCGCATGAAGATAACGGAGTGGGGCGAAATGTCTATGATCTGGAGAAGGAGGGCCATGTTTCCACAGCCGTGGCTCTGATGGTCCTGCAGCAGCAAAAGACATTAACGATAAAGCAAAAAATCAAAACAGGGAAGGAAATTCTGATTACCGGGGTTCCTGTTTTTAGTGAGAAGGGTCAGATTTCCCGGGTGGTCTGCAATATCAGGGACATGACCGAATTAAACAGCCTGAAATCCCAGGTGGAAAACACCAAGAACATCAGTGATCGATATTACCGGGAACTCCGTGAACTCCGGGCCCGGCAGGTGGAGCACGGAGAAGTTATCGCTTACAGCCCCCAGATGAAAGAAGTACTGGAGCTGGCCCAAAGGGTTGCTCTGGTCAACAGTAATATTTTAATCAACGGGGAGTCGGGCGTCGGGAAAGAAATTATCGCTAAGATTATTCATAAAACGAGCAGCCGGTGCAGTGAAGCATTTATGCAAATCAACTGTGGGGCTATCCCCGATAATCTATTGGAATCGGAGCTGTTTGGCTATGAAGAGGGTGCCTTCACAGGAGCGCGGGCCGGCGGGAAAATGGGTTTTTTCGAACTTTGCCACCTGGGAACTCTGCTCCTGGATGAAATCGGCGAACTGCCTCTGCCGTTGCAGGTCAAGCTTTTGCGGGCCATCCAGGAACAGGAGATATTTCGGATCGGGGGAACCAAGCCTCACAAACTTAATGTTAGGATTCTCGCGGCCACCAATAAGAATCTGGAAGAGATGGTGGAAAACCGGAGTTTTCGGAAGGACCTTTTTTACCGGCTGAATGTTGTGCCAATATATATCCCCCCCCTGCGGGAAAGGTACCAGGATATTGTGCCTTTAACTATTCACTTCCTGGAAAAGTATAATCTTAAACATCAGACCAATAAACGGTTTGAACCGGAACTTTACCGGGTTTTTGAGAAATACGACTGGCCGGGTAATGTCCGGGAACTGGAAAATGTAGTGGAACGATTGATTGTAACTAATGAAGACGCGGTTTTGGGGACCGGCCATATTGCCTTCATGGGAATAGCAAAGGTCACGAACAAAGACAAAATGTTGATCAGTATTAATGAACCAATTTCCCTGAAGGACCGGGGAAATGCTGGAAAAAGAACTGCTTGCCAAGACCCTGGAGCTGTATCCGAGTATCCGCAAGGCCGCCCGGGTACTGGGTGTCTCACATCCAACCGTAATCCGCAAGGCTCAGAAGTACCAGATTGGATATAACGATAAATAAGTGGTACATTTTTGCTGAAAAGCCGGCTTAGAATAGGGCGCCATGGTACATTACTGTACCATGGCGGGAGACGTTGAAAATAGAAGAATTTGGTGATTTTTGTTAAGGCAGAACCAAAATGGTGGTACACGAATGTACCATCATTTTTTTTGACAAATATCTTGCTGACTGTAGTTTTACCGTTAAATTAACAATACAACCATTTAACTGGTGGAAACGACAATTCGCGACAGTGTACCTCGATTGGCATGAACATTGCTATTTAAGACTTCTGTAGGGTCTTAAATAATACCCAAGGAGGTGCGGTGATTGCTGCAGTGTATCATACAGGGACGGGGAGGACAAGGGGCTCAGATGGCCGGTGAAATCTTGGCACATGCCTTTTTTCAGGCAGGCAGGTATGTTCAGAATTATGCAACATACGGCGGAGCCCGCCGTGGGACACCTGTCAGTTCCTATATCCGGGTTGACGATAAACCCATCCGGTTACGTTGTAACATAGAAACCCCAGATGTAATCATGTGTTTTGACCCAAGTTTATTAAATGATGTTTTAATGCGCGGGGCCGGTAAAAGCACCCTCGTTATAATCAATTCGACCGAGCCGCCGGAGTCCTATGAAAAATTGGGCGATTTTAAAATTACTACTATTAACGCTATCGCTATAGCCCAGAATAACAAACTGGGCCGGATTGTCAACACGACTCTGGTTGGGGCCTTCGCCGGACTTGTGGCAAGTCCGGTCATCGAGGTGCTGACAAAAGTCGTTGGCGAGATGAGCCCTGTTAAGGCGGAACAAAACGTTAAGGCCTGTCTTGAGGGTTATAAATTTGCCCGGGAAAGGGGTGGGATTTATGTCAGTGCATAACCGGGTTGTACCACCCATCTGGACCACCGGTTGGACTGATTCCTTAAATACCGGAACCTGGCGCAGTGCATTTCCTGTTCATCAGAAGAGAACTGCTCCCTGCCACGGGGCCTGCCCGGTTAATGGAGAAATTCCAGTCTGGATTCAGCAGATTAGAGAAGGCAGCTACCAGGAGGCGTGGCTGACTTTGGCTGAAAATAACCCTTTTCCGGCCGTCACCGGGCGAGTCTGCCATCACCCCTGTGAGAGTAAATGTAATCGCGGGGAGTACGACGGGGCAGTAGCTATTAATGCTATGGAACAATTTATTGGGGACCTGGCCCTGGAAAAAGAATGGACCCTGCCTGCCCCGGCAGCAGATTTGGGGCAAAAAGCTGCTGTTATCGGGGGAGGACCGGCCGGCTTGTCTTGTGCCTACCAGTTAAGGCGCAGAGGATACCAGGTAACTATTTATGAGGCTCAGCCGGAGCTTGGCGGCATGCTGCGATACGGGATACCCAAGTACCGTTTGCCCAAGGAAGTAGTGGAGGGAGAAATCCGCCGCCTGCTGGCTCTTGGCTTTGAGGTGAATACCGGCCGGAAAGTGAATCCCGATGAACTAGCAAAGCTGCAGAGTGAATATTCTGCTGTCTTTTTGGCCATTGGTGCTCAGCAGGCCCGCAGACTGCCTCAGTTTCCCGAGGATCCCCGGGTATTTGACGGCTTAAGCATTCTGGCTGCGGTTAACCAGGGGAAGCAGCCGGTACTGGGCCAGCAGGTGACAGTTATCGGCGGTGGCAGTGTGGCCATGGACGTAGCCAGGAGCGTAAAACGCCTGGGCAGCCAGGTCAAGGTATTAGCCCTGGAGGACAATGACCATCTGCCGGCACAAAGGGAAGAGGTCCGGGAAGCACTGGAGGAAGGCATAAGAATCCTGGGGGGTGTTCTGGTTCATAAAGTGGCTGGTATCAACGGGCAGCTAAAACTGGATTGTGCCAGGGTGGTCCTTGAAACTTCGGCACAGCCGGGTGAAATCAGGCCGATAATGCTGACTGAGGACGGTTTCAGCATCGAAACCGATAACATAATTCTGGCCGTCGGACAGGATGTTGAGCTGGATGGCTGGGAAAATGAGTTTGCAATGAATAATTCACTTCTCATTAAAGTGAAAGAGGACTATACAACAAGCCGCCCCGGGGTATATGCCGGGGGGGATGCAGCCAGTCTGGAGCGTTTTGTTTCAATGGCTATCGCTCAAGGTAAAAAAGCTGCCGGCGTAATTGCCCGAAACACAGGGTGCGATAACGGACCCAGAGAAGAAGCTGATTCAGACCTGGTCCGCTTTGAAGAAATTAATACTTTTTATTTTCCGCTGATCCCCCAGGCCAGCCGGGAACTTCGGAACCTGCAGGACGGAGTTGGTGATTTTGCAGAGGTCAGAATCGGATTTACCGGTGAGCAGACCCGGGAGCAGGCTGAGCGCTGCTTTAGCTGTGGAAGCTGTATCCAGTGCGATAATTGTTTTTACTTCTGCCCGGATATGGCTGTGGCCAAAGACCCGGATGCCAGGGAACATTACCGGATCCTTGACCAGTACTGCAAAGGCTGCGGCTGCTGTGTTGAGGAATGTCCCCGCGGCGCGGTGGTTATGAAGGAGGAAACAAGATGACACAAAGTACACGCTTGTTGCTGAACGGTAATCATGCTGCCGCCCATGGAGTAAAATTAGCCCGGCCTCAGGTTGTACCGGTTTATCCAATAACACCGCAAACACCGATTTTGGAAAAGATTTCTGAATTTCATGCTCAGGGGAGTCTGGACGCCGAAATACTGACTGCCGAGTCTGAGCATTCGGCCATGTCAGCCTGCATCACAGCCTCTCTGACGGGCGCACGGGTTTTTACGGCTACTGCCTCTCAGGGGCTGCTCCTCATGCACGAAATGCTGCATTATGCTGCAGGGGCCAGGACACCAATTGTCATGTTTAACGTCAACCGGACCATTGGCTCCCCCTGGGGGTTCTGGCCCGATCAGACCGATACCCTGGCCCAGCGGGACACGGGCTGGATCCAATACTATTGTGAAAACGGGCAGGAATCCCTGGATACGGTTCTGCAGGCCTTCCGTGTGGCAGAGAAAGTTCTGCTGCCGGCAATGGTAATCCACGAAGCCTTTTATGTATCACATTGTCTGGAACCTGTGGAAGTGCCGGCCCAGGAAATTGTCGACCAGTACCTGCCGCCCTTCAATCCGCCGCACCGGCTTGACCCGCAAATCGGTGAATCCTGGGGGAATACCGTCGACCAGGATATGTTTTACCGGCACCGCCAGGATCTTCATGCAGCAATGAATATGGCTTTAGAAGAAGCCAAAAAAGCAGATGCGCTCTGGCGGGAACTGGTTGGGCGCGGTTACGGGATAATTGAGGAATACCGGTGTGAGGAAGCAGAAGTTATCGTTACCACTATGGGCAGTATGGCCGGAAATGTCCGGGAGGCTGTAGACGAACTACGCAGTCAGGGCTTACGGGTTGGACTTTTAAAAATAAAACTGTTCCGGCCGTTCCCTGTCATGGAGCTGCGCAGGGCTTTAACCGGAGTGCCGAAGGTAATCGTCCTCGACCGAAATATATCGCCCGGTACAGGCGGTTTTCTGCACCAGGAACTGAAAGCGGCCCTGCATAACCTGCCGGAAGGCCCAAAGGTTTATGGTTTTCTGACGGGTGTGGGGGGGACTAACTTTTCACCGGCCCAGATTCAAAGTCTGGTTAAAGACATACAAAATGAAGAACCGGTTCTTGAATCGGTTTGGAAGGGGTGAAAATATGAGTTATCAGATTCACGAAGAAAAGGTCTTTTTATCGGGGCATTTTGCCTGTCCCGGCTGCGGCGAAGCCCTGGCTATCCGATATATTTTAAATACCCTGGGACCTGATACCATTGCCGTAGTTCCCCCTTCATGTATCTCCATCATTTCTGGTCCCCAGCCCTTAAGCTCAATGAAAATCCCGGTCTACCAGACAACCTTAGAAGCAAGCGCCGCTTCGGCCTCAGGTATTAAACGGGCCCTTAGGGCCCAGGGCAACGATCATACCAATGTAGTGGCCATAGCCGGGGATGGCGGGACGTATGATATCGGTCTGCAGTCCCTGTCAGGAGCGGCGGAACGGAACGAAGACATCATTTATGTTTGTCTGGACAATGAAGGGTATATGAATACCGGTACCCAGAAAAGTTCGTCAACACCTTACCTGGCCTATACGACTTCAACTCCCTCGGGTAAGACAACTGCCAAGAAAAACGTAGCCGAAATTATGGCCGCTCATCGCATCCCCTATATGGCCACGGCGACTACGGGTTACCCCGATGACTTGGCCCGGAAGCTCAGCAAAGCAAAGGAAATAAAAGGGATGCGTTTCATTGTGGTGCTTACTCCTTGTTTGGGCGGCTGGGGCCTGCCTGATCATGCCGGACCCAAAATTTCCAGGCTGGCCGTAGATACAGGAGTCTTCCCCCTGTATGAAGTTTTGGATGGGACCCATTATACACTTAATTACGGCTCTAAAGGGGTACCGGTGGAAGCATATGTTAAAAAACAGGGGCGGTACAAACATCTTTGTCAGGAGCATATTGATGAAATTCAAAAGGAAGTAGACAAAAACTGGCAGAGATTATTGAAAAAATTCACTCAATAGGAGAAGGAAGGAAGAACATGGAAGGTTAATATAAAAGAGGTGGATTAAGTGGGGCGCCTGTAGCCCCAGGGAAATATTTTACCCCGGAGTTCTGCAGCAAAGCTGATATCACGGAAAAAAGATGAGGAGGAAAAGTCTGAAATAGTTAGCTATAATAACCTTTAAAGTAAAAAGGTATAGCAAACAAGCCATCAGTTGATGACTTAAAAAAGATATGGATTAGCAAGA
>JAVSMW010000005.1:0-263824 GCA_032027005.1 Thermincola sp. | reverse complement strand
GAACTCCTATCGTTTTCGGTTATAACGGAGACGTTTTTTAAAAAATTAGTTGAGTAATTGGATATCTCTGTTTACTGACTTTGACGGAGACCTGGGGGTATTGGCATCGGTCGGGGGGGCAGTTTTTGCCTCTTTAAGCGGTTCATCGATGGCCAATACGGCAATGATGGGTACAATTCTGGTACCGGAAATGAATAAGCGGGGTTACAGTAAAACCATGACTATAGGTCCAATCCTGGGAGCCGGGGGGCTGGCCATGATTATTCCGCCCAGTTCGCTGGCGGTTTTGCTGGGCGGCCTGGCCCAAATGTCAGTCGGTAAATTATTGATTTCCGGCATTATTCCCGGTCTTCTCCTGACTTTTCTATATTTGCTTTATATTGTAGGGGCCTCAGCACTTAAACCTTCCCTGGCACCGTCTTTTGAGGTTGAGTACGTTCCGTGGTCCGAAAAAATAATTTCTTTTGTTCGTGATGTTTTACCCCTTAGTGTGTTATTCGTTTTAGCCATTGGTATGATATTTTTTGGAGTAGCGACCCCCGCCGAAGCTGCCGCCTTGGGAGCCGTCGGGGCCATTGCGGTGGCAGCAGGCTACAGGGCCCTGAACTGGCAGGTCCTTGAAAAATCTTTAATCGGAACTATTAAAGTAACGGCCATGACCTTTATGATCGTAGCCGCATCAGCGGGCTTCAGCCAAATCCTGGCTTACTCAGGTGCCAGCCGGGTGCTGGTTAAGTCTGTACTTGACCTGCCTTTGGCACCGATAGTATTGATTATCATGATGCAGCTTATAGTCATGATTATGGGATGCTTTATCGAGCAGATATCCATTATGATGATTACCCTGCCTATGTTTATGCCGGTAGTTAATGCCTTAGGTTATGACCCTGTCTGGTTTGGCCTGATGATGTTAATCAACCTTGAACTGGCCATGATTTCACCGCCCTTTGGCTTAATGCTTTTTGTCATGAAAGGAGTTGCCCCGGAAGGAACAAGCATGGGTGATATTTGGAAAGCCGCCGTGCCGTTTATTATATGTGACTTACTAGCCCTGGCGTTAATTTTGATTTTCCCCCAAATTGCCCTTTGGCTGCCGAACCTGATGACTAAGTAGGCTCTCGGAAATGTAGCCGGGGAATCTGGCAAGGTATTGCGCCAGATTTTCCACAACACCTCGCCAGATTCGTACATCTCCAAGAGTCCTATTGGCAACAAAGTATATTGGAGGAAAAACAAAAAAATCCAAGGCGCTAAGCCTTGAATATAAAGTATCTCGAATTTCCGAGAGGCTACGATATGGAGGAGAATTTTAATGACAGAACAGAAAAATGATGCTTTAAAGAAACTTGAGAGAGATTGGCGTTCCATGATATTTATCAGCCACGATTTTTTCCATCGCTGGCGGTTGGTTTTGGCAGAAAAATACGGTCAGGCCGAAGCAGATGATTTGGTTGTCAGTTTTTGGGAATCTGTCGGAGTAGGAACAGGTGAAGCTTATTTAAAAAAGGGCAGAGACCCGGAAAATATGCATGATATTGTTGAAGCCAGTGTGAGGGCCAGTCTTGTGATGGGAGAGTCAGCCAAGCTGGTCCAGGATGGCGATGATTACCTGCTGGTCCATGATAAATGCCCCTGGATTGATTCTTTTAAGGAGTATGGTGCTCCCGGGAAATGCCAGGCCGGCTGTGACAAATGGTTTGAGGCAGCACTCAGGACAATTTCTCCGAAATTTGCGGTAAAAACTGAAAGCTGCCTGGCTTCCGGGGATAGTACATGTACCAGAAGATATTATAAGGTCTACCGCTGATAATTATCTGATTTAATAATTTATAAAACTCTGCTATGATTAAATAGTGGAGTTTTTTACGTGCTGCAAGGTTCAGGGAAACAAGTGAAGAAATGAGGCGGAGATATTGTTTAATCTGTATTTATGGCTCTTGAGTCTTGGCCACTTGATTGTTGATTTGGGGCAGGGGGTTCTGCCTATTATCACACCTGTACTGGCCCAAAGCTTTAATCTAACCTACTTTCAGGTCGGGACCCTGGCTCTGGCCTTTACCTTCAGTTCGGCCATTATCCAGCCGGTTTTCGGGGTGTTGAGTGACCGTTACAGAATGCTGTGGATTATGCCTTTGGGGCTATTTTTGTCCGGTCTTGGTCTGGGCCTGACGGGAATGGTTAACTCTTATGGATTGCTGTTATTTGCGGTGCTTCTGAGCGGAATTGGGGTGGCAGGATTTCACCCGGAAGGTTCTAAAGTAGCCCATTTTATCAGCGAGGATAGCAAGGCTGGGTCGGCAATGGCGATATTTTCAGTAGGAGGAAATCTCGGATTTGGTCTAGGGCCTGTGCTCGCCATATTTGTACTGGGTTTCGCCGGCCTTGACTCAATTCATGGTGTTATGATTCCAGGATTTTTGGCCGGTCTGGTTTTCCTCTTTTTGCTGCCGGGATTCAAGAGAGTTATTGCGGAAAAGTCGCCCAGACAAAAAGGGGATAAAGCACAAAATAACGACAGCGGTAATCAGGTTTCAAGCCTAACACTGTTGATACTGTATGTAACTATCAGGTCATGGGTACACGCCGGACTGGTTTATTTCATTCCCTTTTATTTCCCCGCCTTTAAAGGAATTGCTGAGCCGGAATATCTGGTCACAACTTTTTTGCTTGCCGGGGCGGTCGGCACAGTTCTGGGCGGTCCTTTTGCAGACCGTTTTGGGGGGCGGAACGGCCTCTTGGTTTCGATGATAATAGCTCTGATTACGGTATACCCTTTATTGCAGTTAAACGGCTTTTGGGTCCCGGTTTTAGCCTTTATTGCCGGTATGTCAATAATTTCGACTTTTTCTACTACAGTGGTTTTCGCGCAGCGACTCTTACCGCGCAATGTAGGGCTGGCTTCGGGGCTCTTACTGGGCTTTGGAGTCGGGATGGGCTCAATTGGGGTCACGCTACTCGGAGCTGTTGCTGACTATGTAGGTCTGCCCCTGACTATGAACATTATCAGCCTGCTGCCAATTCTGGGTATTATCCTTGCCTTTACTCTTCCGGACGTCAGAGCCCGGAAAACCGCTGCCAACAAGGAAACGGCCCTGCAGTAATAAGGTAGTGGAAAGTGGGAGTAGGTAGACTCCCATACCGCTTGCTCGCACCATTATATGATGAAAGTTGAATAAAATAAGATTTAGCCGCGGATGGACGCGGGGAGCAGCCGTCAAGGCTGAGAGACTAAAGGAGTGAAAGTCTCCTGTCACCAATTAGCCGATTCGGGTGACTAGCATATCCNCCGGACTCGGGAAATCCGACCGTCCGGGATTGTAGGGGGGCTTCAGGAAACGTGACCTGTTTAACAGGTGCGCGCGCCTGACTTCTATCCCGACATGAACACGGATGAAAAGATCTAAAGTTGAACATCGAGACTTCGGGTGGGTGAGTCACCCCCACCGAAGCGGAGTACGGGGAACCACTCCTGCTTAGAGAAGTGGGAGTTACGATAGGATAAAAATTGGAGGGAAGAGTTAATGACAGACAATTTGAACAGGAGCCCTGCTTTACAAAATCTTGATAATCTAAAAGTTAGTGAATTTCTTGCGCAATTAGCTTTACCACGCTTTCCCGGCCCGACCGCCGGCAGTGCTGCGGCAGCGTCGGCAGCCATGGCCGCCGCTCTGCTGGAAATGGCCTGTCAGGTAACAATGAATAAGGATGAGCTGAAAAGAGACCTGCAGAATTACATAAAAGAGTCGAAAACTATTCGTCAAAACTGCCTGTCCCTGGCCACAGAGGATATGGTGGCATACGCTGAAGTAGTTAAAGCTATAAAATTAAAAAGAGAGTTTCCTGTTGAGTATGAAGCCGCTATGAAAAATGCCACAGACACCTTGGTATCACTGATCAAAGAGTGTAATTCGATTTTAACGCTAATAGCACAGATGGTTAATACCTGTTATAAAAGTGCCTTAGGGGAGTTGTACACCGGCGCCTATCTTGCCGCAGCCGCAGCCGCAGCTGCCCAAAAAGCAACAGAAGTAAACCTCAAATTGCTAAATGATGAAACCTATAAAAAAGAGGTCCTGAATTTTGTCCGTGAGAGCGGTAAAACTATCTCGGAAACCAAAGAAAGGATAGTAGGTAAATAGTCTAAACATCTCCAAACGGCGTATAATATAGAATAAGATTGATATTGCTTTTTGGAGATGGTATAATATGGGCAAAGAAGATAAAAATAACAAACAAAAGGAGGGTGAAGACATGTCAGCAGTACTGGAAAAGAAATATGAGGAGTTTCAAGAGAAGCTTGCTAGAATTACTGCTAAAGCTTCCCCTTTAAAAACTAAGAATGGTATGATTGAACTCGACCCAAATAATCCACAACATAAAGAATGGTTTGAAGAAGAAGACCAAAAAGGAAAATAGTTGACGATGCCGGAATCAGGGGATATTTACAAAGTTAAAATATTTTTTACAGAAACTTCCGGGCCTTTTAAACCAAGGCCAGTTTTAATTTTAAATGCTGTTGGCAAAAATCATTATACAATTGCAGAAATTACTTCACAATCTCCGAAAGACCCACCAGGATATTATGACACTGTAAAAGAAGAAATAAAAAACTGGAAAACTTATGGTTTAGACAAAAAATCATGGGTGAAATGTAAGAATATATATAATGTTGAAGATTTAAGACTATATGAAAAAATTGGTTCTATGAAAGGCACAGATGAATTTGATCGTATTGTTAATAGGATAGATGAATGTATTTAAGACCTACATTAATTTGAAGGTCTTTTCTCTTTCTTAAAAGCTTATAGCTTTAAATAGAGAAATGCCCTCATAAGTCTAGAGCAAACGCGCCCGCTAAGCGGGCGGGCATAATTCTTATCATCCGACCCAAACCATTATTTTGCATTCATCCGACCCCATACTGGCAAAATGCCCTGTGGCTAGGCGTACGCCGCGCCGCACAACGACGCCACAGGGCATTTTGACCCGCATGCACTACTCCTTGCCGTTCCAGCAGTAGGTGCACACATTCCCCCACGGTAACCCTATCGCATCCAGCATCTCATACAAGGATTGATATTTTAATGTAGTAAAGTTCAATCTCCTTCTAATCCAATCAATCATACAGTTATATTTTTCTGTGTCTGGGTCGCAATACTCGTCCAGGGAAGCCGGTTCACTGCCTTCCAATTCCCGGATGGCCTGCCTGGCGACCAAGTCCATATCTGAGTTGGACCTTGAGAAGTTAAGATATTTACAGCCAAATACTAGGGGGGGACAAGCGGACCGTACATGGACTTCTTTGGCTTGGCAGTCATAAAGCAGTTCAGTGGTCTCGCGCATTTGTGTCCCGCGTACAATGGAGTCATCACAAAAAAGCAGCCGCTTTCCTGCTATTAAATCTGTGATGGGAATGAGCTTCATCCGGGCCACCAGATTTCTGATATTCTGGTCCTGGGGCATAAAGCTGCGGGACCAGGTGGGTGTGTATTTAATGAAGGGCCGGCCGTAAGGTACCCGGGATTCATTGGAATAACCGATGGCATGGGCGATACCGGAATCAGGGATGCCGGCCACCAGGTCTATCTCCACATCATCATTACGGGCTAAGGCAGCACCGTTACGATAGCGCATCACTTCAACATTCCTGCCCTCATAAGAGGAAGAAGGGTAACCATAATAGACCCACAGGAAGGCACATATTTTCATTTTTTCCCTGGGGGGTGAAATCTTTTTTATTCCTTCAGTTGTTAAAAGAACGATTTCCCCAGGGCCAAGCTCATATTTCATTTGATAACCCAGATTGGGAAATGCGCAGGACTCGAAGGATACACAGTATGCCCCGTCTTTTTCACCTACAACCAGCGGGGTCCTGCCGAACCGGTCCCTGGCCGCATAAATTCCTTCTGCAGTCAGGATCAGCATAGTGCATGAACCGTCAATAGCCTCCTGAGCTTTGTAGATACCATCTTTAAAGGATTCTCCTTCATCTATTAAAGAAGAAACCACTTCAGTAGGATTGATCACGCCCCGGCTCATCTCTAAAAAATGGGTATGCTGCCTGGCTAAAGCTTTATTGGCCAGGTCCTGAATATTATTGATCCGTCCGACTGTAGTTATGGCATAGTGCCCCAGATGAGAGTAGACCAAAAGGGGTTGGGCTTCATTGTCACTGATGCACCCAATGCCCATATTGCCCTCCATGCCGGATAAATCGTTTTCGAATTTTGCCCTGAACTGAACATTCTCGATATTATGGATGGAGCGGACAAAACTGCTTCCGGTCCAAACTGCCAGGCCTCCCCGGCTTGTACCCAGGTGTGAGTGATAATCAGTACCAAAATACAAATCCATAACACAACTTCTTTTTGAAACTACACCAAATAGTCCCCCCATGATATATTCACTCCCTACGTTAATTTCTTAGATAATGTCCGCATGGTAATCCTGCAGGGACTTTACCTTATCTTCTGTCAGATGAGTTTCTTTGTATGCTTTAATGCCTTTAACACTTGCAGCCGCTGCAGTTAGGGTGGTGATATAGGGCACCTTGAATTTGATGGCAGTCTTCCGGATATAAGAATCATCATGCTGGCTTTGTTTATCAACGGGTGTGTTTACAATCAGCTGTATTTCTTTGTTCATAATAGCGTCCGCTATATTGGGCCGGCCTTCGTGCAGTTTCTTAATTAATTCGGATTCTATGCCGTTCTCAGATAAAAAGATATGAGTTCCTTCAGTCGCTTTTATTTTAAAGTCAAGTTCGATGAACATTCTGGCAATCTCGAGCATTGCGGGTTTATCCTGCTTGGCCACACTGATTAAAACAGTGCCTGAGGTCGGCAGGGAGGTCTGGGTGCCCTCCTGGGCTTTAAAGAAGGCCAGGCCAAATGAATTAGCCATTCCCAAAACTTCTCCGGTAGAACGCATTTCCGGCCCTAAAAGGGGATCTACCTCATGGAACATACTGAAAGGGAAAACAGCTTCTTTCACGCCAAAATGCGGAATCTCTTTGGTTATTAGCTCATTTATGGGAGATTTTTCTCCTGTCACTTTTGACACAATTATTTCTGTGGCGATACGGGCCATGGAGATATTGCAGACCTTGGAAACCAGAGGAACAGTTCGTGAAGCGCGGGGATTGGCTTCCAGCACATAAACGCGATTGTCCGCAATAGCATACTGCATGTTCATCAGTCCTATGACATTCATTTTTTTGGCGATTTTTGCTGTATATTCGTAAATGGTTTGCAGATGCTCCGGCGCGATATTGATGGGCGGGATAACACATGCTGAGTCCCCGGAATGGATTCCTGCCAGTTCAATATGTTCCATCACGGCAGGGACAAAAGCATCTGTTCCGTCAGCAATGGCATCGGCTTCGGCCTCAATGGCATTTTCCAGGAATTTGTCAATCAGAATAGGCCGCTCAGGGGTTATATCAACAGCAGCTTTAACGTATTGTTCCAGCATGCCCTGATCATAAACAACTTCCATGCCGCGGCCGCCAAGCACATAAGACGGCCTGACCATCAGGGGATAGCCAATTCTACCGGCTATTGCCAGGGCCTCCTCCAGGGTGCTGGCCATGCCGGATTCGGGCATGGGGATATCAAGCTCCTCCATGATTTGACGGAACATGTCGCGGTCTTCGGCGAGATCTATTGTTTCCGGGGTGGTGCCCAGGATTCTGGCCCCGGCTTTGGCCAGTTCACCGGCAATGTTTAAGGGAGTCTGCCCGCCGAACTGGATGATAATCCCGATGGGGTTTTCTTTGTGGTAAATGCTGAGCACATCTTCAACAGTCAGGGGCTCAAAATAGAGTTTATCTGATGTGTCATAGTCAGTTGAGACCGTTTCCGGGTTGCAGTTGACAATTATTGTCTCATAGCCCAGGTCACGCAGGGCAAAGGCGGCATGAACACAACAGTAATCAAACTCAATGCCCTGGCCGATACGGTTAGGGCCGCCGCCCAGGATCATTACTTTCTGTTTATTGCTGGACGCGGTCTGGTCAGGGGCATTGTAGGTTGAAAAATAATATGCCGCATTCTCCACACCGCTAACAGGAACCGGTTCCCAGCCTTCGATTACGCCGAGAGCAACCCGCTGTTTTCTGATACTTTCTTCAGGGATATTGAGAAGCACAGCCAGATAACTGTCGGCAAACCCGTTTTGCTTAGCCTGGGTAAGTAAATTGTCAGGCAGTGGGCTGCCGGCATATTTCAGGATTTCTTCCTCCAACATAACCAGTTCCTTCATCTGCTCAATGAACCAGGGTTTGATATTGGTTAAACGGCTGATTTCATTAATGTCTGCTCCTTTGCGCAGGGCTTCATACATAATAAACTGCCGCTCGCTGGAGGGCACGGCAAGCTGCTCCATCAGGTCCTGTAAGGAACTTTTGTGAAAGTTTTTTGCAAATCCCAGACCATAACGGCCAATTTCCAGGGAACGGATTGCTTTTTGAAAGGCTTCTTTATAGTTTTTGCCAATACTCATGACTTCACCGACAGCCTTCATCTGGGTGCCGAGTTTGTCATGAGAGCCTTTGAATTTCTCGAAAGCCCAGCGTGGAAACTTGATAACCACATAATCGCCTGATGGAGTGTATTTATCAAGGGTCCCGGAACGCCAGTAGGGAATCTCATCTAAAGTGAGACCGGCGGCCAGCATGGAAGAAATCAGGGCAATCGGAAAGCCTGTGGCTTTAGATGCTAAGGCTGAAGAGCGAGACGTGCGGGGGTTAATTTCAATAACTACGATGCGGCCGTTTTTCGGGTTATGGGCAAATTGGACGTTAGTGCCTCCGATGACCTGGATCGCTTCAGCAATAGCATAAGAGTACTTCTGCAAACGCTGCTGGACTTCCGGGCTGATTGTCAGCATTGGAGCCGAGCAGAAGGAGTCACCGGTGTGGACACCCATGGGGTCAATATTTTCTATAAAACATACAGTAATAATCTGGTTTTTGGCATCACGGACTACTTCAAGCTCCAGTTCTTCCCAGCCAAGGACAGATTCTTCAACCAGGATCTGTCCGACAATACTGGCGGCTATCCCGCGCTGGGCAACAGTCCGTAACTCTTCGAGATTGTAGACCAGTCCGCCTCCGGTTCCGCCCATGGTATAGGCAGGGCGAATAACTACCGGGAAGCCAAGTTCAAGGGCGATTTTTTCAGCTTCCTCCACAGTGTAAGCAGGTTTACTCTGGGGCATCTCTATGCCGAGGTTATTCATGGTTTCCTTAAAGGCAATTCTGTCTTCACCGCGTTCTATGGCATCTACCTGGACTCCGATTACTTTGACCTTATATTTTTCAAGCACGCCGGCTTTCGACAGCTCCAAACATAAGTTAAGGGCGGACTGCCCTCCCAAATTTGGCAGCAGCGCATCAGGGCGTTCTTTAGCTATGATCTGGGTTACCCTTTCCAGGTTGAGGGGTTCAATATATGTTGCGTCAGCCGTGGCTGGGTCAGTCATGATGGTTGCCGGATTTGAGTTCACCAGCACGATTTGATAGCCCAGCTTGCGCAAAGCTTTACAAGCCTGGGTACCGGAATAATCAAATTCACAGGCTTGTCCAATAATGATGGGTCCTGAGCCTATAATCAAAATCTTGTCGATATCTGTTCGTTTTGGCATACTTTTGCTCCTTTAATGTAAATTTTCTCATGAAATATTATATATTATGATTGCTTAAATGTATATGCGAAAATGTAGTTGCCGCCACCTAACGAATATGTTATAAAAAGTATACAATCAACGTTATAAAACGCTTTCTTTATGATACAATAACCTGTAAATACAGTCTGTTTAAAGAAGGATGCATTGTAGTGAAAAATAAAGGGGTGTTGCTATTATATTAAGGGCGAGTACCGGATTGAAAGGTTTTGATAAGGTTATTGATAACCTGCGGTTAGGGGATAATGTTGTCTGGCAGGTGGATTCAGTATCTGAATACCGCAAAATGGTTGCCCCCTATATCAGCCAGGCTGCGCAGGAAAACAGGCGGCTGGTTTATGTCCGGTTTGGCATTCATGAATCATTACTGGAGGGTTGTCCGGATATCGAGACATACCATGTCGATCCCGGCAAAGGCTTTGAAAGTTTCGCCACAGAAGTACATAATCTCGTGAAACATGAGGGGAAGAAGACCTTTTATGTTTTTGACTGCTTGAGCGATTTATTAACATATTGGTATTCTGATGCCATGATTGGAAACTTTTTTAAAGTTACCTGTCCATATCTATATGAACTTGAAACTGTTGCGTATTTTGCCATCAAGAGAAATGCTCATACGTACGGCACGATTGCAGGTATACGAGAGACGACGCAGCTCTTGCTTGATTTATATAAAGTAAATCAAAACTTATATATTCATCCGCTCAAAGTATGGCATCGTTATTCACCTACCATGTTTTTGCCTCATTTAATATCTGAGCAGGAAGCTATCTGTATTACGGCCAGCTCCGAGGTCGCCGGCTTGTTCTCCAGGATTTATCGCGGTGAAAACAGGCTTGATTACTGGAATGTTGTCTTTAACAGTGCCAAGGAAGCACTGGAGCTTGGGTCTGAGCAACAGGAAGCCACCAAAAAGCACTTAATGTATATGTTAATTGGCAATGAATCCAGGATGTTCGACCTGTGCAATCGATATTTTACTTTAAGTGATATTCTCTTGATAGCTTCCAGGGAAATAGGTACAGGCCTGATAGGGGGTAAGAGTGTGGGCATGCTTGTGGCCCGCAAGATCTTGGAAAAGGATGGCGCAGAACGGTTTAGCCCATTTATAGAGCAGCATGACTCTTTCTACCTGGGGGCCGACATTTTTTACACTTATATTGTGGAAAATGGTTGCTGGAAACTCCGCATAAAACAAAAAACTCCCGCCGGATACTATGAATACGCGCCGGAGCTTAAAGAGAAACTTCTGCAGGGAAGGTTCCCCAAGGAAATTCAGGAGCAATTTGTACAAATGCTTGAATATTTCGGCCAATCCCCCATTATTTTGCGTTCCAGTTCCCTGCTTGAGGACAATTTTGGGAATGCCTTTGCGGGGAAGTATGACAGCATATTCTGTGCCAATCAAGGCACTCCTGAAGAGCGCTACGAAGCCTTTGAACAGGCGATTCGGCAGATATATGCCAGCACAATGAATGAGGATGCGCTGGTCTATAGGATGAACAGGGGGCTGTTTGAGAAAGACGAACAAATGGCCATACTGGTACAGCGTGTCTCTGGTGATCAATATGGTGAATACTATTTTCCCCATATTGCAGGGGTAGGTAACTCTTCTAATCTTTATGTGTGGGAAAACAGTGTAGATATGGATGCAGGCATGCTGCGCCTGGTATTTGGACTGGGGACACGGGCCGTGGACCGGATAGTGGGCGATTATGCCAGAATTGTAGCCCTGGATAACCCTTCTCTTGTCCCCCCGATGAATTTTCAGGACCAAAAGAAATATTCTCAGCACGGTGTTGATGTCCTCTCTCTGAAAGAAAATGCGTTGACAAGTAAAAATTTTGATGAAATCATATCTGATGACATAAAGGTGGATAAAGAGTTGTTTGCCAGTTTGGACTACCAGGCGGCAAACCGACTGAAAGAACTCGGTTTAGCCACAAGCCGGATGCCTCACATTTTGCATTTTAAAAAACTGCTCAAGGAGACCGAATTTACCTCTGTAATGAAAGACATATTAGCCTTGTTGTCTAAGGTTTACGATTATCCGGTGGACATAGAATTTACAGCAAATTTTTCTGACGAAAACAATTTTAAGGTTAATCTTTTGCAATGTCGTCCCTTACAGACAAGAGGACTGGGCAAGCCCGTAGAAATGCCGAAATTAAATGGTCAGAAGGATTGTTTATTTTCTATAAAAGGAAATTTTATGGGGGGCAATGTCCGCCTGCCTGTTGATTATGTTGTTTATATTAATACACAGGCTTACCGGGAGCTGAGTGAACAAGCCAAATATGCGGTGGCCAGGCAGATTGGGCTGGTGAATCAAGAACTCAAAGGGAAAAATGCAATGTTGATGGGACCGGGCAGATGGGGCACCACAACACCTTCATTGGGTGTTCCGGTGCACTTTACCGAGCTTTCTAATATGTCGGTTATCTGTGAAGTAGCATCCAAGGAGGCCGGATTTATGCCTGAGCTGTCTTATGGGAGCCACTTTTTTCAGGATATCGTGGAAACAGGAATTTTTTATGTGGCTATTTTTGATGGGCAGGCTGACGTAATTTTTAATCCTGAGTGTGTTTTAGAAAGGGAAAACCTGCTGGCATCTATTTTGCCTCAAAGCATACAGTTCTCAGACGTGATTCATATTGTAAGGACAGATGGGATGGAAGTTTTTTCGGATATAGTCACCCAAACGTGTTTGTGCCGATAGGGGTGCATGCAGGTAAAAATGCCCTGTGGCTGCGTTGTGCGGCGCGGCGTACGCCTTGCCACAGGGCATTTTTACAATATGGGGTCTTTTATGAATGGTCAAATGAATATATAATGTGAAGAGTAGTGTTTTTTATTTGGAATTGATGGTTCAATAATATGGAGGTTAATAAATAATGTTTGTCATTGAATTACTGAAGGCAGTTTTTTTGGGAGTCGTTGAGGGGATCACGGAATGGCTGCCGATAAGCAGCACAGGGCATATGATTCTGGTTGAGGAGTTTATTCAGTTAAATGCATCTGACGCCTTCAAAGAAATGTTTTTTGTGGTTATCCAGCTGGGCGCAATTCTCGCTGTTCTTCTCCTTTTTCTAAATAAATTAAATCCTTTTTCCCGTAATAAATCCAAACATGAAATGAAAGAAACTATGAAGATTTGGTACAAAGTAATTGTAGGAGTTATTCCTGCCGCAGTATTAGGTTTATTTTTTGATGACTGGCTGAATGAACATTTTTACAATTATCAGACTGTTGCGATTATGCTGATTTTGTACGGTATTCTTTTCATTGTCATTGAAAACCGCAATCAAAACAAGCCGGCCAAAGTATCCAGTTTTCATGAGTTAACATACAGCACAGCCTTCTATATAGGTATGTTCCAGGTCTTATCATTGATTCCCGGAACGTCACGGTCAGGGGCCACTATCCTTGGTGCTATCATCCTCGGCACATCACGCTATATTGCCGCAGAGTATTCCTTTTTCCTGTCGATCCCGATAATGTTTGGGGCCAGTGCGCTAAAACTGGTCAAGTTTGGTTTTAGTTTTACAGGCCTGGAGATTGCCATCTTATTGACGGGCATGGTGGTGGCTTTTATTGTTTCTGTGTTAGCCATTCGGTTCTTATTGATATACATCAAAAATAATGACTTCAAGGCCTTTGGCTGGTATCGGATTATTCTGGGCTTATTGGTAATTGGCTATTTTGTTTTAGTTAATTAATTAACAAAAGTTTACGACTTTTAAGAAGAAGGGAATTAGCAAAATTGAGCAGATCGAAATTATGGACTAAAGATTTTATCATTAGTATTTTTGCATATTTTTTTATGGCTTTGGTTTTTTACATTGGGATGACCACTTTGACCTTTTATGCTGTTAAACAGTTTAATGCTGTTCAAAGTAAAGCCGGTCTAGCGGCCAGTATCTTTATCATTGGTCTCATTTTTTCACGACTTCTGACAGGAAGATACATGGAAGTAATTGGACGTAAAAAATTGCTTTACGGCGGCTTATTGATTTCATTGACTGCCAGCCTGCTATACTTTACAGTTAATGACTTGAATTTGTTACTGGCAGTTCGCTTTATCCATGGATTCGCCTTTGGTATTCCGAATACAGTGCTCTTAGCGGCTGTAATGGATTTAATTCCAAGTGAGAGAAGAGGTGAAGGAACAAGTTGGTTTTCGCTAAGCTCAACTGCCGCGATGGCTTTTGGACCATTTATTGGCCTTTTTATCACACAGCATGCGGAGCTTGATACAATATTTACCGCTTTCTCCCTATTTACAGTCTCTACACTTATCATAACATTGCTGTTAAAAGTGCCGGAAGCAAACATTACAAAAGAACAGCTTCAGGTAATGAAACAGGGACTCAAATTACAGGATTTCGTGGAAAAAAAGGCTCTTCCTATTTCAAGCATCATGTTCCTTGCGGGGATAGCTTATTCAGGTATCCTGTCCTTTCTTAATTCATATGCAATTGAGATCCAATTAGAGGATGCAGTCGGCATCTTTTTTAGTGTATATGCCGCCTTCCTTTTTATTTCAAGGCCTTTTACAGGCAGGCTGCTTGACCTTAGAGGAGATAAGTCTGAAATAATGAGTTAGAGGTACCAGCAAAGTAAAGTGGCAGAGCAAAGCAAGCCATCGGTTGATGACCAAAAAAATATGGATTTACAAGAANATCCCTAGGAGTTTAGAATAATAAAAAATTCGCTCAATGCCAACGTATTTCATTACGTTTTGTGCCTTGAGCGAAGCGAAAGGAATGACTATAATTATGTTATTTACCCGGCCATTGTGGTTTTTTCGTTAAGTTTAATAATGCTCAGCCAGGCCAATAATAGTTTCATTCTCCTGCTGACGGCGGTCTTGGTGGCCCTCGGCTTTGGGACGATAATGTCTTGTGCCCAAGCTATTGCGGTCAAAGAATCGCCGAAGCACCGGGTCGGACTGGCTACTTCCACCTTTTTCATCTGTATAGACAGTGGGATGGGAATCGGTCCATTTTTCATAGGCATAATCATTCCTTTTGTTGGTTTTCGCGGAATGTATCTGACCCTGGCGCTGGTTGTTTTCTTATCCATCTTTTTATATTATTTTGTGCACGGGAAAAAGGCGGCAGTGAAAAATGTAATGACAAAGGGGGTATTGCTGCGGAAAAACGGGAAGTTGTAGAAGGGAAATTTCTTCAGGTCATGAATATTTTTTGCCCCGAAACTGCTTGATACCATGTTTTATTAAGGCATGGTACAGAAGATATTAAAAGATAGAATTTGAGGTTCTCTCAGGTTTTCTGCCTGGGGGAATTTTTTTCTTTGGCTAATGGCCTGTGGTTCGGGCTTGGGCACATGACCGCAGACCATTTTGGTGAAAAGGGTTATAATAAAATAAGCAATATTTTCATGTAACATTTGGGGTGATTTGCTCGTTATTATTAATGTAAAACAACCGGCCGGGGAAGAAGGTGCAAAACTTGTGATAGATATCGAAAAACTTAAAAAGGCTGAGGAAGGTGATCCCCAAGCAATAGAACAATTATGTCTGGCCACTTGGGAACCTCTGTATCGTTTTGTATATTTCAAAGTGCAAAACCGCGAGGAAACAGAGGATATTACCCAGGAGACCTATCTTAAAACCCTTACCTATTGGCGGGACCATCCGGGTTTCCCGGATAATATTCTGGGTTTTATGAAAACCATAGCCCTAAACATAATCCGTGACCGCTGGCGGCAAAAAAAACGCCGGGGAATACCGGTAAGTTTTCTGGAAATTAATCCGGGCGAAACAGCAGCCGCGGACCAGCAAAATGCTATAGCCCAGCGTCTGCTGGTGGAAAGTGCCCTGGCAAAATTAAGTGAGGACCACCGGATTATCCTGGATTTACGAATTGTTAAAGGCTACTCAGCGGCTGAGACTGCAAAGCAAGTAGGAAAAACCGAAGCTGCTGTGCGTACGGCGCAACACAGGGCTTTACAGGCTCTGGCAGCTCTTCTGGATGGCGATTACTAAAGAAGGAGGGGGAAGTACAATGAGTAATAATGATCCTGAAAAAATAGTTTCTGATTATATAGATGCTCTGAATAATGAACAAGATCCTGAGGCCAAGTTAACTGCCGCCGCTTCTCCAGAAACGGAAAAGCTTTTGGCTACGGTCAGGAAGGTTCGCTCATTAAAAGAACCCGCACTGCCTGAGACTGGATATCCTCAAAGGCTGGCCAAAGCAGTGGCCGATCAGATTAAAAAAAGCAGTGGTGCTGACGCGTGCCAGCCGACCCGCCGTAGGTTTTTTCCGGCCGCTGCGGCATTGGTAGCAGGGTTGCTTTTGTTCGCCGTATTGGCAAACTGGACCGGCCTGTTTAACCGCGATGTGGTTTATGCTATGGAAAAGGCTGTCTCTCAATTGTCTAATTATCATGGAGTCCTGGAGATGCAGACGAAGAATGCAGCCGGGGAGGAATGGCTGAACCGGCGGGTGGAGCTTTGGTCGGCAGGTAATAAATATGCCCTTAAACAGAGTGATGGGACTCTGACTGTCAACAATGGTGAACGAAAATGGCAGGTAAATCCCGAGAGCAAAGAAGTAGTTTTACTGCCGGTTGTGCCGGACCCGACAAAAAGCAGCTTTGATCTGCGCGACGAGGCCAAACGTGCCCAGGAATACCCTCATACCATTGTTGGTTCAGAGGAGATTGGCGGCCGACCGGCTACGAAACTCAAGATTTCCCCGCCTGGGGGCTTGCCGTATCATTTATGGATTGATACAGAAACCAATCTGCCTGTTCAGCTTGAAACAGCAATGCAAAAAGCATTGCAGACAACTTATACTTTTGTAAGCTTTGCACCGAATACTGAGTTGGACCCTAAAATATTTGCTTATCAAGTGCCTGCAGGATTTGAGGTTGTCGAAAATAATTCAGGGCAATTGGTGGCTACAGTAGAGGAAGCAGCCGCCATCAGCGGGTTAACGCCTCTTCTGCCGGAAGAAGCTCCTGATCGTATTTTCGCCTTCCGGGACCGGGTTATCTTTGATTATGGGGATACCACAATTGTGGAAGCTATCTCTGAGAAAGCATTCGCACCGGCACCTAATGCCGCCCTTGGCACTGCTGCCGGCGGTCCGCTGGAAGTATTGCGGGAGCGGTACCGGTGGAGACAGGGTGGTCTGGAAATCCAAATCGAAGGGTCACAGCGGGCAAAACTGTCACGGCAGCTTGCCACAGATCTGACTCTCCCGGACCCCGGACAAAACCTGGGGAGCAAGGCCCTGGTGAAGGTGCCGGTAGATATGAAAGTTGTCGAAGCCGACCAGCAGCAGGTAGATGCAGGCAGCAGCCCCTGGCAGCTTGACCCGATGAGTGTGGCACTTACCTTTGTTAATTTAAAAGTGACACCTGAAGGAATCGTAGGCGAACCTAAAGTGCCAATGTCATCTTTTGAACTGACAGCGAACAATGGTGTCGAAGCAGTGGTGGAAGTCGCTGTAGGTCCGGTTAAAAAGGTTTATTTGGAGCGGCTGGTCAGACAGGATGAGACAGGTATCTGGTCTGTAGTTGGCTACGAGTCCAGGTAATTGGCAATATAAAAAAATAACCGCAGAGGCGAAGACACAGGTAACCGGCCTGTGTTTTTTGCTTCCCTGACCATGATTCAAATTATCAGAAAACGTGACACCGGTCACAGTTTATTAGGCTGATTAGTGATATTATTAGTGAGAAAGATTATCGTTTGATGAAAGGATGATCCGGATATGAAAAGAGAAATCAAGTATACTACCTTCGACGGTCGCGGAGAGCATGAAACCTTTAGGGATTGCGTTTTTAAGGCAATTCAGGAAGTTAAACCTGATGAGGGTATACACATCATTAAAGATTTTGAGCCATTTCCTTTGTACAAAGTGATGGAGGAAAAAGGTTTTGATAAATATGTAGAAAAAGTAAGTGACGAAGAATATCACGTCTATTTTACCCCAAAGGCCCCCCTTGAAAAAATTCAAATGGAAGAGTATTTGAAACTTGATGATAAAAAAATTGGGCAGATCGTTAATATAGAACTCAATTATCTAAAAGGTGATATCACTTTAGAAACAGCGAAAGCACAAGTAAAGGAATCCTTTGAGAAGGTAACAGCTCAGGAATTTGCCACAGCTGAACAGCATCTTCAACAGTACGGGATTTCAGATGAACTGTTCACAGAAAAGCTGGCCGAAATCCTGGAGATTTTCGAGGGAATTTTAGTCGGCAATAAACTGAATCTTCCGGCAGGCCACCCCATCAGGACTTACCTGGATGAAGTGGAAGCCATCAGGAAGGTTCTTGCGCAGATGAAAGATTTGCTGGGCAAGAAATTTATCAAGAACCAGTGGGCAGAACTTTACGAAAAATTAGGGGAAATCAATATCCATTTTGCCAGAAAGCAAAACCAATTATTCGCTGCCTTGGAAAAGAAAGGCTTTGATAAACCATCTAAGGTCATGTGGACACTGGATAACAATATCAGGGATATCATTAAAAAAGCCAAAGGATTTTTAGATGCTGATCAGGATGGCGAATTTTTGGCTATCCAAAATGAAGTTATTGAAATGGTGGAAGATATGATGGTAAAGGAGGCGGAAATCCTTTATCCGACTTCAATGGATCTGCTTTCTGAGGAAGACTTCGTGGAGATGAGAATAGGAGACGATGAAATCGGCTACTGTCTCATCGAAGCACCACTCCCTTATGGAGAGTCAGGAGGGAAAAAGGTGCACAATTCATCAAATAATGAACTGCTGAAGGATCTGGCAGATGTGCTGCTCAAACACGGTGTATTGGCAGCGAGTCATGACGCACTGGACGTAAGCCAGGGGAAACTGACTCTGGAACAGATTAATCTCATTTTTAGACACCTGCCGGTAGATTTGTCTTTTGTAGATGAAGATAACCTTGTAAAATTTTATAGTGATACCAAACACCGGGTGTTTCCAAGAAGCCCGGGCGTGATTGGCAGAAAGGTATATAACTGTCATCCCAGGGAAAGTGTTTTTACTGTAAAAGAGATTATCAAGGCCTTTAAGAATGGCGAACAGGATAAAGCTGAATTCTGGCTGGAAATGGGTGGGAAGTTTATCTATATTATTTATATCGCAGTACGGGATGATGCCGGGAATTTCAGAGGTGTCCTGGAAATGATGCAGGATGCAACAAAAATCAGAAGCCTGGAAGGGAGCCAAAGACTCCTGAATTGGAATCAGAACAGGCATGATGATGGCCTTGAAGTGCAGAGCCAAACACAGATTGAAAATGAATATGGAATTACCAAGAAAACGACCCTGGCTGAATTAGTAAAGAAATATCCCTATATTAAAGAGTTCTTGTTTAATCTTTCGCCTAAATTCAGTAAATTAAAGAATCCGGTACTCTTTAAAACCATGTCTTTAATTGCCACAATGGAAATGATAAGTGCCAGAGGTGACTTTGAGGTGCAAGACTTTATTGACAGGGTGGCGGCAGAAATTACCAATAAACAATATAAAGAAACACCTGCACTTTAGTGAGGGCATTAACAGACTGAAATAAAAGAGTTAGCCTAAAATTGAGCTAATACCAGAAATACAACGGGTGTTAGCTCATATTCTGGGTATACTAACCTGCAGGTAAGTATAATACCCGAAAGTGCCTACTTGCAAATTACAATAGCATTAGGTATGATACTGTCTATAAAAAACGATAAGGAGCGAAAAAGATGACGACTGTCCTTCAGGACTTATATCAATTTAGTTCATATTTTCAACCAATTGACCTAACCTTCCACCAATATTTGTTACATACGGAAGAACCGGTGCTGTTGCATACGGGCAGTGTTCAACAAGCTGCCTCATTATTGCCCGAGCTGCAGGAGCAGCTTAAGGGCAAGGTTTTAAAGTATATTTTTGTTTCACATTTTGAAGCTGATGAATGTGGAGGCTTAGCTCACATACTTGAACACTATCCCACTGCAAAAGTTGTCTGCTCTGAAGTTACAGCACGTCAGCTAAGCGGGTTTGGAATCACAAACGAGTTTATGATAAAAAAACCTGGGGAGAAGTTAACTAATGCTGACTTTGAGCTGGAATTTTTCAGCTATCCGTCTGAAATGCATCTCTGGGAAGGTTTGTTGGTAATGGAGAATCGCCGTAAGATTTTTTTCAGCAGTGATTTGATGATCCGTTTCGGTGAAGCAGCCGGTGTGGTGCTAGAGTCTGATTGGCAGAGGGAAATTGATAATATACGCCCGGAACAGGTTCCGGATCCTGAGCGGCGGGCACAGTTACAACAGACCTTAGCCAAACTGGAGCCGGAGTTTGTGGCTGTCGGCCATGGCCCCTGCCTCAAATTGTAATAAACGACAGTGTTTTCAGGGAGTTAACTAAACTCCCTGATAAAATAAAATCAAAGGAGACATGCAGAATGATTCCAGACAAGTTGCTAGATGTATTAAAACATGAAGGTGTAGTTGCTATTGCAACCCAGGGGGAAGATGGGCCACACCTGGTTAATACCTGGAATACCTATATTCAGCTAACTGCGGACAACAGGTTTTTAATTCCCGCCGGGTTCATGAACACCACTGAAAAAAACATCAGCAAAAACAACAAAGTCCTAATTACTTTGGGAAGCAGGGAAGTTGAAGGTAATCACGGCCCTGGAACAGGGTTTTTAGTTACAGGCACGGCTGCGTTTGTGGCAGAAGGGGCTAATTTTGAATTGATCAAAGGGAAGTTTCCCTGGGCCAGAGCAGCTCTGGAAGTAAAGGTCAATTCCGCCGAACAGACCTTATAATACCTGCACTGTTCAGTTTCCATAGCGTATTTTTAAAAATGTTAAGAAGCCAAAGGTATTTGCTTATTATGGCAGCCTTTGGCTCTTTTTTTTTTGAACTCTGGTGCAACCTGTTATTTCTGGAATTTTTTTAAAATTACCTTATTTAAAAAAAGGTTTCCTGCACTAGTTTTGAGAAATAAATATAATGAAAAATTTAAACCAATAAATAGGGGGGCGAATGAAATTGACCAAAAAAATTCTTATTAATCCAGCAGCCAGTCATGCTACCAAGGGATATTCCCAAGCTGTTCGGGTTGGCAACACCGTATACATTTCCGGGCAGGTGGGTCTGGATCGTGAGGGCAATCTTGTGGGCAAGGATGACCCCGTTGCCCAGGCAAGACAGGCCGTCGCGAACATTAAGGCCGTTTTGGATGAGGTAGGCGCAGGTCCTGAGAACATTGTTAAAATGAAAACATATGTTACTGACAGGGAAAACTGGTTTGCAATCCTCAAGGAAATTGGTAAATTTACCGCTAGATATAGTCCCGCTTATACTTCGGTACTGGTAGCCGGATTGCTCTTGCCGGGTACAGTAGTTGAGATTGAGGCTGTAGTGGAATTAGGAATTGAAGAAGTGTAACAGTTTGCTCTTAGCGAACATTATATTAGTTCAAGATTCCAGCTAAAAGAAGAGTTAGAGAAGTCTCAGTTATTGGCAACGCGGTATCAGGCAGAACTTTCAGAATTGATGTTTGAACGCCTTAAAAAAGAGAAAGTCATTGCGGAAAGCCCGGAAATGAGGAAAGTGTTAACTTTAGCGATTCGCGCAGCGAAGACGGACACAACTGTGATGATTCTGGGTGAATCGGGTGTAGGGAAAGAAGTACTGGCTCGGATTATTCACAATACAAGCAATCGTTCCGAAACAGGCAGTTTTATCCAGATAAACTGTGGAGCTATTCCTGAGCACCTGTTGGAATCAGAATTGTTTGGATATGAAGCGGGAGCTTTCACTGGTGCCAATCCCAAAGGTAAAGCCGGTTTATTTGAAATTGCGAACAAAGGTACAATTCTTTTGGACGAAATTGGCGATCTTCCTTTAAAACTTCAGGTTAAGCTTTTACGCGTACTACAGGAACGAGAGCTTCTGCGCATTGGAGGCACCACTGCAAGAAAACTTGATGTGCGCATTATTTCCGCTACTAATGTGAATATATGGGATTGCGTGCAAGAAGGTACCTTTCGGGAAGACTTGTATTACAGGTTAAATGTTTTACCTATTGAGATTCCGCCGCTCAGAGAACGAAAAGAAGATATTCCGCCTCTAGCAATGTATTTCATAAGTTTACTTAACGAAAAATTTGGATTCGAAAAAAGGATTGCCTCTGATTCTTTCCCAATTCTGGAATCCTACAGTTGGCCCGGTAACGTTAGAGAGATTCAAAATTTTCTGGAAAGGCTTTGGGTTTTTTCAGATGATAATTTAATCCAACCCCAAAGTGTTCAGGCACAATTGGATTCGTTAAAAGCAAAATTTAAATTTTCGTCAATCGCTGTTAATGAACTGATTCCCATTCAGGAAGCTAAAGAACTGGTGGAAAAAGAGCTGATAAGCCTGGCTTATAATAGATATCCCTCTATCAGAAAAGCGGCAAAGGTCCTGGGCTTGGATCACGGAAGTGTTATCCGCAAAGCGGAAAAGTACGGCATAATACATGATGGAAATAAAAAATAAAGTTTTAACAAACAAAAATGGTGGTATTGACCACCGAAATGGTGGTCAATACCACCATTTTTTAACGTATAGGAAAGTATAAAATTTTTAGTCCTATTAACCCTTGCAGAGCAAGGGTTTTCTGAGTTTTTGTCGAAGGGAAAAAGTAAATGTCTCAAAGAGGNGGCGAGATGCGGCCTATTAGTTACAATGGATTCCATGGACAGAAATACGAACTAAATGATAGCACAGACTAAAGCGCGCCGATAGGCGCTTTTTTTATTTTTTTAAACCGATATTTATTTCCCACAAAAAACTTTATTATATTTAAAACCCAAAATCAGCCTTTCAGATCTAATTTTCGGCATTTCAGGACTCCTTTTTCGCACAAAGAAGTTTCTGGCCTTAAAATTGCTTAAGATAATAAGCAATACAAGTTTTTGAATTTACTATGTCATTGCGGCCAGCCCCAATTCCTATACCAAGGCAAATTGGGTTGGTGAACTGCCTTTTCACACCGCGACCATTCCACTTCTCCAAGTGGGAGTGGTGCCCGTACTTTGGTGTGGGTAGGCTTAAGGAGGGTAGATTACATGGATAAAGTTTCGCAGTTACAAACAGAGCAAGAAAGAATCGGGGCAAAAAATGACGAACAAATACCCGCAATATGCGGGATATGTCCGGAAGGATGCTGGGTCAAAGTAAATGTAGATGATGGCAAGCTTACGAAGGTCTCATCTCATCAAGGGAACCCTTTGGGGCTGACATGTATGCGCGGGTTGGCTTCTCCTGAGATCGTTTATTCGGCCGACCGGATCTCACACCCTTTAAAAAGAGAAGGTCAAAGAGGTGAACGGTCCTACCAAAAGATAACGTGGGACGAAGCCTTGGACGGAATTGTCGATAAAATGCAGGAGATCAAAGAAAAATACGGGCCCCAGGCCATCATGTCTTATAGCGGACGGGGAGCTTTTGAACCTTCCTTTGTCGATATGAATTCTGTAAAACCTTTACTGCGCGGCAGTACCAGCTTTTTGTATCCTTTTGGGTCTCCCAATACAAGCGGTGTGGGCTCTGTGTGCTATTATTCTTACGGGTTCTTGGCCCCTTTGCCGACCTTTGGTATCCCGGCATCCCGGATGAAAGCTGATTTAGAAAATACGGAATTTCTGCTGCTTTGGGGCGCTAATCCATCTACAGATTCACCTTTATGGCTTTTGCCCAAGGTCAAAGAAGCAATTAAAAGAGGGGCCAAGGTTATTGCTATTGATCCTATTCGTACGGCAACGGCAAAATTATGCGGCAACTGGCTGCCGATTCGCCCCGGAACAGACGGGGCCCTGGCTTTAGCAATGATTAATGTAATAATTCAGGAAAAACTTTATGACGAAGAGGTTGTCACCAATTGGACGGTAGGTTTTGCGGAATTAAAGGAATATGTAAGCAATTTCACACCAGAAGCAGCTGAGAAGATAACAGATGTTCCTCAAGCGCAGATTGTGGCCATTGCCAGGGAAATAGCGTGTAAACGCTCCAGTTATCTGATGTACACCGGTCTGGAATACACCAACAGTGGAGTCCAAAATATCCGGGCAGTCATGATTCTTTTTGCCATCACCGGCAACCTCGATACACCAGGCGGGATACTACTGAATGAACAACCCAGGTTAGCACTTGAAAAACCAGAGATAAAAGTAAGTAATGGTGTGAAACCAGTCGGGGCCAACAAATATCCTTTGTTTTACGAGTATACTGATTCAGCTCATTTTATGGAGGCCAGGCAAGCTATTTTAGAAGACGATCCATATCCAATAAAAGGACTAATTGTTATTGGCTCTTCGCTGATTACTTCATATCCAAACGTGGAACTTACCAAAAAAGCATTATCTAAACTGGAGCTTTTAGTAATCGTCAATCGCTTTGAAACCGCCGATACTGCCTATGCTGATTATTTTCTGCCATCAACCACTTATTATGAAAACTTATCTTATATGCGTTATCCCAATAATTATGTACGAATTCGGGAACGCGTCATAGAACCCCTGGGAGAGGCTAAAAACGATTCGCTTATTATTTCGGCTCTTGCCAACAGACTTGGTTATGGTCACCTTTTCCCCCAAGATGAGCAGCAAATTCTGGATTGGGCCTTTGCCAAAGACCCGGAGCTGTTAAAGCAATTGCGGAATAATCCTCTTGGAGTTCAACTGCCAATTAACAGGCGATATCGCAAATATGAGCAGGGCTTATTACGTAGTGATGGAAAGCCGGGATTTAACACCCCTTCCGGAAAAATTGAGATTGCATCAAGTATTTTGCAAGAGTATGGTTATGATGCATTGCCGGTGTATACAGAACCTCTTGAAGGGCCGCTAAAAGTAAGTTCTGAGATGCTGAGCAAATTTCCTTTGATCATGACCTCAGGTGCCCGCATCAATTCGGCTTTTAGATCACAATTCCAAAACATAACCAAATTGGTAAACAAGCAAAAAGAAGCCCAAATCTTGATTCACGTTGACGATGCCGCCCAAAGAGGCATTTCAGACGGAGATAAGGTTAAAATCAGGAGTCCACGCGGTGAAGTTGTCTTTACGGCAAAAGTAACTAATGATATAAAACGAGGTGTTGTGGAGGTCAATGCCGGTGGAGGTTCGCCTATTCAAGCGGAAGGCTGGCGGGAAGCAAACCCGAATTATCTCACTGATGAGAAAAACCGGGATCCAATTTCGGGGTTTCCTGCCTTTAAAGCACTGCAATGTGAAGTGGAAAAAATAGAGAGTTAAGAGAACGGAGGTATTAAATGAATAGCGATAAATTAAGTTCAGCAGAACGTATGAGAGCATTAGCTCTCAGGCAGGGTCTGGATCGCGTGCCCGTAAATCCATTTGCCCTCGGTTGGGTCGCCCCGGTTTATGGAATGACCTGTAAGGAATATTTCCTTGAACCGGAAAAAGCCTTCGAGGCACAACTTTGGGCCATGGAAACTTACCAATATGATGCTACCCCGATTTTTAATAATCCCAATTGGGCAGGATGGGATTTCGGGGGTGTGCTGCAATTTCCTGAATCAATGCCAAACACATTTCCAACCATAAAAAAGGCAGTCTTGAAAGCCGATGATCTGGAAAAACTTACTTTACCCGATTTAGATACCGCTCCGGGGATAAGCAGGATGCTGCAGTTTGCCAGGCTCTGCCGGGCTAAAGGTTACCCGGCCTCAATAACATCGGGTTCGGTATTCGGAATTGCAGCGACCGTTATGGACAATGATATGGTTTTCCGGTGGCTTCATAAAGATCCGGAACTGGCGCACCGGATTTTCCGCCTGGCAGCAGATTATATCCTTAAAATAGCTGACCGTTACATCGAAGAATTTGGAGCTGAAAATTGCACGTCTTTTGCAACCTACCCCTTAGAAAATCTATTGTCAAACAAATTCTTCGAAAAATACAGCCTTCCCTACATCCAAGAAATTTATTCATATTTAGTTGATCGTGGAGTAAAGAAGTTATTTATCCACCTTTGTGGCGATCATACAAAAAAGTTGTCCTTCTGGCAAGATGTTAAGCTAGCTCCTCGCACTATCTTTACGATTGGTGATGATATGGACATTGAGGCCACAGCCAAAGCCATCGGGGAGGATCATATCATAGCCGGTAATCTTAGCACCCAATTATTATTTTCCGGTCGCCCTGATCAAGTATTCAAAGAATCATGTGATATAATCACGAAAATGAAAGACAACCCAGGTGGGTTTATTCTAATGCCGGCCTGCGCTATGCCCATCGAAACTCCACCGGTTAATGTCTATGCTATGCTAAAAGCTGCCAGGACAGTTGGTCAATACTAACCGGCGGAACAAGCTGTCTGCTGCTGCTTACAGCGTCAACTTCATTGCATTATAAGGAGGGATCGGTTGATGAGTTGGAAAATAAATGTTTTTCCTGAACATTGTACGGGATGCCGGGCATGTCAGATGATTTGTTCTTATACTTACGAAAATGGTTTTCAGCCGCTTAAGGCTTATATCACAGTGGAGGAAAAAGATAGTGCGCATTTTAAAATAACCTTTGACAGTCGTTGCAAAAATTGCGGCCTTTGCGCCAATTACTGTGCGATTGGGGCATTGGTAAAAGAAAGGCAGGTGCCTTTGGATGTTCAAAATAATTAAAATAGACCTTACAGAGCAAAAAATTGAAATCTTTGATGGCACTGACTTGCACAGGGAGTTTTTAGGGGGGCTCGGAGTCAATACAAAACTCATGGCCGACCTTATCCCCCCAAAAATTGATCCTTTTGATCCCCGCAATGTTTTGATCTTTGGGACTGGTTCCTTTGTTGGGACTATGCTGCCAACCGCCGCCCGCACCGAACTTTCCGCCATGTCACCATTGAGCGGCCGCTTTGGGACTGCCAATAGCGGCGGGCAGTGGGGAGCGCATTTAAAGTTTGCAGGTTACAGCCATGTTATACTAACCGGAAAAAGCCCCCATCCGGTCTACATTATCATAGATGATGATGATATTAAGATAGAAGATGCCTCTCACCTTTGGGGCCTGGACACCACTGCCGCTGTAAATAAAATAAAGCAGGACAAAGGTGATGATTTTCAGGTTGCCAGTATCGGGCCGGCAGGCGAAAAGATGGTCCGGTTTGCCTCAGTCATGAATAACCAGCACGGTTCCTGGGGCAGAACCGGCATGGGAGCGGTAATGGGCAGCAAAAATGTCAAGGCTGTTGCCGTTCATGGGAGCGGTGTCGTCCGGGTAGCTGACCGCCCGGCTTTTTCAAAGATTATGGCCGAAGCCTTTAAAAGAGTAACTAAAAATGATCACTTTGGTTATACCAGGCGTTTCGGGAGCATGGTCGTAGCTGATCCCTATAACAAAATCGGTGCCCTCCCAGGGCATAATTTTACCTGCGGCACATTTCCCGATTGGGTTGAAACCAGGGGCCGGGGTGTTTTTGAAAAGGAATATAAAGAAAAAGACCTGGCTTGTTTCTCCTGTCCTGTGGCTTGTATTCATTGGTCGCGGGTGAAAAAAGGTCAATATGAAGGATACGAAGCCAAGGGGTTGGAAGTAACTTTTGACTTTGAATTCGGAGCTAAGTTAGGGATTAAGGATATTGCTGAAATTTTTAAATGTGCGGAAATCTGTAACCTCTATGGCATGGATGTTGTTTCAGCAGCGGGGGCGATTGCCTTTGCTATTGAAGCTAACCAACACGGGCTGCTAAAAGAATTCAACGAGGAAGTTCCTTTGGAATGGGGAGATTTTGCAAGTATCTCAAAACTTCTTGATATGATTGGAAAAAGGCAGGGTATTGGCGACGTTCTGGCAGAAGGAGTAAAAAGAGCTGCAGCCCAGTTTCCTGGTAGTGCCCATTATGCCATGCACATCAAAGGAGTGGAAATCCCGGTCCGGGATCCCCGGGGGAAATGGGATGTTTGGACATTAGGTAATATTACTACTACCCGGGGCGGAGATCATTTGCGCACCAGATCAACTTGTGACGCCTTGCTAAATCCTGGACGTAATCATTTGGAACAAGAATTGGACGTTTCTGAAGAGGATATCATGAATATGGATATGCCCGCTGACCTGAAAAAAAGAATATTTGGTGACCCTCCCACAAAAGTGGATATTCCGCAAATGGCAAAATATGCTGAAGATTTAATCACAATTATAAATTCTACCGGACTTTGCATCAGACCACCTTCCCATCGAGGGTTAGGTCCCGATTTTTACGCGCGAGCCTTTTCAGCAATTATGGGTCACCGGTTTACTGTTGAAGATATTTTAAATGCGGCGGCAAAAATTTGGGATTTACAGCAGCAGTTTAACGAGCGCGAAGGTGAAAAGAATGAAGAATTTGCCTTCCCGGAACGTTTTTATACAAAAGATTTACCTTTTCACAATGGCAGTAAACCGCCCTTGTCTTATCAAGAAAATAGGGAAGCTGTCAAGCATTACTTTACAGCCCGGGGCTGGGAATTTAAATAATAATTTATTGAGCAGGAGTGATACAGTTGGTAAAAATCACCGCAAAGGATCTTCCACCCATGTCGATATGGCCGGAAAAAATCTATACTTTGCCAGAACTTCAAAACTATCCCGAAAAAATGAATTCCACCGAAGAGTTTGTAGATAAGAATCTACAAGAAGGCAGAGGCAACAGTGTTGCTATTTATTATAAAGATCAAAGAATCACTTACCGTGAGCTTTACTACACAGTTAACCGTTTATGTAACAGCTTAAAAGAACTGGGCATAGAGGAAGACGACAGGGTTATCATTTGGTGTGCCAACATACCGGAAGCCCTGGTAGCAAATTTCGCTATTATTAAAATCGGGGCGGTAGCGGTTCCTACATCACCTCTTATGTCCCACGAAGAAATCGCATATATCTGCAATAATTCCGGAGCTAAGGCCATTATATGTGAAGAAAGGCTGCTTGCCCAAGTAGAAGCAGCAAGGGACGAAATAACCACAGTAGAAAAAATCATCGTTATCAATGGGAATATTTTGGATATTAAGGCCAAAGGCTTTATCCCTTATTCCCTTCTCGTGACCGGTGGTAAAAAGGAATATACTTCCGTACTTCGTGATCGGCAGGCCGTTTCGCTAATCTTATATACCTCCGGGACAACAGGAATGCCCAAGGGCACGGTCCATTTTATGGAAGATCTGCTTATCATTGCTGATGTTTGGGGGAAATATTGTTATGGCGGGGTCAGGCCAGATGATGTTCTCAGCACTACAGGGCCCCTAGCCTTTGCAGCAGGCCACACTCTTATTGCCGCTATCCCTTTCCGCTTTGGGGCAAGCTGTTCTTTAATCCCCAAATTTGAACCTGGCGAAATGCTTAGAATTATTGAAAATCATGGGATAAGTATCATGAAAATGCCGCCTACCGCTTATCGTAAGATATGCTTAGCGGCTGATGCTAGAAAAGAATACGATTTAAGTTCTTTAAGAATTTGTACCAGTGGCGGCGAAGCCATGGACACTAAAACCTTTACTGCCTGGAAAGAGATGTCAGGGCTTGATATATATGAAGCCTTTGGCAACACCGAAATGCTCTTCTCATTTGTGGTTAATGTTTTCGGTCAGCCACCACGCATAGGCTCGCCCGGTCAAGCGACTCCGGGATATGAAATTAAAGTAGTAGATGATGAGGGAAATGCCTGCAAACCACACGAAATAGGGCGATTACTTGACGTATAGGAAAGTATAAAATTTTTAGTCCTATTAACCCTTGCAGAGCAAGGGTTTTCTGAGTTTTTGTCGAAGGGAAAAAGTAAATGTCTCAAAGAGGNTGGTGAGATGCGTCCAGTCAGTTACAATGGAGTTCATGGGCAGAAATACGAACTAAATGATAGCACAGACTAAAAGCGCGCCGGAGGCGCTTTTTTTATTAAGGGCCCTACTAGCACAATTTATTGGCGGCCCTATGAAAATAACGGTGAGTTACTTAAAAAACAGGAATCGGTTGTGCTTGATGGTTGGAATATGACAGGTGACTATGTTTATCTTGACGATGAAGGATACGTGTTTTTTGTGTCACGGGAAACTGACCTGATCAAAAGTTCCGGTTACCGGATTGGCCCTGGAGAGATTGAGGACGCCCTGGTCAGGCACCCGGCAGTCAAGGATGCCGGCGTTATTGGTGTACCTGACCCCATTAGAGGTGAAAATGTTAAAGCATTTATATCACTTAACGAAAATTATATCTTTGACGAAGATTTACATCAGGAAATTTTGTCTTTTTTACGTGATAAAATTGCAATATATAAACTTCCGCGTGTATTTGAGGTATTAAAAGAAATCCCGCGGACACCTGCCGGTAAAATTGTGCGTCGGACTTTACATGAAATAGAGAATGCTAATTAGAAAAGAAGTTGGATTTCAGTTCTAAGTTAAGTAAAATTGGGGACATAGTTTCGGAAAAGGAGGTGATTGAATCCTTACAAGTAGGAAATATCAGTAATGCAAAGGATTAAAAGCACTTTAGAATTCCGAGAGACTATTCAAAACTAAGGAGGAACAATACTTATGCGTAAAAAAGGTTTTACCCGTTTCATGACATTGGTGATTTCTATAGTGATTACCTTGGCCCTTTTCAGTGGGTGCTCTAATTCTACACCTCCTGCTACAGAACAGAAAAACTCCGGACAGGATGCACCGGCTCAGGAAACAAAACAGGAAGTTATTAAATTAACAGCTTCTAACTTCTTGCCCCCGGCCCATCTTTTATCTAAAATGATGGGTGATATGTTGAAAGAAGTCGAAGCCCAGTCTAACGGTCGGCTTCAAATAACCTTTGTCCCCGGCGGCTCTCTCCTTACAGCACCGAAAGTGGCTGATGGAGTGGAACAGGGACTGGCTGACATTGGCTTCTCTCATATCGGCTATAATCCAGGGCGGTTTCCAGTTACCGAGGCTCTTGACCTCCCACTAGGCTACTCTTCCAGTTGGATAGGAACTAATGTAGGCGTGGATTTTCTGGATAAATATAAACCTAAGGAATGGGATGATTTTAAACTACTGCAAATCACTGGCGGCACCACTTTTGCCATCCACACAGCAAAAACTCCGATCAAGAAGTTGGAGGATTTGAAAGGTAAAGCTTTGCGGGGCGCGGGTGAGGTGGCGGATGCCTTGAATGCCTTGGGTGCAACTGCCCGCGATATTCCTATGAGTGAAGTGTACGAAGGGATGTCTAAAGGGAATATTGAAGGTGCGTTGCTCTCCGCCGAAACTTTGAAGAGCTTTAAATTGGCGGATGTTGCCAAATATTCCACGATTGCTCCTTCAATAGGAAACCAGTATATCTTTTATATGATTATGAATAAGAGCAAATGGGAGAGCCTGCCGTCCGACCTCCAGAAGATTTTCAGCGATGTAGGTGCCAAATACCAGGCCGAAGCTGCCCTTGCCTGGAACAAAGTTAACCTTGCGGCCTTTGAGAACGCAAGCACCAAAGGAATTGAATTTATCAGACTCTCAGATGATGAAGCAGCTCGTTGGAAAACAGCTGTCCAGCCCGTAATCGATAATTATATCACTAAAATGGCTGGTAGAGGCTTTTCTGAACAAGAAACCAAAGACCAGATCGCTTATATCAAAGAGCGCGTTGCATACTGGGAGCAGCAGCAAGCAGCTCAAAATATTCCTCCAGAGACTTATATCAAGAAATAGAAAGGACTTGATTGCCGCCGAGTCTTTGTGCCGGCGGCAATCCCATTCGTTTCGTGTACTGCCATGAAATTAAATTGTGAGGGTGAGCATATGGAAAACTCAAGTGGTGCACCGCAAAACTTAACGACCGAGGGTACCTTAGGGAAAATGGATAAGCTGGTCCATTTACTCAGTGTCTGGTTTGAACGCATCGGCATGGTCGGCCTGGTAGGCATTATAATTGCCACTCTGATTGATGTAATCGGAGCCAAATTATTCACAAAACCCCTAGCAGCCGGGACTGAGGTTGTTTATTTCCTCCAGGTCATAGCTATAGCAGGCTCATTGGCTGCTACCAAAATTGACGGTAAGTATATCAAACTGGAATTTGTGGACAGCTTCCCGCCAAGGATAAGGCATATCTTAGATTTTCTGGTGGCCCTGCTGGGGTTGGTTCTCTTTATACTCCTGGTTTGGAAAAGTTATGAATACGCTCAAGCCTTAAAAATCGCCAAAGAGGTGACGGCTGCCTCCAGAATACCGGTTTATCCATTTGTTTTATGGATAGCTTTAAGCTGCATTCCGCTTTGTCTGGTACTGCTGCAGGAGATGTTGAAATCGGCTAAAGAGGTGGTGAATAGATGAGCCCGGAAATGGTTGGTATATTAGGAATTATAGTGATGCTTATCCTTTTTGCGATAGGGATGCCAATTGCTTTCGCCATGGCCCTGGCAGGCGTGGCGGGTTACGCTAACTTTGTTTCACCCACAGTCGGCTTAAGTCTTTTGCCGAGAGATATTTTCGAGCAATTTGCTTCCTACCCATTGAGTGTCATCCCCATGTTTGTTTTGATGGGAACTTATGCTTTCGCCTCGGGAATCGGCAAAAAGCTGTTTGAAACGGCTAATACTTTAGTTGGGCATTTGCCGGGCGGCTTGGCTATGGCAACTATTGCGGCATCTGCCGGATTCGGTGCTATTTGCGGTTCAACAACAGCCACCTGTGCCACTATTGGTAAAATAGCCATTCCCGAAATGAAAAGGTTTGGCTATAAAGATTGGATATCAACCGGCACCGTGGCCGTGTCCGGCGGCCTGGGCATCATGATTCCGCCCAGTACTTCCTTTATAGTTTTCGGCTTATTAACTGAACAATCTATCGGGAAGCTCTTTATAGCCGGAATAATTCCCGGCATTATCCTGGCTATTCTTATGATGGGCACAGTTTATTATCTTTGCAGGCGTGATTCTGCCGGTGCTTCCATAGGCCAGTCGGCTACATTAAAACAAAAGTTAATTTCCTTAAAAGGCCTTACTGATACCATCATTTTATTTTTTATAACCATCGGCGGATTGTTCGCCGGTTGGTTTACCCCAACTCAAGCCGGTGCTATAGGTGCGGCGGGAGCTATAATGATCGGGTTACTTAACCGGGAGCTGACCTGGCAGAAATTCGTCGAGGCCACCAAGGATGGATTGCGTTTATCATGCATGATTATGCTCCTGATTGCCGGTGCGACTGTCTTCAGCCATTTTATTACCCGTACGGGGATGCCTCTTAAATTAGCTGAGTGGGTGGGCACCCTGGATGTCTCGCCAGCAATTATTATGCTGTTAATTGTTGCCTTCTGGTTTGTCCTGGGTTGTTTTATCGATGCCATGGCAATCATCGTCCTTCTGGTGCCGATTCTGATGCCGGTTATAACTAACCTGGGCTATGACCTGACCTGGTTTGCGGTAATAGTAACGGCTCTCAGTATGATTGCCGTGGTGACTCCGCCGGTGGGCGTCAATGCTTTTGTAGTCAAGGGTATTACCAAAGATGTGCCTCTGACCACCATTTTTAGGGGTATAATACCTTTTTTAATTCCTTTGATCGTGGGCACATTGCTGCTCATCGCTTTTCCCGGGCTGTCGACCTTCCTGCCGAAGTACATAACGTATTAAGTAAAGTGTCAAAACGCCTTTCCCTCCTGACCGAACGAGTCAGGCCAAGGGAAAGGCGTTTGCTGTAATATGCCGCATTAAATTATTTCTTTAACCGATGTCAATAGGTTTTCCGACATTTTCTTGAGCTGGTCAGTTGTTGCCAGCGTCTCTTCTGTCATTGACATTTGGGCGTGTACAAACATGTTAAATTCTTCGACTTTCCGGACAAAGGAATCAATTTCATTGCGCGCATTTTTTAGTGTTTCTTCAATCTTTTTGACCGACTTCATGCTATTATCTGACAATTTCTGAATTTCAGATGCTACGACCTTGAATCCTAATCCGTGGTTTCCTGCCCTGGAAGCCTCAATAGAAGCATTAATCCCTAAAACCTTTATTTCACTGCCAATGTCCTTAATATATTCCAAAATGTCATTAGTATCGGAAACCCTCTCCTGTGTTTTAGTAGAAAGGGCTAAAAGCTCCTCGTTAGCCCGCGTAAACTTCTCTGTTTCTAAAACCATATCATTAATAGCTGAGTTGATTTGCTCAATTGCCGAGGAAAGTTCTAGAGATGTCTCTTTAATCAATACTTCTCTTTCGGTCGAAGTACCTGTGGCTATCGCCCCTATTACCTTTCCCGTTTCGTCAAAAACCGGGTTTGCGGTTATAATATAAGGGATTCCAATCGCTTCTTTCGGGATATGTTTAATTACCCTTTTTTTGTTCTGCATGGCCTCATACACGGGTGAGCCGGGCCGGACAGGTGTTCCCGGAGTAATGCCCAAATCAAGGTATCGCCCTTTATAATAGGCAACGAACTTTTCCGTATCGGTAATTCCGGTAGACAGTTCGTTAAAGGTGATATCTAGAAGAAAAGGAGCAAGTACTCTATAAGCCTCCATGACTTCGGACGTCAATCTGGTATTGCCTAATTTCAAAAATAAGCCACCTCCAAATTATGCCGCTCTGCATTTGTTTTCAATTATATTGTATATATATCGAAATTTCTATATTTTTCTTGAGTCCGTACAGCATTTTTCTTTTTTGTGATATGTATCTTTAATTATTTGTGATATACATCAATGTTTGAAAAGAATTTCTTTGCTACAATTAGCTTGCGAATTAGTTAATATAAAGTGGAGGGGGGCTTTAGGGGTATGAGCAAAGCTGTAATTGATGTGACTAAGTGTGACCAGTCTGATCATTGTAAGGCGAAAAAGCAATGTCCCGTAGACGCTTTTGAACGGGTAGATGGCAAGTGGCATATTAATGACGATTGTTTGGCTTGTGGTGCCTGTGTTGATTATTGCTGCATGAAGTGCATTGAAATCGAGGACTAATTGGAAATAAGCTAATAAATAGAGGATTTAAGCAGGTTGTATGACATCTAAATGTCAACAACCTGTTTTTTTCGCCGGCATCATTGCCGGGGTACTGCTGCAGTTACACGGTATGCGACAGGTGAAATGTTTATTGCGATTGGCTCGGTAATGGTGTTTTCTTTAGCCGGAGTAGGATTGTTCCTGTTCTTAATTCTTACCGGGACAGACCGGCGTAAGCTTAGATAATAATTTTATTATGCATCTCTGTGTTTAAGCCGTGGAGAAAAAAGAATGCCCAATGATAGAAATAAAAAAATCTTCCTTACTGGTCAGGATTTCACGTCCCGCCCGGTCAGGAAGATTCCTTTGTCTTATAAAGTTCACCCCATGCATGCATAGCGTCTAAAATTGGCTTCAAACTTTGACCAATTTCTGTTAAAGAATATTCAACCTTTGGCGGAACTTCCGGAAATGTCTGGCGATTAATGAGGCCATCTTTCTCCATTTCCCGCAGCTGTTGAGTCAGCATTTTTTGACTTATCCCCCGGATATTCCTCGACAACTCTCCGAAACGTTGTGGACCGTGCATCAAATCACGCAGAATCAGAGTTTTCCATTTGCTGGAAATAAGATTCACGGTTATTTCAATTGGACAAACCATAGCAGCCTCCGTACTGAAATATTAAACTTATAATTTTTACTAACTTGACGGTAAGTATCATACTAAAAAGTGCCTACTTGCTTATTATAAAGTCCATAAGCTAAACTATCAAGTATGAATAAATTAAGCAGATAACTCAATGGTTTTATCAGCGAGAAAATCAGCATCCTCTTTATTGTGTGTAACAAGAACAGTGGTAATTTTTTGAGATTTAATTATTTCTTTTAAATCGGCTCGCAAATCATCCACCAAATTTGCATCCAGGTTACTGAAAGGTTCGTCCATGAGGAGAAGGGCGGGTTTAGCGGCAAGGGTTCGCGCTAAAGCCGTCCTTTGCTGTTGGCCGCCGCTCAGCTCGTGGGGATATCTGTTTTCAAGGCCCTTTAACTGGGTCAGTTCCAACAATTGCTGTAAATGTTCATTACTTGGTATTTTCATCCCGAACTTAATATTTTGGGCAACTGTCATAAAAGGAAACAGAGCATAGTCTTGAAATACAAAACCTATGTTTCTTTTTTCCACAGGAACAAATGATGACTTATCCTGAAAAACAGCATTGCCAACACTTATGGTCCCTTCAGCATTTTCTTCCAAACCTGAAATGATGCGCAGCAGTGTGCTTTTGCCACAGCCGCTGTTTCCTAAAACTGCCAGGATCTCCCCTTCTTTAACTGTAAGATTTAACCCGTTAAATATCTTTTCAGCCTTGGGATGGTAGCTAAAATGTAAATCTTTAATGTCAAGCTTCATCTTTTCTTATGTCCTCCTTTGGTGGAACTTATCTTTACCAACAATGCGATCAAAAGCATACTTAAGACAATTATGAGCAGGGCCGGGACAGAGGATTCATGAATTCTTTCATCATTTGCATATTCGTAAGCCCTGCTGGCCAGGGTATTAAAATTAAAGGGACGTAAAAGCAGAGTCAGGGGAAGCTCCTTAATGATATCTATAAAAGTAAGAATGAAGCCCGCGACCAGGGAATTTTTCAGCATCGGCAGTTCGATCCTGAGCATTGCTCTTGTGCGGCCAATACCTAAGGTTCTGGCCGCATCGTTATATTTCACTCCGACTTTGGCAAAGGCAGAGTTTACGCTGTTAAACCCGATGGCCATATAGCGGACTACAAAAGCGAAAACAAGCATGGCAATACTGGTGCTTAAGAGCAGTTTCTTGGCATTTGGGTCAAAATACCGATACAAGGGATGCAAAATACTGTCTAGCCCAACGAACAACGTGATTGTGCCAACTGCGATGACTGCACCTGGGATGGAGTAGCCTAATTGGGTCAGTTTACTGATAATAAAGCCCGATTTTATATTCATCCACCTGCGGCTATGAGCAATCCACACATTGAGGACGAGAATTATTAAGGTCGCCAAAACACAATAGAGGATGGTGTTAAATATAATCTGGCTTAAGTTTGGCAGATTTACCTTATGGAAGGCGAGAATGGCCCAGACTGACATTTGCCCAACGGGGATTAAGAAGGCTGCACTGAGCATGAAAAGGATAAACCCAATTACTGCATATTTCTTCCAACCGGTCAGCTTTCTTGGTGTTATTGGCTTGCCGCGTCCACTGCCCAGATTATATTTCTTTCTTCCCCGCATGATTTCTTCTATTGCCTGTAGTGCGATTATACATACCATGACATAGAAAGAAAGCCGGATGGCTACGCCTGCTTCGCCCATGCCAAACCATGACTTGAAGATGACGGAACTCACGGCTTGAATGTTAAAGTACTTTACCACACCATAATCGCTAACAACCTCCATCATAACCAGCATCAGCCCGCCGATGAGGGGGATGCGGATCAGAGGAAGGACGACTTTTGTGAAAAGCCTTAATGGATTGTAGCCAAGCACCCGTGCTGTGTCAATAAGATTGCCGGAATGATTCTCCAGATAAGATTTCACAGCTCCATATATATAGGGGTACAATGTGAGTGAATAAATAAAGACTGCACCTCGCATGTTCATCACATCCAGCCATTGGGGATTAAGGGGGAGCCCCCAATCCCTGCCTAAACGTTGAATAATCCCTGTGTAGCTGAGCATGCCGGCATAAACGTAAGCGGCAATATATGGCGGAATAGTTATTGGAAAAAACAGGGCCCACTCAAAAAACTTTTTAAAGGGGAAGTCAAAAAGTGCTACGACAGCGGCCAGCAGTACTCCTATGGTGCCTGAAAGGAGTAGTGTGAATAAAACAAGGGTTAATGTATTAGTGACTGCATCGGGTAAAAGATATTGGCTAAAATGCTCCCAATTACTGTCCGGTCTGAAATTGACTTTACTGATTATGGCTGCCATTGGCAGATTGATGATAATAATAGCGAGAAGAGCCAGCAAGGTGCGCATGCTGGCTTTTCTCATAATATTAATGTTTTCTGGAATCCACATTATTTCCAACCAACTTCATTTAAAATCTGAACAGCTCTTTCATTGTGTTCACCCAGTTTTGTCAGGCTAATTGACTGTTCTTTAAAAGATCCCCAGGATTTTAAGAGGGCAGAGGATTCTACGCTTTTTAAGACCGGGTATTCATAGTTTGCTTCAGCAAAAGATTTCTGGGCCTTGTCACTGGCCAGGAACTCCAGCAGCTTGACGGCATTTTCTTTGTTCTTGGCATCTTTTACAACTCCGGCACCGGATACATTTATGTGTGTGCCATCACCATTCTGATCAGGGAAGAATATAGCCAGTTTTTCAGCGACCTTCTTTTCTTCCGGGTCAGATGAATTCAGCATCTGACCAAAGTAGTAGGTATTCATGATGGCGATATCACCTTCACCGGCAGCGATGGCTTTGGCCTGGTCCCTGTCTCCGCCCTTGGGTGCCCGGGCCATGTTAGCGACTATTCCGGCTGCCCAATTCTTGGCCTTTTCTTCGCCCATGGTTTCGATAAAGGAAGCAAGAAGTGACTGGTTATATACGCTGTCCGAGCCTCTGACTAGAATTTTGCCCTTCCACTTCGAATCTGCCAAATCCTCATAGGTGGATAATTCTGAAGGGTTTACCTTATCTTTATCATAAATGATAACACGGGCTCTTTTGGTTAACCCAAACCAGTAATTTTCACTATCCTTGAGATTTTCCGGGATGTTACTGTTAAGTGTCTGGCTGTCAATAGGCTGGAGCAGGGAAGTGGCCTTAGCCCTATGTAACCGGCCGACATCGGCAGTAATAAAAAGATCGGCTTCGGTGTCCGCACCTTCTGTTTTGAGTCTTTCAATCAGTTCATCTGACTTACCTTTGACAATATTTACTTTGACTCCGGTTTCCGCTGTAAAGGCGGTGTAAAGCTGGTCATCTGAATCATAGTGCCTGTCGGTATATAAATTGACAACCTGAGACTTTGCTTCAGCTGAATTTGAGCCGTTTTCTGCGGTCTTTTCAGGGGTGGTAGAGGAGCATCCTGCAACGAGCAACATTGCAGAGAGTCCAAGGGTTAAGAGTTTTCTGAATCTGAAGATTTTCATTATGTGCCTCCTAAAATTTTGATATTGAAAACCATTATCAATGATAAGTATAGTTTCAATTTTAGATTTTGTCAATACATTAATTTGTAAGTAAACCAATAAAATAACTATACATTATTTGGTAATCGAGTTAATATTAACGAAAAAAAAGGATTTTCGGAATGAAGGCAGAAATCTTAATTGAGAAAAAACTGCAAATTTAGACAATTATAGACAATTCTACAAGAAGGATTTTAGGGTAAGATGAAATTGAAGAAGGACAGTATTACAAGATTTATCGTCATTATTTCCTGGTTATGTATTGGCATTTTGATTTTTTCTTTAATCTTGACAATCGACAGGATCAAAACACAGCATCAAACCTTGTCGATAAATATTGTGCAATCATATGTCGATATAATACTTGAACTGAGAAAATGGAATGCCTCCCATAACGGCCTGTATGTTCCGGTCACAGAGCAAAGTGGGCCAAATCCATTTCTGGCAGCCCCTTTGCGGGATCTCGAAACTTCTGATGGCCTGAAACTTACCAAAATTAATCCTGCATATATGATCAGGCTTTTAGGTGAATTGGCCCAAAAGGACTTAAACCTGCAATTTCATATGACCAGCCTCAGACCAATAAACCCGGTTAATACTCCTGATGACTGGGAAAGAGAAGCTCTTGAGGCCTTTGAAAAAAAAGTCAAAAATAGATGGGTGATTGAAGAAACCTCCAACGGCAAAAATTTACGCTATATTCAGGCATTGATTGTTGAAGAAGCCTGTCTGCAGTGTCATGCAGAACAGGGGTACAAGCTAGGTGATGTGCGGGGAGCAATTGCTGTAAAAATGCCTTATGAACCTTTTCAGAACGCAGTAGATTCCTCTGTAAACAGAGTAGTGCTGATATATTTCCTGTTTATTGTAATAATTGGGATCATGCTCATTTATTTCGGAAGAAAATCTTATCTGATGGAAGACGAGCGAAAGCGCTTGATCAATGAGTTGGAGCGTTCCAATAAAGAGTTGGAGAACTTTGCTTACATTGCATCCCATGACCTCAGGGAACCACTACGGAAGGTATCGGCTTTCGGTCAATTAATCAAAGAATCAGCAGAAGAAAAATTGGATGAAGATGAAAAAGAGAATCTGGGCTTTATGATTGACGGTGCCCTAAGATTACAAGTAATGATAGATGACCTGTTATCATTTTCCCGGATAACTACTCAAGGCAAACCTTTTCAGATCATTGACCTTAATGAAGTGATTACAGATTTAAGCCGGAATTATCTGCATTCTCAGATATTCGCGGCGGGAGCATCTATTGAGGTGCTTCACTCATTGCCTAAAGTGTATGGTGATCTTACGCAAATCCGTCAACTTCTGCAAAATTTAATTGGTAATGGCATCAAATACCAAAAGAAAGACGAAAAGCCAATTATTCATATAAGGTCTGTGATCCAGGAAAATAATTCTGTGAGAGTTGAAATCGAGGACAATGGGATTGGCATTGATGAAAAATATTTTGAAATTATCTTTACCATGTTCAAGCGTCTGCATGGACGGGGAACATATGACGGCACCGGCTTGGGCCTGGCCATTTGCAAAAAAATTGTCGAACGGCACAGTGGCGAAATTGGGGTAAACTCAGTTGTTGACAAGGGATCGACCTTCTGGTTTACGCTGCAATTGGCACCGGAAAAATTAAGCTAACCTGAAAGTGAGGAAATGAATCGTGCGAGACCAGGCGGAATTTATTCAGATCCTGCTGGTAGAAGATGATCCTGCTGACCAAAAACTAACCAGAATTTCCTTAGATAACAATAAGGTGGCCAACAAACTCTATACAGTCAGCAGTGGTGAAGAAGCCCTTGATTTTTTATACCACCGGGGCGATTTTGCATATAGTCCTCCCAGGCCTGATTTGATACTTTTGGACTTAAACATGCCGGGGATGGGTGGTCAAGAAGTCTTAAAATTTATTAAAAAAGATGAAAACCTGAAAACAATCCCGGTTATTGTTTTAACTACTTCCGATGCAGAAGAAGATATAGCGCGGAGCTACAAGCTGCACGCTAACGGTTATATTAAAAAACCGGTAGATATTGTTGGATTTCAGCAAGTTGTCCAGTCCATTAAAAGCTTTTGGTTTGTTGTAGCGAAATTGCCACCTAAGGAGTAAAGGGAAGGTGTGCTTATGGAAGAAAAAAAGTTTTTGAAAATTTTAATATGTGATGATGACCCTGCTGATAGAAAGATAATTAAAGCATATTTATCAAATATCAATTGTTATGATATTGAATTTTTCGAAGCCGGGGAAGAAGATGAAATTCTGACGGCCCTGCAAAGCGACGACCTTGATCTGATTTTTCTTGACATTCAGATGCCTGGTAGAACTGGCTTGGAATGGCTGGCGGAAATAAACAAAAGAAAAGTTGCGCCGGTTATAATACTTACCGGTCATGGGAGTGAGCTGATTGCAGTTGATGCCATGAAAAACGGTGCTGCTGATTATCTTCCCAAATCACATTTAAATTCAGATGGTTTAATCCCCATGATCGAGAATGCCCTGGAAAAATGGATGCTGCAAAAACAATTGGAAGAATACCGGGTAAAATTAGAGTATTTGGCACGTACTGATGAACTGACAGGATTGATGAGCCGGAGAAGTTTAATGGAGCAGCTGAAGGAAGAAATGAAGCGGTCTGTCAGGTATAAACGGCCACTCTCACTGTTACTGTTAGACTTGGATGGTTTTAAAAAAATAAATGATGTGTATGGGCACCTGGTAGGAGATAATGTCATCAGAACCCTGGCAGCAATCTTAATGGAGAGTATTCGCAGTATGGATGTTGCAGGCCGGTATGGTGGTGATGAGTTTGTTGTAATCCTGCCTGAAACACCAGCAAGCGGGGCCAGAGAAACCGGTGAAAGGATCCGGGGCAGAATTGAAGTATCATCATTAAACCCTGAAGAGAATCAAGGGGTACGGTGTACCGTAAGCGTAGGTGTTGCCGAATTGTCGGCATTAGGATCTCATTGTACCACCGATGACTTTCTGAAAAAAGCCGATGAGGCATTATACATTGCGAAGAAAAAAGGTGGAAACTTAGTCTGCAGTTGATGGCTGCGGATGTGGAGCGGGCTAAAGAAATAAAGCCCGGTTTTTTGTGCGCAAAATTATTTTGAAAAGGTTGGTAAATACTAAGAAAAGGGATAACGGTGTCTTATTTCCTCACAAATAAGGAGTGGAGGAACAATATGGCGGTGAAATTGGTTGAGGTAACCAGGGGAGATTTAGTTGAGAGCATTCACAGAGGAGATATTGCTGTCATAAATAACAAAGGTGAGGTTATCTTCAAGCTGGGTGACATAAATCATTTGTGCTACATGCGTTCGGCCTCGAAGCCAATTCAAATCATTGCCGCTCTTGAGGCCGGAATAGTCGAAAAATATGGGCTCAGTATGGCGGAGGTGGCCATTTCCATGGCTTCCCACAGTGGAGAAAAAGTACATCTGGACACCCTGCACAGCATGCTGCAAAAAATCGGCCTCAGTGCTGAGGCCTTAAGATGCGGAATTCATGAACCCCTAGGGCAGGAAGCTGCGAGACAACTTACAGCGGAAGGACTGGCCCCGTCCAACTTGCACTGTACCTGCTCCGGTAAACACTTAGCCCAGCTGGCGGCTGTTAAGGCCAAGGGGCGGTCAATTGAGGCTTATGATAAACTGGGAGGCGGGATTCAGCCGGAAATCATGCATATTATCTCCGTTTTCTCCTGTGTTAGAGTATCAGGCATAAAACTGGGTATTGATGGCTGTGGTATTCCTGTTTATGGTCTGCCAATCAAAAAGATGGCTTTGGCTTATGCCAACCTGGTCAGCAATTCTTTTATGGATGGCAGGTACAGCAGATCCCAGGAATATGTTCTGCAGGCAATGGCTGCCCATCCTGAAATGATAGGAGGCAAAGGACGGTTTGATACCGAACTCCTGGTTCATTGCGGGGACAGGCTGGCAGCCAAATTCGGGGATGAAGGAGTTTATTGTATGGGTTTAGTAGGCAAGGGGACAGGAATTGCCCTAAAAATAGAAGATGGACACACCAGGGCAGTGGCACCGGTTGTTTTGGAACTGCTCAGGCAGCTAGGTGTTATTGGTGACGCGGAATTGGAGCCTTTAAAGCATTGGTGGAAGCCACCGATTAAAAACCACCGGGGAGAACAGGTTGGTGAAATTAGGCCGGTATTCAGGTTAACATAGCTTGCCTAACGAAGTTAGACGATCGACTGCCGCCTGGATGTCCGCCGCCAGGGGCACCGCCAGGATCACTTCTTTCCCGCTCCGGGGGTGGGTGAAGCTTAATTTATTGGCGTGCAGAGCCTGCCGGTCTATCAATGGCGAAGCAAAGCCGTACAAGAGATCACCGCACAATGGATAGCCAAGGGCACTCAGGTGGACCCTGATCTGGTGGGTACGGCCGGTCTCCAGTTTTAGTGAAAGCAGGGTGTGGCCCTGATATCTTTCAAGCACTTTATAATGTGTGACCGCCGGAAGACCGCCTGGATGAAGTATTCTCCGGCGGCTTTTATCATCCTGCCGGGCAATTTGCCGGTCGATTCGACCGGTGTCCTCCGTTATAACTCCTTCTGCCAAGGCCACGTATTTTCTCTCTATCATACGGCCCTTTACCTGGTTGAATATGCTCTGGTGGGCAAATTGGCTGTTTCCTATCAGGATTAACCCTGAAGTGTCCTTATCCAGGCGGTTTATTGGGCGAAAAAGGGTGTGCCTGCCCAAGCTCTGCCAGTAATAAGCTACCGCGTTAGCCAGGGTGCCGGTGCCTCCCAGCCGGGATGGATGTGTGGACATACCTGCGGGTTTGTTGATCACCAGAAAGTCTACATCTTCATAAACGATGTCCAGAGGAATTCGCTCCGGGAGGATTTCATTCGTCTCATTTAATTCTGTATCAATGGTGATAATATCCCCGGCACTGACCAGGTAGTTCGTATGGGCCGGATAACCGTTTACTTTTATTTTGTTCTGCTGTTTAAGCCGCACTACCAGGGAATGAGACAACAAAAGTTTAGCAGACAGGATGTCCCGGAGAAAACTATCCTGATCCGTAACATCTGCGGTGTAGGTTAAGTTTGTATTTTTCATTTCGTCCTCACTCTATGAGCTTGATTATTGTGGTACAATATTATCATAAAAGCTGCTAAATTCAAAGAATTCACGATCTAGCGGAGGAAAAAACTTATGTCTACAGAGACTTGGAAGAAAAACCTAATACTTTTTTTGACCAGCCAGACTGTCTCGCTTTTTGGCACCTTACTGGTCCAATATGCTATTGCATGGCATATTACATTAAAAACACAATCTGGTGTAATGATGACAATAGCAATAATTTGCGGTTTCCTGCCTACTTTCTTTCTTTCGCCTTTTGCGGGAGTGTGGGCTGACCGTTATAACCGAAAAATGCTGATTGTGTTGTCAGATTCTGTGATAGCAGTAGCTACTCTTATTTTAGCCATCCTTTTTTTATTAGGGTATGACGCAGTATGGCTGCTTTTCGTTATTTCAGCCATCCGGGCTCTCGGCACCGCAATTCAAACACCTACGGTCGGGGCCTTACTGCCCCAGCTTGTGCCGGAGCACCACCTGACCAGGGCAAATGCTGCTTATGGCAGTATCCAGTCACTGTGTATGCTGGCAGCCCCAATGCTGAGCGGTGCGCTGCTAACTGTAACTGACATTGAGATAATCTTTTTTATTGATGTAGTCACAGCAGTGATAGCAGTTTCAATATTACTCTTCTTTTTACATGTGCCGGTTCATGCCAAAGCTTTGGCCAACCAGGCGGTCGGCTATTGGGCTGATATGCTTGAAGGCTTTACCTATATCAAAAATCATGAATTTATCAGAAAACTCTTTTTGTATTGTGCTGTCTTCTTTATTTTGGTCGCCCCTGTTGCGTTTTTATCACCCTTACAGGTCACCCGCAGCTTTGGCAGCGATGTTTGGCGGCTGACGGCAGTCGAAATCGCCTTTTCTGTTGGCATGGCTCTGGGCGGCATAATCATGGCATCATGGGGCGGTTTCGCCAACAAGATCCACACCATGGTGCTGTCTTTAACTGTTACCGGCTTTTGTACCTTTGCCCTTGGGATTATCCCTGTATTTTGGATATACCTCGCTTTCATGGGTTTAATAGGGATTGTTATGCCGGTCTTTAATACGCCCTTTACGGTACTGTTACAGGAGAAAGTTGAGGGGGATTTTCTGGGCAGGGTATTCAGTGTTTTTGGGATGATCTCAAGCAGTATGATGCCCATGGGCATGCTGGTATTTGGGCCGGTAGCTGACATTGTAAAAATAGAATGGTTACTGATTGGCACCGGTATAATGATGTTTATTCAGGGCTTTTTCATGTTTGGCAGTAAGGTCCTCGTTGAGGCCGGGAAGCCATGTCAAACCTGACCATAGGAGATTGACGTGGGGGGCGGTGCCTTCCCCAAAGTGAACTCGTTCAACTAAAGTTGAACATCGAGACTTCGGTGGGGGAGTCAACCCCAACCGAAGCGGAGTACGTGGAACCACTCCCATTTATAGGAGTGGGAGTCTATCGATAGGATAAACCTGCAGATTAAAACAGTTTTTAATACTAATTTTATATAATTGTTAAAGTTTAGTCATTTTTGTGATATACTATTGAACTGTCTTTAGTAAGCTAATATAAATGCTATTGACAATTTATTTTTGTGAGGAGGTAAGATAACAAAATGAGAAAATGGTTAATTCCCGTAGCTGTTATCGTAATATTTGGACTAATGTTGTTTTCAGGCTACAATAGCCTTGTAGACATTTCGGAAAATGTTGAAGGTAAATGGAGTCAGATAGACAACCAACTGCAGCGGCGGGCAGACCTAATCCCTAATCTAGTGGAGACAGTCAAGGGCTATGCTGCCCAGGAGAAAGAAATCTTTACCCAGGTAGCTGAAGCCAGGGCTAAATTAGCCGGTGCTCAAAGTGTAGGCCAGGCTGCTCAGGCGGACCAGGCTTTAACTGGGGCGCTGGGGAGACTTTTGGTAATTGCCGAAAATTACCCGCAATTAAAATCTGATGCCAATTTCCGCTCACTGCAGGATGAACTGGCTGGGACTGAAAACCGCATTGCGGTCGCCCGCAAAGATTATAATGATGCCGTCCAGGTTTATAATGCAAAAATAAAGAGGCTGCCAACAGCTTTATATGCCGGAATTTTAGGTTTTGAAGCCAAAGAATATTTCAGAGCAGCAGAAGAAGCTAAAAACGTACCCAATGTTGATTTTAGTAAATAATCTTTTTCAAGAAGGGAAGATAATAACATGAAAAAAGCAGCCCTTCTTAGCATTTTATGTCTTGCCCTGGTTATCCTGGCTGCTCCCCTGCAAGCAGCTGATTCGCCTATTCCCTCACCCAGCAGTCAGTTTTACGTTTTGGACCAGGCTAATGTTTTGGATGCCGAAACTGAACAAACTATTGTTCAAACATCTGCAGCCTTACAACAACAGACTAAGGCACAAATTGTAGCTGTAACGGTGAACAGTTTAGCCGGATTAACACCGGAGGATTATGCCTTGAGTTTGCTGCGCCAGTGGGGAATAGGTGATAAGGAGTTAAACAACGGGGTTTTGATCCTGGTATCGCCACAGGAGCGGGTTTCCAGGATTGAGGTGGGTTTCGGTCTGGAAGGAGCACTGCCTGACGGTAAAACCGGACTGATTCAGGATGAATATATGGTTCCATATTTTCAAAAGAATGAGTTCGGCAAAGGAATTTTAAACGGGTATTTGGGCCTAGTTCGAGAAGTAGCCAAGGAATACCAGGTGACCCTGGACAGCCAGGCCCCCCATCAGATACCGGGGGCGGGAACAGATTCGGTTTCTATCCCAAATTGGGTTATCATTCCCGGTGTGGTTCTCTTAATGTTTCTCCTTTATTTGGATCACCGCTATCTTAATGGGTTCTTCTTAGGATTAGTCCTGGGGATGCTTTTGCGCGGTGGCGGAGGACGTGGCGGACACGGCGGCGGTGGTTTTGGTGGCGGTGGCGGTTCCGGCGGCGGCGGAGGCAGCACCAGAAACTGGTAAGGAAGCTCTTGCAGCTAAAAATATAGGTGGTGTAAAAAAGAAACTCCCTCAGACAAAAATCTGAGGGAATTTTTTTATCCTATCGTAAGACTCCCACTTCTATAAGTGGGAGTGGGTCCCCGTACTCTGCTTCGGTGGGGGTTGACTCCCCCACCGAAGTCTCGATGTTCAACTTTAGTTGAACGAGTTCACTTAGTTTTATTTATCTCAATTCCATACTGCTTTAGTTTTTTATTAACAGTAGGATGGCTGGTTCCCAATAATTTGGCAATCTGCCTGCTGGAAGTGTACTGCTGACATGCCAATTCCAGCAATTTTCTTTCAGTCAGTTCTGTGGCTTCAGGCAGGGAAATAAGATTATTGATATTTACAGCAGGTAAAGGACTCTGTTCTTTGGCATAGAGGTCTTTTTTGATGACCTCGGCTGTTATATATTGCTGGTCACTCAGAATCACCAGACGTTCAATAGTATTTTCCAGCTCTCTGACATTGCCCGGCCATGAATAGGACATTAATGCCGACGGGGCATCTGTAGAAAAGCGGTTTTCACGGCCGTAATTCTTATTAAATTTACTTAAAAAACCGTTGGCCAGAGGAATTATATCATCTAACCTTTCGCGCAGCGGAGGTATGTGTAAGGGAACTACATTCAACCTGTAATACAGGTCTTCCCGGAATTGTTTAGACTTGACCTTTTCTTCCAGATTGACATTAGTTGCCGCGATAATTCTAACATTTACTTCGGTTTTCTTTACACTGCCAACTCGGAAGAAACATTTATCCTGTAAAAAATTTAACAGTTTACCCTGCATTAACAATGGCATATCGCCTATTTCGTCTAAAAAAAATGTTCCACCGTCAGCAATTTCGATTAAGCCGGGCTTACCTTTGTGACGGGCTCCAGAAAAAGCACCCTCCTCATAACCGAATAATTCGCTTTCAAAAAGATTTTCCGGAATAGAAGAGCAATTTACCTGGATAAAAGTTTGATTACCGCGAGAGCTGGAGTTGTGGATAAATTTGGCCAGGACACCTTTTCCGACCCCGCTATCTCCTGTAATCAGGACTGAAGCATCGGAGCAGGAAGCTAAAATTGCCCTTTCCGCAACCTTTTTCATCTGAATACTGCGGGCGACAAAGTGATCACTGTAATTAATAATTGCCCGTAGTTCCAGATTCTCCTTTTCGTATCTGGCTTTTTCCAAAAATAAGTTATGGGTTTGTTCATGGAGTCTGTTTAGGTCAGTTACATCTCTTAAATTAATTACAATTAATGATAGCTCGCCTGAGTCGTCAAAGACCGGACTGGCTGTATTTAACAGATCGTTACCGGATACTGATTTGTGTGTTATGCTGACCGGCTTTTTCGTAGCCAGAACCTGTCTGGAAGCAGATTCGCCATGAATCACACCTTCCTCAAGGATGGTAATACATTTTCCAATTATGTCGTCGTTCTTAACGCCGGTAATTTTTTCGAAATTTTTACTGACAAATAGGATGCGCAGCTCTGTATTTACAATGACAACAGCGTCATACTGAGAATCCAGAATAGTCTCAATAATTCTTCTGGACATTAGGGAGACGCTGTTTCCACGGTCAATCTCTTCTAAAAATTCCTGAAAAAATGAACTGTTTTTCTGCATTTTAGTAACCGTTCCTTTCATTGCTTTGAAGGCGAAATACGGTTTAACAAAGTGATTAAGTGTTAAAAAACATTATAAAATGAAAAAGCCTGAAAAAGCAAAAGATTTTCTTTTAAGTAACATTATTTAGGTGTTAACTGAATAAATTCCAATTTGAATTAACATTAATTGACCTTACTGCTAAACTTGGCCCGGCAAGTTAAGTTTTTTGGTTTTTCCCTTCGCTGGTAAAAAATTTACCAACAAGATGTTTGGTGGTAAGTTATTTACCAAAATCAAACTGAACTAACCAGAACTAAGTCTCCTGTTCATTTTCAATTTCCCTTGTTTGTAGAGGGTTAGAGCTGCGTAATTTGTAATGTTTTAAGGAATAAGCAGGAAATGGCATAGATATTGCATTTATTAAAAATCTGTAGGGTGGAAAAGAAAATCAGAGGAGGTCAGATGATTGCATACACAAAAAAACAACTACATTGGCAAACGCACGCCCAGAATTGATGCTAAATTGAAGGTTACGGGGCAGGCGCGATTTGGTGCTGATACAGCTCTGCCTGGCATGCTGCATGGGAAGGTATTACGCAGTCCTCACCCACATGCAAGAATTTTAAATATTGACACCAGCAGAGCTGAAAAGCTGCCGGGAGTGAGAGCTGTGGTGACAGCGGAGGATACTCCGAAGATTCCCTTTGGTTTCTCGCCGGCTAACCATGACAAATATCCATTGGCCAACGGAGTTGTCCGTTACATTGGAGATGAGGTGGCCGGGGTGGCGGCTGTAGACGAAGATACAGCCAGGGAAGCCCTGGAACTTATTAAAGTGGATTATGAAATCCTGCAGCCGTTGTTTGATCCGCTGCTTTCTATGCAGGAGGGTGCGCCTCAGCTGCATCCCCATATTCCCCGGAATATCAGTGCCCAAACCCACATGATGTTTGGTGATGTGGAAAAGGGTTTTAAAGAATCGGATTATATCAGGGAAGATGTTTTCAAAACCCAGTCTATTATCCACGGCTTTATCGAACCACATGCTGTAGTCGGTCAATGGGATTCCAGCGGCAAGGTGACCATCTGGGCTCCCAAGCAAAGTCCTTATATTACCTACCGCCATATGGCCCGGGCTCTGGATCTCCCCCTTAGCAAAATCAGGGTTATCCAGACTTATGTAGGCGGGGGCTTTGGCGGGAAACATGATCCCTTCGGCCTGGATTTTGCGGCAGTCCTCCTTTCCAGAAAAACCGGGGGATTACCTGTGAAGATAGTGATTGAACAGGAAGAGGTCTTCTTCAGCGGCATTCGCAGGCACCCAATGCAGATTAAAATCAAAACAGGCGTAAAAAAAGACGGAACTCTTATGGCCACCGCCTGTGAGGTAATTGCTGAAGGCGGTGCTTATGTAGGTATTGGGGAAGTAACAATTTTTCTGAACGGCGCATTTTTAACCCTGCCCTTTAGACTGCCAAATGTTAAGTATGATGCGTACCGTATTTATACCAATAAGCCCTGGTCCGGAGCGCTCAGGGGCCACGGAATACCCCAGATCCGGTTTGCATATGAGAGTCAGTTAGATATGCTTGCTGAGGATCTCTCCCTGGATCCGGTCAGCATCAGATTGAAAAATGCGGTTCAACCTGGTGAAGAAACAGGCAATGGTTTTAAGGTCAGGACCTGTGGCTTGACTGAGTCAATTCATCAGTGCCTGGATATTTCAGATTTCGAGAACAAGCGGAAGAAAAAAGAGCAGCAGGGCACCAAGCGCATAGGAGTGGGCCTGGCCTGTAACTCAATGTGTTCAGGGGGAAGATTGTCGGGCCATGATGCCAACACAGTAATCATCAAAATGCTGGAAGACGGACGGGTAGTCCTGCTTACCGGTTCTACCGATGTGGGGCAGGGTTTTTGCACTGTAATGGCCCAAATTGTAGCCGATAACTTAGGTATTTCAGTTGATGAAATAGAGGTCCCCAATGTCGATTCAGAGATTACCCCTCTCGACTCGGGCGTGTTTGGCAGCAGGGTTACATATACCTCAGGCAATGCTGCCATCAAGGCGGCCAAAGAAATTAAGAAGCAGCTTTGTGAGGCTGTGGCAGATCAGTTTAAGGTGCAGCCGGAAGAACTGGAACTGGGAAATCACTGTATCTACGTAAAGGCAGACCCCGGCAGGACAATGCCTTTATTGAAGGCTGTGCGGGCAGCTTATTACGGCAAAGGACAGCCTTTGGTCGGAGTAGGTACCTTTATGCCTGGCACAGAAAAACCAAACTTCGCCAAAGGAACAGGTAATATGTCTACTGAGTATTCCTTCGGAACTCAGGTAGCAGAGGTAGAGGTGGATACAGAAACCGGTGAAGTAACCCTCCTGAATATGTACCTGACTCATGATTGCGGAGTTCCGGTTAATCCTATGCTGATGGAAGGCCAACTGGAAGGCTCAGTGGTCCAGGGCCTGGCCCAGGTATGGTATGAAGAACTGCCTCATCAGGAAGGCCTGACTTTTTCCACTAATTTTATGGATTATGGGATGCCTACTGCCAAAGATGTACCTAACGAGTATAAGTTTGGCCATGTAATTACCGGGTCGGCTGAAGAGGGAATCTTTAAGGAAGCGGGAGAGGGAACTATGATTTCTACTATCCCGGCCATCTGTAACGCCATTTACGATGCGGTGGGTGTACGTATTACCGAGCTGCCCATCACCGCTGAAAGCGTCTTAAAAGCGTTGGAAGCAAAAAAAACAGCTAAGGAAGGTGTATAAGATGGCAGCAAACTACCAATACCATGGCACTTTGACCCTTGATCAGGCACTGAGTCAGCTCCGGGAACTGGGTCCGCAGGCAGTAGTAAAAGCCGGTGGAACCGATGTTTACCTGCGGGTCAAACAGGGCATCACCAATCCCGGTCATCTGGTGGATATTGGAGGCCTCAAGGAGCTGAATTATATCACCTATGACCAGGGAAGTGGCTTAAAGATAGGCGCAATGACTACCGTGAGAGATCTCGAAAGATCTTCTGTAGTCAGGGAGAAGTACCCGGTGCTGGCTGAGGCTGCGTCCAAAGTGGCCTCGGTCCAAATCAGAAACATGGGAACTTTAGCGGGGAACCTTTGTCAGGACAATATGTGCTGGTACTACAATCAGTCCCGGCTATGGAAAGAAACCCAGCCGCCCTGCTTTAAGGCCGGGGGCAGCAAGTGTCACCTTATTGGAAAGGAAGAGGTCTGTTATGCTACTTACAGAGGAGACCTGGCTCCTGTGCTGATTGCCATGGGTGCCGTAGTAAGGCTGCAAAGTGCTGCGGATGAACGGATTCTGCCTCTGGACGAGTTGTATAGTGGGGAAGGTAAAGAGTCCCTCACCCTCAAAGCCGGGGAAATGGTGACGGAGATTAAGCTGCCGCCGCTGGCAGCAAATTCTGCTGCCTGTTATATTAAACGGTCCCACCGGAAGGCCGTTGACTATCCCCTGGTCGGGGTGGCCGCCTGCGTGACAGCAGATGCGGAAGGTAAGGTCGCCAATGCCAAGTTGGTGCTTACAGCTGTCGGCTCAGGACCGGTGGTAGTAGCAGAAGCCGCTAAAATTATGCTGGGGCGCACTTTATCAGATATACCGCTGGATGAAATTGATCAGTTGGCCCGCCAACAAGCCAAGCCGGTGAATAATGTCTACCATGGCACCGCCAAGTATCGCAAGCAGATGGCTGGATTGCTCAGCAAACGCTGCATCAGCCTGGCTGCAGCTAATTTAACAGTAAAGGAAGTGTAGTCCATGGAAACAGCTATTGAACTTAAAGTAAATGGTTTTACATATAACACAAAGGTTAAAGGAAATAAAACTTTGGCCGACGTGCTCCGTAACGAGCTGGGGCTGACCGGCACAAAAATCGGCTGCAACACGGGCAGCTGCGGCAGCTGTACTGTGCTGATGGATGGGAAAGCAGTCCTCTCATGTATCTTGCCGGTGGAGGCCGCTGTGGGTAAAGAAATAGTTACCATTGAAGGGTTAGCCAAGGGCGACCGGCTGGACCCGCTGCAGGAGGCTTTTGTAAATGAGGGAGCTATCCAGTGCGGTTTTTGCACTCCGGGCATGGTCATTTCCGCCAAGGCCCTGCTCATGGAAAATCCCTCTCCTGCCGAGGAAGAAATCAGAACAGCTATGGCCGGCAATCTCTGCCGCTGCACCGGTTATGCCAAAATAATAAAGGCAGTGCAAACAGCTGCAGAAAATACAGTTGATTAAGATTACTGAAAATAAGAGAGGGGTTATTATGTTAGAAGGTTGTACACCATGGCCGGTGGAGCTTCAAAAGGAGTATGTACAGAAAGGGTACTGGCAGGAAATTCCAATTGGCGACAGCTTTGACCGGGCGGCAGCGAACTTTGCCAATCGTGAAGCAGTAGTAAAGGGGGACATTCGCCTTACTTATGCGGAACTACAGCAAAAAGTAAACCGGCTGGCCTTTCAGATGCTTAAAAGCGGCCTCAAGCCTAAGGATCGAGTGATATTTCAGTTAGCAAACTCACCGGAGATCATCTATGCTTATTTTGCTCTCCTGAAGGTGGGAATCATTCCTGTTATGTGTCTTGCTGCGCACCGGCAGCATGAAATTGAATATATAGCAAAACATACCGAAGCCAAAGGCTATATTATTGAGGGAAATCCGGATTTGTTAAAACTGGGTATAGAAATTAGGAACTCTGTTGAGTCCGTTGAGTATGTTTTTGTAAACGGTGATCCGGGGGAGAGCGGAATTACTTCTTTGGCGGAATTGCTGGAAGCACCTGTTGATGAAGGGACTTTAGCGGATTCTTTGGCTCAGCATAAGCCCGACCCCTATGAAGTTGCGGTGTTTCAGCTTTCCGGAGGCACCACCGGGATGCCCAAAGTAATTCCCAGGACCCATAACGATTATTTATATAATTCACTTCAGGGCGGTGCCTATTGCGGGTTTACCATGTACTCCGTTTACCTGGCCACAACTCCTCTGGCCCATAACTTTGCTCTGGCCAATCCCGGAATGCAGTCAGTAATATTGGTGGGCGGGAAAATCGTGATTCCCACTTCCCATAGTCCTCAAGATATGTTTGCTGTTGTGGAGAAAGAAAAGGTAACCTTTGTGCCGGCCGTACCGGCTATGATTGTAAACTGGGTGAACTCTCCGCTGGTTAAAGAATATGATTTAAGCTCCTGGGAAGTTGTCGTTAACGGCGGAGCCAAATTAAATCCGGAAGTGGCCCAGCGTGTAAAACCTGTGCTAGGATGCAGGCTGCAGCAGGTTCTGGGAATGGGAGAAGGTCTCAATACCATTACATCTCTCGACGATGCTGATGAGATTGTTTTTGAAACTGTAGGGAAGCCGATTTCCCCTGGTGATGAAATTAAAATTGTAGATGATGACGAAAATGAAGTTCCCATGGGCAGCGTGGGGGAATTGATTTGCCGGGGCCCATACACGATTCGGGGATATTATAAAGCTGCAGAACATAACAAGACAGCGTTCACCGCTGAGGGCTATTATAAAACAGGCGATATGGTGCGTATGCAGAAAGATGGCTGTTTGATAGTAGAAGGCCGGAAAAAGGACCTCATTAACCGGGGAGGAGAAAAAATCAGTGCTGAGGAAATTGAAAATCTTATTTTAGGGCACCCCTTAGTTAAAAATGCTGCCGCTGTCGCTATGCCGGACCCGGTTCTGGGTGAGAGGACCTGCGCTTATGTTATTTTGAAAGAGGAAGGTAAGTTTGACTTAGAAGACCTCAAAAATTTTATGATCCAGAAAAATATTGCCAAGTTCAAGCTGCCGGAACGCCTGGAAGTTGTCAAGGATTTCCCCCTGACCAGTGTGGGTAAGGTTTCAAAAAAAGCTTTGCGGGAAGATATAACAGAAAAACTCAAAATGGAGTCACAAATCTAAACCAGTGCAATCAGTTTGGAGGAAAGGGGGGGGCGCAAAAAGGTATATTTTTGGAATAGCGGGTCAAGGACAATTAGATTAAGAGCAAAAAGAAAGTGAGGTTATTTCATGTTCAAAGGTTTAAAAGGCAAAGGGTTTTTCTTATTCGTAATTCTAATCTTAGGTTCAATCTTATTACTCTCAGGCTGTGGCGGTGATTCCTCACAGAATTCCGCACCAAACACCGAGCAAAATTCCACAGACAACGCTGCCGCACCCAAAGAAGATGTTAAACCCATCAACTTGACACTGGCCCATTTCTTCCCGGCTACCCATAAGCTGGAAACAGAAATTATCAAAGGTTATATTGAAGCTGTTGACAAGGCCACCAATGGCAGGGTTAAGATTACCAGCTATCCTGCCGGCACCTTGCTTGCCTCTACTGAAACTTATGACGGCGTTGTAAAGGGTGTGGCGGATATTGGTCTATCAGTTTATGCTTACACAAGGGGGCGTTTCCCGGTTGTTGAGAGCTTTATTCTGCCCGGTCTTGCCTACAACAACTCGCGCTCAGCCAGTGACGCTTTGAACGAAGGAATTGAAATACTAAAACCCAAAGAGCTGGAGGATACGCATCAAATGTTCAGCTTTGCCGGCGGACCTGGAGATCTTTTTACTAAAAAGCCGGTAAAAAGCCTGGCCGACTTAAAAGGTATGCAAATAGGGGCTACGGCAGGTCTGAGGGCCGACGCTATTGGTCTTTTGGGAGCTAACCCTGTTGTCATTCCGATGCCGGAATGGTATGAAGCACTCCAAAAGAACGTTATGGAGGGTGGTGTCTCCCCTGTTGAAGCACTGCAGGGATTTAGGCTGGCCGAGGTGACCGGTGATTACATTACTCTGACACCTTTCCTTTTTAATCAGGCCTTCTTTATGGTTATGAACAATGACAAATGGAATTCGCTGCCTCAGGATATCCAGCAGGCCATCACAGAGGTAAATAAAACATACTACAAGGAAAAAATTGCACCCTTCTTCGACGAAATTGATAAGGCAGGTATGGCCTTCCTGAAGGAAAAGAAGAAAGATTTCCAAATTATCACCCTTGCCCCTGAAGAATCCACCCTCTGGCAGGAAAAAATCAAGCCCTTGGAAGCCAAATATATCGGTATTCTGGATGAAAAAGGCCTGCCCGGTGCCGATATTATGAAAACCGTCAAGGAACTGGTTGAAAAGGCCAACGCGAAATATCCGGACAGGGTCATAAATGCCAACTAACTCCCGATTTGGTTTGGGGTAATTATCGTGATGGTAACCTGTATAGGAGTAATCACCCCGCCGGTAGGTATCAATGCCTATGTTATCAAAGGTGTAGCCAAAGATGTGCCTTTGGAAACGGTTTTCCGGGGGGTCTGGCCCTTTGATATCGCCTCAAGTATTCTGACTGCTATATTAATCGCTTTTCCGGTCATCTCCACATTCCTGCCGGATTTGCTGATGGGTAAACAGTAGTGGAATGATAATTTAGATTAATAAAGTGAAACTAGAATTCGGGTGGAGTTTTAAGATTCCACCCGGATTTTTTTAGCACGTGTAAGGTGGCAGCAGTTGACATATTTTCTTAACACCGCGGAAGGATTTTTTTCCATAGTTAAAGAATTATGTCATATTTTAAAGATAACTTTTATTCATTTCAAATATTACGGAAATTTAGAGGTGTTTCCCCATGCTCAAAGGACGTTGGCAGGAACAGTTTTTAATTGCCTTTGTTATTTTTGTGTTTTTATTGAATTATTCTGTAACCCAGGTTTTCGGACAAAACGGTTCTACACCGGAAAGCAAAGGAAAATTGCAAAAAATAATTAACCTGCAATCGGAAATTCTGCAAAAGCTTTTTGCCCAGGAACAGAAAATCGCGGCAATGGGAGAAGAGGCGGAGAGGATGGCCGGGGAAATAGAAACAGTAAACGGGCGAATCACGGCATTACAAAAATCCATGGCCGAGGAAGAAGCTACGTACGCCAAAAAGAAGGAAGATTTAAAATTAGTTCTCCGGAGTTATCAAAGGATGGGAACAGGATCTTATCTGGAAATAATTCTGGAATCAAAAGACCTGACAGATTTTTTGCGGAGACTTAATGTTTTAAGAGATATCACCAAAAATACCGGGAAACTTATTGAACGGCTGCAGAGCAGCAAAGAACAACAGGCGGCAGTTAAGCAAAAGCTGACAGATGAACTTACCCGGCTCCGTAGTAAGCAGGACCGGTATAATGAACTGCTGGCTAATGAAAAGCAGCTCCAGAAAGATTTGGCGGATGAGCTGGCTGCCCTGGCGGCAGAGAGAGAGAATTATCAAAAATATTTGGCTGATCTGCACAATAAATGGAATGAGTTTAAACCTGTTTTTGCAGGTGCTGTTGAGGAATTTACCAGCCGGATTGCCAAGGGAAATTTACCACCGGGAGCATTTCAGCTGTCGGGAGGCATCTTCAACATTAAGGGGTCCTTCACTGATCAAGCCTTAAATAAAATGATAACCGGTGACACAGGTTTTCCCCAGATCATCTTTAAATTTCGGCCAGGGAATGTGGAAATGACAATGCCGGAAAAAAATCTCGTTTTAAATGGGATATTTATGATTCATGAGGGAAGTGCCCTCAAATTTGAGGTGAGAGAGGGGAGTTTTCAGGGGATTCCCCTGGAAAAAGAGGTGGTTAGTGAACTGTTCCGGGATGGCGACCTTATTATTAATTTCAAGCCAATGCTGGGGGGCTATATTCTTAAATCGGTAGAAACTATGGACGGGTATTTACAATTCTCAATTTCACCTGGATTATAGGGAGGGGACAACGTTGATTGAAGCGGCAGGGGTTTCTCTGAGGTACCCTGATGAAACATTGGCTTTGCAAAATTTTGATTTGCATATCCAACCTGGCGAGTTGGTTTATATTACAGGACCCAGCGGCTCGGGGAAAACGAGCCTGTTGAAGCTTATGATGGGTATGGAGTACCCAACCACCGGAACCTTAAAAGTGCTGGGTCAAGAGATCATTAAAGGGCAGACTGCCCAGATCAGGAGGCTTAGAAGGAGTATCGGCCCTGTATTTCAGGATTTCCGGCTCTTAAAAGGCAGAACATTAATAGATAATGTGATTCTGGGCATGCGTTTTCTTGAGTTTTCCAAAGGCCGTTTAAAAGAGAATGCCATCAATGCTTTACAAAAGGTTGGCTTAGAACAAAAGTCCTTTGCCCTGGTCGAACATTTGTCTACAGGAGAGCAGCAGAGAGCAGCCATTGCCCGGGCGGTTGCCAGGAAACCGGCTTTAATTGTGGCTGATGAACCCACGGGTAACCTGGACCGGGAAAACGCCTTGAATATCCTGAAACTGCTGGCCTCTTTCCAGGACAGTCGCACGGCGGTAATTGTCAGCACCCATGCCTCACATATGCTTAGCGGCGGAAAAAATACTACCTTTATCACCCTTGATAAGGGAAGCATGAGATGGGAAAGGCAGGCCGAACTTAAATGAAAAATATTGCAGCCAATTTAGATTATTTTTGCCGGGAAACAATCACGCTGCTTCGTCAGAGCCTGATTTCCAATATCATCTCCATCTTAAGTATATGTCTGATTTTATTTATTCTCGCCATGGTGATTGGCGGATGGCGGGTAAGTAATCATGTGGCTGATATTATCCAGGGTGAGGCCGAAATCAATGTTTTTTATAATGAGGGCCTCGACACCCAGGGAGTTTCCCGGTTAACGGGCAAGCTGCAGGGCCTGGTCGGGGTCAGAGAGGCCAGAGCGGTGGATAAAAGTGAAGCTTACGACAGGATGGCAGAGATCCTGGGAGATGAAGCAGAGGTCTTGAAGCTGTTTAATGAAAATCCTTTTAGTCCAATGATTGCTGTGAAAATTAACCTGGACAAAATCGACCAGGTTCTGCAGGAGCTAGATCACATACCTGGAATTGAGCATGTCCAGAACAACAGAGCGGTCCTGGAACGCCTCCGTGATATTTCCGGGATGATGAGACTTTTAGGGCTGCTGGTGATGACGGCAGTAGGAATATCCACACTGATTATCATATCCCAGCTGATCAGACTGGGGATCCAAAATAGCAGTGAGCAAATCAGGACCCTGAGATTACTGGGGGCACCGGAATCTTTTATTGCTCTTCCTTTTTTGCTCCAAGGATTGTTGTTGACCGTAGCCGGCGGAGTACTGGCCGTATCTATGGCAGCAATTGTGATGAATCAGGCTTATGCCCAAATGACGGAATATCTGTCTTTCATTCCCCTGTTACCTGCCTGGACACTTATGTCAAGCATAATCGTTATGGTGATGTCCCTAAGTATAATTTTGGGTATAGCCGGAAGCCTCATTGGGCTGACTTTCACTACTCCTGCTCACCGTCAAATTTAAGGCCATATTTCCTGGCTTTACGGGTCAGGGTCGAATGGTCCACAGCCAGCACCTTGGAAGCGCGGCGGGCGCTGCCATATAAATTGAGGGCTTTTTGAATGAGATCCTTTTCGACCATTTCTCTGGCCGCATTCAGCGGAATAATATCACGCACATCCACAGGCTGCGTATTGGGCCCGTTGATGAAACAGCCGACCAGGGTTTCATCCTGCAGATCGATATAATCTTTAATTGCCGAAACAACCAGCCGTTCCATCAGATTTTCCAGCTCCCGGACATTCCCTGGCCAATAATAAGATTCTAAATAGCGATATACTTCAGGCAGCAGAGTCTTTTGCTGTCCATATTTTTTGTTGAATTTCTGCAGGAAGTAACGGGCCAAAGGGGCAATATCCTGCCTCCGTTCGCGTAAAGGAGGAAGTGCTATCGGGACAACATTTAACCGGTAATATAAGTCTTCCCGTAATGTTTTTTCATTGACCATGGTCTTCAGGTCGCGGTTGGCTGCGGCCAGGAACCGGATGTCAACCTTGGTTTCATGAAGACTTAATCAGCATCGAACAATATGCTTCCGTTATTTTCACCGGATGTCAACCTTGGTTTCATGAAGACCCCCAATCCGTACAAAGGTTTGTTCCTGAATGACCCGCAGTAATTTAACTTGCAAACTGTAAGGGAGTTCGCTGATCTCATCCAGAAAAAGGGTGCCGTTATTGGCCATTTCCAAAAGCCCGGCTTTGCCCTCCTTGCTGGCACCGGTGAAAGCGCCCTTTTCATAGCCGAATAGTTCTGATTCCAGGAGGTTTTCCGGAATGGCCCCACAGTTAATTGTAACAAAAGTCTGGTTGTGGCGTTTCCCTGAGCGATGAATTAATTTGGCAACAACCTCTTTGCCGGTCCCGGACTCACCGGTGATCAAAACAGTAGAATCCACGTGCCCCAGGCGCGTAATCAGTTCCGTGATTTTCCGCATTTGCGGGCTTTGGAGAATCAGCTCATCGGTTTCCAGAAACCGGGACCGCAACTCCTGTACTTCATCCATGGTTTGCCGCAGTTTTTCCTCCAGGTGCTGAACCTCGCTGCGGTCGCGAAAAACTGCAACAACACCGACCAGCCGGCTGTTTTCATAGATGGGGTTGATATTGGCGACAATATCCAGGCCGCCCAGGGCTTTGATATGATAGGGATCATCAACCATCGGCTTGCCAGTTCGCAAAACATCGAGGATCGGTGAATTGGGTTCGAGATCGGCCAGCTTTTTCCCCAGCACTTTGCTGACCGGCACTCCCAGGATACGGGTATAAGCAGCATTAGCAAAAATGATGGTAGAGTCAAGACCTATTACAACTACGCTTTCATGTATTGAATTCAATATCCCGGAGAAATCCAAAGGACAATTTGCTTTATCGTTATTCATGTGACTCTCCTCTCGGCGGTGTAGTTCCCCGCCGCTTGGTGCAGGTTAGCAACAATATTCGATAAACACTAGCGGTTTACCTGCTGAAAATACTGCTTTAGTGATAGAATACGGCTTCGTCATAAAAATTGCAAATTTATCTATGGAAGGGTAGTATGAAAAAGGATTATGACATCCTTTGCAGAAATCTTTTATAGAATATCAAAAATAAGCCATCAGAGCCCGGTTGAGTAGTTCTGAGGACGAGGAGTGAGAGAGCAGCATGTGGAAAGAATTTAGAGATTTTGCGATGAAGGGAAATGTTCTCGACTTAGCAGTTGGTGTGATAATCGGAGGTGCATTTGGGAAAATAATCTCATCCCTGGTCAGTGATATAATTATGCCTTTAATTGGCCTGCTGCTGGGTAAGGTCGACTTCACTAACCTTTTTATCAGCCTCGGTTCGGGCAATTTCAAAACTTTGGAAGAGGCTAAAAAAGCCGGGGCGGCTACTTTGAATTACGGATTATTTCTCAACAATATTATTGACTTTGCGATCATAGCCTTTGCTCTTTTTATTGTGATAAAAAAGCTGAACCGTTTTTCGTTTAGAAAGACGGAGCCGGCACCGGTCAAAAGCAAACAATGCAGATTCTGTTATGGGGAAATACATATTGACGCTACCAGATGTCCTCACTGTACTTCTGTAATCGAGTAATTTAGATAAAATCGGCCTCCGAAAGGATATGAATATTTTGGAACTACATGCTAATCGGCTCAATTTGCCCCGGTTGATGATTTTAACAGGACTGGCCTTCATGGCCGGCGGTTTTCTCAGGACATTGCTGGAATGGCTTTTGAGCCAATCTTCCGGCGGCGAGAACGGCTTACTCATTTTTCTAGTTATCTGGCTTGGTTTTATCATGGAAGCTGCCATCGGTATGGCTGCCCTGGGCTACCTGCTGCGCCGCTTTTACCCTTTCAGAAAATTGTGGTTAGCCGGAACCGGGGCTTTCGCTCTGGGCGTATTAATCCCGGCTCTGCTGATCAATCAGTTCTTCTATACCCTGCTGCCCCTGCCGGGTTTTTTGGTTGGCCTGTTTTTTGGGTTTCTGTTAAAGGAACGGGCAGGACGGGAGTCGGTGTATTTGTGGATCACCCTCGGCTTTTTAGTTTGCCAGGTACTGGTGTTTTTCGCCCGCCCGGACGCACCCTGGGCAATTTGGCTTTTTGATAACTTCGGGTCATACAGCCTCACCTTTCTGATGCATATGATTCAGAATTTTATCATAGGAATCTTCACAGCCCTGGGTGTGGGTTTTATGTTGCGCAAAAAAATGTCTTTGGAGTAAAAGGTGAAAAGATAATATACCGCAGAGATGTCCATGCCGCAGACGCGGCACCATACGGATAAGATAATTAATATTACAAAAAAGGTAAATCAAGAGTATCTGATATCATACAAGCTGTTTCGAGTGGGCTATGAGGTTCTGGAAAGTTCTGTGAAAATTATAGCCGGTGAAGAGAAAAACTTATCATAAAATAGATTAATTGGCCCTGTGTACCGAAATTGGATTATCCATCAGGTACACAGGGCTTTTTTTAAAATCTTATGGATTCGCTTCCTTCATTCTTCCAAGAGCCTTTTCCCGTTCTGCCGGCTTCTCAGGGGTTACCTTACCAACAGTTGTGCGCAGCGGAACTTCCCTTAGAAAGAAGGACAGAACGAGAGCTACGGTCACCAGGAGTACTCCGGCAAAAAAGACATTGGAAAGGGAAGCGGACATGGCCTCCCGGATTGTTTCGATAAGTTCGGAAAAAGCAGATTGAACAGATGGGGGGAGGCTGTTTTGGATTGCGGCAAGCTTCTGGTGGTCCAGCAGGATTCGCGGGTCCTGTACCTGCCGAAACTTTTCCGCCATGGCCGGGTCCAGCGCTCCTGTGTTGATTCCGGTGCCGCGTGATATAAGTTCCTTCATTTTACCTGCCATACTTGTGGAAAGAATGGTACCCATGACAGCGATACCGATAGTTCCGCCAAGGTTGCGGAATAACTGTACTGTAGCTGTTGCAACCCCCAGTTCTGCGGCATCCACGGCATTTTGCACAGTGAGCATGAAAATAGGCATTCCGAAACCAAGCCCGATACCAAAAATGATCATACTGAGTACTGCCAGGTAGATATTATTCATCACAGCCATCAGCATCATTCCGAGTACCATCAGAAAATTACCGAAGATGGCCATGTTCTTATACTTCCCCGTCTTTGTCATCTGGCGTCCGGCGTAAGCACTCATGGTAAACATACTCAAAGACATGGGCATTGAAACATATCCGGCATATGTTGCAGAAACACCCAATACGCCCTGAACATAGAAGGGCATATACATTAAAGCCCCAAACATACCTGCAAAGGTAAGAAACCCGACAATGTTGGAGATTGTTATAATACTGCTCCTAAACAAATAAAGAGGAAGTACCGGGGCTTTTACCCTGGCTTCTGTGAAGATAAAGAGCAATAAAGAAAAAATGGCAATACCAAAAAGGCCTAAAATCAGAGAAGAATTCCACGGATATTTGGTACCTGCCCAGGAGAAGCCCAGAAGCAGGGGGACGATAGTCAGGGTCAGAAAAAACGAGCCTGGATAATCGATAGATTCTGATTCTCTGCGCTCAATCCTGGGAAAAAGGAAGAGAATCATCAAAAAGGCAATAAACCCAAGGGGGAGGAAAAGCCAAAATATCCAGTGCCACGCCATGTGGTCTACTATATAGCCGCCCACCCCGGGTCCAAGAACACTGGAAATGCCGAAGGCCGCACTCATCACTCCGGACCAGCGTCCTCTTTCCCGCGGGGAAAATAGATCGCCGATAGCAGTGAAGGCTGTCGACATGATGATACCGGCACCCATGCCCTGAATTCCCCGGGAGATTATGAGTTGAATAATGTCTTTAGATGATCCGGAAAAGAGGGCGCCAACCATAAAAATAGCAATTCCGGCTAAAATAAAAGGTTTTCGTCCATAGATATCAGAAAGCTTGCCTACCAGAATTGTAGAAATAGTTGTAGTTAGAAGATAAATGGTGATGACCCAGGTATAATACTCCATGCCGCCGAGTTTGGCGATAATGCTGGGTAAGGCTACACTGACAATGGTCTGATTTATGGAAGAAAAGAACATGGCAGTGATGATTGCAACCATGATCGTGATTTTACGCTGGTGAGATAAATGTTCCACAAAAAGCCTCCTGATCGAGTTACTTTGTAATACCTGTCAGTAGTATTTCGAAGTGCTGCAAAACCTGGTCTTTTAAGTCAAAGTCGGGGTATCGAATACACCATTCATAGATAAGCCCTCTTAAGGCCAATATGCAGTGTTTTGAGATGATATCAGGGCTAATTTCGGTTTTAAATTCTCCCTGCTGTTGACCTGTGCTAATTATTTCCCTGAGCATTTGATAGATCTCCCTATTGTAACCCGAGACAGCGTCAGTATTTATTGTTCTCGTCAATTGGGCTGCATATAAAAATTTCATGTTGTCATAACCTATAGTACAGTTGGTAATATCAGCAATTTTTCCTGCCAGCAAAATAAGTTTATCAGATGCCTTTAAATCAGGTCCAATTGATTCGAGAAAGGATTTATAATCTAAGTCCACTTTTTCTACATAATCAGCAATCAAAGCGGCAATCAGATAATCCTTTGAACCAAAATGCACGTAGAAAGCGCCTTTTGACACTCCGGCCATTTCTACTATAGTGTCTACACTTACATTGTCAAAACCATGGTTTTGGAACAACTGTTCTGCACTTTTATAGATATTCTTCTTTGTTTCAAGGGCTTTCGCCTTTCTGTTACTTGTTTTTGCATTATTCATCTATTTATCTCCTATATTGACAATAATATGAAATTAACGTATTATTTAATTATAATGACTACAGTCGGTGACTGTGGTCACTGGACCGCTATTGCTATTCAGTATACCATATCTCCAATTTTTGGACAACCTCCTCACGAACAGTCCTTAAAACGAAAACGCCCAAAATAAGATGTAATACTTTCCGGAGATTTCCGTTATACATATTAGATTGCTGAAAGATATTGCAGTACGAAAGATTATAATTTCGTGCACAGTATAGCTTAAGTAATCCAAATAAGAAAGGGGGTATTTTCATTATGGGAATTGATTCTATCCAAAAACTGGTTGATCAGGTCAGGGCAAAAGCATGGGTTGATAAAGGATTCAGGAACGCATTGACTGCAGATCCCAAAAAAGCAATAGAGGAGCTTTTCAACATTACTCTTCCGGAAAAGGTGAAGTTCAGCGTCCTGGAAGAAAAATCAGACACCATTACTATTATTCTTCCTGCACAGCTGAGCGAAGGTGAATTAAACGATGATCAGCTGGACTCCGTAGCCGGCGGCGGCTGGGGCTGCTTCTGTGACTGTGTTACTGCAGACTGTTTTGGTTTGAGTTGCAAGTAAGATCAAAAATACTTGAAAATAGGTTGGGTCTGGTCCGTTTCAACATGTCATTTTTGGCAGCGGTGCACCCAACCTCATTTCAGGTAAAATGTTGAACGAATTTAGGAGAGGGTACAATGGAAAAACCACAAAATTTACCCCACTTTTTTTTTATGCCGACAATGGGCTGTGTTGCCAAATGCCGCTATTGCTATTCTCCGCTGTCAGCGCAAAAAATGAATGATGTAACTCTAAAGCAAACAATTTCCTGGATAAAAGCAAGCGTTAACTCATTTATTCAGGAAAATCATGATAATTTCACTGGACGTAGTGTCCCGCGCCTCCGTTTTACTTATCACGGAGGAGAAGCTCTTTTGATGGGTAAAGAATTCATCAAGAATTCTCTAGAACTGCTGGATGACATGGAGATACCTTTCGAAAAACAGATTTCCCTCCAATCTAATCTCTGGCTTCTGGATGAGGATTTTTGCCGGTTGTTTAAAGATTATCAAGTCAATATAGGCACCAGTCTGGACGGTCCGGAAAAAATCACTGATAACCAAAGGGGCAAAGGTTATTTCCAGAAGACCATGAAGAGTATCGAGTTATTACGCAAGCATGATATTCCTGTTTCCTGCATCTGTACTTTTACGAAAGAAAATGCGCCATATTATGAAGAAATCTTTAACTTCTTTATGAAAGAAAATCTGAATTTCAAATTTTTTATCGTACAACCGACCATGGATAAGGAATTTGAGTCTGATTTATCCCTGACCTGCCAGGAACAGTCGGAACTGGTAGCATCCCTGTTGCAGCTTTATCTTTTAAATCCGGGGAAAATCAGGATTCATACCCTGGATATTCATTGCCTGAGCCTGACAGGCCGTTTTTCAGGCGGCTTTGTCCAGGGGAATTGTATTGGCAGGCAGTTCGCCATTGGGCCTGATGGAGGAATTTATAATTGCCAGATGTTTGTCGGGCATGAGAAATATCAATGGGGTTCGGTGTCTAATACGAAGTCTATGTCAGATGTCTTTAAGAAGCCAGGCTGGATGGAATTTCAGGAATGGCAGTCAAACCAAAAACATAATTGCCGGGACTGTTCATATGTGGATATCTGCACAGGGGGCTGTATTTTTAACGCTATCATGGCCATCGGCGGATTATTGGATACAAGCAGAAAAGACTCAAATTGCCAGGCATACAGGGATTCAATGGATGCCATAAATACTATGCAGCAGCAGGCAATATCATTATCAGAGGAGGATGCCGTCAATTATTCCGGGCAGCAGTTAGAGTCCGTCAAATCTTTTCGGGCGCTTTTAAAGTCATACTGGAAGAATCGCAGTTCTTAGGAGGCATTGAAGATACATGGCTAATCCGAAAGAAAACATCAGGATTCTCTTGACCGAACAGTGTAACGCTAATTGTACCGGTTGTTTTAATAAAAATATCCGCACTGGGCAGCACATGGATATGAATGATTACAACCAATTAATTGACTATCTCTCCGGCCATGGAATCAGTTTTTTAAAAGTAATGGGGGGCGAGCCGACCATTCATCCTCATTTTGAAGAGGCAATCCGGTTGGCCGGGGGCAAGTTCGGGAAACTGTGTATTTTCACTAACGCTTTAAACGAGAGAATCAAAAATATCACATTAAGAGAAGCCGATGTCGTCGTCTATAATTATTCATTTATCAACCAATCCTTTGATTTGGCCAAAATGCTGCCGGATGAACCGGGCAGCAGGCTGTTGGAGGTGCAGATTTCTTCCGGAACCAATGCGGACAGCCTAATTTCCAGTTTGGCCTATTTTTTTCGGCATATTTCTGACGACAAGATCAAAATTAGTTTGACCTTGGATTGCATGGAAGACATTTTCGTTAACCGGGATGTCATCATTGAGAACTGGAACCGGGTCGTTGTTTTTATCTTAACTGAGTTGAAAAAGAGATATGTTTTTGATCACAGCATACCCTGGTGTTTTTTTGAGCATACAGATATGTTGATTCGCCATGAAATACGGCTGTGCAACATCCAGTGCGCAGGTTTGATCACAACAGATCTCAGGCTGCAGCACTGCAACCAGTGCCAGGAAAAAGGTGTGTACTTAAAAACAGAGAATGGCTTCATCCCGTTTGACCGATTGCTGCAATCTTTGTGTAATATGAATCAGGCAAAAATACAGGCCAATAAGGACAAAATCTGTTCAGAATGCGGGATTTTCTCCACCAAATGCAATGGCGGCTGTTTTATCCATAAAAGCTTTACTAACCCGGCCGGAGTCCCTCTCAACCACCCCAAAAGCTAACAGGCACTGGCATTTGTTTATTAATTCTGAAACTAAAGGTGAACAAAATGGAGATTAAAATGAGTGAGCAAAATACGATTGGCCAAAATTTTCCCATGCCAAATATTCTCTTATTGCCAACTCTAAACTGCCAGGCTTCTTGTTCGTATTGCTTCGGTCCTCATCAGCACAGCACGGTTATGTCAGAAGTGGTTGTGCATAAGACCGCAAAATGGATCGATCAACTGGCAAGACAGGCACGGTTTTATTCTCCTAACCAAAAGGTCAATATTATTTTCCACGGAGGAGAACCATTACTGGCCGGCTATTCTTTTTTTGCAAAAGCTCTCCCCATTTTCACTGAGAATATAGGCAGACCGGTTGCCTTTTCCGTGTTAAGCAATTTATGGGCCCTGGACAAGCGGCTTGTGGAACTTTTCAAGCAGTATAAAGTCCTGGCCGCTGTCAGCGTGGATGGGCCTGAAGAAATAAACGACCGGCAGCGCGGTGCCGGATATTTCAGACGAAGTATGGCCGGTTTGCAAATGCTCAGAGATTCGGATGTTCCGGTTTTTGCAATGTGTACCTTCACATCCTTGTCGGCACCTAAAGCAGATGAGATTTTTGATTTTTTTCTGGAGCAAAAGCTGGATTTTCAGTTTAAAAGCGTTGTGGAACCTTTTGAAATCAAGGGCCGGTCTATCAATACTTTATCTTGTGAGGAACAACTTAAGCTGGTTGATACACTTTTGCGCCGGTTTTTTCAAGCAGCAGGCCAAATACGTGTAAAATCACTGGAGCGGATGGTCCGCAGTATCGTCACTCGCGAGAATTCTATGTATATTGTCGGTAACTGCCTGGGGAAAAAGCTGGCTGTTGACCCGGAAGGAGGTATTTACCTCTGCCAGCGATTTGCGGGAATGAAGAAATATCAATGGGCTTCTGTCTCCCGGCAGCCTTCCATGGAACAACTGGCCTTAACTTCCGGATATTGTATTTACACACAGTGGATGGAGCGGGTCAGAGAAGAGTGCTCGGGATGTTCCTATTTTGATATCTGTGGCGGCGGATGTGCTTATAATGCTTTTGCCAGTCAAACAAGGAAAGGTACGGAGAGCTTTAAAGATCCCGAATGCAGTGCTTACAAGGGAATCCTTGATAATTTGGTTGAATTAATCGGTAAGCACATGGCAGGAAATCCGGAAATGGATCCGGATGTTTCTTCCCAAAGGAAGATTCTTCGCTTGATGCTGCAGGGAATTCCTGTATCAGCCTTGCGGGCACAAGGCGGTTAGCGGGATAAGACACTAATTGAAACAGGGAAAAACAGAGGATAAATCGCATGGATAGTAAATGGGAAAGCACGCGTGAAATTACTAATATTAATAATGAGACGGCTAATAAATTGATTAGACCTTTAGATGCAAAAAAAGAGGTTGAAAGTATTGAATTGCTGCCAGGCGGCAGAAGCACTGCCAATTATAAAATAAGAATCAAGGGGTTAAAACAGATATTTGTTTTAAGAATATATCCCAAGGTTGATCATACCTGTCATAAGGAATTCACGGTATATAATACAGTCAAAGACTATATTCCCGTACCTGAAATTTACTATATCAATGATGATAAGACAATCATCGGTAAACCTTATGCCATCGTACAATTCTTAGATGGCATTGTGCTGAATCAATATATGGCTGAAAATGCCGGGCTTGATAAAAGTTTAGCTGAAGAGATTGGAGAAAAGCTGGGCTGTATTCATCAAAAGGAATTCGACAGAGAAGGTTATCTTGATGAAAATCTGCATCTTGTCGGAGGCCTTGCGCCAATATTATCATGGTATGAGTATTTTCTGAACAACCGGGCAGGGGAAAGATTAGGCATTAGAATGAAAACAAAAATTTTTGAATGCTTAAAAGACAACAATAGTCTTTTAGTGCAAATGACGCAAAAGTTTGTGTTTTCACATGGGGATTTCAGGCCTTCAAATATAATGGTTAAGAATGGTAAACTCATCGGATTACTCGACTGGGAGAAATCGCTTGCGGCCCCTATCTATTATGATATCGGGCAATTTATAAGATATATGGAACAAATTAAAAACAGCAGCGAACATAGCTTCATAGCAGGGTACAACCGGAATACCAGAATTCCGGTGCCTGGGGAGTGGAGAAAAATAGCAAAGTTGACTGACTTGGCTAATATCTTGTGGGTTTTAAATATTACAGAGGACAAAACCAATTTATTTTCAGAAATGAAAAATTTAGTCCATCGGACTATTGAAATATTAAAATAAAAAATATATTGTGCAGAACGACTATATTTTGGTATCTAAAAAAAGACGATATGGTAAAATTTATACATATTATCGAAAACCATCAAAACGTGTCGAAATATAGGAATATTTATCATGGAGGGGGTTGGGCACTTGAGCAGTGAGATTTACCGCAAGGTCTCTCTGGAACGTCTGTCGTCGCCGGAACAACTTGATTCTCTATTGACCGTTACTTCACCACGCGGTTGGATTGCCTTGACGGCAGCCGGTCTGTTGGTAATGGCGGCAATTGTGTGGGGTGTTTTCGGATCACTTCCGACAAAATTGAACTACCCGGGCATACTGCTTAAATCCGGTGGTATTCAGCGCGTTGTATCAGGGTCGGGAGGTCAGATTACAGACATCAGAGTTGTCAATGATGATTTTATCCAAAAAGGCCAGGTGGTGGCCAGGCTTGCCCAGCCGGAAATGGTAGACCAGATAAACAGTGCCAGAGCACAGCTGAGTTCTTTGCAGAATACCCCTGCAAATGACGGTACGATTAAACAATTGCAGTTAAAAATCAACCAACTGGAATCTCAATTGGAAACCGTTTCCCGGGTTGTCAGCCCTGTCAGTGGACGGATCGTCGAGGTCAAGGTTAGCAGGGGCGATTTCGTAAATCCCGGGCAGACCATAGTCAGTCTTGAAGCGACAGGTGAAGAGATCAAAGACCTTGAGGCTGTACTATATGTCAGGGCAGAGGATGCAAAAAAAATAGAACCGGGCATGGCTGTTAATATTGCCCTTACTTCAATTAAGAAAGAGGAGTTTGGTCTGCTCTTAGGCCGCGTAACCTCAGTGCCAAAGTATCCGCAGTCTTTTGCCGGCATGATGAAGACCCTGGGGAATGAAGAATTGGTTAAACAGCTGACCGGAATGGGTGCACCGGTAGAGGTGCATATTGACATTATTCCTGATGCCGCTACGGTCAGCGGTTATAAATGGACAACCCCGTCCGGGCCGCCGGTGAAGCTCAACAGCGGAACCCTGATCAACGGTTCTGTAATAGTAAAAACCCAACGCCCCTTGTCCCTGATTTTTCCCCAGTTCGATTAGGAGTTGAGATAATTTATGGAAGCTGCCGAACAGGTTAACAATAAGCGGGTGAAAACGCCTACAGTTCTGCAGATGGAAGCTGTGGAATGCGGGGCTGCTTCTCTGGCCATTGTCTTAGGTTATTTCGGCCGGTCTGTGCCTTTGGAAGAACTGCGGATAGCCTGTGGTGTCTCCAGGGATGGCAGCAAGGCATCAAATGTGCTGAAGGCTGCCCGGACATTTGGCTTGACAGCAAAAGGCTTCCGGAAGGAACCGGCTGATTTGCGGGAGATCCCTCTGCCTGCTATTATTCACTGGAACTTCAACCACTTTTTAGTCCTGGAGGGCTTTAAGAGTGGACGAGTATATTTAAATGACCCCGCTATGGGACCCCGGGTGGTGACAGAAGAGGAATTTGACCAGTCATTCACAGGTGTGGTGCTGACTTTTGTCCCCGGACCTGATTTTGTTCAGGGCGGAGACAAACAGAATGTGGTAAAAGCGCTGCAAAAGAGGTTTCGGGGCTCTGTTCCGGCCCTGACCTTTGTGGTTTTGGTCGGGCTGCTGCTGGTTATTCCGGGATTAGTTATCCCGGTTTTCTCCAGGATATTTATCGACCAGGTTTTGCTCGGAGGCATGACTAACTGGCTGGTTCCTCTGCTGATCGGACTCGGCCTGACGGCCTTGCTCAGGGGGGGCCTGAGCTGGCTGCAGCAGTATTATTTGCTGCGCATGGAAACAAAAATTGCCTTAAAGAGCTCCGGTGAATTTTTATGGCACGTCCTCGGGCTGCCCATTGACTTTTTCAGCCAGCGGCAAACCGGTGAGATCGCTTCCCGGGTGATGCTCAATGATCGGGTGGCGAACCTGCTTTCCAGGCAGATGGCCACCACGGCATTAAATCTGGTCATGGTTGTTTTCTATCTGTTTTTAATGTTTCAGTACAATGTGCTGCTGACCATAGTTGGTGTTACAACAGCTGTATTCAACCTCTGGTTTTTGAAATACACTTCACGCCGCAGGACAGACATGAATTTACGGCTGATCTCGGAAGCAGGCAAATTACAGGGCACTTCCATGGGTGGCCTCCAGTTAATTGAGACCCTAAAGGCCACCGGCTCAGAATCGGATTTTTTTGAGAAGTGGGCCGGCCATCAAGCAAAGCTGATGAATGCTGAACAGGAGATTGGTTATTCCAACCGGCTCCTGGCTGCTGTACCGGCTTTTCTTAATTCTCTTAACAGTATTATCATCCTGGCTTTAGGTGGTTGGCAGGTGATGAACGGCATGATGACAATCGGTATGCTGGTAGCTTTTCAAAGCCTGATGAGCAGTTTTATCAGTCCTGTTAACCAGATTGTCGAAATGGGGGGGGCACTGCAAGAGGTGAGCGCAACCATGAACAGGCTGGATGATGTATTTAATAATCCGGTGGCTCGCCGGGATGGCCTGGAAGCATCGACGGAAGCGGGGGAGGCAGCGCCTTCCGGCCAAAAATTGACCGGGCGGGTTGAATTACGCAATGTAACCTTTGGGTACAGCAGACTTGAACCGCCGCTGATCGAGAATTTTAGTCTGGAACTCGCTCCGGGAGCCAGAGTGGCCCTAATCGGCGGGTCAGGCAGTGGAAAATCCACTATTGCCAAAGTGATTTCCGGCTTATATGAGCCCTGGTCAGGTGAGATTTTGTTTGATGGCACAAAACGCAGTGCTCTGCCCCCTGGAGTGATATTTAATTCATTAGCCGTGGTAGACCAGGATATCAACATCTTCGAAGGAACGCTGCGTGATAATCTGACTCTGTTTGACGACATCGTACCGGAAACAGAGATTATCCGGGCAGCTAAAGATGCCAGCATTCATGAAACTATCTCCGTTCGTGACGGAGGGTATGATGCCCGAATGGAGGAGTCCGGCCGTAACTTTAGCGGTGGTCAGCTGCAGCGGTTTGAAATAGCCAGGGCCTTGGTCAATAACCCGACTATCCTGGTGCTTGACGAAGCGACCAGTGCTCTGGATCCCAAAACGGAGCAAATGGTGGATCAGAGTATCCGCCGCCGGGGATGCACTTGTGTAATTGTGGCCCATCGCCTGAGCACTATCCGGGACTGTGATGAAATCATCGTACTGGAGCGGGGCAAAGTTGTCCAGCGCGGCAGCCATGATGAATTAAAAGATATAACCGGGCATTACCGGGACTTAATCAGTGCCCAGTGAAAGTGAAGCTGAAGAATTTGCAAAGCGGGTGAGAAATTGATACTGGAGGATAAGGACCCGATTCTGGAGCAAGGTCTGCCGGTAGAAATTGGGGGAAACAAGACCTTTTTTCTAAATGATGCCGACGACATCTGGATAGTCCGCCGGGGTCAGGCAGAACTGTTTGCTTTGCCGGTGGAGCGGGGTGGGGCAGCGGGCAGGCGCTCACACCTGATCACGGTTACTCCCGGGCAGGCTTTGTTTGGGCTGGGTACAGGGTTTGCAGAGATCAGGCTGTTGGTAAGCGGAACTCCCGGAACGGAGGTTGTCCGGCTCACCAGGTCGGAATTTCTGCAGGCTGCCGGGAACCGGGAAACAGCAGCTAACCTGCTGAAAGAATGGCTGGGATCCCTTTTGGAGGCTATTGTTCTGGAACAGGGCGGGGAGGACAGCAGACTGCAGGCTGCTGCCACCGCTGAGTGGTTGGAGCATGACAGGGAATGGTCAAGCCTGCCGGGATTTTACCAGGCGCTGTTTGCTCACCTGGCAGCCGGTTCTGACCGGGCTAGACTTGAAGAAATCAATTACCTGCAGAAAAAAGAAGCAAACAAGAAAAAGGTTATGGGGCAGTCTTTATTGTCCCTGGCAGCAGTTGCCCAAACCGGTAAAGAAGATCTGGCAGTTGATGTAACCGATGACCTCTTATATGAGGCCTGCAGGTTAGTCGGACGGGCCGCTAATATTGAAATTACCAAGCCTGCCGCTGAAGTCAGAGCCAACCTTTCATCTAATCCTTTAGAGGATATTATCAATGCTTCATATATCAGGATGCGCCGTGTGGCTTTAAAGGGAGAGTGGTGGTGTCAGGATAATGGTCCCCTGTTGGCATACCTGGCTGAAAGCGAACGTCCGGTGGCACTGCTGCCGCAAAAGTCAAAGAGTTATCTGCTCTGTGACCCGGATGGGACTAAAATACCGGTAAATCGCGAACTGGCAGAAAAAATTATGCCCTTCGCCTATAGTTTTTACAGGACCTTACCTGCCCGGAAAATTGAGGTTAAGGATATCATAAAATTCAGTTGGCAGGGCAAAACCCGGCGGGATACTCTTACTATGATTTTAATGGGCATAGTCGCTTCACTTTTGGGACTTGCTGTGCCGTTAGCTACCGGCCGTTTGATCGATACCGTTATTCCGGAAGCCGAACGCGGCCAGTTGGTCGAGCTGACATTTATTTTATTAGTCAGTATGGTTGCCGTGACCTTATTCCAACTTACCAGAGCTGTGGCCCAGCTCAGGATGGAAGGAAGGCTGGATCTGGACTTGCAGGCAGCGGTTTGGGACCGCCTGTTAAGTCTGCCGGCCCCTTTTTTCCGAAGTTATTCTGTCGGTGACCTGGCCATGCGGGCTAACAGCATCAATGCGATACGTAAAATACTATCTGGTGTGACAATTACAACTGTCTTATCAGGTGTTTTTTCTTCATTTAATTTTTTCCTCCTGTTCTATTACAGTACAAGCCTGGCTCTGATTGCCCTGGTGTTGGTAATTATCTCAGTTTCCGTTACGGTGAGTTTCTCATTTTACCAGCTGCGGATGCAGCGGGAGCTTACTGCAAAGCAGAGAGATGCAGCAGGATTGATTTTACAGTTAATCAGGGGAATTGCCAAATTCCGCGTGGCCGGGGCGGAGGTTAGGGCTTTTCACCTTTGGAGCAAGGCCTTTAGCGCAGTGCGCAGGATAACATTTAAGACCCGGGACACAGCCAATTATGTGCAGATTTTCAATACGGTGTTTCCGGTGTCTTCTACCTTGATAGTCTTTGCCTTTGTGGGACTGATGCCGCGCAGCAGCATGTCTACCGGGCAATTTCTGGCCTTTTACAGCGCCTTTGCGGCATTTATCGCGGCGATGCTGGCCACCTCAAGCGCAATAGTTTCAACTCTGGGGGTTATACCCCTGTACGAATCCGCCAAACCTATCCTGGAAACCCTGCCTGAAATTGAATCAAATAAACGCCACCCCGGTGAACTTACGGGGAAAATTGAAGTCAGCCGGGTCAGCTTCCGGTATAGTGAAGATACACCATTAATCCTTGATGACATTTCACTGACTATTAAACCCGGTGAATTTGCAGCTATTGTAGGATCATCCGGGAGCGGTAAATCAACTCTTTTCCGGCTGCTGATGGGTTTTGAAAAGCCGCAGTCAGGGGCCGTCTACTATGACGGGCAGGATATCAGTCAGCTTGATGTGCGGGCTGTAAGGCGCCAGTTTGGGGTAGTGCTGCAGAACAGCAAGCTGATGACAGGGGATATTTTCACTAATATCGTCGGGACCAAAAAACTCTCTGTTAATGACGCCTTGGAGGCGGCCAGAATGGCCGGCATGGAGGAAGATATCAAACAGATGCCAATGGGTATCCATACGGTGGTCAGTGAAGGGGGTTCCACCCTATCAGGCGGCCAGCGCCAGCGGTTGTTAATCGCCAGGGCAATCGCCAGCAGACCCCGCATACTGTTTTTTGATGAAGCCACCAGTGCTTTGGATAACCGTACTCAGAGCATTGTCAGCCGAAGCCTGGAGCAGCTGAGGGCTACAAGGATTGTAGTAGCTCATAGGTTAAGCACCATTATCAAGGCAGACCGGATTTATGTGCTTGATCAGGGGCGGGTTGTTCAGGTTGGGACTTATGACGAGCTGATGAAACAGGAAGGGCTTTTTGCGGAACTGGCTAAACGCCAGCTGGCGTAGAGCAAAGCGGGGAGGACAGGATGATGGCATTCAAAAAAAAATCCAAAGTTATTGGTTTGTTTGTTGTGTTGACAGCTTCATTACTGCTTGCCGGATGCGCCGGGGACAGCCTTTCCGGAGCCCGGGCTGTGATGGCGGCAAAGAATCAGGGGGATATAGTTATTGGCGCCGCCTGGCCCTTTGCCAAAAATGACGGTGGGCTGTGGCAGGGTATAGAACTGGCCGTTGAGGAGATAAACACCTCCGGAGGTATCAACGGACAACAGATCCGGATAATAAAAAAAGATGATGACTCTTCAGTGACCAAGGGTATGGCTATCGCTCAGGAATTTGCGGAAAATCCCGAGGTGGTGGCTGTTATTGGTCACCGGAATTCGTATATTTCTCTGCCTGCGGCCTCAATCTATGAGAAAGCCGGTTTGGTCATGCTGACACCGGCCTCTACCGCGCCCGAACTTACAAAACAGGGATATCATTACGTTTTCCGCAGTATCCCCAGTGATGCGGAAATTGCCCGGCAGTTGGCTGTTTATGCCGCCGGCCGTAACCTCAACCGGATTGCCATATATTACGTGAACGATTCCTACGGCCGCGGCCTGGCTAATGCCTTTGAGGACAGCGCCAGGGAAAGCGGGATTAATATAGTTGACAGGATTTCTTATTATGGTGATCTGAAAGGATTGGCTGATTTACGCCGGAAGTGGGAGGCTCTGGCCTACAATGCTGTATTTGTGGCCGATTCCGCCAAAGGTGGTGCTCAATTTATTGCCGATGCCAGGCGGGCCGGCATTACGATGCCGTTTCTGTCCGGCAACACCATGGATTCTCCGGATTTTGGCAAAACTGCCGGATGGGCCGCAGAAGGAACTGTGATTGGGACTGTTTTTAATCCATTTGACGCGAGGCCGGAAGTACAAAAGTTTATGCAGGCTTTTAAGGCTAAGTATCAACAGGAGCCGACCCAATATACGGCTCAGGGATACGATGCGGTCAAACTGCTGGCAGCCGCAGTCAAAAATGCCGGGTCCACCGAACCGCCTAAAATTGCTGAAGCACTCCGGGGGTTAAAAGATTGGCCGGCAGTTGCCGGCCAGCATACCTTTGACCAAAGCGGTGATGAAAAAGGCAACCTGGTGGTAAAAAAGGTTATCAGGAATGGAAAAATCGAAATTCTGACGGAATAAAAGGAGACAGACTTAATGGCTAAACGCTGGTGCGGGTTTTTGATCATAATCTCAGTTCTACTGCTAGCCGGAATCGTTGTTGCCGGTTGTGGGAATCAGTCCGCACAATCGATCGCCGGAGAAGACAAAAAGGCCTCGGAAGAGTCGGTAAACAGCGTCAGTTCCGGGCAGGCAGTTAAAACTGCCTCTGCATATAACGGAACAGCACCTTTACCGCCTGACATGCTGAGGATCAATAATCGGGGGAAGCTTATTGTCTCTCTGTACTATGAAGACCGCATCCCATGGTTTTATCTGGACAAACAGGGGCAGTTGACCGGGCTTGATGTCAAAATGGCCCGTGACATAGCACGGGAGTTGGGTGTAGATGTGGCGTTTGACCGGGTGGCCCGCAGCTTTAACGAAGTGGTGGACCGGGTAGCGGCAGGGCAGGCTGATATAGCCATCTCCAAACTGAGTGTTACCTTAGCACGGGCTCAAAGAATCAGGTTCACCCAGCCATATATTGTATTTCACCAAGCTGTGCTGGCAAATCGCCTGAAACTGGCAGCCCTGCAGAATGCCAATCCGGGGAAAACAGCCCTTGAACTGATATTAAATACAACAGATAAAATCGGTGTAACAAAAGGGACATCCTATGAGGAATTCGCCAGAGATATCTTTCCAAAAGCCCAGATTACCGGTGTTCCCCATGATGACCTTTTCGGGGCAACAGCCAGGGGAGAGTTATTAGCTTCGCTTTACGATGAAAACGAGATAGATATGTTTATAAAACAAAACCCCGAACTTGCCATTACCACCAAAGTCATTATCCTGAAGGACCGGATAGATCCGATTGCCATAGCCGTGGCTCCTCAGGATCATCAGCTGCTGTCCTGGCTAAACCACTACCTGGAATTCATGAAATACAGTGTAGATATCAAGCAGCAGGTGGACGAATATATCGGAGGACTTAAATGATAAATAAAGCAATCAAGGTTAATAGCATAAGGGATTGGACAGATAGCATAAAAAAACCGTGGGCGATAGCTCTGGGTACTGCAGCCGGAATATTCATCGGTATTTACAATAAAGGGCTGGCTATGAGGCTGGAACCCTTTGGGGATCTTTATCTATCTTTTCTTAAGATGAGCGTAATACCGATAATGATTACTGCGATTGTGGCCAGTTTTGGCGGTCTGCTGTCTTCTCAGGAAACCAGGAAATATCTGAAGCGGATTATCGCCGTGTTTTTGATTGGCCTCCTACTGTCCGGAGTTGTTGGAATGATTGTGGCATTGGCGGGAAATCCCGGCCAGGGGCTTAAACCTGAGGCCAGGGAAACTCTCGGTACAGTATTAATGAATGCCGAAAAAATTTCGGGTGCCGGGCAGCAGTCTGTTTCCATTGGTTTTTCGGGATTTGTCAGGGACCTTGTGCCGACAAATATTTTTGCCGCGTTATATGAAGGGAAAACACTGCAGATTCTTTTTTTCTCCATTGTCTTTGGTTTAACTATTGGAATCATTCCAAAGCAAAACAGTGAACAAATCCTGGAATTGACCAATTCCACCTTTAAGGCTTTTGAAAAGGCCATTGGTCTGGCCATGTACGGTCTTCCTTTTGGACTCCTGGGGATTATGGCCGGTCAGGTAGCCAGGACAGGTACTGATATTTTATTGGCCCTGGCCAAACTTATCTTGCTCATTCATCTTGCCGCCCTTATATTAATATTTCTCGGCGGGTTTATAATATCTGTGAGATCAGGCATATCTCTGTTCCAATCCTTCAAAAACCTGCGGGAACCAATTATTATCGCCTTTGGCACCCGGAACAGCTTCGCCACCATGCCGTCGGTTTTCAGTGTAGTGCGGGATAGTTTTCACCTGCCGCAAAATGCCATCAATCTGATTGTACCACTCAGTATTGTCATTTGCCGTTTCAGCATGGTGCTGGTATTTACCATTGGGACTGTTTTTATCGTTCAGTTATATGGTGTACCGCTAAGTATAGGGAATATAATATTTGCCGTTTTTGCCGCCGTGCTGGCCGCCCTGGCGGGAGCCGGCGCACCGGGAATGGCTTCCCTGTCGATGATTGCCATTATTCTTACACCCCTTGGTTTGCCTACCGATGCCGCCGTAATCATGCTGTTAGCCGCATTTTCCATTATCGATCCGATTTTAACTATTGTAAATATACTTCTGACCTGTACTGCCGCGATGGTAATAACAGGGCACCCGCTGAGTCAGACAGTCATAAGCGGTACTCCGGTAAAAGAAGTTCTTTAAAAAAATATTAATTTATGTAATACATCACTGTATAAACCGTATTTACTTACGAAGCGGAAGTGAACTTGTTCAGCTAAAGCTGAACATCGGGGCTTCGGTGGGGGACTCTACCCCCACCGAAGAGTAGAGCTGTAACCCCCACTTAAGAAGTGGGGGTCTTGGACGGCGATAAACTTTCTCGAATTTCCGAGAGCTAAATATAAAAAAAGGGGGAAAAAAGAATGAGCAAAGCAGGAGAGTTTTTCAAGAAGGTGTCTGAGGACAATGCCTTAAATTCTGCAATAAAAGCAGCTGTTACTAAGGCCGGTTCCAAGGACGAAGAGGTACAGGCAGTGGCTAAAATCGCCACGGAAGCTGGGTTTGATGTTTCGGCCGGTGAGTTAAAGGATTTTGTGGAAGGTGCTCTCAGACAGGCAGGAGAACTTTCTGACAGTGAGCTGGAAAACGTGGCCGGGGGGGTAGGCGACCTGGTCATAAACACAGGTGATATTAATGTAACCGGGGCTGTAATAAATGTTTCGGCCGGAATTGGCGATGCTGTTGGTACTGTCGTGGACACAGTCGGTGCACTGGCCGGTGCCGCTGATGCTGCCGGTGCAACCGGTGGTACTACCGGTACTGCAATGGGTATAGTTGCACCTGTTGTTCCTTCTGTTGTCAGCGGGTGGTAAGAGGTCTTGTCTGAAACATAAAGAATCTCCCATTTCCGTGAGTTTAAAAATAATAAAAGGGGGAAAAAAATGAGTAAAGAATTAGAGTTTTTGCAAAAGGTTAACGAGGACAGTGTATTGAAGGCGGCTGTGAAAAGCTGCCGTTGATAAAGCAGCAAATAAAGAGGAAGAGATTCAGGCTGTGACCCAGATTGCCCAAAATGCCGGTTTTAATGTTTCAGCCGATGGATTGAAGGCAGCTGTTGAAAGCAGACTGCAAGCAGGTGAACTTTCCGATGATGAACTGGAAAATGTGGCAGGTGGAGCTGCGTTGGACCAACACATGTATGAAGATGCAGGAAGAGCAATCGACGGGGCGGTTACTGACGCTGCCAACACAGTTGCCGGAGGTATCACTGATGCTGCCAACACAGTTGCCGGAGGTATCACTGATGCTGCCAACACAGTTGCCGGAGGCGTTACTGATGCAGCCAATACTGTAGCTTCGTTTTTCAGCGGTTGGTGAAAAGCTGTGAACCTGAATATATAAGGAGGGACAAAAATTGAAGACACGCAGTGGAATTTATTAAAAAGGCATCTGAAGACAGCGCGTTAAAGGCAACCCTGAAATCAGCCATTGAAACTGCCGGCACCAGGGACGGGGAAATTCAGGCAAGCCGTTAAGGTGGCAAAGGATGCCGGGTTTGATATTTCGGCAGATGAGATGAAGGCTCTGGTGTTAGGTGTTAAACGGCAGTCCGGAGAACTGTCCGAAGATGAATTGGAACAGGTTGCTGGAGGCGGGGTAGCCCAAGATGTAGGGGCTGGACTGGATTCTGCCTGTAATGATACTATATAACGGCATGATGGACGGGGCGAATGCCATGAGTGATGGGATTAATGCCGCAGCGGACGCTGTGGAAAGCGCAGCAAATGATGTCGCTTCCTCTTCAGCGGCTGGTAAAAGCGTGTCTGCGGTATCCAGGGCGATTCCTCAAGACCGGTCACTGGAGGTTCCCGGTCTAATCCATTTTGAGTTGACCACCAGGTGTCCACTCCATTGTCCCCAATGTTATAATATAACATCTCACCACAAGGACCTTAACTTTGGCCTGCTGACTAATTACCTGCAGGAAGCAGCCCGGCTAAAGGTGCTCTATATCGCTTTGAGCGGCGGAGAGCCGTTGGTATACCCGCACCTCACTGAAACCATCCTGCAAATCCGTGCCCTGGGGATGAATTCGACCATGGCTACCAGCGGCTGCGGGCTTAATGAAAAGCGGCTTCAGGAGCTGGCTAAGGCCGGTATGGGATGGCTATGGATTTCTCTTAACGGTTCGACAGAAGAGATTCATAATAAATCCAGGGATAAGTATGATGATGCAGTCAGGGCGTTGGAACTGCTGCAAAAAACAGATTTGCTTTATGGCATTAACTGGGTAGCGCGAAAAGACAATGCCCATGATTTCCCCAATCTGGTAGATTTGGCGAAGAAATACGGTGTAAAGGCAATTAATATTTTGCGTCTAAAACCGGACTCCCATAAACAGGTGCCAGATCTTCTGGATGGACCGGAATTAGCTGATTTGGCGGCCTATCTTAAATCATACAGTAACCCTGCCCATGCGGTTTATATTGAGACCTGTTTTCTCAGTTCTGCGGACTCTTGTGCACCGGGACCGGGTACCAGGGCATTGAGGCAGGCTGCGCCGCCGGCAGGCAGATGATGGCTGTTGATGTGGACGGAATTTCCGGCCCTGCCGCCATTTAAGTTTCCCCGAAAAAGGGCTCAGCATAGCTAATTACTGGTCACAGTCGGATACCATTAATAAGCTGCGGTCCACCGAGGAAAATGTTCTTGATCCTTGTAAGAGTTGTGGTTATCTCCTGAATTGCCGGACCTGCCGGGCTACCTGCGCAAACCTTTACGGGGATTTCAACGCCGGTGAAAAAAGCATGCCTGGTCTGGCAGGCTAAAGTAGCTGATTAAACATGGGGGGAATTAAGATAGAATGGGACCCATACTTCAAGACGAACCTGATTTAGTGGAAGGAGCTAAAAGCAATCCAGAGGCTTTTGGAGCGATTTACACCCACTATTTTCCCCGTGTATACAACTATGTGCGGTTTCGGGTTGGCGGCCCTGATGCGGCTGATGACCTGACAGCCCGGATTTTTGAAATCATCCTGGATAAGATTGAATTATATAATGCCAGCCGGGGAGTTTTTGCCAGCTGGCTTTTTGCCATTGCTCATAATGTTGTTACTGACTTCTACCGAAGCTCTGCAAAGCAAAGTTGGGTTGCTCTTGATGCGATCGGTGATGTGGCTTGTACAGAACCCGGTCCCGAGGAGACTGCTGTCGTTGGTGAATTCCGGGAAGAACTGCTTACGGCCCTGGCTCGCCTGAAGAGCGGGAGCGAAACATAATTGCCCTAAAATTCAAGGCCGGTCTGACTAACAGGCATATAGCGGAATTAATAGGGTTAAGTGAAAGCAATGTCGGTGTTATTTTGTACCGGGCCATACGGCAGCTGCGGTCAATCCTGAAGAGCGGGGTGTCAGCCGGTGAATGAACAATTTAAGGGAAAGCGCTTCAGTGATGATATTGATAAGCTTTTAAATGGCAGCGGTATCGATCGAGGCAGTAGGTTTGAGGATGATTACGCGACTACTGAGAACGATGACACGAAGGCTGAGCACAATTACGACGGTATGCTGGAACTTGCCAGGGCTGTGGTGTCTGTTGATTACAGCACTGAGAGTAAGGTGCGTCAGGGTCTCCTCGACAAATTGCTTAAACAGATGGCAGATAAACTCCCGCCCGAGCCGGCGAGTTCCAAAGACGATGAGTTGGATGAGGATGAACTGGCCCAGGTTGCCGGAGGCCGGGCTTTAGCCGGACCTAAGCAGGGTTGTGCTTTGTGCGAATGCAAACTCAGCAGGGCAAGCATCAAGGAAGACACTTGCCCTGACTGTGGACATTCACGTAGCTGCCACCAATGAAAAAAATCAGTTTGTGAACAGTTGTATATACCGGCTCAGATATTCTTCCCACTGTAATAAATCATCCTGAGCAAGTGTGGAAAGCCTGAGGTAATTAGCCAAATATATCTGACGAAGCTCCAGGCGGCAAGACTCAATTGCAGATTTATCTGACTCATATTCCGGGACTTTACCTATTTTTAATCCTAAAGAGGTCAAGCCAGCATCAGCAGCCGGATTTCCCCGTCCGGCATTGCCCCAGTCAATAATCACCGGTCCGCGGGCGGAAACCAAAATATTATAAGGGTGGAAATCCCCATGACAGAGAGTATACCATCAGCCCTCAGGTACAGTCCGTCCAAAAGGGTGATCTTCTCCTCTGGAACCAATGTTTTGTGTCCCTTAATTGCTGAGGCCATTCGGGCAGCAAAAAAGGGCAGCTCAGGCACCGTATGTTTATGTATGGCAAAATGCAGCTCAGACATCATTCTTGCGTACTTGGGAAGGTCGAACGGATTTGCCGCCATTAACCTGGGCAACAGTTCTCCTGTTACCCGTTCAAAAATAAGACCGTACCTGCCGTCAATTTCAATTGAGCCGCAATAGGCGGGAACGGGCAGGCCCAGTTCATATACCTTTTGGCAGATGGAAGACTCATCATCTATTAAACATGCTGGGTAACCTTTTTTAAAAAGCTTGACAATTTCTGTTTCACCCCACTCAAAGATGTCAGCTGTCAGGCCCTGCCCAAGGGGTAACCCCTTCTTCATTGAAACCACCTCTTTAGCCGAATTTTGCTTAAAAGGTTAATTCTTTGATAAACCTGCTTAACCCTGCTTTTAGCCACTAACTTTCAGTTTTCTGATGCCGTGCCAGTGCATGGAATCTACCCCGAAAACAAAAACAACCGCAGAGACGCAGAGGGCGAGTGCTACTAAAGGTTGATTCCTTCTAAGGGTTTCCAATGGTAAATCGATTGTAGTATGAATTATGTTTCTCTGCGCCTTAGCGGTATGTTTTATATTGCGCTGTAAACCGGAGGTATTACCATGAATATGTGGACACTGGAGGAAGTCCAAAAAACCCTTGAGATTATAAAACAAAGAATTACAGAAGATGAAGAATATAAGAAGTTTTGCCTTGAGAACCCGCATTCAGCGATTAAAGAATTAAGCGGCAAGGATCTGCCAACCGGGCTGCAGGTGGAATTCTCGGAAAGCGGCGAGGCCTTGTTAAATATCGAAGCGTCGGCAGCGAATTTTCTGGAAGGTGAGCTTTGTGAACAAGATTTAGAGCTTGTTACCGGTGGAGGCAGCGGCTTTACAGATGTGACAGCCTGGCGGCGCGCAGTACCGCCAAAAGAACCAGGGTCATTGTTGATATGCCTACGGGAGTAGCCGGAATCAGGGCCTAGGCTCGTTTACGCAGTAAGATTACAGCGGAGGACGGTGAGCTATGCACTCTGAGGAATTCTGATTTCTTTGGGAGCGAACGAAACAGAAGTGGTTGAATTGATGAAGTATACTGAAAATGTCTACAATCATTCGGCAATAACAGGAAATATTGATTATCCAATGCCGGACGAGCCTTTTGTCAGGGCCTGGGAGCAATATGAGGCTGAAGCAGTGAAAGAGGGGCATTTCCTACCCTAAAAGATCGGTTGATGCAGTTTAAATTTCCCATCAGAGAAGGAATCAGCTCAACAGAACCATATCGGGCCGCGACCCGGAGGGGTGTCACCGACGGTATAACTGAGGAAGCCGGACTTGTGTTAGAGGTTCCGGAAGGTCTGGAACTGGTCCTCCACCAGACTCCGGCCGGCCGGATACCTCTTCTGATCACCCGCCGCAGGGCTGATTTTGTCACCATGGTGCAAGCTTTGAGCCGCCGGAATGAACCGCAAGCCGTGCCGGATTCCATGGGGGCAGTCATCATCGCCGGTTATAATAACTGGGATAGAATCCATACCTTCAGGAGAGAATGGGAAAAGAAAAACCCGGAAACCTGACAGAGGAAAGCTGGCAGGCGGAGTTCCAGCGATTGATCCCCAAAAAGAACTCTATCAGGATAAATTTATTATTTTAAGTGACGGACCATACAGCGCTGTGCCGGCGGAAAGCCTGGGGCTGTCAGAAGAAGAGTGGCGAAGGCTGTCGCTGATTATCCGCCGGGAACACGAGTGTACCCACTATTTTACCCGTAGATTGTTCTCTGCGATGAGAAACAACCTGCTTGACGAGTTAATTGCCGATTACATGGGCATTGTATCTGCTGTTGGCAGTTTCCGGGCGGATTGGTTCCTGCGTTTCGTCGGCTTGGAGCATTACCCGCAATACCGGACCGGAGCCAGACTGGAAAACTACCGGGGTGACCCGCCCCTCTCTGATGGTGCGTTTAAAATACTGTGGACACTGGTCAAGCTTGCCGCGGAAAGGCTTGAGGCTTATGATTCACGGTGGCAGGGGAGTCACGGACACCGGAACAACAAGTTCAGACACTGGTGGGGTTGTCGCGTCTGACCCTTATAGAGATAGCTTCCGGAAAAGCGGAAGTGCTGTCAATTTGATACAAACAGTAGTGCATGTTCGTAAAAACGCCCTGTGGCGGCGTTGTGCGCCGCCACAGGGCGTTTTTCCAGTTAGGGGTTAAAAAGTGCCATTATAGTAGTAATCCTGCAAGGAATTGCGGGATTTTTATTATGTCAGGGCTTTCTTCCGATAAAACGAGGAAAACAATGAAAAATGTGGAATAATATAGCTAGAATAGTCAGATGTCATGAATGGGTATCAAAAGTAAACCGCAAAGGAGTGCAAAATGGCAAAAAATACTATTAACAATCAAAAAGAAGAAACCAATTGAAAAACAACTATGGAAAGCGGCGGACAAGCTCAGAAAAAAACATCGATGCTGCTGAATACAAACATATTGTTTTAGGTTTGATATTTTTAAAATACATTTCTGATGCCTTTGAAGAATTGTACCAAAGATTAGCAGGTGGCGAAGGGAATTATGCCGGTGCTGACCCTGAAGATATAGATGAGTATAAAGCAGAAAATGTCTTTTTTGTTCCGGAAAAGGCCCGCTGGTCGTATTTGCAATCCAGGGCAAAACTCCCTGAAATCGGTAAAGACGTAGATGGTGCAATGGGTTTTATTGAAAAAGAAAACCCATCCCTTAAGGATGTTCTGCCCAAAGTATATGCCAGGGACAACCTTGATCCCACAAGCTTAGGTGGATTGATAGACTTAGTCGGAAATATTGCATTAGGTGATGTCAAAGCCAGAAGTGCCGATATTCTTGGTCATGTCTTCGAATATTTCCTGGGCGAGTTTGCCTTATCTGAAGGAAAAAAGGGCGGCCAGTTTTATACTCCAAGAAGCGTTGTGGAATTACTATAGAAATGTTAGAGCCATACAAAGGCAGGGTATTTGACCCTTGCTGCGGCTCAGGCGGTTATGTTTGTTCAGTCGGAGAAATTCGTCCAAGACCATCAGGGAAAAGTAAACGACATTTCCATTTACGGACAGGAGAGCAACCAAACAACCTGGCGTTTAGCCAAGATGAACCTGGCCATCCGGGGAATTGACAGCTCACAGGTCAAATGGAACAATGAAGGGTTCTTTTTTAAATGATACTCACAAGATTTAAAGCCGATTATGTTATTGCTAACCCGCCTTTTAATGACAGCGACTGGAGTGGTGATTTACTTAGAAAAGACGGGCAGATGGAAATATGGCACACCTCCCACAGGTAACGCAAATTATGCCTGGATTCAGCACTTTATCTACCATCTCAGCCCCAGTGGACAAGCCGGGTTTGTTCTTGCTAAAGGCGCTTTAACTTCCAAAATTTCCGGTGAAGGCGATATCAGAAAAGGTCTTATTGAAGCTCGATTGGTGATTGTATTGTAAATCTGCCTGCAAAACTATTTTTGAACACACAGATTCCTGCCAGCTTGTGGTTTCTAAGCAGGAATAAAGAAAACGGAAAATACCGCAACAGAACAGATGAAATTCTGTTTATCGATGCGCGAAATATGGGACATCTGATAAACCGCAGGACGCGTGAACTTTCTGAAGAAGATATCCAAAAAATTGCCGAAACGTATCACAATTGGCGTAACCCTGACGGCAAAATATGAAGATATAAAAGGGTTTTGTAATTCTGCATCCATTGAAAAGGTCAGAGAACTGGATTATGTGCTGACACCGGGCAGGTATGTTGGTCTCCCTGACGATGAAGATGATTTTGATTTCAATGAACGATTTACAAGGTTTAAAAAAGGAGTTTGAAGTACAGCTTAAAGAAGAAGAAAAGCTAAATACATTGATTATTGAAAACCTTGCCAAGGTGGTGGTTAACAATGGCCAAGATTAATGTATTGGATAAGGAAATAGCGCTTTATACTTTCAATGAAGATGATTATATCTGTTATTACAGATATCGCAAAATTTAAAAAAGAGGATGGTTCTGATGATCTTATCAGAAACTGGCTTCGAAATCGCAATACAATTGAGTTTTTGGGTATTTGGGAGCAGCTTAACAATCCTGATTTTAAACCCGTCGAATTCGACGGGTTTAGAAAGTTGGCAGGGCTCAACAGTTTTACCCTTACTCCCAAACAATGGATAGAAAGCACTAATGCTAAAGGGATAATTTCCAAATCCGGCCGTTATGGTGGTACATATGCTCACAAAGACATTGCCTTTGAATTTGCTTCTTGGATATCGGTTGAATTTAAACTGTATCTAATCAAAGAGTTTCAGCGGCTTAAAGACCAAGAAAGAAAACAGCTCGGCTGGGATATCAGGCGAAATCTGACCAAAATAAACTACCGCATTCACACTGACGCCATTAAGGAAAACCTCATCCCGGCACAGCTGAGTAAAGCTCAGATTAGCAGTATCTACGCATCAGAGGCGGATGTTTTAAATATGGCGCTTTTTGGTATGACAGCTGTCCAATGGCGGGACCAAAACCCCGATCAGAAAGGGAATATCAGGGACTATGCTGATGTTTCACAGTTAGTCTGTCTTGCTAATCTTGAAAATCTTAATGCCTTGTTCATCAATGATGGGCTGCCGCAAGAAACTCGTCTTGATAGACTGAATAAGATTGCCATCCAGCAAATGCGGATATTGACCGATAGCTCAAGGATAAAAAGGCTGGAGGGCAATAGCGATGAGTGAGTGGGAAGGAAGGTACTCTTGCAGAAATAGCAGAAATTACAATGGGGCAATCACCAAAGGGAGAATCATGTAATCAGACTGGTTTCGGTAAACCCTTTACTAAATGGGCCCACAGAATTTGGTATCAAATATCCGACACCTGTTCAATACACTGAGGAACCCACAAAACTGTCTAAGAAAGGTGACATTTTGTTTTGTGTACGCGGCTCAACCACAGGCCGAATGAATTGGGCCGATCAAGAGTATGTTCTGGGCCGAGGGCTTGCTGCTATTCGTCATATCGAAGGAAAAGACTATCAATTCTTTGTAAAAGGAGTAATAGACTATAATCTTCCATCTTTATTGGCTAGTGCCACGGGTTCAACATTTCCAAATGTTACAAGAGACCAATTAGCGAATTTAGAAATATTCATACCTCCACCTACCGAACAAAAAGCCATCGCATCCGTTCTAAGCAGTCTTGACGACAAAATAGACCTGCTCCACCGCCAGAATAAAACCCTTGAAGCAATGGCAGAAACGCTTTTCAGGCAGTGGTTTGTGGAGGAAGCGGAGAGGATTGGGAGGAGATGTGCTTAGAGAATATTATTGAATTTAACCCGAGCTATAAATTAAGTAAGGAAAATAAAACTCCTTATCTTGAAATGTCAAATGTTAAACACCAATTCATATTGCCCCATTGCTTGGTATGATAGAGAATTTAATTCCGGAGTAAAATTTAAAAATGTGATACTCTTTTTGCAAGAATAACCCCATGTTTAGAAAATGGGAAAACGTGCTTTGTGGATTTTCTTGATAATGAGGCAACAGTGGGTTGGGGATCTACGGAGTTTATTGTTATGAAAATGAAAAAACCTTTTCATCCGTTTATTTCATACTTAATTGCTAAAATGAAGACTTTAGAGATTTCACTATTAGTTGTATGACTGGTTCTAGTGGAAGACAACGAGCCCAAGCGAATGATATAAAAAGATTATAGTATAAGAATACCTCCAGATAATATTATTGCTAAACTTAATAGAGAGTTATCAGGGTTTGTGAAAAACCTTAAAAATAAATCTAATCAAATCCGCACCCTCGAAAAACTGCGGGATACCTTACTGCCTAAACTTATGAGCGGTGAAGTTAAAGTTAAATGTTAATTATGGATAAACAATCCTATTAAGCGGCAGGAGGATCATGATCATGACTAAAATCACCGAATCCGCCATAGAGAAATTTGCCATAGAACTCCTCGAACATCAGGGCTACCACTACATATACGCCCCTAGTATCGCCCCCGACAGCGACACACCGGAGAGGCAGTCCTTCGAAGATGTACTGCTGATGGAACGCCTGCAAACAGCAGTTGACAGGATAAATCCTAGAATTCCGGCAGAATGCCCGGGAAGATGCAGTCAAACAAATTCAGCGTTTAAATTCACCTGAACTGATAACCAATAACGAAGCATTCCACCGGATGCTGACCGAAGGCATTAAGTAAGCTATCATAAAGACGGAAATGACAGAGGGGATTTAGTCTGGCTGCTTGATTTTAAAAGCCCAGAAAATAACGATTTATTGTTGCTAATCAGTTACGGTAATCGAAAATGGCGTAAACAAGCGCCCGGATATTATTCTGTTTGTAAACGGATTGCCCTTAGTTGTGATCGAACTGAAAAATCCTGCGATGAAAATGCCACAGTAAAATCAGCCTATAACCAATTGCAAACTTATAACAAGCCATCCCGGGTCTCTTCACCTTCAATGGGTTTATGTTATTTCAGATGGTCTGGAAGCAAAAGCTGGTTCCCTTTCTGCCGGTTTAAGCCGCTTTATGACCTGGAAATCCTCAGATGGTAAAGCTGAAGCATCACACCTAGTCGGACAACTGAAACGCTAATTAAAGGAATGCTTAACAAAGAAACTTGTTAGACCTGCTGCGCCATTTCATTGTATTTGAAAAGTCGAAAAAAGAGGATAAAGAAACAGGCATCATCACCATCCAAACTGAAAAGAAATTAGGCGGCGTATCATCAATACTACGCAGTAAACGGGGCGGTGGAATCTACCTTGAGAGCCGCAGGATACATATCCTCACAGGTGAATTATCATGCGGATACCGCAATGGAATCACCCGAGAGTTACGGTTTGGCCGGTGTTAAACAACAACCGGTCGGAGACCGTAAAGGCGGCGTGGTCTGGCACACCCAGGGAAGCGGAAAAATCTTTATCGATGGTGTTTTATACCGGAAAAATTGTACTTGCCATGAATAATCCAACAGTAGTAATCATCACTGACCGGAACGATTTGGACGACCAGTTGTTGATACCTTTGCCTCCTCCAAACAACTGCTTAGACAAGACCCTGTGCAGGCTGAAGACAGCGAACAACTGAAAACCCTTTAAAAGTTGCCTCAGGTGGTGTTGTGTTTACAACAATTCAGAAGTTTCAACCTGAAGCAGGCAATGTTTATGAGCGGCTTTCAGACAGAGAAAACATTATTGTCATTGCAGATGAGGCCCATCGGACGCAGTATGGATTTAAAGGAAAAGCTGTTGATGAAAAGGATGAACAGGGAAATGTAATCGGTAAAAAAACTGTCTACGGATTCGCCAAATATTTGCGCGATGCCCTGCCCAGAGCAACCTACCTTGGTTTTACTGGGACGCCTATCGAAAGTACGGATGTAAATACCCCTGTTGTTTTTGGTAACTATATAGATATTTACGATATATCACAAGCCGTTGAAGATGGGGCAACGGTAAAGATTTATTATGAAAGCAGATTGGCAAAAATCAATCTCAGCGCAGAAGGTAAAAAGCTGGTTGCCGAATTAGACGATGAGATGGGCCAGGACGATTTGGCAGAAACACAAAGAGCCAAGACAAAATGGACCCAATTGGAAGCCCTGATTGGCAGTGCAGATCGGATTAAACAGATTGCGCAGGATATTGTCAGTCATTTTGAACAAAGGCAGGAAGTCTTTTGAGGGCAAAGGCATGATTGTGGCTATGTCCAGGAGGATTGCTGCCGATTTGTATGATGAAATTAATTAAGATAAGACCTAAGTGGCACAGCAAGGACCTAAGAAAAGGCATCATTAAAGTGGTGATGACATCTTCCTCTTCCGACGGGCCGGAAATCTCTAAGCATCATACAACGAAAGAACAAAGAAGAACCTTGGCAGAGAGGATGAAGAATCCGCAAAATGAATTAAAATTAGTCATTGTACGGGATATGTGGCTTACCGGTTTTGATGCTCCTTCGCTGCATACTCTTTACATTGATAAGCCGATGCAAGGCCATAACCTGATGCAGGCTATTGCCAGGTTAACAGAGTTATAAAGACAAGCCGGGCGGTTTAGTGGTGGACTATCTTGGCATCGCCTCAGACCTCAAAAAAGCCTTGGCTTTTTATTTCCGATAGTGGCGGGAAAGGTGATCCTGCTGTTACTCAGGAGAAAGCAGTTCAACTCATGTTGGAAAAGCTGGAAGTTGTATCACAGATGTATTATGGGTTTTCTTATGAGGATTATTTTGATGCCGGTACATCAAGGAAATTATCAATTATCCTGGCGGCAGAAGACCATATTCTGGGTCTCGAAAACGGGAAAAAAAAGATATATTGATGAAGTAATGGCCTTATCAATAGCTTTTGCTATTGCCATTCCACATGAACAGGCAATGGATGTCAAAGATGAAGTATCATTTTTTCAGGCAGTTAAGTCTAGATTAGTAAAGTTTGATATTACTGGTTCAGGTAAAACAAACGAGGAAATTGAAACTGCCATCAGGCAGGTAATCGATAAGGCCCTGGTGACCGAGCAGGTAATTGATGTCTTCGATGCGGCAGGCATCAAAAAGCCCGATATTTCCATCCTCTCGGAAGAATTTCTTTTAGAAGTAAAAAATATGGAGCACAGAAATGTAGCTCTTGAAGTCCTGAAAAAATTACTCAATGATGAAATAAAATCAAGGATAAGAAAAACTTGATCCAAGGTAAGGCTTTAATGGACATGCTTGAAAACTCTATTAAAAAATATCACAACAAAATTTTAACAGCAGCAGAAGTTATCGAAGAATAATTAACTTAGGTAAAGATATTCAGAAAATGGATAAAGAGCCTCATGAAATGGGGTTGTCAGAATACGAATATGCCTTTTATTCAGCCCATTGCAAACAATGAAAGCGCCAGGGAAGTAATGCAAAAAGATAAATTGCGGGAATTGGCTGTAGTGTTGTTTGAAAAAGTGAAAGATAATACCTCAATTGACTGGACCATAAAGGAAAGTGTAAAAGCAAAATTAAAAGTCATAGTAAAGCGGACCTTTAAGGCAGTATGGGTATCCCCGGACATGCAGAAACTTGCCACCGAAATAGTATTAAAGCAAGCTGAATTGCTGGCAGATGAACTAACCCGTAAAGGCTAAGTGAAATGAAAATCATGAAATTATTGCTGATTACAGCTTCTTCAGAGGAAATAAGACAAATCAGAAAAATGCGGGTCATAAACTTTCAGCAGGTTACTATGCCATATATGGCCGCCCTAACCCCACCAAATTGGGAAGTGGAGCATATAGACGAAGGTCAGGAAAAGATCGATTTTAATAAAGAAGTAGATTTGGTTGGGCTAATCTGCCATTGAGAAGGGGCCATTGAGGGTTGACAAAAACAAAAAAAGCTGCCATAATAAGACAGTCACAAAACCAATTAGGAAATTTAACCAATGCTCCTGTTGCACAGACAGGGGCATTTTATTTTTTCAGAAAGGAGAAAATATGTTAAATACTATAATCGATTTATCAATCGTACTCGCCTTGAATGTCTTCAGTACTTGCCTGGGAAATCTTAAAACAACTTTCCTGGCGCAGAAGGGCAGTCAAACCCGTTTATATAACTACTTTTTAGATGCCATAGTTTTTGTTTATGCTTTTAAGCTGATTACAAGTTCTTCCGGTTACGGATATATTTTAGCTTTTGCTTTGGGCAAAATATTGGGAGTCTTTTTAGCTAATCAAATTGAAAAGAAACTGGCCATAGGTCTGGTTGAAATAGAAGTTTATAAACATCTCAGTGCAGGTAAAATCTTGGCAGATAATTTACGGAACCAGGGATACTCGGTAACAACTACGGTTGGTTACGGGATAGAGGGGAAGGAATTAATCCTAAAAGTTATCCTGCCCCGCAAACAGTTCCCTGATTTTCATGAGTTAATGGAGCGGAACGGCAAGGTCGATATGTCTGTCAAGTCTATATCTAAGACTTACGGCAAAGTAGGCAGAATCAATTTGACTACAGAATAATCATGTTAGCCGGGCAGTCTGGTCCGGCTGAGTGGAAAGAGAGATGACCGGTGATAAAAGCCAATTTTAATGATTTTCTATTGAGTGATGAGATATTGAAGGCCATAAGCATGTTAAATTTCAAAGTCCTACGATAGTCCAACAGCAGGTTATCCCTGCTGTATTAAAGCAGAAAGATATAATTGTGAAGTCTCAGACAGGAAGCGGAAAAACTGCCGCATTTGCCATTCCTGTTTGCGAATTAGTTGATTGGAATGAAATAAACCTCAGGTGCTGGTGCTCACACCAACAAGGGAACTTGCATCCAGGTCAAAGAAGATATGTTTAATCTAGGCCGGTTTAAGAGGCTTAAAGTTTCGGTAGTTTATGGGAAATCTCCTTTTTATTATCAGGAAAAGGAACTAAAACAAAAAACACATGTGGTGGTTGGCACACCTGGCCGAATTATTGATCATATCGAAAAAGGAACATTTGATATATCACAAATAAAATACCTAGTCATAGATGAAGCTGATTAGTATGAAGAAAAGTGGATAAACGAAATCCACAGTACATAGGTAAAGAAATTCCTTTACAGCAAAGACCCGATAATGAAACTGTGAATAGTTCCAAAAAGGAATTTGTGGAGAAGATAAATACCAGACCGCAAATCAAAGAAATAAAAGGTGCCGGGTTAACCAAGAAGAAATTATGAAACTGCATATTAATGCTGGCAAGAAAACAAAGATGAGACCGGTGGATATAGTGGGCCACTCTCTGCAATATTAAAGGCATGGCAGCGGAAGATATAGGAATCATCAATATAGTTGACGTATCTACCTTTGTTGAAATATTGAACAATAAGGGTGAATTGGTTTTGCGGGCGTTACAAAAAACTCCCATCAAAGGCAGACTGCGCAGGGTAAGCAAAGTAGTGGAATAGACTGTTGCAATAATTTAGTTGTGACATAAAATTGTAAGGCACCGGGAAGCATGGATATAATATAGTATAAAGTGGCGGTTAGCCATCGAAGGATAAAATCTGACATCAGGAAAGGAAGGATAAACGAATGGATAGTTATGAGGTAATTCTGGATTATTTAAGTAAGGTCGAAGAGCCTGTCAATGCAGGGAAGATTGCTACGGAAACCGGTGTTGACAGAAAAGAAGTGGACAAAGTGATGAATAAGCTGAAAAAAGAGGAAAAAATAGTTTCTCCTAAGAGATGTTTTTGGGAAATTAAAAAATAAAATGTGTCTGGAATGCAAAAAAAAAACGACTGACTTGCATCAGTCGATTTTTTTATAGATGAAACACGGAAAACATTGAACCATGGGGGGTACATAATCTGGCAATTTACGAATTTGAGGGCAAACGACCGCAAATTCATCCAACGACTTATATCGACCCGGAGGCCACCATTATCGGGGATGTGGTGATAGGTGAAAACTGTTATATTGGCCTGGGGCACGGATTCGCGGAGACTGGGGGTCTATTGTTATCGGGGCAGGCTCTAATGTTCAGGATAATTGTGTTATTCATGCCAACGTTGGCGGAAAGGCAACCTTAGGCCGGACAGTCATATCGGTCATGGGGCGGTTCTGCACTCACCGACCCTGGAAGAACATGTGACAGTGGAATAAATGCCGTTATCCTGGATGACTCTATTATCGGAAGTGGCTCTTTAGTTGGAGCAGGCTCGGTAGTTCCGGCCCCAACACGGTAATTCCCCCAAAAGCCTGGTCCTTGGAGTGCCCGGCAAGGTAGTCACAGAGGTTTCACCCAAGCTGGCCGGGGCTTTTAGCTGAGGGTACGGGACATTATCATGCCCTGCCTAAGCGCTATCATCATAGCTGTAAAGTAATGTCATAAGAAAGGAGCCATTAGCAATGATCACCATTGACAACGAGATTTGTAATGGCTGCGGCCTATGCGCCAGGGATTGTTTTACCAAGCTTATTGAGATTAAAGACAAAACAGCTGTAATCACTCATTGCGACTGCCTTTCCTGTGGACATTGTGCCGCCGTCTGCCCACGGGAGGCAATTACAGTAAACAAATATGACATGTCTGAGACATTGGTTTATAATCCTCAGGTCATGCAGGTAGACCAGGACCAGTTATTCGGGTTTATGCAATATCGCAGAAGCACCGCCAGTTTAAAGGGATACCTGTGGAGAAAGAAAAGCTGGAGAAGATTATTGAAGCAGGCCGGTACAGTCCTACAACGGCGAATAATCAAACTGTCCGGTATATTGTGCTGCAGGATCAGTTAGAGGATGCCAGAAAGCTGGCCGTAGACGCTTTGTATAAAATGGCTGTGGAATTTCCTGACGATCCTTACCATGATACAAATATGCGCATCTATGAAGCGGCCAAGCAAAACAAAGATTTCCTTTTTCATCATGCACCGGCAGTTATAGCTGTCCTGGGGCATAAGGCCAATAATAATATCAACGCTGCGCTGGCCGCTTCCCGCATGGAACTGATGGCCAATGCTTTGGGCTGGGAGCATGTTTTATTGGGCTGTTTACACGAGCAGTCAACAATGAAACCGAGCTGAGTGAAATGCTCGGGATTGACAGGCACTATAGTATGACTGCTGCTTTGGCCATAGGTTATCCCGCAGTTAATTATCTGCGGACCGTACCTCGGCAAAAAAAGCGAAGGTAGAATGGAAATAAAAGGAGAGGTGTTTAAAGTGATTTTAACAACGACCCCTAACATCGAGGGCAAGACTATCACCAAGTACCTTGGCGTTACTGCCGGTGAGGCTATCATGGGGGCAAACGTTAGTCCGGGATTTGTTTGCCAGTATCACTGACATTGTTGGCGGACGTTCCGGGGCTTACGAATCCAAATTAGTAGAGGCCCGCAACATTGCCATGGGAGAAATGTCAGACCGGGCTCTGCGGCTTGGGGCCAACGCAGTAGTAGGTATTGACGTCGACTATGAGGTCATCAGGGATGGCATGCTAATGGTAGCGGTGAGCGGAACAGCTGTGTTTGTGGAATAAAGTGAGCACCTCTTAGCAGAGTCTGCTAGAGGTACTTTTATTGTACAAGGAAAAACACCTGCTTTGCGGGTAGTCATAATTAAAATATGGGAAGGGGGGCAGAAGAATGAATAAACCCCATTTATTTACCAAGGATTTTTCACTTGTTTCCTTAGTAAAATTTCTCAGTGGTGTTAAAACTTTTATTTGTTAATCGTGACCATGTCTGTGTTTGCTATGAAAGTCTAAAGTCGTCACCCAGTAAAGCTGGTTTTACTTCCAGCATATTTGTTATTGGGGTATTGCTTGGAAGACTGTGGTCCGGTAGATGGATTGAAAGAATAGGCCGTAAAAAGACGCTGTATATAGGATTAATCTTAAGTTTGGTCATGGCGTTACTGTATTTTCAAGTGCATAACGTTTTGCTCTTGTATTTATTCCGCTTTATTAATGGGGCTGCCTTTGGTATTTCCAGCACAACAACAGGGACCATTGTGGCGAAGGTTATCCCCAATGAGAGACGCGGTGAAGGGATAGGCTATTATGCCCTGAGCGGAACTTTTGGTGCGGCTATTGGCCCATTTTTAGCTATGGTCTTATTACAGTATGAAAATTTTAATCTCATATTCTGGCCCATACAATTTCTGTGGTCTTAAGTCTCCTGATGGCGTTCTTTTGTAGCAGTACCCGAATTAAGCTGACGCAGGAAGAACTGCAGGACCTTAAAGAATTCAAATTTGCCAGTTTCTTTGAACCAAGGCTATCCCCATATCAATCGGTTTGTGCCGTAGCCTATTCCTGTTACGCCAGTATTCTTACCTTTCTCCCGGCCTATGCCAAAGAAATCCAGGTGGTGGAAGCTGCCAGTTTCTTCTTTATCGTGTATTCTGCCACGATTTTGTTATCCAGGCCGGTTACCGGCCGTTTATTTGATACAAGAGGCGAAAATTTTGTGATGTATCCGGCAATGTTTATTTATATGGTGGGAATAATTATCATCAGCCAAGCCCACATTGGGTACACCCTGTTATTGGCCGGGGCCTTAATTGGCCTGGGACTGGGCACGGTACAGTCCAGCTGCCAGACAATCCGCCGTCAAGGTAACTCCACCTCACCGCATGGGACTGGCCAACTCTACCTTTTTCCTGTTTTTAGATGCCGGGATTGGGATTGGACCTTTTATGTTTGGTTYARWCATGNYMTTKTRYKGKCTATCGGNGCGTATANNTYCANSTGCSSYACTGRYWSTRSTGAYMWGWGYCTTKTKATAYTRTCAGYTGCATSGSGAMAAMAWYRCTRCAKGRYCAGCGAGWRCWTGRCTAAATTACCGKCTMCYCAAWANRWWAKKYAMCCCCAGGTCTCCGTCAAAGTCAGTAAACAGAGATATCCAATTACTCAACTAATTTTTTAAAAAACGTCTCCGTTATAACCGAAAACGATAGGAGTTCTTGTCAWAGAAAAGAAGCTTCATAGCTATTTCAAAGATTATAGACCAAGATAAGCTAGGGCTCGTTCTACCTTCCGACCGCACTGCCGCAAAGTTTGAGCAATATTTTGCTTATTGTTTAACCGAAATAGACTGATCACCAAATTTCGAAGGGTAGCCATAACTTGAGGGCCTTTGTGAACACGAATCTGTGAACGGTCTTCATCAAACGTTACGTCCCGTACCCWGTGCAAACGGTTTTCTATGCACCAGTGTCCACGATTTAGAGTTAACAATCGTTGAGGATCAGCTTTCTGGGCAGATAGGCTGGNTCACTCCATAAACCATTTCTTGATGGATTAAGTTTCCCTGTAAATCGGACGTGATGCGCTCAATTCGAAAAACCTGAGCAACGTGAGGAAACGTAACATAATCATTTAATACAGTGCTCGTTTGGANTTTTCGCACTTCAATACGCCCATGACCTTTTTCGGTTGTTACATACTTAGGGGGAAAAATCTTCATCGTCCAAGTCCTCAATGGCTTTTTCCAAGGTGCCTTGATTCCCTTTAACAGTGAAGAGATAATCCGCTTTTTTTTGTTTCAACGAGATAGTTGGCATGGGCTACTTGCGTATGCATTGCATCAGCGGTTACGACCTTTNCCACTCAGATCCAAATTATCCAAAAGTGATTGAAACTCAGTAATTTCATTAGTTTTTTCGCCAACCGATTTTTGAGCAATCACCACACCTTCTTTGTGGATTAAAGCCGATAACAAATGGACCGGTTTCCCCTCCAGCTTTTTTTGCGCCTCTTAGCGTTTTACCGTCTACAGCTATCGCTTCCGGATCGCTTTGCTCAACAAGCCATTCATTGACGATCCGATCAAGTTCATTAGCATCTATGCTCTGCAAGTGCCTCCGGAGGGTTGGTTCACTTGGGGCAATATACTTTCGCTTTTCAGGATAATCTNGAYAGAGTRWGYGCCTCAAAAGTTCCTGGGATAAGTCGCTAGCCCATTCACCGATCGCCGCAAAACTCCGTGATCCCGACAAGATGGCACATATAGCCACGGCTAGGGTTGAGGTAACGCTGTGTCGAATTCCACGAGCTTTGCGTGGGTCTTTCAACCGTCCAAGCCGTTTCATCAAGGTATTCGTTTGCTCAAAGTTCATCGCGTTCAAATCAACCATGGGTTGTCGGCCTCCATTCAGTTCCGGTGCCAAAAATGGAGCGGATAGCAGTTCTCGCGTTTTTCGGTGCATCGGATAAACGTAGATGGTTTTGGGGGTCCCGTGATAGTAGTATCGGCCAGCATTTCGGCCGTAGCCACTTGTTTGCCCCAAAGGAATCCATCCAGCTGCTCGATAACACGTACCCTCAAACCGGGAGTGATCCACAAATGTTTCAGCCATAACAATGGAATGCCCGAAAAGCGTCTGCCAATCGTCGGATATCCTTTTCAGATTCATTGATAGAACCTTCGAAGCTAGATTGGGAATGCGAATCTCCGGTAATATGAGAAATCGCAGGTTATTGGCAATAAACACTAGGCGTTTCCACTGTTGCTCTCTAGACCAGCCTATCCATTCGTCCCGGGAACTGCACTTAAAGGCAGCTGTACCCCATCCTAAGAGAGCGACCCACTGATTCCGAATCTCCGCGATGTACTTAATGGATTCACCGACTAACTTTTTAAAACCCAAGTAATGATGGGTTGCCATCAACCGATTCCATTCTGCCTCTTCCTGAGGAAGTATGGGTCGAACGACTAGCTCTTTCAATTCAGTTTGTGTCCCCACGATATACTCCTTTATGGACCGTATGATTTTTTTGACTCTATTTTACCAGTCCATAAAGAAAAAAGCCACTATTATTTCACAGATCGCGCTGTGTCTGGGTTAGGCATGACTTTGACGTGGCCCTGTATTTAATTGTGTTTAACTTTATTTAACTTCAGAAGCACTTGTTGTGTTTTTCCACATTTTTGTGTATAATTACATATAGGCAGGGAGTAAAATAAAATAGCCGGGATGAAACAAGCATCCCGACTATGGTACAACTCCCGCATATGATGAGCGGTCATAGGATAAGTAGAGAAAAGTAGTCTACCTTGCAGGGAGGGCTACTTTTTTCGTTGCGTAACAGTAATTATTGCTACAATTAACGTGGAGAACGAGATCATCAAAGTGAATGCTTCAAATATTGTCAATAGTCATCACCCCCTTTCGGGGTTATGACCGCCCACCCTGCGCCTATTCTGTTGTACTACGGCTATTATACCATAAAAAGGAAGGGAGTGCAAACGTATGTTCTGTCATTGTCACATATTTTGTAGAACGGCACTTTGACATCGGGTCAAACAGCAGATTAAAATTCCTATGAAGTTTAGGAAAACAGCACTTAATTATTCGATACAGCACAATGTTATCGTGAAAACTGCACATTTTTGCAGAAGAAATAAGAACGACCATGATGCAAGCACCCTGGTCAGAGGATAAGTTATATAAACTTGTTAGTACTGAGCGTACGCAATGCTTCAGCGACAGTGGCGGCATCTGCCCGATTCATGATTAAAGCAAGGTGCTCATTGTTCCAGAAGTAATCGTCATAATCGGCGAGATCAGACCCCACATTAAAAGCAGGGATACTGATGAAACCGCCATTTATATATTTACCAACAATAAAGGTAAATCCACTACGGCTGCTGATATAGATTTCATAGTGACTGCCATGATTGACAAGACGAGTAACGGTGCCGGGCCAACTTTCAAAGCAATCGCCAATCTTTTCGTAACAATGAAATTGGACAGGGGAAAACGATTGTATAGACATAAATGAACCTCCTTAACGTAGAGCTAGATTGTTGCTGGCTGCTAGAATAATTTCAGTATCGATGGTGGTTTTCTGCAATTGTGTCCCCAAGAATCAATGCATCTGTCATGAGGCTGTTGATGAGGCGTGGCGTGCCTTGGCAAAAGTTAGCGACGGCATGAACAGCGGCTTCATTTATTAGAGTGTGAGCAGCACCTGCGGCTTCGATCCGGGAGTAAATGTAATCTTTTGCTTCATCTGAGGAAAGCCCCTCATAGTTGTAATGAACGACGATGCGCTGTTTGAGAGATTCATGAACCGGTTTTTCTAGGATAGAGGCGAGGTAGGGCTGACCGATGAAGATAAGAGCAAAGCAGTCCAGGCTATCGAAATGGACATTCATGAGCATCTTAATATCTCGAAAGATCCCGGCGTTTAAGTACTGGCTTTCATCGATAACAAGAATAAAGGTCTTACGTTTCTCCTTTAACAGATGAAAAAGTCGTTCTTGGATATTTCTAAACATCACGCTTTTCTTAGCACTGTAATCTAAACCAAGTTCGAAGGAGAACAGATGGTAGAATTCAGAAACACTGACTGTCGAGAGACAGACGTAGGAAAGCTGAAATAGGTTAGGATTCAAGTTTTTAGCAAAACAGCGCAAAGCAAAGGTTTTGCCCATGCCGGGTGGGGCGGTAAAAAGACCGATACCGCGGGTATTTTTGAGATAATCAAGACGGGAAAGCATCTGTTGATAGTCTCTAGATTTAAAGGCATGGCTTTCGGGAAGAGACTTATCAAAGGGATTAAAGGTAAGACCGTAAAAAGATTTAAACATCAGTGGGGCCTCCCATCTTCGAATAATCAATGGCATGAGCATTATTGCGCTTAGTACGCCCATTTTCCACGCGGTTAGTGGGACGGATCGGATAATGATTGCCCTCAAAAAAGATATAGGCATCTTGCATACAGTCGGGAAGGTAGCGGATCTCGACTTTGGACCGGATGAACTGCATGGGGACATCATAATAAAAAGAGCCAATGGAAACTGTAGCGTCAAGGTTGACCCTTCTGGTAATGCGGTTCATAAAGCATTCATTAAGCCATTCCTGGCTTTTAGGAAGACGGACATGGTTAATGCTCCGCTGGTAGCGTTCTATGGGCGTTTCACCGATGGTGCGGTTGAAAGTGGTGTTGCGTTTACGGACATATTCGGCAAGCAGGCGATTAAGTTCTTCAAGGGAAGAGACTTCAGAAGGATCAAAACCATTGAGCCAAGTATCCTTAATGGTTCGAAAGCTTCTTTCTACCTTGGCTTTGGAAGCGCCATCGCGAATAGGTGTATGGATTTTGACAATGCCGAGAGATCCACAGATTAATGAAAGCTGTGCATTGGCATAGGTTGAGCCATTATCGAGATAGAGTTTGTTACAGAGCCCATAGCGGGCAATGGCTTCCTTCAAGACGAGCTGGAAATTATAGGCATTGTCGTTGTAAAAGAACCGGGCACCGACAATTAGGCGGGAATTATCATCTACTACATGGATAAGATAAGTGCGCCTGGGCTTACCATCCTCCTTGATATAGGTGGTGTAAGAGGTGTCGGCTTGATACATGCCGCCAGGATAGGCCTCCTCAAAAGCTTTACGGTCTTTCTGGTTGGGGTTAACAGCAGTCCTTAAGTCGTTATGCTTGATAAAACGCTGGACGCTAGAAACAGAAACATCGGACTGGTTGATGAAGCCATCCTCAACAAGCTTATGGTAGATGAGGGTTGCGTTGATCCGGGGAAACTTCTTCTTAAGACGATAGATTTCAGAAATAGCTTGTTCGTTAAGGACGCGTGGCTTCCCGGCATCCCGGCGCTGTCTGGGCATCAGGCCATCCATGCCAAGCTTGCGGTAATACTCCTCCCACTTTTCTAAGGTTTTAGGATTGTAGCGCATGGTTCGACCGTCAGGCAGGGTCAACTGATTTTCGGTGATCCTGCGGTAATAAGCAGTCTTAGATGGGTCGGTAAAGATGCCTTGGATGACGGGGGCAATCAAGGCAAAGCGGAAGTATGCCATATCGATGGCGGATTGGTCATTGAATTGTCGTTTCATAGTCGAAACACCTCCTAAAACCATGATAATACGGCAGCAGGCTTCAGACCATGACGGAGGTATGTGAAAAGAGAAAAATAAGAAAACGTGTTAATCAGGCCGAACTAAAGTGTGCGGTTTTGGTAACACCTTGAAGGAATGATTGGGCATAACGTTGGAAGAAGATAGCAAGATCATCTGAGGTAGTAAGAGAAGGCAATGAAGAAAGGAAAGTGAGTGCGCTTGTGGTAGCGTCCTCTAGAATGCCGAGCCAAAGCTTTTTATGGATTTGAAAAAGACGCTTCCAAGCATAGAGTGTGGAAGTGGCAATCATATATTTGTCACAAAGTGCTTGGACTGTCAAATGGGACAGATAGTATTCACGCAGGACGGTGAGGACGAAAATCAGGCTATAAGAACTGTAGGGGATGATAATTTCTGGTAGAATGGCATGGGTATGGCCGCAGGATGAACAGATTATCCTAGATACGGTAATCGTATAGATGACGGATGAACCTTTTTCAAAGGAAATAAGATCGCGCGTATATGAAGCAAATTCCGACCATTGGGGACGTTTTGCCCCGCAAAGGGGACAGGGGAAAACCAGCTTTGGCAGCTTTTCTTTTGAAAAGTCTAGCATCGCTTCTGTAAACATTTCTTGGGCAGAAAGTTTAATAAAATTTAGCTTGCAAAAAACCGTAAATGCTCTTATCATAGTTTTTGAAGTGCAATGTGCTAAAGCACAAAGCAACAGAAAGAGAAAGAGTGTTAGGCGGCCAAGCATAACGGACTCTTTCTCTTTTTATGTGTTTTTTTATAATGATATGTCGAAAAAAGCGATGGGTCAATAAAAACCGATAATATTATGCTGGATTTAATGGCGAGATGTGATCGGGCAGAATGATACAGGTGGAAATATAATTTGCAGATTTAACGTTGTGCCGGGGAAAAACAAATTAGCGTACTACAACATATTTGCTCCGCCTCGATCCGCCGTTTCCTGTTTTGCCATCCTCCATTATGTGACGCCACCGAATGAAGAACTTGTGTATTATTATCTGCGGCCAGTGGCAAACTAGCCAGAGACTTGACAAGGGGGTGATTAAGTGGCAAGAAAAGTAGTTGGCAGAATCAGCCGTGAGATGAACCGCGAGATGGTTAACTATAGTGGTCCAAAAAATTCCACTGGGCAAAATTAAGAGAAACACGCAAAATTTCCGCCCCCCGCTCGAAAGGGGTCGGAGGGGTATATAAAGACGATTATGATGAAGACATATAAGTAGCGGAGAGTGGAGAGTGAGTAGTAACTGTATCAGCACTCACTCTCTCTCTGCGTCTCTATTTTATTCTATACTTTTAACTTAGATTCGGAAAGTAAATTATAAAAACTTAATAATATCAAGGCTTTAAGATGGTTTTTTTAGTGTAAAATTTTTAGCATAAAAAAGGAATCACTGCTCCTTAACCGGAATTGTTTAAGGTGATCAAACCAAAACATTCCAAAGGAGAGTGATCCTCTGAAATGATGGTATCACAAATGTTTACCATAAATCAACTTGAAACTATGACTCGCCAACAAAAACGTAAAATGGAGCGGGATTATCAAAAGAAACTGAAGTCATTAGAACGGCGCATACGCAATTGCAATCTCCCAGTAAGTTTTGATAATTTAACGGTTACTGCCTTTGGTAATTTCGGCTTGTTGGAGGCTTTTAAACAAGCCATAGATTTCCGTAGTATGCTAAAACGGATTCGTCTTAAACGCCATCATAACTACAAATATACCGACACTGAGTTGTTGGATACCATGATTGACGCTATTTCACTGGGCTTATTACGTTTTTCTCATATGAATATACTGCAAAATGACCCAGGTTACCAGAAAATCAAAGAAGTAACACAAATACCTGATGAAAGCACTTTGCGGAACTTTTTGTCTCTATTATGTGAGCAGAAAGTATTAGATCAGCTGCCTTTAGTGAATCAGAACCTGCTGGCGCTAAAATTCAAGTCCGATAAGCCCCGTGAAGTCTGGCTCGATATTGACGACAGTGTACTCACGATTTTTGGAAAACAAGAAGGGTCTAAAGTGGGTTATAATCCCCGTTACCACGGACGGCCTTCATATAAAGTGAAGGTAGCCTTTATTTCCGGTACAGCAGAACTTGTTCATGCCCGGTTATACAGTGGCAATGTAGCCAGCAATGGTCAGTTCATGGAATTTCTCAAAGAGACTCTGGATATCTTGGCTGCTCACAATATCATTGTAAAAGGTATCCGCATTGATAAAGGCTTCTTCGATGAACTAAACTTTGCCTACCTGGAAGAACAGTGTATCGACTATGTATGCAAAGCTAAACTCACCAGTACCATGCGTAAAGTCATCAAATACCTGGACGAACAAAATCAATGGCAGTCCTTGAGTGACCACTATGCCGTGGGAGAAATCACGATTCCCCTGCCGAAATGGTCAAAAGCCCGCCGGTTTGTATTAATCCGGGAAACCCAAAAACCAAAAGCAACTATTGACCAACTCTGTTTTGATCTGGAAACCTATGACTACCAAGTGATTGTCACATCCCTTGACGATTACAGTCCGGAACAGATATGGCACGAATACAACCAGCGGTGCAACATCGAAAACAAGATTGATGAACTTAAAACGGGTCTGGGGTTTGAACAAATGAGTCAGCACGAAATGGAGCGAAATATTGCCTTTATGTGGCTTAAGATATTGTCCTATAAACCTATTAAACTGGTTCCGCCTGGCCATTCTCGACGATAAAACCAGCCATGCCGAAGTGCCGACTATCCGGCGAAAAATCCTAAATGTTCCGGGAAATATCGTTGGTAACGACCGGTATCGGCATGTAAAGTTAGCTCCAAATACTTGGTTACAAAATGTATTGATAAAAGCCAAAGATAAACTTAAAATCTTCATCTGCCAGCAAGCATGGGTCGCTGTTAATTCAGCCTGACGACGAGAAACAGTTTACTTGTCAGTTTAAAATCAACTCGTCCGATTCCTGGAACACGGGTTTATTAACTATACCCAAAAATATGATGCCAGCAAGGGAGGGTAGTTATTTTTAGCGTTTAACTGGTAACCATGGTACTAAACCGATCAAATTTCCTGATAAATGGTATTTAGTGAACCATTAGGTTCATTTTGATTAGTTACTTTCCGATTTCAAGTTTAATCTATGCGTTATATTTTTTACCCCTCACCCGGAACGTCTTCCCCACTAATTTATAAAACAATTTTGATTACATAAAAAACTGTTATCCAAAATGCCAGGCAGAATAGTAAAGCCCCGACCAATCCATAATTAAGCCGCAGCACTCCATCACCTCTATCTTAGTTACGAGTCGCGAGTTACGAGACGAGAGTCGTAAGTTATTAATTACTTATTATTATGTAATTATTATGATGCTCAAAAGTGGAAAAATAATACATATTCACTGTACGTACCCAAAACAAAAACGGCCGCTCCTGCGCAGGAACTGCCGTTAAATTTCTCATATGGCTGGGGCGGCTGGACTCGAACCAACGCATGCGGGAGTCAAAGTCCCGTGCCTTACCGACTTGGCTACGCCCCAACTGGGAGGTGTGATGTGAGAGGTTGGAGGTGAGAACCCTATCAAACAACTCACAATTTATTGATGTCAGTGTACGTTAGAGATTTCTTCCAACCTCTAACTTCCCACTTCCCACTTCGCAATTGGTGGAGGGAGAAGGATTCGAACCTTCGAAGGCGGAGCCGGCAGATTTACAGTCTGCTCCCTTTGGCCACTCGGGAACCCCTCCATAATTTTAAATACCTTAGAGCCACAAATGAAATTATAACTAATTCAAGTAAATACGTCAATATGAAAATTCAGTAATCAGTGATTACTGAATTTATGGCAAAAAAAGAGGTCCAGTGTTTTTTCCACTGGACGGGGAGAGATAGAACTCACCAAAGCGGAGTAATTATAGTATGGACGGTCCAGTGGAAAATATACATATGTTTAAAAAAATTTGACAGGGAAGAATTTTTGACCGGCCAGGCAGTCCCTTAGATCATAACAAAACAATAATATTTTTCGTAAGGCCTGCCAATACTATTATAAATAACAATTTTTCATATAACTCTGTGTCTCTGTGCTCCCTATGGTATGTTTTTATATCCAATTTCCAATATTGGCGATACGAGGAGGTAAACCAAATGAAAGGATTATTGAAAAAAACATTATTAGTTGGAATGGGTGCCTTATCACTGACCCNGGAAAAAGCGGAGAAAATTGTCCGTGAACTGGAAGAGAAAGGGGAAGTAACTTCAGAAGAGGCCAAGCAGTTTATCAACGAATTGGCTGACCGCGGAGAACAGGAAAGAAATGCTCTGAAAGAGGTCGTGGCGGCGGAATTTGAAAAATTTAAAAACATGACCGGGATGATCACTAAAAAAGATCTCGCCGCCTTAGAAGAAAGGTTGACCAGACTGGAGCAGAGTACTGGCATATCTTTGCCTGAAACGGGCCCAAATCAACGTCCACCGGTGGAACTACCCCCGACTCAATAGGTTGGCTTCATGTCCGGAACGGACAATAATAGCTAATGTTAAAAGGAGGAGCCWRYCNTRATWKARWRTRTTATGGCACGCTCCTCCTTTTTTGGACATCTTGGCATAAATAGACGTTGTCCAAAATATATTATATTGACATGTTCTGGAAAGGGGAAAACCACCTATGAAAAGATGGAAGTTAATTGCTTTGCTTTTAATGTTTGTCATGTTAGCGGGTAACATGAAGGTGATGGCTGAAACCAGCCAGAATACAGATAAAGATAAGCCTGCCGAACCCGAGCAAAAGCCCATCAAACACGTGGTATTTGTCACCATGGACAATGTCACTTATGATTCCTTAAAAAAAGCTTATACCCCCAATCTTAACGGCCTTGCGGCCAGTGGGGTCAAAACCTCAGCTATCGGCGTGCTCCCTGCCAATTCCACAGCTTATATTGCTTCCCTGCTTACCGGGGCCGATCCCTTGGTACATGGCGTGACAAATGAGAAGATGAAACTGAAAACCCAGTCGTTACCACAAGTTATCGGTAAATATGGCCGGACCTCAGTTTTTATTTCTAAGGCCGACTCAACCCCTGCCGCAGTTGTCGGAAATGGAGAAAATGCTGTCCAAAGCCTTCAGGTAGAGTCTGCCAATAACGATGCGATAATAGATAAGTCCATCGAATTTTTTAAAGAAAAGCAGCCATATTTTATTGGTGTCCGTTTGACCGGAGGCCAGGGGGCAAAGGCTTCCAAGGCCAAAAACATTAGTGCGGCCGATGGGCAAATAGGCAGGCTGCTGGCTGCTTTAAGGGTCGCTGGGGTATATGAGCAATGTCTAATAGTAGTGACCGGCAGCTATGGAGATATCGAAGCCCAGTTCAAGCAGTCCGGCAATATTCAAAATTTAATGGTTCCTGTGATCTTAAAAGGACCCGGTCTAAAAAGCGGGGCAGTACTTCCGCCGGCAAAAATTATTGATATTGCGCCCACTGTGGCCCTATTGACCGGTGTTCAAATGTCTCCGGAAAGCAGTGGAGTGGTTTTATGGAATGCTTTAAGATCAGGAACTGGATTTATAGAGGAAAACCTTCTATTAAAAAGAGTAAAAGATTTGAGTGACGAAAATATCAGATCAATTGGCGATATTTATCGGCTGAATGAGGAAAAAGGATTAGTCAAAACTGAAAAAGAGAATATAGCTAAAGAAAAATCAATTATGCAGGAAACCGTGGAAAGCAAAGACGCCGAGATCAGAATTCTGAAATTGAAAATAACTTCCCTAAAATTGTTGGAAGCTATAACTATTGCAGTTTTGGGATTAGGTTATGCTATTGAATACTTCTACCTAAAGAAAAAGTTTTTAATGTTTTAGACTGATAAAATTGCCAATATGCCCCAAGGGGGCCTTTATTTTTGAATAATTGTCAGAAAACCACGAATTCCGCGAATATTATAAATCAATAGTTCTTATTATTTTTTTAATAAGAGAAGGAATTTGGGAGATGATGTCGAATACTTTTAAACTATGCATAGTGCATGTATTTTTCTTAGGAAAAAGCCTTGTGGTTTTTTAGAAAAAAGCTTTGTTCATTATTGCAGGAATTATTGTATTCATGTAGAAAGACTTTAATAGTGTGAATTTTTAGAAAATCACCTGATGCAAAATTTGTTACAACAATTCACTGAAACAAGTCGCAGCAATTTAAGTCGCAGTAATAATTTTAAATGAGGTGAAATGTATGAAGATTGCTATTTCAGGCAAGGGTGGCGTAGGCAAAACCACTGTCGCGTCCACTTTGGCAAAATTGTGTGCTGATTCTCACAAAAAAGTCTATGCAGTGGACGCAGATCCGGATGCATGTCTGGCAGCTGCTGTTGGAATACCGGATGAGCAGATTCAGAACCTTAAACCACTTGTTGACTTAAAAGAATTAGTAGACAAAAAGAGTGCGGGGGGAGGAGCATTTTATTCGCTAAATCCTGATGTTGATGATGTTTTAGATGAATACAGTATCCCACTGGGCAATATACGATTTTTAAGAATGGGCGGCATCAAACAGGGCGGCTCAGCTTGTTATTGTCGGGAAAACTCTTTTTTAAATGCTTTAACCAGCGGACTCCTGTGGGATAAAGAGAGTGCAGTAGTTTTAGATATGGGTGCCGGGATTGAGCACCTGACCAGAGGGACTGCCAGAAGTGTTGATATTATGCTGGTGGTCATAGAACCAAGCAAAAACAGTGTAAATACTGCTAAATTAGTTAAACAACTGGCTAATGACCTGGGGATCCGGAAGATTAAGTTTATTGGAAATAAAATCAGAAACGATAAGGAACGCGAGTTTATTAGCAGTAATTTTTCTCCAGACGAGATCCTGGGATTTATTCCTTTTGATGATGAAATTTGGGAAAGCTCAATGGAAAGTGGCCCTGCGGCAGAGTTAGGCGGTGCACTTTTACGGAGCATGCAAGATATTCACAAGAAATTATTGCGGGAGGTGGAAAGATAGCCCCACAGCGGATTTTCATTAAGTTAATAGTTGCATTCTCTCAAACGGGCTGACAAAATAGATAGAGTCAGAACAGTTTGTAACAAAAGAATGTAGGCAGAAAATGATTACTAAGGAGGTTAAAGTTTATGCCAAGATTTAGAGATCCAAGCCATACCCATAAACCCTCAGATGCGCCTAGAGTGTTTGACCCCAAAAACGTAAAACGGGCCAGTGACCCAGCTGTCCTTGAAATGATTGAGAAAACCCAGGAACAGGGTATTATCACCGCTTTTGACCGTGCAGTCGCTCAACAGCCGCAGTGTCAGTTTGGTTACAAGGGTACATGCTGCCGGTTCTGTATGATGGGACCGTGTCGGGTAACTGCTGATACCGGTGTTAAGAGCAAAGGTATTTGTGGTGCGGATGCGTGGACTATTGCCGCCAGAAGCACAGGCACCATGCTCTTGACAGGCGCATCTGCTCACTGTGAGCATGCCCGCCACATTGCCCATACTGTTCTGGAAACTGCTGAAGGCAAAGCTAAAGACTATAAAATCACCGATACCAATAAATTGAATAAAGTTGCTAAACGGATGGGTATTCCCACAGACGGCAAGTCAGACAACCAGATAGCTAAAGAATTGGCCGAGGTGGCCTTAAACGATTTCCGGATGCTAAATGGGGACGGCGAGTGCGAATTCTTGGTGAAAACCATCACTGAGGACCGTAAGGCTAAATTTGATGCCTGCAATATTACCCTGACTGGTATCCAGTCAGCTTTAGCTGATTTACTGGCTCAGGCTCATGTTGGTCAGGATAATGATCCTGTTAACCTTACCTTCGGCGCATTAAAAGCTGCCTTGGCTGACTATACTGGGATGCATATTGGAACAGATTTCTCAGATATTCTTTTTGGTACCCCGACACCGGTGCTTTCCGAAGCTAACCTTGGTGTAATTGATAAAGATAAAGTTAACATTATCCTCCATGGTCACAACCCGCTGCTCAGCGAAATGATTGTAGCCGCTGCCCGTGAAATGGATGATGAAGCTAAAGAAGCAGGGGCTGCCGGAATTCAGCTGGCCGGTATCTGTTGTACAGGTAACGAAGTACTGATGCGCCAGGGCGTGCCCATCGCTACCGGTTTCAGTTCCCAGGAAATGGCTATCGGGACAGGTGCTGTTGATGCAGTAATAGTTGATGTTCAGTGCATAATGCCTGGTCTGACAACAATTGCCAAGTGCTTCCATACTAAGATTGTTACAACCCAGCCGATTGCCAAGCTGCCAGGGACTGCCCATGTTCCTTTCAATACTGAAACTGCGATGGATGATGCCAAAGAAATCGTTCGCATGGCTATCGCTAACTACAAAGAACGTGACAACAACAAGGTGCACATTCCCAACCTGAAATATAAAACCGCTGCCGGTTTTAGCTTAGAAGCTCTTTATGAGATATTCGGCTCAGTAAATCCTGATGCGCCGGTTAAAGTTCTGACCGATGCCATTGAAGCCGGTCAAATTAAAGGTGTTGCCTTATTTGCCGGCTGCACCAACCTAAAGGGCGTTCAGGACGAAAATACAATCGGAATAGTCAAAGAAATGCTTAAAAATGATGTGTTTGTTATTTCAACGGGCTGTGCCGCCCAGAGTTTTGCAAGATTCGGGATTCTTGACCCGGACAGGAGAGACGATTTTGTTGGTGAGGGCTTGAAGGCGTTTTTGGGCCAGTTCGACAACAATGCCGGTCTGAAATACAGACTGCCTGCTGCACTCCATGTGGGCTCATGTGTTGATAACACAAGAGCTTCCGACCTCCTGATGGATATGGCTAATCAAATGGGAGTTGATACTCCGAAGGTACCTTGGGTAGCTTCTGCTCCGGAAGCTATGAGTGGTAAGGCCGTTGCCATAGGCTGCTGGTGTGTAACTATGGGTATGGCGGTACACGTAGGTGCGCTGCCGCCTGTTGAAGGTAGTGACCTGTTCTACAGTATTGCCACTCAGATTGCCAGTGACGTATACGGCGGATATTTCATCTTCGAAGTTGACCACAAAGTTGCAGCTCAAAAATTACTCAGTGCTTTAGAATACAAGACCTGGAAACTTGGTGTTCACAAAGCAGCTGCTGAGAAATTTGAGACTTCACTTTGCCAGAACTATTAGCATATCCCGAAAATCGAAAGGAGGACCAAGAATGTCAGAAGAACTTAATTTTGAACAAATATTTGAAGGCGCAGTAGAGCCCGGTAAAGAACCCATAAAAATTTTCAGAAGAGCCTACAAGGGAGCTATTACAGCAGTCAGTTATGCTGAGATTCTGTTAAGCCGGGCTATTCAAAAATATGGGAAAGCCAAAGAAGTTGCTTATCCAGATACAGCTTACTTTGTGCCAATTCTTCTCTGTATGACAGGTGTAAAAGTTAAAACATTAGGTGAAATGGTGCCCATCCTGAATAATATGCGCAACCAGATTACCGAAGCCCTGACTTTTGAGCAGTACAGGCTAAATGGTGAGGCTACCTGGTATGCCGCTGATATCATCGAAGTACTGCGTTATATCGACTACGATCCTGCCAAGCCGCTGCATGTCGCCCCCTGGACCGGATTCCTCACTGACCCTGTTGTACGTTCCTATGGGATCAAGATGGTTGACTGGACAATTCCCGGTGAGGCTGTTATTGTGGGCCGGGCCAAAGACAGCAAAGCAGCTAAGAAAATTGTTGATGATATGATGGGTAAAGGCTTAATGCTCTTCCTCTGTGATGAGATCATTGAGCAGCTCCTGGAAGAAAACGTTAAAATCGGTGTTGACTATATCGCTTTCCCACTGGGTAACTTTACCCAGGTAGTCCACGCGGCCAACTATGCTCTGCGGGCCGGGATGATGTTCGGCGGTATCCCCGCCGGTCAGCGTGACGCCCAGAGAGACTATCAGCGCCGCCGGGTACTGGCCTTCATTCTGTATCTGGGTGAGCATGACTTTGTTAAGGATGCTGCCTGTGCAGGAGCGATCTGGACCGGTTTCCCGGTTATCACTGACCAGCCCCTGGCTGAAGATGAGCAAATCAAAGACTGGTTTATTTCAGAACCTGATTATGAGAAGATTGTCCAGGTTGCCCTGGAAGTTCGCGGGATCAAACTGACCAATATCGAAATCGATATTCCCATCAACCATGGTCCGGCCTTTGAAGGCGAGTCAGTCCGGAAGGTTGATATGTTCGCCGAATTCGGCGGCAACCGGACCCCGGCCTTCGAACTGGTAGAAATGGCTGGCGATGACATCGAAGACGGTAAGATCACATTAATCGGCCCTGATATTGACAGTTTGCCGGAGGATGGCGGAAGACTGCCGCTGGGTATTCATGTCAAGGTTTATGGCCGTAAAATGCAGACTGACTTCGAGCCTGTGCTGGAGCGCCGGGTCCATTACTTTACCAACTATGGTGAAGGTCTGTGGCACGTTGCCCAGAGGGACCTCTGCTGGTTAAGGTTCACCAAAGATGCAGTGGCCAAGGGCTTAAAGATGGAGCATCTGGGCCGTCTGCTCTATGCCAAGTTTAAGTCCGAGTTCCCGGCCATTGTGGACCGGGTTGAGATTGAGCTGATCACTGATGAGGAAGAATGTATTAAACGCCGTGAATATGCCCGGTCGAAATATGCTTCCCGTGATGCCCGCCTCCGCGAGCTGACTGACGAGGGTGTTGAAGAGTTTTATTCCTGTACACTCTGCCAGTCCTTTGCCCCGACTCATGTTTGCGTAGTTGCACCTGAGCGGGTGGGTCTATGTGGGGCTGTAAGCTGGTTAGATGCCAAAGCAGCGTATGAGATTAACCCTCTGGGTGCCAACGTGCCTATTCCTAAGGGTGAGTGCATTGATGAAGCTAAGGGTGAGTGGACTTCCTTTAATGAATTCATTTACAGTAATTCCCAACGCACGACCGAAAAGGTTAAATTCTATACCCTCATGGAAGACCCCATGACATCCTGCGGCTGCTTTGAGGCTATCATGACCATGGTCCCTGAGGCAAACGGTGTAATGGTTGTTAACCGTGAGCACTCCGGCATGACCCCCTGCGGCATGAACTTCTCCACATTGGCCGGTACATGCGGTGGTGGGGCTCAGATGCCTGGTTTTATGGGTATTGGTAAAGCTTACTTCGGCTCCAAAAAGTTTATCAAAGCTGACGGTGGTTTGGCTCGCCTGGTGTGGATGCCGAAATCCCTTAAAGAGGCTCTGCGTGCCACTCTTGAAGAAAGGGCTGAAGAGGACGGTCTGGGCAGAGATTTCGTTGATAAGATTGCCGATGAGACTGTCGGCACATCAGGTGAAGAAATTCTGCCGTACCTGGAGGAAAAGGGACACCCGGCGTTAACGATGGACTCGATGATGTAAATATGTAAAACATGTAAATTTGCATGTTATTTGTTTTTGAATATGAATGGTTAATTGTTTTTTGAAATAGTTGTAATGGAAGCATGAAAATGCCGTCTTGGCAAACTCGTGCTTCCATTTTGTTTTTAGAAACCCTTGTATTGTGGTTCTTGCTGTTCGATTTGCTGAACCCTGCCTTCCACCTGTAGGACAACCTGTTGAGTAGTTTTGGCGGCATTCTCAAACAAACTTTTGGCTTCCTGGTTTTGGGTACCCAGGGCAAATTGTTCCAGGTCTGCCTGTGCGCTTTTTAATGAAGCCAGACAGGTCTTGAGATTAGAAGCAATAGTCATTTTTCAACCTCCTCAAATATTTCTTGTTTTATTATGTCGATTTGCTGAAATTTGATGAATGTTAAATAATGTATTAATATTATTTGGAATTTTTGCTTGTTCTGATAAGCATAATAACTAGGAACATTCCAAGCAAAAAACCGGTAAAAAAGGAGGGGTTCAGGTGCCGGAATGGCTGGAGGTTGTTATCCGAACGGTGTTAGCTATCGGTGTACTGTTTATTTTTACTAAGATTCTGGGTAAAAGGCAGATTGCTCAGCTTTCATTTTTCGAGTATATCACCGGTATTACAATTGGCAGTATTGCAGCCTATATTTCTTTGGATTTAAACGCAACCTGGTATCATGGCGTTGTAGCTTTATTCGTTTGGTCTGCCGTTGTTTATGGATTGGAATATATCAGTATCAAAAGTAAAATTGCCAGGGATATCATCGACGGCAAAGGGGTAGTGCTGGTCAAAGAAGGAAAAGTCTTGGAAGATAATTTGACCAAAGCCCATATAACGGCTGATGAACTTTTAGAACAACTGCGCCAGAAAAATGCATTTAAATTTGCCGATGTGGAGTTTGCAGTGTTAGAAGCAGACGGCAAACTAAGTGTGCTGATGCACAAAGAAAATCAACCATTAACTCCAAAACATTTAGGTATAAAAGTTGGGCCAGAGCAGGAACCACAAACAGTAATTATTGATGGCGTGATAATGGATGAGCCCCTTGCTACTTTGGGACTGAATAGGGGGTGGCTGAACACTGAATTGAATAAAATAGGGGTTACTGTGGAAAATGTTTTTCTGGGCCAAGTCGACTCCCATGGACAGTTGACGGTTGATCTCTTTGACGACAAGCTGAAGGTCCCGGAACCCCAGCAAAAGGCCTTATTACTGGCAACTTTGAAAAAATGTGAGGCAGATATTGAAATGTTTGCTTTAGGGAGTCAGGATAAAGCAAGTAAGGCCATGTATACTCAATGTTCAAAGCAGCTGCAAGAGGTTATTTCTTCAGTTCGCCCGATTTTAACCAGATAGGGGGATTCCAGGTGTCTAACAACAAAAAGAAAAAATTAACACCGGTGCAACAGGAATATCAGGCCTTGGCCAAAAAGGAGGAACCGCCAAGACCGCTTCTAATGAACTCAATCCGTGCTTTTTTGGCCGGTGGAACAATTTGTCTGATAGGACAGGCCGTCCAGGAAGCATTTATCCGCTGGGGTGGATTTGACCAAAAGGCTGCCGGGAACCCTACGGTTGCTGTGATGATAATTATCTCAACTATTTTAACAATCCTTGGTATATATGATAAAATTGCCCAGTGGGCCGGGGCTGGATCGGCGGTGCCTGTCACTGGGTTTGCCAACTCTATGGTTTCTTCGGCTCTGGAACATAAGAGTGAGGGTATGGTTTTAGGGGTCGGCGGAAAAATGTTTGAATTGGCCGGATCAGTTATTGTGTTTGGAACCGTATCTGCATTTATCATTGGAATTTTACATTGGTTGTTTAACCCAGGTATTGGAGGCGGAATGTAAATGCTACAGGGCTATCAGAGTTGGGTATTTGAGAAGCCGCCGGTGATTTTAGCCACGGCAACGGTAGTTGGCCCCTTTGAAGGGCAGGGTCCTATAGCTGAGGATTTTGATATCGTGCACGGGGACTTAATGTTAGGGCAAAAGAGTTGGGAAAAGGCGGAAAAGACGTTATTAGAAGAAGCTAACAAACTGGCCATCGAGAACGCAGGGCTGACAAAAGAACAGATCAATTTTTATATTGGCGGGGACTTAATGAACCAAATTATCAGCAGCAGTTTTGCCGCCAGGACCTTATCTGTTCCGTATATCGGCATTTTTGGGGCTTGTTCGAGTTCCATGGAAAGCCTGGCCCTAGCTTCTTTATTAATCAGTTCCGGTGCTGCGGACTACGCTCTGGCATCAGCCTGCAGTCATAACGCCAGTGTGGAAAAACAGTTCCGTTACCCTACAGAATATGGATCACAAAAACCTCCCACGGCCCAGTTTACCGTAACGGGTGCCGGTTCGGCGGTACTGGCCGGGGCGGGGCAAGGGCCCCGGGTTACCTCTGCCACAATTGGACGGGTCATTGATATGGGGCTTAAAGATCCTTTTAACATGGGGGTTGCTATGGCCCCCGCGGCAGTTGATACCATTCAGGCCCATTTCAAGGATCTGCGAATAGAACCGGGGTATTATGACCTAATAGTAACCGGAGACCTGGCCAGGCTCGGACATACCCTTGCCAGTGATTTGTTCAAAAAACATAAGATTGCCATTGAGCAAACCAAGTATCTTGATTGTGGGATGATGATTTATGACTATGAAAAACAGCAGGTGCAGTCCGGGGCCAGTGGCTGCGGCTGCTCGGCAGTTGTGACATACGGGCACCTCTTGAAAAGGCTGCGCCAGGGAGAATTTAACCGCATACTTGTGGTCGCGACCGGTGCGCTGTTATCTCCTTTATCATTTCAGCAGGGCGAGAGTATTCCATGTATTGCTCACGCTGTGGCAATTGAGAGAGGGGAGGCATAAGGGATGTTTATAGATTTTTTCTGGGCCTTTGTTGTTGGCGGACTGATTTGCGTCTTTGGACAAATGTGTTTCGATTTGTTCAGGCTGACGCCGGCCCATACGATGAGTCTGTTGGTTGTCATTGGTGCCATCATTGGTGGACTGGGTTTATACGAGCCTTTCGTAGAATTTGCCGGCGCGGGTGCCACAGTTCCCATCACCAGTTTTGGCAATGCGTTAGTGCAAGGGGCAGTTCAGGAACTAAAGCTCAATGGATTAGTGGGCGTAATTACAGGCATCTTTGAAATTACCAGTGCAGGAATTTCAGCGGCTATCATCTTTGCTTTTTTTGCGGCACTCCTCTTCAAACCCAAGGGATAAAACGCCCTCTTGATTATGTGAAAACTTATAATACATTTATTTATTATTTGCAGGTAAAATCAAGTGGAGGTTGAATTTAAAACAACAATCAATGTGAGGAGGTGTCTGTAATGTTTAAGAAACTCTTGGCCACTGTTGGCATCGGCTCCGCCAAAGTAGATCTGGAACTCACCAATCCCAGAGTTGAGATCGGGGGAACCCTGGAAGGTGTTGTAAAAATAAAAGGGGGCAGTGTCGAGCAGGTTGTGGATAGAATCTATATCAACCTTGTATTGATTTCGGCATATGGTACAGGGGAAGAAACAAAACACATCAAAAAGAAAATCTCAACAGTTACGGTGGCGGATCAAATGACTCTCAAGCCGGGGCAGGAAGAAATCATTCCGGTAAAATTTAAAATCCCGCTTGATGCCCCTATTTCCAAGGGCAGAACCAAATATTGCTTATTGACCGGGCTTGATATTGATCAGGCTCTTGACCCTACTGATAATGACCCTATTACTATAGTTCCGAACAGTAGTATGAAAATGGTTTTTGAAGCACTTGCGCTCCTGGATTTTCAGGAAAAGCCCAGATCCGGGGATTATAATGGGAGATTCCAGGAGTTTGAATACAGACCATCCAAGTTCATGGCCCGGAGACTTGACGAGATTGAAATATATCCTTTGGCGCGGGAACAGGAGCTGTCTGTGGCAATCCAGCTCGATAAAAAAAACCGCGGACTTTTTGGTTCTATCATGGACGATCTGGATTTGGACGAAAACTATGTAAATTTAAGGCTGCCGTATAATCAAATGAATAGCAGCTCTCAGGTAGCTGAAATGCTGCGGGAAGTTATTGAAAAAGCGATATGAAGTGAAAATAATGACTGACAAAAAGCCGGCAATCATCCCGGCTTTTTGCATGGCGATTTTTGTATGGCGAGGGAATTCTTTGTTGGCGAATTTTCATAATTTTTGTTTTATTTGAAAATCGTGTCTTGAAAGCATTTGTTTAAAAGAATATAATAAAGGTGAGGAATTATTCATTTCATTATGAGCATTTATTCATTGTAAAATGAATAGGTACTCATAATGGAAATATAGAGTTTTACTTTATGGGGGTGGTATTGTGTTAAAAGAACGTAGAGCCACTCTTGGAATAGGAGCAGCCAAGTCAGGCCGGAAGTAACAAAGCCACAAGCTGAAATTGGTGGAACCATCAAAGCCGGTATTGTTAGCAGTTCTGAGCTTGCCGGCAAATTACGGGAAATTATTAAACATGAATATATAGCGTCTAATCAGAGGTGGGTACAGTGTTGAAAGAACTTATGGCCACTGTTGGTATCGGGTCAGCCAAAGTTAAGCTGGCAGTGGAAAATCCCCAGGTTGAAATTGGCAAAACCATGCGTGGTATTATTCAGATAAAAGGCGGCAAGGTGGAGCAGATAGTGAAAAAAATATATATCAACCTTGTACTGACCTCTTCGTATGAATCAGGAGGCAATGTCAGGCACATCAAAAGAACGATATGGACTGTTTCTGTGGCAGAGAAGCTGATTCTTAAGTCTGGTGAAAATGTATCTGTGCCATTTAGGTTGAAAATTCCACTATATGTACCAGTTACAAAAGGGAGTACCAAATATTGTTTAGTAACCGGGCTTGATATTGAACGAACCGTCAACCCCAGGGTCAGCATTGCGGTGACCATACTTCCCAACAGATATATGAAAATGGCGTTTGAAGCTTTTTCCACTCTTGGTTTTGAAGAGAAAATCGGCTTCGGGAATTACAACGGGAATTACCAGGAGTTCGAATTCAGACAGATTAAATTCATGGCTCCGGAGCTGTCAATAAATGTACACCTCGACAGCTTAGGGCTTGTTGGCTCTAGCAGCTATAATGGTGAAATAGGGGCAGGGGCCGCGTGGTTCCGGCTGCCATATAAACAGATGATTAGTACTTACCAGGTTACCGATAAGTTAAGAGAAATAATTAAACGACAGTATAGGGCGTGCAGCTAAGATTATGATGTTTGGCCGGGAAGATTCCCGGCTTTTTATTTTAAAAGAGGTCTGTGCACCTTTTAAGAGGGGCTGAAAATTTTTGTAAATTTTGAAAATTTCCATATTGAAAATGACGGGCAATAGTATTATAATTGTAAGTGAGGAATCGTTCATTCTATAGTGAATATTCGTTCACCTGATGCTAAAGTCAGTTCACTGTTGAATGTTTAATATACTGAAACATATTTATGGAGGTGGAAATTATGTTAAAAGAACTTATGGCCACAATTGGAATCGGCTCGGCCAAAGTAAAACTCAAAACAGAAAGCCCGGAGGTTGAAATCGGCGGCACATATAAGGGGTACATCGAAATCAAAGGAGGCAGTGTGGAACAGGTTGTGAAAAAAGTCTATGTCAACCTGGTATTGACCTCTGCGTATGGTTCGGGGAGTAATATCAGACACGTTAACCGGACAATTTCAACAGTTACGGTTATGAATAAAATGATCCTTAAGCCCGATCAAGATCTTTTCATTCCCATAGAGTTCAAAATTCCACTCAATATACCTGTCACCAAAGGCCGCACCAGGTATTACATAATGGCTGGGCTTGACATTAACCAGGCTATTGATCCCAAGGCCAGTATGCCGGTTAAAATACTTCCCAACAGCTATATGCAAATGGTTTTTGAGGCTTTCTCAATGCTCGGTTTCAAGGAAAAAGCCGGCTTCGGGGATTTTGCCGGTATGTACCAGGAGTTTGAGTTCGTGCCGACCAAGTTTATGTCCGAAGAGCTAGATGTAATTGAAATATTTCCTTCAACAGGGGAAGAGGAAATACTGATATCATTACACATTATCAAGAGTTCGTGGGGATGCTTCGGCTCTGTTGATACAGACCCAGACGAGCGGTACAAACGGTTTAGACTACCTTATGATGAGATGACCAGTAGTTCTCAGCTGGCCGAAAAGTTACAGGAAATTATCAAACTTGAATACAATGCGTGCTGCTAGATACTGATGAAGCCGGGATTATTTCCCGGCTTTTTTTTGTATTCAACATAATAACCTCTAGCCCCGGTCAAACTTTTTTATAGTATTGGCAGAAGAAAGCCTCAGGCTGAACATAAAAATACTAAAAAAAGTTAAAACTTATAATGATATTTTTTATATAAATGGTATAATCTTTTTAAAACCCGATTTTTTTACTACATTGGCTATTGTCCAATTACAAATCTGTAAAAGGGAGGTTTAATCAATGCAGAAAGCGGTTTATGATGAAATTTTTAACCAGTTAACTAATGGTGCTGTATCGATTGACTTTTGGGACGGCACCACCAGACAGTATGGCCAGGGTCTACCAAAGTTTACCTTGAAAATTAACAGACCACTTGCTGTGGCCGCACTTGTGGCAGAACCTGTCAGTGTCCTGGGGGAAGCTTATGCAGATGGGGATATCGAAGTAGTAGGAGATTTGGATGACGCTTTAAACTGGGTGATGACTAATCAGCAAAATATGCTGCCCAACCGCCCAGGCAGCTTGGCTCGACAAATAATTTCGGCTGTCGGCAGGCGAACTTATGGCGGCAGCCGAAAAGCTGATATTGCTTTTCATTATGATTTGGGAAATGAATTTTTTTCTTTGTGGCTGGATGAAACAATGAGCTATTCCTGTGCTTATTTCAACAGCCCGGAAGATACTTTGAAGCAAGCTCAGCTGCAAAAAATCGATCATGTCCTGAAAAAACTCAGGCTTAAACCAGGGGAGACCCTGCTTGATATTGGCAGCGGGTGGGGGTGGCTGATTATCCGGGCCGCTCAAAAGTATGGAGTTAAAGCTATGGGGATTACGTTGAGTGAAGAGCAATATACCAAAACCAGCGAACGCATAGCCGAGTTTGGGCTTCAGGATTCTGTTGCTGTACGGCTGATGGACTATCGCCAACTTGCCGAAAGTGGACAAACCTTTGATAAGATAGCAAGTGTTGGGATGCTTGAACATGTAGGAAAAGACAACCTGGGAGCTTTTTTGTCAGCAGTCCGCACGCTTCTGACCGCAGGCGGTCAGGCCCTAATCCACAGCATTACTAATCTGACCGAAGGAGAACCTAATGCCTGGATTCAAAAAAATATCTTCCCTGGCGGGTATATTCCTTCTTTACGCCAATTGGTCTGGATGTGCCCTGAACATCAACTCCATGTCCTTGATATAGAGAGTCTGCGTATGCATTATGCCATGACCCTTGACCGTTGGGCAGAAGAATATGAGAAATACTTTGATCAAGTGAAAAACGAACGGGGGGAACGCTTTGCCCGTACATGGCGGCTATATCTAAAATCCTGTGCCGCTTCTTTTAGAAACACGGGCCTGGATCTACATCAAATATTGATTTCCAAAGGCTTAAACAATAATTTGCCGTTAACCCGGCAGCACCTGTATGGGGACTCATAATCCAGCGAGTCTACATTGTGCAAAAAGGCATCTCGCTAACTGAGCGAGATGCCTTTTAAATAAACCGGCACTCTCTTAAATCCTGAATTCACTGACCAACTGCTGCAGCTCTTCAGCCATGGCTGCTAACTGGGTACTGGAAGTAGATATTTCTTTGATGGATGCTGTCAATTACTTGAACAATATCTCAGATTTTTTGGGATTGTTGACCCAGTTCGTTTATTTTTGCAGCAGTATCGGTAGTGGCATTTTTAACACTTATCATTCCATAAACAGTCATTTCAACGACTTTACCGCTCTCAGCGGCCACCTGGCCGTTTTGTTCCGAAAACTCCTTTACTGTTAACATACCTTCGGCCATAGCATGTATTTTTGCTGCCATATCGGCCACCAGGGCACTGGTGGCCAACACATTTTTGCTCTGGTCCTGAGCACCGGTGGCAATCTGGTCGATGGCCTGAATGACTTGGCCAGTTATTTTTAAAGTTTCGGCAGCATTTTTAGATTGTTCTTCCGAACCTATGGCAATCTGCTCAATGGCAGTAGCGACATGCTGAATTGATTTTGTTGCTTCCTGTGTACTTAAAGAAAGGTGCCGGCTTGTATTAGCTACCTGGCAGCTGGTGGTTGTGATATGTTCAATCATATCCCTAATTCCAGACTGCATTGTTTGAAAATCATCAGTCAGTTGTCCTAATTCGTCATTTCGTTTGATGTTTAGCTGATAAGTAAAATCACCTTTTGCTACTCTTTGTACTGCGGTGGCAAGCTTTTTCACCGGGCCTGTTAAATTTTTAGCCAGGGCTATAGCCGCTGCCAAGGCCAGTATTAGGGAAATAACACCAATTATGACGGATTTACCGAGCAAATTTGTCACTGGTGCGTTGACTTCCCGCGTATATACTGTTGATGCAACGACAAAATCACTATTGGGGATTTGGGAGAAAGAAACTATTTTTTCATTTCCCATATCTGTATAGGTCCCAGTTCCCTGGGCCTCCTTGGTCATGCGTTTGCCAAGTTCACCAAGACTTCCTTCCTCCCTGGACAAGTCCTGTTTCATGACAAAGTCCGCGTCAGAATGTGCCAAAACTAAGCCCTGACGGTTTATTATGAAGGTAAATCCTGCCTCCCCAATTTTAGAGTGGGTAATAGGTTTTGTCAGGACTTTAAACTCTATGGCCACAGCAGCTATTCCGATAACCTCTTCGCCAAGCTTTACGGGAGTGCCAACTACAATTACCGGTCTTCCTGTTGCCGGTGAACTCATAACCTTACTAAGCGTCTGAGTCCCTTTTTTAGCGGCCTCAAAAAAGTCCATTCCGTTTAATTCGGTGCCTATTGATGTACCGCCAATTCCATCTAACAGTATGGTCCCATCAATGCTTCCGATAAATATATTTTCATATAAACCATTCCCATGATGAAAGGTTTTGCCCAGATATTGACTAACTGCCGCAGCCTGTGATGATTTGCTGCCTCTGTTAACCTCATAAACATAATTAACTACTTCGGTGTTGGTTGACAGCAAAAAGCCGGTAGTTTTACTATTATTGATAATTTCCTGAAACATATTTCCTTTTTCCTGAACCAGCATATTAAGTTGGTTATTGACCCCATTTTCAAGAAGTGATGAGGACGCATAATATGTAGTTGTGGAAATGGTAATAACTATTAACATTACCAGGGCAAAAAAGCTTAGGAATATCTTTGAAAACAAATTCAGCTTCAAAATCCTCATCCGAAAGCCCTCCATAAAAATTAAATAACAGTTACGTTTATTACATTCTTCATAATAATATATTATTTAAGGGAATCAAGCTGTATGGGTTATAATGCAGGTTTTTAGACATGAAATGTCGTTTTAGTTTGAAAAGTTTTTTAATCTAATTTTAATCTTAGTCTAAAAACACTCTCATTGTTCCGTCTTATAATTATAATGTAATAAAAAAACATGGAGGGATCGTGTAATGACGGTAAATTTGGAACAGATTGAAATGTTAAGGACAAGGGCCAACATTAGCTACGCGGAGGCTAAAGAATTACTGGAAAAGTGTAACTTCGATGTAGTAGATGCCCTTATTGAGCTGGAGAAGCAGAGCAAGGTAACCCCCCCTGAAATGAAGGCAGCTTCCGGGACTTGTTGTGAAGGGACTGTCAAAAAAGTTTTCAAGGTAGGCCAAAAGCTATACCATAAGGGGAATGAGACTAAATTTGTAATCAGTAAGGCTGACAGCAAAATAATTAACCTACCTGTCAATGTTGTGGTTTTATCAACAATCATTGCAGCACCGGTAACTATCGTTGGAGTTATCGGAGCCCTGGTGACTAACCATAAAATCAGATTTACAAAGCCGGGGCAAGAAGATTTAAAAATAAATGAAACTATGGATAAAATATCAAATGCGGTCTCGAATGTGATTAAGAACGAATAGGAGAGTGGAGAGTGGGGAGAGGAAAGTGGAGAGTGGAGATCGAAGTGTCGGGGAGTGTTTTTTCACTCACCACTCATCACTCCCCACTTTTTTCTTGCTAGCTGATACAGTTTAAAGGTAAAATATTTATAAAGCTTTATAGAAGTAAATTGGCTGTATCAGGAGGTTTGCTTTAATGGCCGGTGAGCGGATACTGATAATTGAAGATGAGGTCAAAATCGCCCGTTTTGTGGAGTTAGAACTGACTTATGAAGGGTATATGGTTGACCGGGCCCACGATGGCCGGGAGGGTTTGGACAGAGCCATGAGTGGAAGCCATGAACTGATTATTTTAGATGTAATGCTCCCGTCGCTTAATGGGATGGAAGTGCTCAGGCGTTTTCGCCAGTCCTTTGAAACTCCGGTGATTATGTTGACTGCCAAGGATGAGGTCACTGATAAGGTGATGGGACTTGATTTAGGGGCTGATGACTACATCACTAAGCCTTTCGCCATCGAAGAGCTTTTGGCTAGAATCCGCACTGCTCTGAAACGCAGAAAACAGCCTGTACAGGCTGCTAATTTAATTGCTCTGGGTGATTTAAGGATTGATGAAGACAGGCACCTGGTCACCTATCAAAATGACATAGTAGAGTTGACAAAAAAAGAATTTGATTTGTTAAAATATCTGGTTGAAAATAAAAATTTAGTCCTTACCCGTGAAAAAATTCTTGAAAATGTATGGGGATATGATTATTTTGGGGACACCAATATTGTTGACGTTTATATCCGGTATCTTAGGGCTAAGTTTGATGACAAGTATTCGGTTAAACTAATCCACACTGTAAGGGGAGTAGGTTATGTGCTGAAATATGAGTGAAAAATAAGCATACCGAGAGAAGTGTTTAGGCAACCTGAGTTCGAAATTCATCTGAACTCAGGTTTTTCTGCATAGTTTTGCCATTATCGGAAATAATAAAAAATTAAATGGTATTAAATGGTATTAAATGGTATAGAGGGAATATGATGATCCGCTACTTGTTAAAAAAGATACGCTTTTGGCAATTGCTTAAACAGAATACGATTAGGGAAGATAAGACCCCTAGATTATTGCATACTGAAATTTCTCACGAGCTTAAAAAGAACCTCAAAGATTTAAGGGATATTTTAGGTACAAGCAGTGATATTGTTATGCGTGAGTTTGCTTTTGGTCATCAAAGGCAGGTCAGGGCAGCCCTTATCTTTATAGAGGGCCTGGCGGATAAATTTACAATAACTGAGAACATAATGAAGCCTTTAATGCTTGACAGTCACATGGATTGGCTGACTGTAAGAATAGAGTCTGAAAAGATCGATATGATAAAAACGACTATCCTGTCAGTAGGTAACATTGAACAAGCTAACTCCATGAATGAAGTGGTGGAAGCTTGTTTGGCCGGGGATGTCATTTTGTTGATTGATGGCTCTAAAGCCGCTTTAGCCGTCAGTGCCAGAGGGTGGGCAACCCGCACTATAGAAGAACCAAAAACCGAGGCGGTGGTTCGCGGGCCACGGGAAGGCTTTTCTGAAACCTTATCTATCAATACTGCATTATTACGGCGGAAAATTAAAAGCACGGATTTTACTGTAGAGACAATGGTAATAGGCAAACGCACAAAAACAAGCGTCTCCATAGCCTATATAAAAGAAGTGGTCAATCCGGGGTTAGTAGATGAAGTCAGGCGTAGGTTAAAAAGAATTAATACTGATGCTATTCTGGAGTCCGGGTATATTGAACAATTTATTGAAGATGCGCCTTTTTCTATTTTTTCCACAATTGCCAATAGTGAAAAACCTGATGTTGTGGCAGCGAAAATGTTGGAAGGCCGGGTTGCTGTTGTCATTGACGGGACCCCTTTTGTGCTTACAATGCCTATGTTATTCATTGAAAGCTTTCAAAGTTCGGAAGATTATTATTCCCGTCCTTATTTTGCCAGTCTGGTCAGAATGCTGAGATTTATCGCTTATGTGATTAGCATTCTGGGCCCGGCGGCCTATGTAGCAGTGACAACCTTTCACCAGGAATTGATTCCTACCCCTTTGCTGTTTACTATGGCGGCAGCCCGTGAAGGAATTCCTTTTCCGGCAGTAGTGGAAGCGTTAATTATGGGCATGACCTTTGAAATTCTTAGGGAAGCAGGTGTGCGCTTACCCCGTCCTGTAGGCCAGGCTATCAGCATTGTAGGAGCTTTGGTAATTGGCGAAGCAGCTGTTTCAGCTGGAGTGATCGAGGCGCCCATAGTTATTATGGTAGCTATAACGGCGGTTTCAAGTTTTGTAATTCCTGCTCAGACCGATGGGGGAGTTATCTTACGAATTATATATCTCATCCTGGCCGGGACCATGGGTGGCTTTGGAATAATGCTGGGATTGATTGGAACGTTGATTCATCTGGCAGGTCTAAGGTCTTTTGGAACTCCCTACTTTTCTCCGGTGGTTCCGCTCACTGTTCGCGATTTGAAGGATGTTTTTATCCGGGTGCCTATTTGGGCGATGTTGACCCGGCCAAGAACAATAGTCTGGCGGGATTCAGAACGACAAAAATCCGGATTAAGGCCCAAACCTCCGGGAAAAAACTGAAATGGATTGAAAGGCTTGTGGAGTCTAATTGATGAAAAAACGGAATGGCTTTTTGAGACTGACAGCGATTTGTCTGATCGTGATTTTAAGTGCAACCGGCTGTTGGAATCGCCGGGAATTGAATACTTTGGCTGTTGTGATGGGTGTTGGCATTGATAAAGGTGAGGATCAAGGGCAAGTACAGTTAACAGCGCAAATTGTTAAACCAGGTGAGTTAAAAACTCATCAAGCAGGAAGCGGCGGGGGTGGCGGAAAGGCATACATTAATATTGAAAACACAGGAGAGACTGTTTTCAGTACAATAAGGGGATTCACCCATAAATTCAACCAGAAGCTGTATTTCCAGCATAATCAGATTTTGATATTTAGCCGGGATATAGCTCAGGAAGGGGTAGAAAAATCTATTGATTTCTTTCTGCGGGACCAAGAAACCCGCCTTACAGTATTTGTTTTGGTAGCAAAAAATAAGGCCGGTGAAATATTGGATGTGCAGCCCCAATTACAGAAGATACCGGCCATAGATATAACCAATATGCTGGAATCACAGACTGCCACATCCCAGACAAGTTTGGTCAGAATGAATCAGTTTGTATCACGTTTGATTAGCAAGACCACAGCACCTATAGCTCCATTGATCGAAATATCAGGGGCGAACAATGAAAAAAGAGCTTACGTATCCGGTACGGCGGTATTTAAAAAAGACAAGCTGGCGGGTCAATTGAATGATGCTGAAACAAGGGGGCTTCTTTGGGTTTTAGGTGAAGTGAAAAGCGGAATTATTGACGTAGATTGTCCTGGCGGTAATGGTAAAGCCAGCCTGGAGATTATTCGGGCCGAAAGTAAAGTTACCCCGGAAATAAAGGATGGCAAGATCCACATCACAGTAAAAATCAAAGAAGAAGGAAGTCTAGGCAGTCAGTCGTGCTCGGCAGACTTTACATTGCCAACGGCAATTGAAGCCTTGGAAAAAAGGAAAGTAGCCGCCATTCGAAATGAGGTCATGGCAGCCCTGGAAAAGGCCCGCAAACTCAACACTGATATTTTTGGCTTTGGTGACACGGTACACCAAAGATACCCGATGCTATGGAAAGAATACGAGACCAGATGGGATGAGATTTTTCCACATATTGAAATAGAGTTGTCTATTGAGGCGAAAATACGCAGGATAGGTAGAATAAATAAACCGGCTTACCCGGAAAAGGAATAGTGGTATTGGTTGAAGATAGAAAGAGGAGAAATATCAAGTTCACAACTAATGTTCTTAATCACAGGTTTTATCCTGGGTTCTACTTTAATAGTAACATTTGTCTTTGGGGTTGCCAAACGCGATACCTGGTTGGCTGTTTTAGCCGGTTGGGTTATCAGTTTACCCTTTGCCCTGGTGTGGATAGCTGTTGCGCGAAGATTCCCCGGAAAAAACCTAGTCCAAATCAATGATCTCGTTTACGGCTCCTATTTAGGAAAGCCGCTTTCTGCATTTTATGTGTTGTTTTTTTTGATTACAACCAGTCAGAATTTGCGGTTCATTGGGGATTTTATACTCACATATATTATGCCGGAAACACCCTTAGAGTTAATATTGATTATGTTTACTTTTGTCTGTGCATGGGCAGTAAGGGCCGGGATCGAAGTCATAGCCCGGTGCAGCGGTATATTTGTAGTAATTACATTGGTAATAGTTGCATTCACCTTCGTATTATTGATGAAAGACATGGAGTTTGCCAATTTTTTGCCGGTTTTAGAAACCCCTCTGAAAAGTTTTATCCAGGGTACTCATATTATAGTTGTCATTCCTTTTAGCGAGTTAATTATATTTCTTATGATCATTCCTTATTTGAACGAGATAAAACAGGCCACAAGTTCTGTTATGGCTGGCCTTTTACTTGGAGGGGCAACTCTGTTTATAGTTACGGTCCGGGATATAGCTGTACTGGGAATTACTAGTTCCATTATAGCACAGCCGTCCTTTGAAGCAGTGCGATTAATAAATATAGCAAACATTTTAACCAGGTTAGAAATATTTGTAGCGATAGTGCTGTTAGTTACATTTTTTATAAAGGTTAGCGTTTTCTATTATGCAGCTGTATTGAGCACTGCTCAGTTATTTAATTTGCGGTCTTATTTTCCTTTGGTGCTGCCCAGTGGAATTATCTGTATTGCTTTGGCCATCATCCTAGCTGATTCGGCTATGGAACAAGCCTATATATCCAGTGATGTCTGGCTTTTCTATGCGACACCGTATGAGCTTATCCTGCCTTGTCTGACATTACTTATAGCCAAACTGCGGGGATTATCCCCAAAACAGGGAGGGCCAGGCAGATGATTTTTTTGCTAATCACGGTTTTTACAGGTATAGCATTATTTGAAGTTCCGAGACTTATCCGAAAAAAATACTGGCGGGAACTTGGCGTTTTTGCTTTTTTTCTGCTGGCGGCATTTATGCTGACCATGCTCCAGACTCTGGGTATCAGGTTCCCTCCTCTGTTAAAAGTTTTGGCATATGTATTTAAAGATTTGCTGCATTTAAGTTATAAATCTTAAGATTTTTGTTTTATTACCTGATTCAGCACGAGTCCGACTATAAGGGCGGCACCGGCATTCCATAAGGCGGTACCGGCCGTTGCGGCAATAATGTAAAAATCCCGCGCGGGACCTTGGCTGTGGGCGGAACGGGCCAGTTCAGTGCCTGACAGAAACAGGATTACACCTAGAACGGCTGTGGGGAAAAGCTGAAGTAAAATTGTCAATGATTTGCCAAATAATAAAGCTATGGTTAATAAAATAATGCCTAATACAATGGCAGCACCCCCCGTCCGGGCACCGAAACGGACATGGCCGGCCATACCACCGGCACCGTGACACGTCGGGACGCCTCCCCACCAGGGAGATAATATGTTCATCAAGGCCGTGGAAAAAGCAACTTTTTGTGCTGAAACACGGCGTTCGGGGAATAATTCGTTATTTTCAGCTACAACTGCTAGTATACCGTTACCAATGGTGAGAGGTATTTGCGGGAGGGCCAGAAAGACAACACCGGAGATGAATTCTTTGAAGGTAAACGGTTCAGGGCTGAAGGCTGGAATTTCAAAGGACAGTTTGATTTGTTTCAGCTCGTTTAGTAAAGGTGAATTAGTCAAAATTTCAGCAGTCACACCAAACAACAGTAAAATTAATATAACAGGGACCCGGGTCTGTCTGTGCAGCGTAAAAAACAAGATGATTGCAACGATTGCTAACAATGGTCCCGTCGACATCATTTTAATTCCTTCCAGCATAAAAGATATCCCCAGACCCAGCAAGATACCTTTGACTACGACAGGTTTAAATATTTTTTCGAGGTATTTGGTGAAACCGGCTAATGCCATAGCAAGCCAAAACAACCCCGAGAACAGTCCGGCACCGGTGATCATACCCTGGCTAACCTGACTTGGGTGGGCAATAGAAAAGGAGCCAATGGCTTTCATGGGCTGCACCGGAACAGGGGTTTTATATAATAAGCCGGTGACAATATTAAATACCCCGAACCCAAACAGAACACCAAGGGGGTCAAATTCTAGAATGGAAATATAACTTAGCACAAAAGGCAGAAGAGTTCCCAGATCACCAAAAGAGCCGGCAATTTCCGAAAGGGTATAACGGTTTTTTCCGCCTGACATATGATTCCTCCTGTTGCAAAACGGGAGAGTCCCATTAATGAAGACTCTCCCGTTTTTTCTAGCTTTCTTTAAAGGTTTGGCAGCAAGTATCGTCCTTTGAAGATGCAGGGGTCGCATTCAAGCTGTTCAGCTTAGAATTTGGCGAGAACCCCCCGGAAGCATCATTTTGAACCACGATTTGCTGAGCGGTGCAAAGATTGTCACCTGTCCAGTATTTACAGTTGTTAACAGTGCAGTTTACATCAGGCATAATTAATTCCTCCCTTAAAAAGTTTTGCTGCCTGAAGCTAGTGTATACATTATCAACAACTTTTATGTGAGTAAGAGTCCACTACCATTTTATTCATCAGGATGTTCTTTAGTAAGCGAGCACATCTGTATTTGGTGAAATTATGCTGAAATATTTGGCTTTTCTTTCTGCACCTGAAGTTGTGAAGCGGCAGCATTAAGTGGTTGCCGTTCCACTAGGGGGACATATTTTTGCTGGGCAACAACACTTTTGTATGCAGGTCTGATGATCTGGTTTACAGTGACGAGTTCTTCAATCCGGTGGGCACACCATCCGGAAATTCTGGCAATAGCAAAGAGCGGAGTGCAGAGTTCACGTGGTATGTTAAGCATATCATAAATAAACCCGGAGTAAAAATCAACATTGATGCAGAGCGGTTTGGCAGATTTTTTCGCCTTACCTACAACCTTCGGGGCAATTTTTTCTATAAGACCATATAAACCGAATTCGTTTAACCGACCCGTTTCCTTAGCCAGGTCTACAGCCTTTTTCTTGAGCAGAACCGCTCTGGGATCTGACATGGTATACACTGCATGGCCCAGGCCGAAAACAAGGCCCGACTTGTCAAAGGCTTCTTTGTGTACTATTTTATTGAGATACCATTCGATTTCATCTTCGTCTGTCCAGTCTGAGATATGTTCTTTTATGTCCTCCATCATTTCGAGGACCTTAATATTAGCCCCACCGTGTTTAGGGCCCTTTAGAGAACCAACCGCAGCGGCAATTGCCGAATATGTATCAGTTCCACTGGAGGAAACTACGCGGACGGTAAAAGCCGAGTTATTACCACCGCCATGCTCAGCATGCATGACCAGAGATAAGTCTAATACATCTGCTTCAGTTTTGGTGTACTTTCCATCAGGCCTGATCATCAAAAGAAGGTTTTCGGCAGTTCCCAGATCAGGATCAGGTTTATGTAGATAGAGGCTGTTATTGCGGTGGTAATATGACATGGCTTGGTAGCCATAGGCAGCCATAGTAGGGAAACGGGCAATAAGTTCGATACTCTGTCTGAGAACATTTTCAATACTGGTTTCATCGGGGTTATCGTCATAAGAATAAAAGGCCAGGACACTCCGTGCCAATTTATTCATAATATTATTGCTGGGAGCTTTAAGAATCATATCCCTGGTAAAGCCTTCGGGAAGTGCTCTGTAATACCCCAATAAGTCGGTAAATTTTCTGAGAGCTTCGGCAGTAGGAAGTTCACCAAATAGAAGCAGATAACTAATTTCTTCAAAACCATGCCTGCCATCTTTCTGAAAACCTGCTACAATATCCGCGGTATCAATGCCCCTGTAGTTTAATTGGCCCTCAACGGGAACTTTTTCGCCTTCAATCATGTCGTAACCCTGAACCTCGCCGACTTCTGTCAAACCAGCCAGGACACCGGTACCGTTTTCATTTCTCAAACCTTTTTTCACATTAAATTCCTTAAAGAGGCCCGAATGTATGTTAGTATTGCTCCTTACCACGTCAGATAGCCCCGCGATAAATTCCTTAAAAAGCTGTTCTGGCAAAATAACACCTCCTGATTGTAATACATTGAGGTTATAACATAACAAACACCCCGGACAGATAGGTCCGAGGCGAAGAGAGGAATACTGTAACCAAGAATAAATTAAAAGCTCGGCTAAAATGCTTCCCCCTTCAACGCTTACGAAGTTAGCTGGCGGATTCGGGTTGTAAGAGTAACCCTACTATATAAAGCCAGAAAGGCATTATACAGATTCACCCCTAAAGAATGGTTCCCCCGCTTCTCTTCAATGAGAACTCAGCGACTTGGAGCATATGTAAGATGTATCCAGATAATGATGTATACAGATATTTTATCATAAAAATCGGGTTAGGTCTATAAAAAGTGAAATACCGCATTAAGTTAAAAGACATAACATAAGTGAAATTCAATGAATTTTTTGCCCAGAGGTAGTATAATGTATTTACCATTATCGAAAAGGAGGACAGCTTGTTGACCGGAACTTTAATAAATGCGGCCGCTATTATTGTTGGGGCGTCAATCGGTTTTCTTTTAAAGAAAGGAATTCCGGAACGATTCAAAATTACTGTAATTCAGGGACTGTCGCTGGCCGTAATTGTCATAGGTCTGCAGATGGCACTTAAGACCAATAATATATTAATTATGATATTCAGCCTGGTGTTGGGTGGCTTAACAGGTGAGCTGCTCAATATTGAAGGACGGTTGGAGGCCTTTGGCAGTAAAATTGAAACATTGTTAGGCAACCAGGGAGGTAGTTTTACCAAGGCTTTTGTCACGCCAAGTCTGGTTTATTGTGTTGGCGCAATGGCCATAGTAGGCTCTATTCAGGAGGGGATTAGCGGCGACCCTGGAATTTTACTTTTGAAATCTGTTCTGGATGGCGTTAGTGCAATAATCTTTGCTTCCACTCTGGGCTTAGGGGTTGCTTTTTCCGCCCTGCCTGTTTTAATCTATCAAGGCTCTATATCACTATTGGCCCAATACCTCCAAGATGTGTTAACACCTTCGGTAATCACTGAAATGACGACCACCGGCGGGGTCCTTATAATGGCCATAGGCTTACGCATATTAGAAATCAAGGATATCAAAGTCGGCAATCTGCTGCCTGCCATCGGCTACTCTTTATTATTAGCAGCCTTCATACCCGACTCATGGTTCTAAACGCAGCTAGACGACGCTTTTACCCGCAAGGGGTACGCCGCTGTTCTAAGTGCTAAAGCATTAAAAACAACGCTTTGAACGGCCCAACATAAAGGGCCGTTCAAAAGCGAGTATAGCTAGGAAGAAATTTTACCGACGCCGGAGTCGTACAGGTGTACGTCGACAAGTCGTAAAATTTCTGACAACGTAGACGAATATTCAACGGTCCAACCTAACAGGCTGTTCAAAAACGAGCATAGCAAGGAAGCCGTATGAACCAAGGCCGAAGGCGTACTGGGTATGTACGTTGAGGTCTTGGTTCATACGGCTGACGCCGCTAGGCGAAGTTTTTCAACAGCCTAAAAAAGAGAGTGGGGGGCCACTCTCTCTCTACTACTGGTTAAGATCCTTATTGGTGTTAAATGCGGCTTGTCCGGTTGCACCTAACTCTTTAGAGGTCTCAAAACCATACTGCCGTCCACTTTGGAAGCTTCCAAACGAGCCGGCGGTACTTACGGGGATGTTTGACCAATTGCTGGTTCCCATGCCCATACCGGAAGCGGAAGTGCCGGTGTAGGAGCTGCTGGTAAACGGAGTGCTTGATGCATATTGTGAACCGAGTTGTGATCCACTGGGTAATTGGGTAGCTGTCAACTGCTGCATTTGTTGGGCAACTTGGTTACAAAGCTGCACACATTGCCTTAATTGTTGGCTGGCAGTTTGTTCTGCCTGCTGCATTTGCTGCAGTTTAGACACATTGCTCTGCTCATTCTGACTGAGTTGATTGCAGATTTGAGCAATTTGGTTCAGGTTTTGCTGTAAGAATTGATAGTTCATCTGAAGAAGCACCTCCAACAAATATTTTTAAAACAGTATTATTATTCTTTACAAAGACCACTATTATTCGTGCAAATGATTAGCTAAAATTAGGTACAATAATAGTAATGGATGGCCAATTTTGTGAGGTGACAGTTATGCAGGACAGACGAATATTGATATTTGCCGGAGGAGATCTCGGACCATGGGCCCTGGAAGAAATCAGGAGCGGGGATTTTATCGTGGGGGCGGACCGCGGCGCATTGTTCTTATTGCAAAATAAAATTTCCGTTGATTATGCTCTGGGAGATTTTGATTCGGTAACTTCAGAGGAGTTTATCGCAATCAAGAGGTGGTGTCAGGAAGCAGCATCCTGCGACCCTGTGGAGAAAGATTACACTGATTCGGAAATGGCGGTAATCTGGGCATTGGCCCAAAAACCGGCGGAAATTGTGCTCCTTGGCGTACTAGGCACCCGCATGGATCACAGTTTGGCCAATATTCATCTGCTCAGCAGGTGCCTGCAGGAGGGAATCTCCTGCAGAATAGTCGGAGAGAAAAACGAGATATATCTTGTAGATAATGATATTTCTATTTCCCGGGGGCATTATGCTTATGTTTCAATTTTGCCTTTAACCATTGAAGTGACAGGTATTACCCTGGAAGGCTTTCAATATCCCCTGAACCGGGCAACCCTGCATTTGGGCCAAGCTCTCGGGGTCAGCAATAAAATCTTAGGCGAAATCGGCAAAATATCAGTGGAAACAGGACAATTGTTAGTGATAAAGAGTGAAGACTAGTGGAGAGTGGGGAGTGAGTAGTGAGTAGAGATTAAATGTCCCACTGATAGACGGGCAGAAATACGAACTAAATGATAGCACAGATAAAAGGGCGCCGGATAGGCGCCCTTTTATCAAAATGCACTCTAAAACAGCAATTTATGTCGTTAAGACTGCATTTTAGCGCATTGTATTACAAAAATATTTTATCTGTGATATGATACTATTAATAATTCAAATAAATACCATTTATGGGAATCAATAAAATATTGTATTTGCAACAGCAGCAAACTAACTGGATTCCCGCCAACTAATGACGAGGTTGGCGGTGTAACTAGAGTTATTTAGAAAGGAGGCTTTATTTGAAAGAAATAAGTCTTCCTGTATTAATTTTAATTTCTATTCCGGAAGCAGTGTTGTTAGCAATCTTAGGTCTTAACCTAATAGGCATTAGGGCTACTATAAAACAGGTCTTTTCAATAGGGATATTACAAGCATTGTGCAGTTATTTAATCCGTCTAATCCCTCTCTCATTTGGGTTTATGACGATTTTACAATTAATTTCTTTTTCTATAGTCGTCTGCCTTGTCATGTTAATTCCATTAAAAATAAGTTTTCTTACAGTTTTGTTAGGTTTATGTTTTTATGCTTCTATTGAGGCACTATCAGTCTCTTTGTTGGTAAGTATTACTGGGCTTAATCTTCAAGCTGTTTTAGAGAATGTTTGGCTGCGGTTTGCTTTTTTTTTTCCTGAAGCAATTATTATGGCAGCGGCAATTTTTTTAATTAATCGGTTAAAAATTCGGTTACCTGAATCATGGCTTGATACATTAAAGAACACGAGGGAATCCCTAAATAAATACTATCCTTTTATCATATTTTTCCTCTTTCAAATTTTATTGTTTACGCTCTTTTACTTGACACAACTTTTGGCGACTTCGAACACATTTGATTTTAAAACCTTTCTGTCAAATCATTATTTGGTAATAGCGTTGATTACTATGATGCCCATTTTAATCATAACTTTGGTTAAGAGAGTAATAAGTCTTCTAGAAAGTGAAATTGAGACTAAAGCCCAGCTTTTTACTTTTAACCAGGTTGAAGACCTTTTGAAAACGCTCCGTTCCCAAAGGCATAATTTTAACCATGACCTGCAGGTAATGTACGGCCTCCTTGAGGTTGAAGCTTTTCAAGAAGCTAAGGAATATATTCAATCCGGCATGAAAGAAATGGCAGCAGCCTCCGAACTGGTAAAGACTGATAATCTGGGAGTCACCGCTCTGCTCTACGCAAAAATGGGTGTAGCGGAAGGTAGAAATATCAGTCTCAATGTTTATGTTAATACCAGCCTGAAAAAGCTACCGATTGGTACGAGAGATGCCAATTTAATCCTAGGGAATTTAATAGACAATGCCCTTGAAGCTGTTACTGGACTCCCGGCAGATAATAGAGGAGTAGAGGTTATGTTGAGCCAGGATTTGGACGGTTATTTATTTGAGGTTACAAACTATGGTCTGCCAATGGATTCTGAGGTAATCAACAGACTTTTTGAAGCAGGTTTTTCTACAAAAGGACCGGAGAGGGGTATGGGCCTTTACGGTGTGAAAAAAATAGTCGATAAATACGATGGAAACATAGATGTAACAAGCAATATTCACAGGACAACATTTAAAGTTTCCATACCTATTTAAAATAATTTTCATTAGGTGAAAGCTTATGATGTCGATTAGACAAATTTCATTTTACCTGTCTAAGTATTTAGCCCGTGAATTACATCTAGAACAAAAGGAATCAGATACTATCAGATACGGCCTTGAAATCATAATTGGGGCTGTTATAAAAGGACTGATTATCATTGGGCTGTCTTACATTTTTCGGATTCTTCCTTTTGTTTTAGCTGCTTTGGCCACCTCCGGTTTATTTAAGTTGTTATCCGGTGGGGCCCACTGCAATACTTTCGGCCGCTGCCTGATATTCAGCATAATAGCCCTGCTTGGAATCGGGGGCTTAGCCCCAGAATTGGGTCGTTCTGTTAATGAAAAAGGGATGATTTTGCTCGTCCTTTTAAGTACCATAGTCGGTTTATATGCTGTGAAAAAGTGGGCGCCGGTAGACACGCCTAATAAACCTATCACAAAAAAGGAGAAAAAGGAAAGGTACCGGCAGCTTTCTTTACTTTATGTCTTTGCATGGGGTTTAGGCATTACCTTGTTAATTATCTTTACCAAAACAACCGGACCCTTTTCCCTGGTTTTGGCAAGTATTGGCGGGCTTTTAATCCAGACATTTAGTTTAACCCCAATTGGCATCCAATTCACTGAAAGGGTTGATAGAATCCTGGCAAAATTAGTCCCGTAAAAAGATATTAATAACGTTTTGGTAAGGCATATTGACTTTTTAGATAAGGATAATGACTTTTGAGTAATGGTGTATATAAAACACGAAGCTCCTTTGGTAAAATAAAAATATTAATGTTAAATTCAATTTGAGGAGGTGAAAATATGCTGCGCAGACTAAAGCTAACTTGTCTTTCCACCATAGCTACCTTTGCCCTTTTTGCAGGTTTTTTAAGTGTCCAACCGGCCAGTATACTTCTTTGGCATCAGCCGGAAGTGCCTGAACATTTAAGAGACTGTTAAGGGTATTTTTTAATGAAAGGCGTACCATAAGATGCTGAAGATCATAATTGCCGAAGATGACCCGTCAATGAGGCTGGTCCTGAATAAAGTATTACAGGGCATCCCTGACATAGATATCGCAGGGGAAGCAGAAAATGGAAGGCAGCTCATCCAGATGGTTGAAGCGTTAAAACCAGATGTCATTTTTGTCGACATTGATATGCCACAGATGAATGGAATAGATGCAGCTAAAGAAATTTTTGACCTAGACCCTGAAATCTTTATTATCTTTGCGACCGCTTTTGCCAATTATACTCATGAGGCCTTTGAAGTATATGCCTTCGACTACCTGGTCAAACCTTTTAACTTGGAGCGTATCCGCCAGACGATTAAAAGGATCCGGGAACTGAAGAGGGAAAGAGACAAGACGGGACTGGTAAAAAGAGAATTACCAAAAACAGAAAATGTTAAGCTTTTTATACAATCAAATGACAAATGCAGTTTCATAAATCTCCAGGATATTATTTTAATTATGCGCTCTGAGCACAAGACGACTATTATTACCACCCATGGGCCAGTTAGTACTTATGAAGCTCTCAAAAGCTTAGAAGAAAAGTTAACAGGCGAGAACTTTTTCCGCTCCCACAAAGGATATATCATAAATGCTAACTTGGTCACAGAAATATTACCTTGGGGCATTAGGACTTATATGGTGAAGCTGGCAAATGCAAGTGAAAATGCCCTTATGACCCTTGAAAAGGTAAGGGAATTTAAGGCAAAGTATTGTGTATAGGAAATGCTCTTGAATAGTCAAGGGCATTTTTTTTGAAAAGATTTTCGATAAAGGAAAAGGACTTTTTGTGGGCTTATAATGCCTTTTTGATAAAGGTCTATAGCAATCTCATAGTTTATTTAATACAATTATGATTAAGATTATTGGAGCGTCCCACAGCCACAGACCCGGAAGCAGCCCACAGGCTTTACCATATATGGCCTGACTCGCCAGGCTACTCGACAGCACTTGCTACCTAATCCGACTTTACCGACATGCGATTGTCCCCCGAGGCTTTCGCGTGAGGTAAGTCGGTTGTCTTACATCGCATCGCAGGAGCGATGATTTCTATGAAATATATATGAAGCGCACAACGTGCGCACTATAGGAGGTCAAGTTTTGAAAAAACTTATTCTTTACGCTCTATATCCGTTAATTTCCGGTCTTTTAGCAATAATAACTGTCGGAATATTTTACGGTGTTGACATGGTAAAATTTGAAGGTGCTGATCATATTTTTAGTCTTGCGGCATTTATATCACTATTATTCTTAATCTTGGTTGGTATTAGTACGCTAATCACTATGGAATTAAAAGGAGTGGTGTTACCACTAATCGTACGAAGTGTAATTATTATAGTTGGTTCAATTATTTTGGTATTTACACTGGGAAGTTCAAGTGATGAAAGCGGAGCGACATCATTTGGAGTAGCAGTATTGATGATTATCCTCCAGTCGTATTTAGAATGTAACAATTATAGATCTCACAGAAATAAAAAAGAACAATAAAGGGGGTGATTACCAAGAAAACTAGAGCAATCAGATATCAATCTTTTTAATCGAAAGGAGAGATTTAGTGTGTTGAAAAAAAGGTTAAATCGTTTCTCAATTGCAGTGATGTTACTTTTAATGCTTGTTTTTGGAACCAGTACTGCCCAGGCTTACGTTACATGTGACCGGGATCACTGTCAGGGCACGACGAAGTTTGTACCGTGTTCAGGCAGCGGAACGGCTAGTGTTGGAGCCACTTCTGCGACATATACCTATATTGGTAACTGGAGTTCACAGGATGCAATTGTTGCTCGGGATTCCGGGCAAGGTGGAGGCTGGTGTGTTGAACAAGAATGGCACTTCGACCAAGTTATGAATAGTGGGTCAATTACTTCTTGGTGGTCTACATGTGTAAATGCGGATTTAGATATGGATAGTGGTGAAAAGCACATTGATATACATACTGAAAAATGGGGTGAAGAAGCGGTTGCAGATGGGTATATTCAAAATTCTGTGACCTTCACCAGAACTCTTTATTACTATCCTAATGGTTTGCCAAACTTGATAGGTACGGCTTATGTTGTAGGGGAACATAGCGACCCTCTTGGATGGACCTGTGGGAGCACTAACTACTGCATTCGCGGAACAGTTTATAAAGCAGATGGTACCCTGCACCCTTATTCAAATACTTGGCTCGTCAACGGTTCTTGGACTGACGGTGACCGTTGCCCCAATAGAGATTCGTACTCCTCATAATTTAAAGAATGGAGGAATAAGTGATGAAAAATATTAAAGTCATAGGATTAATTGTATTGTCAATCTGTTTAATTGTCATTTCGGCTTATACAGTCTTTGCTAATGAGAAAATCTCCAAACCTGTCAATGAGTCTAAAATTCAATTTGAGTCCGCTCAATCTGTTGAAGATGTTGCTAAATTTGCCAATAAACACAACTTGAAAATTACAGAAGTTGTTGTTCAAGGCAAGGAAATAACCGGAGGTTTATTGGATCCGAACGGTTTAAATCTGAACGATGTCAAGAAAAAATGGCTGAATGTTGTAGAACAGGCAATGAATAGCCCAGATACCGTAGAAAAAACAAAGGATAAATTCAGAATAGACAAAGTAGAATGGGAAAAAGGCAATATTAAAGTCTTGTATATTAAGACCAATGGAGACGCAGGATTTCTTGAACAGGATCCGTTAGTTAATAAAATCCATAAAAAATAAATAAAGAGCAATTTGTTAAATCCGGCATCGAGTAACAACTTGCCCTTATCGAGTGGAAAGAATAGCCTCTTTCCACTTTTTTATTATATCATAATTGAATTGGTATGCAACCTGGATTCCCGGGGATTGACAGAATAAAAATAAAATAAAATTTAGCTCCGGATGAACAGGGATGAAAAGACACGGGGGTTAAAAGATGATGCAGAGATTACAGACGTGCAGAGAATTTTCAGATTGTACCTTATGTTCAAGGCTTAGCGCATTGGATTTTTTCTTTTTTTATCCACTCCATTTAGCAGCACTTTCTCTCTGCGTCTCTAAGTTCACGCTCTGCAAACTCTGCGTCATGTTTTAAGAAAAATTGGTGGGCACTTGCTGCCTTTTTAGGATATAATCAAATCAACTGGAAACCTTGGCGAGGCAGCAAAGGCATCAATTAGTGACATAGCGGTTACTTCCTCTTTATTTTGTCATAAAAGGGAGCTTTAACAAACATGCTTGCGCTCTTCTATCTTGTTTGTACTTGAGTGCAGGAAAGGAATGATCATAATCACGAAAAAATGGTCAAGAATCATACCTATAGCAATTGCGCTTACCCTTCTTGGGGTCGCTATTTCACAGGCAATATAAGCATCAAGCTTGTCGACTACGAGCGAAAAAATGCTGACCGCTGTTCCATACGGAGAAAATGTCAGTAATGTTATGGTCGGGGAGAGTGGCGCGGTTCTGTTAGTTGACGCAATCAGCGATAAAGAATATGCTGAAATGATGAGTATACTCTACCCTAACGGCATAGTCGATGCGCAGGGCCAAGATCTTCCCGGCATAAACAACCTTGCCGAAACTCGGGCAAAATTCGTTGCCGAGCATACCAAAGCATATTCGCTAGTTGGGGAGAAGACAACCGAAGTTAAACTGACATCGTTTAAGATCGCTATCTCAGATAAATCGAGCGGCGAGTATGAGAGTTTATTTTATAAAGCAAGCGTAGGGAAAGATCGCTTTGTTTTCCCAGCCGAATGGGGGAACCAATCATACAGCTTTATTTATGTCTATGAAAAAAACATCTATCTTGCATATACTGATATGGGGATTTGGCGCATTGATCCTGACAATTTATCTGCTGTTAAGCTCTCATCTGATACTTACTCCGCTAAAACACAAGCTGAGATCGGCCTCGGGATCACGAAGCTTCATCCCGATGGGTATCTTACTTGGGTCGATAGCGTAAAAATCAGTCCTGATGGTAATTATATTGTTTACCGTACAAATCGGGACAGTACTAAGTTAAACGAAACATCAGTTTGGGGAATTGACCTCAAAACCGGAGAAGAAGGCCAATTAATTTCTCCGCCTATGACAACGATATTGTCGGGTTCATAACTGATAGCAATGTTGTTGTAGGTGCGCTCGGCGACACGCGTATGATTGATGTTAATAATAAGACGGTTGTAGCTGTAGATGTCCCAAAACTGCCGAATTTCAGTATAACCGGTGTTAAGGATGGGAAAATCGTGTTCTCAAAGTTATGAAGATGGCAGTTCCAATTCCACTGCGTTCATTAACAATGTCAATGTATCAACAGGAGAAATCTCTGAAATTACCAGAGTTGTCGAATACCTTGACGGCGAGCCTCGTTTGTCGCCTTCGGGAAATAAAGTTGCGATAGGTTATGGTACCGTCCCGATGGCTGGCGTTGTTGACGTAGTGATGGTAAACTTGTCGACAAAGTCACAGACATTGCTGACCGATTCACTGCAAAACGCTCGGGCAGTTAACGGGAATATCATTCGTTTCCGTTGGGTGAATGATGACGCTGTACTTGTCGACGCGCAAAGTGGAAGCACATTCTCTAGCTTCCTAATTAAATCCTAAGGGAAGTAGTATGTTCAGGCAGAACTCGCACTCTCCGGCGGCTGATTACAGTATCGTTTTCGGCAATACCCCACCGTCTATTGTGAATTTCGATTCACCGCTTTCAAACACTCAATACCATCACCGATTTTTCAAATTTTTAGCAGGGGAATTGCCGGATATAATAGAAATTAATATTAGAAAATATTGAAAAAGTGAGGTGTGAAATTTGGATACAGATACAAGGTGGAAACAACGATTAAGTAATTTCCAAAAAGCATTCGAAAAATTAGAAGATGCCCTTAGTAAACCAGATCATTCAATGTTGGAGAAGGCTGGCGTTATTCAAATTTATGAATTTACCTTTGAATTGGCTTGGAAGACGCTTAAAGATTATTTGGAAGAAAAAGGTGTAGAAGCAAAATTTCCCAGAGACGCGATTAAACAGGCTTTTAAGTATGAAATTATTGAAGATGGTGAAATATGGTTAGATATGCTGCAGAAAAGAAATCTAATGGCTCATACATACGATGAAACCATGGCTGAGCTAGCGTATTCTTTAATCGTTAACGATTACTTTACTGCTTTAAATCAAGTATTCTTGAAATTAGGTGCAGTAAAATGAATCAATTTGGAATTACAGAAAAATCTTTCAGAATGTTGATGGAAACTTTTACTCACTACCCTCAAGTAGAAGAAGTTATTATATTTGGTAGTAGAGCAAAAGGAAATTATAAAAAAGGCAGTGATATCGATTTAGCCATTAAGGGAAAAGAATGTACGGAGAGCCTAGCATTAACTTTGGGATCATATATCAATGAGAAATTGCCAATTCCCTATATGGTTGATGTGTTAGATTATAGGTCATTAAAAAATCAGGATTTGCGAAGACACATAGACCGGGTTGGGATTAAGTTTTATTCGAGAGATGCACTTATCTGAGATTAGACTATGAGGGTGATAGCATTCTATGGCTATTCATTTTTTTATGTCTCGAACTCTCAAACTCTGCACTCACTGCGTCATGTTTTAAGAAAAATTGGTGCGCACTTGCCGCTTTTTTCGGATATAATCAAATTAATGCCAAGATAGCTGGCAGATTCCAATAAAATTGATAGGGGAATGATGAACCATGTCCAGTGAAATTGCCAAAATGATTGACCATACATTGTTAAAGGCCAATGCCACCACGGGCCAGATAAAGAAACTGTGTGAGGAAGCAGTAGAATATGGGTTCGCTTCAGTATGTATCAATCCCGGGTATGTAGCCCAGGCGGCGGAACTGCTGGAGGGCAGCCAGGTTAAAGTCTGCACTGTAATAGGTTTCCCCCTGGGGGCCAATACTCCGGAAACTAAACTTTTTGAGGCTGAACACGCTATGCAGTTGGGGGCCCGTGAGCTGGATTACGTATTAAATGTAAGTCAGGTCCTGAACAACAGGATGGATCTGATTGAGCATGAGATGAAGCTTTTTGCCGGGCTGCGGGATAATGTATGCAAGCCGGTAATCAAGGTGATTCTGGAAACATGCTACCTCACCGAAGGCCAAATTGTTGAAGTCTGCCGGCTGGCTAAAAAAACAAATTTGGATTTTGTGAAAACCTCTACCGGATTCGGACCTGCCGGTGCTGTTGCGGAGCATGTCCGTTTAATGCGCCGCACGGTTGGCCAGGCTTTGGGGGTCAAAGCTTCTGGTGGTATTCGGAGCCAAGAAGACGCCCGGGCTATGATTGCAGCCGGTGCTGACCGAATAGGCACCAGTGCCGGAATTGAGATTGTAAGTGGCGCTTAGCGCCTGGATAGGTTCAAATAAAGTTCAACCTCAGGTGAAGTTTAGAACTCCACCTGAGGTTGAACTTTATTTTGTATTACAAGGACAATATTTTATACATTTAGCACAGCATAAATGAGCTTCAGGGTCAGAAGCCCAGTGCGTCAAGCAGGCATCTGCATTAATAGCCCATTTTTTGACTCCACGGACCACAGTCATTTCGCCATCCGGAATGGCACCGGCCGGGCACGTAGCGGCACATACCCCACAGTAGTTGCAGTAATCCTGGATATGATGATTTACCGGGGTCTCCACGTCTACAGGCAGGTCGGTGGTGACCACTCCGGTCCGGAAGCGGGGGCCGTATTCAGGTGAAATCACGAAGCCATTGCGCCCCAGCTCGCCCAATCCGGCAGAGATAGCCAGGGGTACATGGAGCACTTCATCCTGACGAAAATGGTGGGCCCGGGCTGGATATCCCAATTCCCTGATAAACTGAGCGAGCATCACAACAATCTTAGCAACCTCAGCATAAGCCCTGCCGGTTTCGGCATCAGAAATATAACTGTTGGATTTTTCGATGCGGTCGTAATCCATAGCATAACCAACGACGATGGCATATTTATGGTGATTAATGATTTCTTCGCCAAAACAGCCATCTTCCAGGTCAGTGTTTCGTCCCCGATGACTATAGACATAGGCCTGGTCCAGTTCTGTTATACCGACCAGGTCAGCACCGAAAAATTTCGCCGCCTCTTTAATCTTTAAACTGGTTTCGGCAGGTGAGCCTGGCGAGGTTATTTCCGGTTTGACCGGACCATCTACTGATTTGCGGAGGTTGCTTACAAAACTGTTTTCTTTGCGGGTATATCCATATAATATTCGCCAGAAGGGGTCCGGAGATTCGCCCAGCCAGCGAAGTTTCACGTCTTCGCCCAGATGTCCCTGTCCCAGTCTGGTAAAGGCCACCTGTCTTTGGTCGAAGCGCTCCTGTTCACCAACGATTTCAGTACTGCCAAGAAATTTTGCATGTTTCACTTTACCACGCCCTTTTTTTGAAATTGGCCCTAAACCTCCGGAGATTCGTAAGTATCTGCGTAAGAATCGCGAATCACTAAAATGTCAGGCAGGCTATCCATAAAAACGTCAACCAGCATCGGATCAAAATGCTGACCCTGCTCATCTTTGAACAGGTTTAGGATGCGGTCCAGATCCCAGGCTTTTTTGTAACACCGGTCACTGCCCAGGGCGTCAAAAACGTCAGCCAGGGCGGTAATCCTGCCATAAATATGGATGTCTTCGCCCGCATAACCGTTTGGATATCCTCTGCCATTCCATTTTTCGTGATGCTGGCCGGCCACGATAGCTGCTGCCTTCAGGATTTGCCGCCGGGAATTCTTCAATAGATTAAACCCAATGGAAGTGTGGGTTTTCATGGTATCAAATTCTTCATCTGTTAGTTTGCCTGGTTTTTTTAAGATGGCGTCAGGTATGGCAACCTTTCCTATATCATGCATTGGGGAGGCCATCCTGAGGATCTCTGCTTCTTCGGCAGAAAGACCACAGCGCTGGGCCAGCAGGTAGGAATATTCGGCCACCCTTTTGACATGATTGCCGGTCTCCTTGGAGCGGCTTTCACCAATCTCACCCATCGTAAAAATAATCTCTTTTTGAGTTTCTTCAATCTCATGGGCCAGCAGTGCAGACTCAAGAGTTTTGCCCGAATAAGACGCAGCCAGGGTCAGGTGCTCTAAGTCTGTTTGGGAGAACTTTTCTGCTGCTGTCATTTTATTTATGGCCTGATAGGCGCCAATGATTTCCCCTTCGTTATTACGGAAAGGGATGACCAGAATAGCCTTGGTTCGATACCCTGTCTTTTTGTCAATTTCCTGATTAAACCTGGAGTCATGATAAGCGTCATCAATAAAGATGGGCTGCCCCGTTGTAACGGCATGGCCTACCAGTCCGGCATGACTGGGAGCTCTTAACTCAGGAACCCCATGGGCTATTTTGGTCCACAGTTCTTCCTTTTCCTTGTCCAGGAGCCAAAGGGAACATCGGTCTGCGGCAATCATTTCCCGGCCCATATCCGCCATAACCATCAGCAGGGCATCCAGATTTCTTTCATTACTCATCCGGGCTGCATAGTCAAAGATAACTTGCATCAGTTGTTCTGGAGTTAGTTCTTTTTTAAACCTGGGTTCAAATTCATATTCCTCATGTTGCATTTGGGCCAGTCCTCCGAAGACATTTTTAGGAGTAATATTCGTTGTAACAGAGATTGATTCCTGCAAAAAACAGGATATCTATGAGCTATTTGTCGATTAATGCTAAACCCCAGACAGCCCGTGTCTGGGGTTTATAGTAATAATTTGAGGCTTTTATCCGATGCCTAAGCACCACTAAGTCTTGTGATTTCCATATCTATTTCCTGCTGCAGTTTTTCAACCTTAGTAAAGTCCATGGCCGCAATATAAAAGTTTTCCAGCTCATCATGCAGGGATTTGGCTCGGGCAATGTAAGAAGTAGCTTCTTCCATTGCCGCTGAATATCTCTGAGTGATTTCTAAAAGCTGAGCAGCATATTTCTCATCTGTACCGACCGGAATCACTCTTGTGTACATATCAATGATTTCATCACTAGCCCGGTCCGGGAAATATTCATGGGGGGCCGTACTGTCAAAAATAACAATCCCCAGTTCACGCAGGGCTACCATATCGAGGCTGTTGGGATCAAACCCGCAGTGATAAATTTCCACATCAAAACCCGAGGCCTCAGCTTTGGCGGCAATTTTTTTCAACAGGGTGGATTTTCCGGTCCCCGGCCGCCCTTTTAGGAAATAGCGTTTAGGGATATCCTCTGTCAGATTCTGAATGAAATCAACAGCCCCGTTAGGGGTAGCCGCACCAAGAAAGCGGTGCTTTACATCAGCTGTTTTTTCTAAAGTTTTTCCTCCTATGAATTTTTCGATTAACTCTTCTGTAAGGCTGTCAGCCTGAGAAAAATCCATACTCGCAATGTAGATATGTTCCCATTCATCATGAATCCCCAGGGCCTGGGCAAAGAAGCCATAAGCTGTCTGGAAGGATTTGCTTATTTTTGCTGTCAGGGAAATGATCTCATCTTTGTTCTGGGCCAACTGCCATGAGTTCCAGGCCTGACCCAAGTTTACATAATCTTCGACTGCGCCGGGGGCTTTGGGTTCAACAACATGAGGGGCTGTGCCGTCAACAATACCAACTTTTAATTTAGGAATTATTACCCCATCAATTGAATTGTTGTCTGAGGAGCAGTGGAGAAATTCGATATCATAACTTTTGGCTGCCCACTTTTGACCTATTTTTTTCATCAGTGAAGACTTGCCGGTACCAGGCCCGCCTTTAAGGATGAATAACCGGTCCAATCCCTTAAGGCTTGATTCATACAAACTGTAGAATCCCAGAGCCGTATTGCCTCCGGCATAGTAGTTAATAACCCGTCCTGCCATCCAAACACTCCTTCACAATAATTTCGCAAAAAACCGCATTTCATAGAAATATATGTCGAAATGCTTGGATATATTTCTGTATTTAAAGTTAACACGGAAGTCAACCTGCTGAAAACCTCCCGATTGAAACCGTTGATACCTGTATTTTGTTGTTACACAGCTAAAGTGTTGAAAATATTGTAAATTAAATTTAAAATTAAATTATGAATGAATATTCATAATTGTAGATGGATTTTCAGTGGGGAGTGATTATTTATGTTGGATGGGCAAACTGTAGAATATTATTTCAGAAATTTTATTAATAACACTAAATCAATTCCTAAGTATCTTAATTCCAAAACTCTGAGCATAGGTGCGGTATCTGCCCTGATGGCCTGTACCGGTCCCATTTTGGTGGTAATGGCAGTTGCTCAGACCGGCAACCTGAGTCCTGAGCAAACCCTGTCCTGGCTCTTTGGGATTTATTTTTTCGGCGGACTGATTGGGATCATTTTGCCTTTATTGACCGGCGCGCCAATTGCCGGTGCCTGGTCCATCCCATCTGCCGTGCTCCTTACAACAGCGATTACTCAATATAAATTTACGGAATTGATTGGGGCATATTTAATAGCCGGTGTGATACTTTTACTGATCGGTGTTTTTGGGTTGTTTGAGAAAATATTGGCCCGGCTGCCCATGGAACTTGTAATGGCAATGATAGCCGGGTCACTCCTGCATTTTGCCACCGACATGATTAAAGCCGTTTCCGGCCAGCCCCTGGTAGGTATTGTGACTATATTAACTTATTTTATATTCACCAAGTACTTCACTAAGTTTCCGCCAATAATCGGTGCTCTGGCCGCAGCTTTGATTTTATATTTATTTTCAGGCGAGTCTATTCCTGTCCCCGAAGTTTCTTTTCAGTTTCCTTCCATATGGTTACCGGAATTTTCTTTCAGCTCGATTCTGGCGATATCTATACCGATTGCTATCATGACCCTGGGATGTGAGGGGGCCCAGGGCATCTCAGTTGCCAGGAATGCGGGCTATAAACCTCCTGTAAATTTAATCACCATTGCGATGGGGGCGGGGACGATGCGGGCCTCTATAGTTGGTGCGCACAGTGCCAGTATCGCGGGGATGATGACTGCCCTCTGCTGCTCAAAGGAAGCGGGTGAGAAAGACGGGCGTTACGTTGCTGCCTGGTTCTCCGGAATTTTGATGTGCATTTTCGGGTTATTTGCTTCAGTTGCTTTAAGCTTTATTTTGTTAATGCCGGCGGCACTAATGAAATTAATAGCCGGTCTGGTTCTGATGTGGGTTATCCTGAACAGCCTGCAGCGTTCTTTTCACGGGGGAAAGTTTCAGTTGGGGGCTTTTTTCTCACTGGTAATTGCCTTGTCTGGAGTCAGCTTTTTTGGTATTGGCGCGACATTTTGGGCTTTAGCAGGGGGATGGCTGATATCCTGGTTTATGGAAAAAAAGGATTTTGAGAAGAGCAGTATGCCTGTAATCAAAACTGAGGTTGATGATGCTGTGGCTCAGTAATCGTTTAATTTTATTTCAATCTTTGTGAGAATAAAGGGTTTTGTATGACCTCAAAACTTAGGTTTTTGGGTTTTTTTTATACCAAACTTAATGAGAATCCATAGCCTCCTACATTTTTGTGTATGAGGCTTTTTTCATTGCCTAGAACACACAAGTTTTTTGGAATCATTTCCGTTAGGGTGCCAAAAAAGACTGTTTAGCATCATAAATTAATCATTCAAAATAAAATGCTTGTTGAGTACGACTATAAACCTTAAAATAAAACTAACCAAATGTTTGGTTGGAGACATGGGGGATTACACAATCAAAAAAGTCAAGGAATTATGGAGCAGAAATTAATTATTAAGAAAAAGAAGGGGGGCAGCACTAAGCCTTATGATTTTGAGATGGGGGTGGTTCTCGTTGGCAGAACAACAAAGTTAATACAGCACCAGTGAGTTAATAAGCTGACTGGCGCAAATATTTTCCCAAATAATCAAGTAAGAAAGGGGCTGCGGAAATATCTAAATTAATAATTAAATCCGAAATACCATTTAGTATCTAAAATTACCACAGAATGACTAAATTCAACAGCTTAAAACTAATAACTTGAGGAATGGATAATTATGTCATAACATTTAATAAAACAAACGGATGGTCGGGAGAGGTTTTATATAACATTATAGGAGGTATTTAATAATGGGGTACACTTATGATCTGCGTAAATTTATGGCTCAACTGGAAGAGAAGGGACAACTCAAGAGGATAAAAAAAGAAGTTAGTGATGGACATGAAATATTCTGCTTACTATGGGAGCTTTATGAACAAAAAGGACCGGCGGTAGTTTTTGAAAATGTAAAAGGTTATGATATGCCAATTGTATCAAATATCAGCGGCAGCTTGGATCGTTGGGCTTTAAGCTGTGGCTTTCCAGAAGGACTTTCCCGTCATGAATATCGCGACCTCTTTATAGAGACCCTGGATCAGGGGAAATGGTCCGAGCCAGTGCTTGTAACAGAACCGGCTCCTTGTCAGGAGGTAGTGTTAACAGGCGATGAGGTGGATTTATACAAGCTGCCAGTAATGAAGTGGCATCCCGGTGATGGTGGGCCCTACATAACTCAAACCGTAGTAATAACTAAAGATGACAAATTTGGAGTAAATGCCGGGATGTACCGCATGATGATTCACGATAAAAATTCTACCGGTCTGATGTGCAATATTTTCCAGGACATTGGTATTCATTTGGACCGAGCCAGGAAGGCGGGCAAAAAAACAATGGAGTGCGCCGTGGCCCTGGGTTGTGACCCTGCCATCTATGAGGCTGCAGTTACCAAAATACCGCTCAATGCCAGTGAGCTTGCCTTTGCCTCAGCCTTCCGTGGCGGAAAACCGGTTGAGGTTGTTAAGTGCAAAACTGTTGACTTAGAAGTACCGGCTTGCGCAGAAATAATTTTGGAAGGTGAGATTACCGTAGACGAAACGCGTGAAGAAGGACCTTTTGGTGAATGGATGGGCTATTTTGAAGAAAAAATGCAGTTGCCTATATTTAAGGTTAAATGCATTACTCACAGGAAGAATCCACTATATCTAAAGACCACTGAAGGGCATATGCACAGTGAGGGGGAGTGGATCAGGATCATTCCGCAAATAGCCACTGTTACCCAGAGCTGCAGGGAAAGAATCAGCGGTTGTGTAGATGCTTGGCTACCTGAGCCAGGACGGGGTTACACCTTAGTAGTTTCGATCAAGAAGCATTATCCTGGTTGGGGCAAAGAAGCCTTTTACCAAGCCTTGGCACTAGGCTACGTTGGTTCCTCGGCTAATGTGGTGATTATTGTTGATGATGACATAGATCCCTCAAATGAGGAGCAGGTCATGTGGGCACTTTCTACTAGGGTTGACCCGGCCTATGATGTGATAACGACTCAGCCGATGGGTGGTTATGTCCTGAATCCTGCTGCCGCTTCCCGTCCGCTGCGTTATAGTAAAACGAATGGGACCGATGTGGTTATTTCCGGCAAGCTGGGTATAGATGCAACATTGAAGTGGGCTGAAGAAAGACAAGGTCGTGAAGCAGCTATTTCGGTTGTACCTCAAGCAGATGTTTTAGCACAGGTCAAGGCTAAGTGGGCTGAATATTTTCCAAAATAATTAACTGAAATTAAATAATGATTTTCGAGTTGGGGAGATAAGCCATGAATTTAGCATGTATTATTGAGAAGAATGTTCGGCGAATCCCGCAGTGGCCAGCAGTTATATCAGAAACGATGAAATATACCTGGGAAGAATTTAATTGTCAGGTTAATAAGATGGGTAATGCTTTGCGGGAACTGGGAGTCAGCAAAGGAGAACGAGTTATAGTCAGCCTGCCCAATTCACCGGAATATCTCATTACTTATTTTGCTATTGTAAAACTTGGAGCTATTGCAGTTCCGTTCAATGTAATGTTTAAAAGCACTGAAGTTACCTATATAGCAAACAATTCTGAGCCTAAAGTTTTTGTAACATTGGCTGGGGAAACGCTGAACAGAATTATGACGATGAGAGACAAGATCTCATCGATAGAAAAAATTATCGTTGTTGGTGACCATGGGCTAGATAATGTACTCTCTTATCCGCAAATTTTGGAGAGAGCATCTAATCAACTTGAGTTTGTCGATTGCGAACCCGATGATGTGGTTACAATTCTTTATACGTCCGGAACTACGGGCAAGCCTAAAGGGGTAATGCTGACACACAATAATTTTTACAAGCAGGCTGAATTAAGTTCTTGCTATGTGACTCTAATTACAGACCAGGATATCGCTTTAACCGGTGCGCCGTTTTGCCATATCTTTTTTATTAGCACTGTCTTGGGCCCGATGTACAAAGGTGCAGCGGTATTAACACTACCGCGTTTTTTCCCGGAAAAGGCACTAGAGCTTATTTCTAAGTTCAATGTAACTCATTTTGCAGGCGTACCGACCATGTATATTTATATGCTGGAAGCCTATCTGGAAAATCCTCAGCTGTATAATCTTAAATCCTGGCGCAACGCCCTATCGGCGGGTGCTGCTATGCCGAGGGAATATATTACTAAATTAGAAGAAACTTTTAATGTGAATTTTGGCGAGAATTACGGATGTACCGAAACTAGTTCTACGGTTACATATGGGCGCATAGGACATGGAAAAGTCGGTTCGATCGGCTTGCCTGCAGATACTGTGGAGGTAATTATTGGTGATGAGAATAATCAAAGGGTACCGCCAGGAGAAGTGGGCGAAATAATTGTCAAAGGCCCAGGTGTGTTCAAAGGATATTGGAATATGCCGGAAGAAACTGAGAAAGCTTTTGTTGATGGCTGGTTCCATACAGGTGATCTTGGGCGGGCTGATGAGGATGGCTACCTCTATATCGTTGACCGCAAAAAAGATATGTTAATATGTGGCGGCTATAATGTTTATCCGCGAGAGGTAGAAGAAGTTCTTTATAGCCATCCTTCCGTTTTGGAAGCTGCAGTAATAGGGGTCGCGGATTCTGCCAAGGGCGAAATCCCTAAAGCGTTTATTACTCTAAAACAGGACATTAAAGCTGATGAAAACGATATTATTGCTTTTTGCAAGGACCGAATGGCTGCATATAAAGCTCCTCGGATTGTGGAAATCGTACCGGAATTACCCAAAAACAACAGTGGAAAGATTTTGAAAAGAGTTCTTGCAAGCAGATAAATGCAAGAGGAGGTGTCTACTGTGTTTGGTTACGGAAAGATACTGGATGTGGATTTATCCTCCGGGCACCTGACAAAGAGAGATATCGCACCGAAGTTTGCTGAAGAATATGTGGGTGGCATGGGGTTTAGCTGCAAAATTTTGTACGATGAAGTGGAGCCGAGCGTTGATCCCTTAGGACCGGAGAACATAATTGTTTTTGCCGCCGGTCCACTGACAGGAACGCAAGCACCCTGTGCGGGAAGGATTGAAGTAACTAGTAAATCCCCTCTGACCGATAATATCGGGACTGGTAATACTGGAGGGTTTTGGGGAGCGAGATTAAAACACGCTGGATATGATTTATTAATCGTTAGAGGCATGGCTCGAAAGCCGGTTTACCTCTGGATTGATGATGACATTGCGGAACTAAGAGATGCAAGCCAACTCTGGGGCAGGGATGCAAAGGAAGTCTCAAATATGCTTGCTCAGGAACTTAGCCCGTCAAACCCATCCAAAGTTTCAGTTTTAACTATTGGTACAGCCGGTGAAAACCTGGTCAAGTTTGCCTGCACACTCAATGATTACCACCATGTTGCAGCCCGAAATGGTTCCGGGGCAGTGCTAGGGTCGAAGAAGCTGAAGGCCATCGCAGTGCGGGGCACAAAACCGGTAGAAATCGCTCATCCGGAGGCCTTCAGGCAAGTGCTAAAAGAGGCCAGAGCCAAACTGAATGCGGCAACCAAGGCTAATTGCAGCAACAGTCCGGTCAAGTTTGTTCTGGATCCTGATCCAAGGAAGGGATATGTTAACCGGGGTACCCTGGCAGGAAGGAACTTTCAGACAGCGGCTATACCAAACTGGCTGGAGAAGATGGGTGTGGAGGCTGCATACAAGTATATAAACCGTAAGGAGAGTACTTGTTACACCTGTCCTGTATCATGTTTTGACTTGGCTGAGGTAAATGAAGGTAAATATGCTGGGACTAAGGCAAATCGGGGTACTCATCCAGGAGTGGTGATGGATTTTGGCGCAAAATGCGCTTTGGACAACCTTCCTGCAGTGTGGAAGTGTAAGGAGTTGTGTCAGAACTACGGTCTAGACTATGCTTCAACTGCCGGTGTTATTGCCTTCGCCCAAGAACTGTTTCAGCGGGGGAAAATTAACACCATGGACACCGGTGGCTTAGAACTGACTTGGGGTAATGAAGACGCTGTTATCGAGATGATACACAGGATTGCCAGGCGCGAGGATTTCGGCAATGTTCTTGCTGAAGGCAGTACCAAGGCAGCTAAGATAATCGGAAATGATGCTGAAAAGTATGTGATGGCCATAAAAGGTATGGAAATCATGTCCAGTGACCCCAGACCACAAAAACGAGGATTTGACTTCGGGGTGATAACCAACCCTAGGGGCGGCGACAACTTAAAGGGTATGCACAACAGAGCTGATGCTCATTTTTCCAAATGGCTTCCCGACAATTATGATATGTTTGAGGACGAGCGAAAGCAGATATACCACAGGACGCCAGACGAACGGGCATTAAGCTGGGAAGGCAAAACAGTAATGACCAAGTGGTTTGAGGACTTGTATTCGGTAATTAATTCTTTGGGAGTGTGTTTCTTTCCGGCAGGTATGCACTTAGCCTTTGGGCCAACTTTTTATTCAAAGATGTATTCCGCCTGTACCGGGCGTGTGACATCCCCTCAAGAGATAATGAAACTTGGTGAGAAAGTGTTTAATCTGTTAAAAGCCTGTACTGTCAGGGAGGGATTTAACAGAAAGGACGACTGTTGGCCCGACCGGTTCTATTCAGAGCCAATGTCTGACGGGCCATCCAAGGGCGCGGTACTGTCGCGGGTGGAAATGGACGGATTACTTGATGAGTACTATGAACTGCGTGGTTGGGACAGGGAAATAGGGGTGCCCACGGCGCAAACACTTAGAGGACTCGGCCTTGATAATATCGCTGCAGATTTACTGTCATGGGAAAATATACGGGAAGAATAGGTTGTTCCTGGGACAAAGAAGATCATTGGATGATAAAAATATGCAACTCAGAGCAAATAACTTACGTAAAGCGACATAATAAGCTAAAATTAAACAAAATAGTACCATTGGTAGAGACCAAGGTACCTGAAGCTGTGAGAAAAAGTTTCTCAACCGCGAGTTTAAAGGAGGAAGAAATAATGAGTAGTGCGGCTATTTATCGCAGCGGTAAGAATTCAAAGATCAATGAATTAGAAGGTTATATTAAACGCTATAGTGATATGCCTAGAGAAGTTATCGTTAAGGAGGATGTCTTAAGAAACGGAATACAGTTTTCGGAGGCGGTCTTAGAAAGCTCTGGTTCTTATCAGACTAAATCTTATTACCTTTTTTCCACAGACCGTGTCAAGATTGAGGATATGACAAAAAAAGAATTCCTCCGTGCTCCGGAAGAAATCAGATTAGTCAAAGGTCCTTATGATCTGCGGCCAACCGTAGTCGCCTCCAGAATTTCCGCCGATTCCCCTTATCTTGTGGATAAAATTGACGGGAAGTTTGTGCTAAAAGCTGATGGACACATTGTTTCGGAGGTTGTCCTCCGGGATCGCCCGGCCTATTATGACGATGTGTTGTCAGACGGGACTCCATGTTCAGAAATCGCTCCATCTACATCATGGGGAAATACCGTTTTTGTGACTATCCTGCGCGCTTGTGGGTATTGGGGTGACAAAGAGGAATGCAAATACTGTGATATCAACCACAACTACCGGCAGAATAAGCAAGCGGGGCGTCAGATGGTCGGTCACAAAAAGCCGGAGCAAATCCGTGAGGCACTCAAGATCGTATTTGGTAAGAAATACGATGGAGCTGGTCGTACCTGCCTGCTGTCAGGTGGTACCGTTATTAAAAAGGTCGATGGTAAAGATGACTTTAGTTTTTATCAGGACTATGTAATGGCCGCTAGAGATGCCATTGGAGGCCGGTGGCCGGTGGAACTTCAAGGAGCAGCCAAGGATAAAGAGACATTTAAATTAATGAAAGCGGCCGGTGTTGATGTTTTTCATCCAAACATAGAAGTTTGGGATAAAAAACTATTTGAAATTATTTGTCCTGGTAAGGATAGATTTATCGGCCGCGATGAGTGGATCAAAAGAACCGTTGAAGCTGTCGATGTCTTCGGGGAGGGTAATGTAACACCCGCCTTTGTCGCAGGGGTTGAAATGGCGCAGCCGTGGGGCTTCAAGACTGTATCCGAGGCAGTTAAATCCACTGCTGAAGGCTGGGATTTCCTGATGAAGAATGGAGTTGTGCCCAGGCTGTTCCAGTGGGTTGTAGAGCCGTTTTCTTATTTGGGTGGGCAGGAACCGCCGCCTTTGGAGTTTCAACTTGAAAATATTCGCTCTTGGTATGAAACCTGGAAAAGATACCGTCTCCCGCTTCCACGGGGTAAAGGCCAAATGGGCCCTGGTGTAGCTACGAACTGCAATAGTGCATATCTCGATATGGGACCAGTATAATTTATTCAATTTTGTTAACTAAAATCAGTATGAGAAGGAGGGAAGAAGCCTATAGGATATTCGATGAAAGCTAAAACTGGAAAAATAATACCAGTATATTATTTCACAATTAAGTATATATCATCATCCTCTCTGTGTCAATTCCTGGGTTAATCTCTTAATCTCTGCAGTTGCCCGCAGACTACTTAGATTTCAGAAATAAAAGGAGGTTCTCAAAGTGAAATTAAAAATAATTGTGGCATTGGTGGTATTTGCAATATTTATGGTTGCCTTGACAGGGTGCGGCAGCACCGCGAAGAATCAAGGAAAAGCTGAACAAAAAACTGAACAAAAAACTGATCAAAAAGCTGAACAAAAGAATGACAAATTGGCTACCATTGCTACACATGCTGTTGGTACCGGATACAATGCGGTTTCTTCGGGTATAGCCAAGTTAATTAGTGATCACACAACCATTAAAGCTACGACTGTTCCGATGGCTGGCCCTAATGCCTTTATGCCGCTTTTAAACAAGGGTGAAGTTTCCATGGGTTTGGCTGCGGTACCTGATATCGCTTGGGGTTTCGCAGGTAAAATTTCATATAAGGAACCAAACAAAAATATCAGACTTCTGGTTAATGGTGGTTACACTACAATGGCGGGTTTCGTTGTTAAGAAGGACTCTCATGTAAAGCGCGTCGGTGATCTTAAGGGTAAGCGTGTAGCATATGGCTATGGTGGAAACCAAATGGCGATGCAAATTATTACAGGGGAGTTAAAAGTTGCAGGCCTTACATGGGATGATGTGACTAAGGTACCAGTGACTGATGTTACCAAGGGGATAGAGGCTATTGCAGAAGGGCGGGCTGACGCGGCTTTTGGATTAGGTGTAACGTCTCCTAAAGTGGTTGAAGTTGATGCCGCAATAGGACTCAGGGCACTGAACGGCGGGGGAGTAAAACCGGCAGAAATTGGTTCAGCACCTCAAGAGGTTCTTGAAATTATGCGTGAGTACGTGCCTCAAATTGACTATTTATATGAGAAGGCCGGAACCGGTTATTTAAAGGAAGACGCTACAGTATGGAAATTCCCAATGGGACTTATGGCATCACCAAATCTTTCCGATGAGGATGCTTATGAGATTGTTAAAACACTTTGGAATAATGCTCAGGAGATGCACTCAGTCCATCCATGGTTAAAATCATGGACCAATGACAGGTTCTTTGTGGAAAATCCACCTGCTCCATATCATCCAGGTGCTATTAAATTCTTTAAAGAACAGGGAGTTTGGTCTGAAGTATCAGAAAAGGCCCAGCAAGAGCTTTTGGCCCAAACAAAATAGTTTGCTAGTAATTTTAAAAAGAGTACCCCTTGGTACCAAGGTGGTACTCTTAACTTAATGGTAATTAGCACTAAGCCTCCCGGATTAAGATAAAGGGGTGAACTTTAAATGATGGAACTTGAAAATAAGAATTCTGAAGACATTGAACAAAAAAAGCTGGAATTATTGGAAGAAGAGGGAGGTGCCTACAGAGCACTTCCGGGTATCTTGGGGTTGATTCAACGGGGGCTCATGTGTTTAATCCCTCTTACAGGCATTCTTTTCGTTTTCGATGTTCACAGTTATTTCGGTTGGTCCATTTATACTGAGCAATATATCGGCTTGTTCTTAACCTATGTTTTGGTTGGGTCGTTTCTTTCGATACCTGCAACTAAACGGGCTCCCCGCAACCGCTTGCCTTGGTATGACGCATTATTTGCTCTGGGCGGATTTCCGGCAGGTATGTACATTGCAGTCAAGTATCCGGAACTTGCCATGAACCTTAGTCAAGTGACACCGGCGAGCACTATTTGCGGATTGATAGCAATGGTTCTAATTTTAGAGGCGACTCGACGTTATGTTGGGGGAGCGTTAGTTATCTGTGTAATTATCTTTGTTGTTTACGGTCGTTATGCTGACATGGTACCGGGAGCCTTTAAGGGTTATTCCATGCCTTGGGATGCACTAATAAACTACCTGTACCTTGATCCAAACAGTCTACTCGACCAAATTTCCCTGGCTGGCGGCATCGCGCTGGCATTCCTTTTCTTTGGTCAAGTACTCTCGACTTTTGGTGGCGGTACTCAGTTGATGAACTTTGCCGTATTGGGCTTCGGTCGGTACCGAGGCGGCTCGGCGAAGGCAGCGGTTGTGGGATCCAGTCTCATTGGAATGATCAGCGGTGGAGCAATAACCAATGTCATGATCGCTGGTACGGTTACAATTCCGATGATGATAAAGACAGGTTACAAGCCGGTGTTGGCAGGTGCAATAGAAGCCGTAGCGTCATCAGGCGGACAGATAACTCCACCGGTAATGGGTGTGGCAGCATTCATCATTGCAGAGTACCTTCAGGTACCCTATGCCGAAGTTGCCCTTGCGGCATTATTGCCTGCTTTGCTTTTCTATTTGGCTTGTTTTGTGCAGGTGGACCTGGAGGCGGGGAAGCTGCAGATAGGAAGCGTCCCCCCAAGTGCGATGTCTAATGCTTTGTCGGTATTGCGTAGTTCTTGGACGATTTTCCCCTGCTTGGCGGTTCTTATATATACGCTTATAATTGCCGGCATGGATGGCAGTTCAGCCGGGTTAATTTCCGGTTTTGCCTCGATACCGTTCCTGTTAATGTCAAAGGCCGGTCGAGGCCAATTCTGGCGGCGTATCTTGGAAGTTTTTGAAGGCTCCGGCAGAATGGCTGTGAATATGGGGCTCCTTATTGCTGCTTCTGGATTTATCGTTGGCGTAACGAATGTTACCGGGCTAGGTTTTAATCTTACATATGCGCTAACAACCGTTGGCAAAGAAAGTTCATTCCTTTTGTTGATGCTTGCGGCAGGTGTCTCAATAATTCTCGGTACGGGTTTGCCCACGGTACCGGCCTACGTTTTAGTGGCAACTCTTGTGGCTCCGGCTTTGGTAGAAATGGGAATTGTACCGATGGCTGCGCACCTATTTATTTTTTATTTTGCAATAGTCTCAAATTGGACTCCTCCGGTTGCTCCGGCTTGTTTTGCTGCCTCGGTTATAGCAAGAGCGAACTCAGACAAAATTGGTTGGGTTGCCATGCGAATAGGAATATTGGCTTATATCGTCCCCTTCCTGTTTGTTTACTCGCCGGCATTAATCCTAAAGGATGGCTTGCTAATGATACTGATCTCTATTGCTTTTGCGGCATTTGGTACATTTATGTTAGGCGTCTTTTTAGTTGGTTACCTGTTCCAGGATGTACCTTGGAGTCGCAGAATTCTATTCCTAATTGCCGGAGCAGGACTAATGTTCCCATTGGGGATGGGGAAGTTAAGTTTAATAATCAATGGTATTGGATTAGTTGCTACAATTCCATTGCTAATATGGGAATGGTTCCTTCGTCGTTCCGCTAAATTAGCTTCTGACAATGAACCGTTGTTGGGAAGCCCGGTTACGTCAGAATTGGTTGATTAGCCAAAATGTCGAAGGAGTGAAGGCTTTGGATAAAAAAAATGAGATGAAAAAAGAAAATGATGATATCTTTAAAACACTGGCATCTCATATAGTGAATACAAAGTATTCTGACATCCCTCAACCAGCCCTAGCCATCACCAAAATGAACATCATAGACTGTTTGGGAACTCTGATTGCTGGATCGTCAGCAGAGGGATGTGAAATCCTGATTGACCTGATGAAAGAATGGGGAGGGAAGGAAGAGAGCACTATCCTGATCCATGGTGGTAAAGTCCCCGCCCATGCGGCAGCCCTCTGTAATTCGGTTATGGCCAGGGCTTTGGATTTTGATGATGCTCAACAAAACGGAATGCATCCCAGTGCTGGGCTAGTGCCAACTGCCTTGGCCATAGGTGAAAAACTGGGTGGTGTAAATGGTCGGGAATTGTTAACGGCAATAACTTTAGGTGCGGATGTGGCCGGGCGGATAAATTACGCTACATTAGATTATCATGGTTTCGACCCAACCTTAACCTGTAACATTTTTGGGACGACAACTGTCGCGGGTAAATTACTGGGTTTAGATGAAAATCAGATGTGGAACGCACTGGGGTTGGCATTTAACGAATGCTCAGGTACTTTTCAATCTAACGCCGATGGCGTTTTAGCTGTTCGCTTAAATCAGGGCTTGGCATCTTATGAAGGAATTATGTGTGCAGTTTTTGCTCAACGGGGGATTACAGGTGTCAAGAATATAACGCAGGGTAATTATAACTATTTCCGGTTATATTCCAACGATAAAGCTGATCTGGAACACTTGACAGTTAATTTGGGGAAGCACTTTTATGGCGAGAAAACCATTTTTAAACGCTGGCCTAGCTGTGGCTGCACTTTGATTGGTACTGATTTAATGGTAGAAATTGTTGAAGAGGAGAGCTTAGATTCCGCACAGGTAGACAGCATTGTTGCCACGGTGGGAAAATTCACTTTTAACCTAGTAGGCAAGGACTTTACAATTGGGCCTAATCCTCAGGTAGATGCTCAATTTAGTCTCCAATATGCTGTGGCAAATGCATTATTAAGAAGAAAACCAGTGATTGAGCATTTTACCAGCGAGTATATTATTGTCCCTGAGATTCAGGAGCTTGTTGGTAAAGTGAAAATTGTCTTAGACCCAGAGGTAAGTCCGGCTGGTGGGGACTATCGTAAAACAACTTTGGAAGTTAAGTTGAAAGATGGGCGAAAAATCAGTAAAACAGCACTGGTTAGTAAAGGTAATCCGGATAATCCGGTCACCATGGAAGATATTATTGCAAAATTTCAGAATAACGTTCGATTTAAGCCAATAATACCTAAGGAAAGAACGGAGCAAATACTGACCATGGTATCTAGCTTGGAAAATGTTTCGAATACTAACGAATTAAAGGACTTACTTATAATTGGTAATGATGATTTGTAAAGATCGGACGTTAGGGTGGCAAGTGTCATGCGAAAGCACTTGCCGCTTGTTTAAGGGGAAAGGGGAAGTAAGCACCGGACCGGCCATTTACATGTCTTTAAGGAGTGTGAGATTGATGCTCAACAATGATAATACATTCAAAGACAAAGAGAAAACAACTGCAGTATACACTTCATGTATGTGCAACTGTGGCAGCACTAGCCATTGTGTATTAAAGGCCTATGTGAAGAATGGAGTAGTTGTCGCTGTAGAACCCGATGACCGTTATAATACGGGTATTGGGCGCGAAGATGAAGTATTATCTGATAAAGAACTTAGTAAAGCAACCATACAAAGAAGGCCCTGTCAAAAAGGACTCGTCTTCCATAAATATATTTATCACCCTGAGCGAATTCTTTATCCACTGAAAAGAGATCCCAATACAAAGCGCGGAGAGGGAAAATACATCAGGATATCCTGGGAGGAAGCTCTAAATACCATAGCAGGCAAGATGATGGAGTATAGGGAAAAATACGGGCTTTATTCAGTTATTACGCCCTTTTTACCTAACAGAAATGCGGAGCGTCTCTTTTCTTTTTGGGGTGCAGGGGTAGATAGCTGGGGTTGGTGCTCTTTTGATGCCACGAGAATGTCGTCTCATATTGTAGCCGGAGAAAAAGGCTGGAACTATCCCGGCTATGCTTCCGGATCGGCGCTGGATATGTTGGCTAACTCAAAACTTATAGTTATTTGGGGCTATGACCCGACGATCGGAACCTTTGGCCCTGGGTATCAATTTGCTTATTATATCAAGCTGGCCAGGGAAAAAGGTGCAAATGTTATCATCTTTGACCCTAGACATTCTACCGGAGCTGAAGTGCTGGCTGACCAGTGGATACCAATAAAGCCAGGAACAGATATCGTAATGTTTATGGCAATAGCTTATGTTCTGTTTAAAAATGATTCGTGGAACAAGGAATTTGTAGAACAGTATGTTGAACCAATTGGATTTGAAAAATGGAAGAATTATATCTTTGGAGTAGATGATGGTATTGAAAAGACTCCCGAGTGGGCCGCGGAACAATGTGCAGTTCCCGCTGAAACTATTCGCGCCTTAGCAGAGCTCATTGAAAATACAAGACCGGCTTGGTTGTGGTCGCATTGGGCTGTAAGCAGAAAAAGCGGCGGTGAAAACACCGTCCGGAGTTTTGCAGCCCTGCAGGCGATGTTGGGCTACTGGGGAACTCCCGGGGCAGGTCCTGTATTTATCCCCGGCCCCAGGCGAAATATTCAAATGAATGATTCATGGGGACCGGCTGGTGAGTATAGCGTACCAAAACTATATCGCAGCCATTACTGGGCCCAGGCTGTGTTACTTCTTGATAAAGTAAAGAGCGGTGAACTTACCGGTAAAGAATATATGAAACTGGTTGGATGGAGAGCAGACCCTTCAATTTTAAATGAGTTTAATCCCAAGATGCTTTTTTGGGGTGGATATGGGCCGCACGGTTCGGACCATTTTGTTACAGCGTGTGAGACACCTAACCACCAGATTGCGGCAATGGAAAAGCTAGAATTTATAGTTTCTATGAACAGTTTGCTCAATTCTACCGCGCGATATGCTGATATTATCCTACCGGCACGTGACTGGATGTGGGAAGAGAAAAATATTGCCAAGAGCGGCTACGGTGGGTTTGAAAGCATCAACTACTGCCCAGGAGTAGTTGAACCGCCTGGTGAAGTCAAATCTTATGTTTGGGTTTATGTCAAGATCGCGGAAAAGCTTGGGGTTGATCCTAAAAAGTTCTTTAAATATTATACAACTGATGAAAACTGGGAGAATGATTGGGAGAGATATTTAAAGGAGTGCTATCAGGGCGTAGTAGACTACTACCTCAAACGCAATATAAATGTTCCTTCATGGGAAGGGTTTACCCAAGGGAAGTTTATAAATTGTGATGAACTGGATGAGCATCCATATACCGGTTTTGATGAGCAGATAAAGGAAGGAAAACCGTTTAAAACAGCATCAGGCAAGATAGAATTCTATTTTAATTATGGAGCTAATGAAGATAACCGGGGAAAAGGGGAGCATTACGACAATCTTGGACGTTTATACGATAATGTAGCCGGTGACTGGGGTCCCATGAAACCAACGCCGGTATATGAAAAAGCAGTTAGAGGAATGGATGATCCGATGGTCAAGGACTATCCGTTCACACTCTTGACACCTCATAGCAGGTATCGAGTTCATTATTTGTTTTGGGAGCATCCATGGCTGAGGAATCAGGTTTACCAACATAGGGTTTGGTTAAGTGCAGCTGATGCACAATTAAAAGGAATTAAAGACGGAGATTTAGTCAAAGTGCATAATGACCGGGGACAACTGGTTATGCCGGCATATGTTACTTCCAGAGTCATGCCGGGTCTAATTGTAATCAAAATGGGAGGCAAGTATATCCCTGATAAGTCCGGAATAGATTGGGGTGCATCACAATCAACATTACTGGGGGGAGATTTTGAAAGTTGTATCACCCCGGCTAAAGCACAAAGCCAGGTTCAAGTAGAGAAATATATCGATGCAATGAAGGAGGTTTAGACAATGGAACAATACGGGTTTTTCATTGATCAGAGTCGTTGTATTGGCTGAAATTCTTGTACTGTTGCTTGTAAGCAATGGCATGATATACCACCGAATTCAGTGAAATGGATGCGTGTTTATCAATGGGAAAAAGGCGTTTTCCCCAATGCTAGAATTCTAATGCTGCCAATTATGTGTTTACATTGTCAAAAACCGACTTGTATAAAAGTTTGTCCTGCCAACGCTATATATAAAGAAAGGAAATATGGCGCAGTTCTGGTGGATTCAGATAAATGCGACTGCACAGGTCAAAGGAAGTGCTGGAAAGCTTGCCCCTATGGCGCGCCCCAGTTCGATGGTGATGGACCGGGTAAAATGACAAAGTGCAATATGTGCATTGACCGCTTGGAACAAGGACTGAAGCCTATCTGTATAGTAAGCTGCTCAATGAGAGCATTGGAATTTGGTCCATTAAGAGAATTAGAAAAAAAATATGGTAACTTAAAAACACTTGAAGATATGCCGAAAGATTCTATTTCGGAACCGGCTGTTGTCTTCAGACCTGTCGATTCCAAGAAAAATATATTGCCTTGGGCTCCGGAGACGGCTCTTCAATTGTGGAAAAAGAGACAGCCTTACAAGGGCAAACAGCTGCCTGATGTTATACGAGATATCTCAGATGTTCTTGAAGTCTCTCACGAAATCGTTGGACGAAATAAACTGGTCTTGAAGGCCAAAGATAGTCAAGAGTTACTGTATTACACAACAGATAATGAATAATTTAATAATTAGGACATGAATTCAAATGGGGGTTATTTTATGAATATTTTGTATTCGCCGTTTAAACTAAAAAACTTAGAATTAAAAAATCGTTTTGTCAGGTCAGCCACTTATGATGGCCTGGCGGACAATAACAACCGTGTTTCTGATGAGCAAATAGAATTTTTTTCAAACCTTGCTTCTGGTGGTGTTGGACTGATTATTACTGGTATCGGATATGTTCATCACACGAGTCAGGTGTCATTGACTGCGAACTCAATAGATAGTGATGAGTTCATCCCAGGTTATCAAAAATTGACCAAGGCAGTGCATGAAAGTGGCGCTAAAATTGCACTCCAACTTTACCATGGCGGGAGAGAAGCTAGATTCGTAAAAACAAGAAATATTCTTCCCTTAGCCCCGTCAGTTATTGAAAATGATCCATATTTCAAAGAAACAGAATATCGGGAAATAAAAGATAGCGAAATTTGGGAGATAATTAATGCTTTTGGAGATGGAGCCAGGAGAGCAAAAGAAGCCGGGTTTGACGCTGTGCAGGTACATGGTGCCCATGCGTATTTTATAAGTCAGTTTCTTTCACCTTTTACAAACCGCAGGAAGGACCAATGGGGCGGCAGCCTTGAAAATCGCCTGCGTTTACACTGCGATATATATAAAGACATCAGGAAAAAAGTTGGGGAGAACTATCCGGTATTTATAAAAATCGGAGTCGAAGACGGTTTTTCAGGTGGATTGGAATTCAAAGAGGGGAAACAAGCTGCCAAACTACTGGCGGATATAGGATTTGACAGTTTGGAAATCAGTGGGGGAATCAGGGGTAAATATTATGAAGGGACTGAATTTAAGCCATATATTAACAGTATTGACAAAGAGGCATATTATCGCAGTTGGTATCAGGAACTAAAAAACCAAATTAATGTCCCCATTATGATGGTTGGTGGGTTAAGAACACCAGCCCTGATGAAAGAGATTATTGAAAATGGTGAAGCAGATCTTGTGTCATTATGCAGACCCCTGATTTGGGAGCCAGGACTTATTAATGAATGGAAAACTGATGAACAGAAAAAACCAAAATGTATTTCATGTAACAAATGTTTTGATGCTATTCATACTGGACAAAAGCTTTATTGCAGGGTACTTGAGAAAGAGCAGGTAGGGTAACATGTCGTCAAGACGTGCAATGCTTTATGGAGTTTCCGCTGCTAATTTTATAGGACCTTTTACCCAGACAATTTATGTTCCGAGTATTTTAGATTTAAAAAGCTATTTTGGTGTAAGTTTATTTCTTATAAACATAACTATTTCAGTGTTTTCCGCAATTTTTGCTACAGGTAACTTCTTGTGGGGGCCTCTTGCTGACACGCGTGGGAGGAAAAGCGTATTAATGCCAGGGCTGTTAATGTTTATTGCTGGTACGGTAGTCTGCCTGTTGTCTACTGGATACCTGCAGTTTTTTGGCGGTCGGTTAATACAGGCAATCGGGGCGAGTGCTGCATCAGTTGTTGCTGCAGCTGTAATCGCTGATATTTACCGACCGGAAGAGCGGGGTCAAGCGCTGAGTACTTATCAGGCTATTTTATATTTAGGTCCGGTTCTTGGTCCCGTCATTGGTGGCATAATATCAGCATATTTACACTGGCAATGGACTTTTGTTTTGCTTACTCTTATTAGTGTTACAATATTCCTTTATAATAGGGCTGTTATGGTGGAAACTTTATCAAAAGAAACTAAACCCACCCAAATAACATGTAAAACTGTAAAAACTATTATGCTCAATAAGTCGGCCTTGGCCATAAATTTATTTGGATTCAGTCAATTTTATGGGTATTATATATTCCTGGTTTTCTTACCGGTCTTATTAACCAATTTATTTAATGTTTCCCGGGTAGCCCAGGTCTTTTTCTTTATTCCACTCACAGTTGGTATTCTGGTGGGGACGATTCTCGGGGGGAAAATTCAAAGAGTCTGGAAAAAGACCAGGATAATTAATTTAACTTCTTATGCGATCGGAATAGATATTCTTTTGCTATGGGTTGCATTGATAACTAACTCGTTAAATATTTCAACCTTATTGGGCTTTCTATTTATTTACGGTATTTTTCTGGGTTGTAGTTTGCCATCCCATGCCACCATCCTGGTCAATATATTCGAGGAGGAGAAAGCTACCGCTATAGGTGTTTATAATTTCATTCGTTTTATGGGTTGTGCTTTGGGACCAATAATCGGGGGGCTGATTGCTGAATGGATTGGGACCGAAGGGGTTTTTGGCTCTTTGGGAATAGTGCTGCTATGCTCAGGCGTAATAATCCATAAGTATGCTAAAGATCCTTATGAATATGGCTTAGGAAAACAGGGTGTCTTATAGACAGGCTGAATACTTTAAAGGGATATAATTTTGCGCAAATTACTTGAGCAAGAATTTTTGTACCTAACTTGACATTCGCCATAAACATAGGCATAATATCCCTGTAATGAGTTTTAGAAGCTGTGAAATATTAAGAAAATTTAAATAAGATATAATCAAATATTTTGTGGGGAGGGATACTTCGTTGGAGCGTGGAAAAAATGAGCGGCAAGCGCAGGCTGTAACTGGCACAATTCTAAATAAACGTGATGAAATTCTTTTAGAAGCGAATAAGTTATTCCATAAAAAAGGATATAATGGAACTTCTATGCAAGATATTGCGGATAGAGTAAATTTATTAAAAGGAAGTCTGTATCATCACTTTTCCAGTAAAGAAGAATTGCTTTTTGAACTTATCAACGAAAGTATTGACCGATTATTATTGGTTACCGGTCAAATTTTTGAACGGACCGACCTAGGCACACGGGAAAAACTCAGAGAACTGATAAAACAGCATGTTTTACACTTAACTGGAAGTAATGAGTCGTTGTTAATTGCTACCAATGAACTTGATAAGCTTTCAGAAAAACATCGAGAATCCTACTCGGCTAAACGAAAAGAGTATAGTAAATTTTGGCGTGAGGTTTTAGAAGAAGGTATTCAGAACGGGGAATTTCCCCCAACGGATATTGGACTGACCTCATTAGCTATTCGGGGAATGATTAATTGGCTTGTTGAGTGGTATAAACAAGAAGGTACTTATAAGAGTGAATATATTGCGGATCATTTTTCGAATCTAGTCTGTGACATGATGTTAGCCAAAATTCATGTTGAAAAAAAATAAAATAAGGTTATCGGCAGAATTTTTCAACTGCCTTGAGAGTCTTCCACACTTTTGTGTTTGGAAGGCTCTTTTTATTTCCGTTAGGGTGCCCAAAATGACTGTTTAGCTTCGTAACTTTTTGGATGTATTTCCGTTGGGGTGCACAAAAAGACTGTTTAGCATCATAAATTAATCATTCAATACAAAATACTTGTTTAATAGGGTTATGAAGCTTTAAAATAAAACTAACCAAATGTTTGGTCGGTGAAGTGATGGGTTCCACCAGACAATAAATTCAAGTTAGCGGCATTAAGCGATTTAATATAGGAGGTATGGAAAATGATGATTAAAAAAATAGGTGTGTTAGGAGCAGGTTCGATGGGTGGTGGAATAGCCCACCTGGTGGCGTTAAAAGGTTTTGAAGTAGTACTCTGTGATGTAGAGCATCGGTTTGTCGATGGTGCCATCAAGCGTGCGGCCGCGCTCATGAATAAGAGTTTAGAGAAGCAGAAAATGACCGTAGAAGAAAAGGAAGCAACTTTAGCCCGGATTACCACTACCACCAATATGGAGGATCTTGCCGCCGTTGATTTTGTTGTCGAGGCTATTATTGAAGACCTTGAACTTAAGAAGAACGCTTTTGCCCAAATGGATAAGATTTGCCGTCCTGAGGTAATTCTTGCTACCAATACTTCATCGATGTCCATTACTGTAATTGCCAGTGCAACTTCCCGTCCGGAAAAGGTTTGCGGTATGCATTTTTTTAATCCTGCCCAGATAATGCGATTGGTAGAAGTAATCCGGGGTTACTCTACCAATGACGAGACTGTTAAAATAGCGTCTGAGCTTGCTCAAGCTATGGGCAAGACCACTGTAGAAGTTAAGAAGGATACCCCCGGTTTTATCGTAAACCGTGTTATGATGCCACAGTTCCTGGAAGCTATTCGCATTGTGGAAGAAGGCATAGCAACTCCGCAGGATATCGATACAGCTGTCACTCTGGGTCTGAACTATCCCATGGGACCTTTTACTCTTATGGACTTTACCGGAGTTGACATTTCCATGTATGTGGCTGACTATTTCTTCAACGAATCCAAGGATGCGAAATGGAATCCGCCCCAGACTGTAAAGGCCCTAGTCAGGGCCGGTCGCCTGGGTAAGAAGACCGGTGCCGGGTGGTATGACTATAATAAATAGGTTTTACAAATATTGGTAATTGGAGGGATTGTTATGTATTCCAAAGCATTTATTCCTTATGGCGGCTATTACAGTTCACCTTTTGTCAGGTGGCAGGGAAGCATCCAAAACGAGAATTCTATTGAGCTGGGCGCAGCTACTGCCAAGAGATGGTTGGCCACAAAGAACATGATACCAACAATGTTTGATTACCTGTTCGTGGGAAAAAGTGTTGGTCAATTGCATTCATTTTATACCGCTCCATGGGCAGCAGCCCTTTTAGGTGCGGAAGGAACTACCGGTCTGCATATTCCACAGGCCTGTTCCACCTCCACCACATGTGTTGGCATGGCAGCAGCCGGTTTAGAAGTAGGCAACTTTAATAACGCATTCTGCTTAATGACAGATCGCATGTCCAACGGTCCTCATACCATTTGGCCAAATCCTAATGGCCCTGGAGGAGAGGTTTTATCAGAGAACTGGGTTATGGATAGCTTTGGTAGAGATCCCCATGGAAAGGTAGCCATGATACAGACTGCTGAAAATGTAGTAAAAAAGGCGGGCAACATTACTAAAGAAGAATGTGACGCAGTTACCTTTAGACGGTATGAACAGTACCTGGATGCTTTGGCTAATGACCGTGAGTTTCAAAAACGGTACATGTTTGCGATAGAATACAAAAAGAGTAAAAAAGAGGTAGGTTTGGTGGAAGCAGACGAAGGCGTAATGCCTACCACTAAAGAAGCATTGGCCAAACTGAAACCGGTTATTGAGGGTGGGGTGCTTAGCTTTGGCTCGCAAACCCACCCGGCTGATGGGAACTGTGGGATTATTGTAACAACCGAAGATAAAGCCAAAGAACTCAGCAGCGATAAGAACATCCAAATACAGGTACTGTCCTACGGTTTTGCCCGAACAGAAAAAGCTCACATGGCCATGGCGGTTGTTCCGTCAGCCCTGATGGCTTTAGAAAAGGCAGGTCTTGAAGTTAAAGATGTGAAGGTAATTAAGACCCATAATCCATTCGCCGCTAACGATGTATATATGGCCAAGGTAATGGGTATAGATGTGATGCGCTTTAATAACTATGGGTGTTCCCTCATCTACGGACATCCTCAAGGACCTACCGGAGGCAGAGGGATTATTGAGTTAATCGAAGAGTTAGTTCTCCTTGGCGGAGGCTACGGCCTGTTTACCGGATGCGCAGCAGGAGACACTGGAGCGGCTTTAGTTATCAAGGTAAGTTAAGTTGAAGTAATATGAGGTGAAACGAATGAGCAAATTACCCAAGGGCGGAAGTTTCTTCTTAGGGCAAATCAGTCCACAGGATATTTTCACCCCCGAAGATTTCACCGAAGAACATAACATGATTTTTCGGACCACCATGGGTTTTATTACAGATAATATTCTGACTAGAATAGAAGAATTGGAATCTAAAAAGGAAGGCTTAAACCAGGAGCTATTGAAGTCTGCCGGGGAATTGGGTCTCCTGGGAACAGAGATTCCTGACGAATATGACGGCATGGAAATGGATAAAATCAGCTCAACCATTATCGCTGAGTGTATGGGCAGGACCGGTTCCTTTGCCATGACTCAGGGTGGTCAGGTCGGTATTGGCAGCCTGCCTATCGTCTTTTTTGGAACCCATGAGCAAAAGAAGAAGTATTTGCCGGGAATTGTCACTGCCGAAAAAATTGCAGCATACGCTTTGACTGAACCGGGAGCTGGCTCAGACGCTATGGCAGCAAAGACCAAGGCCGTTTTAAGTCCGGGTGGCAAGTATTATATATTAAACGGAAGCAAACAGTTTATTACCAATGCTGCCATGGCAGATGTATTTATTGTATATGCCAAAGTAGATGGGGATAAGTTTACCGCCTTTATAGTAGATGGTGATTCTAAAGGCCTTTCTACCGGGCCGGAAGAAAAGAAAATGGGTATTAAAGGGTCTTCCACCAAGACCTTAATCATGGAAGATGTAAAAGTACCTGTGGAAAACCTTTTATTTGAAATTGGCCGGGGTCATATAGTGGCCTTTAATATCCTGAATATAGGCCGCTATAAGCTGGCTGCTAATTCTGTGGGCAATGCAAAGTATGCTTTGGAATTATCTGCAGCCTTTGCCAATGAGCGTAAGCAGTTTAACACTCCCATTGCCAATTTCGGTCTGATCAAGGAGAAATTGGCCGAAATGGCTATAAAGATTTATGCCACCGAGAGCATGGTCTACCGCACAGGAGGACTCTTGGAAAATATTCTACATGGTCTGGATACTTCGGGACCTGGCGGGGGCCAAGTTGCTGCCAGGGGCATTGGAGAATATGCCCTGGAATGCTCAATAAATAAAGTTTTTGCTACCGAGGTCTTAGGTTATGTTGTGGATGAAGGTGTTCAGATCCATGGTGGTTATGGATTCATTTCTGACTATCCCATTGAAAGACTGTACAGGGATGCAAGAATTTATCGGATCTTTGAAGGAACTAATGAAATTAACCGTTCCCTGATACCTGTTAACCTGTTGCGCCGGGTGGACAAAGGAGATTTGCCTATTGAGAATGCCTTTAGAAAGCTTCGGGAAGAAATGGCAGCCGGTGCAATATTCAGGGAAGATGAAGCTGGGCTAGTACAGGCAGCGAAGGAAATATTTTTGCTGACAATTGGTGCCGGTATTCAGAAGTATGGAGAAGGTCTGCAAAAGCAACAGGAAGTATTAGGCAGGCTGGCTGATTTGGCTATTCAGGTCTTTGCTATGGAAAGCGCCTGGCTCCGGGCACAGAAGGCAGTATCCAGAGAGGGTGAGGCCAAGGCAAAGCTTAAGCTGGCAATGGCAAGAACTTACATCAATTCTACCATTGATCTTGTGGGGCATACAGCTAAGGAGACTTTAGCAGCCCTTGCTGAAGGTGAAGAGTTGATAAACCTCCTGGATAATCTTCAGAAGCTGTCCCAGTATACTCCTCGGAACACTGTAGCTATGAGACGGGAGATAGCAGCAGCTGTAGCGGCTGCAGGTAAGTATGTTGTGTAAAAGGAGGAGCGTTTATAAGGATGAGAACAATTGCCATCGAGGAACATTTCCTCACGCCCCATAAAGCATTAAACGTAAAAAAATCACATGACCGTGTCAAATCGCCGCTGAAGCTATATGATGAGGAACAAAATAAGGTTATGCCCATGGTCTATAAAAAACTATTTGACCTGGCTGAGATACGCTTGGCAGATATGGATGCCGCTGGTATTGACATGCAGGTGCTGCAGTACTCAGGTGCTTACCTGGCTTTAAAGGATCAGGCCACCGCGGTGTCGATGGCACGGGATAGCAACGATAAACTCGCCGAGGCCATTAAGGCTCATAAGAACAGGTTTGCTGGTTTTGCTCAACTGGCGTTGCAGGACCCGGAAAATGCCGCTGCTGAACTTGAGCGGTGTGTAACCCGCCTTGGGTTTAAGGGAGGGGTTTGGAGCGGCACTTGTAAGGGTCTCTTTCTTGACCACCCAAGTTTTCAACCAGTATTAGCGGAGGCGGAAAGACTTGATGTTCCTATTTACCTACATCCGGGTGGACCTCCGCCAGAAGTTTTTAATGCATATTTTAGCGGCTTGCCTGATGGTATCAGCGGCACCTTCTCCCTTGCAGGTTGGGGCTGGCACGCCGAAATGGGTCTGCATAGCCTTCGCCTTGTGTTGGCCGGGGTATTCGACCGCTTTCCGAAATTGCAGATTATCATCGGCCATATGGGAGAAAACCTCCCGTTTTCCCTGGCCCGTTGTGACGCGTGGTTAAGCCCGCTAGCCACCCACCTAGAGCGCAGGGTTGCGGATTATTTTCAGACGAACTTCCACATCACGACCAGCGGATATTTCGCCTTACAACCTCTACTATGTGCTTTGAATGTGCTCGGGGCTGACCGCATCATGTTTGCAGTTGATTACCCGTATAGCTCTAATGAAGAAGGAAGGAGATTTTTGGAAACTGCTCCTTTGAGTTCTGGAGACTTGGCAAAGATTTCTTACCAAAACGCTGAGCGACTTTTAAAAATCTGACCAGGATGGGATAATTTGTAATGTAATTGCCATAAATTAAACACGTGCCCGGCGAATCGCTTTGACGCATAAAAAATTATGTGATAAAATGGTACAAGATTCGTTGGAGGTATTTTAATGACACCTGAGCACCTTGAATGGGTAAGCAATTTTTTACCTGAGCTGTTACAACAGCCTGGCTTGGATAAATTTCTTCGCCTGCAAGTCGTCGAAATTGCCGCAGGGAAGGTTATATTGAGCATGAAGGCAGCCCCGGAACACAGTAACTTCTATGGTTCTGTACATGGCGGCACCTTGGCTTCAATTGCCGATGTGGCCATGGGATTTCCCTGTGTAACTGTGGGCAAACGGATTGTCACAATTGATATGAATATTAGTTATATCAAAGGTGTGCCGACAGGCAGCACACTTACCGCAGTTGGCAGGATCGTCAGTAATGGCAGCAGTATCATCCGGTCTGTGGGAGAGATATATAATGGGGAAGAACTTTTGGCCACATCACAGGCATCTTATTTTATCATTGGAGACTTTACCAAAGATGATCATCCAATGCCTGTCACCCCGGCAAGGTAAACTCCGATGCATTTAGCAATGCATCTTTTTTGTTAATACGAGGAGGGGTAGTGTGAAAAACCTTTTAACAATAGCAGGGTCTGATTCCTGCGGGGGGGCTGGGATTCAGGCAGACCTTAAAACCTTTAGTGCTTTGGGCACCTATGGGATGAGTGTAATCACAGCCGTTACGGCCCAAAATACTACCGGGGTTTTTGATGTGCGGGAGATGGATACGGATATTGTCAGAAAACAGATAGAATGTCTCTTTGAGGACATCGAAATCCATGGAGTTAAAATTGGGATGGTTTCAAGCATAGAAATAATTAATACCATTGCCGAAGCTTTGCAGAAAAAAAATGCGGTAAATATTGTCTTAGACCCTGTTATGGTCTCGAAGAGCGGTTGTCATCTGCTCCGGCCCGAATCCGGGCAGGCTCTTATTGAAAAACTTTTTCCCCTGGCTTTGCTGGTCACCCCGAATTTGCCCGAGGCAGAAGTGATCACCGGCGGCAAAATTGAAACACTGGCCCAAATGGAAGGTGCGGCAGTAAATATATATAAAATGGGAGCCCGGAATGTTGTGGTTAAAGGAGGCCACCTGAGCGGCGATGCCATCGATGTCTTTTATGATGGCAAGACCTTCAGCTATCTTCAGGGGGTTAGAATTGATACCAAGAATACCCATGGTACCGGCTGTACTTTTTCTTCAGCCATTACGGCTTTTATTGCCAAGGGCAGCCCAATTCCGGAAGCAGTCAGACTAGCCAAAAACTACATCAATGGAGCCATCAAAAATTCATTGGCATTGGGTCATGGGGTTGGTCCAACCCATCATTTTTACGATTTATATCAAAAAGCAGGTTATGAGGGATGAGCAAAAAAACTGTTTTTACCGACTTCGACGGCACGGTGACCAGGGTTGACAGTTGTTTTGCCATGGTTAAGGCCTTAGCCAGGGATGGCTGGCAGGAATTAAACGAAATGTGGCAGAAAAAAGAGCTCTCAACTCTGGAATGTGCAAATCAGACTTTCGAGCTTTTTGACGCTAATATTGATGATGTAAAAAGGCTGATAGATACCATCGAAATTGATGAGCATTTCCGGGAGTTTCTGGCTTTCTGCAGGAGTAGAGACTATGAAATATACATATTAAGTGACGGCTATGATTTTAACATCCAAACTATCCTTAACAGGTATAAAATAGATGTAAAATTTTTCGCCAACAAGCTCCTATTTGACCAAGAGAACCGTTTTAGGGTTGAATGTCCTCATCGGAGCAGCTCCTGTGTGCGCTGTGGCACGTGTAAAACGGAGCTGATCCGGCAGCTGACACCCAAGGGCAACCAGGTTGTCTATATTGGAGACGGCCATTCGGATATGTGTCCTGCGGCTGCTGCAGACATTGTTTTTGCCAAAGATGTTTTATACCGTTATTGTCAGGAAAAAGGCATTAAAGCCACAGAGTTTAAAAACTTCAAGGATATAATCTCCAGCGGGCTTATTTAACCCTGGAATTTGTCAGTAAATAAAGAAGCATGGTCTTCAGACCATGCTTCCATTATATTTAACCCAGCATTTTTGCCAGATCGGCTTTTGCATCACCTGTGATAAGCTGGAGATTGAAATTCTGTACTAACACGTTAACAACATTTGCGGTGAGGAAGTCAGGAACTGAAGGACCAACCCACATATTCTTAACGCCCAGGCTGAACAGACCCAAGAGAATTGCTACAGCCTTCTGCTCGAACCAGGACAGAACGATAGTCAGCGGCAGATCATTTACAGTACAGTTGAAGGCTTCTGCCAGAGCGACAGCAATTTTTACTGCTGAGATCGAGTTGTTGCACTGGCCTAAGTCAAGGAAACGGGGAATTCCGGTATCTCCAATTGTGCCGAAATCAATATCGTTGAACCTAAATTTACCGCAAGAGGTAGTCAATAGCACGCAGTCATTTGGCAGACTGGCTGCCAGTTCTCTGTAATATTCACGGCCTTTAGTCGGGGCATCACATCCGGCGATACAGAAGAACCTCTTGATTTTTCCAGCCTTAACAGCATCAACAATAGCTCCGGCCAGAGGTAATACGTTATCATGATGGAAACCGGTAGTCAGAGTCTTGTCTGATTCGACATTTGCTGCCGGTAAAGACAAGGCTTTTTCGATAATCGGGCTGAAGTCGTCATTGGCGATCGATTTGCTTTCTTCTACTCCGGTCACGCCGTAGGTCCACATTCTGTCACCATAGGTCTTGTTTCTAACAGGCATGATACAGTTGGTGGTGACCAGAATAGCCCCGGGGAACTCTTCATACAACTGGCGCTGATCGAACCAGGCTTTGCCTACGTTACCTTTGAGATGGCTGTATTTTTTAAGCTCAGGATAGCCATGGGCAGGCAGCATTTCTGAGTGGGTATATATGTTGATGCCCTTGCCTTCGGTTTGTTCCAAAAGTGCTTTCAGAGCGAAGAGGTTATGTCCGGAAATCAGGATAGAATGTCCTTCTACTTTATCTTGAGATACGGTAACAGGTTTGGGTACTCCCAATGTTGATACATGAGCCCTGTCCAATAAGTCCATTACTTTAACAGTGGCACTGCCTACTTTGAGAGCCATGCCGATATTATCGTTTAAATCAAAGTTTACGTTGGTCAGGGTAGAATAGAGGGCTTCATGGGTAATAGCATCTACTTCCGGGTCAGTATAACCGAGTTCCCTGGCATGGGTTGCATAAGCAGCTACACCTTTCAGGCCGAAAATAATCGTATCCTGTAAGCTGGAAATATCCTCGTTTTTGCCGCATACCCCCATTTTTGTACAGCCTCCCTGGGGTGTTTGTTCACATTGGTTACAGAACATTGACATATAATTTCATCCTCCTTAAATTAGTTCACAGGCTCCAGAAATGATGGGGTTTTAGCCCCTTTTCTGAGAGACTATTTACTTTTTCTTTACTTTTGATGTTTCTTATTATAAGTGAAACTTCAGCCCCAAACTGTAACATATATCACAATCCTAAGTGAATTTAGTTAAAAAGTTTTGTTGATTAATCGACATGTTAATGTGGCAGACTTTAACACAGTGAGGCTAATCAAGTAAGCAGTGGCAGACAGAGAAGCATATGCCAGGCCAGTCTAAAAAAGAACTATCGGGATTATCGGAAATAAGGCTGCTTGTTATAGGAAAACGCGTTTGGACAGAGAAAACATTAAGGATACACAAGGCTGGTGAATAATATTATGGACTGGATCAAACTAAAAGCTGAAATAAGGGCATTTGGGGCAGAAATAGGTATTGATAAAATAGGGTTTACCGACGCTCTGCCGTTGACTGAGCATCTACCGCTATTGTTGTCCAGGCAAAATGCCGGTTATAGATTTGCCATAAACGAAGGTGATCCCCAAAAAAGGATTTCACCAATGCTCCATTTGCCTCAGGCTAAATCGATTATTTCCGTGGCTGTAGCCTATTCAGGGCATAATGGAGAGAAACCTGAAACTGCTGAGCCGGTCAGAGGAAGGATTAGTGTGATTTCCCAGGGTACGGACTACCATAAGGTGGTCAGGGCAAAACTAACTAAGCTCAGAGAATTTATTTTGGCTAATATACCTGAAGCACAGATTGAGATATTTGTAGATACTGGGGAGATCCTGGAAAAAGCCATTGCCGTAAAAGCCGGGCTGGGCTGGTTTGGTCGCAATACACTGCTGATTACCCATGAATTTGGCTCATGGGTATCTTTGGGAGAACTGGTGACTGATCTGCCGCTGCCTGCCGACGAGCCCTGTCCAGACAGCTGCGGACCTTGCAGGCGTTGTCTGACAGCCTGTCCAACCAGGGCTATCGATGAAGAAAAAAATATTAACCTTGACCGCTGCCTGGCCTGCCTCACTCTGACCAAAGCACTGCCTCCTGCGGAAGTCAGAGAGCAAATGGGCGATACTCTGTACGGCTGTGATATCTGCCAGGCAATATGCCCCATTAATCAAAAAAACGGGGCCGCAAAAGAGATCCAAGGTTCAATTGCTTTAGATGAGGCCTACCCTATTTTACTTGATATTTTGCAGATGAGCAATGCGGAATACAAAAAAAGATTCGGCCACACTTCCGGAGCCTGGCGGGGCAGGACACCTATGCAGCGCAATGCTGTGATTGTGGTTGGCAACTTACAGGATTTTTCAGCCATCCCGGCCCTGAAAGCCATTTTGGCAGCTGATTCCCGTCCAGTCTTAAGAGCCGCAGCGGCCTGGGCTTTAGGCAAACTGGGCACAGAACAGTGTCAGGACGCATTACTCAAAGCATTGGCCGTTGAACAGGATAATGAAGTCCTCACAGAAATAAACCTGGCCTTATATAACAAAAAGAAAGGGCCCCAAGATTATGGGACACCTTTCTCCTCTTAACTACCCTTTAGCCATTCTAGAATGCATTTCTTTTATCATTGCATTGTTTTCCATGCAGCAGCAATGTATTTCATGTAAGAGTCTTTCGACTGTAGCCATATGGTGCTGTACTCCCGCGATCATATCACCTATCATAGGCATACCACCCATCATACCACCGACCATACCACCCATAGGCATACCACCCATAGGCATACCGCCCATTGGCATACCTCCTGCCGGCATGCCGCCTGCCGGCATATTGCCCATTGGGGGCATAGGCACCGACGGCATGGGCATTGCGGGCGGGAAGTTTATCATAGGACATTCTCCGGCGGGATGTTTTCCACCACAATAAGGGCACATATCTTTGTGGCCAGAACCGATTCCTTTGCGATACATATTCTATCCTCCTCGTAAACATAATTTATTCTTTTTCTCAATGTAGTTTATTAATGCTGAACGTTTAATTGTGACAGTTGGCGAGAATTTTTTCTAGAAAACCGGTCTTATGTAAAAAATTCCCGGTCGTAAGTGACTCAATCTGCGCTGGAGTCTCTTTTGACCGGGAAGAGCTTCGCTTATCCGATGCCTAACCGCCACTAGACTCCTGCTTTTGTAGACGAGAGTCTTAGTGGCGCTAAGCCCCTGGATAAGTTCAACTAAACTTAAGATGGAGTCAAAACTCCACCTGAAGTAAGTTTCACTTTATCTTAATTTTACCATTAGGCGTTTGTAGTTCCGGCAACACTTTGCTGGTAAGCTTCAATCATCTTTTTCACCATGTGACCGCCTACTGCACCACAGTCCCGCGAACTGATATTACCCCAATATCCGCCTTCGATGGCGGCAGTTACACCTACCTCATTAGCCATTTCATATTTGAAGTTATTCATTGCCTGAAGGGCTTGAGGCACTACTAGGTTATTGCTCTTTTGACCAGTACCCATTTGAATTTCACCTCCTTCTTTTAAATGTTTTGTGGATCATTATTAATGTGCTCGGAAATAATATTAAAATTCGATGTAAGTTAAGGTCAAAAAAGCTTAAAAAAACTTTTCTGACACGACCTGTAACCTTATGCGCATCCTGCTTGTTCTGCCTTAATTAAACAACAGCCTATTTAACCGGTGTACAGAATTAAATTCATGTTAATTGAAATACTATTATATAAGCCTATTATCACAACGGAGGGATAATGTGTCGAATAATGTAATTGATTCTAATGCAGATAAATTTGGAGCTGATGTCATCAAGAGTCCGCAGCCGGCAGCCGTGTGTTTTTATTCTGATGAGTGTCCTCCGTGTGATGCTGTTGTCCCGATTTTTGAACGGCTGGCAGAAAGATACCAAGGTCAGATGAAGTTTGTCAGGGTTTTTAGGGCTGAAAACAGGCAGTTGGCCGAACAATTGAACATCAAGAGCAGTCCGGTTGTCCTCTTTTATAAAAACGGGGCAGAGGTTTGTCGGCGTTTGACCGGTTATATTACCAAGCCTGAACTGCGCAAGGCTATTGAAGATACAATTGGCGGGAAATGCGAAACTTCAGGACGTAAAAGATATGACTGTGACGCTGTTGTAATAGGTGCCGGACCGGCCGGTCTGACAGCAGCTATATACCTGGCCAGGGGTAAGCTGAAAACTATTGTAATTGATGAAGGTCTGCCGGGCGGGCAGGCTTCGTTAACTCATCATATTGCCAATTATCCCGGTACAAATGGTGCTATCAGAGGCAAAGACCTAATGGGGAATATGATCGAACAGGTCATGTCTTTTGGCGCCGAAATTCATGATTTACAAGAAATTGTAGAGATTGACCTCCAGAGCAGTCCTAAATTTGTTCAGACTGAAGATGCTGATTACTACGCCCCATGTGTAATCCTGGCCACCGGAGCCGAACCCAGAAAACTGCCTGCCGAAGGCGAACGGGAGTACCGGGGACGAGGTGTTCATTATTGTGCTGCCTGTGACGGTGCCCTTTATCAGGATTGTAAGATTATTGTGGTGGGCGGTGGGAATTCAGCCCTGCAGGAGGCAGTATTTCTGACCCGGTTTGCGTCTCACGTTACAGTGATTCATCAGTTTGACAAATTCCAGGCTTCTCAAGTAGCTCAGGATGAATTATTTAAGAATCCAAATATAGATGTGATCTGGAATTCCCAGGTGCAAAAAATTGAGGGTGATGCTTCGGTACAGGGAATTACGATTCTTGATCGAAATTCCTTAGAGATCAGTTACCTTGAGGCTGATGGGGTTTTTGTATACATTGGCAATATGCCGCGGACCGGCCTGTTCCAAAACCAGATATCCTTAAATGATGATGGCTACATTGAAACAGACCAGGAATTAAAAACCACCTTGGCTGGAGTCTTTGCTGCCGGAGATGTCCGGGAAAAGCTGGTCAGACAGGTAGCTACAGCTGTTGGTGATGGGGCAATTGCCGGATTAATGGCGGAGAAGTTAATTACTTCCTTGCATCCCCAGTAATGATGAAAAATCATCCCAACTAATCCTCACGGCGCCGGCGGAAGTATTCCTTTAAATAAGTAGTGTTAAAGTAAATTTATTTTGACAAGCAGGTGATTTCTTGTCAAAACCTGAGTTTTGCAGCAAAATGAGATAAGAAAGGCCCTCAAACCCTATGGAAAAAAGGTATTGGGGGCTTTTTATTTTTGTCAAAAAGTCTGGTACCACTCCTCCGGCCAGTTATGCTAATCCCCACGGCGCAGGTGGAAGTTTTCCCTTGAATAAGTAAAATTTCTTACTAAAATATGGCATTTTTGAAATAACATGCATACGGGCACGACATTAGGGGATAACGTGCAAGTACTCTCGTTATGGCAGCATTTTGCTGGTATAATGGCTGTTTAACGGGAATTGACTATTGTGGAAAATTTAAGTAAAATGGAAAAAACAATTAATAAGGAGGTGTGTTTTATGCCGGTTAATGCAGACGTTATGGCCCAGAGAATATTAGATAACCCAGCCGAATTTCTACCCAGCTCTGCCATGGAACACGTTAAAAAGGCTCAGGAGGAACTAGCTAAGGCTCTTGAGGAAATCTCTAAATTTGCTGACCCGGAACATGTTAAAAAAAATCAGGCGGAATTCCAGAAACTCTACAATGCTGTGCATCCCACGGCAACATCATCTATTGATTTTAACAAAAAGCTAATGGATAACGTTTACAACAAATTGCGGAACTATCAGGTAGATAGTGTTAGTACTGTAATGGACCTGGAACAGAAATTTTATGCGGACAGGGAGTCTATCAAGGAAACGGATATACTCAAAATTCGCGGTGAGATCATGGATAAAATAAAAGGCATGATTGACGGTGGAACCGTTGCCGGGAGGATGCCGGGCGGGGGTCATGCGGCAGTTCCTGCAGCTGTTGCAGCAGGTGCGGCAGTAGTAGCAGCCGCCGTAGAAGTTGTGACACTTGTTAGGTCTGTGACCTCGAGCAGCTACGTTGATAGGCTGATTCGCTATGAAAAACTTAATCCTAAGCTGTTAGAGTTAAATCACTCGAAGGTGATCAACAGTATTAATCGAATTAATATAATCCGAGATAGAGTGATTAGGTAGTCCCAAGGGGAAATTTAAAACAGCTAATGCAGTGCCGTTAGGTTTTCTTAACGGCACTTCGTTTAGCTCTCGGGTTCGAAAAACCATAATAATGGAGTGAGGAATCGTGGCTTATGAACTGAATTTATGCCTGGAACGCATTTACGGGCAGGGCTCTCTATTCGCTAACAGTAAGGATAAGTGGAAGCATTACTTCCAAGCATACCTTGAAAACATTAACACTCAAAGAGAACAGGGACTGGTCCCGCTCTATTATGAAAACCCCCTGGGGGTTCAATTTGAACTCACCCACCGGTGCAACCTAAAATGTATTCAATGTTACAACAACTCCGGTGGCCATAAATCGGCGGAAATGTCTCGTGAAATGTGGCTTGATATAGCTAGGCAGGTTAGGGAAATGGGAGTCTTTGAGTGTGTGATCTCCGGCGGGGAGCCATTAATCTGTGATTATGTTTTTGACGTTATGGATGTTCTTCATGAGTACCAAACTCAGTTTGTTTTTATCACCAACGGGATGCTTCTCACCAACGAGAATATTAAACGGCTGCTAAAATATCGCTATAACTGGATACAGGTTAGTATTGACGGGTTCACACCGGAAACCCATGACCAGATCAGAGGGGTAAAAGGAAGCTGGGAGGCTGCAGTAGTCGGGTTAAAGAAGTTATGTGATCTTGGGATGCCGACAGTTGCTGCCTGTACTGTTTCGAAACGAAACCTGGCCGAAGTCGGCGATTTTATTGATATGTGTGGATACTTAGGGGTAACCCGTGTCGTGCTCGGAGAAATGATCCCCGTGGGGAGAGCGGGGATGAATCTAAAGGAAGAACTATTAACACAGGAAGATTTAAATTATCTCGAAGAAATTATTAATGAAAAACGAGATAAATGGCAGGATATAATGGAAATTTCCGTGCCCCTGCCTATGGAAATTCAGGTTAAACTCAAAGTTCTGCAACCCAACGGGGTGATGTTGATCAGGCCGGATGGTAATGTTCGGATAGATTGTATTATACCTTTCAGTGTGGGGAATCTTTTTGCAGAGCCCCTGGAAGCCGCATGGGAAAGGGCCAAAATGGTTCAATACAATAAAGATCTTCACCAGTATGTCCTAGAGATTGAAAGTAACAGTAACATTTTGGAATCAAAATTTGGGGTTTCTTATGTTACCGAGGACTACAGTATTGCCAAAGCAGAGGGGTGTTGAGATTTGTTAGAGAAAATTGGAAGTACAAGGCTGATGGAAATGATTTTATCTGAGACACCCGAGAGGCATAAAGACTTGAAATGTCGAAAAGAAGATCAGAGGTTTATGTACATACTGGCCTTTGGCACCAATGATTTGATCACGCTGAATAAGCTTGGTCTGCAAATATTTGAGAAGTGTGATGGCAGTACAACTGTAAAAGAGATCATTGAAACTTTAGATTGGGGAGAAGACAAAGCTACCTTTACCGAAAAACTTGAACACACTGTTTTTTGTATTAGAGATCTACAGAAAAAAGGGATTATCTATAATGGTAATCCAGGGATTGTCAGTGAATTGGGGATGGAGTCATGATTAAACTTATATTTCCTCCACCATGGGACACTTTCACTGCTTATGCCTCAATACCTGTATTGCTGGCGGATTTAAAAAGCAGGGGAATTGAGGCCAAGGCCCTGGACCTGAACTTACAAATGGTCAAACAGCTCTTAACCTCGGCGAACTTGGCCGAGGCCTATCAAAAATTGACAGCCATGGATGTCAGTGAGTACCCCCAGGATGCTCAGGGGATTTATAGGTACCTTGACAGCAAGGCTGAGTTTATAATAGAGAACATTGAAGGTTCCAAGTCACGGCTGGAAGAGAAAAAATATAGTTTAACAGCTCCTCCTAGAATTGACTGGGAAGCAATGTCCCTGGCAACCCAGCTGCTTTCATTTCCATTTTATCCTAGCTTATGGCAGCGAAATACGTACTGGATATACGGGATGCCTAAAAAACGGCCACAAACTTTTGACGATGTTTTTCGCTATCTGGAAAATGATAGTAATGATTTCTTTACATGGGCATATCAAAGAGAAGAGATCCTACCCTTAATCTTAGAGGACAATCCATCTGTAATTGGTGTTTCTGTATGCACTCTGACCCAGGTGATACCTACTTTGGCCTTGTGCAAGATTATTAAGAAATATAATAACAACATCCATATTGTACTGGGAGGCCCTTTCCTTAGGTATATCAGAGATCCCATTATGAATACCCCGGCAATTTTTGATTACGTTGACTCTATTGTATTAGGCAGGGGAGAAGAGACTCTAGCTAATTTGTATAACTCTATCTCAAAAGGGTTGGACTGGAAGCAAACCCCGGGTATCACATGCCTTGAACAGGGGCAGGTAAAATCTAATCAGGCTGCCTCTATCTTTAATTTTAACCGGTACGCACCGCCGGAATATTCTGCTGTAGATTTAAAAGGTTATCTTTCTGATGATAATGAAATCAGTTATTCATCTTCTACAGGCTGTTACTGGGGTAAGTGCGCTTTTTGTTCCGAGACCCAAGGCATAGATGGCTATAAGTACATGGTTAAATCGCCTGAAATAGTGGGCAGAGAGCTTAATGACATTTATAAAAACACAGGAATAGACATTTTCGAAATGACCGATAATGCTATCCCACCACAAAAAGCCCTAAAGCTAGCCGATTATATTATTAAGAATAACCTTCCAATCAAGTGGAGCATGCTGGCCAGGGCGGAAGCCGGGTTCGGCAGCGAAGAGCTAAAACACCTCTACAAGGGCGGACTCCGTTTTGTGTCATGGGGGATAGAAACCTTTACCGATAAATTTCAGAAATACATTAACAAGGGGATTAATCTGGAGACTGCGATGAAAATCCTGCAAAACGCCCATGAAGCAGGCATATGGAATCATCTCTTTGTGATTATCGGGTTTCCTGGTGAAAGCAAGGAAGATATGCTGGAAACCATGAATAGACTGGAAGAAAATAAGGAATTCATCGACTCCATCTCCTTGAGTAATTTTCATTTGCATCGGAATACACCGATGTTTCAGGAGCCTGGGCACTATGAGATAAGCATCCGAGACGGGATTGATAATATGATCGACACTTCTTATTGGTTCGACGGCCCGGATGTTAATCTAGATATGCCTATTGAAGGCTTATATGGCCTCTTCGAGCTCTATTTAAGCAACTTTCATTTTCATTCTTCTAATTTCAACGGCTTTAGTACCGCTAAATTAATCAGGCTCTTAAATGAAGTCGGCAAGACTAAGCTGCGGGAATATTTTACCCTTGAATCATATCATCGAACCCTTGAAATAGCGGAGGTAATCTAATAGGGAAGAGGGAAATTCCTTGGACTTAAAAGAGATTATTAAATCTGAGAGCCTCAGATTCATTGCAAACCAATTCCATTGTGCTGAGGAGAGTATTAGCTTAAATCTGGACATAATTGAGAACCCAATGGGGTTATTTCCCCGCGAAATAAAAAATACTTATGTAATTTCAGGGAATTCTATAGTAAATGAAGGGCAAAAGGCTCCTTTCAATTATTTTGTGAAGGTAGTCAAAAAAAACGAGCTTTTAACCAACCGGCTGCTCATGGACAGGATAAATGTTATTCCCAGAATTCATCATTGTATTTCCTTAAACGATGAAGAAAATGTTTTCCTGATGTATACTGATTACGTGCAAAATACCGGGAAACTATGGTTTCTGCTTAATTCCCTGAGGATAGTACGTCCGGATGATCAGAAAGAACATCATGAGTATGCGAAAGAAGTCCTGGCAGTTTTAGGCCAAAAAATAGCTGCCCTGCACTTCCTTCTTTCCGAGGAATGGCTGAGGGAAAACTCACTAGGCGGCAATTTCCGAAAATTAACCGAAGATGACCTGAAGGCTTCTTTTCACAAGGGCATGCAGTATATAAAAAGAAAAGACATCAGAGAATACCTGAATGATCTGGGAATTAAGCCGGAACTGCAAAGGCAGTTGGAAGAGGCCGGAGATTATATATGCCAAACCATAATGGGCTATCCTTTTAAATGTCTCCTGCATGGAGATATGCAGATATCCAATATTATATGGGACCCCCAAAAGGCTGGCCAGTTTTACTTTGTAGACTGGAACCATGCCCACATCGGCCCAGCTTTAATGGACATTTATACATTTCAGGTAGATTTTGGGTGTGATGTATTTTTGGACGCATACTTGGAACTGACCGACCAGCTGCATCACTGTAACCTTGACAGGCAGGAAATAAAGAAAATTCTTACAGCAGCGGTTATTCACCAGAGCTTGAGGTTGGCTTCCGAGAGTATTGATTTGTTTGATGCCGGTAAACCTAATGACGACCTGAAGGACAGTATCCAAATAACTCTCATACGGCGCGTATTTGAAAACCTCCAAGAGCTATAACGGATGAAGGTGAATAAGATGAGACCGAAAAATGTGGAATGGAACTTTTCCAAAACCGGTATCTGTTTGACAACCGATTGGCAAGGCTGGGATATCAAAGAGATACCTGGTGAGGTCTTCCTTTTATCCAATGCCGGCCAACCGGGTAATCACATTATTGTCAAAGAGACGTTGATACCAAAGGAGCATAAGCTGCACAGGAAATTTAAAAAGACCGGATCTTTGTGGACGGCACGGTGGACTGAGGAAAACCAGGGTGTCTGCAAAGAATATTTGTTGGTCAAGAGCAACAGTCTATTTGTCGTTTTTTTTGAAGTTATATCCCACTCTTCAGCAGCATGGGTAAAAAAAACAGGGCAGAGAATTAAGAATGGCATCACAGTAGCATCCCTTGAAAAAAAACCTAAGAAAAATTCGATCAAAGTAAGTGCTCTCAAATTTTTACGGGGCAAAACCAACGAGTTTTTAGTTGAGGTCTGGATAGATGGGGACCCCAACATGCTAATGATTGGCGGAATACAAATAATTTTTTGCGATGAGGATGGTGGATACGCGGACCAGGTGATCTTTGCAGATACCGTTTTACGCAAAAATTCAGCGATCGTCCGGCCAGACCTTATCAGGGAGCCCTTTATCAATGTTGTAAAGCAGGGGGAAAAATATTACTTTTGCTTTAACGGCTGCACGGAAATCGAACCCAGGGAGATGAAAGTGCGGATTACGGCCTTTTCTTTTTCCCAATGGGAAGAAATTTATTATGAAAGGAAAATTATCCCCCAAAAGATAGAACACTCATTAAATGTTCCTGTTAATGAAGAAGTTATTTTGTTGAACTGCTCTGATTCTCAAAGTCTTCACCTTGACTCAGTCTTAAAAAAAGGGAAGAAATATATCTTCCCTCAGCAGTTTGCTGTTGATTTAGTACACAGGAGAGATTTGCTGGAGGACTTCAACAAAAATAGGAATGAAGAATTTCATGGCTATGGGATGAGTGTCTGCTCGATAGAAAAAGGAACTGTCGTTGACATGCATGATGGTATTGACGATAACGAGCCGGGGAAAGTGGATTTTCAGAGAAGTAAGGGCAACTATGTTGTTATCAAACACGCGGATTCTGTTTATTCTTTTTATGCCCATCTGAAAACCAATTCAATAAAGGTAGCCCAAAATCAGCAGGTAGAACCCTTTCAGCCGATAGCCGAAGTTGGAAACAGCGGGTTTTCGACGATGCCGCACCTTCATTTCCAGCTTTCCAAAGGCAAAGCACCTTTGGATGATGAATCACTGCCTTTTGTGTTTAAAACAAATTGTGTTAGAAAAAAAATCCCTAATAAGAAGTCAGGGCCACGTCAAAGTCATGCCTAACCCAGACACAGCGCGATCTGTGAAATAATAGTGGCTTTTTTCTTTATGGACTGGTAAAATAGAGTCAAAAAANCAAGAACTCCTATCGTTTTCGGTTATAACGGAGACGTTTTTTAAAAAATTAGTTGAGTAATTGGATATCTCTGTTTACTGACTTTGACGGAGACCTGCTTCCCGACCACTCACCTCTTGAAATCTGCCGTTCTCTATTATATACTAAGTTAGATAGGGTTTAATGAAATGAAGTGCTTTCTGGAGAGGTGAAACAAGTGAAAATCGTTGTGCAAAAATTTGGCGGGACTTCTGTGGCGACTGCCGAAGGCCGGGCTAAAGCGATGGAAAGAATAATCGGTGCCAAGGAGCAGGGCTATGCCCCTGTGGTTGTAGTATCAGCCATGGGTAGGAGGGGGGAGCCCTATGCCACAGATACACTGATAGAATTAATTAAAGGGATACATAACGAAATCGAACCACGGGAGTTGGACTTACTCATCTCATGTGGGGAAATTATATCAACTGTTGTTATGGCAACGTCCTTAAAGTGTTTGGGACATCCGGCTGTGGCCCTGTCAGGGGGACAGGCCGGGATTGTTACTGATGGAAATTTCGGGAATGCTCAGATAGTTGAAATTGATCCTGGGCAGGTGAAAAAATATTTATCCCAGGGCAAAATTGTAATTGTGGCAGGTTTCCAGGGTGTTTGTCAGGATGGCAGCACAACGACCCTGGGCCGCGGGGGCAGTGATACCACAGCTACGGCCCTGGGAGCGGCTCTGGGAGCAGAAATGGTAGAGATATACACTGATGTGGATGGGGTAATGACTACTGATCCCCGTTTAGTTCCTGATGCTGCAATAATGAAAGACGTTTCTTATAAGGAAATTTGTGAAATGGCTTACCAGGGGGCCAAGGTTATTCACCCCAGGGCTGTGGAAGCGGCTATGAACGGAAAGGTGCCGATTAAAATCAAGAATACTTTTTCAGATGCCGAAGGCACCCTAATTGCCGAAAATGTTGCTGAGAGGGTCATCACAGGACTTGCCCATCTAACCAATATTACTCAGGTCAAAGTCGGACCCCTGGCCGGTGATGCGGTTCAAATGGCTAAGGTCAGGGTACTCAAGACAATGGCTGAGGCCAAAATCAGTATAGATATGATTGGTGTTGCACCTAACTCCATTTTCTTTATCATAAATGGTGATAGTACTTCTAAAGCTCTCGAAGTCCTTGAAAAAGCTGAATTTAGCTGTAATGTGGAAACCGCCTGTGCCAAACTGTCAGTGATTGGTGCCGGCATGGAGGGTGTCCCGGGAGTTATGGCCGATGTTATGGAATCCCTGGATGAAGCCGGTGTTGCCGTATTGCAGACTTCCGACTCTGATATCACCATTTCCTTCCTAATAAAAGAAACCGATCTGACTAAAGCAATCCAAATTCTGTATAAAAGTTTCAACTTAGGCCGGCAGTAATACCTTTTTTATAGGAAACATCTTGACATTCACGTGTTGAATTTTGTATACTATTTTCAATATAATTCTTTGAGTAACTGTGATGAAGGGGAATTTGTACATTTAAAGGCTGCAGAGAGCCGGGCTAGGCTGGAACCCGGTGCTGAAATTTGTATAAGCTACTCACCCCGGAACTGAACATTGAACGTACTCCTTGTACCGAGTAGGTGTTTCCGGCTGCATGCCGTTATCATGTATGCGACGACTTTAAGAGGCTGTCCTTTCTTATGGGCACGCAAGCAGGGTGGTACCGCGGTAGGTTTATTAATTATAACCTCTCGTCCCTGATAGGCTATCTATCGAGGAGAGAGGTTTTCGGTTTTTTTATTGTAGGCTCTCGTAAATAATTATTAATGTGATGTAGGTTGAAAGTAATAATTTTTAGGGAGGGGTTTTAGTTGAGAAGTAATGCTATGAAAAAAGGTCTGGAGAAAGCGCCCCACCGCTCCCTGTTTAAAGCGATGGGATATACAGATGAGGAACTTGCCAGACCATTGATCGGGATTGTTAATTCACGGAATGAGATTATACCTGGCCATATTCATCTAAATACTATTGCCGATGCAGTGAAGGCCGGGGTGCGTTTAGCAGGGGGGACTCCGATAGAGTTTCCGGCTATTGGGGTTTGTGACGGAATCGCCATGAACCATGCCGGGATGAAATATTCTTTAGCCAGCAGAGAGATTATTGCCGACTCCATTGAAATAATGGCCCAGGCCCACCCTTTTGATGGATTGGTCTTGATTCCGAACTGTGATAAAATTGTCCCGGGAATGCTGATGGCTGCGGCACGGCTGAATATTCCTGCCATCGTAGTCAGCGGCGGCCCGATGATGGCTGGCAGATATCAGGGCAAGGATGTTTCTTTAAGCAACATCTTTGAAGGTGTCGGTGCAGTCAGGGGCGGCTTGATTACCGAGAATGAACTGGCCGAAATGGAGGAAGCTGTATGTCCAGGCTGCGGTTCGTGTGCAGGGATGTTTACAGCTAACACCATGAACTGCCTGACTGAAGCCCTTGGCATGTCCCTGCCCGGCAGCGGGACTATCCCCGCGGTAACTGCAGCCAGGCAAAGACTGGCCAAAGCCACAGGGATGAAAATAATGGAGCTTGTGGAAAAAGATATTAAGCCTTTGGACATAATGACTGAAGAATCCTTTTTAAATGCCATTACCGCCGATATGGCGCTGGGGGGCTCAACTAACACGGTTCTGCACCTGCCGGCTATTGCCCATGAATGCGGCTTTAAATTAGAGCTTGACCGGTTCCGGGAGATTAATGAAAAAACTCCCCACATGTGCAAATTAAGCCCTGCCGGTACTCACCATATTCAGGACCTTAACGAAGCCGGCGGAATCCCCGCTGTTTTGGCCGAATTAAGTAAAAAAGATCTCCTTTGCCTTGACCTGATGACTGTAACCGGCAGTAAAATGGGAGAGAATATTAAAGGCAAGAGCATATTAAATCCCGAGGTCATCAGGCCTCTCGATAATCCTTACAGCCACAAAGGCGGGCTGGCAATTTTAAAAGGCAATATCGCAGCTTTGGGTGCTGTTGTCAAAGAAGCTGCAGTTGCCCCGGAAATGCTGTGCCACAAAGGCCCGGCCAGGGTTTTTGAATCTGAGGAAGAATGCTGCCAGGCCCTTGTTGACGGCAAAATCAATAAAGGTGATGTCATCGTAATTCGCTACGAAGGGCCCAAAGGCGGACCGGGGATGCGCGAGATGCTGACCCCCACCGCTATGGTTGCCGGCCTAGGCCTCGACAAGGATGTAGCTTTGATTACGGATGGGAGATTTTCTGGAGCAACCAGGGGTGCTTCAATTGGACATGTTTCCCCTGAAGCAGCAGAGGGTGGACCCATTGCCGCTGTGAGGGAAGGTGATATTATAGAAATCGATATTCCAAATTGTTCTTTAAATGTTTTGGTCAGTGATGAGGAAATGAAGGTACGCCTGGCTTCGTGGCAGGAACGCGAACCCAGGGTGAAAAAAGGCTACCTGGCCCGTTATACCAAACTGGTTACTTCAGCAAGCACAGGTGCTGTACTCAAAGATGACTGATTTTTGACTAATAAGTATAATGGAGGTGGTATGGGTGCCAAAGTCGGGAGCGGAGATTATTATTGAGAGCCTAAAGAAAGAAGGAGTCGAAGCTATTTTCGGATATCCAGGAGGGACGGTGCTGCCTTTCTATGACGCCTTGTATGACTCAGATCTCAAACATTACCTGGTCAGACATGAACAGGGAGCGGCTCATGCAGCAGATGGTTATGCCAGGGCAACCGGAAAGCCTGGAGTTTGCCTGGCCACTTCCGGACCGGGAGCAACCAATCTGGTAACCGGTATCGCGACAGCATATATGGATTCGGTGCCTTTAATTGCCCTGACAGGGCAGGTGGCATGCGGCCTGCTGGGCAGTGACTCCTTCCAGGAAGCAGATATAACAGGGATAACCCTGCCGATTACAAAACATAATTTTCTAGTTAAGGATGTTGACGATTTGGCGAGAACAATCAAGGAGGCTTTCCATATCGCCACCACCGGACGTCCTGGACCTGTACTAATCGACCTGCCTAAAGATATTCAGGTCAAGCAAACTAAGTTTAATTATCCTGAAAGCATTCAGTTAAAAGGCTATAAGCCAACTGTGGAAGGTAATAAAGGCCAGACCGCCAATGCCGCTAAATTAATCAGTGCAGCCCGGAAACCAGTCATCTACGCTGGTGGCGGGGTAATAATATCAGGCGCGGAGTCGGAACTGTTAAGACTGGCGGAACTTACATTGAGCCCGGTCACGACCACGCTGATGGGCAAAGGGGCTTTTCCGGAAACCCATCCCCTGTCTTTGGGTATGCTGGGGATGCACGGAACCTGGCCCGCTAACTATGCGGTCTGTGAGTGTGACCTGCTGATAGCGGTCGGGGCCAGGTTTGGTGATCGGGTCACGGGCAAAATCGACGAGTTTGCGCCAGAAGCAAGAATAATCCACATCGACATTGACCCGGCGGAGATAGGCAAGAATGTCCAAATTGATGTTCCTATTGTCGGGGACCTCAAAAAGGTTTTGGCTGAGGTCAACGAAAAGCTGGAGCAGAATCCGGCTTCCGACTGGCAGGATAAAATTGGCTTATGGAAGGCCGAACACCCGCTTAAGTACGAAACCAATGGCACTCTGAAGCCCCAGTTTATAATTGAAGAAATATATGATGTCACAAAAGGGGAAGCTATTATCGTAACTGAAGTGGGTCAGAACCAAATGTGGGCTGCTCAGTATTATAAATACACAAAACCCCGGACCTTTATTTCATCAGGTGGCTTGGGAACCATGGGATATGGTTTGCCGGCGGCAATCGGGGCCAAAGTCGGATGCCCTGATTCAATTGTCATAGACATAGCAGGAGATGGCAGTATTCAGATGAATATTCAGGAATTGGCCACTGCTGTGCAATATAATATACCGGTCATAGTGGCTATTTTGAATAACAATTATCTTGGCATGGTCCGGCAGTGGCAGGAAATATTCTATGATCGCAGGTATTCATACACCGATATCACCGGCCCGGACTTTGTGAAGCTGGCCGAAGCTTATGGGGCCATGGGCATTCGTGTTACAGATGCCAAAGATGTCAAGCCGGCCATGAAGCAAGCTATCGCGGCCAATCGTCCGGTGGTAATTGACTTTGTCGTGGAACGGGAAGAAAACGTATTCCCGATGGTTCCCCCGGGCGGCGCCATCCACAAGATGTTAGGAGGTTAGACTATGAGGCATATTCTTGCTGTACTGGTGGAAAACAACCCCGGGGTCCTGACCCGTGTTGCCGGTCTCTTCAGTCGGCGCGGTTACAATATTGACAGCTTAACTGTTGGGCGAACCGAAACCCAGAACATTTCCCGGATGACCATAGTGGTAGAAGGGGATGATTTGGTACTTGAACAAGTCACGAAACAGCTGCATAAACTGATTGATGTCATTAAAATCAATGATATCACTTCAGAGCAGTATGTTGACCGTGAGCTGGTACTGATTAAGGTTAGTGCCGAACCCAGCTACAGGGGAGAGATTATGCAGATTGTTGATATCTTCCGGGCGCGGATAGTTGATATCGGGCGCCGCACCTTAATCATTGAGTGTACCGGTGATGAGGGGAAAATCAATGCTGTAATCGAGTCTCTTAAACCCTTCGGGATTAAAGAGCTTGTGCGGACAGGGAAAGTGGCCATGTTAAGGGGCCAGAAATTTACATCAATAAATGAAAATAGAGAGGATGATTAAAGTTGGTAAAGCTGTATTACGATAATGATGCCGATTTAAGTCTCTTAAAGGACAAGACTATTGCTGTGATTGGTTATGGGAGCCAGGGCCATGCCCAGGCCCAAAACCTGAAGGACAGCGGTTTAAATGTTATTATCGGCCTACATAAAGGCAGTGCCAGGTGGAACGAGGCGGCCGAATATGGCTTTGAGGTAATGACAGTGGCCGAAGCGGCGGAAAAAGCCGACCTGATTCAGATCCTGGTACCTGATCAGACTCAGGGTGCTATTTACAAAGAGTCAATTGCCCAACACCTGACTGCAGGAAAAGTATTGGTATTCTCCCATGGTTTTAACATTCATTTTGGACAAATCGTACCTCCGGCTGATGTTGATGTTATCATGGCTGCTCCTAAGAGTCCCGGACATATGGTGCGCCGGATGTATCAGGAAGGTGCAGGGGTTCCCGGACTGGTTGCAGTTCACCAGGACGCTTCCGGCAAAGCTATGGATTTTGCGTTGGCTTATGCCAAGGGAGTGGGCTGCACCAGAGCGGGTGTATTTGAGACCACCTTTAAAGAAGAAACTGAGACAGACCTCTTTGGTGAGCAGGCAGTCCTGTGCGGCGGTGTATCTGAGCTGATCAAAGCCGGTTTTGATACTTTGGTGGAGGCCGGATATGCCCCGGAAATGGCATATTTCGAGTGCCTGCATGAAATGAAACTGATTGTTGACCTGATTTATGAAGGCGGCATGAGCAACATGAGATATTCTATCAGTGATACGGCTGAATATGGTGATTATGTGACCGGTCCCCGTATCATCACCGAAGAAACCAGAGAAGAAATGCGTCAGGTTCTGTATGAGATTCAATCCGGACAGTTTGCCCGGGAATGGCTCCTTGAAAACCAAGTCAACCGCCCGGTGTTCAACGCTTTAAGGAGAGCCGGGGCAGAACACCCGATCGAAGTTGTCGGTAAAGAACTCCGTGGGATGATGTCCTGGTTAAAGAAGAAGTAATGTAGTGGGGAGTGGAGAGTGGGTAGACACTCATGCCGCTTCGCGGCACCACTAAGAGCTGAAAACTACTCGCAACTCGCGACTAATAAATTTTGCAGCTGATGTACTAACTGAAAAGGCACGGGGTTAAAAAGATAACGCAGAGTTCATAGAGACGCAGAGAAACATTATATAGCACTCACTCTCTGCGTCTCTGTTCTACTACAGGAAAGTATATCTTTTCCACATTTGTGGAAAAGGCTAAGGTGTGTAGTACAGAANAAGGCGCGCGCCGAGGGAACTGAACGAGGCGCGCCTTTCTAGTATTCTCACCTTCTATCTCTGCGTCATATTTTCTGCCTATCACCCGGAACATCTTTTTTGTTGATATAATCTAATGATTGCTAATACTTTCGAATGTACTAAAGTCACTACCCACTAAACACTACGTACTACTCACTTTGTAAGGAGGCAATGGCATGAAGATAACAGCCGCTGAAGCACTGGTAAAGTGTCTTAAGGAACAGGGAGTAGAAAAGATTTTCGGTTATCCGGGAGGGGCTACCCTGCCGATATATGATGCTTTATTTGATTCGTCAGAAATCGAACATATTCTTGTGCGGCATGAACAGGGAGCTGTCCATGCGGCTGACGGCTATGCCAGGGTGACCGGCAAAGTGGGTGTGTGTATGGCTACATCAGGGCCGGGAGCCACCAATCTGGTGACAGGAATAGCTAACGCATACATGGATTCTATTCCTATGGTTATTATTACCGGGCAGGTACCGACTACCTTGGTAGGTACTGATGCCTTTCAGGAAGTTGACATCACAGGGATTACAATCCCTATTACCAAACATAATTACCTGGTGAAAGATGCTGAAAAGCTTCCCCTTATCATCAAGCGGGCTTTTCACATTGCGTCTACCGGGCGGCCAGGGCCGGTACTCATCGACCTGCCCAAAAATATATTGCAGGCCCAGATAAATTACTCTGCTCCACGTGACCTCAGATTGTTGGGCTATAAGACTACATATAAGGGCCATAAAACCCAGATTGCCACAGCCGGTGATATGATTATGAAGGCCCGGTGCCCTTTGATTTATGCCGGAGGAGGAATTATTTCAGCTAATGCTTCAGAAGTGCTGACCAGCCTGGCTGAAAAAATTTCTGCGCCGGTTACCACTACATTGATGGGACTGGGGGCACTGCCCGGCGGCCACCCCTTATCACTGGGGATGCTGGGTCTGCATGGGACCAGATATGCGAACAATGCTGTCATGGAGTGCGATTTAGTGATTGCCCTGGGCGTACGGTTTGATGACAGGGTTGCAGTAGATTTCTCGTCCTTTGCCCCCAAGGCCAAGATCATTCATGTGGATATTGACCCTGCGGAAATAGGCAAAAATGTCAGAGTCGATTTGCCAATAGTAGGGGATGTCAAACTGGTCATGGAGGAAATGCTGGAGTGTTTGGATGAAAAACGGGAGGAAAAATGGCTGGCCTTAATCAACGGCTGGAGAAATAAGTACCCTCTAAAATACCAGCCCGGCCCGGACTTAAGACCCCAGTTTATTATTGAGACCCTGCAGGAAGTGACTGACGGTGAGGCTGTTATCGTCACTGATGTGGGTCAGCATCAAATGTGGGCAGCCCAGTATTACCGGAGTAAGAAGCCCCGTACTTTTATTTCCTCAGGGGGCCTGGGTACCATGGGATATGGCCTGCCGGCCGCCATTGGGGCCAAAATCGGGGAGCCGGACAGAGATGTTATTCTGATAACCGGTGACGGTAGTTTTCAGATGTGTATGCAGGAATTTGGGACAGCAGTGGAACAGAACCTGCCAATTAAGGTGATTATTATCAACAATCAGGCTCTGGGGATGGTGCGCCAGCTCCAGGAGTTTTACAGCCAGGCCCGTTATATAGCCGTCAATTTTACCAGGAATCCGGATTTTGTTAAATTTGCCGGAGTATATGATGCCTTAGGCCTGCGGGTCACAGAGTCCGGGCAGCTGCGGCAGGTAATTGAGCAGGCTATAAAACATCCGGGCCCGGTGATAGTTGACTGCATAACAAAGGTTGAAGAAAATGTTTATCCCATGGTGCTGGCCGGGAAGACCCTAAATCAGCCGATAGACTTGGATATTCAAGAATAACTGCAACCTTCTTAGAAATTCATTTTCGTAAGCGTTTTTTGATTGTCAATTGTCCATTCTCAATTGTCAATTAGAAAGGGGGAATGACCATGAGTGACCGGGTTAGGATATTTGACACCACATTAAGGGATGGCGAACAGTCACCAGGGGTGAATCTGAATGCCCAGGATAAGCTGGACATTGCCAAACAGCTCCAGAAACTTGGTGTGGATATTATTGAAGCCGGGTTCCCTATTGCATCTGTAGGGGATTTTGAAGCCGTTAAGAACATTGCTGAAAAGGTCAGGGGCGTAACTATTGCCGGTTTAGCCCGAACGTCTTTTGCAGATATTGACCGGGCCTGGGAAGCCCTAAAAAACGCAGATCAGGCCAGGATTCATACGTTTATTGCCACTTCTGATATACACCTTAAGCATAAACTGCGGATGTCCAGGGCGGAAGTTCTGGAAGCCGCGGCAGCCGGTGTCAGGCGGGCCAAGCAATATACATCTGATGTTGAATTTTCGGCAGAGGATGCCTTCCGGAGTGACCTGGATTTTCTGTGCCAGGTCTTAGAAGCGGCAATTTCTGCCGGGGCAACGACGGTCAATATTCCGGATACGGTCGGTTATGCGACACCCACCGAATTTGGTGAGTTTATCAGGGATATCAAAGAGCGGGTGCCAAATATAGATCAGGCTGTAATCAGTGTGCACTGCCACAATGATCTAGGCATGGCAGTGGCCAATTCGCTGGCAGCCGTAATTACCGGTGCCCAGCAGGTAGAATGTGCTGTGAACGGTATCGGTGAGCGGGCCGGCAATGCTTCCCTGGAAGAAGTCGTCATGGCTCTTTATACCAGGCATCCTTTTTATAATAAAAGCACAGGCATCAAAAAAGACGAGCTTTACCGGACCAGCAGGCTGGTCAGTAATCTAACCGGCATGAAAGTCCAGCCGAATAAGGCTATTGTGGGGAAAAACGCCTTCGCTCATGAATCGGGGATTCATCAGGATGGGGTGCTGAAAGAAAGAAGCACTTATGAAATCATGAATCCCGAAATGATTGGCTTAAATATAAACAACATCGTGTTAGGAAAGCATTCCGGGCGCCATGCCATCAAGGACCGGCTGTCAGAACTTGGGTACAGCCTGTCAGATGAGGAAATTGATAAGACCTTTGTCAAATTCAAGGCTTTAGCTGACAAGAAAAAAGAAATCAAAGATGAGGACCTTTCCGCTATTGTGGAAAATGAGGTCCTGACCGTACCGGAGACCTACAAACTTGATTATCTTCATATTTCCAGCGGCACCCAGATGATCCCTACGGCAACAGTAAGATTAACCGGTGGAGACGAGAAGCTGGAGGAAGCAGCCTGTGGAGACGGTCCCGTTGATGCCGTGTATAAGGTTATTGATAAAATAGTCGGGTTTACCAGCACCCTATTGCTGTATAATCTCCATGCCGTTACTGAAGGCAAGGACGCTTTGGGTGAAGTTACCGTCAAAATCAGGCCCAATGGAGCCAAAAAGTCTTTCCTGGGCCGCGGGGTGAGTACCGATATCCTGGAAGCCAGTGCCAAAGCTTATCTGAATGCTGTGAACAAAATTGTTTTCTCCCGGACTGAGGACATCGAAACCGGGGACCAGCCAAAAGCCGGCATTTAACACTGATTAACAAGAGAGGTGATTATTGATGGGTATGACCATCACAGAAAAAATCCTGGCCGCCCATGCAGGCAAGGATCGGGTTGAGCCCGGTGAACTGATAAACTCCAAGGTAGATGTTGTCCTGGGCAATGATATCACAGCTCCAGTGGCCATCAAAGAGTTTGAAAAGATTGGGGTTCCCGAGGTTTTTGACAAAGAGAAAGTTGTTCTTGTACCTGATCATTTTACCCCTAACAAGGATATTAAGTCTGCTGAGCAGGCTAAGCTTTTGCGGGACTTTGCCAAAAAACAGGGCCTGACCAATTATTTTGAGGTAGGGCGGATGGGTATCGAACACTGCCTGCTGCCTGAGCAGGGGATAGTCCTGCCAGGGGATGTAGTTATTGGTGCTGACTCCCATACCTGTACTTATGGCGCCTTAGGAGCCTTCTCCACCGGTGTCGGCAGTACAGATATGGCTGCCGGAATGGCAGCCGGAGAAGTTTGGTTTAAAGTGCCTGAATCCATAAAATTTGTCTTTAACGGTGAAGAGCTGCCGGAATGGGTTGGCGGCAAGGATTTAATCCTTTATGCAATCGGTGATATTGGTGTTGACGGGGCCCTGTATGAAGCTATGGAATTTACCGGCCCGGCCATTCGCAACCTGTCCATGGACGGACGCTTTACAATGGCTAACATGGCCATCGAGGCCGGCGGCAAAAATGGCATTATTGCCCCGGACCAAACCACTGTTGATTATGTGGAAGCAAGGGCGAAAAGACCTTATAAGCTTTACAACAGTGACGATGATGCCAAATATGAAAGAGTTATTGAATATGATGTAGCTGATATCGAACCTCAGGTGGCCTTCCCGCATCTGCCGGAAAATACCAAACCCATCAGTGAAGTCGGTACTGTGGAGATTGACCAGGCCGTGATCGGTTCCTGTACCAATGGCCGGATGGAGGATCTCCGCCTGGCGGCCAAAGTTCTGCAGGGCCATGAAGTTCATCCGGACGTGAGACTGGTAATCTTCCCTGGAACCCAGACGATCTACAAGCAGGCTATGAAAGAAGGGCTGTTCGACATATTTGTAGATGCCGGGGCGGCAGTCAGCACGCCTACCTGCGGACCCTGCCTGGGTGGGCATATGGGCATCCTGGCCAAAGGTGAAAGGGCTATTGCTACAACAAACCGTAATTTTGTGGGACGTATGGGTCATCCGGAGAGTGAAGTATATCTCTCAAATCCGGCGGTGGCTGCTGCGTCCGCTATCCTGGGTCGGATTGCCGGCCCGGAGGAGGTGGAATAAATGGAATTTCAAGGAAAATCATGGAAGTTTGGGGCTGACGTTGATACAGATGCCATTATTCCGGCCCGCTACTTAAATACTTCTGACCCCGCCGAGCTGGCCCTGCATTGTATGGAAGATGCTGATCCCGAATTTCCTCAAAAAGTAAAGCCAGGGGATATTATTGTAGCAGATAAGAATTTTGGCTGTGGCAGTTCCAGGGAGCACGCTCCTATTTGTATCAAAGCTGCAGGAGTTTCTTGTGTCATCGCTAAGTCCTTTGCCCGGATTTTTTACCGGAATGCCTTTAATATCGGCCTGCCCATCCTGGAATCACCGGAGGCCGTTGATGGCATCAGTGAAGGTGATGAAGTTAATGTCGATGTTGATAAAGGCTTTATCTTCAACATAACTACAGGCCAATGTTATAAAATAACTGCTATACCTCCCTTTATGCAGGAACTTATTGATGCCGGCGGTCTCATTAACTTTGTGCGGGGGAGGATGAACAGGTAATGCCTAAGATCGCTGTTTTACCCGGTGATGGGATCGGGGTTGAAATTGTACCTGAAGCTGTCAAAGTTTTAAAAGTAATTGGTCAAAAATATGGCCACAGTTTTGAGTTTACAGAAGGCAAGATAGGTGGATCGGCAATCGATGCGGTTGGTGTACCCCTGCCTGAGGAAACCCTTAAACTCTGCCACAGCAGTGATGCGGTGCTGTTGGGTGCTATTGGCGGGCCTAAATGGGATACGCTGCCTGTACATCTAAGACCTGAAGCCGGGGCTCTGCTGCCCCTCAGAAAGGCCTTGGGTTTATATGCCAACCTGCGCCCCGCCACTTTGTATGATGCCCTTTTGGATGCATCTACCCTCAAAAGAGAAGTAATTGAAGGAACTGACATTATGGTCATCCGTGAGTTGACCGGGGGTCTGTATTTTGGCGAGAAGAAACGCGAAAAAACAGCTGCAGGTCAGGTGGCTGTTGATACTCTCGTATACAGCACCGAAGAAATCGAGCGGATAGCCCGGCTGGGCTTTGAAATAGCGATGAAGAGAAAAAAGGTCCTTCATTCTATCGACAAAGCAAATGTCCTCGAAAGTTCCCGCCTGTGGAGAGAAACAGTAACAGCTCTGGCGGCGGAATATCCCGAGGTTGAACTGATTCACATGTATGTCGACAATTGTGCCATGCAGCTGGTTCGCTGGCCTAAACAGTTTGATGTTATTGTTACCGAGAACATGTTTGGTGATATTCTGACAGACCAGGCCTCCATGCTTACCGGTTCTATAGGGATGCTTCCTTCAGCCAGTCTTGGCGGCAAAGTTGGCCTCTTTGAACCAAGTCATGGCTCTGCCCCGGACATTGCCGGACAGCAAAAAGCCAATCCTTTGGCAACTATTCTCTCAGCGGCGATGATGCTCAGGTATGCCTTTGATCTCAATGATGAAGCAAAAGTTATTGAAGATGCTGTGGTAAAAGTGCTTGATTTGGGTTACCGGACTCCTGACATTATGGAAGATGGCGGTAAGCCGGTGAACACAGCGGAAATGGGTGACCGGGTAGTGGAGCAAATCTGAGGAGTAGAAGCAATGAAAAAGATATTACTTTATGACACAACACTTCGAGACGGGACCCAGGGTGAAGGGGTTTCCCTGTCTGTTGAAGATAAACTGAAAATTGCTTTAAGGTTAGATAAAATGGGATTCAGTTATATTGAGGGCGGCTGGCCGGGATCTAACCCTAAGGATATGGAGTTTTTTCTCCGGATCAGGGAATATGACCTGGAGAATGCTAAAGTTGTGGCTTTTGGCAGCACCTGCAAAGCGGGAAATGATCCGGCCAAGGACCCTAGTATTCAGGCTACTGTAGAATCCGGGGTCAAGACCGCGGCAATATTCGGCAAGAGCTGGGATTTTCATGTCACCCATGCCTTAAATACGACCCTTGAAGAGAACCTTAGGATGATCACTGATACAGTGAGGTACTTGAAGTCTCAGGGTCTGGAAGTTATTTATGATGCGGAACATTTCTTCGACGGGTATAAACGTAACCCGGAATATGCCCTGAAAACTATCCTGGCTGCTCAGGAAGCCGGTGCTGACCTGCTCTGTTTGTGTGACACCAATGGCGGGAGCCTGCCACTGGAAATCCTGCAGATTGTCAGGAAGGTAAAGGAGACCGTCCACTTGCCCCTGGGCATTCACGCTCATAATGACGGTGAACTGGCGGTGGCCAACTCCCTGGTGGCTGTTGAGGCCGGGGCCGTGCAAGTGCAGGGGACAGTGAATGGTTATGGTGAGAGATGCGGAAATGCCAACCTTTGTTCAATTATTCCAAACCTGATGCTGAAAATGGGATATGAATGCCTGCCTGAAGCAGAGCTTACGAGCCTCACAGAATTATCCCGTTATGTCAGTGAACTGGCAAACCTTATCCCAAATTCACATCAACCTTATGTCGGCAACAGCGCCTTTGCTCATAAGGGCGGGATTCATGTCAGCGCCTTATTAAAGAACCCGGAAACTTATGAACATATTCCCCCGGAAACCGTCGGTAATCTCCGGAGAGTACTAGTTTCGGAACTTTCAGGGATGAGCAATATTATTTATAAGGTTGACGAACTCAATCTTGATCTAGACCTAAATCATACCAACCCGGAGACCAAAGCCGTACTTGAAAAGATCAAGAATCTTGAACATCAGGGGTACCAGTTTGAAGGAGCTGAGGGTTCTTTTGAACTTTTGCTGAGGAAAGGTTTTAACGGCTACCGGGAGCCATTTAAATTGGAGAATCTCCGGGTTATCATGGAAAAGAAGGAAGATGGCAGTGCCGACACTGAAGTTACTATCAAGATGAGGGTGGGGGACGAAATTGTCCATACTGCCGCAGAAGGCAATGGTCCCGTTAATGCTCTTGACAATGCCCTGCGCAAAGCTTTAGAGGGATTTTATCCAGCCATTAAGGATATGATCCTGGCTGACTATAAGGTGCGGGTATTGGAAGGCAAGAACGGCACAGGTTCACAGGTGCGGGTATTGATTGAAACTCAAGATCATCAGGGTTCCTGGGGTACAGTGGGGGTCTCCGGCAACATCATTGAAGCCAGCTGGCTAGCCCTGGCAGACAGCTTGGCCTATGGTTTGCTTAAAAAAGAAAAAGCTGAGCAAAATCGGGAGGATTAAAACCTCCCGTTTTTTGTTATTTAACCATTTAACATATTGCCGTCAAACTTACCTTTAGCCGTAAAGGCTGCCCAATCAACAAAAGAGATACCAGACTTGGCGAAAAAGTCAACTTCTGTGGCTTTTCGCTCATCCCATTCTTTGAAGAAATCTTTAACATGGGATAGGGCCTCTAAATACAGTTTTTCATCAATGATTTCATATTCGAAAAGCAGCACCTTCAGGGTGTTGTTTTCATATTCCAGGTTCCTAATTCTGCTGTATAATTCAATCAGGAGCAGCCGCAAAAGATTAGCGGTGATATTATATTCAGAGTTAGTTAACATTGACCAAATCTTTTTATCGGAAAGCATATCCCATGGTTCATCTTTGCTCATCATACTCCGCCCTTCTTAGTGATAACATCCTTTAAAGGGTTTCCGTTTTTTTCGGGGTTTATACTCCTATCGTGATATATTAGCAAGTAATCAGACCGTTTAACTATGTTTTATTGCCATTCGCCGCCAAAATAATGACTATTAACTTAGTATGTCTTACAATTTAGACACTAAGTATTCATCGGAGTCTTACGATAGGACAAAGACAATCTGAGGGGAGAGGAATATATGGAGAATGTCGCGTTAGAAAATATGATTTTTAATCCGCCTGCCGAACTCGCGGAAAATGCCAACGCTAAAGCGGATATTTACGAGGCTGCCCACAAAGACCGCCTTGGCTTTTGGGATGCTCAGGCCAAAGAACTGGTGACCTGGTTTAAGCCCTACGAAAAGGTGCTGGATGACAGCAATGCTCCTTTTTTTAAATGGTTTATCAATGGCAAGCTGAATATCTCGTATAACTGCGTGGATCGTCATGCTAAATCAGACCGCCGGAATAAAGCGGCCATTCTCTATGAAAGTGAAATTGGCAAACAGGTATGTCTTACTTATGGCATGCTTTATCGCGAAGTAAATAAATTTGCCAATGTTTTAAAAAGCCTTGGGGTGACCAAAGGGGACAGGGTGGCCCTTTATATGCCGATGATTCCTGAAGCTGTTGTGGCAATGCTGGCCTGTACCCGGGTTGGTGCTGCCCATTCCCTCGTCTTTGGAGGATTTAGCCCGGAATCCCTGCGGGATAGAATCAATGACTGCCAGGCCAAAATTATAATTACTGCGGACGGGAACTTCCGCCGGGGAGCACCGTTCCCGCTGAAAGATAATGCTGATAAGGCTTTGGAAGGTACGCCCTCAATTCAAAAATCCATTATCGTGAAGAACGCCGGGAATGAAGTGGAAATGGCTGCAGGGCGTGACTTTTGGTATCATGAGCTGATGGATGCGGCGGGAAGCTCTTGTGAGCCGGAGGAAATGGATGCCGAAGATTTGCTTTTTATTCTCTATACATCCGGAACTACCGGCAAGCCTAAAGGTGTTGTGCATACCACGGGGGGTTACCTGGTACAAACCCAGGCTACCCTGAAATATGTATTTGATGTCAAAGAAGATGATGTTTATTGGTGTACTGCGGATATTGGCTGGATTACCGGCCACAGCTATGTGGTCTATGCGCCCCTGGCACTAGGGATGACTGTATTTATGTATGATGGGACCATCGATTATCCTGATAAGGATAGAATGTGGGATATGGCTGAAAGGTATGGTGTGACCAAATTTTATACTGCGCCTACCGCAATCAGGACTTTTATGAAATGGGGCACCGAGTACCCCCAAAAGCATGACCTGTCTGCTATTAAAATCCTTGGTTCAGTAGGCGAACCAATTAACCCGGAGGCCTGGATCTGGTACCGTGAAAATATCGGTAATGGGATAGCTCCTATCATGGATACCTGGTGGCAGACCGAAACCGGTGCCTTTATGTGTACCCCGCTGCCTGGTGTTACACCACTAAAACCTGGAACTGCGACCAACCCCTTTCCGGGTATTGAAATTGATATTGTCGATGAGAACAAGAACTCTGTTGATGTCGGTTATCTGGTTGTGAAGTCACCGTGGCCTTCCATGCTCAGAACCGTCTATGGTGACCCGGACCGTTATGTGGATACCTACTGGAAGCGTTTTGGTGATTACTATTTTGCAGGTGATGGAGCCAGACGTGACGAAATGGGCTATATCTGGGTGACCGGGCGTGTTGATGATGTACTGAACGTTTCCGGCCATCGCCTTGGTACTGCAGAGGTTGAGAGTGCTCTGGTGGAATGCCCGGAAGTTGCCGAATCCGCGGTAGTCGGTAAGAAGCACGATCTCAAGGGTGAATCAGTATGTGCCTTCGTCATTCTGCGAGATGGATTTAATGCAACACCTGACCTTACAGATAAGCTAAAAAAACATGTTGCTGCAAAGATTGGCCCAATTGCCCGGCCTGATGATATAATCTACACCTCAGGGCTGCCCAAAACCCGTTCCGGTAAGATTATGCGCCGCCTTCTCAGGGATATCGCCGAAGGGCGTGCTATCGGGGATGTCACAACTCTGGCTGATCCTGGAGCCATGCAGGAAATTGCCTCCAAATACAGTAATAAAGAAGAGTAGGCAAATACAACATGATGAATTATGATGAGGTTTATAAAAATTTCAAATGGGAAGATGTGGAGAAGGAGTTCAGCTGGCACACTACCGGGAAAGTAAACCTGGCCTATGAAGCAGTTGACAGAATGGTTGACGAAAAAGGCAGGGGGGATCAGGCTGCCCTGCACTATCTAAGTAACGAACGGGAAGAAACATATACCTTTTCCCAGGTTAAGGCGCAGTCCAATAAATTTGCCAATGTCCTGCGCAAATATGGAATCAGCAGACATAACCGCGTATTTATTCTAATGCCCGGGAGTCCGGAAATGTATTTCACCTTCCTAGGTATTACAAAGGTGGGGGCAACTGCCGTCCCTTTATTTGAGTCTTACAGTGAGGCGGCCCTTAAAGCCCCCTTAGCGGACAGTCAGGCTGTTGTTTTAGAAGATAATCAGGCTGTTGCCATTGTAACGACACCGGAACTTAAGAATCGCATCCTGAAGGAAGGACTGCCTGACTTAAAACACATTTTTATTATTGGGGCTAATGGAGAGCTGGGTGAGGGTGAAATCGACTGGGATGCGGAAATGGGTCAGGCCCTGGCTGAAACTGAAATTGCCTGGGTTGATGGGGATTGTCCCCTCATGCTGCTGTATTCGGCAGGGTTGAACGGTAAAACAAAGGGTATTATGCACATGCATTATGATATGTTAAGCTACTTTGCAGTGGGCAAATATGTTGAAGATTTCCGGGAGGGTGACATTTGCTGGTGTACGGGTGACTCTGCCATGGTCACCGGTGTGGTCAATGGGATGATAGCTCCCTGGCTGCATGGTGTCACCACTGTGTTAAACACCCGCTCTTTTTGTGCAGAAGAATGGTATGGGATGCTTTCTAAATACAAAGTAAGCATTTTGTACAGCAATCCAGCGGCCTTTAGCCTGCTAATGGCTGAAGGTGAAGAGATGGTTAAGAAGTATGACCTGTCGAGCCTCCGCCACGTTCTCTCAGCGGGGGAGCCGGTGAGGGCTGAAGTAATCAGGTGGTTCATGGAAACTCTTAATCTCCGGGTTCATGATACATGGGTCATGACTGAAACAGGAATGGCCATAATTTGTAACTTTCCGGGTATGCCTATCAAGCCAGGCTCCATGGGTAGACCTGTACCTGGTGTTACCGCAGCCATCATTGATGAAAATGGCCGGGCTTTGCCTCCGCTGCAAATGGGAAACCTGGCTGTCAGGAAAGGGGCGCATGAGCCCTGGTATATCACAGGCAACTCCGCTTATATGGATGAAGAAGGCTATTACTTTTATCTGGGCCGGGTAGATGATGTGACCAATACTATCACAGCGCGAGAAAAGGCCGCCCAAGACGGGTTTGGGAAAATGATGCGCCATGTTCTGAAGGAATGGGCAGCGGGGGAAGGCAAGAAAGACCTCCCACTATAGGATAGGCAGCGAACAAAGGGGCACTCATGAGGAAGAAACGGAAGCCGCAGAAGAAAATTGAGAAATCCAGGCCCCCGGTTGTCAAAGTATACGGCTATATTTTTAGATGGCGGGTTTTTTGGTTGGCCCTTTTGGTTTTTATTCTCATGACCATTTACTATCCACCTGTAGGTAACAAGACAGTAGATTTTCTGTCCAGGCAAAAGCCGCCTTTGGCGAAACTTCCTGCCAATGCAAAATTGGATCCCAAAACCACGGTTGAATACAAAAAAGAAAAATTGGCTGCTGTCAGGACCAACATGAACAGTGTCTTCATGATTATTGGCAGGTCTTTAGATAATAAACCGGTTGACAATAAATGGAGTGTAATCAAGGATAATTTGCTAGATGCCTTTAAGTCTTATGTAGATGTGTTGACTGTAAGAATTGTGACCATAGATAACAAACCGGTCATGATAGGTGAAAAGGGCAAGATTGTGCCATACGACAAGACTGATAAAATACTTCAATGGGCTGAACATATAAATACAGCAGCTAATAAATATAAGATTGACCCGGCTATCATTGCAAGCATCATTGAGCAGGAATCGGGAGGTGATTCAGCTGCCCTCAGTCCGGCAGGCGCTATCGGCCTGATGCAGCTGATGCCGAAGACGGCTCAGGGGTTAGGGGTAAATCCTTATGATCCCGCGCAGAATATTGATGGGGGAACCAGGTATTTTATGTATCAGTACAGGGCCTTTGGCAGTATTGAGCTGGCCCTGGCAGCTTACAATGCCGGCCCTAATAATGTCAGGAACGGTAATTACCAGTATTATCCGGAAACCCAGGGCTATATCATTAAAGTGCCGCGCCTGATCCAAAAGTACCAGCGAATTTTCACCCGGACGAGGGAAATATAAAGCCCCCCGCTTTAATGATATGAGCATATCATAAAGCGGGGGGCTCTGAGTCTTATTTTCCCGGCTGGTCAGCGGCAGGTTTGGCGTACTTAAACTCGGGATATGATGCGGCAGGGATAACCAGTTTGTCGACCTGCTTAATTTCCAAAGGGATGTTATACACGGTCCTCAGGTTATCGATGATGCCGGAAGGAATAGAGATGCCTTTTTCCAGTGAGGCCGGTTCGCCGATAGCTTTAACCTCATACGGGTAAGACAGTTTTTGGCCGTTCAGCAAAATAGTCGATATCTCCTCAGAAGGGAGAAAAGCGGCGGTGGTGCTGATTCTGATATCATTTACTGAGACCGCTTCGGCACCGGCGTTCCAAAGTTCATTGACGATGTCGATGAGATCCTGATAACCAAAATAATTCTGGTCATTTTCAAGGATAGTGATCACAAGTCCTGATCCTTCTAAAGGGATTGAACCGATGGCTATATCGAGCTTCTGCTGTTCTCTGGACATGGCTTCCTGGGCTGTTTTGTTTTGGTTGGCACTTTGCTCGAATAACTTGAGCTGGGTGCGCAGGTCCCAAACTTCCTGGATTAGCCCATAGTATTTGGTATTGAGGTTTTTTGCTATGGTAGCCAGGGTTTCGTTGTTTTGTGAATTGAGGTCATTAACCAAAGCGTTTTGCGCTCTGAATTGCATTGATAATAATAAGCCCAGCGAACCCAAAGCGATAGCCAAGGTAAGCTGCCATTTTTTTCTGAACATTATTGCACCTCACGGGCCTTTGGATTTTTTTTGGTATGGTGGTTTGGCAGATATCTGACGATAAACTCTCGCCTGATAATGGCCAGGTTTTGAAAAATCCTGACCCCGAAAACAAAGATGGCTACATAATATAAATCCACGCCAATCCAGTCACCAATAAAGACAAGAAACGCGGCAAGTGCGCCATTAATAAAAAAACCTGTAATCAAAATAGCACCATCATATTTCTTTTGTAATACCCCTTTGATTCCGCCAAGAGTTGAATCAATGGTAGCCAGAATAGCCACTGACATATATGGCGCATAAACAGGAGGCAGAGAGAAGTTGAGTATTTCACCGACAAAGAAACCTAGGAGCAGGGCTAAAATAGGCAGCCACATTATCCTTTGACACCTTCTTTCAAGGGTCCGGCATAGTTAAAAGAATAGCTTCCCTCGTATGCCGGGAGGGTGATTTTGTTCTTTTTACCTAGCGTAACGGGGAAACCGCTAAGTTCTAAGGTTGTGTATTCACCTGTTCTCACCACTGTTTCAAGCTCCGAGGGATTTCCGATAGCCTTAATCTCAAAAGGCGGCGCCAGGCGGTGGGTATTCACCAGGATAATACTGCCGGCACAGCGGATATCACTGGTTGATACTACTCTGTTGCCGTTAACGGCAATAGCTTCAGCCCCGGCAGCGCGCAAATCGTTGACAATATATAGAATGCTTGAGTAATGGATGATGTAAAATTCGGCATCTTTGGCGGTATTTGCTTTTTCCTGGTCATCCAAAGTGATAACCACACCGGGTCCTTCCACATTAGTTAAACCTGACAGCAGCTTTAACCGGTCTATATTGGCTTTCAGAGGTTTTAGCACAGTTTGGTCAGTTTTGCTGGAGGCATATTTTTCTAATTGACTCCGGATACTGGTAATCTCGGACTCCAGGTCTTGGTTTCTTTTTTCCTGGGTCTTGATAACATTTACCAGGGTTGTATTCCGGGCTGCCCTAGGGTTATATTCCTGCAACTGGGTTTTTAAGTTGGAAGTAAAAAGGGTGCCAAATAATAAGCAGACCAATGTAATGGAAAGGTGCCATTTTTCCAGCTTCAAGAAAGGTTGCCCCCTTCGTCTAATGTATTAGTAAACTATTCGATAACTTAAAATAAACTCCTGCCAGGCAATCTTGATAAATACAGGTAATCCAGGATTTACAAGAAATTTTTCTGGAAAAAAGGGTGCTTTATACCTGTGTCGAATTATCTTCTATTGGGGCTTATACGGGGTAAGTGACAAGGAAATAAGGCATAATATAAGTGAAACTTACTTCAGGTGGAGCTTTTTCCACCTGAAGTTTAGTTGAACTTATCCAGGGGCTTAACGCCACTTATCTCCCACTTATATAAGCGTGAGTCTTAGTGGCGGTTAGCCATCGGGTAAGTGAAACTTACTTAAGACAGGTCTTTTTTGCCAGATACCTTTTAGAGACGGGGAGTGAAGACAAGTGGTGCAATTGCCTACTATCAGTTTTGTCAATATTATCGATATGCTGGTAGTGGCATTTTTAATCTACAAGTTGTTCCTGTTGATTAAAGGCACGCGGGCGGTGCAGCTCTTAAAAGGCCTGGTTGTTTTGCTGGTAGCTACAACAGTTAGCAGCTGGTTGGGTTTATATACCTTTAATTGGATTTTGAAAAGTATTCAGGGGATGCTGATTGTCGCTATTCCAGTGGTTTTTCAGCCTGAACTGAGGAGGGCCCTGGAGCGGCTGGGACGGGGCAAGTTTTTAACGGGGCAGTCGGTTTTTATGAATGAGGAAGAGATTACCAGGGTCATTAATGAGATTGTCCGCGGAGTACTGATGCTGGCCAAGACCGAAACAGGTGCTTTGATAGTTATTGAACGGGAAACCGGGATTAATGATTATATTGAAACAGGGGTAGCCGTTGATAGTCTGGTTTCCGGAGAGTTGTTAATTAACATATTTATCCCTAACTCTCCATTACATGATGGTGCGGTGATCATTCGCCATAACCGGGTTGCTTCGGCAGCTTGCTTTTTGCCTTTAGCGGAAGGGCATAATCTTAGCAAAGACTTAGGAACCAGGCATCGGGCGGCCATCGGTGTTTCTGATGTATCAGATGCGGTTGCCTTAGTTGTCTCAGAAGAGACAGGCACCATTTCTGTGGCTGTTGACGGGCACCTGACGAGGTATCTCGATGAACGGACTTTACGGGAGATGCTGACGAAAATGCTTCAGCAGAAGAACCTGAATCAGGTTTCCTTCTGGAATTGGAGGTCAAATCAATGAACTCTTTTACCAAAGGCAACTGGGGTTTAAAGCTCCTTTCAATATTGCTGGCTGTGGTCATGTGGGTTTATGTCTCCAATGACCAGGCCACCACCACAGAACAGGAGTTCAAAGCAGTACAGGTGAATGTCAGGGGGCTTACGGGAAATCTGGTTGTTTCTGAAGCCCCTGAAAAAGTCACGGTAAGAGTACAGGCGGAGCAAAACATGATTGCAAAGTTGACTCCCAGGTCAGTCGAGGCTTATGTTGATCTAGATGCAGTCAAAGCGGGGAGGTCCGTTGTGCCGGTGCAGGTGAAAGTCCCAACCGGGGTTAAAGTGGTTGATTTGCGGCCGCCGGAAGTAACCGTTGTGTTGGAACCTATAGTGACAAAACAAGTGGCGGTGAAAATACAGGCCACCTCCGTACCGGCAGAAGGGTTAAAAGTCCAGGGGATGCAGGTGAAACCGGAAGTGGTTGTTTTGCGCGGCCGTCAAAGCATATTAAACCAGGTTAACGAGGTTTTTGTGGAAGTTGATTTGCAAAATCGGAGCCAGACATTTGAGGAGTCGCTGCCTGTCAGGGTAAGTGATACCGAAGGTAGATTACTGGAGGAGGCGGCTGTTCAGAGAACGCCGCAGAGCGTGAACCTGCTTGTAACCATTGGGCCTGGCCTGTTATCAAAAACGGTTAAAGTAGTTCCGGAGATTATTGGTAAACCGGCTAAGGGGTATGCAGTTACACTGACCTCGATAGACCCGGCCGAGTTGGTGATTACAGGTGAAAGTGATGTTATATCCCTTCTCACCGAGGTGAGAACTAATCCGGTAGACGTTACCGGGGCTGACAAAGACCTGACTGTAGACGCCGAACTGATGTTACCTCAAGGGGTTACTGCCAACAGACAGTTGATCAGAGTTGTTGTTAAAATAGGACCGGAGTGAAACACAATTTCCATAGCGGAACATGGAGGCACTATGGCTTTTCGGGTAACAGGAATTAAAGTCAATATAGATCGGGATAAGGGTGATCTGACAGCTAAGATAGCCCGTAAAATCGGGATACCGCCCCAGGAAATCAGAAGTTACAAAGTGGTCAAAAAGGCCGTCGATGCAAGGGATAAAAGCAGTGGGCAGATATACTTTGTTTATACTGTGGAGGCCGAACTCACGCCTAAAGGCGACCGTATTTTGGCCCGCCGTAAATTTGCGGGAGTTACCTTATGTGAACCGGACCAGGGACTTCAGATAGTCCCCGGTAATTTTTCCCTGCCCAACAGGCCGGTCATTGTTGGGGCAGGTCCGGCCGGAATCTTCGCCGCCCTGACTTTAGCCAGGGCAGGCTACCGGCCAATTGTCTTTGAACGCGGACAGGATGTCGAGACAAGGGCCCGGGACATCGACGATTTTTGGCTAAAACGTTTACTTCATCCTGAATCTAATGTACAATTTGGAGAGGGGGGTGCAGGAACTTTTTCTGACGGTAAACTGACGACCAGGGTTAACGATCCCAGGGCCGGCATGGTTCTGGAGGAGTTTGTGAAAGCCGGTGCGCCGGAAGAGATACTGTTTTTGCATAAGCCTCACATTGGCACTGATAAGCTGCGGAGTGTTGTGGTCAATCTCCGCAGGTTGCTCCAGGAACTGGGCGGAGAGATATTTTTTAATTCCAAGGTGACCGGGCTGCTGGTTGAAGCAGACCGGGTGACCGGTGTGGTTGTGAACGGGGAAACCGAGATACCTGCCCAGGTCGTAGTGATGGCCATCGGGCACAGTGCCCGTGATACTTATGAAATGCTGGCAGAGCTGCCCTGTAAGATGGAGCAGAAGGCTTTTGCAGTGGGTGTGCGGGTTGAACATCCGCAGGATTTAATTGATAATGCCCAGTATGGGCAGAATGCGGGCCACCCGAAGCTTGGGGCCGCCGATTATCAATTGGTTTTTAACAATAAGGAAATGAACCGGGCGGCCTATACTTTTTGCATGTGCCCCGGGGGGCAGGTTGTGGCGGCAGCCTCGGAGTTAAACACTGTAGTTACCAATGGGATGAGTAATTATGCCAGGGATACGGGTATAGCCAACAGTGCGGTGGTTGTTTCCGTCAAGCCTGAAGATTTTGCGGGTGTCCATCCTTTAAGCGGGGTGGAGTTTCAGCGTAAATTGGAGCAGGCCGCCTTTCATGCGGGGGGAAGAAATTATAACGCGCCTGCCCAGCTTGTGGGGGATTATCTGGCCGGCAGAGGTTCCACTGATTTGGCCGGGGCACCCTGGGCAACTTACCGGCCTGGGTTAGAGCCTGCTGATTTGCATGAATGCCTGCCAGGTTATGTAAATACTATGCTGGAGGAGGCTATTGGGGCTTTTGACCGGAAGCTGAAGGGATTCGCTCAGCCCACGGCAGTATTAACCGGTGTGGAAACGCGGACATCTGCTCCGGTCAGGTTGATCCGGGATGATGACAAGGAGTCAGCCGGGCTTACGGGGATGTATCCCGCCGGTGAGGGGGCCGGGTATGCCGGGGGGATTATGAGTGCAGCCATTGATGGGATAAGAGTGGCGGAAGCTATTATCAGCAGGTATAGAAGGGGAGAATAGATAAATGAGAGAATTGTTTGGCACAGATGGAGTTAGAGGGGTAGCAAACAGAGATCTTACTCCACTGCTGGCATACAAGATTGGGAAGGCTGGGGCCTATTTGTTGACCAGAAATGCTAAAGGCCCGCTCAAACCGACTATTGTGATAGGCAAGGATACCAGGATCTCCGGCGATATGCTGGAAGCTGCCCTCATTGCCGGGATTTGCTCAGTAGGGGTCGATGTCCTGAAGGTTGGCGTGATGCCAACCCCAGCTGTTGCTTTTCTGACCAGGGACTTAAAGGCCACTGCCGGGGTGGTCATCTCGGCTTCCCACAATCCAGTAGAAGATAATGGGATTAAATTCTTCGCCTCTACCGGGTACAAACTCCCGGATGAGGTTGAAATTGAGATAGAGAAATTAATTAAAGTCGGTGTTGACGAACTATCCTGCCCGGTTGGTTCAGAGGTTGGCTGTGTGCAGGAAGTTACTGATGCTGCAGACCGTTATGTGGAGTTTGCCAAAGGCACAATTAACTGCAGGCTTGATGGATTAAGAATAGTATTAGATTGTGCCAACGGGGCGGCATCTGTTTTGTCACCCAGAATATTCAGCGAACTGGGAGCGCATGTTATTCCGGTGGAACATCAGCCTAATGGAATTAATATAAATAAACTGTGTGGGTCTACTCATCCTGAAACAGCAGCCCAGGAAGTTTTAAAACAGGGTGCTGATTTGGGGCTAGCCCATGACGGTGATGCTGACAGGGTTATCGCCGTCGATCAAGAGGGCAATATCGTAGATGGGGACCACATTATGGTTGTTTGCAGCAATCATCTGAAAAGAAATGGGAAACTACCCAATGATACTGTGGTTGTCACAGTGATGAGCAACCTCGGACTTAGACTGGGACTGCAGGGAGCCCAGATCAAGGTCTTGGAAACCCAGGTCGGGGACCGCTATGTTTTGGAGGAACTGCTGCGTACAGGGAACAATTTCGGAGGCGAGCAATCCGGGCACATCATTTTTCTCGAACACAACACCACCGGGGACGGTATAGTAACAGGCCTCCAGTTGGCAGCCGTGGTTAAGGAAACAGGAAAAACTCTCGGGGAACTGGCTGCCCAAATGGCAAGACTGCCCCAGGTCCTGGTCAATGTCCGGGTAGCTGATAAAAATGCTGCTATGGAACATGAGGAAGTTAAAGCTGCTATCAGTAAAGGTGAGGAGATTCTGGGCGGCATAGGCCGGATCCTGGTCAGGCCCTCAGGTACAGAGCCCAAGGTCAGGGTGATGGCAGAGGGACCTGATGAGAACCAGCTGCAGGATATTGTGGATAGTATAGCGGCGGTGATTTCGCGAGTGGCGGGGTAGGAGAGTGGAGAGTGGGAAAGAACAAATTTGTAAATCTAATGTGCCCATCAGCGTTTATCCGCGGCTTTAATGTTTAATTTGGTTTCGGGAAAATGACTTAAGATTTAAAGGTGGTGATGCTAGGGAAACGAGGAAAACTTAATAGCGGAAAACTTAATAGAGATGCACTAGTTAAAAAGTATCATTAAAGCGCCTGAACTTGATGGGTAGTCAGTGTTATGTGTGTTGATGGAGGGTTATGTTTTATTGTTTTTCACTCCCACTCATCACTCTCCACTCCCCAAGTTGACGAGGATGGGGGTTTATCGATTTTCGGCGGGTGCCCCCCGGTTTCCACAGCCGCAATCAGGCATACAAAACTGCCCGGTGACGGGTTGACAAAAATGCCTTGGGTGGGATTTGATTTTATAATGACTGGTTTGAGAGTTTGCTTGTAAACCAACCATTTAGCGGAGGTTAGTTATAAATGTGTGGAATTGTAGGTTATATCGGTCCTAAACAGGTCGTACCGATTCTGGTAGATGGATTAAAAAAGCTCGAGTACCGTGGATATGATTCAGCGGGAATCGCTGTTGTGGAGAATAACAAGATATTGGTTGTCAAGAGTGTTGGGAAGATGTCCAAATTGGAAGAGAAGATCGAAACCTATACTCCGGAAGGTCATGTGGGAATTGGGCATACCAGGTGGGCCACCCATGGCAGACCCTCTGACATTAATTCTCATCCCCATACGGACTGCAGCGGAGAATTTGCCGTAGTCCATAACGGGATTATTGAAAATTATCTGGAACTCCGGGAGTGGCTGGAGTCTGAAGGTCACGAATTTATATCGGAAACTGATACAGAGGTCATACCTCACCTGGTGGAACATTTTTATAATGGCGACCTTACTGAGACGGTCAGGGAAGTGGCCAAGAAATTGGAAGGCTCTTATGCCATGGCAGCTATGGCCAAAAAAGAACCTGGTAAATTAGTAGCGGTCAGAAAGGACAGCCCATTGGTGGTGGGGATTGGCCAGGGTGAATATTTTCTGGCTTCAGATATTCCGGCGACTCTGGCTTACACCAGGGATAACTACATTATCAATGATGATGAAATTGCTGTCTTGACCAAACAAGGTGTTGCTGTCACTGATCTTTCGGGCAATATGGTTGAAAAAGAGATTTTCCATGTAAATTGGGATGCCGTTGCCGCCGAGAAGGGCGGTTATCCCCACTTTATGCTGAAAGAGATTTATGAGCAGCCGCGGGCTGTCAGAGAAACTTTGAGCGGCAGGATTTCTACTGATAATAAAGAGGTTATTCTCAAGGAACTCAGCCTTACAGCCGATGAGATCAAGAATCTGAAAAATATTTTTATTGTGGCCTGTGGCACGGCTTTTCATGCCGGGATGGTCGGTAAATACGTGATTGAAGACCTGGCCAGGATTCCGGTCACAGTGGATATAGCATCTGAATTCCGGTACCGGAATCCGATTATCAGTAAAGGTGACCTGGTTATTGTGATCAGCCAGTCAGGGGAAACGGCCGATACCCTGGCGGCCCTGAGGGCTTCCAAAAAGGCAGGGGCCAAGGTGCTGGCTGTAACTAATGTGGTCAGCAGTTCAGCAGCCAGAGAAGCTGACGATGTCTTGTATACCTGGGCCGGTCCGGAAATTGCCGTGGCTTCCACAAAGGCTTATTCAACCCAGTTGATCGCCATGTTCCTGTTGGGTATCCACTTTGCCCAGGTCCGTGGTACAGTGGATGCAGATTATGCGGAGGCCCTCATCAGGGGCCTGCGGGAGTTGCCTGAACAGGTTCAGACAATCCTCGGCGAACTGGAAGGATTGGAGAGCTTCCTGAAGAAATATGCCGACTGCCAGAATACCTTTTTCCTGGGGCGCGGCTTGGACTATGCTGTGGCTATGGAAGGCTGTCTTAAGCTCAAGGAAATTTCCTATATGCACGCCGAGGCTTATGCCGCCGGTGAGCTGAAACACGGGACTTTGGCCTTGATTGTGGATGGGGTGCCGGTAGTGGCTTTGGCTACGCAAATGGATCTTTATGATAAGATGGTCAGTAATATCAAGGAAGTAAAAGCCCGGGATGCCCAGGTAATCGGGGTGACTTACCAGGGTAATAATGAATTGAAAAAGGTTGTCGACCATGTTATGTATATTCCTAAGACAGACCGGATTTTGGCCCCGGTGCTGACTGTGGTGCCGCTGCAACTGTTGGCGTATCATATTGCTGTGGCCAGGGGCTGTGATGTGGATAAGCCGCGGAATCTGGCGAAAAGTGTGACGGTGGAGTAGGGGAAGGGCGGCTGGTTTTGGTGGGTTCTCAAATAGTTTGAGAATACTCTTCTCATAATAAATAAAGTATGAGACTGCTGCTTTTCCAAATAATCTGTTAATTAACCAACAGAGTAAATATAGGATAAAAAAGAGGTCAACCGCACGAGTTGACCTCTTTTTTTAAAATATTTGTCTTAAGTTATGAGGGGAACGAATAATTGTATCTAAACTGTTTGTTTCTTTATCCAGATAGAGTTTTGATACGTAGATCAGCCTTAAAGCCAAACTTTGTTCCGATGTAAGATTTTCAAATTTATTTAATGAGTAGGGTATCGGATTCAAAAGAGAATCCCAGTCTTCAAGGATTCTTGTGTTGTTTCTAATGCCTTTGTTATCTCTTTGATTTTCTAATATCCAGGGTCGTTTTGCAGGGCATTCATATGGGAAAAACGCAGTAAACCTAAGAAATAGCATCAATCATGGTGTCCAATAACTCAGTGTCGGTATATCTGCAGTTATGATGACGCTCAAGACGAACGCGGCTAAGCATATTTCGAAAATCAACAGCCTGTTTGAAAGCCTCCAAAATACCAAAATTACCGAATGCAGTAACTGTCGAATTATCAAAACTTACGGGTAGGTTACATTTATTGGTTTGGCGTTGTAAGAACCCAGTCTCTTTTGATAATCTCGTTCCAATTGACGCCTTTGTTGGCGCGACATATTTTCAAGTTGATTTATAGTAATAAGTTGTGATACCATCATTTCAGAGGGTCACCATCCTTTGGATTGTTTTGGTTTGGTCACTTAAACAATTCCGCAAAAGGCGTGGTGTCCCCTTTTTTATGTCAAAATTTTCGCACTAAAAATTGACTTCAAAACCTTGATAATACAACGTTTTTATTGTTTACTTTCCGATTTCAAGTTAAAATTAAGCCTGTTGAAAATACGGTATATTGTATTAAAATATGTACCATTAGTCATGTAAACTTAACCATCTTATGACGGTCAAATTAACTCCAGGTTCAGCTTAAGTAATGAGTATTCCGGAGCACTTTGCGCCACCTGTCCGGTCAGTGGGAGCCACCCCCCGGTCTGACGGGTACCACACTTTCGGAAAAAGGAATCCACCATTTCGGTCAGAGAACCAATCGTTCTGGTCTTCGTCCCTTAAACGACAATTCAGACCTTGGGGCTCAGCCCCAAACCCCGTCCTCGCCGGAAGCAAGCGGGCAGATTTAAGCCCGCCAGCCAAAAGGATTTGGGGATATAGAGCGAATCAAGGGTCAAGATAAACTCGCCGCGCTCGCCCTTGATTCACAGCAAGTTGTGCATCGTTAAAACACATATGGGGATCTTCATGCCCCAAGGATATTGAATTGCTAAACAAGTGGCTTTCTAACCAGAGTCGTGGCTTCCATTTCACGGAATGGTGGCTTCTACCACACCGGAATCGTGGCTCCGCTAAACCGAAATATTCACAATCCTAACTCGTGCCGGGGTTCTCTTTTGTCAATGCCCCCTTTTTATTAAGCGCTTACATTAGAATTAAAAATGTCATAAATTTAAACCTCGCCAAAGCTGTAATCCAGTTTTGGCGAGGTTTTCGTTAATTAACCGAAATTTTTGAGAAAATATTAATGTAGTTGTTCAAAGAAATGAATTATTGAATTTTAAAGGAAAGACTGAAATTGTAAACCGGGATGAAGATTCGACAACATTTAAGTTTATAGGCAGGAATCAAAAGGAGCTTTAAAAATTTTTGGCCAAATTTTCAGCCTGCTCTATTGAATGCTGCACCGCATTCTCTAAATCCTCACCCTGCAATACCCCGGTGAGTTCTGTAGTAACCGTTGTAAAGTCAGTTACACCCATAAAGCCCATAATTGTCTTTAAATAACGATCTCCCATTTCGAATGCATCCGCCGGAGGTTGTATATATAATCCTCCCCTTGCTACAATATGTACTGCCTTTTTTCCTTGGTCGGCAAGTAACCCAACAGGTCCTTGTTCTGTGTACTTAAAAGTAACGCCCACCATAGTTACATAATCAAAATAGGCTTTTACAATGGCCGGACTTCCTAGGTTCCACATAGGGGCAGCGATAACATATTTATCTGCATTGGCAAATTGTTGAGCATATTTTAGCATAACGGTTTCTTTGCCGCTAAACATATCTGTTAACATTTGCTCATCTAAAAATTTAATTCCTTCTTGATATAAATCTAAGGTGACAATTTCATCATTTGGGTTAGCTTCTTTGTAAGCTTTAATAAAACTTTCTGACGTCCTAAAAGTGATTGAATTTTCATTACCTTTAGGGTTAGCTTTAATGTACAATAACTTACTCATCTTAACATCCTCCTAAATTTTGTGATATTCTTAACTACTTAGAAGATTATACTAATTTGGTAGTTTCTGCAAGTACTTACAATTTTGTAACATAGTATACCAAAGGATACCAAAGGCATTAACATTCCAAGCCATTCTCACGCTATATTTAAAGTATTACTCATAGTAATTTTAGGCTAACTAGTCAAACCGTTAAGGCATAGAATTCTACCACTCAACGCAAAAAAATAGATATACACATTAAACTGTATTAGAATTTTAACCAACAATTACGTACTCATGTTAGGGGTGTCGCAGTTGAATACTAGCCACCTGTTTTTTCAACGAGCAGAGACAGCTTTACTAGGTGAAAAAGCCAATAAATTGTTTGGTATTGCTAAATATTTAGAATCGCGTCTGGGTGATAATTTCAAGATAGAACCTGGCAAAAGTAAAGTAGAAACAGTTAAAGAAATGTTCAATAAGCTTGCCCCAGTTGTTGATGAAGTCTGTGACAGTTTTCCGGGTCTGGGAGCCGGTTATTTTTCCCGTGAACTGGATTGCACTATAGTGTACGGCCCAACAAGTGTTTTCCAGGATAAAACCGGAGGGAGTATAAGGCACGATCATCTTGGAAGGCGCTGCATGGAAACAGGTCGTCCGGTTATGGCGATAGGCCCCGGGCTGCGCGGAGAGATTATGAATTGTATTGTTCCAATTATCCGAAATAATACCATCCTGGGTTTTTCTTCAGCCAACGAAACTGTTGAGGATATATATCAGCAGATGGCACAAGGCGGCATGAACGTTTTTCTATCCCCGGAGATTGAGCCTCTGCTGGGCTTGTCCGGTCTGGTTTTGATGGGCTGCCGTACATTTCTTACAAAAGATAAAACAGTAGCCACCTTTCAAAGGTATATCAGATTTTTCATTAATAGTCTTCAATTCAGTGTGATTGTAACTGATAAGAAAGGAATCATAAAGTTCGTCAGTAAAAAACTGGAAGCCTTTGGACTGGTACCAGATGCTCTCATAGATTGTCCGGCAGAGAAAATATTTTCTGCCCTTGGGCTGGACGATTGGAAACAGATGTTAAAACAGCTGCGGTCTTCTGGCGGTACTTATCAGTTTGATACTACATGCCTTGGGTCACAAATGGAAACAAACGTTGTCATGGCCGTTCTGATTGATGAAAAAGGCCATATCATGGGTTATTTGACGGTTCTACAAGACATGACATCGGCCCTGCGTGAACAGGAAAAAATATACCGTGCAGAGGCGGTACACTCTGTTGAACAATTGGCTGTATCGATGGTTCATGAAATTCGGAACCCGTTGACTATTTTACGCGAGGCAATCAGAATGATTCCGCGCCGGTTGGAAGATCAACAATATCTGCAAAAGTTTACCGGGGTTGCACTCGAGAAAATTAACCACATAGAAAGAATTACTAATTCTCTGTTAGAACTTACGCGGTATTCGCTGCCAGAATTTCTTGAGTTCAATATCATTGAGATGGTAGAGAAAGCTATAAATCTGGTTAGAAATATGGCTGAAGAACAAAATATTACTATTTTGGAATACTACGAAACTACTGAGTCTTTTATTTATGGCGACCCAGAGCATCTCCACCAGGCAATTTTGAATTTATTGTTGAATTCCCTTCAGGCTATGCCTGAGGGCGGTACTTTATCAATCAGCATTAATGAAGGAAGTGACGGCAAATTAGTCTATATCCAGATAAAGGACACCGGCCCTGGAATCAAACCGGAAATAGAAAACGCAATCTTCAGGCCATTTTATACGACCAAAGCAAACGGCACTGGTCTAGGTTTGGCCTTGGTTCAAAGCATAATCAGCCGCCATAACGGTCTGCTGTCATTAGAACCGGGTTATGGTTCCGGAGCTATTTTTTCAATAGGTTTGCCCAGACAGCATTTCCTGAAAGAACGTGCAGAAGGGGGAGCACACGTATGAGCAGCAGGAGAAAACCCATTATTCTGGTTGTAGATGACGAACCCGATATGGGATGGCTGTTTGAAGAGTCACTGGGTGAAAAATATTGTATCTTATCTGCAACTTCCTGGTCCGAAGGAGAGACTTTTTTAAACAAAGAGAAACCTGACCTGGTGGTCCTTGATCTCTGTATGGAAGGAGTAGGCGGGCTGGATGCTTTAAAGATGATACGGAAAAACAGTCTGGATATGCCGGTACTGATGATTACAGCTTATGCCACTATCCAAAATGCTGTTGAAGCCATGAAATGTGGTGCTTATGACTATGTTGTGAAACCTTTCAATATTGAACAAATGGAGAAATCAATTGAAGAAATTCTGGCCAATACAAAGTATGGGTCCGGAAGGGAATTCGCGGAAGTTGAAAAAGATTCGAACATTATTTACACGAGTCTACAAATGCAACAGGTTGTTGAGATAGTCCGTAAGGCTGCCAGATCTAACGCAAATGTAATGTTATTGGGAGAATCGGGTACAGGCAAGGAACTACTGGCTAACGAAATTCATCGTTGCAGTAATCGAGCCGATGGTTCATTTGTAGTCATTAACTGTGCTGCTGTCCCTGATAATCTTCTGGAAAGCGAGCTGTTTGGTTACGAAAAAGGTGCCTTTACCGGCGCTGCTTCCCGCAAAGCAGGCAAGCTGGAACTGGCAAACGGAGGAACGCTTTTCTTAGATGAGTTGGGCGACATGCCCTTGCTGTTACAAGGTAAGTTATTACGCGCCCTTGAGCAGCGTCAGATAGAACGGCTTGGTGGAATAAAACCTATAGAGATCAATATCCGTATTGTTTCTGCTACTAACCGAGACCTTGAAAAGTTAATCGCAGAGTGCCGGTTTCGCTCGGATCTTTACTACCGGTTGGCAGTCATACCGGTGAGTATCCCGCCTTTAAGGGAAAGAACTGAAGATATAAATATCTTAGTTAAAAGGTTTTTAGCCAATTTCAATCAACTGCATAACAAAAATATATCTGGATTTTCACCTGAAGCGTTGAAGGTTTTAAATCAATACAAGTGGCCCGGGAACGTTAGAGAATTGCGAAATGTAATCGAGATGGCGGTCGTTTTACATGATGGACCAAATTTGGAACCACAGCATTTATCATTAAAAGAAAAAGATTGTTCATTCAACTGGTCAAAAAGAAAATCTGAATTGTTTTCGGATATTGAGCGCAGAGAAATATGCTCAGCCTTGAAGCTTTTTGAGGGGAACCGGACGAAAGCCGCTCGCTATTTATCTATGTCAACCAGAAATCTTCTGCTTAAAATTAAAAAATTAGAAATCAGCTCAGATGATTATGCTGCTTCAGAATAGTGTTGTAATAACCAGAACCTTCAAGGTGCAGAACCTTTAAGGTTCTTTTTTGTGGGGGGGTTAAATATGAGGGTTTACTATGAAATGTATATCACTTGATGAAACGAATTTCATAGTTAAAACCAAAAACTTAATTTCATTTCTAGAGATTTGTCATTACTTAAACTGTAAAAAGAATTAATTAATTACGCTGGGTAAGAGGGCGGTTGGCTGATTATCAACTTCTTCGATGGCTATCATTTTAGCAGGCAATGTTATCTTTAATTGGTTTGGCATCAAAATTGCTTTAAGTATCAGTAAAATATTTAAAGGTTGGTCAATGTGAAAAAGGTAGTTTCAGCAGATTTAGCACTGTCAACTTTAAAAAGCGGCATGACTGTGATGATTGGAGGAAACATGGGACATGGTACTCCCGAACGTTTAATCAGCTGTTTGTTAGAAAAAAACATTACGGATTTAACCATCATCACAAGTGATATTTCCCTTCCGGAGTGTGGAATCGCAAGATTAATCACATTGGGCATGGTCAGTAAATTAATTACGAGCCATATCGGATATTTTCCCGAAATCAGTAGTTTATTGCAAAGCGGAAAAGTGGAGGCTGTGGTTCTACCTAAAGGCACTTTGTTTGAGTACATTAGGGCAGGCCGTGCAGCTTCGGAAGATAATATTGCCCCGCCTTCAGGCAGAACCGGGGTTTTACAAGAAGAAAAACTGATCCGTATTAATGGCAGGCGTACAATGCTGCAAGTACCCTTCAAAGCTGAGCTAGCTTTGATTAAAGCTTATAAGAGTGATTTTACCGGAAATCTTGTGTTCCGGAGAACCGCGCGCAACTTGAATCCAATTATGGCCGCGGCTGCTGGGGCGGTTATAGCGGAAACGGATGTCGTGGTAAATAACGGTGTATTAGAAAAAGATGAGATTCTGACTCCAGGTACATTAATAAAATTTGTTGTGTTAAGTCAGGCTGACTAAACCATAAAACAATTTAAGTGAAAGGAGGTGGGCTTATGGTAAAAAAAGTTATCATTACCGTAGCCCCAACCGGCAATTTTCAAGGTAAGGAGGCCAATCCCAATTTACCTATCCAGCCGGACGAAGTAGCACAGGCAGTATACGACAGTTATAACGCCGGTGCATCTGTAGTTCACCTGCATGCTAGAGACAAAAATGGGGTGCAAACCAATGATGTCAATGTGTTCAAAGAGATGAATGCCCTGGTGCGCTCCAAATGTGACATCATCATCGAAAACAGCATTGCCCCGGCTCTTAAACCAGGCGTAACTGCAGAAGACGGCCTGGAAGCTCTGGACGCCCTGCCGGAAATGGCTTCGTTGGATATGGGTCTAAGCGCTATTACCTTTCGCGGCTTAAGTATGCTTATCGAGTGGACCCGCCCATTTTTGCGCAAGGCTGCCCAGATGATGCTGGACCGGGGTATCAAGCCTGAACTGGAGATCATGAACAATTCCAATATGGATGACGCTATTGATCTGATTAATGCGGGATTACTGAAAAAACCATATTACTTCAATTTTGTACTGGGCATGAACAAGGTTAATCAGGGAGCCACATCGTTTAGTCCAAAACATTTGATGCACTACGTAGATTTACTCCCTCCCGATTCAGTCTTTGGGGCCTTGGGCATTGGTCCGGATCAGATGCGAGCCACTACACTGTCTGTGATGCTTGGCGGTTTTGCCCGGGTTGGTTTCGAAGATAATATTTATTACCTAAAAGGCGAACTGGCTAAAAGTAATGCCCAATTAGTTGAACGAATCGCACGATATATTCATGATTTAGGCCTGGAAGTGGCCACCCCGGCCGAAGCCAGGGATATTCTGGGTCTGCCTCAGCTGCGGTAAGAAGGTACGTAATTAACACCATATTTTTACTAGTACCCTGAAAACTTGTTAGGGTAAGAAGGAGGTAACATGCAGTTTACTGTTGATATTGACACCGGGGGTACCTTTACTGATGGTTATGTCCAGGGAAAAGGAAGATTTGAAGTGGTAAAGGTAGACACTACTCCCCATGACTTAACGGTATGCTTTATGAATTGTATTGAAGAAGCGTCCAAACGGTTTGATTATGATTCAGTGGAGAGCTTTTTGGCCGATACCGATATGGTTCGATTATCCACTACCATTGCTACTAATACAATAATCCAAGGCAAAGGGTCAAGATTAGGTTTGATAGTAACTAAACCAAATGCAAAAGACCTCTATTCGGATTCAAACGACGCAACCGTGGCAGTTGGTACACTGGTATCAGAAGACATGATATGTGAAGTAAATGAGAAGTTAGATGAGTTCGGCAATTCTATTGAGGGACCGCAGCCGAAAGAAGTCTTACAGGCTATTAAGTACTTATTGGAGCACGGGGCTGGACGGATCGTAGTTAGCCTTAAAAGATCCCCGCTAAATCCAGCACATGAAGAAGCCATCAAAGAAATAGTACTCGATAATTATCCGGTTCATTATCTTGGTACGGTACCCCTGACCAACTCTACAGAGGTTAGCGCCGAGCTAAATGATTATATGCGTACTAACGAGGCTCTAACTGATGCCTATGTACACCGGCAGATGGTTCGTTACATGTACAAAGCAGAGGAGGACATCCGCAATCGTCATTTTCCTAAACAATTATTGATTGTTCATAGCAGCGGAGGTCAAGCTAAGGTAGCCAAAACCAAAGGGATTGATACTGTTACTTCCGGCCCAACTGCCGGTATGTTTGGTGCTTCACATATGGCCAAGCTTTACCAACTGGATAACGTAATGACTTATGATATGGGTGGGACAAGTACAGATGTGGGCTTTGTTATCAACGGAGAACCTTGTTACTCTTCAGAGGTGACAGTAGGCGATGTTCCCATCAGAAGAAACTTTGTAGAAACCATGTGTGCCGGTGTAGGTGCAGGTTCAATCATTAAAGTGGATGAGTCGAAAAAAATCCAAGTTGGCCCGCAGAGTGCAGGGGCGATGCCGGGACCGGCCTGCTACGGCCTGGGGGGCTCTGAAGCGACTATCACTGACGCCTGGGTAGTACTCGGCTATTTGGACCCCCAATATTTCCTGGGCGGCAAGAAAAAACTTGACGTGGAAGCTGCCAGGGACGCGATCAAGGAACATGTAGCAGATCCGCTGGGTATTGGGGTGGAAGAAGCAGCCTTTGCTGCTATTACTGAGGCGTATACAGGCATGGCTCGGATATTAGCGGAATTAATATCAGTCAAAGGGTTAAAGCCTCAAGACCTTGCCCTTTTTAGCATCGGTGGCGCAGGTGGCTTGCTTACCGGTCAGGTAGCAAACGCCTTGGGAATATCCAGGGTATATGGATTCCCATATAGTTCTACATTTTGTGCATTTGGCTCATCTTGTATGGATATGGGTGAGGATTTCAGTATTGCTCCAAATATGAAGGTACGGGCTAATCACGAAACTATGCAAAAATTCAACGAAACGGTGCAAGAACTGGCAGATAAAGCTTACCATGAAATGGAAGGGAACGATTCTAAACGTGGGGAAATAATTTTAAATCTAACAATTCTGGCATCTTCCGAACCTTCACAAATTCCGACCGAGGTGCCTTGGCCGTCAGTTACTTTAAGTGACATCAATGACCTTGAAAAAATACTTAATCTTTATAGTACCCAAAACAGTATAACAAATCCCCCTAAAGAGGTTTTTGTGCAGCAACTGAGGCTTAGAGCATCCAGCCCGCTGGCACGTCCTGAACTTCCACGTCACCAGTCGGCGAGTGAAGACCCCCGGGCAGCCCTTAAGGGAACACGAATCGCTTTCTGGGAAGGGCAGTTTATGGAAATTCCTATTTACGAGCGGAAGCAGCTCCGGCCTCTGAATGTTATTAAAGGCTTGGCAATTGTCGAAAGCGAGGTTACTTCAGTTTTAGTGCCACCCGGTAAACAATATCGGGTTGATGAATATCTAAATTCAATTATTGAGTAAAGGAGGCCCAACATGGATAAGAAGGTACAGATAACCGAGTATTTGGATATCGATCTAGAAAAAGAAGTTTGGTGCTGCAACAGTTTCGGGCAAGAGTTGATATCCGCCCGGGAAAATTACAAAAAGGGCTGTCTATGTTATGAACGGGATGTCCGTGAAATTTATGAGCCTGTTACAGAAGATGGAGAATTTGCCCCAGATCCAAATTTGGGCGCGATTATAGAGTTTTATTGCCCCAATTGCGGTAACATGATCACAAATGAATATCTGCTGCTCGGTCACCCGATTACTCATGATATGGAAATTGATATTGACAAACTGAAGCAAAAACACTTAGGAACGGACGCTAATTAACCGCGCTGGGGACCCCAAACTTGTATTTAATCCGAAAAGTCGAAAGGAGGAAAACAAGGTACATGGATAAATCTACAGATTATACAATTGTAGCCATAGACATAGGCGGGACCTTCACTGACTGTTTTGTTTCATATGGAGACCGAACTGCTACCGCAAAAGCCCCTACAACAAAATATGATCTTTCAGTGGGCTTTATGGATGCATTGAAGGACTGTGCCAAGTCGTTAGAATTATCACTGGAAGAATTAGTAAAAGATACTGACATGGTCAGATATTCAACTACTCTTGCCATGAATACCTTAATCGAAAGAAAGGGTGTAAAGCTTGGCCTTATAACTACTGAGGGCTTTGAGGATCTTATATATATGGGTAAAGGCGGATCATGGGGGATTGGAATCCCGGTACGGGACATGAGATGTTTGCCAAAAATGGTGAAACCCGCACCCCTTATTCCCCGGCACTTGATAGTTGGAGCGAAAGAACGGACTGACAGTGAGGGCCGTATTGTTGCTCCCCTGAATGAAAAGGACATCCTTAAAAAGATACGTTATCTCGCTGACCAGGGAGTTCGTGGATTTGTTGTTTGTACGGTATTTTCTCATGCAAACCCGGTTCATGAGCAGCGCATCCGGCAGATAATCCGCCAGGAGTACCCGGAGTCCTATCTTGGCGCAATGCCGGTAACACTGTCATCTGATGTATTGCCTAAATTTCGTATGTATACAAGAATGGTCAGTAGTGTGCTGGAAGCCTACCTGCATCAATCGATGTCCGACGAACTGGTCGGCATGTCAGATGAATTGAGAAACAAAGGGTATTCCTGTCCGCTGGTAATGGTTCATAACTCGGGTGGAATGGCGGATGTCTTCCATACTTCAGGACTTGATACTTACAACGGCGGGCCAATTGCCGGTATAATCGGCAGCGCCTATGTTGGCAAGGCTTTGGGGGATGACAATATAATGGTCACCGACATGGGTGGGACCAGTTTCGATTTAGGAATGGTGGTAAAGGGAAGTTCACGTTTTTACCAGTTCCGGCCAGTTATCGACAGATGGGAAGTCGATTTAACGATGATGGAATCAAAGTCAATCGGGGCAGGTGGGGGATCAATAGCTTGGATTAACACCGCTACCGGTAACAGGTTAGAAGTGGGGCCAAGATCGGCTGGGGCCAACCCTGGACCGGCATGTTATGATCAAGGCGGAACTGAACCTACTGTGACTGATGCTGACCTGGTGCTTGGCTATCTCGATCCAAATAACTTTCATGGCGGAAAAATGAAACTCAACCGCAGGAAAGCGGAAGCAGCTATCAGGGAGAGGATTGCCAAGCCCCTCAATATTGAGGTGGTCGAAGCTGCTGGACTTATCAGACAGGTAGTAGATGCCAATATGGCAGATGCCATATTCAATGAGACGGTTCTAAGGGGATACAAACCACAGGAGTTTGTAATGTTTACCCTCGGTGGAGCCGGGCCGGTTCACGCCTGTGACTACACCTTTAAAGCCGGAATCAATAAAATAATCGTTCATCCGTACGCATCGGTTTTTTGCGCCTTTGGATCTGCTTATATGGATTTTTCCCGGGTGTATGAACAATCCCGATATATACCAATAATTAGTCCTGTTGATGGAACATACCTTACCGATTATGAGCAATTTAATTCCGCAGTAGCAAAATTGATTGATTTTGCAAAACGGGACTTGGCAGGACAGGGACTGCCGTCAGAATCGGCGGCATACACTTTGGAAATAGATATGAAGTACTGCGGGCAGCTTCATTCGAAACGTTTTGTCTCTCCTGTTTTGGCTGTTAAAAATGAAGAAGATGTTAAAGCGGTCTACCGGGCTTTTGAGGATGAGTATACAGAAGTGTATAGTGAGTTCGGAGTTTATCCCGATGGCGGTGTAGAGATTGAAACCTTTGTAATTCGTGCCGAGCTTACTGCACCCAAGGCAGAAATTCCCCGGTATCCTTTGCAGGGAGCAACGCCAAATCCCGATGCATTGAAAGGCCAGCGCGATGTTTATTGGCAAGAATGGTCCAGATATGCCCCAACGAAGGTTTATGAAAGGAAACTCCTCGCACCAGGCAATGTTGTAGATGGGCCGGCAGTTATTGAAGCGCCTGATACAACAATAGTGCTGCCACCCGGGAGAACATACAGTGTTTTAGAAGACCTCAGTGGCCTGATAGAATGATGAATATTTTGAAAGGAGACAGCTATGAAAATAAATAAGGATGAGCTAATGCAGTGGCTTAAACCAAGCAAACCTACTGAAGATGAACTGGCGTCAGCGATGGCGTTGATGCATGGTGATTATGAAGTCTATGCTGAGCGATTAAACATGATAGTACAAGAAGCAAGAGAAGTATACCTTAGGATTGGGCAGAGTCAGCCATTGTTAGCAGGAGATATGGTTGTAGGCGTACATAATGCCCAAGGGGATTTGATTACCGCATGCCTGGGCACGTTTCTTCACACCGTGACTGCACAGTTGCCAATTAAGTATGTAATCAAGAACTTTAAAGACAATCCCAACATTGAGGTTAATGAGGGGGATATATTCGTTACCAATGAAGCCAATTACGGTGGGATTCATAACCCGGATGTAATCGCGTTTATGCCGGTGTTCTATAAAGGTGAGATCATCGCCTGGACAACTTCCGGCAACCATACTCCGGAAACCGGAGGCTGCGACCCTGGAGGCTTTTGCACCTCTGCCAAAAGCAAACATGATGAGGGTTTGAAGCTGCCACCGGTTAAGCTTGTTGATCGCGGTAAACTCCGGGAAGACTGGTTTGAGATGATCCTCAACTTCGGTTCCCGGTCGCGGAGGATAGTCGAAGGTGATTTCAGAGCCCGCCTGACCGCCTGTGACCGGGCAAGGCGCCGTATTCTTGAACTGGCAGAAGAAAAAGGTGCCGGTTATGTTAAGGCCCTGTTTCGCCGCCTTTTGGTGGATGGCGAAGAGGGTGCTAAGAATAAAATCTCGAGGTGGAATGATGGGACCTATCGATCTGTTGTTTTCTTAGATTCCACTGGCGTTGTGCCGGGTTTATGGAGGATGCACTTAACGGCCCATAAGGTTGGAGATCATATTAATTTTGACTTTACCGGTACATCTCCTGAACAGGAAGGGTTCTGGAATGCGATGCCCTGGGCCATGGTGTCTGTGGCCGCACAATATCTGTATGCGCATCCTTTCCATGATTTACCTACAAGTTCAGGTGTGCTTGCGGCATTTGACTGGAACATGCCTGCGGGTACGATAGTGAATGCATCACCGGATGCGGCCACTTCAGGCGCCGTCCTGGTTGCAGAATTTATGGGGAAATTGCTGCCGCCGATTTTTTCGTCTATGATGTATAGTAGCAAAGAGGATAAGCATCTGTCCGGAGCGCCGATAGGCCTTGTTTTTGGATGTATTGCTCTTGCCGGAATAACCCAGAGGGGTTTACCCTTTGCCGACCTTTCTTCCCAAACTATGAATGGCGCCGGCTCAGGCGCGCGAATGGACAAGGATGGCATAGACAGCGGAGTCTTTCATCCTGCGCTCTATGCCAGTGGTTCTGACCATGAGGAAATGGAGATACAGAACCCGGTTATCCACAACCATTACAGGCACGTTGTAGATAGCTGCGGCCACGGCAAATACCGCGGTAGTTCGGCCATTGAGGTAGGTTATATAATTTATGGTTCGAATGTTGTTCACCGGGTAAAATTCTTCAGCGGCGGGCGTGTCGTATGTGGTAATGGGGTATTTGGGGGGTATCCCTCGTTTGCATCATCATGGTTATCTATTGACAATACCAACATGCTTGATATGATTAAATCAGGAAAGGACGTACCCAAGTCTGTACGGGAGTTGGTTACCAGCAAAGTCGTTTCGGGAGATTATTTGGCAACTCATTACGGGGGTCCTGATATGCATTCCGAAGGGTTCTTTTCCGGTCACACCCAAGGCGGTTGCGGTTACGGCGATGCTCTTGAACGTGAGCCCCAGTCTGTGGTGGATGATGTGCGATATGGATTTTTGACAGATTGGTCTGCCCGGAATATTTACAAAGTGGCCTACAATCCTGAGAACTGGATTGCAGATCTCCTGGAGACTCAAGAGCTGCGCCGCTTGGAGCGTGAAGACAGGATTCGTCGGGGCACTAGTTTTGCTGAATTTGAGAGCAAGTGGTTGGAGAAAAGGCCTGCTTCGGATTTAATGTATTATGGTTCGTGGCCTAATGCTGAGCCAAACAGACCAATCATTAGGCTCTAACCCGGACAATTGAAGTATTTGTGGGGGGACTTTTAACTAGTTCCCCCTTCATCTAAAATTTCAATTTTAAAGGTGGTAAATTTTATGGCACAAACCAGCAAAGATATGGTCAAGGGTTTCTTTGAGTTTAATGAAATCAAGGGGGTTCCCTTTATTCCAGTCATCAGTAATTTTGCTGCAACACTGGAGCAAGTCAAGGCTCAAGAAATGTTTTCCGACCCAACGCTGCTTTCAAAATCCTTAATAAATTCTCACAAATTGTTTGGTTATAATGCCATAACCATCGTTATTCCCCCTTTGCTTGTAGCTGAGGCGTGTGGTTGTGATATCAGCAATTCTCATGAGGATGAACATGGGGATCTGTTGGCTCGTCCAAATACCGAGGGCTTAAATATCGAAGACTTAGATATTTCGGGGGTTGAGAAAAAGGGTAGAGTACCGGTGTTTTTCGAAGCAGCTAAACGGATAGTAATGTTAAAGGGGAGAGATGTTGCTGTTTTTGGAATTATCCCGGGTCCAGTCACCTTGGCGGTGCATTTATTTGGTGAGAATGTATTAAAGAGTCTTAATGAGAACTCTGAAGAAGCACTGGAGGCCTTAGATTTGGTTGGGGAGCTTATGCTTAAGTTATGTAATGCCTATCTTGAGCAAGGGGTAGAGTTTATCGGAACGGCAGCATATATGCTTGATAAAGTTGCCATTTCATCATTTGATGCGATAGCCCCGGTTTTTCAAACTCTCCGGAATGTAGCTAAATATTATAAATCGAAACTTATCACTTTTACAGGTGATTGTCCAAGTGAATATATTGAACCTGTTTTTGAACTGCCGTCAGATGGGGTAGTGGTTGGGGGATACACAGATCTTGTGCTTGCAACAAATGCAAGCATAAAACATGAAAAATGTTTGGGTATCGGATTACCAAGCGAATTGAGTCACTTTAATGAGGATGAAACAGATGGGAAGATAAAAGAATATCTGAAATTGCGGGGAGACGCGCGGGTATTTTTCTCAACAGCAGGTGAAATCCCGCCTGGGACTCCTATTCCAATTCTGCACCAAATAACAAAAAAGATTGCACAATAAGAAAGACCGTCTAAATGTATAATACAGAAATTTAGCTGAGTTGCGTAAGTGAACTCGTTTAACTAAAGTTGTACATCGAGACTTCGGTGGGGGAGTCAACCCTCACCGAAGCGGAGTACGGGGAACCACTCCAACTTATAGAAGTGGGAGTCTTACGATAGGATAAATCAGACACAAGAGTCTTTTTAAAAGACTAATAAGAATGCGCTTTGCGCATTCTTATTGGCGTTTACCATGTTATGGGCATTTTCTTCTTAAAATCACCGATTTTCAAATTTTTAGCAGGGGAATTGCCGGATATAATAGAAATTAATATTCGAAAATATTAAAAAAGTGTACTTAAAGACTATTTGGAAGAAAAAGGTGTAGAAGCAAAGTTTCCCAGAGATGCGATCAAACAGGCTTTTAAGTATGAAATTATTGAAGATGGTGAAACAGTAAGTCTAACATCAGGAGGGCAGTCATGATTAGAACATACAAAAAAACATCGATAAAATGGGCTGTTGCAGCTCTTACCACGACACTTATAGTAGGGTGCGCCGGCCCGGATCGTACTATACAGTCCACAAATTCTGATACCCCAACGATTATCAGTCAAAATCAGGAAGCTGTTGCAGCTACCGGTCAGCAAAAAGACCCCGCGACTAATAGTGCGGAATCAATGGCTTTCAAAAATACACAATTTCAGGCAACTCAGCCTACAAAAACCACCGATCCCAACACAGTTCTACTGTTAAATATGAAGCAGCTGGCCAGGCAAGGCAAAGTTATCAACTCCGCCTTCCCTATATTGAACGTTGTTAAGTGCGGTGTTCCCGTCGAAATGAACATAGAAGCCGTCGAGAATAGCTGGGGCAAGGCCGACAAGACTAATTACGTAGCGTCCGCTAAAGGTCTGTACGCCACCTATGCGAGCCATGATATTATCTTTGGCGTCAATGAGGAAAAGAAAATATTCGAAATCCAATCTTTTGATGGCCAACTCAAAGGCATATCTTTAGCCAAAGCAAAAGAAGTTTTCGGCGCACCGGCGTATGACATTAAGAGTAATGACCATGAAATCATCGGTTATACAACAGGATCAGAGTTTAAAATCGAAATGGTATTTCCCAAGTCCACTAGTGCTAACCCCAACCCTTTTATGGAGCACTATAATGTACTTTATCCGAAAGGGACTGCTAATTCTAAGGCAAATGATCCAGGCAGGCAATGGTAAAGATTAAAAGGCAGCTTACTCATTAGGGAAGCTGCCTTTTAATTACACATTTAACCGGTTAGCCTTTTTAACCTGCAATTCATGATAGCACTATTGCCGGAAACTTCAAGTTTGATTTATACTTTTAGTAATTACAATTGAATATAGCCTTTTTCGGTCAAAGCATTATGGTGAAAACCATAATTGCGGGGTAAGTCATCTAAGTCCCTGAGGATATGATGTACTTATTTGAGATTAGACTATGAGGGTGGATAGTCGTTATACGTCTATTCATTTTTTATGTCTAAACCTCTCAAATAGGCACTATCTAAAGCTATTGAGACTGGACTATGAGGGTGGATAGCATTCTATGCCTATTCACTTTTTTATGTCTCCAGCTCTCAAATAAGCACTATCTGATGTGGAAGGGGGTGATTTACATGAAAAAAGTTATATTTCCGGTAGTTTGTGCGGTTATAATGATTATTGCGGTTAAGTTATTAAATCCTGACTTGGAAGCAACAGGCTATGTCATTGCAGCGGGCTTAGGCCTGTTTATTGGAAGTTTTATAAACAAACTGGTCTTTAAGAAAGAGGACGTAGAAAAGAGCGAGATGGACTCAGTTGCAAAATAGGTTGAGGCGGCAGGTCAATTTCTTAAAAAGCATGGATATAATCGGGTTTATAAATTAGATGGTGGAATGAAAGTTTGGGCAGAGAAATAGGATTCTCTCTTCGTTATTGCAAAAAGGCAAATTTGTGCCATTACATATAGCACAAATTTGCCTTTTTAGTATTATTTCTTTTTTGTAAGCCGAATTTTTCGGTGCAGAGGTCGGTAATCAATGGAACTGTTGCAATTATTCTTTTATATCATCCAGCATCTCTTTAAATTGCTCCCTGGTAATTTCTCCTTTGGCATAACGCTGCTTTAAAATTTCTTTGGCGGAAGACCGGTTGTTTGCAGTAAAATTTAAACTGCCGTCGTCAGTTGCTCTTCCGACGCTTCCCCCCCGGACCAGCCGGACCACAACATAAATTATCAAAATCCAGAACAATAGCTGAAAAACCATTCCAAGGCCCATGCCAAACCAACCCGAGCCTCCGGCCCCATAAAACCATGGTCCCATCATCATTATCAACTCCTTATATAATCATTATTTTTCTTACATCTTATTTTACAGGGAAGTTTTGATAGAAAATTGTCATGTTTGTGACCAGAGTGTGAAAATTTACTATACGGCAAAGATTTTTAAAAAAATCAATAAAGACTATAATTGTTATTCTTTAAAAGACGGAAAGTCTCTAAAAGCATAATATTTAAACTCAGCCATACCCCTCCAAATAACACTGCCAATTCCCGGTAAATTATATCTTCAGCTAATTACTGAATTAAAAGATTGCTAAAGCAGCTAATAGGATTCCTGTTACCAGAGGTTTTCCAAAGTTGCCTAATGGGCCGAGCTGTTCGTCTATAAGTAGTTGGATTTTGTTCTTTTTCCTCATTACGGGCCCCCTTCTCTCAGTAAACCTTCAAAGCTGAGTGCTTTCTGAATCTTTATCAACTAATCAAATCTTTACTCCCGGTGACTTTTAGCCGATCTGCCATATATCTTTACTGTTGAGGGTTCCCATAAAACTAATAGTTTATCAACTCACCCGTCATTCCTTTCAGTGTTGATATTGTTGTTTCTATTCTTAAAGATACTGAAAGAAGATAAAAAGTTCGAAGGAAAACAAAAAAATTATCTGAAGCTACCGTTTAGGCATAGAATTTGACCGTTCAGCGCATTGAAATGGATGTTCGCGACGAAAATAATTATAATTACATCAATATATGATTTAGACAGATGTGGTTCATTTTAAGCTTATTATAGACTAAACAACTTATATCATGTAAAGAGGGGATCAGATTGTTTAACAGTCACCTGTTATTTCAAAGGGCTGAAACAGCTTTGTTAGGAGAAAAAGCTAATAAGTTATTTGGGATTGCCAGATATTTAGATTCTTGTCTGGGAGATGTTTTTAACAATCCTGAAAGGGTGTCCGGGCAAAACAAAACAGAAATTATTCAGGAAATGTTTAACATTCTGGCTCCTGTTGTAGATAAAGTTTGTGATAGCTTTCCTGGCTTAGGAGCCGGTTATTTTTCCCGGGAGCTTGATTGCGCTGTAGTGTATGGTCCAACAAAGATTTATAAAGATAAAACCGGGTTTGTTCCAGAGCCGGATCATGTTGGCAGGCGCTGTGTGGAAACCGGCCGGCCGGTCATGGCTATAGGAACTATGACCCGCGGAGAAATTATGAATTGTGTAGTTCCGATTATTCGTGATAATGTTGTCCTCGGTTGTGTTTGGGCTAATGAAACCATTGAGGATATATATGAGCAAATGGCGCGGGGCGGGATGAATGTTTTTCTGTCACCTGATATAGAGCCACTGATGGGTCAAGCCGGACTCGTGGTCATGGGCTGCCGTACATTGCTAGAGAAAGACGAAACTATTTCCAACATTCAGAGGCATATCCGATTTTTCATTAATAGTCTGCAATTCAGTGTGATTGTAGCCGATGAAAAAGGGACAGTGCGATTTGTCAGCAAAAAAATAGAGGGCTTTGGAGTGAAACCTGATACCTTGATGGATTGTCCGGCGGAGAAAACTTTTTCCGCCCTGGGTCTGGGTGATTGGAAACAGATGTTAAAACAACTGCGCGCTTCGGGGGGGACTTATCAATTTAACACTACATGCCTTGGGCCGGACGAAACGAAAATGAACGTTGTGATGGCCTCACTCATCGACGACAGGGGCAATTGCCTGGGATTTTTAACAGTTCTGCAGGATATGACCACAGCCCTGCGGGAAGAGGAAAGAATATACCGCTCGGAAGCAGTTCACTCAGTGGAGCAACTGGCCGTGAGTATGATTCATGAAATCAGGAACCCTTTAACTATTTTACGTGAAGCCATCAGAATAGTGCCCCGCCGGTTAGATGATAAGCAATACCTGCAAAAATTTACAGAAGTAGCCCTTGAAGAAATCAACCGGGTTGAGAAGGTCACGCAATCACTGTCTGAATTTACCAGGTATTCTCTGCCGGAATTTCTTGATTTTAATATTGTGGAGATGGTCAAGAAAGCTGTTGATCTAATCAGGGGCATGGCTGAAGAACAAAATGTGGTTATAGAAGAGCAGTATCAATGTGCTGAACCATTTATTTGCGGCGACTCCGAGCATCTTCACCAGGCTATTTTAAACTTAATGCTGAACTCCCTGCAAGCCATGCCCGAGGGGGGGACATTATCTGTCAGTATTGATGGACGGGTTGATAGTAAACTGGTGTATGTCAAAATAAAAGATACCGGACCGGGAATTAAACCAGAGATAGAAAACGCGGTCTTTAGGCCTTTTTATACAACCAAAACAAATGGTTCGGGACTTGGCTTAGCATTGGTGCAAAGCATCATCAGCCGGCATAACGGTCTTTTGTCGTTAGACCCGGGCTACGGCTCAGGTGCTATTTTCTCAATAGGTTTGCCCAGGCAAGGGTTTCTGAAAGGACGGTTTGAAAGGGGGGATCACTAATGAGTGGAATCAGAAAGCCTGTGATTCTCGTTGTTGATGATGAGCCAAATATGGGCTGGCTGTTTCAGGAATCATTAGGTGAAAAATATCATATCTTTTCCGCCACTTCCTGGTCAGCAGGAGCTGTTCTTTTTAATAAAGAAAAGCCGGATTTAGTCATTCTAGATCTTGTGATGGATGAAATAAGCGGATTAGATGCTTTGAAGATGATCCGGAAAAATTCCCACAAAGCACCGGTGCTCATTATGACGGCTTATGCCAGTATTCAAAATGCTGTGGAAGCCATGAAGTGCGGGGCTTATGATTATGTTGTCAAACCTTTCAGTTTCGAGCAAATGGATCAGAACATTGAGGAAATCCTGGCTAGTACGAAAAATATTTCCGGAATGGAGCAGCTCGAAAAAGAAAAGCAGTCGGAAATTATTTACGGAAGTACTCAGATGCAGCACGTCCTTGATACCGTGCATAAAGCTGCCCGGTCCAACGCTAATGTGATGTTATTGGGGGAATCGGGAACAGGTAAGGAATTGCTGGCCAGGGAAATTCATCGCTGCAGCAACCGTGCCGGCGGCCCTTTTGTCGCCATAAACTGTGCAGCTTTGCCGGATAACCTTCTGGAAAGTGAGCTGTTTGGCTATGAAAAGGGAGCTTTTACCGGGGCAGCCTCCCAAAAGGTTGGAAAACTGGAATTAGCGCAGGGGGGGACACTTTTTTTAGATGAATTGGGTGAGATGCCACCATTATCACAGGGCAAACTGCTGCGTGCTATTGAACAGCGGCAGATAGAACGCCTTGGCGGGACAAAAACCTTGGATATCAATATCCGGATTGTATCTGCGACCAATCAGATGCTTGAAAAAATGATTGCGGAAGGTCAGTTCCGCTCAGACCTCTATTACCGCCTGGCAGTTATCCCGGTGAATATTCCGCCCTTAAGGGAACGGCGTGAAGACATTCATATTCTAGTTAAAAATTTTTTGGCCCAGTTCAATATCCTGCATCAGAAAGAAATCTTGGAGATTTCGAATGAGGCTTTAAAGGTTTTAAGCAGTTATCACTGGCCCGGCAATGTCAGGGAATTGCGAAACATAATCGAGCGGGCAGTAGTGCTGCATGACGGACCGTATCTGGAACCGGAACACCTTTCTTTAAATTCCGAAGGGTATACAAAGCTGCAAGGCAATACATGGACAAAAATAAAATCTGAATTGATATCCGACATTGAACGCAGGGAAATATGTGCGGCCCTGCACCTTTACGAGGGGAACAGGACTAAAGCCGCCCGCCATTTGTCTATGTCCACCAGAAGTTTACAGCTTAAAATTAAAAAGTTTGAAATCACCCCCAATGACTATCTTTATTCTCTGTAAATTAAGCAGCGCCCAAAGAACCTTTATGGTTCTTTGGGCGCTGCTTTCTGCGAAATAGTTTTCGCAGAAAAGAAATAAATTTCGCGGTTTCGCTTAATGTTTGGTTTTTACGGGCAAATATTGTTGGGATAATTAACTTTTCGCCTGACAACTAAACTCAATATTTTGCCCGTCTAGCTCTTAAATTTAACCATTGACCGGCTTATCTGGATTATTAACTAAAAACTTAAATTAATTTGGCGCGGTAATTGCTTAATATTTTTGTATATTTTACTCCTAACAGCCTCAGGCGACAATTATTACCTGGACTAGTGTAGGAAAAGTATTCAAAAGGAGGCAGTTAAATGGCTAAAAAAATTATCATCACTGTAGCACCAACAAGTAATTTTCAAGGCAAAGAAGCTAATCCCAATTTACCGGTCCAACCTGACGAAGTGGCCCAGGATGTATACGATTGCTATAACGCCGGGGCGGCGGTGGTGCATTTGCATGCCCGGGATAAAAACGGTGTGCAGACAAATGATGTAAACGTGTTTAAAGAAATGAACACTTTGGTGCGCTCCAAATGCAATATTATCATCGAGAACAGTATTGCCCCGGCTCTTAAACCAGGCGGTTCTCCGGCAGAAGACGGTCTTCAGGCATTAGACGCTATGCCGGAAATGGCTTCGCTGGACATGGGCATCTGTGCCATTTCCTTTCGCGACCTGAGTTTGATCATCGAATGGACCCGGCCCTTTTTAAAGAAAGCGGCTCAAATGATGTTAGACCGGGGCATCAAGGCTGAATTGGAGATATATAACAATTCAAATATGGATGACGCCATCGACCTGATAAATATGGGATTGCTGGAAAAACCCTACTATTTCAGTTTCGTTCTGGGGATGAACAAGATTAACCAAGGGGCTACATCATTTAGCCCCAAACATTTGATGCACTACGTTGACCTTCTTCCTCCTGACTCAGTCTTTGGGGCCTTGGGCATTGGCCAGGACCAGCTGCCGGCAACGATGATGTCCATTATGATGGGCGGCTTTGCCCGGGTTGGCTTTGAAGACAATATCCATTACCGCAAAGGAGAACTGGCTAAAAGCAATGCCCAGTTGGTCGAAAGGCTTGTCCGTTACATCCATGATCTGGGCCTGGAAGTGGCAACTCCTGATGAAGCCAGGACTATTCTGGGTCTCGCGCCACTAAGATGATGCCGGAGTGATCCTTTTAAACCTGCAAGACCAGAGTTCAATTACAAGTTGGAGGCTTGAAGGATGAAACAGAAGAGAATCGTGATTATTGCCACACTGGACACAAAAGGTGAGGAGGCGGAATATTTACGGAAGCTTGTTATTCGGAAGGGGCATACCCCTGTGGTGATAGACTCAGGGGTATATACCGACCATCCCTATACAGCTGATTTCAGCAATGAAATAGTTGCAAACAGCATTGGGCTTACTGTCCAGGACATTCAGAGCAGTAAAGATGAGGGGGCAGCGATTTCGTTAATGATCAAGGGAGTGTCCGCTGTTATCCAGCAGCTCCTGGCAGAAGGCGAAGCAGACGGCATCCTGGCCATTGGCGGGTCAATGGGGACGTCACTGGGGTTAAAGGTTATGAAAACCGTCCCTGTGGGTATCCCGAAACTGATGCTGTCCACTGTTGCTTTTACCCCTTACATAACGCCCGATTCTGTCAGCATTGATGGGGTGATGATGCAGGCAATTACAGATTTAAGGGGTATCAACACAATAACGAAGCTGGTTTTAAAAAGAGCCGTGGGCGCAATCTGCGGAATGGCTGAGGCAAATCAGGAGGAGGCCAAACAAAAACCTGTTGTAGGCTTAACAGGCCTGGGCGGGCATGAAGTGGTGGAGAAATGCAGGCCTTTGCTCATTAAAAACGGATATGATCCGGTGATCTTTCATTCAGTCGGCACAGGTGCCTGTGAACAGCTCGTTACAGAGGGATTTGTTGATGGTCTGCTGGATTTTTCGATGTTTGAACTGGTGAATCAGGTCTGCGGAGGTGAAGTTAAAGGGGGAGAGCTGAAAATCACTGCTGCCTGCGAAAAAGGAATTCCGCAGGTTATTGCCCCGGGTGCTCTCGATTTCTTCTCCTGGTCAGGAAGTATAGATACACTTCCTGTTCAGTTTAAAGACCGTCAAAATCACATCCACAACCCCCTGGTGATTTTGATACCGACTACTGAAGCAGAGAGAATTGCGGCTGCCCGTGAAATGATTGCAAGAATAAACAAAGCCAGTGCACCAACTGCCCTGTTGATTCCCTTTAAAGGGTTTTCCAGGCAGGATAATATAGGGAAGCCCTTTTATAATCCCGGTGCAGGGCAGAGAATATTCGAGATTTTTAAACATGGCGTAAAAAACAGCATCGTCGATGTGGTCCCATTAGACGCTCATATCAATGATACATTTTTTGCCGAAACAGCGGTACGGCTTTTGGCAGAAAAAATGAATAAAAATCAGGAGGGTGATTGTATTGAAAAAGTTCATTAATCCACATGAGGTCCCGGTTATTCCAGGCACTGAAGGATGGGAAAGAATGTACCCCTATTACTACCGTTTTATTCCTAAAGGTGTAGATTCTCAAATGGAGGAATATGAGAACTCTCAATTTTGGTTCATTGATAATTTACACCAGACCGGAGTATTGCTGCCTTTTGAGACAATAGTGGATGACGCCTGGTGGCCCAGTCTCAACCAGATTAGTTCCAGAATGGTTTGTTTTCCGACTTCCAGGGGTTTAGACCACCGGATGATTAACGGGTGGGTTTATTTGTGCAGCCCTGAAGAAACAGACCCTGATGTCATAGCGGCCAAAGCAGCTGTTGTCGGGGACAGGATGAATTATTATTTCCAGCATTGGGATGAGCTTCTGCCGTTGTGGAAGAAAAAGCAGTATGATAATGCCAAAGAGTTGGACAGTATAAGTTTTGATAAACTACCTGATATAGTCAGCGAGGAGTATATTCGTAAAAATTTAGGCTACAGTCCGGCCCATGTGATGAGAACTGATTACTTCAAACTGCTGAAGGTCGTTGACCTTTGCTGGGAGCAGCATTTTGAGTTATTTAATGTAGGGCTGGCCGCATACTTAAGTTTCAGCGACTTATGCAAAAGGCTGTTCCCTGAGATCACTGACAAGACTATTGGGATGATGGTTGCCAGTGGTGCGGCTTATGATTCATACCTGCCTGAGGCCAAGCTGGAAGAGCTGGCCCGGCTGGCCATTGACCTTGGCGTATCAAATGAAATTATGAAAGACGGAGACGCGGATGAGGTTGAAGCCCGCCTGGCAGAATCAGAGGCCGGCAGAAAGTGGCAGAGCGAGCGGGATAAATGCCGGGACCCCTACTTCTATGTGGGCACAGGCTATAGTGTGGTAACCCACAAGGATAAGTGCTGGAATGATGACTGGAATATCCCGCTGGGTATTCTCAGAGAATACATCGGCCAGATTTTGCGCGGCGAATTTGTTAAAAGAGATATCGATGCCAAAAAACGCGAATCTGATGCTCTTGTTGCCCAGTACCGGGCAGTTTTGGACGGCCAGGACAAAGGCATGTTTGACCTGTTGCTGCCGCTGGCCAGAAGGGGTGCCGACCATGCTGAAAGCCACATGTTCTGGGGCGAGACCCAGTATCAGCCGCGTCAGTATAATAAGCTTCGCCAGTTGGGGCAGCTGTTTTGCCAGTATGATATGATGGAGGAACCCAATGACCTGTTCTATTTCAATCGCTGGGAGATACCGGCCCTCATCCAGGACCTGACCAATGCCTGGGCCACGAGGACAAAGCCAAGTGCGTCCTGGCAGTTGAAAAATGAACTTAAATGGCGCAAAGGTGTAATCCAAAAATTTAAGGAATGGGATGCCCCGCCATTTCTGGGCACTCCGGTCGAGAAAGTCTCAGACCCCTTTACTATCGGGCTTTGGGGAATTACAACAGAATCAGTCCAGAACTACCTTGACGGCGGGGAAGTTAATCCCGAAGATCTTTCAGAGCTTAAAGGTTTCCAGGCTTCTCCGGGCGTGGTTGAAGGAAGAGCCAGAGTTTTAAGTTCACATAATGACATTGACCAAATTGAAAAAGGTGAAATCCTGGTTGTGACCCTTACATCTCCGACGTGGGGACCGGCTTTCGCGAAAATTTCGGCCTGTATTACAGATATAGGCGGAATGATGAGCCATGCTGCAATTATCTGCCGGGAATACGGTTTACCGGCCGTAATTGGCACAGGGTATGCTACAAAAGCAATTAAAACAGGTGATTTGGTAAGGGTAGACGGCGACCGGGGTCTAATCACAATCGTAGAAAGAAATAACGCTTAGGAAGTGAAACTAATGGGCTATGTAGTTTGGTTTGAGGATTGCAGAAAAGAAGACATCCCTGTAGTTGGCGGCAAATGTGCAAACCTGGGCGAAATGACTAAATTGGGCGTCAGAGTCCCCCGGGGTTTTGCTATCACAGTTGATGCTTATAGGGATGTAGTGGAAGCTAGTGGTTTAAGTGACCAGATTATAAACAGTCTGGCCGGTGTACCTGCTGATAACTCTCAGCTGCTGGATAAAGCAAGTGAGCAAATCCGTAAGCTCTTTGAAGCGGCAGAGGTACCGGCAGCAATAGAGGAAGCAATAGCAGAAAATTTCGATCTCCTCAAAGAACGTTACGGATTAGCGGACCTGCCGGTGGCAGTACGATCGAGCGCAACCGCGGAGGACCTGCCGGACGCCAGCTTCGCCGGCCAGCAGGAGACATACTTGTGGGTTCGCGGATGTGAAGATGTCCAAAAGTTTGTGAAAAAGTGCTGGTCCAGTCTTTTTACCCCCAGAGCCATCAGCTACCGCATCAAAAAGGGCTTTTCACATGACAAGGTTTACGTCAGCGTGGGTGTGCAGAAAATGGTCAACTCACGGGTGGCCGGGGTAATGTTCACCCTCAATCCCATGAACGGAGACCGTTCCAAAATTGTCATCTCGGGCAGCTGGGGGTTAGGGGAACTGGTTGTGAGCGGTGAGGTTACGCCTGACGAGTGGATAATGGATAAGTTTACCGGCGAATTGGCCAGGGAAAAAATCGGCACCAAGCATATAGAACAGGTGGCAGACGCCCAAGCAGGGCGGGTAGTAACCCTTGATGTGCCGCCAGACAGGCAGACGGTCCCTTGCTTATCCAGAGAAGAATTAGGGGAACTGGTCAAGTTAGGCCGGGCCATTGAAAATCATTATGGAGCACCTGTGGATATTGAATGGGCTATTGACAGGGATCTGCCTTTTCCTGACAATGTATTCATTGTGCAGGCCCGCCCAGAGACGGTTTGGACAAGCCGGGAAAAGGACTCCGGGGTTAAGAAGGATATGAGTGCAGCAGATTTCATTCTGGATTTTCTGCAAACCGGTAAAAAAATGTGTTAAATATTTGGAAAGCACACGGATTACTGATACATTTGCCGGGAAGGCCGGGTCTCCCAGCCTTCCCGGCCCCCAATAGGCGGCAGACTATTTTGTGGTGGAGGTCTAGAGCATGCAATTAACTAGTGAAGATATTGTTACTATTTTAAAGCTATTTGAGGAATCGAACTTCGATTCGCTGCAGTTGGAATGCGGTGACCTTAAGCTGGTGGTTACTATGAATGGATGCACCTTAGACCAGGAGCAGGTTGTCCGGGTAGATCAAAAGCCGGTAATAAACGCAGCGGTTACGCCTGCTTCAGGAACAACACCTGCTTCAGGAACGCCCGCTTCAGGACCAACACCGGATACGGGATCAGCACAGGCTTCGGGCAAGGTTTCGGCAACTGACACAGAAGTTTCGGAGGCGGTTAAAGATGGTTTGGTTGTTATTAAAGCACCGATGGTCGGAACATTTTACTCCAGGCCGGAACCGGGAGCACAGCCCTTTATTGGCCTTGGCTCCAAAGTAAGCGAGGATTCGGCAGTTGGTATTATTGAGGTGATGAAGGTTTTCAGCAGAATAGTTGCAGGTGTTCAAGGTGTAATTACCAAGATCCTTGTTGAGGATGCGCAGTTTGTCGAATACGGCCAACCGCTTTTTCTTGTGCGCCCTGAAGGGGAGCAGGCAAAATGAGAATATCCCGATTGTTTATCGCCAACAGGGGAGAAATTGCGGTCCGCATTATTCGGTCCTGCCGCAAATTGCATATCGAAACTGTGCTGGCAGTCTCTGATGCAGACCGGAATACCTTAGCGGCCAAACTTGCAGACCGCGTTATTTGTATTGGGCCGCCCAAATCATCAGACAGCTACTTAAACATTAATGCGATAATAACTTCAGCTCTGGCAGCACAAGCAGATGCTATTCACCCGGGATACGGCTTTCTTTCGGAAGACGCTAATTTTGCAAGGATGTGTAATGAACATGGGTTGATTTTCGTAGGTCCCAGTGTCAAGAATATTCAGCAAATGGGCAATAAACTTGAAGCCCGTGCCCTGGCGCGTCAATTTGGAGTACCTTTGGCCCAGGGCTCGGTGACAATCAGCAAATTTCAGGATGCCAGCCAAATTGCCGAGGATGTAGGTTATCCGGTACTCCTCAAGGCTGCCGCCGGCGGTGGCGGGCGAGGTATCCGCATTGTGCGGGAGAAAAGCGAACTGCAGACGGCCTTTGAAAATGCATCTGCGGAGGCCATGGCGGCATTTGGGGACAATACCCTCTATTTAGAGCGCTTTATAGAAAATGCGAGGCATATTGAAGTCCAGATTCTCGCCGACTCTTATGGAAATGTAGTCCATCTTGGGGAGCGGGACTGTTCCCTGCAGCGCCGCTATCAGAAGGTTATCGAAGAGGCACCGGCCTCTGGTTTGACCCAGCAATTACGTGAAGAGATTCAGCAGGCTGCTGTGAGACTTGCCGGGAATATTAGTTACCAAAGTGCGGGTACAGTTGAATTTATTATGGATATGGACCGGGAAAAGTTTTATTTTCTAGAGATGAATACCAGAGTCCAGGTTGAGCATCCTGTGACAGAACTGTTGACTGGGATAGATATTGTTGCAGAGCAGCTGCGGATTGCCGGTGGTGAAGAACTTGGCTATAGCCAGGATGATATAAAGTTTTCAGGTTGGGCAATTGAGTGCCGTATTAATGCTGAATCACCATTAAACGGGTTCCTGCCTTCACCGGGTCAGATAACCAGGTGGGAAGCCCCGCAAGGCCCGGATATCCGCTTAGACACTCACTGTTTTGCAGGATACACCGTGCCCCCTTATTATGATTCATTGCTTGGCAAGCTCATCATACATGCAACAGACCGGGCTGCGGCAATCAGGCACATGCAGCTTGCCCTTGACGGGTTTAAGGTTGCCGGTATTGATACTAATATACCTTTGCACAAATTTGTATTGCAGCAGCCTGAGTATCAGAGGGGTGCTCTATCGACTCGATATTTGGAAAAGGCTGTGGAAAAATTTGCCCGATGGCTAACCGCCATTAAGACTCCCGCTTCTGTAAGCGGGAGATAAGTGGCGCTAAGCCCCTGGATAAGTTCAACTAAACTTCAGGTGGAGAAAAAAGCTCCACCTGAAGTAAGTTTCACTTTACGGCTCAGGAAAAAGGATAATCTGGGAGGATTCAACATGACAAAGGTTAAATTCATTGACACGACCTTGCGTGACGGGCAGCAAAGCCTGTGGGCTTTGGGTATGCGGACCGGCATGATGTTGCCGGCTTTGCCGCATATGGACGAAGCCGGTTTTGACGAGATGGAATTTTTCGTGCCTTCTGTGCAACTGAAGAAAATGATCCGGGATCTCAAGGAAGACCCATGGCAGTGGCTGAAGTTAGGTGCTGCCGCTGTTAATAAAACCAAGCTCAGGTTCCAGGCCTATAGACATGGGATTGGCCTGATTCCGAGATCAATTGATATGCTTTTGCTGAAAATCGCTGTTGAGCATGGATTAACCACTTGCCGTACATCTAATCCCTGGAATAATTATGATGAGTTCAAAGAAAAGGTTGAAGAAATGCGAAGCCTGGGTGTTGGGACAATCGCCAACCTGATTTATACCATCTCACCCCGCCACACTGATGAATACTATGTCACACGTGCAAAAGCCGCCCTCAAACTGAAACCTTACAGGCTTTGCTTAAAAGATGTGGGCGGCTTGTTGAAGCCTGAGCGGGTAAGGGAGTTATTCCCGAAGATCCTGTCAGTGATTGGGGATCTCCCTCTGGAATTTCATACCCATGGCACAAACGGGTTAGCACTGCTTAATATTTTGGAAGCGGTGAAACTTGGTGTCAGATATATTCACACTGCAATTCCGCCTCTGGCCAATGGCACCTCTCAAGCCTCTATCTTTAGTGTGGCGAAAAACTTGCGGGCTCTGGGATATGATCCCCAGATTAATGAATCTGCATTAAAGCCGGTGGAAGAGCACTTTACTTGTATTGCAAAAAGAGAAAACTGGCCTATCGGACAGGTCTTGGAATATGACGAAACTTTATACAGCCATAAAGTGCCTGGGGGTATGGAGTCAACTTTTCGTTTTCATTTACGGCAGGCCGGCATGGAGCATCGGCTGGCAGAGGTATTGGTTGAGACCGCCAAGGTACAGGAGGATTTTGGCTATCCAATCATGGTCACACCATTTTCCCAGTTTGTTGGCACCCAGGCTGTTTTTAATGTAGTAACCGGAGAGCCATACAAGGAGGTTACCGACGAAGTAATCCTGTATGCCCTTGGTCACTACGGTCAAGAAGCTATGGAAGTGATGGATCAAAACGTCCTGGCCAAGATATTAGACCGCCCAAGAGCAGCGGAACTTGCCAAGAAGCCGGGGCTGGAGGAGCTATCCATAAAAGATCTGCGCAGAAAATTTGGTGAAAATCTCAGTGATGAAGAATTGATTCTTCGTGTATATATTGATGAAGAAGCAGTTAAAATTGCTAGAAACGCACCGCCTGTGAAGCCCTACCTGACTTCCCAGCAGCCGTTGGTACAGTTGATGCAGGATCTGACCAAAATAAAAAAGAGGGCTTTTATTTCTATTGAAAAGCCGGAGTTTTCAATTAAGCTTGGTGCTAGGCCTGCTTCTGATAATTAACGTTGTATCCCAATGATGCAAGGATTTACGATGGGAGAGAATTCGCATGAAAAAATTGCTTTGGCAGCCGTCTGAACAACGCAAGAATGAAGCCAACATAACTCGCTTCATTAAACTGGTAAACGAGAAGTTTGGTCTTAAGATTATTTCTTATCCGCAGCTGTATAATTGGTCAATAGAAAACCTCACGGATTTTTGGGCAGCCATCTGGGATTTTGCTGAGATTAAGGCTTCGCAAAAGTATGACTCGGTGGCTGAAGATATGACCAGATTTCCTGGAACCAAGTGGTTTCCCGGTGCAAGACTGAACTTTGCCGAAAATCTCTTAAGGTACAGGGATAACCAAAAAGCCTTTATATTTAGAGGCGAAACACAAAAAACGGCAAGTCTTACTTACGCTGAATTATATGATAAAGTGGCCAGGCTGGCGAAATCACTGCGGGAAATTGGTGTAGTGCCGGGGGACAGGGTGGCCGGCTACATGCCTAACATGATGGAAACAGCCATCGCCATGTTGGCCACTACCAGTATCGGTGCAGTATGGTCATCCTGTGCAACTGATATTGGGCCCCAGGCTGTACTGGACAGGTTTGGACAAGTTGAACCTAATGTGCTGTTTACGGTTAACGGCTATTATTATAAAGGTAAAGCTTTTAATTGCCTAAGTAACGTATCGGAAATCGCCCGCGGTCTTCCTTCTCTAAAAAAGGTGGTTGTAGCCACATATACAGAGGATCAGCCGGCCCTCACCGAAATTCCCAATGCCATATATTTTGAGGAATTTCTGGCCAAAGAAGATAATCTCGAGATTCAGTTTGCACAACTGCCCTTTGACCATCCGGTTTACATCATGTTCTCTTCCGGTACGACAGGCAAACCTAAGTGTATGGTCCAGGGAGCTGGGGGTGTGTTAATCAACCACCTGAAAGAACTTATTCTACATACTGATTTAAAACGGGAAGATACAATATTTTATATAACAACCTGCAGCTGGATGATGTGGAACTGGCTCATAGGCTCTCTGGGAGTAGGTGCCACAATTCTATTATATGANGGGAACCCCGGCTATCCTGACTGGAGTGCAATGTGGCGGTTGCTTGAGCGGGAAAAGGTTACTTATTTTGGTACCAGTGCAAGCTACATTGATTTCTTAAGGAGCGAGAAGGTAAGTCCCGGCAGGGATTATAACCTGTCTCAGCTTAAGGGGATACTGCAGACCGGCTCGGCTTTATCACCTGAGGGATTTGCCTATGTTTACCGGGAAATCAAGGAAGATATTCACTTCAACTCTATAGCTGGTGGAACTGATATCAACGGCTGCTTTGTCGCCGGGAATCCCATCAGTCCGGTGTACATGGGTGAACTGCAGGCCCCGGCCCTTGGTATGAAAGTTAAAGCCTATGACGATACAGGTAAAGCAATCTACGATCAACAGGGTGAACTGGTTTGTGAACTTCCGGCCCCCTCAATGCCCCTCTGCTTCTGGGATGACCCCGAGGGGGAAAAGTATAATAGCGCTTACTTTAATAACTATCCCGGGGTGTGGCGGCATGGGGATTACATTGTCGTGCACAGCGATACCGGCGGGATTACCTTCTACGGCCGGTCTGATGCTGTCTTAAAACCTTCGGGAGTGCGCATTGGTACAGCGGAAATCTACAATCAGATTGAAACTCTGCCGGAAATAGCTGACAGTCTCGCCATCGGACAGAATTGGGAAAATGATCAGCGAATTATCCTCTTTGTGAAAATGGCATCGGGATTTAGCTTAACAGATGAAGTGATGACAAAAATTAAGAAGACACTGAGAGAAAAGGCTTCACCGCGGCACGTTCCGGCGTTGATTATTGCAGTTCCGGACATTCCTTACACCCTGAATATGAAGAAAGTAGAGAGTGCGGTAACAAATATAGTGAACGGGCGACCGGTAACCAACCGCGACGCTTTGGGGAATCCGGAAACACTTGAGTATTTTGAGGAGCTAATGAAGAATGGGACTCTTGGTCGATGAGATGCTTAATATAAAGCTGCCCATTTTGGATGGGTGGCTTTTATTACTCATTGTTTTTCAGCCCTTGGACCCGCAAAAATTGCCATTGGCAGTAAAACTGTAGCTAATTGGTATTCGTGTTTTTTATTATACATATATATGGCACTCGTGTGTTGGTAAATCTTTTTTGGAGGTGCTTAACTTTTGTGTGTAATTTAATGATGACTTCAGATAACGAATACCAAGACTTATTTAACGCTTGGATGGAGTTTTTCGAACAAGGTGTTACGCCAAAGAACATCCGGCCGGTGATACTCGAATCTTGGAAAAAGGCAGTGGAGCTAAAGGCTGACCCTGTTTCCAACATTACAGAGGGCACCATTTTAGAAGAAGATAAGCTTAGGCTCAAGTTAGAGGAGAAAAGGGAACTAATTGCTGTTGCAAAGCCGTTTATGCAGACCCTTTTTGAAGTTGTAAAAGGGTCGGGATTTATAGTGTTTTTAACTGATGAGAATGCCACAATGCTGCATGTTATCGGTGATGCGGAAATTGTGGATCAAGGGAAAGATATTAATGTCGTGCCAGGGAGCGATTGGAGCAATCGTGCCTATGGCAACAGTGCAGCCACTGTCTGTTTGGAATCAGGAGAGCCTGTGCAGTTGGTTGCCGCAGAACATGTTAAAAAGGACCTTCATCAATGGACATGTTCCGCGGCTCCAATCCATAATTCAGAAGGGAAACCGATTGGTGCATTGAGTATGTCCGGTAATTACCGCAAAGCAAACCGCCATACATTAGGAATGGTTGTGGCAGCTACCCTGGCTATTGAGAAGAATCTGGCTGAAAGATTGACTTCCAATAAGCTGGCTGCCAGCTATAAATATTTAAACACGATCCTTGACTCCATGTCAGAGGGTCTGATAAGCATGGATAACAATGGGAACGTAACCATGGTCAATGAAATTGCCAGGGAGTTGTTAGGCTTTAAAGAAGACGAGGTCACCGACTTCGTGGTGCCGCAAAAGTGCCTGGAAATTTTGAAAAAAGTTATTGAAACCGGCAAAGTGGTAGAAAATGAAGAGGTTTATTACGAAGCTAATCACGGCAGGTTTTTTTATACACTGACTGCTAAACCGATATATGAGTCAGATTCAATGTTAATCGGAGTTGTCGGGATATTAAGGGAGATCAAAAGCGTAAAGAAGTTAGTAAACAGAATGACAGGGGCCACAGCATCTTTTACATTTAGCGATATGGTAGGAAGTTCCGAGGAATTTAACATTGTAGTTGCAAAAGCCAAAACGGCAGCCGGAAGTTCTGCAAGTGTGTTATTGCTGGGTGAGAGCGGGGTAGGGAAAGAACTTTTTGCCCAATCAATTCACAATGCCAGTGTTCGAAAAGAAGGTCCATTTGTGGCCATAAACTGTGCAGCTATTCCACGCGAACTTATGGCCAGTGAATTATTTGGCTATTCTAAGGGAGCTTTTACGGGTGCGAGAAGTGACGGTAAACCCGGAAAGTTTGAAATGGCTGATGAGGGAACGCTATTCTTAGATGAAATTGGTGATATGCCAATAGACTTGCAGGTTAGTCTGCTAAGGATTTTAGAAACCAAACAGTTAACCCGTTTAGGTGATAACAAGATAATTCCGGTGAATGTCCGGATTATTGCCGCGACTAATAAGAATCTGAAGCGCGAAATATCCAGGAACAATTTCCGGGAAGACCTCTATTATAGATTAAGGGTTTTCCAAATACAAATTCCGCCATTGCGGGAAAGACAAAATGATCTGGATATTTTAGTCAAACACTTTATCGATAAGATTAATTGTATGGCGGGAACAAAAATATTAGGGCTAGATGGGAGAGTCCTAAAGGCACTTTCCGAGTACCCCTGGCCTGGTAACCTTCGGGAATTGCAAAACATACTTGAACAAGCCATGAATATGGCGAAGACAGGTGTATTACAGCTCAAACACCTGCCTGATGACATTAAAAAGGCTCCGGCCATTGTCATTGGGAACAAGAACCTGAACCTTAAGACTAACGAGGTTGAAGCCATACGCAATGCGCTTCAGGAGTCAGGCGGGGAAATAACCAGAGCGGCAAAAGCCCTGGGTATTGGCCGTAATACACTGTACCGAAAGCTAGATAAATACCAAATTCGTTCTTTAATTAGTTCAACCAAGCAGAATGCGGAATGACTTCTTTCCCGCAGTGAAGATTACCTGAAAAGAAAATACGTCATGAATTAATAGCAGTTTAGCCCCCTGTGGCCCAATGTAGAATGTGCCCCAACATAGAACGCGTTCCAATATGGAGCGCGTTCTATGTTGGAACGCGCTCCATATTGGAACGCGGGGTGTTTTTTTGAATTGAAATGTCGTTCTTTTGGGTAAATGGTCGATATGCCCTGTTAAGTGGAGAATGGAGATACGGGTTGTTCCATATTGGAGCACGTCTTCTTACTAGAAGGGAGCGTGATTAGATTCAAACAGCCTTTGAAACAGCCGATAAGCAAATTGGCATGAAATTTGCTTATATTATTTGTAGCGCGTATAAGTGCATGGTTTATCTTGTTTCTAAGTATAGCGGCCACCCCTGAAAACATGAGCCAACTGAATGTATTTAAAAAAAATAAGGAGGTGGTTTGTACAACAAAACAACCAACAAGGCCAGGTAAAACAATGGTGGAGTTAAGAAAATAAAAATCATACGGAGGGGTTGAGAAAATGACAAGCAAAAATAAAAAGAAGTTTCTTCATTTGTTCATTGTTTGTTTGTTGGTCGCTGTTGCCGTCTTTGTGACGGGTTGTGGAGGCAGTTCAACAGAAAATAAAACTGCTAACGAAGCAACTAATGGAAATAAAGCGAATAACGAACAGAAAAGTGAGCCCATCGTTTTGAAATTAAGCCATCCTACACCGGGCCCAAGCTTCTTTGGACAGGGTTATGATTTCTTTGCCAAAGCTGTGGAAGAAGAAACCAAAGGCCAGGTAAAAGTTGAAGTTCATCCGGCAGCTACTCTGGTTGCAGACCCTGAGATTCTAGATGCCATAAGAAAAGGCAATGTAGATATTGGACATTTTATGTCAGCTAATGTTTCTCCTACTATTAAGGAATTAACACCATTCGAAGTACCGATAGCTTATCCTAAAAACTATAGCAAATTTGTTGAAGCAACCCAACCCATTATTGAGAAAATCTTTGCGAAGTATGATGTAAAATATCTCGGGGCAAATGCAGCAGATGTAATTACTTTCCACAGTGACAAGATGATCAAGTCACCTCAGGATTTAAAAGGCAGGACTGTACGTACACCGGGCAAATGGGGCGGAGAAGCCATTAAATTCTGGGGAGGCAGTCCCGTATCAGTCCCTATTGGAGAATTAACCGTTGCGCTGGAACGTGGGGTTGTTGACGTTAGCTTTACTGGTTGGATATCCGCAGCCGCCTTTAAGTTTTATGAAACGGCTCCCAACGTATCTCTTTCCACCTTACAACAAATGTGGACCGGACTAATTATGAGTGATAAAGCCTGGAACAAGTTAAACGAGGAACAACGGCAGGCGGTTCAGCGGGCAGCTAAACGCTGGATGGATTTCAGTTACAGTTTATCAGATCAGGAAAGGCAAAAATTCGAGCAAACAGCTAAGGGCGCCGGAGCAACTATATACCACTTAAGTGATGCCGAAAATGAAGAGTTTAAAAAGGTTATGGAACCCCTAATGAAACAGGTTAAAGAAATTTCAGGTTCGGAAGGCGCGGAGCTAATCCAGGCATTAGAAAATTCCGGCCAGTGAACTCGTTCAACTAAAGTTGAACATCGAGACTTCGGTGGGGGAGTCAACCCCCACCGAAGCGGAGTACGGGGAACCACTCCCACTTATAGAAGTGNTGAACATCGAGACTTCGGTGGGGGAGTCAACCCCCACCGAAGCGGAGTACGGGGAACCACTCCCACTTATAGAAGTGGGAGTCTTACGATAGGATAAAAGAAACTTTATCTTTTGAAAGGAGAAATTTGATGACTAGACCCTGGCAAACCCCTCTTTGGCATGATCTTCCAAGGGAAAAAGGCGTAACACAAATGGAAATCGGGGACTTTCCCATGCTGTCTTTAAATGAGAGAGATAGGCGCTGGACTGAACTGCGCAAGCGGATGTCCATCCGTCAAGTCGATGCCCTCCTCCTTTTCGGGAGCGATGCCGGCTACGGCAGGGCCTTTTCCAATTTTCGTTATGTAACCCATTTTGCAGATTCGCGCGGCGCCTGGGCAATATTCCCGATAAAAGGCGAGTGTACAATTATGTGCGGACCAAGGCATATACATCTTCCACACTTCAGATACAAGGCCTTTGGGAGCTGGGTATCTGATTTCAGACCGGATTACGGCATTAACTACCTGATTGCGGAGCTTATGGAGAGGGGGCTGGATAAAAGCCGCATTGCTATCGTAACCTGCCCTCCATCGACCGTGTCCCTCGACCTTATACCACAGGTGGCCATGGAGAAGCTCCGGCAAGAGCTTCCGGGCGTTGAATTTGTCGATGGCAATGTTATGATTGCTGAGATGCGGATCATCAAGAGCGAGGAAGAACTGGGGTTCCTGTATAAGGCTGCCGAGCTTGCGCGCAAACAGGTCGAAGCGTTGATAAATGGCATGCAGGTCGGCAGGACTGAGGCTGACCTGTATGCGGATATGTTCTCGGCCTCCGTCAGGAACGGCGGCGAGCCGCAGTTGTTCAACCTGATGGCCACCGGAAACGTATTTGATGACGATCCGGGATTTAAGTTCCTGCTTCACGGCTGCTCTCAGCCGGGCTGCCCCACAATGCGTAAGCTGCGCGACGGCGATTTGGCCATTTGCGAGTTCCATACGCAGTATGGCGGCTATATGTCGGGCTGTGAGTTCTCCGTTTTCCTTGGGAATGCCCCCAAGGAGCTGCGCGAAATTCACGCCGCCTGCATGGAAGCCCTTGACACCGGTATTAAGAACATCAAGCCGGGAGCAACCATGGGTGAGGCATGGCGGGCAATGAGGAAGGTGGTTCTTGACCGGGGTATGGATTTCGTGGAATTGGGCTTCCACGGACACGGTCTGGCCTCACCTGAATTCCCAGATGGCGGTGTTTACAGAGAGGAAGACGTTCCCCGTTCCGCAGTGCTTGGAGATGTCCCCTTTGAAGAAGATATGACAGTTGTTATGAACATTGATGTCCACAATCCCAATTGGCGCAAAGACGTCGGCCTGAAGTACGGCGAAATGCTGCACATTACAAAGTGCGGGGCTAAGCCTCTTATTAATTTCCCCCGTGAATTTATTTGCAATAAGGCGTAGTGCCTTAGTATCACACAAATGGCCGATAATATAAAAATCTTACGAAGGGGTTGAAAGAATGACAATCAAAAATAGAAAGAAGTATTTTCATCCGCTCCTGGTTTGCTTGCTGCTAGCTGTTGCCGTTTTTATCGCAGGATGTGGAAGCAGTTCAACGGGTAATAAAACAACTGACGAAACAACTAAAGAAAATAAAGCGAATAACGAACAGAAGAGTCAGACGATCGTATTGAAATTAAGTTTTCCGACACCGGACACTAGCTTCTTTGGACAAGGTTATGATTTCTTTGCCAAAGCTGTAGAAGAAGAGAGCAAAGGCCAGGTCAAAGTTGAAGTCCATCCGGCAGCTACTCTTGTTGCAGATGCCGAGATCCTTGATGCAATAAGAAAGGGCAATGTAGATATTGGACATTTTATGGGAGCTAATGTCTCTCCTACTATCAAGGAATTAACACCTTATGAAGTGCCGATAGGTTACCCGGGGGATAAGTACAATGAATTTGTAGAAGCAACTTTTCCCATTGTGGAGAAAATTTTCGCGAAATACGGTGTTAAATATCTTGGGCAGAATGCCACAGATATCATTAATTTTGCCGGCGACGCAACATACAAGGCACCGCAGGATTTAAAAGGCAAGACTGTTCGTACACCGGGAAAATGGGGCGGTGAAGCTATTAAATTGTGGGGAGGCAGTCCTGTAGCAGTCCCTCCCGGAGATTTATCCGTTGCGCTGGAACGCGGCACTATTGACGTACTCGTTACGGGGACCCATGGGAATTTTATTGTCACAGGGCTTGCTAAACCGGGGCTTAACGTAACTATTGTCAATTTACAGCAGATGTTTACCGGATTAATTATGAGTGAAAAAGCCTGGAACAAGTTGAATGAGGATCAGCGGCAGGCAGTAGAGCGAGCATCTAAACGCTGGATGGATTTCAGTTACGATTTAGCAAGTAAGGAAAAGCAAAATTTTGCGCAGACGGTTGAGAAAGCCGGAGCGACTGTATACCGCTTAACTGAAGCCGAAAATGATGAATTTAAAAAAGCTGCAGGACCCATAATGAATCAGGTTAAAGCAATCTCAGGCCCAGAAGGCGAAGAGCTAATCAAGGTATTCGAAAAAATGGGCCTTATCAACTGAAGGTGAAAATGAATAATAAATGCGGCCTGCCAGTCTTGTATTGGCAGGTCGGACATCAATTAAACCGGGGGGGGATCAGAGTTGAAATATCCTCAATTTCTTGAACGTTTTAACCGTATTTTGGGAAACATTGCAGGTGGCCTCATCATAGTTATTGCCTTATTTTCCGCTCTGGAAGGTATTCTGCGCGGCATTTTCTCCAGCCCAACTACATGGACTTTGAATATTTCCCAATACATATTAATATGGGCAGTTTTTTTGGGGACGGCATATGCCTTTCAAGAAAAAAACCATGTGGTTGTAGACTTTGTCCGGGAAGCTGCCGGCAGACGCTGGGGACTTGGGATACAAAAGATATTAGCGATTTTAAGTTATTTAATGGCTTTAGTATTTGTTGTTGTTATCCTCTGGAATAGTATTGAACTGCTGATGGATGACTTAAAACTAAATATACTTACTTTAGGTACAATTCAAATACCGGTTTCCTATTTACATGTGGCCATGCTTGTTGGGTCGCTGGCTATGTTGATAACAATCATTTGCATTGTTTTGGACCTTTTCAGTGGCAGTAAAAAATATCTTTAGTTAGGAAATAAGGGGGGCTGGATGTGACGCTGCTTTTAATTACCATTATGGTTATTCTTTTAGTAACAATTTTTATTGGAACCCCGGTAGGATTTGCCTTAGGTTTCGTGGGTGTTGCCATAACACTGCTTTATCTTGAACCAAGTCACCTGGCGCAAATTGGCAGCATTATTTTCAATCAGGGTACCAGTATGAACCAACTGGTTGCACCATTATTTATTCTTATGGCAGAAGCTCTGGCTCACGGTAATGTGGCCACTGATATTTTTTTGGTTTTAAATAAGTGGCTTCGTAAGTTTAAGGGAGGCTTGGCTCTAAGTGCTACACTGGCAGCTACTGTTTTTGCGGCCCTCTGCGGTTCGAGTCCGGCTACTGCTGCTGCAATCGGGCGCGTATCTATAAATGAAATGACAAAAAGAGGATACAGTCCGGACTTTGCCACAGGTGTAGTGGCTGCAGGAGGTGCTTTGGGAATAATGATTCCTCCCAGTATTACATTTGTAATTTACGGAATCATTACCGAAAATTCGATCTCAAAGCTATTTATTGCGGGAATAGTACCTGGACTTATGATTAGCGCCTTGTTATGCCTTTTTATAATTCTGAGAGTTAAAATGAACCCTTCGATAGCTGGAGAAACATTCGAAGCTATAACCGGTTCAGATGAGCCGGAGAACTCTTCGGGGTTGAAACAAGATTTGAAACTCATACTTCCTCCCCTTGCTTTGGTTGCTGTAGTTATCGGTTCACTTTATTCCGGATTAACTACACCTACTGAAGCGTCAGGTTTCGGTGCCGTTGGCGCTCTGCTCCTGGTTTTTTTGCTTGGCAGATTTAACTCCGGCTTTCTGACCAAGGTGACGGGTGCCACCGCCAGTACAAGCTCGGTGTTGATATTTTTAGTTTTTGGAGGTATGTCCCTAAGCTACGTTGTAAGCTACCTGGGGATTGCTCAGAATATTGCGGACGCAATTATAAGCGCAAGTATTAACAAATGGATTGTTTTATTGTTGGTTTATATACTATGGTTTATCATGGGATGCCTGATGGACCCATTAAGCATGGTAGTACTTACAATACCTTTTATCTATCCTACTTTCATGGCCCTGGGATTTGATCCCCTGTGGCTGGGAGTAGTATCTACATTAGCTGTGGAAATAGGGATGATTACCCCGCCTGTGGGTTTGAACTTATTTATAATTAAAGCAATTTCGGATGTTCCAATGGGTAAGATCATGGCCGGTGCGCTGCCTTTTGTATTTGTTTTAATATTTGCACTGATTTTGCTAACAATTTTTCCACAAATAGCCCTCTTTCTTCCATCTATGATGTAATTCAGAATCGGAGGTGATACAGAAAATTAAGGGCTTAATGGCCCATGTTTAGAAGGGCTTATTTTTTGGAATATGGGTTGTCCATGGATAGTTGATTACTTAATGAAAGGATGAGATTTAGATATGTCTACTCGAAACGAGATTGAACCGTTGCTAAGTGGAGCGCGAAATTGCATCAGATTTGGCAATGTAAAAAAAGGGGAGCAGGTTCTTTTGTTTGCCGAAACCGGTATAGACAATGTCATTCTGGAGGCATTGTCAGTTGCTGCTAAGGAGGCTGGAGCTAATGTTTCTGTTCTTATACAAGATCCAATTGAACTATGGTACAAGATAGGTAAGAAGTGTCAACGGATCATTAGGGAAAACCCGGTTGTCAGAATTACAGATAACAAAGGTACCGATCTTACCATGAGTGTAGTGGGTGGCGGCATAGGGGCCTATATTGGCTCCATCCCCCGGGAGCCGGGACCTGCGACTCCTGGTTATATAGGGACATTTCCGCCAGGGACCACTGTCTGGGGTGATCTGAACTACACTGCCAATGGAGTTGTATATCTCGATGGTCTTTACACACATACAAGGTTAAATCCACCAATGAAATGGACCATAGAAAATGGTTTTGTGACAAAGATTGAGGGTGGGCCAGAGGTGGATGAGATAAACGGCCTGATCAAAGGAATTAAAAATGCAAACCGCCTTGCAGAAGTCGGTTTTGGAATGAATCCCAAGATCACTGTAAATCTTGATGCAGCAAGTCCTGCTACAAGGATATCCAATCTTTTGTCCTGCAGCAGGAGAGCAGGTGCACTCTTTATGGGAATAGGAGGAAATTCATTATTGGGCGGCAGAGACCAGAGTGATTTCGTTTCAATTTATGGTATTTTGTATGAACCTACGGTGACTGCTGGGAACTTAACTATTGCTGATCAGGGCAAGCTGTTGGTTTTGGAAGATGATGATATAAGAGAGGCAGCCAGAGAGTTTGGTGATCCTGACGAGGTGCTGAGTTATCCTCCGCTTGATGAGTAAGTAAAACGTTAATTTTTGTGCCTTGAGCATAAAGAAAGGAATGATATTTTAAATGAAACTACTGAGTGATGTTGAGAATTTTTTTTCTCCAACGCGAGATAAACTAAGCAAACATTTGGGCGCATACGAGAAGGTTGATGTAATTTTTTCAGTCTATAAAGATGCTAAACTAAGTGAACTTGTAACTAACATTTGCCTTACTTTTGTAAATGGTCTTTTAAGCAAAGCCCAATGTGAAGATAAACCGGAAAACGGGTTGTATACAGTTCCCTTTGAGGCACCGGGCGAGATTTATGAAAAAATATTTGTGGAGAAAAAGCTGACTCTCGGAGAGGCAATGTATGATGGCATGGCGATTTGCCCGGAAGAAAAATCAAAACATAATTTAGTGGTGGCTACATGTCAGACCATCAGAGAGTTACAGAATAATCGAGTATAAGTGGTCTGGGAAAACAGGCGTAAAAGATATTAAATTTTATCCAAAGAGGAGTTGGTTTAATTGAGTGAAAAAATGACAGGTGCCCATGCGGTGGTAAAAACTCTGGAGTCTGCAGGAACTGAACTTGCCATAGGTTATATAGGACACACGAATCAAGAAATAGCGGATGCCCTGCTGGATTCTACGAGTATCCGATCTATTCTTTGCCGGACAGAGTTAACCGGTTCCTTTATGGTTGATGGTTACAACAGGGTAAAACGCGCACCTAAAGCTGTTGGGATTTGGCATGGTCCTGGCACACCTCAGCTATTGGGAGGATTAGCGGGAACCCTGTATGATTCAGTGCCTAATCCTACAATTATTGGCTCAGTCATCTCCGCGCACCGTGGCAAAGGAGGACTTCAAGATACCCCTGTTGCAGAATTATGCAAAACCTTTACCAAGTCGGCGTTCCGCATTGATGATGGAATACGGATTCCCGAGGCTATCCAGAAGGCCTTCAAAATTTCTACTACAGGGCGTCCTGGACCCGCTGTGGTCGAAATACCTTATGATTTTGCCGTTAATAAGTATGACGTGGAAATTCCAAATTCAGAGAACTTTTATGAGCCTGTTGGCAGGGTATCGGGTGATATCAACCAGGTCGAAAAGGCGGTAAACCTGTTATTAAATGCAGACCGACCTGTTTTGCTGGCCGGGGGGGGTGTCCTTGTCTCGGGTGCGCATAATGAGTTACAGCAGCTGGCCGACTATCTACAGGTCCCGGTGGTGATGTCTGGTATGGGTAAGGGTGCAATCCCACCAACACATAAGCTTTCGGCTGGCAATGTCGGTGTGGTTGGATGGAGATGTGCCAAGGAAACTTTAGATGAAGCCGATGTGGTAGTGGCTATCGGGTTTAGATTCGCCGAATTCGGTTATGCACAGCAGTTTACACTTAAACCGAATTTTAAAATTATTCAGATTGATATTGATCCGGATGAAATTGGCAGGGCATATGCCGCTGAAGTAGGCATTGTCGGAGATGCCAAAATGGTTTTACAGCAAATTATTGCTCGGGTAGAGTCCGCCAACGACGCCAAGGATAAGTTTGCTGATACTGTTTGGTTCCGGCGTGTTCAAGAGTTAAAGGAAATATGGCTAAAAGAACTTACTGAGAAATGCCAGGACAATAACAGCCGAATCAGCCCCTACCGCCTCGTACGAGACCTGCGTACCGCATTGCCGCAAGAGGCTATTTTGTTTACTGATTGTGGAAACAACCAATGTTGGGGAGTTCACGTATTTGATGCCAATTTACCAGGCACCTTTCATATGCCCGGTGGCTATGGACATTTAGGCTGGTCCTTTGGTGCCGCCTTAGGTGCGAAGCTCGCGGCACCAGATAATACGGTAGTGTCAATTACCGGTGACGGTGGCTTCCATTTTTCTTTCCACGAGCTTGCTACCGCTGTCAAAGAAGATATTCCGGTGATTGTAGTTGTCTTTAATGATGGATGGCTAAACACCAATAAACAAGTTCAGGATTTCCTGTTTAATAAACGCTATAACTTTACTCAATTAAATAACCCGGATTTTGTAAAACTCGCCGAGAGCTTTGGCGCAGCCGGTTTACATGTCAATAAGCCCGAGGAAATTATACCTGCCGTCCAGCAGGCGATGGAATCGAAGCGGCCTTTCGTGCTGGATGTAAAAATTGATGAGAGTGTTCCCTTCCCGGTAACTGGCCACTGGTCCCCGCGCTGGTAAGCGTCCTTAATAGACGTCCCGGGTCTTAGGTAGTACTTTCGAAAAAACAGTTGGTTGGAGGACCCTGCAGGAATGATGATACCTTCAGGGTCTTCTGTTGCCTTTCAAGTATCCGTTAATAAATCTATGACAGGTAAAAGGGGGTGTCTTATGTGAAGCTGATAAGAGTAAACATGACATCACAGGATATTTATATTGAAGATGTGCCGCTCGCATACAGCAGACTTGGTGGCAGGGGATTGACATCAAGCTACTTAAACGACCATGTGAATCCGCTTTGCGATGCCTTGGGAGGCGATAATAAATTGATTATTGCACCAGGTCTGCTCACGGGAACCTCCGCCCCCTCTTCCGGGCGTACTTCAGTAGGAGCCAAAAGTCCGCTGACCGGGACAATCAAGGAGAGTAATGTCGGGGGAAGTGCCGGGCAGTATTTAGCCGCTCACGGCATCAAGGCTGTGGTGCTTGAAGGTGCCGCTTTGGAGAAAGGTGCTTGGGTTTTGGTAATTGAAGACTACGGGATTAAGTTGGAGTCTAACCCTAACCTGTCTGGACTTGGCAACTACGAGACCGTGAATTATTTGAAGCAAGAATATGGTCCTGATTGCTCCGTAATATGCGTCGGCCCTGTCGGAGAGGCCGGCGCGGCGCTTGCAACCGTTGCTGTCACAGATATGGAGGGAAGGCCTGCCCGTCATGCAGGAAGGGGCGGTATGGGAGCGGTTATGGGCAGCAAAGGAATAAAGGCAATCGTAATTTCCAGGCCGGCAAGATTAGTAGTTGAGGCTAAAAATCCAGTAAAGTTTAAAGAGATTTGCGCTGGGTTTGCCAAGTCTGTTGTACAAGCCAAAAAATCACTCGCCAAGTATGGAACAGCCTTGCTGGTGAATGTGATAAACGGGTATGGGGGACTGCCAACCCGAAACTATACAACAGGGCAGAATGAATTTGCTAATAATATCAGTGGAGAAAAACTATCTGAGTTATGCAAACTCAGGGGGGGGGTAACCGGGCATGCCTGCTCCAGGGGCTGTGTGGTTCGCTGCTCCAATGTTTATAAAGACAGTGGTGGAAATTATGTTACCTCAGGCCTGGAATACGAAACTATCGCTCTTTTGGGCTCAAACTGCGGTTTAAACGATTTGGACTCTATCGCCGAGTTAGACCGGATTTGCGATAATTTGGGAATCGATACCATTGAAGTGGGTGCCGCGCTTGGTGTAGCTATGGAGGCAGGGGAAATTCCTTTTGGAGATTTTGTAAGTATGCAAAAGGCCCTTGCCGGAATTGTATCAGGCAGTTATTTAGGTAAGATCCTTGGGCAAGGTACGGCTGTTGCAGGGAAGGTTCTGGGAGTGAAAAGGACACCAACTGTTAAGGGACAGGCCATGGCTGCTTATGATCCCAGAGCGGTAAAAGGGACCGGCGTAACCTACGCCACTTCAACGATGGGTGCAGACCATACTGCAGGGAACTGTCTGCCCGGACTGGGCGGTTTGGATCCTGGCAAACCGGAGGGGCAGATAACGTTATCCAAGAAACAGCAGGAAACTGCAATGATTTGTGACATACTGGGCATCTGCATATTTGTCGGTTCAATACCGGAAAATGTACCAGTATTTGCTTCTATTGTATCCGCATTTACCGATCAGGAGACTGGGCCTGAAATATTGCTCGAACAGGCAAGGCGGGTTCTGAAGGCAGAGTTGGAATTTAACCGGGCTGCAGGTATTGCCAAGAGTCAAAATGATTTGCCAGATTTTTTTCGGACGGAACCATTGCCCAACAATGGGCTTGTTTTTGATATACCGAAAGAAGAACTGGAGGAATTTTAATAAGGGGGGATTGTGCATGAAAAGCTCCAGTAGTCCAATAAGATTTTTGAAGCGGGCGGCAGACCTTTATCCTGACCAAACAGCAATTGTATGCGGTGAAGAAAGGTTCACGTACAAGGAATATTTTGAGCGGGCCAACCGGTTGGGCAATGCGCTATTAAATTTGGGTATTCAACGAAAGGACCGCGTGGCGTTTTTGGGATATAATTGTCACTGCCTTTTAGAGGCTTATTATGGAGTTGTACAGATTGGTGCCGTCCTGATGCCCATGAATATCAGGTTAGGCAGCGAAGATTTCTTGTTTATGCTAAACCATGCTGAAGCAAAGGCAATTATTGTGCAAAATGATTTTTTGCCCCTTATAGATAATATCAGAGACCGGCTGGAAACGGTAGAAATTTTTGTCTCTGCTGCACCCAATAAAGTTGATGGATATTTGGATTACGAAGACGTATTGCAAGATGCTTCTCCTGAATACTACATTGATGCGGAGATGCAGGAGAATGATGTAGCCGAAATATTTTACACCAGCGGGACAACCGGAAAACCCAAAGGTGTGATGCTTAGCCACCGGAACCTGTTTGCCAACGCCTTAAACTTTATTATATCTTTGGAACTTAAAAGCACTGATGTGCTTATACATACCATACCTTTGTTTCACGTCAACGGCTGGGGGACCCCCCACTCAATTACCTATTTGGGCGGCACACATGTCATTATCCCCAAGTTTGAACCGGAGCTGTTTTTTCAGCTTGTTGAAAAAGAAAAAGTCACTATCAGCTGTATGGTTCCGACTATGGTTACCAGCCTGATAAATGCATCGCAAATTTCAAACTTCGACCTTTCAAGCCTGAAAAAAATGGTGGTCGGCGGAGCAGCTTCACACCCCAGCCTGCTTGAGCAGGTAGAAGAAAAAATGCCCGGATGCACATATATCGGCAGCTATGGGCAAACCGAAGCAACTCCGGTCATTACCAATAGTACGCTTAAGACGCACCTCCTGGATAGAGATCCGGCAGAACGGCATTTGTGGCAAGTCAAAGCGGGGCTGCCTATGCCGGGGTTAGAACTGCGGGTTGTGGACGAAAATGGAAATGAAATTTTGCATAATGGCGAGGACACTGGTGAAGTGATTGTGCGTGGGGAAACCGTGATGCTTGGCTACTGGCGGGACCCGGAGGCGACAGCGGCAGCTATACGTGATGGCTGGCTCCATACGGGAGATGTTGCTACAGTTGATTCAGAGGGGTATATAAAAATTGTTGATCGTAAAAAGGACATCATCATCAGTGGGGGGGAAAATATTTCTTCCATCGAAGTGGAAACAGCCATCTACGCCCATCCTTCCGTTTTAGAAGCAGCTGTGGTAGGGTACCCTGATGACCAATGGGGTGAAATTGTCAAAGCTTTTGTGGTATTAAAGCCTGGTGCTTCGCCGGTTCCGGCAGACGAACTCTTTGCATTTTGCCGGGAAAGGATAGCCCGCTTTAAAGTCCCTAGAATAGTTGAATATATAGGGGCACTGCCCAAAAGCGGGACCGGAAAGATTATGAAACAGGTGCTCAAGCAACGAGGTTAACCTTACATTTCAGTTAATTCACCGGAAGAAATTCCAATCAACAAAATCAATGATGCTTGTTTTCGACGAAATTCTACAAAATAATATTAAATTTCGGCATTTAAAATGCTATTTTAGAGAGGTAAAATCAAAAAAATAAATACTCAGTAAACCTGTTACCTAGCCCTAACACACCGAATGCAAAAAACTCACTGAAAACTACTGTTTACAGTGGGTTTTTTGCATTCGGCTACAAGAACATTGTTTATATTGGATAAGTATATACAATGTTAGTAAAACTTTGTATATACTTAGACAGAATGGGGGGATTTGAGGTGCCGATTTTTGTAGATAAGCAAAAATGCATCGGTTGCGGGGTTTGTGTGGATATTTGTCCGGGCGACATTCTAACGTAATTGTCAAATCCTAAGCACATGAGTAAAGAAAAAGCCCAAACTAAAGTTTGGACCTGGATTCTCACGTTTTTGATTTGTAGCAGTTAGCCGGAA
>JAVSMW010000004.1:216092-340624 GCA_032027005.1 Thermincola sp. | reverse complement strand
TTTTGACTCTATTTTACCAGTCCATAAAGAAAAAAGCCACTATTATTTCACAGATCGCGCTGTGTCTGGGTTAGGCATGACTTTGACGTGGCCCTGCCAGATTCCCGGACATCTCCGAAAGCCCTACCGAAAATTAGAGGAAAAAATAAAAAGTCCATCGCGTGAAGCCCAGAACATAAAGAATCTTGAATTTCGGAGAGAGTACTTCCATCTGAAGGGGGATTGTAGTGAGCATTCAGATCTTTGGAACGACTAAATGCTTTGACACTAAGAAGGCCGAGCGGTATTTTAAAGAAAGAAATGTTAAGTATCAGTTCATTGATTTGTATAAGTACGGATTAAGCAAGGGTGAATTTTCAAGTGTGAAAGCTGCCATAGGGCTAAATGATTTATTTAACCAAGATGCAGCAGAGTATAAGAAACTCAATCTTCAACATATAGGCAGCAGCAGTGTTAGGGAGGAAATACTTTTTAAAAATCCTAAACTTTATAGAACCCCAATCGTCCGTAACGGTAAAATGGCTACAGTGGGTTACCGACCTGAAGTGTGGAAGGATTGGGGATAATAAAAGACCTTGCTGACGTTTAATCAGCAAGGTCTTTGGGTCAAGACACTTTTTGAATGCATCCAACAATCGGGCATCCTCTGTAACATTTGCCGCACCGGGTACATTCATCTTGGTTAATCAGGTAGGAAGTTAGGGTTTGGGTGTCAGGACCGACAGCGTTGAATTTGCATTCCGTCCAACACTGGGCACATCCTGCACACGAGGAAGGTTCAATAACATAACTAAATTTGTATTTCTTTTCAGCCATAAGCACTATTCCCCTTTCATGAGTTTCAACAGATATATTGTAGAATATTTGTTACAAACCTGTAAAATTCCTGCTTTCAGGACAATATTTAATCTCACCCACGATTCACAATAAAAAAACGGCTTTGCGTTATCATCGACAAATCGCAAAAACCGCTTAGTATCAATTTTTTGGTGCCGGAGGTGGGAGTCGAACCCACACGGTTTCCCGTACGATTTTGAGTCGTATGCGTCTGCCATTCCGCCACTCCGGCCAATACGAAAACAATGGAAGCAACTTCAACTGCATAAATTATTCTACCAAACTTGCTGTGATAAGTCAAATGGAAGTTCGTGCCCATACTGTAAAATTATTTGGTACCGAGTCGCGAGTCACGAGTTGCGAGCCGCGGGTAATCATTTCACAATGATCGCCTTCCATCTACTACGAATTTTCCTATTAAACTGCCATAAATGGCATATAAAATCAATTCTGTCTGTGGAGGATATTGTCGATCTGTATTTAATAATAACAAGAACGATATGGAACTTTTGTAATGCATAAATCGTCAACTATATAGTTGAAGCATTGAAAGGAGGGAACGCAGTGGACCTAGTCGATGACCTGCTCATCGAAAAGATAAAACAGGGGGACTTAAATTCATTTGATCAATTGGCAGCGAGGTATGAGACCAGGGTTTACACCATTGCCTACCGGTATGCCGGAAATCACAATGATGCCAGTGATTTAGCCCAGGAGGCCTTTATCCGGGTGTACCGGTCCATAGGCAGTTTTCGGGGGGAAAGCTCGTTCCTCACTTGGCTTTATAGGGTGGTGACCAATGTGTGTAAAGATGAAATCCGCCGCCGGGATAGAGAAAAGACGGTTTCTATGGAAGAAATGATTGATCAGGGACAGCAGCCGGTTAAGTCCACGAAAACCGGGCCCTTGGAAGAGGTAGTGCATAAGGAGTGGCGGGAAGAACTTCAGCAACTGTTAAACTCCCTTTCCTATGAACACCGTACGGTAATTATAATGCGCGATATTCAGGGTTATACCTATGAAGAAATTGCTTATTTTTTGGAATGTTCCCTGGGCACAGTAAAATCAAGGCTCAGCAGGGCCAGGCATATTCTAAAGGATCTGCTCCTGGCCAGGCAAGACCTGTTATCAGGTATAGCCTGTGAAGGCCGATGAAAGGGGGGACTCAAATGCACTGTGATGATATACATGAAATGCTGTCAGCATATATTGACGAAGTCCTCGATGAACAGGATGTTTTAGAAGTAGAAAAACATGTCCGTACTTGTGATTCTTGCCGACAGGAACTTGCCGCCTTGCGGGAAACTGTCAAAATACTCAATTCATTAGGTGAAGTTACCCCGCCGGAGGAGTTCAGAAGTCAGCTCATCCTTAGATTAAGAACAGAGGGCCATGAAGCAGGTGAGCAAATAATTCTAAGCGACGGTCAGAAGTTATCTGGATTACGGCAGTGGTTAAGCGGTATCAATAAACACCTTGTTGCAGCCGTGCTGATGATTGGGCTGGGGATTGGCACCGGCCTGTATCAGTTAAGTCTTACATCAGGGCATCAGGCTTATGATTTGCGAATAAGAACAAGCCAAGACAGTGCCGCAGAAAGCCCCGGAAGTACCAGACAACAAACTTCTGAAGCAGCGGCCCCAGAAATAGCAGCTTCGGAATTAGCGGCCCCGGAATTAGCGGCTAATCTTCCGATGGCATCAAAGGCTGCACCGCCGGACCAGAGTGAGAGCAATACAGACTCAGGTGAAACTGACGCTGGTCCCAGAGGAAAAATGGCCGCAGGTTTTGCATCAAATATTACACAGAGTTCGCCGGGATTTGAAGGAGAAGCACAGTCTAAAGCACAAATTGAACCGCAAAATCCGGTTTCAGAACCGGCTCCTACAGCAGCGGCAGATTTACCGGCCCCAGCTGACAATTCTGCGAGTAAACAGGCTGAGGATGGTTCAAATATTTTAAACACTCCCACTTTGGATAAGGCTCAAAATCAAGCCGTGAGGACGTTGAGAAGTATGGCTGACAGCGGTGCAGCCAGTGAGCCAGGTAATGCTGCAGATAATGCTGCAGATAATGCTGCAGATAATGCTGCAGGTAATGCAGCAAATAATGCAGCAAATAATGTATATGAACAGCCGGGAATGGATTCTGCTTTGTCCAGAGAGATGAGCAAAACTGCAGCATCTCCAACGGCGAAGGTCAAGTCTGACAATTATTTACCCCGGCCGGCCTGGTGGGTTTTACCCGGCATACTGGTAGTAGGGGGCTGCGGTTTAGTTGGTTATTACCTTGGACGCCGCAGGGAGAAAAAGTCCTAGCTTAACAGCAGGTATTATCAATCTCCACGGTGAAAATAATAATATAATCGGCTGTGGAGGAGGATTAACAATTGAATGAACGCGAAAAATTTATGATATTGGATGGGAATAGTCTCATTCACAGAGCTTTCTATGCTATCCCATTATTAACCACCAGTGAGGGGCTATTCACCAATGCGGTATACGGTTTTGTCAATATGCTGCTCAAGATCCTGTCCGATGAGCAGCCGGCCTGTGTGGCCGTTGCTTTTGACAAAGGAAAAGTGACTTTCCGCATGGACCATTATGAACAATATAAAGGACATCGGAAGCCGACCCCTGACGAACTGCGCCCTCAATTTGCCCTGGCCAAGGATGTCCTAAGAGCAATGAAGATTCCGGTTTATGAACTGGAAGGCTACGAAGCCGATGACCTGATTGGCACAGTCACCAGGCTCGCGGAAAATGAGGGCTATCATACGCTTATCGTGACCGGGGACCGCGATGCCCTGCAGCTGGTTTCACCCCATGCCGAAGTTTTGCTGACCAAAAAGGGCATAACTGAGCTGGATAAGTATGACCCCGATAAGGTAAAAGAACGTTACGGACTGACTCCGGAGCAGATTATAGACTTAAAGGGATTAATGGGTGATGCATCTGATAATATCCCCGGAGTTCCCGGCGTGGGTGAAAAAACCGCACTCAAACTGCTGCACCAATTTGGCAGTATCGAAAACCTATATGACAGTTTTGAATCTCTGCCTGCCAACAAGCTCAAGGAGAAGTTGGCTGATAACAGGGAACTGGCCTTTTTAAGTAAGAAACTGGCCACCATTGTTACCGACGTTTCCTGTGATGTTGACCTGGCCTGCTGTGTTCTAAGTGAGCCTGACTACGAACAGCTGCTTACATTATTCCGCAAATATGAGTTTCGCAGCCTGATCAAATCTATTTCCGAAAAAATGAAATCATCGGGTGGGGGAGCCGGGGCTTCAGAGGCCGGAACAGTTACTGGAGAGGCTGTTGTTGAAGGTAATTATAAGCAGCTTTCCCTGGAGGAAGGCCTGGACTTCCTGGCAGGAGAGCTAAGCCATGGTGAAGTTGGGGTTTTTTGCGAGTTAAGCAATCCTGACCCCATGCTGGCTGAACTTGCTGGTTTTAGTTGGTCTCTCCTGGCCGGTCAGGCTCATTATGTGGCTGGCCGTCAGAACCAGCAAACTCAGTTGTTTCAGGAGGAAGAGCATAATATATCCGGCCTGCCGGGGCTCTTGGGAGCCAGGGCAGGCCTTAAGAAATTCTGCCATGATGGGAAGCGGCTGCTGGTTGCATTGGACCGTTATGGCATCAGATGGGAAGAAATAGCGCAGGATACCGGACTGGCGGCATATCTGCTTAATCCCACAGGGCAGCACCAGGACCTGGCTGATTTGAGCGCGAAATACCTGGGCATTAGTATCATGCCAGGGGAAGCGGCTGTTGATGCTTGCACGAAAGCTGATATTATTCTGAGATTACAAAAGGTGCTGTCTGAACGCCTGACTGAAAACGGTATGGATGACCTGTATTACAATGTGGAGCTGCCGCTGGTCCGGATCCTTGCTGACATGGAGATCGGCGGTGTAAAGGTAGACTTGGACCAGCTGAAGGCCTTGTCCGGGGAGTTAGGAGCCAAGCTGGATATCCTGACTGAGGAGATTTACAGGCTGGCCGGGGAGAAATTTAACATCAATTCAACAAAACAATTGGGGTACATTTTTTTCGAAAAACTTAACCTCCCGGTCATCAAAAAAACTAAAACCGGCTATTCCACCGATGTGGAAGTTCTGGAGACTTTGGCTGAAGAGCACGAAATAGTTGCCCAGATTCTGGAGTACAGGCAGCTGGCTAAATTGAAGTCAACCTATGTGGACGGTCTGGCAGGACTCATTAATCCCAGGACCGGTAAAATACACACCAGTTTCAACCAGACAGTTACAGCTACTGGACGGCTATCCAGCACCGAACCGAATTTGCAGAACATTCCTATTCGTCTGGAAGAAGGCAGGAGAATCCGTAAGGTCTTTATCCCCTCTGCACCGGGACACCTGCTGGTCACGGCAGACTATTCACAGATTGAACTGCGCGTTTTGGCCCACATTTCCGGAGATGAAAATTTTATTAGAGCTTTTCGGGAAGGGGAAGACATTCATACTCATACCGCATCAGAAGTTTTTGGGGTTTCTCTCGGTGAGGTAACCAGGGAAATGAGGGACAGTGCCAAGGCCGTTAATTTTGGGATTGTTTATGGAATAAGTGATTTTGGACTGGCCAGAAATATCAAGGTCACCAGGAAAGAGGCCAAAAGCTATATCCAAGGTTATTTGCGGCGTTATCCGGGAGTTAAGCGTTTTATGGAAGAGATTGTTAGCAGAGCCAGGGAACAGGGCTATGTCAGCACCATCCTGCACCGGAGGAGGTATTTACCTGATATAGTCAGCCCAAATCACAATATCAGGTCCTTCGGTGAACGGACAGCGATGAATACACCTATTCAGGGCAGTGCGGCTGATATCATCAAACTGGCCATGGTTCAGGTTGCAGGCAGGTTAACGGAATTGGGACTCAAGACCAAGATGATCCTGCAGGTTCACGATGAATTAATCTTTGAGGTACCTGATGATGAGCTGATAAAAGTCGTCCCGATGATCAGAGATTGCATGGAAAACGCTGTCAAACTGGATGTGCCACTTATTGTAGATATGAAGAAAGGCCGCGACTGGTATGACATGGAGAAGCTGCCGCGGGAAATGGCGAATAATAACATTTAAAGTCTGGCCGTGATTTTGGTATAATTAATTTGCGAAAATTTAATGTCATCATGTATGAGGAGTGATATATGTGCCGGAACTACCCGAAGTGGAGACGATCAGACGGTCCCTGGAAGAAAAAATTAAAGGCAAGACCCTGGTTGGGGTTGAGGTATTCCTGGAAAAGATGTTTAAAGGGACTGACTCAGAGGACCCTAAGGACGGAATCAGCGGGCGGAAGATAAAGAGCCTGGAGCGCAGAGGTAAATACCTGATTATACATTTGACCGGGGGTATGGCGATGGTTATTCACTTAAGAATGACCGGTCAATTAATGTATTGTTCTCCGGAAATAGAGAAAGCCAAACATACTCATGTAATTTTTCACCTCAATGATAAATGCGAACTCAGGTTTACTGACCAGCGGCAATTCGGCAAGGTTCAGCTGGTACCGGAAAAAGAACTGGACAGTATTTCAGGGTTGAAAAGCCTGGGAGTTGAACCTTTCAGCAGCGAGTTTTCCAGGGAGTGGTTCAAGAAGGAACTCCGGAACAAGCGGAGTAAGATTAAACCCCTCCTGCTAGACCAGACTTTCGTGGCTGGAATCGGCAATATATATGCTGATGAAGCCTTGTTCCGGGCCAAAATCAACCCGGAACGGGTAGCCGCCACTCTAAGCCCCCGCGAAGCCTCCAAGCTGTTTATGACTATCAGGGAAGTTCTCGAAGAAGGTATTAATAATAAAGGCACATCAATCAAAGACTACATTGATGGCGAGGGCCAACAGGGAAATAACCAAAATAACCTCAGGGTTTATGGGCGTGATGGACAGCCCTGTATGAAATGCGGCAAAACGATAGAAAAGAAAAGCATTGGAGGCCGCAGCTCACATTTTTGCCCTAAATGCCAAAAGCTTTAATCCAATCGTGAGACTCCCACTTCTACAAGTGGGAGTGGTTCCACGTACTCTGCTTCGGTGGGGGTTGACTCCCCCACCAAAATCTCGATGTTCAACTTCAGTTGAACGAGTTCACTGGACAGAGCCCCCCTATCCGGACAGGCACATTCTACCGGTTCCGACCATATAGTAGGATGTAGGCTTGAGATATGGAAGGGGAGGACGCATTTGTGGAAATGTTCTCTATTCTGTTATTTGCACTGGCACTGAGCATGGATGGGTTTGGTGCGGGAATTGTCTATGGTACCAGGAAAATCAGGATACCGCTGACTTCACTGGCCATAGTTGGGTGCACATCCTCTGCTGCAATCGGTATTTCTATGTTTTTTGGGCACATGGTGACTGAGTACGTATCTGCTAGGCTCGCCGGAACTGTTGGGGCCCTGATATTAATTCTAATGGGCTTGAGGATGATTATTCAGACCTGGTCATCGAACAAAAGAAAAAAAATGAGAGAAACCGGGGCCGAGGGCACCAACCCCACAGATGGTCAGGCAATTTACAAATTTAAAATTAAGTCATTAGGTCTGGTTATTCAGATATTGCGGGAACCTGCGATAGCTGATATGGATAACTCCGGTCATATTAATACCAGGGAAGCAGTGCTGTTAAGTCTGGCACTGGCTATGGATTCTCTGGTCGCAGGTTTTGGGGCGGCCATGACAGGATTTCGGCCTTTGCTGACCCCTTTTATAGTAGGCCCGGTAAGTGTTTTTTGGGTAGGCCTAGGCGTATTTGTTGGTAAAAGATATGCTGCCAGTTGGTTCGGAGGCAAAGCAGCTATTCTCCCAGGATGGGTTCTCGTTTGTTTGGGTCTGGCCAAAGTAATAAAGTGAAACTTACTTCAGGTGGAGTTTTTACTCCACCTGAAGTTTAGTTGAACTTATCCAGGGGCTTAGCGCCACTTGCTCCCGCTTACATAAGATGGAGTCTTAGTGGCGCTTAGCCATCGGATAAAAATATGAAATCGTTTGTAAAATAGAGTGCAGCGCACTCTATTATTTCTTTTTTGAGAGGAAAAGTATATTTTTCAACGAATTAATAAAAAATGAAACTTACCAGAAAGCAAAGGAGTCCTAATATGTCTGTTATTGGTCTGACTGGGGGGATTGCCAGCGGCAAGAGCCTGGTGTCGGCAGTTCTCCGTAAACTTGGGGCTAAGATTGTAGATGCCGATGAAGTGGCCAGGCTGGTGGTCGAACCAGGGACAGCCGGGTGGGCGGAAATCAGGCGGGAATTTGGCGATAAAGTCTTTAACCCCGATGGCAGTATAAACAGGAAGGCTTTGGGAGGCGTCGTTTTTGCTGATTCCGCTCAATTGGTAAAGCTTAATAATATTACTCATCCCCATATACTTAACTACATCCGCAATGAATTGGACAGCTTTAGGGAGCAAAAAGGTGCACCTGCTTTGGTTCTGGATGCGGCCTTATTAATAGAGTCAGGGTTTTACCGGCTGGTTGACGAGGTTTGGCTGGTGGTTGTCTCCAGGGAAGTGCAGATCAGCCGCCTGATAGAAAGGGACGGAATCAGCCGTGAACAGGCCCTGCAGCGAATTAACTGCCAGATGGCTGTTGAGGAGAAACAAAAATACGCTGATATAGTCATTGATAACTCCGGTAGTATGGAATCAACCAGGCAAAAAGTGGAAACACTATGGAAACAACGTTTTGGATCCGGGGTGGCTTATCTTGATACTTAATAGGCGCAAGCTGAAGAAACGGCTTAAATGGCTGGTGCCTTTGGTTTTGCTGGGACTGCTGCTAACGAGCAAGGCCTTCTGGCGGTTTGTTTACCCGTTCCCGTACAGGGAAATTGTAACTGCAGAGGCTGTCCGCAACAAGATTGATCCTTATTTGGTAGCGGCAATTATAAAAACCGAGAGTAATTTTAAGGCCAGGGCCGAATCGCGGGCCGGAGCCCGGGGAATCATGCAGATTATGCCGGAGACAGGCCGCTGGGCGGCAAATATGATGAATTTACATAGCTTCAAAAAAGACGATTTGTATAAAGCTGAAACCAATATCAGAATCGGCTGCTGGTACCTGAATAATCTTAATGAGGAATTTAAGGGCAATAAAATACTGGTTATCGCTGCATATAACGGTGGCAGAGGCAATGTCAAATCCTGGCTTGAGAAGGAAGGGTGGACAGGGGAACATGCTGATGTCGATCAGATACCTTTTCCGGAAACCAGGGATTATATAAAGAAAGTCATGAAAAATTATGAGTGGTACCGTTATCTGTATAATGATCAATAATTACACAGATGTCACACAGGGCTTGGTACGCCCGGCAGGAGATATAATAACGCAGGCTTTGGCCTGCATTTTTATTTTTACAATACTTTCAAAGTATTGGAATTGGGGGTAAAATGCAGGAATTAATATAAGTCTGTCGAACTATATGACAGGGAAATTATTCCTTAAGTTCCACTGCAAGGGGGAGTAATGTTGCGCAAAAACAAAAGTGGTTTAGTGTGGTTATTCTGTTTCTTGGTATTTGCATTATTGTCAGCCGGGTGTGGTGATACCAAGGTTGCCCAACAACAGGAAAGTTCCCGCGGGCCCGCGTCTGGCGGTACCTTACGCTACTCACTGCTTGATGATCCGCTGTCTTTAGACCCGGCCAATTTTAATGATGAATTGTCATTGAATGTTGGCAAGGAAATCTTTGACGGGCTTGTAGATTTTGATTATAGTACTAAAAAGATTGTTCCTGCCCATGCGGAGAAATGGGATGTACAGGAAAACCGGATTTATACCTTTTATCTGCGTAAAGATGCCAAGTTTCATAACGGCCGGGAAGTAACGGCCGAAGATTTTAAATTTTCCTATGACCGGCTCTTGGATCCCAAAACAGAAGCCATGGCAGCCTGGATTTTTGAAAATGTCCAGGGTGCTGCGGAGAGGATGGAGGGCAAGGCTCAGGATACTTCAGGAATAGAAGTTATAGATAAATACACCCTCCGGATTACCCTGGAGAACCCCTACAACGGGTTCTTATTCCGCTTGACTCACCCGGGGGCTTCTGTAGTTGACCGGAAGACTGTGACGGGGACGGCCGGAAATTTTGGCCGCCTGGGGGCAAAACCAGAAGAAGTTGTGGGAACCGGGCCCTTTAAACTGGCTGAGTGGCAGCCTAAGTCTGCTATCAAGCTGGTTCGCAATAATGATTACTATGGCCGGCAGGCTTATCTTGACGGCATAGAGTTTAGAATTATAGCTGATGAAACTACGACTCTCAATGAATTTAGGGCCGGTAACCTGGAGCTGATTGACCGCATCCCCCCTGGGCAAAAATCTTTGGTGGAGCAGGAATTTGCCGGCCAGACTGCTGCCGGGACCATCTGGGGAGTAGAGTTTTACGGCTTTAATATGGCTAAAGCACCCTTTAACAGCAATGTAAAATTACGCCAGGCCCTAAATTATGCAATTGACCGGGACGGGATTATCAAAGCCGTCCTGGAAGGGAACGGTACCCCGGCCGGAACCGCTCTGCCCCATGAAGTTCCTGAACACGATGCGGCCTTAAAAGGTTATGGTTATGACCAGGCAAAAGCGGCTGCATTGTTAACTGAGGCCGGATATCCGGGCGGACAGGGCCTGCCGGAAGTTGAGATAACTTATAATAATCGGGAAACCAATCAGAAAATCGCGGAAGCCGTGCAGGCACAGTGGCAGCAGATTGGCTTTAAGACTAGGTTAAAGCCCCTGCCTCTGCCCGATTTTCAAAAAGAAGTGGGAAGCGGTAATTTCACTATTTTCAGGCTGGGATGGTCAGCCGATTATCCTGAACCGGACAGTATCCTTTATCCGCTTTTTAGCTCCAAGGCAGGTAATTTATTCTCATATGCCAACCCCGAAATTGACAACCTCTTAGATCAGGCTCAGGCAGCCTCTGACCAGGAACGGATTGCTCTTTACCGGGAAGCGGAGCAAAAGATTACCGACGATGCTCCGGTTGTATGGCTGTTTAACCCGGGTAACTTTTATCTCAAGGCGAAAAATGTGCAGGGCTTTGAAACAAACTTAATGGGGCTGGTAACCTTTAATAAAATTTGGATAGCTAAATAATGTTTATATACGCAGTCAGGCGCATACTAAGCTTAATCCCAATATTGCTGGGAATTTCCCTGGTTTCGTCCCTGCTTTATTACATCATTCCCGGTGACATGGTCAGGGTCATGCTTGGTCAGCACATCGATCCCTTTTTATATGCTAATGTCCGCCGGGCTTTGGGATTAGATGTGCCCTTCTGGCAGAGCTTTGTGGATTTTGTCAGCGGACTGCCCCGTGGGGATCTTGGTTTTTCTTTTATTCAACAGCGGCCGGTGGCCCAAATTATTAAGGAAGCACTGCCGGTGACTCTAACACTTACTGTTTTTTCATTAACTGTTATATTGGCAGTAGGAATTCCCCTGGGGACGGCAGCAGCTCTTAAGGACCGCAGTTTTAGCGGACGGACCGCTAATATTGGCGCTATTCTGGGAATATCTATACCCTCATATTTACTTGCCCTTTTCTTTCAGCTCCTCTTTGGGGTAACCCTGAAATGGCTGCCTATTTCCGGGACCGGTCAGGGTGGCACGGGTTTCATTTTACCGGCCTTGGCGGTGGGGCTTCCCCTGGCGGCTTTTTACGCCAGAGTGGCCAGAGCCGGCATGTTAGACGTTTTGCACCAGGACTTTGTCCTGTTCGCCAAAATCCGGGGTATCCCCGGAAGACGCGTCATGATTAACCATGCTTTGAGAAATGCTCTTGTTCCGGTTGTAACTCAGATCGGGATGGAATTTGGGTTTTTTATGGCCGGTTCTGTTTTAACGGAAACTATTTTTAATTTGCCGGGCATGGGGCGGTTGGTTTATGCGGCTATTAACACCAGGGATTTTCCCCTGCTGAGGGGAATACTGTTGTTTTTTGCCTTAACGGTAGTATTTGTTAACCTGATGGTTGATCTGTTGTATGCCAAAATTGACCCCAGAATGGCTCAGGGGATTGCGAGGGAAACTGATGTTACCGGACAAAACTTATAGCCGGGTCAATATACCACTGCTTATCGGAGGATTGATGATAAGTGTGATGGTTTTTTTATGCGTCTCAACTTTTTTCCTGCCTTTACAGGACCCTTTAGCTCAGAATCTGGGGGCATCGCTTACGCCGCCAGGAGAGGAATGGCTTTTTGGCACAGACACCCTGGGCCGTGACCTTCTATCCAGGATTCTTTACGGCTCCAGGATTTCATTGGCGGTAGGGGCCGGGGTCTTGCTGCTCGTTGCCCTCCTGGGAACCGCTCTGGGGGCTGCTGCGGCTTATTTCGGCGGGGTCACAGATGGCTTGATCATGCGGACCGCTGATATTCTGATGTCTTTTCCGCCTTTGATCCTGGCCATGATAGTAATGGCCTTTACCGGCCCCGGGACAATAAACCTAGTTGGCATATTAGTGCTCATTCGCTGGCCGCAATTTGCCAGGTTGGTGCGGGGACAGGCCCTCTCTGTAAAAAACCGCACTTTTGTAGAAGCTGCCCGTGTTGCGGGTACCGGTCCGCTGAAAATAGTGCTCAGGCACATCCTGCCAAACTGTTTTTCACCTGTGATCGCCTATGGAGCCATGACTATTGGTGCAATTATTATTGATGAATCAGCCCTGAGCTTTTTGGGCTTAGGCATAGGGCCTCCAAACCCAAGTTGGGGGATGATGCTGGCAGATGCAAAAAACTATATCACTGTTGCTCCCTGGCTTTTGGTATTCCCGGGACTGGCTATAATGATTACGGTTTTAGGCTTTAACCTCTTAGGAGATGGGCTTTCAAATATTCTGGACCCCAAACAACACAGGACTAATGAGGTACATTATGCAAATACTGAGGGTGAAAAACTTAAAAACATATTTTAATTCCCCTCACGGATTGGTAAAAGCTGTCGATAATGTAAACTTTGAACTTGTGCGGGGTGAAACCCTGGGCATTATCGGGGAATCCGGGGCTGGCAAAAGTGTGACTGCTCTAAGCATTATGGGATTGAGCCGGGAAATTGGAGCGGTGCATTACAGTGGTGAGGTTTGGTTTGACGGAGCAAACCTTTTTGAGACACCGAACTTATACAAGCATATCCGCGGCAAACGAATTGGCTTTATCCCTCAGGAAGCTGGAAATGCACTAAATCCGGTGCTTACTGTGGGCTGCCAGCTGTCAGAAATGATTTCGGTGCATCTCGGCTGGGATCGTCAAAAATCCCGCCAGCGGGCTGCCGAGTTACTGGAAATGGTGGAGCTTGAAGATTACGCACGGGTTTTGAGCCTTTGCCCTTTTCAGTTAAGTGGGGGTATGCTGCAGAGGGTCCTTCTGGCCATGACTTTATCCTGTGAACCGGACCTAATCATCGCCGATGAGCCTGCCTCTGCTCTGGATGTGATTATTCAATCCCAGATTCTGAACTTAATTAAGAACATAACAAAAGACCGCGGGATGGCTATGGTCTTAATTGCCCACGATCTGGGAGTCATTTCGCGCTACAGTGACCGGGTCATGGTTATGCGAAATGGCAGGACCATCGAAACGGGAGCGACGAACCAGGTTCTGAAAAGTCCGGCTGAGCCATATACTAAAAGCTTGCTCGAAAACTACTGTAGTGGTCAGTGGGTAGCCCCGTGCCGCACTCGCGGCAACTTCAGCTGAGAAATAATGATAAAATAAAATTTATCCGCGGCTAATTTTTGGTTTTTTTAAATCACTTTCAGGGGAGTGGGGACTCGATGGAAGATGATTGGCTAATTGAAGTTAGTAATTTAAGCAAGGTTTTTACTTTCAGAGAAGGTTTTGGCCGGCAACGATTAATAAGAGCCGTGGATAATGTCAGTTTTTATCTGGGACAGGGTGAAACTGTGGCTCTGATCGGTGAAAGCGGGAGCGGGAAGACCACCGTCGGCAGGATAATTCTCGGGTTAACAGAGCCTACTGCCGGCAGGGTGATTTATAAAGGCCGGGAGGTCAAAGCTTTTACCGGAAAAGGAGCAAAAGCCTTTCGCCGCACAGTCCAGGCCGTTTTTCAGGATCCCAATATGTCTCTTAACCCACGAATGACTGTACAGGAGATAATTGCCGAACCCTTAAAAAACTTTGGGCAGGCCGGTGATTACATAGAAGAGACAGCGAAGCTCTTGAATCGGGTAGGGCTTGGCAAAGAATTTGGCATCCGGTATCCCCACCAGTGTAGTGGGGGACAGAAACAAAGGATTGCGATCGCCAGGGCACTGGCCTTAAAACCTGAACTTGTTGTTCTGGATGAACCCCTATCATCTCTCGACATTGCTGTCCAGGTAAAAATCATTGCTCTGCTAAGAGAGCTAAAAGAGATATATGGGATGAGCTATCTGTTCATTACCCACGACCTTAAGGCTGTATCGGCTCTTGCTGACCGGGTTGTTGTAATGTACCGGGGAGTGGTGGTGGAGACGGCAGAGACCAAAGGCTTTATGAATGCCCCGGTTCACCCCCATTCCAGAGCTTTACTAAAAGCGATACCTAAATTAGACAGCTAAATCTATTTGCTGAACAGTCCCAACGGTTCCGTTTTCTCTAACAAATAAACCTGTTGATCTATACAAGGAATGTATTATTCGTTGGATAGATCGTGAAATAAATTTCCCCTGAAGGGATAACAATAGCACTGTATAATAATTTATTATTTGCCAAGTCTGAGGAGGCTTGTTATTCTTAGAGTTTAGGAGAAGGCCTTATGCATACGAATTTGAGAAGCTTTATCGAGCAGTTAAAAAAAGAGAAGCAAATCGTGGAAGTTAATGCCCGAGTTGATCCGTACCTGGAGCTTGCTGAGATTCACCGCCGGGTTATTGATGAGCAGGGCCCGGCCCTTTTGTTTACCAATGTCAAGGACAGCAAGTTTCCGGTGGTCACGAATCTGTTTGGTACTCCCCGCCGTGTCGAAATGGCCATGGGCAAAAAAACCGAACAGATTTTAAAACAGGCCACAAAAGCCCTGGATAAACTTATGCCGCCCAAAATAAAAAACCTCTGGGCTGAGCGGGACTGGCTGCTGGGGATTGCCAAAGCCGGCCTGAAGAATGTGGACTCTAAGAAAGCACCGGTTCTGGAGTGCCGGCAGCAGGTTGTCAATCTGCGTGAACTGCCTGTTATAACAAGCTGGCATGAAGATGGCGGACCTTTTGTAACCTTACCCCTTGTTTATACAGAACATCCCCGGACCAGAGAACACAATCTGGGTATGTATAGGATCCAGGTTTATTCTGAAGAGCAGACGGGGATGCATTGGCAGATCCATAAAGGCGGCGGCTTTCATTACCACGAAGCCGAAAGTATGAATAAGCCTTTACCTGTTTCTCTTTTCTTAGGCGGGCCTCCGGCTTTAGTGATTGCAGCTATTACAGCATTGCCTGAACCAGTGCCGGAGCTGCTCTACGCATCATTTCTAATGGGGGAGAAACTTGATCTGGTGGAGATCCCGGACCATTCACACAGACTAATCGCTCAGGCTGAATTTGCTGTCTGTGGCGAAGTTCCACCAGTACTGCGAAGTCCTGAAGGGCCCTTTGGGGATCATTACGGATATTATTCCCTGATCCATGACTTCCCGGTTTTTGATGTAAAGCAGGTTTTTCACCGCCGGGATGCTATTTATCCGGCAACTGTGGTAGGCAAGCCCAGACAGGAGGATTATTTTATCGGGGAATGGATGCAGGATCTTTTGGCTCCGATGTTTCCGATGATTATGCCTGGGGTTAAATCTCTCTGGACCTATGGTGAAGCCGGATTCCATTCCCTGGCCGCCGCCGTGGTCAGAGAAAGTTATTTCCGGGAAGGGCTGGCTCATGCTTTCAGGATTTTAGGGGAAGGCCAGCTTTCCCTGACCAAGTTTTTAATTGTGACAGATGCAGCAGTTAACCTCAAGAATTTCAAGCAGGTCATGGAAAATGTGTTAATGCGGTTTAATCCTGCAGAAGACCTGCTGATTCTTAATGATACTTCCATGGATACTCTGGATTATACCGGGCGGACTTTTAACCGGGGCAGTAAAGCAATAATGATGGGGCTGGGTCAGCCAATCTGGAATCTGGCCAGTGAATATACCGGTGGACAGCTGCCCGGAATCCTCAAAATTGAGCCTTATTGTAGAGGTTGTCTGATGATTTCCGGGGAGTCTTTCAAAGATGTACCAGACCTGGCCGCTGAAATTGCCGGTAAATGCAAAAGGCAATTAGAGCGCTGGCCTCTGGTGGTCTTAGTCGATGATCTGGCCAAAATTCATGACCAAACCTCGTTCCTCTGGCATGTATTCACCAGATTTGACCCGGCCTGGGATATTTATGCAGATTACAAAGTCAGGCATAATAAAATTCAATATGAAGGCCCGGTCATCATCGATGCGCGGATGAAACCCCAATATCCCGGTGAAGTCATAACCAGAGAGGATATAACCAAAAAAGTGACTGATCGCTGGAAGGAGTATTTTCCGGAATAATAAGTAAAACCAAGGTGGCTCACACCTTGGTTTTTGTAAATACCCGGTAAATCAAATAAAAGATGAACCCCAGAGGAAAAACGGAGAATGATATCCCGGCCCATATCCAGTTATAGCGTCCGCCACGGGCAGTAACATCTTTATATGTCCACCAGCCTGCCCAGATGGCTAGGGGAAACATGAGCAGTCCTAAGAATCCCCTGAAAATATTAATGCCGAAGAAGAACATAAAAACACCTCCAGGTTTAGTATTTACCCAGATGGCACTTAACACTCAATTCTCCTGTTAAATTTTCGGCGCGGTTGTTGATTAGCTAAACCATTAATGTTAACTGTAAAAAAAGAATTTGAATAACGTTCTACTTTAAGGGCTGCCCTAATAATTATTCCATTGTGGAAATATTGTTAGGGGGTTATCTATACGCGTAGCTTTAGTGCTTTATTGCTGACATTGATATTTTTATTTTTATCCTCCGGACCTGTACTTGGAGAGACTGAGATTAAAATAATAATTAATAAAAAAGTTAATAAACTGGCTTATCTCAAGAATGGTGAGGTTTTGCAGATATTTCCGGTGGCTACAGGAAAGAGTGTCGATCTTACCCCTGAGGGGATTTTTAAAGTTGTCAGGAAATTAGTTAATCCTTACTACACTAAAGAAAAAATTCCCGGGGGGAGCCCCAAAAATCCGCTGGGTGTTAGGTGGCTCGGCCTCAATGCCCGTGGTACTCCGGGAAATACCTACGGTATTCACGGCAATAATAACCCCAAATCTATCGGGAAATATGCTTCCGCCGGATGTATCAGGATGTACAATGAGGATGTTATCTGGCTCTACAAAAATACACCTGTCGGCACCCCGGTGGAGATTATCAACGAAAATTGGGATCTTGAACAAAAACCAATTACTGTAATGATAAACGGTAATAAACTTCCTTCATCGGTTGAAGCGAAACCCTATATGATTAATAACAGGGTCATGGTGCCCGGCAGGTCGTTGGCGGAAAGTATTGGCTGTAGTGTAACGTGGGATGCTGCTTTGCACCAGGCGATATTGAGCAATGACAGTATCACAGTGAAGGCGGCAGTCGGTTTGAAGCAGATTACGGTGAATGATGTGAACATTGATCTTGATGAGCCGGTTGCCCTCCGCAATGGCAGTCTTTATATACCGGTAAGAGCCATTGCCGAAGCTTTTGGTTTTAGAGTGGCCTGGGATGCCAAGACTCTAACGGTCAGCCTTGTTACCGCAAATTGAAAAGGAAGGGGAGTTAGCTTTGGGTGAACGGTTTTTATTCACCACTGGCCAGCTCCCCGAAATTATTTTCTCATATCGCAGACTCCCACTTCTATAAGTGGGAGTGGTTCCCCGTACTCCGCTTCGGTGGGGGTTGACTCCCCCACCGAAGTCTCGATGTTCAACTTTAGTTGAACGANCACTTCTATAAGTGGGAGTGGTTCCCCGTACTCCGCTTCGGTGGGGGTTGACTCCCCCACCGAAGTCTCGATGTTCAACTTTAGTTGAACGAGTTCACTCTGGTGTATAGTGGCACTTGTTACAAGAGACCTTGGTAGGTGCCTGGTCCGGATACTTGTCACTTGGACGGTGGCAGGCTTCACAATTCTGCAAGCCTTTTTGTTTTTCTGCCTGGCCGTGTTCATTTCTCCAGGTAGTATAATTGTGACCGGGAGGCATTTTGGCGTGGCAGCCTGAACAGAAATTATTGCTCCAGGCATAGGCCGCCGCCGGGCTGTCCAGCTTGATTTTTTTATCGGTAAAACCATAGTTATGGCAGGATTGGCAGGAGTTTATGTTTTTCTCAGCTTCCAGACCGTGGTTGGCCTGCCATGTTGTTTTATTTTTATGATTGGTGGGTGTATAAATGTTTTTGTGGCAGGTTTCACAGGAAATTGAAACCTTGCGCTGGTGGTGGCACTGGATACAGTTATCCATATCAGGTTTGGTAAATTCCGGTGTAGCAACGGTTTTAGCATAGGTTACAGTCCAATTTTCCGGCTGAACAGGTGCCTTCTCACCTGTCAGGCCGCGTTCGGAAATTTTAGCGTGAGCAACTCCTGCGTGACATGATACACAAAGGATGCCGGCTTTTTCATGTCTTTCATGGGGGATAATGAGGTCGCCTGAAACAGTAAAGTTTCTGTTGGCGGAGTGACAACTTTGGCAGGTTTCATTTTCAATAGTCTCATGGGGCTTAATAGGTTTTTCCCAGGTTCCGGTAAAATACAGTACCGGTTCTTTTAAAGTCATTATTTTATGTTCGAGGGTGTTAATGAGACCGGGTTTTATGTGACAGTCGGTACATTTGATATTAGCATGAGACGTGACGGCCCAGGTGGTATATTCGGGTGTCATGGTCTTGTGGCACGACGAACAGAAGGAAGGCTGATTAGTAAATGCGAGGGTTCCGGCCGTTGCTGCCATAACCAACAGAGTAATGCCACCGGCAAGGATAAAGAACTTAAGCTTGCCCTCTGTTGTTGAAAGGTCAACCCACTTTGACAATAATTTGCTCATTTTTCTACCCCCTAAAAGCGGATTTCAAGCAGGAAAAGCAGTGGTTCTTACTGGGACAAGGAGCAGAAACAAAAATCCAAGGAATGTTATGTAAAGCGCGTGTAAATTTGGGAAACTTTTCACATAATCTTAATTCGATTTCCGCGGCCTAAAACCTTTAGGTAAATATTCCCTGAAGTGTGATTGGAGATATAAGGCAATCTGGCCGAATATTATAATACAGGATGTATCCGGCAAAATGAGAGTTAAAATAAATGATAGAGTTTTCGGAAGGATTTAAAAATTTTTTTGCAAATACAAGAAATATGCACTAAGTTAAGGAGGGGATGGCATGGGGAGTGAATATTCTATAGGAACTAAGGTTTTTGGAGCCATGGTAGGTGGTGCCACACTGATTTCATCTATGTTTTTCTTATGTGTTTTGTTGTGGGGAAAATAAGGCCTCTGAGCCACCCCCCACTTTTCTCACAAAGTCCGCCAACGCCGCCAGTACACGGCAGTAATCGGTAGGGTTTTGGTTAGGGGAACGGTATTTCTTATTGATTTCCAGCTGCAGGGCAGGGATGCCCAGGCTTTCTGATACATGGGCTGTGATGGTTTTGTTGCCGGAAACTGTATACTTGTTTTCGGAGATCGGTGTTACATCATATTTCGTCAGGCAGCTTTTCAGGATATCGCGGTAGTGGTTTTGACCGAGCAGAGAGGACCCCTTCATTGTGCCGATATCTACAGCAAAGTCATGTTCCCGGGCAGCACCGTGCAGATCCACCACCAACTTTGGGCGGTTTTCCAGTGCGAGCTTGGTGATGAAATCTTTATAAATACACTGGTGGTCAAAATTGGGATCACCACCATACAGTTTAGTTACAGCCAGACTGTGTCAGGACGTGATTTCATTGAGCAGGTATGCCATCGAGCCGGTAAATTCGTCAGAAGGCTTGACTTTTTTATGCCTGATATGGCGAACTGCATGTGGAGCAGAAATCAGGAGCGGCAGGGTGCCGGGAAAATATTTATAAGGAATGACTTTTCTGGGGTTGTGCATTCTGTCTGTTTTTACAAAATGGATGCGTTCTATGGAGAAGGCCTGTTCGCCCATGTGGGCTCTGATTAGTGTTTCGAGTGTTGAAGGATAAGGCAATGTATGTCCCCCCGGTGTTGAAAGTTGTTGAGGGATATAGGTTCGACAAAAAAGACGGGTTATCCTTCCAGCGGCCATTTTCACACCTCTGGGTCGGAAGGTGGGCGTTAACTTAGGCCTCCAGGAATCCTTGGCGAGGGAAAGGCATTTAACGATGGTTCGGGTGGGCCATGAGCAATCTATGGCCGCTTGAATCACTTGTAAAAGCGTTACCTTTGCCGTAGAATATGAGTATAAACCCAACTGCCCACGTCCTTGGCTGTCAGTTTTCTTGCATTTAGGGACTGAAGCCAAAAGCGGGCGGCATAGGGAGTATAGCCCGTCAATAGGAGGTATGTCAAATTTAAGAGAGGATAAAAAGAAATGAAAACTGACAGATCATGGTACAAAATAGCAATCACAATAGCAGATAATCTTCCGGCAGTCCCACCTCTTGAATGTCCAAAATGTGGTCTTCCGAAAGTCGACTTTCAATATGTTGGCGACCAGAAGACCATGAGGGGATTTTTGTGCATTTGGTGTACTTCTTGCTTACATGGAATTCATATGTCAGGCTTAAGGATTCCGCAGAAGGCTAATATTCTATCAAAAGAACCTGTTGCAGCTGTAAAAAACAGAATACCTAATTTTGTAGCTGGCTAACTTTCAGGAACGATCAGTCTAGTCTCGTTTTAGATGGCCTATTGACGGGATATACTCCTAACCACAGCCAAAAGTGGGAATAGAATCTTCAACTCAAATCAAACTACAGGTGGAGTTTTAAACTCCACCTGTAGTTTATCCTATCGTAAGACTCCCACTTCTATAAGTGGGAGTGGGTCCCCGTACTCTGCTTCGGTGGGGGTAGACTCCCCCGCCGAAGTCTCGATGTTCAACTTTAGTTGAACGAGTTCACTCATTTTTATTGGGGTGGAATACTTTGGGAGTTGTTGTTTCATCCAAAGGGTATTTTTCAAAGTCCGCTGATATCCCCTCTTTGTTCCGAGCCACTTGATCAGCATACTGGTCTGCCTTTGCTTCTATAAAATTTCTAAAATTATCGGCTTTCTCGTTCCAAATATCAGTCTCACGCTTTTTCTTCCCCAAACTTAATTCACCTCCTGTGTAAGTTAATTCATCATTAATCTACCCTCTTAGAAGAAAATTATTTAAAATCAATTATTGTCACCTAGTTGAACTATATTTTACCGGAACATCTGATCTCTCATTTACATAAGATGACATTGTGATTCTTTTTAATGGAAGGAAGATGGATATGCCTATCTGCAATGGTAAAATATATAAAGTTCAGGAAGGTGATACAATCGTATCTATTGCCAGGGCCCATGGTGTTAAACTGGCCAGGCTGATTTCAGCCAATCCCGGTTTATCAAATCCTTTGAAGCTAAAAGCCGGGGAGGAAATTTGCATTCCGGATTTGGGTCGAGGCAAAAGCCAGGCTGTTGACACTGAAATAGGCGTCCAAATTCCATTGGGGTATCGGATCACTAAAACCGTCAAAAACCTGACATTTCCCAGTGCCATAACTTTTAATAATATCGGCGAGATGTTCGTCCTGGAATCAGGGTACAAGGCCGGTAATGTGCAGCGTCCGGCCGGCATCCTGAAGGTTAGTCCTGATGGTTCAACCACAGAGATTGTCCGGGGGTTAACTCCGCCGGTGCTGGGTCTGACCTGGCATAATGGTGATTTTTACGCAGCTGAATCAGGCTACCCGGGTCAAATTACCAGGATAACTCCATCCGGGCAGCGAGAAGTAGTTATCAGGGGTCTGCCCACAGGAGGAGACCATGGGCTGGGAGATGTGGTATTCGGTCCTGATGAGATGATGTATTTTGGCCTTGGAACAGCTACCAATTCAGGGGTGGTTGGCCCAGACAACAAGTGGCTGACCAAAAGGCCCAAATACCACGATTTAACCTACCGAAAATACGAATTGGCCAGCCAGAATTTTGTCAGCGAGAATTCCTTATCTCCCGCAACTGGTGATTCTGCTGTTACCGTGGCCTTCAAACCTTTTGGCACCCCCGGCAGGAATAATCAGCTTGTGAATAAGGATTTCCCTTGTAATGGTGCGGTCTATCAGGCAAATCCGGATGGCTCGGGACTGCAGGTATATGCTGACGGTCTCCACAATCCCTTCGGTTTAGGCTTTTCGCCCGGCGGAATTTTGTTTGCCACAGATAATGGCATGGATAACCGGGGCAGCCGCCCGGTTAATGATGCCTGGGATACTTTCGCAGAAATTCACCTGGGCGAGTGGTACGGCTGGCCAGATTACAATGCCGGAGTCCCCCTTACAGATCCCAATTTTATGCCGCCTCAGGGGCCCCAGCCGCAATTTCTGATTAAAAACCAACCGCCTCTGGCTGCGGGACCGGCAGCTAAAATCCCTCCACATTCAACACCGGCTAAATTCAGTTTTTCTACCAGCAGTAATTTTGGATATCAGGGGGAGGCTTTTGTAGCTCTGTACGGGCATTTATATCATGCAGGTGAACTTTTGCCGGAGCCTGCCGGTTTTAGCGTGGTAAGGATAAATAATGACACCGGCGAGGTTAATGATTTTATGGTAATTTTAAATCCCGGTTCTGAAAAAGGACCTTTTCATCCTATCCAGGCTAGATTTGGCCCACAGGGGAAAGAACTTTTTATTGTTGATTTCGGAAATCCTGGAGATTTGGGGAGACCATCGCAAGCTCGCACAGGAGCAATCTGGACGATTAGTAAAGAATAAAAGCAAGAGGGATGCTTAAAACACCGGTGATACCCACAAAGTTTTTGGAAGCTTCAAGTTCATCCCTGATTTTGGCTTTGTCAGCCCCGGCTTTTTCGATTGCCTTAACAACCAGCATCAGAGCATCATGAGCATGACCGCCGAATGTGTCAACAGCGCCGAAACCGGCTGCCTTGTATTGTTCGGCGTAGCATAATCAGATCAATAGGATGTCCGTTAATTTCAATGGCTGAGTGATCCATTTAAGTTGAAGCTAAATGTGAATTTTTTAGCAGGAGAAATTATTACTACTCCAGAATATAAATAGCCGAGATTATTTTAAAAAAGTCGAAACGAGGCGGTAACATATGAAAATATTAGCCATCAACGGAAGTTTCCGCAAAGGAGGCAACACTGATATTGTGATAGACAGAATACTCCGGGGAGCAGATGAGCAGGGGGCCGTCACTGAAAAAATATTTGTTGATGATCTAAAGCTTAATTCCTGCCAGGGTTGCCTAGAATGCCGCCAGGAGGGTATCTGTCGGCAACAGGATGGTCTGCAAGGGATAGTCAGGAAAATTGAGGAATCTGATGCTGTAGTCATTGGGTCGCCGATTTACGGAAACTATATGACCGGGCAGCTCAAAATAATGCTGGATCGGATGATGGGGGTAATCAGCAAAGTGACATATGTACCTGGAGGCGGTCTGAAATCTGTCACCAGACTGGAGACCCGTAAACGGAATATAGTCATTGTTCTGGCTGCCGGCGCACCTACTCCCGAGTGTGCCGATGATGCCCTGAAATTATTGCGGAGAATGATGGGTTCCTTGCAGAACGGGGGTTTTATGGAAGAAATTATCGCTGTCGGGATTAATGCCAAAGGGGCCATTGTATTTACCAAAGAAGAATGGCGGGCGCAAGCCCGGAAGTATGGTGTGCAGGATACCGAGGCTTATGCTGAAAATGCTGTGGCCAGGAATGAAGCAGTGCTCGGCAGAGCATATGAGCTGGGGCAAAGGTTGGCAGAGTAAAGACTGCCCTGCCCAGCTATGGTTAATAATAGTAGAAATTTAACCGCGGATGATAAACACGGATGTAAAGAAACGGGGACTTTAAAAATAACGCAGAGGCTAAAAAGAGAGGTGCTCATTAACACTACTTAGTAGTACAGAGGCGGAGAGAAACATAAGTTAGCAGTCGGCAGCTAGCAGTTAGCAGTAGCGGTGAAAAATTAGACATTAAGTAAACCGCTTTATTATTCTATTGTTTATTGACTACCACATACTGCCAACTGCTTACTGGTTGGTATTGTTACAGCACACTCTCTGCGTCTCTGTTCTATCCTCTCCTGTTAATCTCTGCGTCATGTTTTCAGCCGCTCACTCGAAACTCTTTTTTTCTTTATCAGCGTTAATCCCGTTTATCCGCGGCAGATATTTTTCTTAAACACTTTCAGAGAAGTTATGAGTGGAAAGTTCACTCTCCACTTACTGGTACTGGTGCGACCCTAAATGTTGGGCTGTCTCATTCGGATAATGGGAAGAACTGATATCCTTTTGGAGCAGGGCAGTTTTGTGATAAAGTACATCATAATACTCTCTTAACATTCTATTTGATGAGAACTGGTAATGCGCCATGTCAATACTGGCCCGCATCATATTATGCCACCTGTTGGGGTTATCGTAAAAAGTCGGGATTACCTCATTTAACAGGACATGATAAAGGTTGCGCAAATCACGTTCATCCTGGCTGCTAATGTGTTCACAACTGCCGCATGAGGTACATAGCAGCCAACCGCTGACACCGTGCTGAGGTCCTTCGGCAACCCACCCGTCAACAACACTGAGGTTTAAGACCCCGTTCACAGCAGCCTTCATCCCGGAGGTTCCACTGGCCTCTAACGGTCTTCTGGGATTGTTAAGCCAGACGTCACAACCCCGGACCATAAGTTTAGCTATTTCCATGTTGTAGTTTTCCAGAAAAACAACGGAATCTCTGTATTTACGATCCATTTTTACGAGTTCTGCGATAATGTCCTTCCCAAGCGTATCATTTGGGTGAGCTTTTCCGGAGAATATCAGCTGAATTTTGCCTTCTCTCAGCAAAGGTTCAATTACTTCAACATTGCGGAATATCAGCTCGCTTCTTTTGTAAGGTGCGGCCCTTCTGGCAAAACCGATCAGCAGGGCATCCGGATTCATTGTTGCTCTTGTATGTTGTTTGACAAAATCAATAAGACGTGTTTTACATTTCAGGTGAGGCTCCCGCAGGTCATCCCCATGTTCAAAAGCCACTCTAATTTCCTTATCCTGCCAGGTGTCCACATGAACTCCGTTAGTAATAGAGATGATTGGCGCTGTTTCATAAACCTTGCCCCACATCTCCCTGGCCGTCTGGCCGTGGAGTTTGGAAACGGCATTGGCGATGTTGGATAAACGCAGTGCGGCAATAGTCATATTAAAGGGATCTTCACCCAGTTCGCGCATCTGTTCAAAACTCATCCCGTTGTAAGCTTCCATATGCTGGAGCAAGCTGTGGTCCCAAACCTCGTTGCCGGCTTCGACAGGTGTGTGGGTGGTAAACACCACTTCCTTCTGGGTTGATTTCCAGGCCTCATGAAATGACATTTTCCCGTTCTGCATTTTTTCGCGGATTAATTCTATACCTGCAAATACCGCATGGCCTTCGTTGAAGTGATAAATATCAGTATCGAGGCCTAAGGCTCTGAGCGCACGGACTCCTCCGATGCCCAGAATCATTTCGGCAGCTACCCGGTCCTGGGCTACCCCGCCATACAAACGGTTTGTCATCCAGCCGTGCTCTGAACCAGGGAAGTTCGTATCCAGCAGGTAGATTGGTGCATTCCCAAACTGGTCGACCATATGCACTTTACATGTGACATCAGCACCCCTGACTCTGACGTTAACGGTGATACCCGTTTCTTTTACTTCCGAAAAATCGTAATTGGGGTAAATGTCATAAGGATAACCTTCCTCATTTATGAACTGTTCCGTGTAATCCTGATTCCACAGGATCCCAATTCCTACTATTGGCGCCCCTAAATCTTTTGCTGCTTTCATATAGTCTCCGGCCAAAATACCGAGTCCGCCTGCATATATCGGCAGTTTGTGGTCCAGGCCAAATTCCATGCAAAAGTAGGCTACCTTTGGCGAAACATTATTATCGACAAGTTTCAATATATTCCCGGCAAACTTTATACATAATGTATATTTTTACCAGGGCCACCTCCCCTCAGGTAAAAAATCTTCCGCTTTTTAGTCTTTTATCCGGGAGGCTAAATTATACATAAAGGAAACTTACTTCAGGTGGAGCTAAAACTCCACCTGAAGTTTAGTTGAACTTATCCAGGGGCTTAGCGCCACTTTACTCCTTTACAGAAGCCGAAGTCTTAGTGGCGCTTAGCCATCGGATCAAATGACGAACACCTGCCGGTGCAGTCGGCAGGTGTTCTTGCTGGGAGTATGGGTGAGCTTTAGGAACTCACTAATATATTTCAACATTTAACAAATAATTCCTTGTTCCTTGGGTTGAAATGCGGCTTTAGTGTGCTAAATTGTTGTTTTAGCGCTTAATTGGAAAAATGCACCTTAAAATTTCTCGTAAATTTTGATTGAAGCGTCTTTTCTAAGGTCAGCCACATATTTATCAAATGTCTCTTTTTTGGCAATGGGGTCGGTAACATTTTTAGTTACCTCCTCAGACAAGGCATCAGTTAAAAACTTAACTTTCAGCCTTTCCCGCCAATCTTTTTCACTATAAGCGCGATCCTCCAGAAGTTCCTGATACTTTTTGGGGTCTTGAACCCGTTGCTTCAGATCATTGATATATTCATCAACCTGTTTATCAGGTACTGAAACTCCCTTAAGGGCAGCAGCCTGAGAAACAATTTCTTCATTAATTAAGCGGTCAAGAGTTTCTTGCTTAAGAAATGCCTTCTCTGTATCCTTAAGTTTCCTGGCAGTTGTTTCATAATATTTGAGTACCTCGTTAAAAGTTTCCTGAAACTCATCTTTTGTTATGTAAGAATCATTAACTTTGGCCGCATATTTACTGCCGCCACAGCCTGTCAAAAGCAAAACGGCTGCTGAAAACATTACAACAATAATTAGACTGAATCTGAGTCTTTGCAATTTTACCTTCTCCCTTCAAATTTGTTGAACTTTATCCGTATAAGTAAATTCTGCCCGAAAACACCGAATCCTGCTGCACATAGGAAGGAAAATCATAGTATTGATGGATTTGGCAGGTAACAGCTATAAAAAGTAGTAGCGTCAAAAGGGATTTATTATCGGTTTAGAGAATAAATTTTATATGTTTATACGAACCATCAGCGTTCATCGGCGTTCATCCGCGGCTTCTTAAAAAAATAACGCAGAGATAAAAAGAGAGGTACTCAAAGGCACAATTTAATGGTTTGAGAAAACAGAGAAAACTGTGTACTTTGCATCCTCTGCTACCTCTGCGTTTTCTTTTGAGCCGGATGGAGTGGAGGAAAAATGAAAAAGTCCAGTGCGGCAAGCATTGAGTATAATGGAGATTTAATTTTCGAGAGACTATACATTTAATTTAGGAGGTAATCACATTGTTGTACACACCCAAGAGTGAGATTCAGGCAAGAATTAACAAATTACAGGACATGCTGGTGGAAAATCAGGTAGATGGGGTTCTGGTAGTACAGTCTGTTGACCTTTTTTACTTAACGGGAACGGCCCAGAATGCTCATTTGTATGTGCCGGCACAAGGAGAGCCCGTCCTCATGGTCAGGAAAAGTCTCGACAGAGCCATTCAGGAATCACCTCTGGACAAAATAATAAGTGTCTCCAGTATTAAGAAAATTCCCGGTATCCTGGCTGCCAATGGTTATAAGATACCACAGACTCTGGGTGTGGAATTGGATGTAATTCCTGCGGCAAATTATTTATTGTACCGGCAGATTTTTGAGCAATCAAAGCTGGTGGATGCTTCAGGATTTATCAGGGCGATGAGGATGATCAAATCAGACTTTGAAGTCGGCTTGCAGAGGTTTTCTGGCCAAAAAATGAATGAACTTTTCAGAGCTATCCCAGGGATGATCCGGGAAGGCATGTCGGAAATTGAACTTGCCGCTCGGATTGAAGGAAAAGCCAGGGCATTAGGGCACTCAGGTGTCGTGAATGTTCGTTCCTTTAACCAGTCTTCATTTTTTGGGGTCGTTGCAGCCGGAGCAACTGCGGTTACACCATCTTCTTTTGATGGACCCGCCAACGGAACAGGGTTAACACCAAGCCAGCCGCAAAGTGCCGGGTTAAAGGCAATATCTGATAATGAGCCGATTATTGTTGATATTGCAGGAGTTTGGGATAGCTACATTACTGATCAGACCAGGATTTTTTCCATTGGGCCAATGTCCGGAAAACTGGCGGAAGCCTTTGAGCTTTCGCGCAAGATACAGGATGCCGTGATTAACAGAATTGAGCCTGGGATTTGCGGCAGTGAATTGCATCAGCTGGCCCTGGAAATGGCTGAAGCGGCGGGTTTATCCGAAAACTTTATGGGCTTTGGACCCGACCAGGCAAAATTTTTGGGGCATGGAGTCGGCTTGGAACTTGATGAACTGCCTGTTCTGGCAGCCGGTGTTAAATTAAGCCTGCAGCCTGGAATGGTCTTTGCTGTGGAACCAAAGTTTGCTTTCCCCGGGGAGGGAGTTGTAGGTATAGAGAATACCTGGGTGCTGACGGAAAGTGGTGTGGCAAGACTTACTTCAACTCCAGATGAAATAGTGATATTGTAAAAAGGGAAAAAATGGAGATATATTTCGCGCATAATTAAGTATAAATTTTGAGATTTTATATTAAAATAAAATTAACTACAATGTTGCTGAGGACATAGCTAATTGATACATAAAGTGAAACTTACGAGGTAACACAAATTAATAAAGGAGCATTCCTGTAATGAACAAAAATGAGGTTTGAAAAAAAGAGTACCTCCTGTTAACATACGAGGTGTCAGCTCTCGCGAAGTGACCCTTAAATAANTGCATAAATAGGAATGACGTCCATGTGGCTAGTCTGAAACAATGTGGAAAACTAAGGAAGACTTAGTAAACAGGAGAAAACGTTAGATTAAAGAGGGAGTGGTCATATGGCCGAGTACAAGGTAGTAGAGGTCACCCAGTTAATTGCCGGGAAAATTCACGACGGTTGTGAATCGGAAAATTTCACCTCCAGTCTGAGTGAATTTTGCCCTACAGGGTGGGAAATAGTTTCTGCCAGGTTACTGTCGGATCTCGATGGTGCCCAGAGAGCCTTAGTACTTCTTACGAGGTAACTACCGATTTATTTACTTTAGGCCTAACCAGCAGTACTCCTTAAGCAAATTAAACCGATTAGTACCAGGTAAAAAAGCATCATATGATCTTTGAGCATAACTTGGGAAAGTTGAATAGGAAAACTGAATACATTAACTAATTAGTTAAAAAACCAGAGGTATGGTTCTCTGGTTTTTTTTCTGTAAAGATTTCAGCAGGATATTGTCGAAGGATGTTTAATTTAAGGTAATGAAAATATCTCTAATACTATATGCCAAGTCACCAGGACAGCGGAGGTAAAGCAAGATGGCTTTAATTGAGGTCAGGGGCCTGACTAAAGAATTTAAAATATTTCGCCGCCGGGAGGGCATTGCCGGAGCATTCCGTGACCTGTTTCTGAGAGATTACAGGATTCTCAGGGCGGTTGACGGCATTGATTTTTTTGTCAACGCCGGAGAAATGGTAGGTTACATTGGGGCAAACGGAGCAGGTAAATCTACTACCATTAAGATGCTGACAGGTATTTTGGTACCAACTGCCGGCGAAGTGGTTGTTGATGGTTACATACCTTATAAAGAGCGGGAGATTTATACCAGGAGAATAGGAGTGGTTTTTGGCCAGCGGACCCAGCTGTGGTGGGATATTGCGGTAATCGAGTCCTTTAAACTGCTGCGCCGGATATATGGGGTTAACAAACAGGATTTTGAGAAGAGGTTGAAAATGTTTGACGATCTCCTGGAACTCAATAATTTCCTGCACCTGCCGGTACGCAAGCTGAGTTTGGGTCAAAGGATGAGGTGTGATTTGACGGCGGCATTGCTGCATAACCCGGCGATACTTTTTCTGGATGAACCGACAATTGGGCTGGATGTACTGGCCAAGGCCAAAATCAGGGAATTTTTGCAAGAAATCAACAAAGAGTATAAAACAACCATCATCCTGACCACCCACGATATGGGTGATATTGAGGCCCTATGCCCCCGTGTCGCTATCATTGATAATGGTAAAATGCTGTATGACGGCTCTGTGGAAGATCTTTATGCCCAGTGCGGCCATGATAAGCTGGAGGATATTGTAAAAGGAATTTACCAGGGGGATAGCCCTGAGTTGGAGGCTAAAGACAGTACTGGAGGCGGTCTCAGTGGTTAAAGACAAGTATGCCGGACAAACCGCCGTCCAGGTAATCCGCACTCGTCTGCTGCTCTATCTTGAGCTGATAAGGCTGGAGTTTGTAAATAACCTGGCTTACCGCTCATCTTATTTCACGGGTATTTTTAATTATTCTATTCAAATCGGGGCATATTTTTTTCTGTGGGATGCCATCTACGGCGAGGGCAGGGTTATTGGCGGGCTGAACAAAGAAGAGATGATTACTTATGTAATTGTGGCCTGGGTGGTCAGGTCATTCTATTTCAGCAATCTGGACCGGCGGGTGGCCGAAGAAATCCGGGAAGGGAAAATAGCTTTGGAACTGATCAGACCCTATAGTTACCAGATGGTAAAATTTGCCCGGGCATTTGGCGAAGCGGGTTTCCGGGCTTTGTTTTTTACCCTGCCGGCTGGGGCATTTATCTTTTTAATCCGACCCTTTGCGCTCCCTCCGGGCTGGCAGAACAGTATGATATTTTTGCTGGCCGTGCTCGGCAGTTTCGTCATTAATGCCCAACTTAGTCTAATGGCCGGTATCTTGGCATTTTTTACCCAGAGTACCAGCGGAATATACAGGGCCAAGCGGGTGCTGATGGATCTCTTCTCAGGCCTGCTGCTGCCCATTAGTTTCTATCCCCAATGGGCCAGGGAGATTATTTCGTGGTTTCCTTTCCAGGCTATCAGCTACATGCCAAACATGATATATTTGGGTAAGGTGAGCGGGCAGGCCGCCCTGGAAGTTATTTTGCTGCAGGTTTTCTGGATTTCTATTTTGGGTTTTATGTCTATCTGGCTGTGGCGTTTTGTAGTAAAACATGTGGTGGTTCAAGGGGGGTAGGTGGATGAACCGGGAAGCAGGATTTTGGCAAAATATAGTTCGACACCTGCAAATATTTTTTCATTATTTAGCCCAGTACATGAAATCTAAAATGGCTTACAGGGCCGACTTTTTTATATATGTATTTTCAGATTTGCTGTTACAGGCGGTTAATATCATTTTCCTGCTGGTGATTTTCACCAAAGTCCCAGCCATCAAAGGCTGGGACAGGGACCAGGTCCTGTTTATTTACGGTTTTTTTCTGGTCCCTTTCGGGATTTACAGCGGGTTTTTGAACCATTTATTTGATGTCCCTGAGAAATATGTGCTGCAGGGCCAGCTTGACCGGGTTCTGGTCCGGCCTCTAAACTCCTGGTTTCAGGTTGTTGTGGAGACAATGACCCCGGAGCTGCTTTTCGGCTCTACAGTCGGAATTATGATGATGATTTATACGGGACAGAACATGAACCTGGTGCTGACCTGGTGGGATATTCCCCTGGCCCTGGTCATGGTATTTGGGGCGACCCTTATTTATGCCGGGGTTTATACGTTATTGGCCAGCCTTGGTTTTTGGACTGAGGGTAACATGGGCCTGATGCCTATGGTATATAATATCTCCCATTACGGCAGGTATCCCACAACTGTCTACCGCGGTCCTGTCAGATTTATTCTGACCTGGATTCTGCCTTTTGCCTTTGTGGGTTTCTATCCTGCAACCCTGCTCCTGCACCGTTATGAATACATTTCATATGCCCTGCTGACCCCTTTGGTGGGGATTATTTGCTTCACTGTGGCCTATAAAGTGTGGGGCATCGGGATAAGAAGATACCGGGGTACGGGGAGTTAAAAGGGTAGTTAGCAGTTAGCAGCACCTTATTACTGTTGACTGACGACTGCTAACTGTGAAAAGCCCGTGAATTAAGCAGTGGTGTATTATATAATAATATAACAATAAAATTGAACATAAGGTGGGGATTGCATTGAGTTTGGCTCTCTTTATCGGTTTGGCGGTTGTAGTTGGCATAGCCGGGGGACTTCAGGTCCTGGTGAACAGTAATTTAAACAAAGCTGCGGATTTACCCCTGACTTCTTTGGTGGTCAATGTAGTAGCCGCTGCAGCCGTACTCGTGATTTACCTGATTTTCAGCCGCCAGAGTTTTACAGTGCTGAAGAATGCCGACTGGTATGCATTTATGGGCGGGCTCATGGGTGTGGTCATAGTTATGGGCAGCACATATCTGATTCCTAAACTTGGACTTACAGTCACATCCAGCATTATAATTGTCAGCCAGTTGACATTTGCGATGGCAGCCGACCATTTCGGCCTCTTGGGTGTCCGCCAAATGCCTGTGGACGCCAGCAGGATAGCGGCCCTGTTGTTAATGGTTGTTGGGATATATCTTTTTTTTAAGTAATAAAAAGATAACCGCAGAGACGCAGAGGGAGAGTGTTTACCCTTATAAAGAAATGCAGTTAAATCGTAATTCCATTCGCCGCTTCTCCTGAATATTATGTCTAGTAGGACCAAAAAGGAGTGGGGCAAATGCAAATTTATGTGGTCAGGCCTGGCGATACTTTACTCCAGATTTCCAGAAGATTTGGGGTTGATATACAAAGCATTGTGATCATAAACGGCCTGCAGCAGATTCCATATTTGATAACAGGGCAGGCTTTGGTCATTCCCACCACAGAAACCTCATATATTGTCAGGGCGGGAGATACCTTAGATGCCATAAGCAGGAGATTCAGCGTTACAGTTGGCGAAATCGTAATTTTAAATAACATTGATAACCCAAATTTGATATACCCCGGAATGGTTCTTAGGATCCCTGAGCCTGTCAAGAATTATGGTGTCGTTGAAGTAAACGGGTACCTCGAGCCAACGAGTCAGGCCGCTGATCCAGCTATTGTAACTGAAGTGGGACAGTTCTTAACTTATTTGAGTCCCTTTGGCTATCATATCAATGATGACGGCAGCCTCAACGCTCCTGTTGACGGCCCGGCTTTAGCGGCTGCCCGCAGCTTCAGGGTCGCTCCTCTGATGGTTTTGACAAATTTCCGAAACGGTACTTTTGACTCTGCCCTGGTCCATGGTATTCTAGCCAATAACCAGGTTCAGCAAATCTTGATAGATAATGTCCTGGCAACGATGAGAGCGAAGGGATATTATGGATTGAATATTGACTTTGAAAGGATACCTCCTGAGGACCGGCAGTTGTATAACAGTTTTCTGCGCAAAGTTGTTGCTGCCCTCAGGCCTCTGAATTACTCGGTCTCTACAGCTCTGGCCCCAAAATACACCGATGATCCGACCGGTGTGTGGCATGGTGCTCATGATTACAAGGCCCATGGTGAAATCGTTGACTTTGTGGTGCTAATGACTTACGAGTGGGGATGGTCAGGGGGGCCACCCAGGGCTGTGGCTCCGCTAAATGAGGTCAGAAGAGTTATTGATTATGCTGTTACAGTCATTCCACGGGCCAAAATAATGATGGGTGTTCCCCTTTACGGTTACGATTGGAAACTGCCTTTTGTGCCTGGTGGAGAATGGGCTGTTAGGGTTAGTCCCCAGCAGGCATTAAGCATAGCTGCCCGGTACGGAGCGAATGTTCAATTTGACACTGTAGCCCAATCACCGCATTTCAACTATACAGACGAAACAGGAACCGCTCATGTGGTTTGGTTTGAAGACGCCAGGAGCGTACAGGCCAAATACCTCTTGGTTAACGAATATGGTTTAAGAGGCATAAGCTACTGGGTACTTGGTTTGCCTTTCCCGGAGAACTGGGCTGTCTTAGATAACATGTTCCAGATTGCTAAGGTGGCCGTCTATCCACACACCACTCCCCACTCATCACTTCCAGCTTATACTTTGATTGACAGTAAATGAACAGTATGGTAAAATTCTAATCAGACTGACTAGTCAGTCGACAAAACCGGGGGAGGGGTGCTGTTTGAATTTAACTAAAATAGCAATTAAGAGGCCAGCCATGATGTCAATGATAATCATGGTATTTGTTGTTCTGGGGGTATATACATATAACAAGATAGGGGTAGAATTGTTCCCGGATGTAAATTTTCCCGCAGTCTATGTCGTGACCTCATACCCCGGAGCCGGGGCTGAGGAGATTGAAACCCAGGTCACCAAGCCTATTGAAGACCAGCTTGCTTCAGTAAGCCAACTGAAAAAAATAAGCTCCCAGGCCTCGGAAGGGTTTACCTTTACTGCCCTGGAATTTGAGATGACGGCTGATTCAGACCAGGCAGCCATGGATGTACAGAAAAAAATAGATATGGTCAAAGGTATCCTGCCTGAGGATGCCGGCGACCCGGTGGTCTATAAATTTAACATGAATGATCAGCCTGTTTTGGTTTTGGCCCTGCAAAGCCAGCGGCCTCTGTATGAGACGAAAAAGATGGCTGAAGATATCATTAAAGACCGGCTGCAGCGACTCAGCGGGGTAGCTGATGTGTCAGTAGTCGGCGGGGAAAAAAGGGAAATTTCCGTCTCTGTTGACAGAGCAAAATTATCAGGTTACGGCCTGTCTATTAACCAGGTCATTAACCGTTTAAGAGCAGAGAATCTAAACCAGCCCAGCGGGCGGCTGGATCGCCCGGAAGCAGAGTACAATGTGCGGGTTTTGGGGGAATTTGAGAGTCTTGATGATATTCGGAGCCTTGATATTCCGGTGGGAAATGGCAGGACGATTCCCCTCAGTGCGATTGCCACTGTGACAGATGGATACCAGGAACTGCGGGAATACAGCCGGGTGAACGGAATTAGTGCTGTATCCTTGATGGTCTTTAAACAAAGTGATGCCTCTGTTGTCGAAGTAGGGGAGCGCATTAAGGACGAAATTAAAAACCTCCAGAAAGATCTGCCCAGTGATGTCAAAATAATGGTCTCCCGGGATACCTCAAGTTTTATCCGGGCTTCACTTGATGACACCAGGCTCGCCATTATTGAGGGGATAATTACCACAGCCCTGGCCCTCTACTTTTTCCTCAGAGAATGGCGCTCCACGCTGATTGTAGCCCTGGCTATTCCAACTTCACTGCTGGCAGCTTTAATGATGATGTTTTTTGCCGGTTTTACCTTTAATATGCTGTCACTGATGGGATTGGCTTTGTGTATCGGCATTTTGGTGGATGACTCCATAGTTGTTTTGGAAAACATCTATCGCCACCTGAAAATGGGCAAGGATCCGGCCCAGGCGGCACTGGACGGGCGGATGGAGATCGGGATGGCCGCGGTTGCCATTACTCTGTCAGATGTTGTGGTATTTACTCCCATTGCATTTATGCAGGGGATGGTTGGCCAGTTTTTCCGGCAGTTCGGTTTGACTGTAGTATTTGCCACTCTTTTTTCATTATTTATATCTTTCACACTCACTCCGATGATGGCTTCCAGGCTTTTTAAAAAAGATCCGGGACAGAATCCTAAGAATCAGGAACCAGGTAGTGAAGCTTCCCCCTCAGGACGTAAGTCCCTGTTCGGGTGGCTGTGGAAACGCACCGGGCCGCTGGGACAAAACTTTAAGAACAGATATATTTCTTTATTGAGATGGTCTTTGGGTCACCGGAAAACTGTCATCTTTACTGCTCTGGGCCTGTTTTTAGCCAGTCTGACCCTGCCGATGTTTAATATTATCGGGGCTGAGCAAATGCCTAAGATAGACCAGGGCGAATTGACAGTCAGTGTGGAGCTGCCAATCGGGACTCCGATCTGGAAAACTGATGATGCTCTAAAGGAAATGGAACAGAAAATCAAAACAATTTCTGAGGTCGAATATTATCACACAACTTTAGGTTCGTCAGGTGGAATGGGTGGAGCGTCCTCATCAGGTTCGCATCTGGGCAGGATTGGCATACAGCTTTATGATAAAAAGGAACGCGACAGGAGCGTATGGGAAATTGGTGATGAAATCAGAAAATGGGGCGAAGGCTTTGTCCGGGGCAGAATCACGGTAGCTGAGGCTGAGAATATGGGACCCCCCGGAAATGCTATTCAAATAGAGATCTCAGGCCCTGACACCCAAAAAACTGTCGCTTTGGCTGAACAGGTGAAAACTATGATATCAGGTCTTGAAGGAGCCCAGGATGTAGACACCAACTGGCGTTTAGGCCAGCCGGAGGTTCAGGTCAGGATTGATAGGAAAAAAGCGGCCGATATTGGACTGTCTGTTGATGATGTAGCAAGGTCCGTCAGGGCCGGATTAAATGGTGACCTAGCCGGAAAATTTCGCGAAAGCAATGAGGAGACTGATATTGTCGTCAAACTGAATGGTCTGAATAAATCGAATTTGGAAGATATTATGACACTTCCAGTGACAACCATGACAGGTACAACAGCCCAGCTGCAGCAGGTGGCTGGGATTGACACCGGCAGCGGTCCCACCGAGATCAACAGAATCAACCGGCAGCGGACCATCACAGTCACCGGAAATCTGCGGGACCGGGCCTTGAATGATTTTCTTGGGGAAGCCAGGGCTAAGGTTGAGACTATAAAACTGGAATCTGGTTACAGGATTAATTTCGCCGGTCAGGCCGAGGGTATGCAGGAAACCTTTACTGATCTGTTTGCTGCTTTGGTGCTGTCAATAGTCCTGGTCTACATGGTTCTGGTTATGCTGTATGAGTCTTTCCTGACTCCCTTTATAAGAATGATGGCACTTCCCCTGGGTGTTGTGGGAGCCTTGCTGGCATTGGCGATTACGGGTCATTCCCTAAACCTCTTTTCCATGATCGGATTAATCATGATGGATGGTCTGGTGGCCAAGAACGGGACATTGCTGCTTGACTATACCCATACTCTGATGGAACGCGGCATGTCATTACGGGAGGCCTTAGTTGAAGCAGCCAAAACCAGGCTGAGACCAATTATCATGACTACAACAACCATGATTTTTGGCATGCTCCCAACAGCCCTGGCCCTGGCTGAAGGTGCGGAGGTAAGGTCGGGAATGGCGTGGGTGCTGATTGGAGGGCTTCTGACATCTACCCTATTTACTCTGATAGTTATTCCTGTGGTGTACACCATCATGGATGACCTGAAACGAAAAATCGGCGGAAAACTAAGAAGGGGAAGAGTGGTTAGTGGTTGTAAAGTGGAGAGTGGGAGAATAACCCAGTGATTACTTACTATTCACATTAAAGATAGCTGCCGCACGTAGCGAAAAGCCGGGGATTTTAGCTCCGGCTTTTTTCTTACTTCGCCTTGATTACTGGTCATTGTACACCTTTCGCTCTCCACTCTCCACTCCTCACTCACCACTATTTCCATTCCATAAATTAGAAAAGGAGGAAAAAATAAAATGGTGTCGAAAGACCCATAGACTGGCATTATTAAGTTCCCCTGGAAGGGATGGATGACATGATTTCTTGGGCTAAAGGTTTGAACAGGCAAATATTGGTGCTCACTCTCGGTATCGTTATGTCTGCATCTGTTATTATTGGAGTGATAGCCCTGGCTGTGTTTTATGAATATTCCAAGCAGCAGGTACTTGCCGACAATTTTGAAACAGCTCAGGAAATTTCCAATCAGATTAACTTTTTAATGTCATATTCCCTTGACCAAATTTCTGCTATGGCCGAAGACAGTAGTATTCGTAAAATGGAACTGCAGCAGGCACAAAGTAGACTTGAGGAACTTTTTAGAATGTCACAGGTTTTTGATGGCATGTCGTTAGCTGACGAAAATGGCCGGGTCATTGCTTCAGCCCCTTATGATCTTGGGATGATAGGCCAGAAGCTGGCCGGCCGGGAAATATTTGAAAAAGTGATGACCAGCGGGGAGCCCTATGTCTCAGAACCTTTAGCATATTGCTGAAAAATTACGAATTGCTGTGGCCTCTTTCCCATTCTCTGGCAGGGAGAAACAGCCAGGCGGAAAAATAACTGTATCTATCGGGGTTGCTTCATATCCGGAAAATGCCAAAACCAAGGAAGAGTTGGTTAGGCTGGCCGATGAGGCTTTATACAAGGCTAAGAGTTGTTCCAGAAATAAAGTGGAGCTGTATTTCTCAGTTCTTGATGAGCTGAAACAGGATTTGGACCAGTCTGAAGCAGAGTTGGTTAATTCTACAAAAATGTTAATCAGAATCATAAATGCTAAAGATAAGTATACCTTCGGCCACTCCGAAAGGGTTGGCAGATACGCGGTTTGGATAGCGGAAAAAATTGGCCTCCCCATTGATGAAATAAAGACCATCAAGATAGGTGCTTTTTTGCATGATATCGGTAAAATAGAAATTGGGTCTGAGGTTCTAAACAAAAGAGGTCGGTTGACAGAGGCTGAGTTTGCCGTGATTCAAAACCATCCTGTCTGGGGAGCGGGGATAATCAAGGCCGTTGATTGTCTGAACCATACGATCCCGCTGATTTTATACCATCACGAAAAATTTGACGGAAGCGGCTACCCGGCAGGCATAAGAGGTGCTCACATACCCCTGCCGGCCAGGATTTTGGCGGTAGCTGACAGTTTTGATGCTATGACCAGTAACCGGCCCTATGGCGAAAGAAAAACAATTACTGAGGCTGTGGAAGAACTAAAAAAAGGTGCAGGAATGCAGTTTGATCCGGCCATTGTAGATACCTTCCTGCAGGTTTTGGCAGATCAAAATGAAAAAGCCGGTTAGCCCTGAAAAATTAGAGCTTTAACCGTCTTTTCATTTTTTTTATAAAACCTAACCAGGCTGCACAGTATACAAATGAAAAACCTACGTAAAATAGAAACACCGTGAAGTAATTTTCATTGACCAAAAATGTGCCAAAAGCAGGCATTCCTAAGCTATAAGCTAATATCAGCATCCCTCCGGCCTGTGCTAATGTGCCTAAAATAAGGGCAAGAGGAGATTTTAAGGTGAAATAAATGCTAATACCCAAGGCCAATCCTAGTGGTGCAATGCAAAAAATAAAAAGAGGTAATTCGTAGGGCATGATCACAAAGGTCAGCCAGGCTGTCACAGCGACACTCATCAGGGCAGTGGCGGGGGAGATTATGACGGCCAGGGAAATTGGCAAAACCCCGAAGGCACTCAGAATGTGACCTAAACCGGGCAGCACGCCGATTGATATCTGAAAAAGCACAGTAAGAGAGGCCAGTAACGAACAGGTATTAAGTTTTTGGACAGCACTCATTTTGGCTTTTTTCACCAGGACAGCACTCCTTCTTTATTCTTAATATTATATATATTAAAATTGAGGGAATAATGTTAGTGGAGAGTGGTGAGAAAGAAAAAAACGAAGCTTGCGCTTCGTTTTGGAATATCATATTGGCGGGAACGTGTGGGAATCGAACCCACCACGGACAGGATCGCTGCCCGACAATGGTTTTGAAGACCAGGCGAGCCACCAGGCCCAATCCGCTCCCGTAGTAAAATAAAGATTAGCCATCGGATAGATTATAACATATAGGATTTGTTAAAGCAATTGTCGATATTTGAGAGTGTCGATATTTGGGAGATGGGTCGATTTCAATTTACTTTTTTATAAGACTATGAGATAATAACATTATAATTAAGAAAAGTCAACAGTAAAAGCTCGGCAGCTATGGGGGTGCATTTTGTGTTTAATCTTGGATTTGGAGAACTGGCATTAATTATGATAGTAGCTCTGTTAATTTTTGGACCCAGCAAACTACCAGAGGTTGGCAAATCTGTTGGTAAAGCCATTAATGAATTCAAGAAAACCTCCCGGGATATTCAAAAAGAAATAAATGAAGCTGCACAAGATCCTAACGAAAAGTAGTTTCCTTAGCTGGAGCAGGTTTAATCTGCTCCTTTTTTGCGAACACTTATTTTGACGGATGGCAGGAATTTTCTGCGAAGTAGAGAATATAATGCAAGTGAACAAGCCGGGCCTCCATGGATACATAATTGGCCTTACTATGACAAGCAGGTGGAATGATGAACAGGCTTGAGATATTTAATACAATTAGAACCGACCTAAAATATGTAGAAAAAGAACTGCAGAAAATTGTTAAAACTCCTGATCCTTTGTTGACCGAAACATCTGCCCATCTCCTTAATGCCGGCGGCAAGCGGCTCAGACCTGCATTTGCGCTCCTGGCAGGAAAGACCTGTAAATATAAGCCGGAGAAATTGATCCCCCTGGCCATGGCGTTAGAACTCATCCATATGGCCAGTCTTGTGCATGATGACGTTATTGATGATTCATATACCAGACGTGGTATTCCCACAGTCAAGGCCAACTGGGGTGACCAAATTTCTATTTATACCGGTACCTATCTTTTTGCCCAATCTTTGATTTTAATTGCAGAATGTGATAATCCGGTGGTTAGCCGGATTTTGGCTGATATTAGTGTAAAGATGTGCGAAGGAGAAATCCAACAGATAGTGTCCTGCTTCGATCCTAATCAGACTTTAAAAGATTATTTTTTCAGGATTAAACGCAAGACGGCACTGCTGATTTCGGCCAGCTGTGAGCTTGGTGCAGTGGCCTGCGGAGCACCGGATTTTCAGGTTAAGGCCCTTGAACGGTTTGGGTACTATTTGGGCATGGCCTTTCAGATCACAGATGATATTCTTGACCTTACAGCCAATCAACAAGTTCTTGGCAAACCTGTAGGCAGTGACCTCAGACAGGGGATTGTGACCTTACCGGTAATATTCGCCTTCAACCTTTCACCTGACCGGGAGAGGCTGGCGGAGATTATCAGGAAAAGTAACAAAAAGGAGGGGGAAGTCCTAGAGACTATTGAGATAATTAAAAATTGCGGGGCTATTGAAAAATCTTTTACAGTTTCGAATTGGTATCTGGCAAAAGCCAAGAAGCAGCTTAGTTTGGTACCACCTAGTGCAGCAACAGACAGTTTAGCCATGATTGCCGACTTTATTGGCAAGAGAAAATTTTAGATCAGATAAAAAAGAGAAAAAATCAAAGCAGTGCGCATGTCGCTTCCAAAAAATACATAATTTAAGAAGGGTTTCCAGATTTGGTATAGAAATGATTTCCTATGGGAATTGGGAAACGAAATAATAAAAAATTTTGGTGTAAAGTACGCCATTATTTTTGGTTGTGAAAGTGATTTGTAGTGCAAGGAGTCTAGGGTTAGGGGGTTAATTTAACATGAGCTTAAGTGACAAGATAAAATTCGACTTATCTAAGACAGAAGATAAGTTAAAGTTATTCATCCTGGTTAGTGGAACCCTCTTGTTCTTGTTGGTAGCTACAGTAGGGGGTATTTCCATGACCATGTCCCCGGATTTTTGTAAGCTGTGTCATAAGGCCATGACACCTGAGTATGTTACATGGAAATATTCATCGCATAGTCAAATTTCCTGTGTCGACTGTCATATGGAACCAGGTGTAGTTAATATCTTAATAGAAAAAGTGGCAGCAACAAAGCACCTATACGCTTATCTGAGCGGCCACTATGAAGAAGAAAAACCTATCAAGATGAAGCACGAACTGCCGAGCCGCTTATGTGAGCAGTGTCACTCCATGAAAACCCGTTCATTTACCTTGTCAGGTGACCTAAAAGATCCTCATTCATATCATCAAAAAGTAGGAGTTGGATGTGTTAAATGTCACTCAGGTGTGGCTCACGGAAATATTGCCGGCAGAGGAGTTGCGAACGGGGATTTATCTGCCTGGTCTGACAGTGACGGACAGAAAAATATGGCTAAAGAATTTGTCCGACCTGATATGGATACCTGTGTATCATGTCATATAAACCCTGAAAAATACGGAGTCAAAGGTGTCAAGAGTGTTTCCTGGTCCTGCGAACTCTGCCACGAAAATATTTTAACTCCCAAAAATCACACCACACCCACCTGGCTCAATACCCACGGTTCGGATGCCGCAAAAGCTCTACCGTCCTGTGTAAGCTGCCATGCGATGGGCAAGGTACCAACATATGCAGCCGATGGAGTAAAAAACAATGTTGCCAAAGCCGGTATTCAGGCCAAAAATTTTGCCTGGACCAATGAATTCTGCGTGAATTGCCATGGTACTAAACCTGCGAACCATAAAGATAAAGCGACCTGGATGCCTGAGCATAAGAATGTTGTTAATGCCAAGGGAATGAATAACTGCTTTGCCTGCCACAGCATTCAGAAAGCTGCAAATGGCGAGCCCCTGAAATCACCGGCTAAAGAAGTTGCCTGCAATAATTGCCACTGGTTCACGCAAAAAGACTAGTATAACCTCTTGACAATAAAAATGTTTCTCCGTGTCCTTTGCGCATCTGCGCCCTCAGCGTTTTCTTTTTGGACTGGATGGAGTGGAGGGAAAAGGAAAAAGTCCAATACGCCAAGCCTTGTACAGAATTAATTTCCGAGAGACTACTAGTCCCTGAGGAGGAGCAGTACAGTATGCCTAAATGGGGGATGTTCAAAAAGCTCAATACGGCAAACACTGAAGCTCGCTTAAAAGCATTTATCATGGTCTGTGGTTTACTTATTTTAATAATCCTGAGTTTAGCTGGAACTTTAAAAGCGACGATGTCGGCGGAGTTCTGTTTCAATTGCCACGTGATGGCACCGGAGTATTACACTTGGACTGCTTCATCCCACAGACAGATTGCCTGCACCGGGTGCCACATCGAACCGGGACTGGGTAATTTTGTTACTCACAAATTATCTGCCATAAAAGACGTTACGCTTTACTTTACAGGTACATATGAACTCCCTATTAAGATGAGCACAAAGATTAAAGATGATATCTGCACCCAGTGCCATTCTATCAATAGAGGTATAACTCCTTCGGGTGACCTGATAATTCCCCATGATACCCATGCAGCCAAAAAAGTTCAATGTGTGGAATGTCACAGTGGTGTGGCCCATGGTAATATTGCAGCCCGCCAGATAACGGCTGACGGAAATTACCAGGTCTGGAATCCGGAGTACGGACATAAACAAATGAATAAAACATATGCTGAGCCCAAAATGAATACCTGTCTGGCCTGTCACATAAAGCGAAATGTTACCCAGAAATGCGAAGCCTGTCATACCAGTATCAGTGAGCCGTTAGACCACAAGGTGAAAAACTGGAATTCTTCTCATGGCCTTAAAGCCAGGGGAGACCTGGAATACTGCAACAAATGCCACTCTTATTCGCTAAATGCCAAGGATGTTCCGGTGCAGGATGCGGCTGCCAGGTATGCCAGAGGCAACGAATTCTGTTATAACTGTCACCAGATAAGGCCGACAGTCCACTCAGAGGATTGGAAAATCGTGCATAAAACTCAGACCTTGAATGGGGGTATATCCGGCTGCCTGATTTGTCACGATTACAATCAGGATGGCCCAAGGGCGAAAGCCGTACCGGCATTTTGCGCAAAATGCCATGACGGTGCCGGCGGGGGAGGCGATGGAACAAAAACGCACACTCCGAACTGGAGAAAATTGCATCCTTCTGTTGTCAAAGAGCATGGTGCCACAAATCGCGGCTGTTGGGACTGCCATGATACCACACACTGTTCAAAATGCCATCTGAATCAACTAAAGAATTAGCGACGGCCCACATTATTGTTGGATTGAAAAGCAGGAGAGCAAAAATCTCCTGCTTTTTTGTCAATAAAATGGATAAAAAGGGAATAAATGTTATCCACAAGGATAATTTTGATAACTGAAGAATTCCATAGGTCAAAATAGCAGCACAGGGTTTCCTGAAAGCAATGCCGTTAGTGAACTCGTTCAACTAAAGTTGAACATCGAGACTTCGGTGGGGGAGTCAACCCCCACTGAAACGGAGTACGGGGAACCACTCCCACTTATAGAAGTGGGAGTCTTACGATAGGATAAAGGGATACGGCGAAAGGAGCCGGTCAATAAGTGGGAATCAACAGGATATTAGTATACGTCTTACTTTTCTTGATGTTTATAGGGATTCTGGTAACCCTGCCAACCGTTCGCAATCAGGTAAGCCAGTTTTTCAGACAAACAGTTCTAAATGATCAAAGTGATACACGCCCCAGGCTTACAGAACGTGAATCAGACAAAAAAGCCTGCGGTCTGTGTCACACAGAGCTAAGCCAGGACGATTTTAATAGAAAAAATCAACACGCCCCATTTGTAAAATGGTATTGTACAGACTGCCATACTCCACACTCCGCCGGGAACGGCAAAAGTCAATTTATTGTCGATGTGAATAAACTTTGTTCTACCTGTCATTTTAACAGGATGGAGGAGAGTATATATAAGTACCAGCATAAACCATATCAATTAGGATACTGCACTGACTGCCATGATCCGCACTCATCCGACAATTCGCATCTTTTGCGCGTATCACCTGCTAATCTATGTACCACTTGTCACAAAATGGATTTGGTCTATAACTTTCCAAACAAACATAAACCATATGAAATTGGGGCCTGTGCCGACTGTCACAGCCCGCATGCTTCCAAAAACCGGGGGCTGACTAAACTGCCGGGCAAAGAATTATGTTACTCGTGTCATTATGACAGGCTAAATGAGAATAAGATGCCGGTACAGCATAAGCCTTTTCAAACAGGAGAATGTGTTAACTGCCACGGTCCGCACGCTGCTCCGGGAGATAAACTGCTGCTCCTGTCGGGAAATTCCCTCTGCCTGGCCTGCCATCAGGGCATGGCTGAAAGGCTGCAAAACGGAAACATACATGCTCCGGTCAAGGATAAGTGTACTAATTGTCACGTTCCCCATGCGTCTGAAAAACCTGCGCTGCTGCCGGAAACCAGGTCCAACTTATGTTTCCAATGCCATTCTGACCTGAAAAAGGATTTTGAGAAGATGTCACGCCATCCGGTAGGCAATGGCTCATTAGAATGTGATGGCTGTCATGACCCCCATGTGGGTAAAGGTGATAAATTACTCAAGAAACAGGGCAATCAGCTTTGTTATACCTGCCACTTGGGTCTTGAGGATACCTACGAAAAGCTGAAACATGCTACAAAGGCCGAAGGTCGAGGGGGGTTGGGAGCATGTACCAATTGTCACCTGCCGCATGGCTCGGATTACAAACCTTTATTATTGGATAAGCAGGAGCCTATGTGCAATAATTGTCATACTTACGTAGGCCGGGCCATGATAAATCATCCTTATGGTGAAAAGTATGATGATCCCTGGAGGGGAGGGGTCATGCACTGTACCAGTTGTCATGGACCTCACGGGACAGCTAACGAAAAATTTACTTTATTGCCAGATGATGCCTTGTGCTTGAAATGTCACGGCAAAAAGGCCAAAGATAATCCGGATAAATATAATGTTAATCGTAAAATTTCACCTTTAAATGAACCTAAGGAGAAATCCATCGATTCAAGAGTCCCTGATTATGATAAGGCACCGATCAGTAAAACTGTAAACAGACCCGCTAAGGTTTACAAGAAGTAAAGTAATATTAGGCTGTTTGAGAAAATGCTTAGTAAGCTGGAGGTTAAGTATGGAGACGCCCAATAATCCGTCAGAGGCTCAGGTATCATTAAAAAAGGCTATGCTAATTATAGTTGCAGTCATAATTACAGTAATGGCAGCCGGGCTGTTTGTCGGTTACCGGTTTTTCTGGAATAAGTTTGATGATACTCCTCTGGCTGACAGGCAGCTAAAGGTGCTTAATGAATATCAGAAATCAGACCCAAGTAATCCTTATATATTATTAAAAAAAGGTGATGCCCTGGTGGTTAAGCAGGATTTGCCGACTGCCCTGAAGGAATATCAGAATGCCTACAGCCTGGCCCCAAATAATCCTGACGTGAATTTTCGCCTGGGTTTGATCTTCAATCAATTAAAAGATTATGATAAAGCAATACCCTTCCTTGAATTTGCTGCCACCAAACTTATTTTCAATTATCCGGCAGCATATAACCTGGCTTTAGCCTACTATGAGACCAACCAGTTGGACAAAGCAGTCGGGGCTTATGAGAAGGCTATGAAGATTGAACCGTCTGCTGCAGATACTTATTATGAACTCAGCAGGGTGTATCAAAAAAAGGGTGATCTGAAAAAAGCCCTGGAGTACGTGGAAAAAGCTTTAAATTTTGTACCGGACTATCCGGAAGCCCTTCAGCAAAAGAAGCTGCTGACAAAATAATATCTCTGAAATTGTAGGTGAAAACATAGTGAAAACCATATCAACTGCGCGTCTGACAAATATAATTTTATCTTGTGTCTTAGTCCTTACTTTGGTTTTTGGCTGGTTCTTCTTTAGGAATCAAGACCCTGTTGAGTTGATTTCATCTAAATTGCCCCAGAATGCGCTGCCCAGTGCTACATATCTATTTAGCATCTACGGGAGTAATTCGCGAACTCTTAAGGGACCAAATTTTGTGACTGTATTCCAGAACGAGATATATGTCTCCGATTCCCAAAACGGTGTTGTCAGGGTTTTTGATTATAATGGTGATTATCAAAGGGAATTTGGCAAGGGACAGCTTGGAGTGCCTAAATCCATTGTCTTTTATAACAAAGAAATTTACGTCGTCGACATCAACAAAAACGCTGTTAAAGTTTTTGACAGGGAGGGGAAATGGCTGCGCGACTGGGTTAAAGCAGCCAGGCCAACAGATTTATTAATAAAAGATGACACATTTTATCTTTTGGATGCTGCCAGTCATCAGATCCTGGTCTGTGACAGCAAGGGTAATATCAAAAAGCTTATTGGCAAGAAAGGGAGAAAGCAGGGAGAATTATATTTCCCCAGCAGCATATTAATTGATGATGACAATCAGATCTGGGTTGCAGATTCGAATAACAACAGGATTCAGGTTTTTGACTCCAATGGCAAGCTGGTTAAAATATACTCCCAGGAGGATGGCGGCTTTCTGGTGCCCAGGGGCATCAGTTTTGATGCCAAAGGTTATTTGTATGTGGCCAATGCTGTTGGGAATTACGTAACCATTCACGATGCCAAAGGTCGGAAAGTTAATGAGATTCGTACCGCTGAAAATAAAAATGATAAGCTGGCCATACCTAACAAGACTTTCATAGATCAAAACCGCCGCCTGTATGTGGCGGAAATTTCTAAGAACAGGGTATCGGTGTTTGCCATCAAATAATTTTCTTGAAGGGAGGTGAAAATATGAAAAAGACCTTAATTGTATTTGCCCTCACTGCTCTGGCTTTAATTATTTTCCCCCTGGCGGCAGGTGCTTATTTCGATATTCAGACACATGGCGGCTGGGATACCAGTACTGCCGGTTGTGCTGACTGCCATACTACCCACGCCGCCAAAGCTGCCTTTCTATTATCAAATGGCCCGACTCAAACTGATGCCTGTTATGCCTGTCATGGTACCGGGGAGATTGCCAGTCCTTACGATGTCGAAAACGGGATAATTTTCACTGATTATAATTACAATGATGATCCGAGGGTTGCGAGAACTGCCGGGACACTCTATCCCTCATATGCGGGTGGTTTTAAAAACAGCTTTAAATTTGTTGATGGGTCTGATGTAGCGCAAAATGATTTTATTGTTAATGACACTCATTGGGCGGCTTCTTCTTCGGCCCACAATGTCGAACAGCCTGATGACAACAGCATCCCGGGAACCGCATGGGACGATGACACAGTAAAGATGCCCGGTGGGACCAATATTGTGGCCGGCAACATTTTTAAATGCGGCTCGTGCCATGACCCCCATGCCGGAGAGAAAGCCAATACCAAAGCCAGGCTGCTAAGGAAAAACCTGCCTACTAACTCTAACGCAACTATTGATTTTGAAGCAGACGGTTCAGTAAACGAAAGCACATTCAGGATAGATGCTTATCCTGAGGCAATTAATACATGGTGCGGCGGCTGCCATGACTACTTCGATGCTCCTGACAATGCCGGTCATACTGCCGACAGCAACAATAAATACCGTCACCCGATGGGTGTCGTGGTTGCAGGAATGGTTGATGATGAATCAATCTCTTATGGCACTCCTTTGGCCAAAAATACTGATGAATTAATGTGCTTTTCCTGCCACAGGGCCCATGGTACTGCAGCAACTATGCGGGGTGCCGCTACCACCTTTACGAGATATAATACCGATGCCGGGCTTACTGCCACAAGCAGTGCGCTGCTGCGGCTGGACGACAGGGATGTCTGTTATAACTGTCATGGTGCGGCAATTGCCAATACATGGAGTTATTACGGGGGGACCGGAGAGCATAACCACGACAAACCATAGGATCTAACTTTAATTAGAATATTAAGAACTAAGGTAGATTGGTCAGCCTTAGTTCTTTTTTATTTCTCAGATAGCTAACCGCCGCTAAGAACTCTGTTGATCGGCGCATTTTTCAATGAATGGAAGGAAAAGGCTAAAATTATGCGACATGACAGGATTGGCTGAAATTGTCAGAAAATTTCTAGGCCATTTTTGCAGGAGTTTACCTTCTATAAGAGAAATCAATAGTTATTTCCAAAAGTTAAAAAAAGTTCAAAGTATTAAAAACGGGCGGTGAGCAGAATGCAGCAGAAAAAATCCTTGTTCATCTTCATTGTATTAGCACTTGCAGTTGGCATAATTACATATGCTGCAGCTTTCGAACTGCAGTCCAACTCCGATGCCGTCTCGTTTTTTCCTGACAATGCCGCACAAAAGCCGCAATTTTTAAATGCATTTGGCCATACAGGGAAGGGAAGACTGAAGCAGCCCATGGCTCTAGCTGTTGATCAACAAAAAAAAATATATGTCACTGATGCCGGAACTGCCAATATCAAAGTTTACTCGTCTGATGGACAATATATCAAAAGCTTCGGCTCTAAGGGCGCAGGTAATGGTGAGTTTGGTTATCCATACGGGATCGTGGTGCTTCCCAACGGGGAAATTGTGATTGCCGATTCTGAAAACTTAAATGTGCAGATTTTCTCTAATGACGGGAGGTATGTGCGGACCATTCTCGGTGCTGCCCAGAAAACGAAGCCCGGGGCGCTGGCTGTAGGTGATAAGGGCCAGATTTACATCTCAGATTTGTTGAACCACCAAATTATTGTGATGGATGCAAAAGGCAAATTACTGCGCAAGCTTAAGCCTGCTGCCTCATCTTTCAGCTATCCGCAGGAAATCGTTTTAGGCCAGGGTGACCGTGAATTATGGGTCGCTGACAGCGGCAATTTTGCTGTCAAGCAAATAGACCGGAAGGGATTGGTAGCCGGCACCATCAGGGAATGGGGGGTTCCCCCTCAGCCCTTTAGTCTGGTCAGGGGAATCGGGCTGGATAAGCAGAACAGATTGATGATAGCAGATACTTTAAACGGCACCATTCATGTCATGACCAGGGATGGCAGGGTTGTATTCAGTTTCGACGGCCTGGATTCACCTGCCGGGGCCATGATTTACCCCTCATTTATCTATGTTGATGCGTCCGGAAAAATTTATATAGCCGACCGGGGGGCTGGCCAGGTACAGGTCTGGGGTTATGACAGGCAGTAACGGAGGATTGCTGACTGTGATTAATTGCCGGGAGGGGATGGCATGATGAAGACAACGCAAAACAGAAAGCAAATTTTTGATCGTGTAATGAGTTTAAAGCGGTTTTTCGCTTTAGCGGCTTCAGTATTGCTGACCGGAGCGATGGTGGTGTTTTACTGCTATTTGCCGGCAATGGGAGCTGACGATAATAATCCCCATGGAAATTATACAGATAACACAAACGCGTGTGCAAGCTGCCATGTTACACACAATGGCCAGGCCCCCGGCCTGCTAAACAGGCCTAGCCAGACTGAGTCCTGTTACCTGTGCCACGATGCCGGAGGGCAGAGCCAGTATGATGTTGCCGGTCAGTTTGGTGTAAATGGTGATTTTGCCAACTCGCACCATCAAATTCCTGAAGGTACCCAACAATGCACTGACTGCCACAACCCCCATGACGGTGGCCGGGATGAACAGGGTCAGCCAGTGCACTGGCCGCGTCTGCTGCAGAGCAAGGCGGCCCCCGATGTCCACGGGGGGAATGAATTTTGCTTCAGCTGTCACAAGGATCCCCAGGGAGCGACCAGGCGTGTTGACCCCTCTACATACCCGGCAGTTGGGGTGGGTCATAACAATCCCGATTTTGCAATTAACGGGGTGACCCCTTTTAAACCCGCTTCCGGCACAGGCATCAGCTGCATGGCCTGTCACGCTCAGCATGGTTCCTCCCTGGACAAGCTGTTACAGGTCAATCCAACGAATGAGTCACCAAATGTCACAGATGAAAACAAAAGCCTTTGCTTTAAGTGTCACAATCAGGCTGGCCCAAATGGCAGATATGCGGGTAAAGCCGTCTATGATAATACTGCTCTAAATCCCCATGCCCTGCAGGTTAGTTCAAATACCAATGTCAACTATCCCGGGGTGACGGGTCAGGCGGGCCAATGTGCCAGCTGCCATGACCCCCATGGCTCTGTCAATGGTACTGCCCAGGTTGCCATGAAAACACTGAGGGGTGTTTATAATGACGGCAAAACATCGTATCTGGCAGATGATTTTGCCTTGTGCTTTGGCTGTCACAACAACACCTCGGAAAACAGCAGCTATGATATCCAAACACCATACAGTGATATTCAGGGCGGCCATTATATCAAGACAGCAGGCGGTAACCTGGAAGTCGGATCAAAAATGGCCTGTGAGTCATGCCATACTTTGCATGGGTCAGCCAATAACAATAAATATATGCTGAAGGACTCTCTGGGTGCCAACCTGGGGGATGGGCGCAATGAGTGCCTGGCCTGCCACCAGGCCGGCAAGCAGGTGGAGGGGTTGACTATGCGGGACTTATCATCTGAAGTACCTGAGCATGCCGATTCTACAGCGGCCTGTCTTTCCTGCCATAATTCTGCACATGTCCCCACTCAGGGAATTTCCGGCAGCAAACTTGGTGAGAACGTGGATGCGGGTGCCACATAGGATACCGGGGACGAACGTAATTAGAAATAAATATTATTATTATTAATTTAGGAATTGAAAATTTCTAATAACTGGAGTATACTATGAATTGTAGTAGAATTTGTGAAATATATAACAGAAGATGACAAATTAATGACAAATTAATTTGGTCAGCAGGAAAAAAAAGGTTATCTAGCGAATTATTACTTGGGTGAAAAAATTAACATACATTTACTATCTCAAAAAAGGAGGTTCAAATCTATGGCAAAAGACAAAAAAAAGGCTGATATTCCAAATGAAGAAAGAAACAGTGCAAATGGTGAAACGGGTGCATCTCCCCAACAAAAGAACATAATTGATGTTGTTTGGGATTTTTTGAGCTCCATGAAGCTTGGCATCGCGCTGCTTCTGATTATGGCGATTGCCTCAATTTTTGGAACTATTTGGATTCCTGTAGATCCATATACCGGAGAACAGGATTATGTGAAATATTATAACACCTGGCCTTTTAAAATACTTATGAGTCTGCTCTCGTTAAACCTGCTTATCTGCAGCCTGAACAGGTGGAAATCTATTACCGGTACACTCAAAGGTCCAAGTTCGGATTTTTCCGATAAGTTTGTTAAGAGCCTGAAGTCGGTACAGAGTTTTAAGCTAAATAAACAGCCAGGCCAAGCTGCAGGTCAGGTTGAAGAATTATTAAAGAAAAGGGGATACAGGATTTTTTCCAATCCTGACGGCGAGGCTATCAGGGTCTCATCTGACCGCGGCCACCTGGGCATCCTGGGGCCATACCTTACCCATATAAGTTTTATGGTTATACTGGTTGCTATGATGATTAAGTTTAGCGGCTTTGTCGGATTTGACGGGTCGATGTCCGGATTAGTAGGGCAAACTGTCAATCTCGGAGAGGTTCAGGGGATCAAGAATATCGATCCTGCCGAGTATTTTGACATCAGGATAAATGATTTCCGTACATTGTACAGGCCTGATGGCAGTGTTCAGCAATGGCACAGTGATGTAACAGTAATCGATAAAGACAAAACCTTCGACTACAGTATTTCGGTAAACCACCCGCTGATATATAAGGGTATTAAATTCTATCAGATGTCCTATGGCAGCCAGTTTGCCGGCACATGGTCCAGTGGAAATACCAAAGGCCGCCAGTTTACAGTAGGCTCCCAAAATCCTGTTTATACCGATAGTGACATAACTTTTGTTCCTCTTGGCGTGGATGACCGCGGAGTTGCCGTTGATATTTATAAAGGTAACCAGTATGTTGGGCAGCAGCAGGTGGCGGTTAATACACCGCTCAAATATGAGGCCGCGGAAGTCAGCTTTACTGAGGCTCTCCCATATACAGTACTTTCAGTTAAACGGGACCCGGGTGTACCGATTATCGGGGTAGGTTCACTCCTGTTAATGGTAGGTGTAATTTTATCCTTCCTGCTCAGGCAGCGCCGGATATGGGCGATTATCACTCCTGAAAAGGAAGTTTCCATGGTTTATATCGGTGGGATTTCACCCAAAGACAAGACCGGTCTTGAAAACGATCTGAGCGGAATTATTGATGAAATTAAGGGATAGGGAGTGAGAAAATGGATTTGATTGCAATAGAACAATATTCTTTTACAGTTACATTTGTTGCTTTTATGGTTGCCGCAATTATCTACATCGTTTACCTGGGATACAAAAATGATAATCTGGCTAATGTGGCGACCCTGGCCACCATAGTCGGTTTGATCAGCAACACGGCTTTACTCGCAGCCAGATGGATAAACAGCGGTCATGCCCCTTTTATCAATGGGTTTGAATTTTTGGTTTCTTTTACCTGGGGTATTTCGTTTTTGTACCTTTTCGCCGAATGGCGCTACAAGTTTAAGATTATCGGGGCTTTTGTAATGCCCGTAGCCTGGCTGTTGTTGGCCTATATTGCGGTCATCATGCCGCCGGAAATGAGAAATGCCGAGAACCTTATGCCTGCCCTGCAGAGCAATTGGCTGACCATCCACGTCGCGACTGCCATGGTTTCTTACGGAGCCTTCGCGGTTTCCCTTGGGGTCAGTATTATGTATCTGATTAAACAGAATATGGAAAACAATAGGTCAAAAAGTGACTTCAGCAAGAGGATGCCCTCTTTGGATGTGTTGGATGATATCAGTTACAAATTTATAGCGGTAGGTTTTCCTCTGCTATCAGTTGTAATCATCAGTGGGGCTATCTGGGCTGAATATGCTTGGGGCCGCTACTGGAGCTGGGACCCTAAAGAAACATGGTCCCTGATTACCTGGCTGGTCTACGCGGCTTACCTGCATGCCAGGTTCACCTTCGGGTGGCGGGGGAGCAGAGCGGCCTGGATGTCAATCCTGGGATTCATCTTTGTATTATTTACATTCTTTGGTGTAAACTACGTCTTATCTGGAATACACTCTTACGGTTAAAATATCGATCAAGCCATGGCTGGACCATGGCTTGATTTCTGTAAGTAAGGTTTTGTGCAAAAAATAACTTAAAAATCTTATTCTGTCTATTTAAGATGCTTGTTTTGCAGGATTATTGCTTAACCTATCGAATATATATTATATGCTCGGGCTTTTATCCGATGGCGGATTTGAGTGAACTCGTTCAACTAAAGTTGAACATCGAGACTTCGTGGGGGAGTCAACCCCCACCGAAGCGGAGTACGAGGAGCCACTCCCACTTATAGAAGTGGGAGTCTTAAGATAGGATAAAGGTGAGTGAACCGGATTGTGTGAATATTATCCAGTCTATCTAGACCTCAGCAGGAAGAAATGTCTCGTTGTCGGCGGAGGAAAAGTTGCTGAGCGTAAAGTTAAATCTCTCCTGAAATGTGGAGCAAAAGTTTTTGTGGTTAGTCCGGTCCTTACCGGGTGGCTGGAACAATCTGTGAGCGCAGGCAAAGTTACAGCCATCAGGAGAAATTATACCACTACCGACCTGGAAGATGCTTTTTTGGTAATTGGAGCCACTGACAACCATGAAATTAACAATAAGGTCGCGGAGGAATGTTCTGAAAGGAACATACTCGTCAATATAGTTGACCAAACTGCTAAGTGTAATTTTATTGTACCGGCGGTAATCAGACAGGGAGCCCTGTCTATCAGTGTGTCAACCGGTGGTAACAGCCCAATGCTGGCCAGGCGAATCCGGGAAGAACTGGAGCAGTCCTTCGGACCTGAGTATCAAGAATTTTTAGATTTATTAGGAAATATCAGGGAACAGGTTATAAAGACTATTCCTGAAGAAGATAAGAGAAGAGATATTTTTTATAAACTGGTTTATTCAGATATTATTGAATTGTTAAGAGATGGAGAGCGTGATAAAGTAAAGGAGCGGATTGCCCATGTACTTGGTAGCGGTTGGACTGAATCATAAGACAGCACCCGTGGAAGTCAGAGAAAAATTGAGTTTTTCTGAAGATATGATTTCACGGCATCTGGATAAAATTACTTCCCATAATATAATTCGGGGTTGTGTAATCCTTTCTACCTGCAACAGGACCGAGGTCTACGCAGCTGTTCTGGATGTAGATAAAGGTCTGACCAAAATCCGCGAGCATTTGGCCAAGTGCTGTCATCTTGAAATTAGTGGAGTTTTGAATTATCTTTACACATATACCCTTTATGATGTTATTAACCACCTTTTCCGGGTAGCTTCGGGACTTGATTCCATGATTCTGGGGGAAACCCAGATCCTGGGCCAGGTTAAGACAGCTTACCAGTCGGCCTGTGAACATGGCTCAACCAACCGGGTTTTAAATACTCTGTTTCAACAAGCTATTGCTGTCGGGAAAAAAGTAAGGACCGATACTCAGATTGACCGCAACGCCGTATCAATCAGTTATTCAGCTGTAGAATTGGCAAAGCAGCTTTTCGGCGGCTTGAATGGTAAATCTATCCTGGTCATAGGCGCCGGGAAAATGAGTGAACTGACGGCCAAACATCTGGTATCCAACGGCGTCACCGATGTCCTGGTAGCAAACCGTTCTTTTGATAAAGCTGTCGCTTTGGCCGAAATTTTTGGCGGCCGGGCGATTGGTTTTAATGAGTTATATGACCATATGGCCGGGGTTGATATTGTCATCAGTGCCACTTCAGCGCCCCAGTGCGTGATTGAAAAACCTGATATGGAAAAAACCATGGGCAGGCGGGATGGGAGGAAGCTCTTCCTTATTGATATCGCAGTTCCCAGGGATATCAGTCCACAGGTTAGCGAGGTTCCGGGTGTTGCCCTTTATGATATTGATGATCTGCAGCATGTAATTGATCAGAATTTGGAGCACAGGAAAAAAGAAGCTGTTAAGGCGGAAAAAATTATCGAAGATGAGATTAATGAATTCTGGAAATGGTTGAGTACCCAGTTTGTTACTCCTACCGTAACAGCCCTCAAAAAGAGAGCCGAGGAAATCAGACAAAAAGAAATGACGAGGGCTTTCAACCGTTTAGGTAATATTACCGAACGGGAGAAAAAAGTCATCAGTTCAATGACTAATTCAATTGTGAACCAGCTGTTGCATGACCCGGTAATGCAGCTCAAGGAATACGCCCTGACCCAGCAGGGGCACTTATATACCCAAATTCTCCAGAACCTCTTCAACCTTGATGTGCCCAATGAAAAGCAATTTGCTGCTGTTCACGATTGTTCAATAGAAGGTCATCTGGGCGGCCAGTCCGGATGTCATCCTGGCGGTCATCCTGGATGTCTTCCCGGCGGGCAGGCAATCCACGAAGCTGCGGGCAATAAATAACGTACTCGACTTGGAGGTAAGATCATGGCAAGAGAAATTATCGTTGGTACGCGGGAGAGCGCACTGGCAATGTGGCAAACCAACTGGGTAGTTGATTCTCTAAAGAAAATGAATCCGGAATATACATTCCAGATTGTCAGTATGAAAACACAGGGAGATAAAATACTCGATGTCGCCCTGGCTAAAATCGGTGATAAAGGATTATTCACTAAGGAACTGGAAGCAGCCATGCTGAACCGGGAAATTGATTTGGCGGTCCACAGCATGAAGGACCTGCCGACAGTGCTGCCTGAGGGCCTGACAATCGGTGCTATGTGTGAACGGGTCGACCCCAGGGATGTTGTTATCTCACGCGAGGGGGTTCCCTTGGGCCAACTGCCTGAAGGGGCCATGATTGGAACAAGCAGCTTACGCCGGTGTGCTCAATTGCTGAATTACAGGCCTGACCTGCAGTTAGAACCCTTAAGGGGAAATCTTAATACAAGAATGGCTAAACTGGAGCGAAATAATCTGGATGCCATCATCTTAGCTGCCGCCGGTGTTGAAAGACTGGGTTGGGGAGACCGCATCACCGAACGTCTTTCTATCGATGTTTGTTTGCCGGCTGTTGGACAAGGTTCAATCGGGATAGAAATCCGGGAAGGTGACCAGGAAGTCAGTGCGGTAGTACAGAAAATCAACCATGCTCCTACTTGGGCTGCTATTACTGCAGAGCGGGCACTGCTTAAGAAACTGGAAGGCGGGTGTCAGATTCCTATTGGCGCATTAGGCACTGTAGATGGCGATCAATTAACCCTCAAAGGCGTTGTAGCCGGTCTGGATGGTCAGGAATTAATCCGTGACCAGATCTCCGGTCCGGTGGCTGAAGCTGCCGCGCTGGGGGTAAATTTGGCTCTGAGATTGCTTGAAATGGGTGCAGACAAAATATTAAGGACAGTAAGACAGGAGACATTATAAGATGAAGAATGGATTAGTATATTTAGTTGGTGCCGGTCCGGGAGATCCCAAATTAATTACTTTAAGAGGTCTGGAATGTATCAAAAAAGCTGATGTCATTGTGTATGACAGGCTGTCGAGTCCCAGACTGCTATCCTTTGCCAAGCCGGGTGCCGAGTTAATATATGCCGGTAAGTCACCGGTCAGACACACCCTTAAACAGGAAGAAATCAACCAGGTTCTGGTTGAAAAAGCCCTGGAAGGTAAGCTGGTAACCCGTCTTAAAGGCGGTGACCCCTTTGTTTTCGGCAGGGGTGGTGAAGAAGCGGAAGCACTGCTGGCTCACAATATTCCCTTCGAGGTTATTCCCGGAATCACATCAGGTATCGCAGTTCCGGCATATGCCGGTATCCCGGTAACGCACCGCGGTTTTAACTCCACTCTAGCCATTATCACAGGTAATGAAGACCCGACCAAAGAAGATACGTCTATTGAATGGGATAAGATTTCCACAGGCTGTGGGACTATTGTATTTTATATGGGGATGGCCAACTTACCCTATATCGTAGAAAAACTAGTGTCCAATGGCCGCTCTGTGGACACACCGATTGGGATTATCCGGTGGGGTACAAGACCTGAGCAGCAGACTGTGACCGGTACTCTGGCTGATATCGTGGAAAAGGCCAAAGCTGCAAAAATGGGCCACCCCGCTATTATTGTAGTGGGCGGGGTTGTTTCCTTAAGAGAAAAGATGCGCTGGTATGAAACCAAGCCCCTTTTTGGTAAGCGGGTTCTGATTACCCGTTCGCGTACTCAGGCCAGTGTTTTGGCCGAAACAGTAGAATCGTTGGGTGGAGAACCCTATGAATTTCCGACCATCGAGATAGCTGACCCGGATAATTTTAGTCCCCTGGATGCGGCCGTGGCAGAGATAGAAACTTACGACTGGCTTGTATTTACCAGTGTAAATGGCGTTCAGTCTTTTATGAACAGAATGCGGTCATCAAGGAAAGATGTCAGGAGTCTCAGTGGTGTTAAAATTGTGGCAATTGGTCCCAAAACCAGGGAAGAGATAGAGAATTATGGTATTTTCTGTGAATTTGTACCTGAAGAATTTGTGGCCGAATCAATTATTGATGTTTTTAAAGGCGAAGATTTGCAGGGCAAAAAAGTGCTTTTACCCAGGGCCGATATTGCCAGAAAAGTGCTTCCTGATGCCCTGCGGTCAATGGGTGCTTTTGTCAATGAAATTACGGCTTACAAAACCGTTATGGGTGAAGGTAACACGGAAGAATTGATTAAACTTCTGGAAGAAAAGAAAATTCATGTTCTTACCTTTACAAGTTCCTCTACGGTAAAGAATTTCGTGAAAAAGATTGGGCCCGAAAATGTTGAGAGACTGCTTGACGGTGTAATCGTGGCCAGCATCGGTCCGATTACTTCAGCCAGTGCCGGGGAGCTGGGACTTAGGGTTGATGTACAGGCAGCACAATATACAATTGACGGGTTGATCCAGGCAGTATTGAATTATCTTCGTGCTGTTGAGGGCTAAGGGTAAGGCCTTTTTGGAGGTGTGCAAAATATGGGATTTCCGGTAGTTAGAGCAAGAAGACTTAGAAGCAGTGAAACAATGAGACGGATGGTCCGGGAAAACCGCCTTTCTGTTGATAACCTGGTGTATCCGCTTTTTGTGACAAATGGCGAAGGGGTAAAAAACCCCGTAGCTTCAATGCCCGGTGTATTCCAGATGTCGGTTGACCTTGTCCTGAAGGAATGTGAGGAAGTTGTGGGCTTAGGTATCCCGGCGGTCTTATTGTTCGGCATTCCGGCCTATAAGGATGAAAAAGGCTCTTCCGCCTATGATGATGACGAGGCCGTGCAGCGCGCGATCAGGGCCATCAAGGAAAAATACCCTGAATTATTGGTTATTCCCGACCTTTGTATGTGTGAATACACCAGTCATGGGCACTGTGGTTTACTGGATGAGAAAGGTAATGTTTTAAATGATGAAACACTCGAACTCCTGGCAGAGATAGGCTTGTCCTATGCCAGGGCCGGAGCTGATATTGTGGCCCCGTCGGATATGATGGACGGCAGGGTAAGTGCCATCAGAGAGGCTCTGGATGCTGAGGGCTATCATAATATACCTATTATGGCCTATTCAGCTAAATATGCTTCAGGTTTTTACGGTCCCTTCAGGGATGTGGCTGAATCCACTCCGCAGTTTGGGGATCGCCGGGGATACCAAATGGACCCTGCCAATAGTGACGAAGCCTTAAAAGAAGTGTGGCTGGATGTCGATGAAGGTGCTGATATTGTCATGGTCAAACCGGCCCTGCCTTATCTGGACATTATCAGACGGATTAAAGATGAGTTTAAAATGCCGGTCGCTGCTTATAATGTCAGCGGTGAATACGCTATGATCAAGGCTGCCGTACAAAATGGCTGGCTGGATGAGAAGAGGGTTGTTTTGGAAGCCTTGACCGGGATTAAGCGGGCCGGCGCAGATATCATAATCACTTACCATGCTAAAGACGTCGCCAAATGGTTAAAGGAGGTATAATAATGATTATTTCCTGGAACACGACAAATCAATGTAATATGTACTGTGACCACTGCTACCGCGACGCAGGTGCCAAGGCCAGTGAAGAACTGAATACCGAAGAGGGTAAAGCGTTACTGGACGAGATTAAAAAAGCCGGTTTTAAAATTATGATCTTCAGCGGTGGTGAACCTTTTACCAGACCAGATATCTTTGAACTGGCTGAATACTCCAAGAAACTTGGCCTGATTACTGTATTTGGCACCAATGGCACCCTGATTACCCCTGAAGTAGCTCAAAAACTTAAAAAAATTGGGGTTGACGGGGTGGGCATTAGTCTGGATAGTTTAGACAAAGCTAAGCATGACAAATTCAGAAAATTTGAAGGTGCATGGGACGGGGCGGTGCAGGGCATGAAAAACTGCCGGGATGCCGGGGTTCCCTTCCAGATCCATACAACTTTAGTGGATTGGAACTGGAATGAAGCTGAAGCCATCACCGACTTTGCCGTGGAATTAGGGGCCAAAGCCCACCACTTTTTCTTCCTGGTCCCCACCGGACGGGCCAAAAATATCGAGGAAGAGTCCCTGAGAGCTGAAGAATATGAAGATATCCTGACCAGGATTATGAAGAAACAGCAGCAGGTGGACATTGAACTGAAGCCAACCTGTGCACCCCAGTTCATGAGGATTGCTAAGCAGCTGGGGATGGATCTAAGATTTGGCCGCGGCTGTCTGGCCGGAACCTCATATTGTATCATTGGGCCTAAAGGTAAAGTCCAGCCTTGTGCCTATATGGACATGGAGGTAGGCAATGTAAGAGAAACTCCATTTAGCGAAATTTGGGCTAACAGTGAAGTATTCAAGACTCTCCGAACAATGGATTATAAAGGCGGCTGCGGCAGCTGCGGGTTTAAAAAACTCTGCGGCGGCTGCCGGGCCAGGGCTGCTTTCTACAATGAAGGCGACTACATGGCTGAAGAACCATGGTGCCTGTACCAGGGACGCAAGGGATACTAATAAGGACCACAACAGGCCACTCACTACGAAATATCACACGCCAGGTCCATTGACCTGGCGTTCTACATAAGTATGGTTTTATTTTACTTTTTATCACCTTAAGAACAGTTTTATGACGGAAAATAAAAAAATATACCACAGAGCACACGGAGACACAGAGCAAAATTGCTATTACAGGGAAATCTCTTCCAGCCAATATCATCATTTATTATTTGGTTTCTGATAAATAATATTTATATATTATAATAATGTTTCTCTGTGCCTTAGTGATCTCTGTGGTATGTTTTATCTTCTTTTCACTAAATGTTTCAAGTGAGTACATAATATTTTAAGGAGGGTGTAATTTGATGCATAAGGGATACAGTAAATCGGAAACGTTATTTGATGAAGCCAAACAGTACATTCCCGGTGGGGTAAACAGTCCGGTCCGGGCTTTTAAATCAGTGGGTTATAACCCGGTCTTTATTGACAGGGCCAGTGGCTCCAAAATCTATGATGTGGATGGCAATGAATACGTAGATTATGCGGGTTCCTGGGGGCCGATGCTGCTTGGGCACCAACACCCGGCGGTAGTGGAAGCACTTAAATCATACCTGAACAAAGGGACCAGCTATGGTGCACCTACTGAGCTGGAAACTGAAATGGCGAAAATGATTATTGAAGCCCTGCCTGCCATGGAAATGGTCCGTATGGTAAACTCCGGGACTGAGGCTGCCATGAGTGCATTAAGACTGGCCCGCGGATATACAGGGAAAAACAAGATTGTTAAATTTGAGGGCTGTTATCACGGTCATGCCGACTCCTTACTGATAAAGGCCGGCTCCGGGGCACTGACTCTGGGAGTACCAACCAGCCCGGGGGTTCCGGAGAATATCGCCAGCGGGACTATCACAGCTCAGTTAAATAATCTGGATACACTGGAGAAAATTTTTGCCTTGGAAGGCCATGATATTGCTGCAGTGATTGTCGAACCTGTGGCTGGTAATATGGGTGTGGTACCACCCGCACCCGGATTTTTGGAAGGCATCCGGGAAATCACCAGGAAATATGGGGCTTTGTTCATCTGTGATGAAGTAATGACCGGTTTCCGGGTAGCTTATGGCGGGGCCCAGGTGCGCTTCAACATTGAGCCAGACCTGACCTGTCTGGGCAAGATCATCGGGGGTGGACTGCCGGTAGCAGCTTACGGCGGGAAAAAAGAAATAATGGAGAAAATTGCCCCGGCGGGACCGATTTACCAGGCCGGCACACTGTCCGGCAATCCCCTGGCGATGACCGCTGGAATTGTGACTCTCAATGAACTCCGGAAACCCGGAACTTATGAATTATTGGAGAAGAAATCGGCCCTACTGGCAGATGGCCTGGCTGATGCCGCCAAAAGAGCCGGAGTGGAGGTATCTTTGAACAGGGTTGGCTCGATGCTCTCTACTTTCTTCACAAACCGGCAGGTAACTGATTTTAAGACTGCCAGCACCTCAGATACCAGTAAATTCGGGGTTTTCTTTAAGTCTATGTTAGATCAAGGCATTTATCTGGCTCCGTCCCAGTTTGAAGCCGGCTTTGTTTCTCTGGCTCATACTGATGAGGATATTGCAAAAACTGTTGAGGCCGCTTATGTGGCATTTAAGGTGAGTGGGGAGTGAGGAGTGGGGAGTGGCCACTGGTTAGTAACTGTGAAACAGATTCAACACAGCCACTCGCCACTTGCAACTCGCAAATCTATAAAAAATAGAGGAATTTGTCGGTTTTTAGCGAATTCTAAATATTACCAAAGGGGTGGGATGATTGATTAACAAAAAAAACGGCATCACAATACTTTTGGTGGCAGCGGCTATTGCTGTGTTTTACTTTTCCATGACAAGCAAGTTTTTTCACGGCGGAGACAGGGATGAGTGGATGAGAGAGCACGGGACTGTGGCAAAGCGGCATGCCGATTTAAACGAGTTTTGCCTGGACTGCCACGGCAAGCGTGGACAAACCAAGGATAATTTCTGTAATAAATGCCACCAACAGAGCAACGTCAAGCTGATTAAATAAAAAGGGGTCGTACCTATGCCTGATGCCTATGAAACATTCCTTCAGGATTTACAGAGAAGAAAAGGGTTAGATTTGACCGGATATAAGCGCCCACAAATGGAAAGACGTATTAACAGCCTGATGAGGGGGCTGAAAATTGAGAAATATACCGAGTATCTCGATCTGCTGCAAAGGGAACTAAATCACTGGCGAAAATTTGTAGATACATTGACAATCAATGTCTCTGAATTCTATCGCAACCCGCCCCAGTGGCAGGTGCTGGAAACAAAAATAATTCCCGAACTGATGCAAAAATCCAACATCCTCAAAGTTTGGAGTGCCGGCTGCTCAACCGGTGAAGAACCATATACCCTAGCCATGGTACTTAAGCAGGGTTTCCCTAATCTGAATTTTTCCATAATTGCCTCTGACATTGATGATGAGGTGTTAAGCAAAGCTAAGGCCGGTGTCTACAGCGACAAAGCGGTCCTAAACCTGCCCAAATCTCACCTCGTCAAATATCTGCACAAGAAGGATAATACATATACAGTAAGTGAAGAAATCAAGAAGAAGGTAAAATTTGTTAAACAAAATCTGCTGAAGGATGTTTTTGACCGGAATTATGATTTGATTCTTTGCCGTAATGTGGTAATATATTTTACCGAAGAAAGTAAAGCATATCTGTACCGAAGGTTTTATGAAGCCCTGAAGCCCGGGGGGATGCTGTTTACAGGCAGTACCGAACAGATTTTCCAGGCCCGGGAGATTGGCTACAACCTGGTAGCGTCATTTTTCTATCAAAAAAGTCAATAGATTAAACGGAGTGTCTACGGGCACTCTTTTTATTTTTGGTTCTAAATACCATGTTTGACATTTTATCCATAGGATTGCAGGAATTTAGTCGATTCCGGTCGAAATAGGAAATGTTTTAAGCTCCGAATGAGGAGGGATATAATTGCAGGACAAATATATTTTTGCTCTCGACACAGGAACCAGGTCAGTTGTCGGGGTTGTCATGCAGGAAACAATTAAAGGCTTGGAGATAATTGCGGCGGAACAGCTGGAGCACCCCAGCCGGGCCATGATCGACGGCCAGATCCATGATATTGAAAAGGTTGCTAAGGCTATTAAGCTTGTTAAAGAAAAACTGGAAGCCAAAATCGGCCAAAAACTGACCCGTGTGGCCGTGGCAGCCGCAGGGCGGGCCTTAAAGACCGTAAGACTCAGGTCTGAGTCGGATTCAGCAGAATTTAAGGAAATCCAGCAGGATGATATTCTGCGTCTGGAACTGCAGGCAGTTCAGGAAGCGCAGATCAGGCTTGTGGAAGGTGATAGCAGAGAAGTTAATTGGGAAGAAAGCGCAGAAGACTTATACAACTACCATTGTGTTGGTTACAGTGTTGTTTTTTACGAGTTAGATGGTTTTAAAATCGGCAACCTGCAGGGTCAGAAAGGAAAACAGATGGCAGTAGAAGTTATTGCTACCTTTTTACCCCGGGTGGTTGTTGATTCGCTTTTTGCCGCCCTGCACCGGGCTGATCTGGAAATGACCAGCCTGACCCTGGAGCCTATCGCTGCCAGTGCTGTGGTAGTTCCGCCCAGCATGCGGCAGCTAAATATCGCTCTGGTTGATGTCGGTGCCGGTACTTCCGATATTGCCATCACTGATGTCGGGTCTATAGTAGGATTTGGCATGGTGCCTATGGCCGGGGATGAAATTACAGAACGAATTTCCCAGCATTATTTACTGGACTTTAATCAGGCCGAGTCTATCAAGCGATCGGTCCGAATAAATGAGGAGATAACTTTTTGCGATGTTTTGGGGATGGAACACAGGATTTCTAAGTCAGAGCTGCTGGATGCGATTTCTGAAACTGTAGATACTTTAGCAAAGCAAATTAGTGAAAAAATTCTGGAATTGAACGGACGTACACCCCAGGCTGTAATGTGTATTGGCGGCGGCAGTCTGACTCCCATGCTGCAGGACAAGCTGGCCGAAAATATGGGGTTGGCCAAACAGCGGGTGGCTGTTCGCGGGCGGGAAGCCATTAGTGAAGTATATGGCGCTCAGGAAATGGTTGGGCCGGAGGCAGTTACCCCGATCGGGATTGCGGTCACAGCCTATGAGCATAAAGGCCTAGGCTTTGCCCGGGTAACGGTAAACAACCTCCAGGTCCGTCTTTTTGAAATAAACAAGAGCACGGTAGCTGACGCGCTCCTGGGTGCCGGGATCAATCTGCGGCGAACCCGGCCGCGGCTGGGGCTGGCTCAAACTGTGGCAGTAAACGGGGAACTGAAAATTATCAAGGGTGGCAGGGGCCAGGCGGCAGTTATTAAGCTAAATGGAACTGAAACCACCATTGATACACCTGTGAAGCATGATGATATTATCGAATTTGTGCCGGCTGAGGATGGGGCTGATGCCCAGGGATTTATTTGCGATGTGGTGCCTCAGATGATGCCTTTCGTTGTTTATGTAAACAGAAAGCCTCTAACAGTCAATCATGTAATTACTATGAACGGGGAGCGGGCCGACTATAATGACGAGATTATCGATAATGCCACAATCACGTACCACAGGCCGCAAAATGTGGTTGAAATTTTAGATCTGGCAGGTATTGCTGAGCCGCAAATTCCAATCATTTATGTGAATGAGCGAATAGTTGATATGATGACTGAAATCGCAGACGGAGATGAAATAATTGTAGAAAACATGGTCAATGCTGAGCAAAACGGGCTTGATCCCCATGATCTGGCAGGGCAGGAAGCTGCTGTTACAGAATTTTTTAAAATGGCTGAAGTTGAGCCTGAGCAGAATGAAAATACCGGAAGCCAGGCCAATGTCAGTATGCCGGTTGTTGGAAATTTTACTGTGGTACATGTTAACCAGGAGAGAGTAGAGATTCCCCGGGAAAATATTATTTTAACAGACATCCTGACCAGAATCAGTTTTCCCCTGGTTCCGCCAAGGGCAGGAACAAGACTGCTTATACAGGTAAATGGAGTTCCCGCCGAGTTTACAACTCCCTTGAAATGGGGCGACAATGTTCTCTTAGAATGGGTTTAAAGTTAGAAAAATTTTACTAAAAATTTGCTATGTGACGGTATTCGACATTTTCTCTGAAGGAAAGTTCGAGAGTTTTCACGAAAAAGGCTAAAAAAGGCTAATTTCCGCGTTATAAAAACTTTTGATATCAGACGAAGGAGGTAGTAAAATGTGGAGAACCCGTCGTGATTTCAAAAAAAGAATCAGGGAAAAACAAAAAGAAATGTATCTGCTTGTGAGGACTAAAGGAATGGGGGACCCAGACGTATATGACAAAAGCTGTGAATTGGATTGTCTGATAAATGAGTACATGAAAAGATACAACAATTATGTATATGGGAACCTATTTAACAAATATTAATAAAGTAAGTGGTTTATACCGTCTGCGAACTTTTGCCAGACGGTTTTCTATAGTGGGGCGGCTCTCAGAAAGGAACAGATAATATGAAAATTCTAGTTGTAACTGCAGCTGTTATCGAAGAACAGGGTAAGTTTCTGATTGCCCAAAGAAAAAAGAACGCTCACCTGAGCCTGATGTGGGAGTTTCCCGGTGGCAAAGTGGAAGCCGGGGAAAGCCCGGAAACTTGTCTGGCCAGAGAAATTCAGGAGGAATTAGGTGTAGTCATCGAAGTAGGCGATATTTTTAAAGTAATTTCACACAACTATGGAGATAAACAGGTAATTTTGTTATGCTATAAATGTAAACTTATCCAAGGTGAAATTTGCCCTATAGAATGTGAAGATTTCGCATGGGTAACGCCCCCGGAGATGTCAGAATATGATTTTGCACCGGCGGACCTACCGGTGGTGGAAGCTTTGCAGATAAGTGAATAATCCTGCGGCTTGGAGGAAAAATGATGGTCATTTTTTTGTTGGCCTTTAATCTTGTGGTGATGTATTTCGTAATTTGGTCACTGGCCGGCCAGTGTATCAAGGTATTTACCCAGACCATGAGTTTGCAGGCAGGTTTGCTGGTTTTAAGCCGCAAACAGTTGTTTTTTTCATTTCCTGTTTTGCGGGAGGCCGGTCTGGAAATTCCCGTCAACAGCATTGGGGAGATCAGCCTTGAGCAAACAAGAGTCGGCTATCTCTTAACAGCGCGTTTTAATCAGGATGGCAAAGCGATGGGTGTTGATTTGGATATTAACCCATTAAAAGTTGAAAATAGGGTCGTATTGGAGCAGGTGCTGAAATCAAATAACAGGATTAAGTTAGACGAACCTTCTGCCAAAATTATGGAAAATTACGGCAGCAAGGCACTTTCATGGAAAGCCAGCTTCATTCTGTCTTTTTTGGTGATATCCCTGGCCTTAATAATTTTTCCTATTGTCAGCCTAATGCTGGGTGCAAAACTGTAAATACATAGTGGGGTGAAAAAGTGGAGGTTAACCGGGGTATGCTGATCGAACAAATTGAGAAAATGTTATCAGGTCAGACTTCCCGTGAAGATACAGGTTGGTGGGCATATGATATTTTGCTGGAAAAGCCTGCGTATGAACGCGGTTTTGAAAAATTATTGGAAGATATAGTCTGGGCCCTGCACTATTTGCATGATCCGGAACCAATGATGCAGCAGTTTTACCCGGATGCCGGAGAGGTTATGTATTACTTAAAATGCCTGAAGTCTGAAGAAGTTTACCAGCGCAGTAAAGTTGTACACTGGCGGGTTTAACTTAAGACAACTCAGAAATTAAGGGGTGAAGATATATGCACACCGGGGAAATAGGCCAGTTGTTAGTTGATCTTGTGAAAGGCGTTTCCGGTGTTAAGCCGGTACAGCTTAGCCCCGGTCAGGTTGTAAGTGTGCGGATAAAAAAAATAGTTGGTGAAACTGCACTGCTTAGTTTTCAGGGGCAGGAAATTGTGGCGAGATTGGAGACCGAAGTATCCCTGGGTCAGGAATTAAGATGTCTGGTGGAGGGTGTCAAAAACGGTCAGGTGGTATTAAAGGTACTAAACCCGAACCAGGAAGTCATGAATTCCGGTGTCCTGCTAAGTATTCTGCGTAACTTGGATCTGCAGGATACTGAGGTCAACAGGGCTATAATTGGCCAGTTGATTGAAATGGAAATGCCCATAAACCACGAAACTGTGCGGCAATTGTCTCTATTTATGAATACCCAAAAACTACCTGTCCAGGATGTTTGGATTCCGGCTTTTATGAAAAATCAGGGTCTTCCATTGACTACTGAAATGCTGGGGATTGTCAAAGGCATCCTTACAGATATGAAATTTTTACATGCTGCCCTTGACAAGCTGCTTGCGGCAGCGGCTAAGGAAGCCAATAACCCGCAAGTACAAGGAGAATTAAAACAAATTTTTTATGAGTTGAGCCAGTCCATCAGGGATCTGCAGCTGAGCAGTGCTGACCCTCCGGAAACCATGGCTCTAAAATTAGCAGGTGTATTTAGACAGCTGGTATCCCCAGACGGTGCCGGGACCGGACAGGTCAGGGGACAAGTCCCTATTGCTCAGCAGGGGCAGGGCCGGCTGCCGGGGCAAGGGACAGCGGTTTCTATGGCCCAGCCAGGCAAGGCTGAGGCTATTCCGGCTCAAACAGGCCAGACTGCACCCGTTCATGGGCAGCCCAATCAGGCTGCTGCTATTCAGGCTCGGCCCAATCAGGCTGCCGCCTTTCAGGTTCAGCCCAATCAAGCTGCCGCTCTTCAGGCTCAGCCCAATCAGGCTGTCGCTCTTCAGGCTCAGCCCAATCAGGCTGTCGCTCTTCAGGCTCAGCCCAATCAGGCTGTCGCTCTTCAGGCTCAGCCCAATCAGGCTGTCGCTCTTCAGGCTCAGCCCAATCAGGCTGCCGCCCTTCAGGCTCAGCCCAATCAAGCTGCCGCCCTTTCCTCCCAATCAATACAGGCCGCAGTAAACCATCCAGAGGCTGCTCATGCAGGATCGCCGATAAATCTCGCATCAGAATCCGTTATTCCCGAGACACGTCTCGGCGCCGCAGGCGGCAGCGTATCTGAACCTGCAGTGGACGAGGGAGAAATTATCAGTAATATTGTCAAAAGGTTAGGTGAGGCTGCGCAAAAGGCTCCAGGTTTGGATGATGCAGGCCGAGAACAATTTATGGCGCGGCTGAACGTACTTTTAGACAGGCCGGGGGATAATATTTCCCCTAAGCCGGATCTTTTGCTTTTGCTGGGCAAAATGATTGAAGGGCTGCGCGGGAATACCAATCACGAAAGCATTGAACTGCTTAAGTTAGCCCAAAATGTCATGGATAAATTAGAAACGCTGCACAGTTTTAATAATAAAACAGAGCCAGGCCGGGAAAATATTATGGTCATGTATTCTTCAGTTCGCTTTGAAGACATCGATGAGCCTTTGAGCCTTTTCATTAACTACAGGTATGACGGGCAAAAGAACAGGCGTGATTTTAATTCTTGCCGGGTAGAAGTAAAACTTGAGACACCAAACTTAAGTCAGGTTAGATGTGAAGTTCAGGTTAATTATAAAAATCTCCATCTGCAATTTATATGTGATAACGAAAAAGCCGGTCAATTGATTGAAAAGATGAAAGACTCCTTCCTTGAAAAGCTGCGGCAAATGAATTACCAGGTTACTTCATCAGCCACCAGAGTCGAAGCGACCGAAGGGATAGAAGGGGCCTGGTTTCAGCCTAAGACGGAAAGACCCGGGCTGTTTACACTAAATCTGAGGGTATAGAGGCCTGGGAAGGAGTTTGTCATGGATGATCCCCAAAAATCGATAGCTGTTGCCCTGCAGTATGACAGTAAAACAATGAAGGTACCCCGGGTTTTGGCTAAAGGAGCGGGCCACCTAGTAGAAAAGATTTTACAGACTGCCAGGGACTATAATATCCCTATAGAAAAAGATCCGGTTCTGGCTGAAGCCTTGGGGCAATTGGAGATGGGTCAGGAAATACCTCCTGAGCTTTATAAAGTAGTGGCTGAAATTCTGGCATTTATCATAGAGACTGACCGTGGCTATAAAAAAGGGAAATAAAAAGGGAAATAAAAGAAGGTGCCTAGGGCACCCTCTTTCTATGGAATTTTCGTCTCATCTTCTATAGATTTAATCTGGTCTTCCAGATCCCTGGTGGCCAGGGCAATCAGCAGTTCTTTGAGTTTTCCGGCCTTTTGGGCCTCATCTATGATAGTTTGCGTAATTACAGAGTTCTGGGCAACGATTACGACTCCCTGGTCGTCTGTGATGGTTTGGGCTGCCGCAAGTCCGATCAGAGCCTGCAGCTCATTGTCGGCCAAAGGTTTTTCCGCCCCGCTTTTTACAGACTGGAGGCGATCCAGCCACATTTCATAGGAGTTTTTTAGCTGACTTTTCTTTTCTGTCAACATTTCCCCTGTTTTGGAAAAAAGCTTTTTACCGGTATCTTTGCTGCCTTCAGCGGCGGTTTTGAGATTTTCACCAACTGTTCTGGTTAGTTCCAGAGCCCTTGATCTTGTATTGTCCCAAACCTTTTCGGCATCGTCCTTCCATTGTCCCAGGTCATTTTTAAAGTGGTCTAATTCGTCCTTTAAGGTTTCCAGGTTATCATGCAGGCCGCCTTCTTCGTTCTCTATTTTTTCTTCTACGCCAGCCATGGCAATGATAACATCTTTACCAATTTTAGAGATACTTTCGGCAGGAATTCCAGCGTGCCCTTTAAAGAGAGTTTTGATGATACCGCCGGTTAATATGTACTTAATGATAGTACCTGTCTTGATGTCAAAATAATAATCCTCAACAGTGCCAATCAGTTTGCCTTCAGGAGTAATAATCCGCATTCCATACAGATTACATTCCTGAGCTGTTTTTTCCAGTGTTGATAAAGTGTTGAGAGGCACAACCAGGTCATTTTCTTTAACAGTTAAGGCATAATCTCCAAAGGAACTTATTGACGAAAACTCAACCGCTTTTTCCCCTTTAAACCACCCTTTTACAGATAAGGTTACGCCAACTACTGACCCGCCGACAGGTTCGGCAATAATCCTGGCAACACTGCCAAGTTCATCCCCCATTAAAGATATAACCGGTTTACCCAGCAAATCGCGGCTTTTTTGCAGGACCTGCAAAGGATTTTCTGTCATCCCATAGACCCCCTTTATCATTACTCTTTAGATAATTTATTACGTGTTTTTAGGTCTTAATCCTGCTAGCAAAATAATTAATTTTAAAAAAAGTCACCACCAATTTTCATGGTGGTGACTTTAATCTTACTAATGAGTTTCGACGTCTTGGGCCCCGTTTTTGCGCAGAATATCTGCGGCTGAATTAATTTTATTATCGTCAGTTTTTACTGTGGCGACAATGCGGCCTTCTTTAACTTTTCCTTCGTAGTATCTGCCGCGGTCCTCAGGAATTCCCCAATCAGCCAGGCCTCCGGCAATTCCGCCTGTAGCAGCGCCTGACAGCATCCCGGCAATAGGGCCGGCAGCGATGATAGGTCCAAGTCCGGGGATAGCCAGTGCACCTGCTCCGATGGCTAAACCGGCTATACCGCCGATAACGCCGCCGGTAGTGGCACCATCAGCCAAGGAATCGCCGCCGAACATCTTGGTGTTTTGGTCAGTTCCTTCATATGACTGATCATCTTTGGCCAGAATAGAGATTTCTTTTTCAAATCCTTTGTTGCGAAGCTCAGAAACAGCTTTTTCCGCCTGGTCACGGGATGCAAAGACCCCAATTACAGTTTTTGACAAAACATACGCCTCCTTAAAAGAATATAGGAACATTTTTATATTGCCACTTCTGACCTTACAATATACGACATCAACTTAGACGGACCACGCATAATCACTGAGAATCAAAAAATATTATTTTTCTTTATTTTTTAAAAAATTCTGTTATAATATTCAATGTTGCAAAGATGCAAAATAATCAGGATGGGTCAGTTATTACAAGCAATAGGGAGGAATTTTGGATGGAACTATGGTACACAGAAAAGCAAACGGAAAATTTTGGGATTACCTGTAAAATTACTCAGACTCTGCATGCGGAAAAAACTGAATTTCAGGATTTAGCTGTCATCGACACCGTGGAATTTGGCCGAATGCTCGTGCTGGACGGGATGGTTATGACTACGATCAGAGATGAGTATGTTTATCATGAAATGATCAGCCATGTTCCACTCAATACCCATCCATGCCCGAAGAATGTTCTGGTTATTGGCGGCGGAGACGGAGGGGTAATAAGGGAGATTGTTAAGCATCCGCTGGTCGAAAAAGCGACTTTGGTTGAAATTGACCGGAGAGTCGTTGAGGTATCCAGAGAATTTTTGCCTGAAATCAGCTGCGCTCTGGATAATCCCAAAGTTACCGTAATATATGATGATGGCATCAAACATGTCAGGGAAAATCCCAATACATATGATGTGATTATGGTGGACTCTACCGAGCCTGTAGGGCCTGCTGTTGAACTGTTTTCAGGAAACTTTTATCAATCGATTTTCGCTGCTTTAAAGGAGGACGGGCTGTTTGTAGCTCAAACGGAGTCACCCTTTTTTAATGGTAATCTAATTACCGGTTGTTATCGTGACATAGCTAAAACTTTTCCTGTGACCAAACTTTATTTGGCCAGTATCCCCACCTACCCCAGCGGGTTATGGTCCTTTACTATGGGCTCGAAGAAATATGACCCGGAAGCAATTGACACTGGCAAAGCTCTGTCTTATCCGACTAAATATTATAATCCCAATTTGCATTTGGGAGCATTCAGGCTGCCAAATTTTGTGTCTGACCTGATTAAGTAGAAGAGGTGATATTGATGGGGCTGGTAGAAAGGTCCAATAACTTTATGGGAAGCTCCGACTCCTACGAGGAAGCCGGTACTGTAATTGTTGGGGTACCCATGGACTATACAGTCAGTTATCGTCCCGGGTCCAGATTTGCTCCCCAGGCACTGCGTCATGTGTCTTATGCTTTAGAAGAATACAGTGTATACCAGCAAAAAGATTTGGCTGATTACACCTTCTATGATTGGGGAGATATTAATTTACCCATTGGCAATGTGCCTTTGAGCTTAGACAGAATAGGTCAGGTGGCGGCCCAGATCTGCCAAGACAGGAAGTTTCCCATCTACATTGGGGGAGAGCATCTTATTACTTATCCGATCATCAAGGAAACTGCCAAACATTTTGCTGATTTGACAGTGATTCAATTTGATGCCCACGCCGACCTCAGGCTCGATTACCTCGGCGAATTTAACTCCCATGCCACTGTAATGATGAAGGTCGCGGAGATCATCGGCGGGCAGAACCTTTATCAATTTGGCATTCGCTCGGGTACCAAGGAAGAATTTGCTTATGCCAAATCCAACACAAATATGTTTATTGACAGGGTTATTGCCCCCCTCAAAAAGTCTTTGCCTATTATAGGCGACAAGCCCGTTTATATTACTATTGATATAGATGTGGTGGATCCAGCCTTTGCCCCGGGGACGGGGACTGTAGAACCCGCCGGAATTTCTTCCCGGGAAATGATTGAGGCAATTCATGCTATGCAGGACCTCAATGTTATCGGTATGGATATTGTGGAAATTGCACCCGGATATGATCAGTCCGAGAGAACCGCTCTTTTGGGAGCTAAACTAATCAGGGAATCGATTATGGCCTATACAAAATCCTCTGATTTTTCAAATCCAACTACTTGACAAACTGCAAAAGTTTCGCTAACATAGATCAAGTAATCTGTTAGTTCAGCACTACGGACGAAACGGATTTGAGGCATTTAGACCGAAGAAAAAAATTGCGACTAACCAAAAAATACATTTGACTTCTTCGGCTGGATTGTGTATACTAAATCTTGTCGGTGCGACAAACGGGCGATTAGCTCAGCTGGGAGAGCGCCTGCCTTACAAGCAGGATGTCGGCAGTTCGATCCTGTCATCGCCCACCATTAATAAACGGAGCTGTGGTGTAGAGGCCTAACATGCCTGCCTGTCACGCAGGAGATCGCGAGTTCGAATCTCGTCAGCTCCGCCATCTAACTTGCCACGGTAGCTCAGTCGGTAGAGCAGAGGACTGAAAATCCTCGTGTCGGCGGTTCGATTCCGTCCCGTGGCACCATAAAGCTAATGCGGAAGTGGCTCAGTGGTAGAGCATCGCCTTGCCAAGGCGAGGGTCGCGGGTTCGAATCCCGTCTTCCGCTCCATAATGAACACAAAACCTTGCTGGTTGACAGCAAGGTTTTTTAGTTCATTATGGAGCGGGGTGCATGCCGGGAAAAAAGGAGGATATACGCAGATGGTTGGGGAAACAATTATCATTAACGAATATGGTAAAGGAAGTGTCAAGTCTGAAATAGTTAGCTATAATAACCTTTAAAGTAAAAAGGTATAGCAAACAAGCCATCAGTTGATGACTTAAAAAAGATATGGATTAGCAAGAAATNTCCCTATGGCTGTAGAATAGTATAAAAGTAGCTCAAAGCCAATATATTTCATTACGTTTTGTGCCTTGAGCGAAGCGAAAGGAATGGATATATTTATGACAGGTTTTTCCGAAGATGCCATAAGTATTCTTGAGAAACGCTACCTTTTGAAGAATGCTGCCGGAGAGGTTATCGAGGTTCCGGAACAGCTGTTGATGAGGGTAGCACGGACAGTGGCCGCGGTAGAAAAAGACCAGGCTTTTTGGGAAGAGTCTTTTTATTCCATAATGCTCGCGAAGAGGTTTTTTCCTAACAGTCCTACATTGGCCAATGCCGGGCGAAAAAACGGTCAGTTGGCTGCTTGTTTTGTCCTGCCGGTCCCTGATTCTATTGAAGGAATATTTGGGACAATGAAACGGGCCGCTCTGGTTCATAAGACCGGCGGTGGGACAGGTTTCTCTTTCTCAGATATCCGACCGTCCGGTGATCCGGTATCTTCCACCGGCGGTGTTGCGTCAGGACCACTGCCCTTTATCAAAGCTTTCAACTGTGCTACTGATGCCGTTAAACAGGGAGGGATGCGGCGTGGTGCCAATATGGCTGTCATGAAATACTCGCATCCTGATATTTTTGAATTTATTGCCGCTAAGCAGGAAGAAGGGATTTTGGCTAACTTTAATTTATCGGTGGGAGTTAGCAATGAATTTATGAATAAATCCGCTCATGGCGGCAGTGTTACTTTGGTTAACCCCAGAACCGGGAATCCTTCGAGGCAGGTTAAGGCCTGTGATTTGTTTGAGGCTATGGTTATGGCGGCCTGGGATAATGGCGAGCCGGGGATATTATTTATGGACAGGATCAATGAGGCCAATACTGTCCCCGGTCTGGGCAGGCTTGAGGCCACAAATCCGTGCGGTGAACAGCCTTTGTTTGGCTATGAGTGCTGTAACCTGGGCAGTCTAAACCTGCCTCAATATTTAAGAATCAACGGAGGGAACTACGAGATTGATTGGGATTTGTTAGAACGGGATATTTTGACGGCGGTTCGTTTTTTGGATAATGTGATTGATGTTAATTACTACCCGTTTCCTGAGACAGAAGCTTTGGCTCAAGGTAACAGGAAGATTGGCCTGGGAATTATGGGTTTTGCCGACTTCCTGATACGATTAGGTATACCTTATGCATCAGATGCAGCCATTGAAACGGCGAATACGCTCATGGGCTTTATAAATCGTAAGGCCAGAGAAGCCAGTACCAGGCTGAGTGAGGAAAAAGGAAGCTTTTTCAATATGAAAAAAAGCGTTTTTAAAGGATCAATGCGTAATGCCACAGTAACAACAATCGCCCCCACCGGCACCTTATCCCTGCTGGCCGGCACTTCCAGCGGCATTGAGCCTTTGTTAGGTTTGAATTTTATCAAAGAAGCCCTGGAGGGGAACAAGTTCGCGGTTACTTATCCGTATTTTGCGGAAGTAGGTGAAAGACGGGGATTTCTAACTCCGGGCTTAATGGAGGAAGTTAACGAGAAAGGAAGTCTCCGGGATATCACAGGTGTACCTGAGGATGTCCGCAGTGTGTTTGCCACAGCTTTTGAAATACCGGCCGAATGGCATATCAAAGTACAGGCAGCCTTCCAGCGGCATGTTGACAATGCTGTTTCGAAAACCATTAATTTTCCTAACGGAGCCACTGTAGAAGATGTCCGGCAGGCTTTTTTCACCGCCTGGAAATTGGGCTGCAAAGGCCTGACAATATTCAGGGAAGGCTCGCGGGAGAACCAGGTGATGAGGTTTGCCGGTAAGGATAAAGAACCGGATAATTTTGGAGAAAGATGTGCGGTTTGTGCAGATTAACATGTGCAAAGTAACATGTGCAAATTTCCTTTTGTGGGATACAATTTCAGGTGTTGTAAGGTTGACTTGAAATATTGTTTGTGTTAATATATTAGTTGTCACCGAGACAGAAGGTGATTTTTAATGAGGCGGCATGGCCAAGTGGCTAAGGCAGAGGACTGCAAATCCTTTATCCCCAGTTCGAATCTGGGTGCCGCCTCCATAATATGCCCGAGTGGCGGAACAGGCAGACGCACAGGACTTAAAATCCTGCGAGGTTCACCCCTCGTACCGGTTCGACCCCGGTCTCGGGCACCACTGATAACAAGCCTTTAGGGCTTTTTTTATTTTGCACTCCGGATGCCATCAATCGACAAGCTCAGTTCGACAATTGTTTCTCTTGCAAAAAGCACCTTATCCAATTAACATAAGATTTAAAGGAAGTGATTTTAATGAAAAAACCAATCACATTTGAACAAGCATCTTTAGAAAACAAAGAGCGATTTGTCATGGCCTTACCATACATTACCGGTTCCCGGAAGCCCAGGACCAAACCACGTAGTATTGAGGAGAGCATCGGAATTTCAATAGCTACTGCTGAAGTAGTCCAAAAAGCACTGCAATCTGGTCGGTTAATCAGGAAACCTCTGAAAGGATTTGTTTTAAATGAGCTTAAAAGATGAACTTTTAGAATGCATTGCGATCAGAGACAGGCTGGAGCGGCAGGTCGGCATTGCGGGAATCATAACTGAGGCTTTAAAGCCTCTTGGTATTACTCCGATTGTTGTCGGTGGTACTGCTGTTGAATTTTATACTTTAGGCCAATATGCGACATTAGACATTGATTTTGTAGGAATAATTAATGACGAAATGAGCGAGGTATTGTCGAAACTTGGTTTTTTAAAGTCTGGGCGGTACTGGCGAATACCTCAAACCGATATTATGATAGAATTTCCATCAGCTGAACTGGTCGGAACGCTTGATAAAGTTCAGCCGGTAGAATATGTAGGACGTCAAGCTTATTTTATTGGCATTGAAGACCTCATTCTAAACCGAGTTCAAGAAGCTAAACACTGGAATTACTTAGATTCAGCAGAATGGGCAAGGACGTTGATGGTAACCCATTATGACAACATTGATTGGAGTTATTGCCATAAGAAAGCTCACGAATATGATTGCGCTGATAAATTTGAGGAGATTCAGCGTAGTGCTAAAAAAATCAAAAAACAAATGGGCGAACAAAGAAAATGACACCCCCGGCCTACATCTTAAACAACATCCATTTACAACTTTTCAACTCATATTTCAATTCATACACACGTTCCATATTGTTAATAACACTTTGACAGCGATACAGATAAACATAGTTGCCGGCAAATTTTTCAACTTCCCTGTAAATGACTTTATCAACTTTCACAACATTGGCCGGGCTTTCTGAATTAATCTTAAATCTAATCGGAGTAGGCAGACCGCCCTCGTTAAACCAGGCAATCATTTCTATTGGTAGAGCTAACACCTTCAACTTTAAACACCACCTAATTACAAGATACTTGTCATCATCGGGTAATCTTCTTCTCCAATACCGCCATTCATGGAACGTACATCCGAATGGATGAAAACTGATCTAACGATGGATTTAGAGCCATGCTTCAGTCTGATAGAATCAACGACTTTATCTATCAACTTTAGTTTGTTCACATCATCCTTTTCGAACAGGCTGACTTGGTAATATTCATTGTGGCACAGCTCTGAGACATACACGCCGAGTTTTCTGATAGGTTCACCCTGCCACACTTCATCAAAGAGTCGACATGCTGCTTGGGCAATTAGTTTGGTGCTGTCGATAGGATTATATAATTTATTTTGTCTTGAATAGCCGTGAAACTGGTTATTTCTTATGGATACCGAAACCACCCGGCAGCAATTCTCAGAAGCCCTCAAGCGCATACCTACCATTTCAGATAAAGAAAGGATAACCTTATGAGCAGTTGCTCTATCATCCACATCAAAATGGATGGTGGTAGAATTTCCAATACCCTTCATCACAATATGGTTACTTTTGCGGACTTCCGAGTTATCCTTGCCATTGGCATAGTTCCACACCAACAGCCCATGACTTTTCAGGTGATATTGCAAAACTGCCGGATCTGTCTTAGCTAATTTGCCGATAGTGTCAATGCCAAGTTTGCGCAGCTTATTTTCCGTAGATCTGCCCACCATAAATAAATCTCTCACATCTAAAGGCCACATTTTATCTTTAATTTCCCAGGGAAACAGAGTATGTATGTTATCTGGTTTTTGAAAATCAGAGGCCACCTTTGCTAATAATTTATTATTTGAGATTCCGATGTTAACGGTAAAGCCCAGCTCATTTTTCACTCTATCCTTAATGACATCGGCTATTTCCAGGTAATTTTCACCATAGAGTTTATGCGTTCCGGTAAAATCCAAAAAACTCTCATCTACCGAGAAGCGTTGTATTTGGGGAGTGTATTCCTGGAGTATTTCATGGAGTGCGGAACTGGCCTGCATATATAAATCATACCGTGGTGGAACAATTATCAGGTCTTTGCATTTTAGTCTTGCTTCAAATAAACTTTCACCGGTTTTAATTCCGTATTTTTTTGTCGGGATGGATTTAGCTAAGACGATTCCGTGTCTGGATTCCTGATTCCCTCCTACGATAGAGGGAACTGTTCTCAAATCAAGCTGCTCGCCGTGTTGTAACCGGTACGCAGCTTCCCAGGAAAGGTAAGCAGAGTTTACATCAATATGAAATATAAATCTATTCCGCACTATAAACAATCCTTTGCAATATATTAATCTCCTAAATTCAATAATACAGAACATATGTTCGCTTGTCAATCACGGTAAAAAAAGGAAGACTATGGTTCTATGACATCCCGCAACAATTTATCTATGGCTTCCTCCAGATGAAAAGGGACTTCATTTTCTGTCCAACTTTCAGGAATTGTAATATATTTGCAATTACTCCTATTCAAATAGCTGTAAATTATCTGTAACTCATCTAATTCATCACTGGTAACCTGCACAGAAGAATTGAGTTCTTTTGTTTTAAAAAAGGCAAAAATATTTGTTTTGATGATGGCCCAAAGTTGTTCAGCAGCCATGTTGCTAAGAAAATATTTTTCACTAAAAACAATCTGATTCCGCTTAACCAGGAATAGCTTGACTGTGCACTTGTTTAAGGGTTCGATGATAACAATATTTTTATTGTCTGCGATGAATGTTATTACTTTTGTCTTATTGATCAGGGAGTTAACTGTATCTAAGTAATCCCGATACTTTGCTGCCGTCTCAAAATCAAAGTTGTTCGACGCATCCAGCATTTTTTGTTCCAAATCTTTAAGTACAGTCAAGTCAGTCCCATTAAGTAAATTAAGGATTTTGTCAATGGTTTTCTTATACTGTTTACCTGGGGGACCCCCTTGACACATACCAATGCACAGACCTAAAGAGTGGTTTAGGCATGTTGAATCCTTTGCGGCAGGCTTAGTGCACATAATTTTGTAGAATTCTTTTAAAGCTTCAAGGGCCCGTTCCACAGTGCCCTTACTTGTAAAAGGGCCAAAATAATGATGGTTGTTCTTTTTAGTGCGAATATTAGTAATAGCTATGCCAGGATATTCGTCATCCATTTGGATTACTATATAGGTATAAGAAAGTGGATTTTTCATTTTCTTATTATAGAGGGGTTTTAATTGCTTGATTAATTGACACTCCAGCATGAAAGCTTCAAATTCTGTATCTGTTATTAAATAATCAAAGTCCGTTAAATGTTTCACTAGCTTTTCAACCTTAGGGGAGTGCGACTTGGAGTTATGAAAATAAGATTGGACTCTTCTCTTGAGGTTGTTTGCTTTCCCCACATAGATTATGCCTCCGCGTGGTTCTTTCATGAGATAAACGCCAGGGGAGGAAGGAAGGTTTTTGATCTTTTCCTTTAGTTCCATGAGATTCTCCGTTCAAATGACATTCAATTTAGAATTAGATTTATTTTATCATGCTTAGGGGAATTTCGGTGACATATATCACTTCTAGTTAGCTATTGTTCTCACAGAGTATTGAACAATAACATGTTAAAATTAACCGAAAATAAAAAAAATAAATAATAGTTAAACTTTAAACACTTCAATTTTCACAGAGAAGGCAGGTGAATTTCAATGAACAGGCGCTCCTATATGTTTACTGACGATGGGGCACAACTGGCCAGAGCGGAAAGGACCATGGAAAACAGATATGCGTGGAAAATCTCTCAAGTCGGAAATTTGCACGGTATCAAAAATTTGAGCAATAACAGAGTTATTAGTAAGCATTTGTTAACTATGATTTTTTTACTTACTTTAGTTGGAATCAGTGTAATAAAATGGGTAATTACAAGATGAGACTGCAGTATATTGCTTTTTCTCGGTTTTGTTGCCATACATAAACATAACCCACCTTTCGGTGGGCATTATTTTTTGCTTTTTTAGAGTTTTTCTTTTTGATATCTTGGTAACCAACTGAAGTAAAAAAGGTTTTGTGTAAATTGCGAGGATAAGCTAAAATAGGTGTTAATGAAACATGAAGGACAGACCTGCGTATTAGGAGCATGCAATGAATGAGATCCTAAACCTCAAGCATTCAGCAAAAAACATATTACAAAAAAGGTCTCGGGTTTTCAAGGTTTTGGTGGAATCTTCATCAAACATCAAGAGCGGAAAAATAGAGGCCATTTCTACAGGCGACCTGCAGTTGCTGTACCAATTATATGATCAGGTATTCCTGAACAACTGGTTTAACACAAATTACAGGGGCAAATTAAAATTCGCCCTGTCCCGCCGTATGACCAGGAGTGCCGGTCTTACCAAGTTCCCCAAAGACAAAGGCAGGGTCAAACCCGAAAATCTTACTATTGAAATCCGCATCGGTGTTGATTTCTTGTTTCAGTATGATATGGCTGAGGGGGATAAAACAGTAGGCGGCATCACTACAAGTAACAGCCTGGAGGCCCTGCTGTTGGTTTTTGAGCATGAATTATGTCATGCTATCGAGTACATTTGCTTTGGCACCACAAACTGCAGTGGTGATAGGTTTAAATCCCTGGTGGGCAGGCTCTTTGGACATACCGGAAAATTTCACAACCTGCCTACAAACAGGCAGATAGCCAGCCAAAAGCTGGATCTGAAACCAGGTGATAGGGTTTCCTTTAGTTTCAAAGATAATAAATTGCAGGGGATCTTGTACAGAATAAATAAAAGAGCGACAGTCATGGTCAGGGACAAACAGGGGCAGTTTGCTGACAAACAAGGGAATAGATATGCAAAATATTATGTTCCCTTAGATATGTTGGAAAAAGATATGTTGGAAAAAGATATGTTGGAAAAAGATATGTTGGAAAAAGATATGTTGGAAAAGCTGCCCTAAAATCAGTTTTCAGTTTCTAGATTGTTTAAGGGGGTTTATGGAAGGATGACAAATATGGATCAGTCACAAACACGTATATCCTGTCTGGGCATAGCGACCAGTCCCAGGGTAGGGGGCAATACCTCAATTCTGTTGGACAAAGCCTTGGAAGGTGCCGCGGAAGCCGGGGCAGTGACAGAAAAAATCTCTCTGAATAATTTCAGTTTCCGGCCTTGTATAGCCTGTGACGGCTGTATGGCAGAAGGGAAATGTGTGGTCAAAGATGATATGCAGCTAATCTATCCGAAACTTCTGGCCGCAGATCGCATTATTTTGGCAGCTCCCATCTATTCGATGGGCATGTGCGCCCAGGCTAAAGCCATGGTAGACCGGACCCAGCGCTTCTGGGCCACCAAATATGTGCTGAAAAAGCCGGTCATTGCGGACAAGGACCGGCGCCCGGCCCGTCGGGGAATCTTTTTGTCTGCAGCCGGTACCAACTATAAAAACGTTTTTGACGGGGTCCTCAGGGTAGCTAAGTACTTTTTTATGATGCTGGAGGCAGAATTTGCCGGCAGCCACTGTTTTCACGAAATTGACGCAAAGGGTGCTGTGCAAAATTTTCCGGATGTCCTAAATGAGGCCCATAGTGCCGGTTATAACCTCATCAAAGCAGATTAAAGGGGAATAATAATTATTTCTATTTAGCTGGCATATAAACCGGAGAATTTTGTAGAAAAAGCATGAAACCGGCAATATGAGCTGTGGTAATCTGAAATAATGGGCTTGTTTGTTAATAGTTCACCTTCTAACAAGTTTGACTACTTTAACCAATTACTGGTATCATTTAATTGTGGTAGTGAAAACATGCACTAAAAAACAAAAAGGAAGGCGATGTGAATGACAAAAGGAAAATGGATGTTGCTTTTGGTGCTTCTTTTAGGAACATTGCTTCTTGTCGGTTGCGGCGGCGGCGACGAAAAGACCCCGGCACCCAGCACAGAGCAGACTCAAGAGCAGCCTAAGGCTGAAGCTCCTAAGGCAGAAGAACCTAAGGCTGAGGCACCACAGGCTGAGGCACCTAAGGCCGAGGCACCACAGGCTGAGGCACCTAAGGCAGAAGAACCAAAGGCAGAAGAACCTAAGGCTGAAGCCCCTAAGGCAGAAGCACCCAAAGCAGAAGCTCCTAAGGCAGAAGCTCCTAAGGCAGAAGCACCCAAAGCCGAGGCACCTAAGGCTGCTAGCATACCTGTATTGAACTTAGGTCACGACCTGAGTGCTACATATTCCGGTAATTGCGCAACCTGTCACGCAGGCAAAGCAATGCTGGATCCTCAACCGCCCCATGATATTGATGCAAGTAGAAATAATTGCGCAGGATGTCACACCTTAAAACCCAAAGCTTAAGCTGCTTGTGATAATGTAAATCTTCCCTAAATGGTCAGGAGATTAGAAAGATCCGCCAAAGGGGAAGGTTTTTTTATCCGATGGCTAATCGCCACTAAGACTCCCGCTTCTGTGAGGGGGAGTTTTTATGTTAGGCTATCGGGCCGCGGCCAAATGGAAGCAAAAGGGTTATCGCGATTGTAGGTGCAAGGGTTATCTCCAGCTCCGCGCTGGCGACTTTTTCATTGGTCGACTGTCTAAAGGCCATATTAAAGGGAATGTTTAATTTAACAAGAAATGCTATTAGCGCATTTAGTTGAGTAATATCAATAATATCGGTATTCTGAAGGAATCTGATTATATCAGCATTAAAGAATGACTCTAATTTTTTTTCAGTCATTGTCAACTTCCTCGAGATTTCATTTGTTTATCCTATGAATTGCTTTACGGTTAATGCTTTAATTAGATCTTTGACATCATTGGCCGAGGGTAGGTCATTCTTTTGGTTTTTAAGCGGCAGCAGCGGCCGAGTTTGCCTGGTTAACGCAATGATTTGCTTTAAGTAAATAATTTGCTGACATAAAATAGACCTCCATTTGCCAAAATACGGTTTACTCTGGTGTTAATTTATGTAAATCTTGTCGTTTTGGTGACAATTGGACAGTTTTAGATGCAAAAACAATAATAAGTTCTGCTGCTATGAGTACTGGGGCTATTGGATACTCTACTCGATTACAAAAACCTTGAATGAAAGACAGGTAAAGTCAAATTAAAAGAGGAGTCTGTCGGCTCCTCTTTTAATTAGCTTAAAGTCATATTTTTCAGTTCTGTCAACATTGCTTCTCCATCAACTATATGTTGCTGAAGTTGAAACATTTGGTCTTTGTCACCGGTTTCCTGTATCTCCTGTAATTCAAATTTATGAGCATCCAGAGAGCCTTTGAGATCGTCGTAAAGGCCTACCGCCTCATCAAAATTTACACCACCCTGGTCTTTTAACTGGTCAAACCGATGTCTAATGCTGGTACAACTCATGGATAAATGCCTCCTTTTTTATGTTTAACTGTAGTTTTTCTTCATGTGAGTAAACTTATTCTGCCATTTCCAAAACACGTTTAGCGAATGTCACTGGATGATGTGATATAAGTCACAGTGAAAACAACCTCTTTAAAGGTATTATATAAAAAATAAAGTGAAACTTACTTCAGGTGGAGTTTTTAACTCCACCTGAAATTTGGTTGAACTTATCCAGGGCTTAGTGCCACTTATCTTCCGCTTACAGAAGCGGGAGTCTTAGTGGCGATTAGCCATCGGATAAAAAATTGTTTAGAAAATAAAAATTACTGTTTATTGGGGGAGGAAATTTAATGTTTTGTAACCAATGTGAACAAACACCTCAGGGTGGCTGTAAATCCACTATAGGTGTTTGTGGGAAAAATGATGACATCTCAAGCTTACAGGATACAATTATTTACGGTTTAAAGGGCGTGGCCGCCTATGCTACCCACGCCAAGGAACTTGGTTATGTGGATGAAGAAGTAAACAAAATTTCCCACGAAGCTCTTTATAGTACACTTACCAATGCAAACTTTAATCTTGAGCAAACCATAGCGATGGCCCTAAAGGTTGGTTCGGCAACTGTAAAGATCATGGATGTGCTGGACAGAGCCCATACCGAAAAATTTGGTATTCCTCAGCCTGTGACTGTATCACAAAACAAGATAGAAGGCCACTGCATACTGGTCACAGGGCATGACCTTTTTGCCCTGGAGGAATTGCTCAAGCAAACTGAAGGTAAGGGCATAAACATATATACTCATTCAGAAATGCTGCCGGCTCATGGTTATCCTCAATTGAAAAAATATGCTCATCTGAAAGGTAATGTTGGAAAATCATGGACTGACCAGCGTACTTTGTTTGAAGAGTTTCCCGGAGCTATTTTAGGGACTACCAACTGCTTAATGCCTATTAAAGGCAGTTATGCCGACAGGATGTGGACTTATGCTTTGACAGGCCTTGAGGGTGTGCAGAAAATAGAAAATAATGACTTTTCCCCTATAATCAATAAAGCCCTTTCCCTGCCAAAGGCCAACATAGACTCTGATTTAACCCTTACTACCGGTTTTCATCATGATACCGTTCTGAAGATTGCGCCTGAGATTATTGATGCCGTAAAAGCCGGAAAAATTAAACGGTTCTTTGTCATAGCTGGCTGTGATACACCGGGCCGTGACCACGAATATTACAGGGAATTGGCCACCAGTTTACCGAAAAACTGTGTTATTTTGACAACCTCTTGCGGTAAATTTAGATTCAATGATGTTGATTTCGGTGTTGTACCGGGCACAGGTATTCCCCGCTATGTGGACCTGGGTCAGTGTAACAACTCCGGTTCAGCTGTAAAAATTGCCCTGGCCCTGGCTGATGCCTTCGGATGTTCTGTTAACGACCTGCCGGTAAGCATTGTCTTATCCTGGTTTGAGCAGAAAGCCGTAGCTATTCTTCTTGGCCTCTTTAGCCTCGGGGTTAAAGACATTTATATTGGACCCAAGGCTCCGGCGTGGGTAACAGCAGGCGTCCTTGGTGTGCTGCAAAAACACTTCAACCTGCAGTTTATCACTAGTGCTCAGGATGACATCGCTTCCATTCTGGGTCCTGATGGCACGGAAAACAAAGATAATTCAAATAACTCCTCTTCAACAGGTAATGATAAAGCCCAAAATGGTGAGCAAAAAGAAAAAGTCGGTTTCCTTAAAAAGCTTTTCAGCTTTTTAAGTTAAAGGACGAACCTGGATAAGCAATGTTTTTGAGTAGCCAACAAAAAGGCCTGCTGCTTTAAGCAGGCCTTTTTGTTAAACAAAGGAGAAATTAGATGAAATGGGACATAGTCAAGACAAAAAACGTCAGCGGTGGCATAAATCTGATTACGATCTAGTTCGCCTGGTGAGATGCGGTATCGGAAGCTTCATAGGTATTTCGATTGTTGCTTATTTAAGTCTTCATTACAAGTTTGAACTCCTGGTTCCGTCTTTTGGAGCCTCTGCTGTTTTATTGTACGCTGCACCTCAGGCGCCTATGGCCCATCCGAAGAATGTACTGGGTGGGCACCTGATATCCGCGATGATAGGAGTTACAGTTTATCAACTGTTTGGGTATTCCTGGTGGAGTCTGGCCATTGGTGTAACTTTAGCTATTTTAGGCATGGTGGTCAGCGGCACAACCCATCCACCGGGTGGAGCCACGGCATTTGCAGCAATTGCTACCCAGCAGAATTATTTTTTTGTACTTACATCAGTCGCAATGGGGGTTGTTATTCTCATTGCAGTGGCCCTTTTTGTGAATAACTTTCGGGTTGAACAAAAGTGGCCTCATAGCAGTAGCAGTAGCAATAGCAATAGCAAAACAAAATCGCCATCGGCGTAAAAAAATAAACTTTCTAAATATACATAATAGGTTTTGTGATACAGACAGAACATAAGGTCACCGCGTAAATCTGCCAATAATGAAAAGGGTTTCAGCGATTCAACAGTCGCCTGAAACTCTTTTGTTTTTGCCTGGATGTAAAAAATTTTAAAAGTAAGGGAGGATAAACTAGAATAGTGTCGAAAAATGCTAATACTGTTTTGTTATATACTTGATTAGGGTGTCAAAAGTAAATTTTCCACCCAAAACGAGGTGATATAAACCCATCTAATTTCCAGGTTAAAACTTCAGCGAAAAATGCCGAAAAGCCNAACTGTGAATCCACTCGCTCTTTTTAGGTTTTTAAGAATATACCAGATGCAGGTAAGTATTGTTTCCACAAAAATGGGGTTTTTGACACTCTAATCATACTTACATGATTTCTTTTTAAATTGATGCCTTTTAAATGGAAAGGATTGGGCGAATGCGCAAAATTGATATTGATAGCGTTGAATCGGGCTCCAAATTGGCACGTACCGTATATAATTCCACAGGGCAAACGCTGTTAAGCCAGGGTACGATCCTCACGACAAAATTTCTTGAGCGGCTAAAAGGCTTGGGATATACGTCTCTATATGTTGATGACGGATTCATTGACGATGTCTCTATTGATGATTTGGTCCAGCAGGAAACAAGGAATCAAGCTGTATCTTGTGTCCGGGAAGTCACGGAAACTGTAAAGCTTGGTAAAACCTTGCAGACGGCAAAAGTCAAGAAAGTAATCTCTGATATTGTTGATGAGCTGATCAGTAATGGTAATTTGATGTTAAATCTCTCCGACATCCGTTCTTTTGATGATTATACTTTCTGCCATTCGGTTAATGTGGCGGTAATTTCCGTTACAATTGGCATGTCACTGTATTTCCCGCGCCATAAGCTCCTGGATCTTGGATTAGGGGTTCTGCTGCATGATATTGGGAAAATACAAATAGCCCCGGAAATCCTGAATAAGCCCGGCAAGCTTACAGAAGGTGAGTTTAATTTAGTGAAAATGCATACCTGGAACGGTTTTAACCTTCTAAGAAGTGATCCGGAAATAAAAATAACTTCTGCCCATGTTGCTCTTCAGCACCACGAGAGAATTGACGGAACCGGTTACCCCAGACAGCTGAAGGGAACAAACATCCATGAATATGCACGAATCAGTGCAATTGCGGATGTCTTTGATGCTCTCACCCATGACCGCGTCTATCGCGCCAAGATGCCTGTACATGAAGTTTATCAATATTTTGTGGAACAAACCTATAGTCAGTTTGACAATCATTTTTTGGATAATTTTATCCAAAAAATTGCCAAGTATCCACAGGGCACTAAAGTTGTGCTCAGTGACGGCAGATCAGGTTTTGTGGTCAAACAGAACAATGTTCCGGAGCGTCCGCTGGTGCGGCTGTTTTGGATTCATGGAAAAGAACTGGCCAAACCTGTGGAAGTAAATCTTCTGTATGAGACACAACTATCAATAGCAGAAGTACTGGAATAAAAATTTTAACGGGGGTCACCCCGTTTTTTTTGTTGAAAGCTTGATTTTGGCTGTCTGGGCGTTACAATGAAAGAGTATTTTGATGATTCCCACTCGGCGGGTAAAATTAACAAGGAAATGATGGATCACATTATTCATGAAATAATGAATTTCCTACGCTGTGGATTGGGAATGAAGGGATAGTGATGGGTTTGGCCGTGAGTGAAGAAACTGTCGTTGAAACCAGAAACCTCCATAAAACTTTCTATAACGGAGAGATCTCAGTACATGCTCTGAAGGGGATTGACCTTAAAATTGAGTCCGGCAGATTTATTGTTCTTTTAGGACCCAGTGGTTCGGGCAAGAGCACCTTACTTAATATTCTGGGCGGCATGGATACCCCAACTGAAGGTGAGTTTATTTACCGGGGTGTGCCCCTGCAGAAAATGACGAAACATGAACTGACTATGTTCCGCAGGAAGGCTGTGGGCTTTATATTTCAGTTTTATAATTTAATGCCAAACCTTACAGCTTATGAAAATGTAGCCCTGGCCACGGAAATTACCGACAGGCCGCTGAACCCCGCTGAGGTTCTGGCGGAAATCGGCCTGGGTGACCGGCACGACCATTTCCCGTCCCAGCTTTCCGGAGGGCAGCAGCAGCGGGTCGCAATTGCCCGGGCTATAGTAAAAAATCCGGATATTTTGCTCTGTGACGAGCCGACAGGAGCTTTGGATTATGAAACAGGCAAACAGGTTCTTAACTATCTGCAGAAAGTTAACCGGGAGATGGGCAAGACCCTTATTGTCATCACCCACAATGCTGCCATTGGGGAGATGGCTGACCAGATTGTATTTATCAGGGATGGCCGGATAGACAGGGTGCGGGATAATCTAAATCCGCTTACCGCCGATGAGGTGAACTGGTAATGCTGAAACGAAAATTATGGCGGGATATTAAGGGAAACTGGGGCGCTTACACGGCTTGTATAAGCGTTATGGTCATAGGCTTAATGATTTACGTCTCGATGGCCCTGATTTTGGAAAGCCTGGAGGCAAGCCGGGATAAATATTACCGCCAGTATTCGATGGCTGATGGTTTCGCCCAAATAGTACGGGGCCCCTTAAGCCTGGCTCAGGATATTGGCGAAATTAAAGGGATTAATGAAGTTACGGGCAGGATTGTCCAGAACGTATTTGTCCTCAAAGCCAGGAATGATGATAATACTACAATCAGGTTGGTTTCCTTCAACTCAGACAAACAGATGCTGAATGGGTTCAAGCTTGAACAAGGAAAAGTGCCCCAGCCGGGCAGCAGGGAAATTCTGGTTAGCCCGGCATTTCTTAAGGACAATAATTATCAAATTGGGAGTCGGATTCCCCTGATTCTCCGGGGTAATGAAGTTGTTTTTACTATCACAGGTACCGCCATAAGCCCCGAGTATATTTATGAAATTCCCGGCGGTCAGACTTTAACCCCTGATCCCAAGACTTTTGGCGTGGCCTTTGTGCCTTATGACACCGTTGCTCCCCTGTTAAGCATGAATGGGCAGGTAAATGATCTGGTCTTTACTCTGGAAGCAGGGACAGTTCACAGGCAGGTCGAGAGACCGGTGTCACGGATTCTGGAAAAGCACGGGCTGACCCAAGTTTTTGCCCTTAAGGATCAGCTCAGTAATTCCATGCTTGCTCAAGAAATTGCCGGATTAAAAGCAACGGTAAATACAACTCCCGTAATATTTCTGCTGGTGGCAGCCAGTATTTTATTTATTATGCTGCGCCGGATGATCGAGCAGCAAAGGGGTCAGATTGGGGTCTTGAAGGCCTTTGGCTTCACCGACTGGGAAATTTTACGCCATTACCTGAGCTACCCTTTTATAATTGGTTTAACCGGCGGGTTGGGCGGTGGTTTGGTCGGTGGCTTACTGTCATATAAATTTGCTGAGTTATATCAACAGTTTTATAATATCCCGGGCTTAAGCGGGCAAATTTCCCTGAAATATATTGCTGCAGGTATTCTATTATCACTGGCTTTTAGTCTGGCTGCCGGTTATCTGGGGTGCCGGGGGGTGCTGCAACTTGTTCCGGCTGAAGCTATGCGGGCTCCCTCGCCTAAAGACGTTCATAAAACTCCGGTGGAGAAATTGGAGTTTTTTTGGAGAATGCTCAACACTCAAGGCAAGATGGCTGTCAGAAATGTGTTTCGGAGTAAACAGCGGAGTTTTTTGGCCATCTTTGGGATAGCCAGTGCCTTTAGTATAATGGTTGCCGCCAATGGTTCCTTCGACTCTATAAATCATCTAATCGATTTTGAATACAATCAGGTCGAACGCTATGATATGAAAATCGGGCTCCAGAATTCTGCAGAGCAAAGAACAGCCATATCTTCAGCTGAAGCAGTAAGGGGGATATTAAAAGCGGAGCCGGTGCTGGAAGTGCCGGTTACTCTGAATCATCAATGGTTGAAAAAGGATATTGTTATCACCGGGCTGACCAGGGAAGGAACTTTATACCAACTGTTAAATAATAAAGGAGAGGTTTTTAACCTTCCTGCCTACGGCCTGGTTATTTCCGCTCAACTGGCCAAGACCCTGAATATCAGTGCGAGTGATGTTGTGACAGTCAAACTTTTCATGGGTGATAAAAAAGAAAAATTAGTCAGGGTTGTCATGATTGTTCCTCAGTATGTGGGGTTAGGTGCCTATATGGACATCAATGCCTTAAGCAGTCTTATCTCCGGCCCGCCGCTGGCTTCTTCACTGCTAGTCAAAGTTGACTCCGCTCTAAGTGCTGATGCACATAAAACGCTCAAGGAAGGGAAAAACGTTTCCGCTATCCTTGATAAAAACAAGATTAAACAGCAGTTTGAGGAGCTTATGGAGACCTCCAAAAGCCAGAAATATATAATTCTGATTTTTGGTTTCGTGATGGGTTTCGCAATTGTATATAATGTAAATATTATCTCCCTCTCTGAACGGGAACGGGAAATGGCCACATTGACAGTTCTGGGGATGACTGAGGGGGAGATAAACAGAATCCTTGTTTTTGAACAACTGGTGCTGGGAGTGACGGCAGTTGTTGTGGGAATACCGTTAAGCTACGGTATGTTATGGGCTATAGTAAGTGCCTCTGGAAACGACATTTATAACATGCCTCTGGTTATTTCGGGTTCAACTATCGCCACGGGAATATTATGGACACTGATGTTTCTGATAGCGGCTCAGTGGAAGATGAAGGGCAGAATCAGAAAATTATCGATGCTTGATGTTCTAAAACAACAGGATTGAGAACTAATATGAAATAGGCGGATTAGCAAAGTAACCCGCCCCTTCCCGAACCGTACAAGCGACTTTCACCGCATACGGCTCTCCATATTCCAAATGAGTTATCGTCNGCGGCTTTCGCATGAGGTTAGTCGGTTGTCTTACATCGCATCGCAGGAGCGATGATTTCTGTGAAATATATATGAAGCGCACAACGTGCGCACAAAAGGTGGGAATGAATATGAATCAGTTGGCAGGTCCTTCAGGCAGCTGGTGGGCTCGAATTAAACAACACAAAAAGTGGCTGATTATAGGTGTGATCGTTTCACTAATCCTGGGCATGGCTGCATCTACCAAATTTAAAGCTATAGAGGCTGAAAAAGTGCGGGTAGAGGTAAGCGATGTTACTTCAACAGTAGTTGAAAAAGGTACTGTAATCCGTGATCAGGCCAGTGTATTCAGTGAGGCTCAGGGGAAAGTAAAAAATGTTTTTGTTGATGAAGGTCAGACTGTACAAAAAGGGCAGGTCTTGGCGGAAATTGACATTGGGGACATCGACTCCCAGATTGCCCAAATCGAAGGACAACTGCGGGCTGTAGAAGGTTCTAAGCAAGCCGCCGGGTCCCAAACCGGCCAAAACCAGATCAAGAATCAACAGCTCGCTGTCGAACAGGCCGAAATTGCTTTGAGTCTGGCCCAAACAGCATATCAACGGATGCAGAAGCTCTTTAGTGAAGGAGCGGTCACCCAGGCGGATTTGGATCAGGCCAAGGCCGATTTGGAGACCAGGGAAAAAACTCTGGAACAGGCCAATTTCTCTCTGAGGTCCATCCAGGGGCAAAATCAGGGCAGCCAGGTCCAGTTCCAGGGTCAGCGGGAAAGCCTTTTAGCTCAGCAGAGCCAGCTGCAAACAGAGAAAGCAAAAGCCCGGATCATTGCCGAAGACGGAAATATTATCTTGACCAAAAAGATTAAAGCAGGAGATTATGTTACTCCTGGCACGATGTTGTTCACAATGGGCCGTCAGGGAAATTTAAAAATAGAAAGCTATGTGAGCAGCTCCGACACTGCCTATTTAAAAATCGGGGATGAGGTGTCTGTCAGTTTTAAATTACCGGGTCAGGACGCCAACAGTACCGGTAAAATAAGCAAAATCGCACCGATAGCTGAACCAGTTGTCAGCGCCCTGGGCATCTCTGAGCCCAAAATAAAGATTACAGTAGATTTAAATACACTTCCCACCGGGTTTAAAGTAGTTCCGGGCGCTGATGTGGATGTAACCTTTATTACCCAGCGCCACCCTGATGTTTTGGCAATACCCAAAGAAGCCCTGTTTTCCGACAATGGCAAAGTTTATGTATGGACAGTAACCGAAGGAACAGCGTCCTTAAAACAAATCGAAAAAGGTGCGGAAGGTGACGATTTAACTGTCATCCTGGAAGGATTAAATAAAGGTGATCTGATATTGCTAAATCCCCACCAGCAGGACCTCCAACCGGGGATGAGGATTAAATAATAGGACAATCCGCTTTATCCGATAGCTAACCTGATGATTCCACCCCAACCGGGGTGGTTTTTTCGGCTTGGGGAGGAATAAGAGGTTTGGTCAGGGGGCACAAATAAGTTTATCCGATGGCTAACCGCCACTAAGACTCCCGCCGCTGTGGCGGGAGAAAAGTGGCGGTAAGCCCCTGGATAAGTTCAACTAAACTTCAAGTGGAGAAAAAAAGCTCCACCTGAAGTAAGTTTCACTTAATGAGGCTTTGGCTTTCTAATACATGTATACCGGGGGCAGACTATGGTCATAAAATTCTGCAATATGGATAAGTTATATGGGCGCGGTAATACCACTGTCCATGCCTTAAAAAACCTAAACCTGCATATAGCTTCAGGAGAGATAGTGGCAATCATGGGCCCATCGGGATCAGGAAAATCCACTTTGATGAATATTATCGGCTTCCTGGACAGGCCAAGCCGGGGTATCTATGAATTTCAGAACAAAAATATTAATAATTTAACAGACAATAACCTGGCTCAACTACGAAACCAGTACATAGGCTTTGTTTTTCAAAATTTTAACCTGCTTTCCCGGGCTACCGCCCTGGCAAATGTCGAGCTTCCCATGCTTTATGCCGGGGTTCCGGGTCGCAAGAGAAGAAAAATCGCCTTAGAACTGCTGGAAGTAGTAGGTTTAAAGGAACGTGTCAATCATATGCCCAATGAACTTTCCGGGGGTCAAAAACAGAGAGTTGCCATTGCCCGGGCCCTGGTCAACCACCCGGCTGTTTTACTGGCTGACGAGCCAACCGGTAACCTGGATACCCATTCCGGGAAAGAAATCATGAAACTTTTTGAAACCCTCAACTGTATTGGTGTAACTGTAGTCATAGTTACCCACGATGACGATGTGGCTCGATACGCCAGGAGGATCCTTTATATCAGGGACGGACTTCTGGTATCGGATGAAAAAACAAATCCCGAAATTTGTCCGATGGCAAACCGCCACTAAGACTCCTGCTTCTGTTACGGGAAATAAGTGGCGGTAAGCCCCTGGATAAGTTCAACTAAACTTCAGGTGGAGAAAAGAGCTCCACCTGAAGTAAGTTTCACTTTATAATCAAATGTCTGAATCGATGCTGGAATTTACTCCGGAAGAATTGCATCACCATTAATTTTGAGACTACATTTGTGGGAGTGACAAAGTTGCGGATATTTGAAGTCCTATGGGTTGCTTTTGTAGGATTAAGCGGAAACAAACTGCGGTCACTGCTAACCATGCTGGGGGTAATCATCGGGGTGGGCTCTGTCATCACCCTGGTTTCAATTGGGGAAGGTGTGAGAACCTCGATTACGGAGCAAATCCAGGGCTTGGGTTCCAACCTGGTGATTGTTACTCCCGGGACCGGAACCGCCGGAACCAATATCAGTACGATTGGCGGAGCAACCAGTAAGCTTTCCTATGATGATGCCCTGGCCGTTGAACGAAGTGATGCGGTGGTAAATGTTGCTCCTGTGATCGAAAGCAGTGGATATGCTGCTTTCAAAGAACGCCGGGCGACATTAATTACAGGCACCTCGGAATCTTATGAAGAGGTCAGGAACATTGCGGTGGCCAAAGGTGATTTTATCAGCCGGGCAGATATCCGGGGATATCGTAATGTTGCGGTCATTGGTGATTATTTGAAAAGGGAGATATTTATTGGCGTTAACCCAATTGGCAAAAAAATCACCGTTGGTAATGAGGAATTTACAGTAATCGGGGTCATGGAAAAAAAAGGCCGCACCCTGACCATTGAAAACGATAACCGGGTATATATCCCAATAACCGTGGCTGAAGATATTCTCGATACCAAACAGGTTTCTATGATGTTTGTGCAGTCGAAAACACCTAAAACCGTTAACAGTGCAATGGAGGAAACCCGTCGGATAATCAGGGAACGGCATGGGAAAACAGATTTCGCTATCAGTGAGCAGAAAGACATTTTAAACACTTTGGAAGGCATCATGGGAACCTTAACCGGAATGCTCGGCGGCATTGCCGGGGTTTCGCTGTTGGTGGGCGGCATCGGGATTATGAACATAATGCTAGTGACAGTAACTGAAAGAACACGCGAAATTGGGCTCAGAAAAGCTGTGGGCGCAAAGAGAAGGGATATTATGTTCCAGTTCATTATGGAATCCGTTTTCTTAAGCGCCCTGGGCGGGATAATCGGTGTCGCTGTTGGATTGGCCGGCTCCCGGCTGCTGCAGAATATAGTTCCGCGGCTGCCGACCACAGTGACGTCCTGGTCGATAGTCGTGGCCTTTTTGTTTGCCTTGCTGGTAGGCCTTTTTTTTGGCATCTACCCGGCCCGCAAAGCCGCGCGGTTAGATCCCATTGAAGCCTTAAGATATGAGTAATTGAGAGGCCCTTAAAATTGGAAGTCAATAATGTCTTGACTTTGGCCCGGAAATCTATATAATATATTTACGTGACAGCTTTTAAAACATTATTGGGCGAGTAGTTCAGTGGGAGAACGCTTCCTTGACACGGAAGAGGTCGTGAGTTCAATCCTCGCCTCGCCCACCATTGAAAGAGGCAGGCTCTCAATTTTTTTTGAGGGCTTTTTTGTACTTATTAAACGTGTAGACCGCCAATGCTGTTGCTAGTCAAAAAGAACCAAAATCCATGAGGGGGTAAAGCAATGAAAAAATCACTCAGCCGACATCCTTTAATGCCTGCCATGCCGTTAGCGCTGGTGGCTACAAAAGATGAAGAAAAGCTTAATTTTGCCACTTATGGTATGTGGGGCCAATTAAGCTTTGAACCACCGCTGCTCTACATATCGGCCCAAAAGGACCAGCTGACCGCTAAAATAATAAATAAAACCAAAAAATTCAGTGTCAATATCCCAAATACCCAGTTATTACAGGAAATAAAATATTGTGGCTCTGTTTCAGGTGCAGAAAAGGACAAGTCCCGGCAATTTGAAGTTTTTTATGGCAAAAATAATGTTCCCATGATAACTAAATGCCCGGTGAACATGAACTGCGAACTGGCAAAAACTATGGAAATGGGAAATACCTTTGTTTTTATCGGTAGGGTAATAGAAACCTTTTCAGAAGAGGATTGTCTTTTGCACAATTTACCTGAAGCAGCCAAAGTAGATCCCCTGATCCTAACCCTGCAGGGAAAATTTCATAGGATGGGAAACGAGATAGATTAATTACGCCAAACTTTTCCATGTTGAAAAAAGCCCATCGCTTGATGACGGGGCCTAACAATTTTTCCGGCCATGCTGATTCCCCCAATTTAGCCAAAAAGCACCTGATTGGTGCTTTTTTGTTTTGTATACAAAAAAATTATTACACATATACTATTAGCAAATGGGGGTGAAATCAATGCAGGCATCCTTTTCTATTGGGGCCAGGGAGAATATTGAGCTGCTCAGAAGCCGGTTAGATACTGAGTTCGCTCTTTTACAGAATGATGGTATTAAGATTGATTGTGAGCAAACCCCCACCGGGGGATTAACATTTTTAGGATACAATATTGCTGATTACGGAAGTTCCAACTATTCAGAGGAAGAAACCTGTGTGATATTTAAACACTATATTGCGAATGTGGTATCAGACCTTATTCTAAACAACTGGGAACGAGTACTTCTGTTAGACATCATCAGGCAAAATTATTATTATTTCACAGCAGATGAGCAGCAAATGATTTTTCAGACTGCCCTGAAAAATTTAAATCATGGCTTCGAGACCAATGATGATACGTTTGTTGAGTATCTGTCCAGAAAAAGCCTGATCTTACAGAAACTTTTGGAATACTTGCAATCCAATGACCGGCTGATAATCGAAGGCTTCATCAAATTCCGGCTCAAAGACTATCTACAGGAGCTCTATACCATCGCTGATAAAGCTGTAGATGAATACATGATGGAGAAAGAGTACAGGGAATTTATCAAATTACTCAAATATTTTGTAGAGATTCAGGAGCCACGCCTGGAAACCGTTCACGTTCTCCTGCAGCCCAACGGTTCTTTTAAATTACTTGATATTAATCACAAAAATATCAGCAGTGAATATCTGGACGGATTTATTATTGAGAGTGCCGATTCAGAGATAAATTACGAAGATTTGCTGGTCAGTGCTTTGATCACCATAGCTCCTACATCTATTGTGCTGCATTTCCAAACTAACCGCCAAACCATCAGAGCAACAGATACCATCAAAAGTGTTTTTGGCGGCCGGGTGACATATTGCGAAGGCTGCAATATTTGTACTAAACATATGTTGTTTGATCATAATAGAGACAAAAATTGAAAATTACGGGAGAGGCAGCACCACCGCCTCTCCCTGTTTTTTACATTGCGGCTCTGCATCTATTTTGATATATTTAGGGCAAATGATGCTAAAGGAATGTGCTGCAATGGAAATATTATTAATTGTAGTTCCTGTGATAGGTGCCTTAAATGCATGGTTAATTACCACATTATTTTTCAAAATGCTTTTTTGGCCCCAAGAGCCCGTTAAACTGCCCTTTGGTATTGTTCTCAGAGGATTGCTGCCCCAAAAGCGCGACGAACTGGCAGCAGGAATCGGGGAAATAGTTGAGACCCAATTGCGGGTGGCTGTTATTGGAGAGCAGGGATTAAACCCCGATATTGTAGAACGCTTGACCCAAACCACGGCCTCAGCCGCCCGGGAGCATGTCTGTCAAAGGACGCCTGCCCTGATCCCAAAGGCTGTTAAATTAAAGGTTGCCGAACTGGTAGAAAATTTTATCAGAGCCGAGATGCCCAGTTATGCCTTAACTTTAGCCGAAGGCATGCAAAAACAGGACTTTTCTGAAGATATTTGCAGTTGGGCTCAGTGTAAAATCAACTCCTATGATTTAATCAAACTTGAACATACAATCAACAGCACAAAGCAGGTATTTTACCTAAAAACAGGGGCCGCTGTGATAGGGTTTGTTTTGGGATTAGTTCAACTGGCGATAGTGGTAGTGGCCAACTTGACAAGCCTATTGTGAAAAATATATAATAAAATCGTCATTTACTGGAAGCTAATATTAAAAAGCTGAGAAAAGGAAAAAGTAAGCCTGACGCATGTCAGAGAGAAAAGGCCTTGGCTGTAAGCCTTTTTCATAAACGACGGCTGAAAAAACCACCTTGGAGCTGACGGATTGAATTCAAAGTAAATCCGCCCGGGTAATGCGCCCGTTATGCGCAGTTTTGAGTGCCGGGTATGTTTTGTTATTATATTCCCGGAAGCAGGGTGGAACCGCGAGAGCTAGACCTCTCGTCCCTGGCGTAAAAGCGCCATGGACGAGAGGTCTTTGTATTTAAGGAGGTATAAATAAATGTCCAAAATCAAGATTACTTTAAAAGATGGCTCTGTCAGAGAATATGAAAAGGGCACCACTGTCTTGGATATCACTAAAGATATCAGCCAGGGGCTGGCCAGGAATGCGCTGGCGGCCAAGCTTAACGGGCGGAAGGTGGATTTGGGCACCCCTGTTAATGAAGACAGTGCCTTAGAGATATTAACTTTCGATGATGAAGAGGGTAAGACGGTCTACCGTCACAGCACGGCTCACATTATGGCTCAGGCCGTTAAGAACCTTTTTCCGGAGACCAGGTTTGGGATTGGACCGGCCATTGCAGATGGGTATTATTATGATTTTGATGTACCGGAAAATTTTAAACCTGATGATTTGGCCCGTATTGAGGCTGAAATAGACAAAATCCTTAAACAGGACTACCCTTTTGAAAGATTTGAGGTCTCCCGGGAAGAGGCTTTACAGATGTTTGAGGAAGCCGGTGAAAAGTATAAGGTCGAAATCATCAGGGACCTGCCCGAAGATGCGGTTATCAGTTGTTACCGCCAGGGGGATTTTGTAGACCTTTGTGCCGGACCCCATGTCCCCACAACAGGCAAAATCAAGGCCGTCAAGCTGATGAGCCTTGCCGGAGCTTATTGGCGCGGCAATGAAAAAAACAAAATGCTGCAGCGGATTTATGGCACGGCATTTCCTAAAAAAACTCTCCTGGATGAATATATTTACCGTCTTGAAGAAGCCAAAAAACGTGATCATCGCAAGCTGGGGGCAGAGCTAGACCTCTTCTCTATGCAGGATGAGGGGCCCGGTTTTCCCTTTTTCCACCCCAAAGGGATGATCCTGCGCAATGAGCTGGAAAATTACTGGCGTCAAGAGCATAAACGCTGGGGGTACCAGGAAATCCGGACCCCGGTAATCCTCAACCGGGGCCTTTGGGAACAGTCTGGGCATTGGGATAACTATAAAGAAAACATGTATTTCACGCAAATTGATGATGTGGATTTTGCTGTTAAACCAATGAACTGCCCAGGCAGTATTCTGATTTATAAGTCAAAACTGCACAGCTACCGGGACCTGCCTATTCGGCTGGCTGAACTTGGCCTGGTGCACAGGCATGAACTGTCAGGTGCGTTGCATGGCTTAATGAGGGTCCGCTGTTTCACTCAGGATGATGCCCACATTTTCATGCTGCCGTCCCAGATTACTGAAGAAATAGTCGGGGTTATGGAACTGATTGACAAATTCTATAAAGTATTTGGTTTTGAGTATCATGTTGAACTTAGCACCAAGCCGGAAAAAGCTATGGGTTCAGATGAAATATGGGATATGGCAACTGATGCCCTGAAGAAGGCCATTGAGACCAAGGGCATCGACTACAAAATAAATGAGGGCGATGGTGCCTTTTATGGGCCGAAAATTGACTTCCACCTCACTGATTGTATAGGCCGAACCTGGCAGTGTGGTACTATTCAGCTTGATTTTCAGATGCCGGAGAAATTTGATTTGACCTATGTGGGTGAAGATGGGCAAAAGCACAGGCCTGTAATGATTCACCGGGTAGTTTTCGGGAGTATTGAACGGTTTATTGGAATTCTCATCGAACATTTTGCCGGTGCCTTTCCCGTTTGGCTGGCCCCGGTTCAGGTTAAGATTCTGACTGTGACAGACAGAGGCCGGAATTTCTCCCGTGAAATCCGCAGTACTCTGGATGAGCAGGGAATCAGGGCTGAGGTTGACGAACGCAATGAAAAGATAGGATACAAGATTCGGGAGGCTCAGCTGGAGAAGGTACCATATATGCTTGTAATCGGGGACCGTGAAGTAGAAAACAAAACAGTGGCTGTGCGTAAGCGCGGTGAAGGTGACAAGGGTACTTTAGCTTTGCCTGAATTTATCAAGAATGTTAAAGAAGAGATTAGACTTAAAAAATAAACCAAATCTATTTGACAACTGGTTTAAGCTATTTTAAATTAATGAAGAGTTAATAGAGTAATTTATCTGGAGTAATTTATTGACACATTTAGGTAATCGTGTTACCATAGATTAAACTTAAAACTTTCGGAAATTAACAACTGAATACTTGCGGAATAGGTGCCTGTAGTTCGAGAAACTACGGCTTAATAGGGAAGACCGGTGTAAAACCGGCGCGGTCCCGCCACTGTAAAGGGGAATCACCTTTTTAGAGATGTCACTGGGGTAAACCTGGGAAGACAAAAGGTGATGATGAACCTAAGCCAGGAGACCTGCCTGTTCTGAAATCACGAACGACCTACGAGGTATAGGGAGGTGGTATTTATGGCGTGCAGGTTTATCCAAAACTGCGGCTGGAAAATTATCCCTGGTCTCTAGACCGGGGATTTTTATTTTCCTCTGCTCATTAAAACACAATTTAAGGAATTCAGTAGTTTGGCTGCTGCCTGAAGATTTGTTTACTTAGGGAATATTTCAATGGGAGGTTAAGAAAGTCTGAAATAATGAGTTAGAGGTACCAGCAAAGTAAAGTGGCAGAGCAAAGCAAGCCATCGGTTGATGACCAAAAAAATATGGATTTACAAGAACNCCCTAGGAGTTTAGAATAATAAAAAATTCGCTCAATGCCAACGTATTTCATTACGTTTTGTGCCTTGAGCGAAGCGAAAGGAATGACTATAATTATGACTTATGCCAATAAAACTGCCGTTGCCCACAAAAAGTTCAACTTAAACTTATCTTTACCGGTACAATTGTTTTCCGTTTTGGCCTTGACCGGCCTGGTGCTGTTTACCTTCCTATTCAGCACCTATCCAATGTTTCACGATACTGTTCACGCGCTTCGTCATGCCCTGATGATTATACCCTGTCATTGATTATTTACTGTATTCACATTAAGCACAAAGGGGGTTCATTATGCCAGTGACCTACACCGGAACTTATTTTAAGACCTATGCTAAAATATGCACCAAGAATTTTCTACAGACTAAGACGCAAAAATTATTTTTTCTGTCCCTGCTGGTTATGTTTGTTTGTTTGCCTTCACCTGCGCAAAGTGCGGAGAACTCAGGTTTACAGATCAAGATGGTAAGTACCCCGTCAATTGAACAAATCCGCCCGGATATGGATATCACCCAATTTTCTGTCCTGGTGACTGATGCCCAGGGACAGCCTGTAAAGAATGTGGACATGGCTTTCACTCTGCAAAGCCCCGCTAAAAAATTCTTCCCGTCCACAGATTTTCCGGTGGTGGAAGGAACGACTCTGATGAAAAGCAAAGTATTGGCTCCCGAAGGTAAGCTGGATTTTCAGTATGTCTTTCCGATCAGAGGTGAATACACCCTGAAAGTGACAGCCGCTCCCCAGGGAAAGCCCAATCAAGTGGTAGAAAAAAGCATCCGGTTTTCCCTCCGCGAAAATCCGCCTGAAGTACGTAACGGACTGATTCTGATGTCGGGAATGGGACTGCTGGGGGGCTTGGTGGGATTTTTATTGACAGCACGGAGAATCGCCGGGGAGGTAGCATAACGATGAAGAAGCTATTTACTGTATTTACTGCCCTCACGATAGTCGTGACCCTAATTGCTTCACCCGCTTTGGCAGATGAGCACCATGAGCGAACAGGCCATCCGGATCCCATGGTCCAGACTGCCGAAAACAGTCAAGTGAAGTTGAAAGTCACCCTGGATCCCGGGGAATCCGAAGTTGGGCACCTTACCAAAATCAATGGCCAAATCATTAATCAAGCCGATAACCGTCCGGTAACCAATGTCCTAGTGAAAATCACTGCCCACCATATCGAAGACGATAAAACTATCCTCTACACTGAATTTATAGCAGCTGACGGAGAATTCAGCTTTGAAAACCAGTTCTTTGACGGGGCGGAACATCTGTTAACCTTCTCAGCAGAGCCAACAGCCTCTTCTTCCAGCAACTTTACACCTATAAGCAAGCAATTCCCGGTAGAAGTAGCCGGAGTCCAGCCTCCCCTGGATGTTAAGGTTAAGACCATGGTCTTTTTACTCGGCCTCATGGCTATCGGGATGCTGGTGGGAGTAACCGGAGCCAAAGCCCGGAAGTCACGCCGCGCGGTGAAACCGGTTGCCCCAGCTAATGATTTAAGCTAATATAATGCAGATGCAAAACCTACTCTTCTTTCTAATTGATAAACTACTGCTGCTCCTGTCCCGCCGGGCCGGCGGCGACCACTTGGCCCTGGGACTGCAAATCTTGGAAAAATATTTTGCTAACCAGCCGGAAAGGATGTATACGGTGTGCCTGGAATACATGAACAGGAAGCAGTGGTTCTTCCGGTTTATAGCCGGCAAATATCTGGGCCGCTTTTATGTCAGGGAACCCGCCGCGGTAAAAAACTACTTGGAAAAACTGGCCCTAGACCCGGAATGGCAGGTACGAGAAGGAGCAGCCTGGGGAATGTCTTCCTTATGGGAGCGACAGGACAGCGGGAATCCGCAGGAAGAGCATGGATCGGCAACGGAGGATGACCGGATCATAGCCAAAAGACCTCAGCCGGTTGAAGACTGTATCTCAGCCTGCTACACCCACTGGCTGGGAGATTCCCGGGAACATTTACGGGCTACAGCTGCCCTGTCCCTAGTACCTGTGATTAAAAAAGGTGATCCCGGCCTGCTGCCGGTACTAATCTCCCTTTTGGACCGGTTGATGCAGGATGATAGCCCTAAAGTACGCGGGCTGGTTGGCCCCCAATTAATAGGAAAAGCGTTAGCGGAAACTTTTCCGGCAACAGCTAAAGAGTGTTTGCAAAGATGGCTGGCAATTCCCCTTCCCGTGACCCAATGGCAGATAGCCCGGGCGGTATGCGGGTCTCTATCTATTGTATTTCCAGGGGAAGTGATGCAGATTCTACATAACCTGCAGTGCCCTGAACACCCCTTGGTACAGGGTGGCCTAGTTCATGCCTTAAAACGCCTGTCCAACTCTGCTAATCCGGACCTGGCCCTGGCTGCCGGAAAATATGCCGAGGAATTAGGGTTTTCTAAGGACAAAGCCTGGCTGAAAGTAACCGACAAAGATAATTCCCCGGATGGTCAGGAGCGAGATTATGATGCGCTTTAATTCAACGGCAGAAATTCCCATACCCCAACGTTTGATCGATCAGGTTATCGGTCAAGAAGAAGCTGTAGAAATTATTAAGCTAGCCGCCAATCAAAAACGTTCCATTCTACTCCTGGGTGAACCCGGTACAGGTAAAAGTTTGCTGGCTTCAGCCATGGCAGAGCTATTGCCTCCGGAAGCCCAGGAAGATGTGATCTGTTTGCCTAACCCGGAGCAAAGGACACATCCCTTAATCCAAGTGGTTAAGGCCGGTGAAGGTGAAAAACTGTTCCAGTCAGCACGGGAACAGGCTAAACAACGGGAATTTTCCATCAACTTTTTACTATGGTTTGCCCTTGCCGCCCTTTTGCTGATCAGTGTTTTTTATGCTTATACCCGCCAAAATTTCTATTTTCTCTTCGGCGTGGTTTTCCTAGTGCCACTGGCCCTCTGGTTTAAAAGGCGCTTGTGGGCCCGGAGCAAAGACCCGGACCTCAAAGTGCTGGTAAACAGAGCCAGCAGGCAGCAGGCCCCCTTTATTGATGCTACCGGTTCCCATGCCGGTGCGCTATTGGGGGATGTCCGCCATGATCCTTTCCAATCCGGCGGAGTGGAAACCCCAACCCACCAACTTATTGAAGTGGGGGCTATCCACTTGGCCCATAAAGGGGTACTGTTTATTGACGAGGTTTCTACCTTAAGCTTGGAATCTCAACAGAGCCTTTTGACAGCCTTTCAGGAGAAAAAACTGGCCATCACCGGTCGGAGTCCCGGTTCCAGCGGCAGTATGGTGCGCAGTGCGCCAATTCCTTGCGATTTTTTGCTGGTACTGGCCGGGAATTTGGAAGACATTGATAAAATGCACCCGGCCCTCCGTTCCCGGATTCGGGGATATGGATACGAGATCCACATGAAAGAGGAGTTGGAAGACACTGAATTAAACCGTTATAAACTGGCTCAATTTGTGGCCCAGGAAGTTAAGAAGGACGGCAAAATCCCCCATTTTTCCTATGAGGCTTTTCTGGAAGTGGTTGCAGAAGCCGGTAGAATGTCTGCAGGCAGAGGCCGGTTAACCACCAAATTCCGGGAATTAGGTGGTTTAATCCGGGCCGCCGGAGATATTGCCCGCCGGGAACGGATTGAAACAGTGGAAGCAATTCATGTCAAAAAAGCCAGGGAGATCAACCTCCCCCTGGAAACCCAAATTGCCCGCTACCGGTCCCAGTCCGTACAGCACCGGCTTTATCTAGTAGAAGGAAAAAAAGTTGGTCAGGTCAACGGTGTGATTTGTGTGGAGGGAATTGAACCGGTTGTCTTGCCGGTTTGGGCAGTAGCCCAGGCATTCTCCATCAAAAATAATATTAAGCATAATATCTCTTTGCTCGGGTTTTCCGCTTCCGCTAATTTAACCAAGACTATGCAAGCGGTTTTGGGAGCTGTTGGAGATTGGGCGGGACAAGAGATCTTTGTGGAGATTTCTACCCAGTATCGAAATTTCACCTGGGAAGACTGCCCCTTGGCAGCAGTACTGGCGGCAAGGTCAGCCTTGCAGCAGAAAGCAGTCCGGCAAAACATAGCGATATTAGGCGGAGTGAATATTAAAGGTGAGGTATTACCCACTTCCCTTCTCCCAAGCAAGCTTGCCGTGTTAGAAAAGACCGGAATTACCAAAGTATTAATCCCCAAGGAAAATGAGCCGGATTTACCTGGCCAAATTAACCTCAAGGTTTATCCAGTGGGCACGGTGGATGAAGCTTGGTCTGTGCTGCAATCCGGAGCAACTTCTTTAGTTACGTTGTCTAACAAGCAGGAAGATGCAGTGCAATAAACTCCTGTATAAATCTTCTGCAAATATTGATCCCCTCCACGCTTTATGGTATAATTGAAAAAATAAACCAAATTTATTTGACAATTGTTTTGAGCAGTGATATAATTACTAAGAATCTAATAAGAGTTAGACGAAGTAGAAGCCATCCGCTTCTCACCTTATGACGCTGATAGCTGTTAATAAGGTTATATTTCAGAAATAATTATGGAACATTATTTTTGGCGATTTTCTGCGGGTGGTTATAACCACCCGTTTTTTGCGTTATTATATTAATATGGAGGTGACCCTGAATTAGTAAAGAAATGCGTATCAATGAGGAGATTAGAGGAAAAGAAGTCAGGTTAATCAGTGTCGACAATGAACAACTCGGCATCGTTGCAGTTAAGGATGCTTTACGGATGGCTCAGGAAAAAGAACTGGACCTCGTTGAAATAGCTCCCAATGCAAAACCGCCTGTTTGCCGCATTATGGACTTTGGCAAGTTTAAGTATGAGCAGAGCAAACGGGATAAGGAAGCCCGTAAGAAGCAAAAGATTATCAGTGTCAAAGAAGTAAAAATCCGCCCCAACATTGAGGACCATGACCTGGAAGTTAAAACAAAAAATGCTGTGAAATTCCTGAGTGAAGGCGATAAGGTCAAGGTCACCCTGATGTTCCGGGGACGCGAACTTGCCCACGCTGAGTTGGGAAAACAACTTTTATCAAAAGTGGCTGACATCACTAAAGACATAGCCACTATAGAGAGGCTGCCTAAAGTTGAAGGCCGGAACATGATAATGATCTTAGCACCTAAACAGGACTAGAGAGGAGGAAGCATTATGCCTAAGATGAAAACTCACCGGGGGGCCGCTAAAAGGTTTAAAGTTACCGGTTCAGGCAAAATAAAAAAGGCTACAGCTAACAAGAGTCATATTTTGGAACATAAGAGTGCCAAGAGGAAGAGAAACCTCCGTAAATCTGGCCTTGTTTCAGCAGCAGACGCTAAAAATATTAAAAATTTAATTCCCTATGCTTAATTTTTCAAGTTACTTATAAAGGAGGTTTGAGCCATGCCGCGAGTGAAAAAGGGTGTTACAGCCCGTGCAAGACACAAAAAGATTTTAAAGCTGGCTAAAGGATATTTCGGTTCCAAGCATAGATTATTCAGACCTGCCAATGAGCAGATTTTGAAATCACTAACATATGCCTATCGTGACCGCAGAGCCAAAAAGAGGGATTTCCGTAAACTCTGGATTGCCAGAATTAATGCTGCCGCCAGAATTAACGGCATCTCCTACAGCAGGCTGATCAACGGTTTGAAGCAAGCCGGTGTAGAAGTAAACCGTAAAATACTGGCTGAAATTGCTGTCACTGACGAAAAGGCCTTTGGCAAACTGGTTGAATTGGCTAAAACAAAGGTCAACGCTTAATTTAAAAACCTTGGCCACAAGCTTAGGTTATAAACCCCCGGGCCAAAAGCAGGGGTTAATTAACTTAGGCAACAAGCCTAATTTTAAAGGGGACTGTCTTATAAGAGATGAGACAGTCCCCTTTTTAATTGTGCTTCCAGGGCAAAATGCCAAGTAATCTTGCCATTGAATTTGCCAAAACCATGAATTGCCATTATAATTGGGATAGTTGCAAATACCGCTGTTCTGGGTTGGAGGAATTAATTGATGGACCTGATCATTACCAGCAGGCAAAACAGTTTGGTTAAATATATCAGGAGTTTGCGAGACAAAAAGATCAGGGAACAGGAAGGCCGATTTCTTATCGAAGGGTTCAATTTTGTCAGTGAAGCCCTGGCGTCCGGAATAGTGCTAGAGAAATTAATTATCTCTGAACGCGCTAAAAAAAATTTAAGCACAGCAGAGCTTATTAGACATATCGGCAGCCCGGAGTCAATTGTCAGAGTGAGCGATTCAGTGATGGAGTACATGAGTGAAACCGAGACGCCCCAGGGCGTAATGGCGTTATTAAAGATAGCGGAGGTTCCGTTGACGTCCCTCCAGGTACAGCTTACATCAGTGTTCATCATTCTGGATGGAATCCAGGACCCGGGAAATGTGGGCACAGTTATTCGTACCGCTGATGCTTTTGGGGCGGCCGGGGTGATTTTGACCAAAGGATGTGCCGACATCTATAACGCTAAAACCCTGAGATCTACCATGGGCTCAGTTTTTCATCTGCCAGTTCTGCGGGATATCGCCGCTGCTGAGGTAGTCCAATTTTTGCAGTCTCAGGGTGTCAATATTGCTGTAACTTGTTTAGAACCAGAGGCTTTGCCTGTTGAAGACTCAAATATTTTATTTCCGCTCGCTCTGGTCTTTGGCAGCGAAGCCCGCGGGGTTTCGGATGAGATGAGGCAGGCCGGGGATTGGCTGATAAAAGTTCCGATGGCAGGGAGAGCAGAATCTCTGAATGTGGCAGTGGCTGCCGGGATTATGATTTATGAAGCCTCCAGACGGCTTCGCTCTAAACCTAAATGAAACTTGTAAATAAAATGCCATTGTGTTATAATCAGATTCGAAAGGTCCCCAAAAAGTGTTGAAAGGTAGTGGTTTGATGTTGTTACCCGCCGAATTTTTTTGGAGGATATTCGAGGCTACAGGTTCTGTCACTGCGTATATGTTATACAAACGGATGAGAAACCAGATAGCTGTTCACTGATTCGGTTTTTGTACAATTTAACAAGCTACCTCAAATGCTATGAACGGGAAAAGTAGCTGGGCTGTCTTTTTGCCAGGGAGTAAAGGCCGTAGACTGGAAGCCTTTTCAAAAAAGGCCAGGTGAAGTTCGCCCGGGAGCAGCTGATTGAATGCTTTTAGCTAGTAGGTCAGGCCGGATTCTTCCGCCGTTAACGGGAAGCGGGCATTGGTGTGTTTTTATGACTCGTGCCTGTTTTAGGTTTGCAGCAATTGAAGGGTGGTATTTACGTACACAAACTTTCGTCCCTTACGGACGGGAGTTTTTTTATATCTAGGGAATTATAGTAGAGTGCGTGCAGGTGAGAATATCGTATGGCTTAGTGGCTAATCACTAGCCACTCACCACTCTTCACTCACCACTATTTAAGGAGGATATATATGAAGGACAAGTTAGAAGCTATGAAATCAGTTGCCCTGGCTGAGATAGCCGCTGCTGATGATTTGGAGCAGTTGAATGATATCAGGGTCAAATATCTTGGTAAAAAGGGCGAATTGACCGGTATTTTAAGAGGGATGGGGGCTTTAAGTGCTGAAGAGAGACCGGTCATCGGCAAATTAGCCAATGATGTGCGGGAAGGTATTGAACAGGAATTAGAACAGCGTACTGCTGACCTGAAGGAAACCGGTAAGGCAGAACGACTGAAAGCGGAAACCATTGATGTAACTCTGCCGGGACGGCCCTTTAATATCGGCAATAGACATCCTCTGACCAGGGTTTTGGATGAGATTAAAGATATATTTTTGGGTCTTGGGTTTGAGATTGCGGAAGGCCCTGAGGTTGAGCTTGACTACTATAACTTTGAGGCTTTGAATTTTCCGGCCGACCATCCGGCCAGAGATATGCAGGACTCTTTTTACATAGATCCGGGTGTACTGCTCCGGACCCATACTTCGCCTGTGCAACCCCGGGTTATGGAGAAAAAGGCACCCCATATACCAGTTAAAGTAATTGGTCCCGGCAAAGTATACAGGCGTGATGATGATGCCACACATTCACCGATGTTTCATCAAGTGGAAGGGTTTATCATTGATAAAAAGATATCCTTTAGTGATCTTAAGGGAACCTTACAAGTGGTTGCCAGGCAGATGTTCGGAGAGGACCGGGAAATCAGGCTGCGGCCCAGCTTTTTCCCTTTTACTGAACCGAGTGCCGAAGTGGATGTTTCCTGTATCATGTGTAATGGCCAAGGCTGCCGTGTTTGCTCAAATACCGGTTGGTTAGAGGTGCTGGGTGCCGGGATGATTCACCCCAATGTCCTGAAAATGTCCGGTTATGATCCCGAGGAAGTCACCGGTTTTGCCTTCGGTTTAGGAATAGAACGGATCGCCATGCTCAAATACGGAATTGACGACCTCCGGCTGTTGTTTGACAATGACAAGAGGTTTCTGGCACAATTTTAGACGAGTGGGGAGTGGTGAGTGATGAGTGGGGAGTGAAAAAAACTAACCACGTCCACTCTCCACTCTCCACTTCCCACTCACCACTATATAAGGAGGACGAACATGCGGGTTTCATTTAATTGGTTAAAGGAATATGTTGATGTACCGGTGACACCGGAGGAATTGGCTGAAAAGATGACCATGGCCGGTGTGGCTGTCGAAAATATTGAATACCCTGGGAAAAGTATCAACAAAATTGTGACCGGCCGGATTGAGAAGATTTTGGCCCATCCTGATGCTGATAAATTAGTAGTTTGTCAGATTAACGTAGGGTCTGAAACTTTACAGGTGGTTACAGGGGCACCGAATGTCAGAGAAGGGCAGACCATAATTTTAGCTCTTGTAGGGGCAACCCTTCCTGCCATCAAAATTACCAAGGCCAAGCTCAGGGGAGTGGAGTCTTTTGGCATGCTCTGCTCAGCCGGCGAGTTAGGGCTTGATCCCAGGAATTTCCCGGCTGACCAGCAGGAAGGCATCTTAGAATTCCCTGCTGATACCACTATCGGTATGGATGCCAAGGAACTTCTGGGGTTAGATGACGCCATTTTGGAGCTTGAACTTACACCCAATAGGTCAGATTGCCTGAGTATGATCGGTGTGGCCAGGGAGGTCGCAGCTGTTTTAGGCACAGATCTAAAACTGCCTGAAATTAAAGCGGATGAAATTGAGGAAACCATTGCAGGGAAAGTTAGTATTACTATTAATAACCCCGATTTGTGCGGACGTTACGTAGGCCGATTGATCAAAGATGTGCGGATTGGTCCTTCCCCCCAGTGGATGCAGAGGAAACTGCGGGCTGCCGGAATTAGGCCTATCAGCAACATAGTTGATGTGACAAATTATGTTTTAATGGAACTTGGTCAGCCCTTGCACGCCTTTGATTACGACAAGTTGACAGATAAGGCGATAATTGTCAGGAGAGCAGAACAAGGTGAAAAAATGTTTTCCCTCGATAATGTGGAAAGGGAATTAACCTCTGATATGCTGGTAATTGCCGACCCCTCCGGTCCTGTTGCCATAGCAGGAGTGATGGGTGGTTTGGATACGGAGATTACCGACTCAACCACCTCTGTACTTATTGAATCAGCCAGGTTTAATCCGGCCAGCATTCATCGCACCTCAAAGAATCTGACTTTAAAGTCCGAGGCATCAACAAGATTTGAAAAAGGTGTGGATATTAACGGGACACTGGCGGCTGCTGACAGAGCCTGTCAGCTGATGGCTGAAATGGAGGCCGGACGGACTGTCAGGGGAGTAGTGGATAATTTCCCGGTGCCTCAGGCAAATCCTGTGATCAGGCTGCGCCCGGAGAGAGTTTCGCTGATTATAGGAATCGATGTACCGCGGTCAGAAATTAAAAGTATTATGGAAAGACTGGGCTTTGTGGTAACCGATGCAGGCAATGATATGATGGTAGAGGTGCCCACCCGGCGGGGCGATATTGCCGTCGAGATCGACTTGATTGAGGAAGTTGCGCGTCTTTACGGATATAACAATATCCCCACTACTCTGCCGGAAGGAGCCAGCACCCAAGGCCGCAAGACTATAGTCCAGGCCGCAACTGACCAGGTCATTGATGTGATGGTCAATTGCGGGTTGTATGAGATTGTTACCCTGAGTTTTATGAATCCAAGGGTTTTTGACCTGCTTGGTCTTCCGGCAGACCACAGTCTGCGAAATGCCGTCACGGTGAAGAATCCCCTGAGTGAAGAACAGCGGGTACTGCGCACAACTCTCCTGCCGGGGCTTCTGGATATTATGGCTCGTAATACTTCCAGAAAGAACAAAGACCTGGCCTTCTTTGAAGTGGGCAGGTCCTTTAAACCGGTGGCAGGGGAGCAGCTGCCCCGGGAAACCCTGACTCTGGCTGTAGGTGTAATGGGAAAAACTACCGGAGGATGGGCCACCAAACCGCAGGATATGGACTTCTACTATCTGAAAGGTATTGTGGAAACCTTGTTTGCCACTCTGAATATAGAAGATTACAGCCTGGTCCCGGAAACAGACTTTTCTTCATTCCATCCGGGCAGGACGGCCCGGATCGAATTGGCCGGTTGGAATGTAGGTGTAATTGGGGAAATGCATCCCACAGTTATCGAAAACTACCGGCTGCCAGAACGGGTATACATGCTGCAGCTAAATTTGGAGGGAATTATTCAGGCTTCTGCCGGGTTTAAGACCTGCAGTCCACTGCCCAAGTATCCGGCTATGGAACGGGATCTGGCAGTTGTTGTCGGCAGAGAGGTTCTTGCTGCTGATATTAACAGAGTTATTAAAAATCAGGGTGGCTCTTTGTTGGAAAAAGTCAGTCTCTTTGACGTTTATCAGGGACAGCAAATCAAGGAAGGCTATAAGAGTTTGGCTTTTTCCCTGCGCTTCCAGGCTATCGACCGGACACTGACTGACGAAGAAGTTAATGGTTTATTCGAAAAAATTCAGCAGGCTCTGCGGGAGAATTTCCAGGCTGAGCTAAGGGCTTAAGCGTGGGGTAATTGAAAATATTGTATGCCGAACCTCAAATTAGGAAGGATTTTGACAATTAATGTCGAAGATATGGTTTTAGAACAGATCCTGCTGATAATGGGAGGAACGGTATCGTGGAACAAAAAGCCAGAGCCATAGTGGATATATTCGGAGAAGAGTATACCATGAAAGGGGATGCTTCCCCAGAATACATGACAATGCTTGCCAGGTATATTGACAAAAAGATGAAGAGCATTGCTGCCCGTCAACCACAGCTGCCTGCCGGCAAGATTGCGGTTTTGGCGGCCTTAAATATTGCGGATGAGCTGAGTAAGCTGCAGGAAGATTATGATGCTTTGGTTAAAATGATGGGTTCAGACAAAAAAGAAGACAGCAAGCATGAAAAAAAGCAGGCCTGAACACAAATCAGATTAAATTTTAAAATGTTCCAAAGCAAGCTTCACGATGACCAATCGTGGGGCTTTTCTCATACTAGAACTTTTAAAATTATTGCTTGATTTTACCTAGGCTTGGGGAAGATAAATATATGATGAATATTCGGAGGCTGTTATGAGACGTATAGAGAATATTGAAGTGGCCTGGATCATGAGTGAAATTGCTGACCTGCTGGAGCTGCAGGGTGAAAGTGTATATAAAATCAGGGCATATCAAAAGGCCGCGAAGGTCCTGGCGAATTTAGCCACAGATTTGAATGTTCTGGCTGAGGAGAGAAAACTGGAATCAGTGCCCGGCATCGGTAAGGCTTTAGCCGCAAAGATTGAGGAATTAATTAAAACAGGAACCATAGAATATTACGAAAATCTCAAAAACCAAGTGCCTTCCGGATTACTGGAAATCATCACCATCCCTGGAGTGGGGGCTAAAATGGCTCAACTCCTTTATCAAAAGCTGGGCATAACCAGTATTGATGAATTAGAGGCGGCGGCCCGCGGCAAGAAGATCAGAGAACTGCCTGGGTTGGGAAATAAGACTGAGCTTAACATCCTGCGGGGTATTGACATGCTGCGGACCGGCGTGGGCAGGACGACTCTGGGGATTGCTGATTCTATTGCCCAGGCCTTTACGGGTTTTTTGCGTACCCTGCCAGGAGTGGAAAATGCGGGCGTGGCCGGCAGCACTAGGAGAATGCAGGAATCTATCGGAGATATTGATCTGGTTGTTGGCTCTGCCGAACCGGACAGGGTAATTGATATTTTCAGCAAACATCCTCAAGTTAAAAAGGTATTGGCCCAAGGTGAGACCAAGGTGAGTATTGTCACCCTCATGGGCATCCAGATTGATCTTATGGTTGTGGCACCGGATCAGTATTGGAGTGCCTTGCACCACTTTACGGGTTCTAAGGAGCATAATGTCAGGATGCGGGAATTGGCTCATAAAAGGAACCTGAAAATCAATGAGTATGGCGTTTTTGGCAGAGAAGATGAACAAATTCTGCCTGTCGCCGGAGAAGCCGATATTTACGCTTACCTGGATTTGCCGTATATTCCGCCGGAGCTGCGCGAGGACACGGGTGAGATTGAAGCCGCCGAGGGCGGCGGACTGCCGGAACTTGTGGAACCAGGAGACATCCGGGGGGATTTACACATCCACTCCGACTGGAGTGATGGGGTTAATTCCATTGAGCAAATCGCAGGTAAAGCTGCGGAACTGGGTTATGAGTATATTGCCATCACCGACCATTCCAAATCTTTGGGCATCGCGCGCGGCCTGTCAGTGGAGAGACTGGCAGAACAGGGGGGGCGCATAAAAGAACTAAGCAAAAAACAAGATTCCCTGCAAATATTATCAGGCATTGAAGTTGATATTTTGGCCAATGGTGATCTGGATTATCCGGACGAAATACTGTCCGGCAAAGATGTGGTAGTTGCTTCAATTCATTCTGGATTTAAGCAGGATGGACAAAAAATTACCGACAGGATAACATCAGCCATGAAGAACCCACATGTAGACATTATTGGTCACCCCACAGGCAGGCTGATTGGCAGTCGGGACCCTTATGCGGTGAATATGGACGAGATTTTCGCTGCAGCCGTAAAATACGGTACTGCTCTGGAGATTAACGCATCACCGGACCGGCTGGATTTGAATGATGTCTATGTACGTAAGGCCAAGGAACTGGGAATTAAAATTTGTATTGATACAGACGCTCATGATATCATCAGGATGGAGGAAATGAAGTATGGGGTAGGAATGGCCAGACGGGGCTGGCTGGAAAAGGAAGACATTATAAATACTATGAATGCCGAAAGACTCTTTAAGTACCTGAAAAAACATAAATAAGCCTGTTTCAGACCATACTAGGAAGGAATTTATAAAATTTGATAGAATACCAACAATGCTGTCCATTTAATGGCAATATTGATTAAATTATAAATGAACGGGATTTAAAGGAGGTTACCTTGTTTGAAGCTGAGTGAGATCTATGAATTAGCCGTCAAAACCGGTATTACGAACGACCCACGGGGTAAAAAAGAAGTTGAAAGAACCCTGAAAAATGCCAAAAAAGCCTTTGACGGATTAAAGGGTGAAGAAAAGAAGGAATTCGATCAGGAAAAACTGGTCAACCCATACAGTGATTCCAGGGTATTATATGGAGCACCTGAGACTGAGGTCAAGACCGTACTGACGGGTATTGACATTGAAGTGGGAGAAGTGTTGCTAGCTGACCGGCTGCGGGAAAAAGGCAGGCCGGTGGATCTGATTATTGCCCACCATCCCGAAGGTAAAGCATTGGCAGATTTATCTGAAGTCATGGGCATGCAGGCCGAAATTATGGAAATATTTGGTGTCCCTATAAATGTGGGTGAAGGTTTGATGGCTCCCCGCATCGGTGAGGTGAAAAGGGGTCTGATGCCTCTAAATCACAACAAGGCTGTTGATGCTGCCCGGATTCTGGATATTCCAATCATGTGTGTACATACTCCGGCAGATAATATGGTGACAACTGCGCTGCAGAATATTATTAATAAAAAAGATCCGGAAACTGTAGGAGATGTGGTAAAAATCCTTAAAGACATACCGGAATTCGCCGAAGGAGCCCGGACAGGGGCGGGGCCGACTATAGTCACTGGGGATAAGCAGCGTAAATGTGGCAAAGTGTTTGTGGATATGACCGGAGGTACGGGCGGTTCTGAGGATTCGTTCGCCAGGTTGTCCCAGGCCGGCGTGGGTACCATAGTTTGTATGCATATTGGGGAAAAACACCGCAAAGAAGCTGAGAAAAATCATATCAATGTGATAATTGCCGGACATATGGCCAGTGATTCTATGGGGATGAATCTGATCCTGGACGAAATAGCCAAACAGGGTGTGGAAATAATTCCATGTTCCGGCCTGACCAGGGTCTCAAGATTAAAGGGTAAATAAGAAAACGCGGCTAAGCCGCGTTTTTATCTGTGTTCATCCGCGTTCATCCGCGGCTAAATTTTTCGTTATTTTGGAGGAATCATTATGAATATCCCTGAACTGCTGGCACCTGTGGGCAGCAGAGAGGCCTTGACAGCGGCGGTGCAGAATGGAGCAGATGCCGTTTATCTTGGTGGAACTATGTTTAGTGCCAGGCAGTATGCCAACAACTTTGACCGGGACCAGATGCAGGAAGTTGTAGAATATGCCCATTTGAGAGGAGTTCTTGTTTATGTTACGGTAAATACCTTGTTGGCTGATCATGAGCTTCCGGAAGCCGTTGATTACCTCAAATTTCTATATCAAACCGGTGTCGATGCCATTATTGTTCAGGATTTGGGGGTGGCCCGGGTCGCGCGGGAACTGCTGCCAGACCTGGTGCTCCATGCCAGTACCCAAATGACGGTACACAATACAGCCGGTGTTGAGACATTGAGGGACAGCGGTTTTCGGCGGGTTGTCCTGGCCAGGGAACTCAGTTTGCGGGAAATAGCCGAAATTCAGAGAAAGACCGGGGTTGAATTAGAAGTTTTTGTCCATGGGGCACTTTGTGTTTGTTATTCAGGACAGTGTCTGATGAGCAGCATGATCGGGGGCCGCAGCGGAAACAGGGGCAGGTGTGCCCAGCCATGCCGGATGGAGTATACATTGGTGGATGAGAAGGGCAAGTGTCTGGCCGATCCGGGCCAGATTGGCAGTCACCTGCTCAGTCCTATGGATTTAAATATGATCCAGCACATCCCGGAGTTAGCCCAGTCAGGGGTCTGTTCTCTAAAAATTGAAGGGCGCATGAAAAGACCTGAATATGTAGCCACCGTTACCAGGATATACAGGGAAGCACTAGACCGCTACAAAGCGTCGCCCGAAGATTACCAGACCGGAGAAAAAGATCATAAAGAATTAGCTCAAATTTTTAACCGGGGCTTTACGACAGGATATTTTTTTGGTAAATCCGGGCGGGACATGATGAGTTTTAAAAGGCCCAACAACCGGGGCCTGAGGTTAGGCCGAGTGAGCCGGGTAGAGCGCACCAATGGGACCGTGGAAATTCATCTGGAAGATGATTTAAACATCGGGGACGGTGTGGAATTCTGGGTTACTGAAGGCGGCCGCGGGGGAGTTATAGTTAACCGGATTATCCAAAACGGCAGCCAGGTGGAGAATGCTTTGGCAGGGCAAAAAGTATGGATCCCTGCTGAAGGCAAAATAAGGGTTGGGGATAGGGTTTTTAAAACCCATGATACCATTCTGATGGCCGCAGCCGGTCAAAGTTATACTTCTCCCCGGGAAATAAAAAAAATCCCCCTGGGATTTATTGTCACAGCCAGAATTGGCGAGCCTTTTAAAATTGCCGTCTTTGATCACGATGGCCATCAGTTTTCAGCAGTTAGCAGTTTTGCAGGACAGGAAGCAAGGAACAAACCATTAACCAGGGAGTTATTGCAAAAGCAGCTTGACAGGCTTGGCAATACGCCTTTTCTTGTGGAAACCCTGGAAGCTGAAATTGATGAAAACGTGATGATTCCTGCCAGTGAGATTAATGAAACGCGCAGGGCAGCAATTGATGGTTTGGCAGCAATGCGGGTGGCCGCCCGTAAGCCTGTTGTGCCGGTGGCTGGGGATTTTACTGAAAAGGCCGCGAAGGTGCTGAAGGGAACCGGGATTAAAAAAACAACCAGGATTAAAGACACAGCCGTAGATAAATTAATTCTGACGGTTAAGACCGATAATTTTAATATCTTAAAAACCGCCGCCCAAAATGGGGCAGATGTAATTTATTTCGGGGGAAGTAACCTGCTGCAGACCGATGGCATCAGTCGGGAATTAAATGATGCCCTCATTCAGTGTGAGAAAAACCGGGTCAAACTGGTCATTTCCACACCGCGGATCATCAGAAATGGGGAAATGCCCTATATCATGCCTTTACTCGAGTTCGCCAGGGACAACCGGATCGGTGTTTTAGCAGCCAATCTTGGCCTGCTGTCGGTTGCTGCGAAAATGAAACTGCCTGAGATATATGCCGATTTCACCCTCAATATTTTCAATTTACAAACATTGCTGCTGCTTCGTGAAAAATTTGGGATTAGCCAGGCTGCTGTATCCCCTGAATTGACTTTGGGGCAAATAACCAACTTAACATACAATGGCGAAATCCCGCTGGAAGCAGTGGTTGAAGGTCATCTGCCCTTAATGGTCACAGAATACTGCCCCCAGGGCAGCCTGCTGGGGGGGCTGACCAGCAGCACCAAGTGCCGGCGGCCCTGTAAAGAGACACCGGTTGTTGGGCTGAAGGACAGGCTGGGCTTAGTTTTTCCTGTCACCCAGGATGAGTTCTGCCGGGCGCACATCTATAATACAAAAGAGCTGAGCATGATTGAAGATATTATGCCGCTATTTCAGGCAGGCATCTCAAGGTTCAGACTGGAGACTTCGATAGAATCACCTGATCGGGCAGCCAGAGTGATTCGGTACTGGAGAAGTGAAATAGACAGGTTCAAGGCGCGGCCGGGGGATTATGAACCCCCTGCCGAGATAAAAGAAAAGATTGCTGCTATGAGCCCCGCCGGTTTAACAAAAGGGCATTATTACCGCGGAGTTGAATAGCCAGGGAAGGAAAATAGAATGGACCAGCGAAATTTAATCAGGTTAGAATATCCCAAAATTGTCACCTTACTACAGGATTGTACATCTTTTGGAATTAGCCGGGAAATTGCGGGAGAACTCAAACCATTGACCGACCGGGAAAAAATTCTAGAAGCCCAGAAGGAGACCTCAGAGGCCAAACTGATTTTCAGGCTTGAACCGGACTTGCCTTTAGGCGGCCTGCGGGATATCCGCAGGCTGCTGCGCAAGGTAGCTATAGGCGGGGTCCTGGAACCGTCAGAATTGCTGGAGGTCGGGGATATGCTTTTCGCCATGCGAAGGTTGAAACTCTTTTTTCGTGAAAAGGCTGAATCTTATCCCATCTTCGCTGAATTGGCCGACGATCTTTGTGCCCTCAGGGAATTGGAAGATCGGATAAAAGAAAGTATTGAACCGGGAGGAGAGGTTGCCGATAAGGCTTCTCCCGACCTTCGCAGACTGCGCCAGCGGATTCGTGATCTGCAGGCATCTCTAAAAGATAAGATGGATTCAATTATCAGGTCCGCCGAGTATCAAAAATACCTGCAGGACCCAATTGTAACTATGCGCGGAGATAGATATGTTGTTCCGGTTAAACAGGAATACAGAAGTTATTTTCCCGGAATCATTCATGACCAGTCAGCCAGTGGGGCTACTCTATTTATCGAGCCTGTGGCGGCGGTGGAAAAAAATAATGAATTACGCCAGGTCATGGCTGAAGAAAGACAGGAAATAATCAGGATCTTAACCAAATTGACAAATCAGGTCCTGGCAGGCCTGGAAGAAATAAATTCAGGTGTAGCTGCGGCCGGAACTATTGATTTTTGGCTGGCTAAAGGCAAACTGAGCCACCAAATGGATGCCGGAGAGCCTCTGATCAGCCCCAAACAGAAAATTAACCTGATTGGAGCCAGACACCCCTTGTTAAAGGGGAAGGCTGTTCCTATTAACGTAGTATTAGGTAATGATTTTGGCATCCTGGTGATTACCGGGCCCAATACGGGTGGGAAAACCGTAGCCCTGAAGACAGTTGGCCTGCTGACCCTGATGGCCCAGTCAGGGCTGCACATTCCGGCGGAAAATGGTTCTGAAACAGGTATTTTCAGCAGGGTGTTTGCTGATATTGGTGATGAGCAGTCCATTGAGCAGTCTCTGAGCACTTTTTCTTCACATATGACAAATATCATCAGAATCTTGGCTGAGGTTGATGACAGGTCATTAACCCTGTTTGACGAGCTTGGTGCAGGCACTGACCCCACTGAGGGAGCGGCTCTGGCCATGGCAATCCTGGACTATCTGGAAAAGAGAAGGGTTAGGGTAATTGCCACTACCCATTACAGTGAATTAAAGGCTTTTGCTTTTAATAGGCCCGGAGTAGAAAATGCTTCTGTGGAATTCGATATAGCAACCTTAAGACCCACATACAAGTTAAATATAGGTCAACCGGGCAGCAGCAGTGCTTTTGAGATAGCAGCCCGGCTGGGACTGCCGGATAATATTATTACTGTCGCCAGGCAAGCTATGTCTGCAGAGGATATCAAGGTTACGGAATTAATCAGGGAACTGGAAGATAACCGCCGGACCAGTGAAATTGACAGGTCCGAGGCTGCCAGGCTCAAACAGGAAATCCAGAGACTGCGCAAAGAATATGAAGATAAACTCCACCAGATTTCTGTCAAACGGTCGGAGGTCATGGAAAAAGCCCGTGCCGAAGCCGGAGAACTCGTGAGAAGGGCACGTTTGGAAGCAGACAGCCTGATTCAGGAAATCAAAGAGGCTGCAGCCAGGGCTGATGACCGGCAGGCATTAAATCAGGCCCAGAACGCCAGGAGTAAGTTGAAAAAACTCAAAGTTGAGCAGGATGAGGCTGAAGCAGCACCTGCCCCTGGGTATATTCCCAAAGAAGTCCGGCCCGGGCAGGAAGTATTTTTGCCCAAGTATAACCAACAGGGGTATGTGGTTTCAGGAGCTGACAATAACGGAATAGCCATTGTCCAGGTAGGTATCATGAAATTGAATCTGCCGCTGAGTGAACTAAGACTGCAAAAGGCCAAACAGGTTATCTCCACCGGCGCACCAAAAGTTATGGCCGGAAAGGCAAAAGAAATAAAAACTGAAGTTGACCTGCGGGGTCTGACAGTTGACGAGGCCCTGGAAATCGTTGAAAAATACCTGGATGATGCTTACCTAGCAGGACTTCCCAAGGCCTATCTGATTCATGGCAAAGGGACCGGGGCACTGCGGAAGGCCATTACAGAACTACTGACAGGTCACCGGTTTGTGAAAAATCACAGGCTGGGCGAATACGGCGAAGGTGGTGCTGGGGTCACGGTAGTAGAACTTAGCTAGACCGCACACTATCGTAAAAAAACGGGGGTGTCTTTTAAGACACCCCCGTTCGATATATTATGGTTTTTCTTGTTTTGGCTTATCCGGATTGAAGACTTCATTTATTTTGTTAATTACAGGAGAACCCGGTGACTGAACATTCGGGTCGCCTGGATTCTGAGGACCACCGGGACCTGAGGGTATTTCTATCTGGGGAGCTTTGGGACGTACCTGATGCTCAGGGATTGGACAATAGCCTGTTGGTTCCTGTCCGGGTATGAATTGTTGGTAGTGTACTACATCCGGTGGGCAGCCGCCTTCTTGACCAGGACCGGGTACTACGGCTTTAAACATAATCCCTGTGTCTGTGCAAACCGGAATCCCATCCTGTTTTGTAATTGGATTCCCGCCATGAAGGGTACAGGATTCAGTCGGCTCCTGGCCTTTTACAATGGCCTTGGTGACCACTTCTGGGCATAAATCCGTAGGCAGTTGGTATGATTCCGAACATACTTCCATGAGGACATGGGCGTCGCAAATTTCAGTTGGGACCGTCCCTTTAGCGAAAATATCTGTGACCAGAGTTTCTGTAGGGCAAATATCACTGGGTTTATTACCTGAAACGGAGCAAACTTCAGCAGTTACAATACCATCCGGTTTATCAAAAGCTTTGACAGGTTTATTTTTGAGGGCTTTGCTCATGATGGCTTTCCATATTCTGGCGGGGTAGGTTCCGCCGGTAATACCCTTCATTGGTGACGGTTCATCATGACCCATCCAAACCACAGCTGTTAATTCAGGTGTAAATCCCGCGAACCAGGCATCTTTGTAATCACTGGTAGTTCCTGTCTTTCCGGCCACCGGCCGCCCGCCCAGTGAAGCTGCAGCTCCGGTACCATATTTGACGGCGGATTCCATCATATCGGTTACAATATATGCCGTTGTCTGCTTCATGGCAATAGTCTTTTTGGGTTTGAACTCATCAAGGACATTGCCGTTGATGTCTTCTATTCTGGTGATGGCAGTTGGCTCAACATAAACCCCTTTATTGGCAAAAGCTCCATAGGCCCCTGCCAGCTCGAGCGGTTTGACCCCATTGGTCAGACCGCCCAATCCAAGCGAGAGGTTTTCGTCCTGCTTATTAACCAGGGTTGTAATGCCCAGCTTGCGGGCAAAGGTCATCGCTTTAGTAATTCCCGTTTCTTTCAAAATCTTCACAGCCGGGATATTATAAGAGTTTATAAGGGCCTTTCGATATGATACTATCCCATGGAATTTGCCATCGTAATTTTTGAATTCATGGTTGCCAAATTTAGTGGGTTCGTCAACAACCACATCAGTTGGCGCTTTTCCTGCTTCTATAGCCGGTCCATAGTCAACAATGGGCTTAAAAGATGAGCCAGGCTGCCGGACAGCATCTGTCGCCCGGTTAAACTGCCTCTTTTGAGTATGATCCCGTCCACCCACAATAGATTTAACAAACCCGGTCTGATGGTCCAGGATCACCACAGCCGCCTGGGGCTGAACTAACCCTTTAGCATCAGCCTTGGCTTTGGGGAAATTTTTATCGTTGCCAAGTACCTCTTCGGCGGCAGCCTGTATTTTGGGATCAAGGGTGGTGTAAACCTTTAGCCCGCCTTTAAATACTTTATCTTCACCGTATTTTTCTATCAATAATTCTGTTATGTAATCAACAAAATATGGGTATTTATAGGCCACTGCGTCTTTGGCCCTGGTTCCGCTGAGTTCAATGTCCTGAACTTTGGCAGTTTCGGCCTCGTCCTTGGTGATAAAGCCGTATTTGGCCATACTGTCAAGGACCAAGTTGCGCCTTTTGGTAGCTGCGGCAGGATCCTTATAAGGGTTATATGAATTAGGCGCTTTGGGCAGACTAGCAAGGAGTGCGGCTTCTTGTAAATTGAGGCTTTCCACATCATCATTAAAATAAGTCTTAGCGGCACTTTGCAGACCATAGGCTCCTTCGCCAAAATAAATTTGGTTTAGGTACATTTCAAATATTTCGTCTTTAATATATTTTCTCTCGATTTGCAGGGTCAGAAAGGCTTCCTGGATTTTACGCTCCCATGCTTTATCAGGTGTCAAAAAGGCCCTTTTAACCAACTGCTGAGTTATTGTACTGGCCCCCTGAGCATAATAACCCGCCTTGATATCGGCTAAAAGAGCACCCAATATTCTTTTTATATCCAAACCGTTATGCTGATAGAACCTTACATCCTCGATGGCCAGAAAAGCATTTTTGACATTATCAGGAACTTTTTCAAACTGGACAGGAATCCTGTTTTCTACATAAATTTTTGCCACTTCTTCACCGTCTTTATCATATATAAATGATGGTATGCTAACCTGCAAAGCGGCGGGATTCCAGGCCGGCATATCTTTGACACTGTACATTACAAATCCCAGTGCAGTTCCGGCGAAAATGAAGAAAAGAAAAATACCAGAAACAAAGAGCAGCTTTATGTAGTTAAGTTTGCGAACTTTTCGTCTGCGTCTGGGCCTCCGTTCATCGGACATTAAAAAAACCTCCCCTTGGGAAAAAGTATAAAATGATTATATCACATTGCTGTGTCAAAGTTAATCTTTTTGATATGTTGCGAACAACGCCCCCTTTTGCTATACTACAGTAGGATATAACTTTGGTAAAAGTTACGAGTATAGGTCACGAGTTGTGGGTCATGAGTTACTGGACAAGGGTTAAAATTGTACGAAACCGGCACCCGACTATAGAACTAAACTCTGAAAAGTGGACCGGAGGAAGGAGAAACATTGTGGAGAAGGAACTTCAGAGACAACTTGAAATCATTAAAAGGGGTACTTCTGAAATTGTACCGGAAAATGAACTTGTGGAAAAACTCAAAAAATCCATTGAAACTAAACAACCTTTACATATTAAATTAGGTCTTGATCCAACAGCTCCGGACATTCACCTGGGGCATACGGTTGTGCTGCAAAAACTCAGGCAATTTCAGAATTTAGGGCACAAAGTTACCATAATACTCGGTGATTATACTGCCAGAATTGGAGACCCCACAGGGAAGTCTGAGACCAGGAAACAGTTGTCTGACGAGCAGGTTAAGGCTAATGCCAGAACTTATGAAGAACAAATTTTAAAGATACTGGATAAGTCTAAAACAACCATGGTTTTCAACAGCCAGTGGCTGGCCCCTCTAACTTTTGCTGATGTAATTGAGCTGGCTGCCAAATATACTGTAGCCAGAATGCTGGAGCGAGACGATTTCGCCAAACGTTTTCATAACGAAATGTCCATCAGTATTCACGAATTTTTTTATCCATTGATGCAGGGTTATGATTCTGTTGCACTAAAAGCAGATGTAGAACTGGGCGGAACAGACCAAAAGTTTAATCTGCTAATGGGCCGGCATCTGCAAAAAGAGTATGGACAAGCACCTCAGGTCGCCTTAATGATGCCGATTCTGGAAGGCCTAGACGGCGTTCAGAAAATGAGTAAAAGCCTGGGTAATTATATTGGGATTACTGAATCTCCCCGGGAGATGTACGGCAAGACCATGTCTATCGCCGATGAGCTTATGGTCAGGTATTTCGAACTGGTAACCCCTGTTACTTTGGAAGAAATACGCACTATCAGCCAGGGACTGGCAGATGGAACCTTACACCCGCGGGATGTTAAAATGCGCCTGGCCAGAGAAATCGTTGCAATTTACCACGGAGCTGAGGCAGCACAAAATGCTGAGGCTGAGTTTAAAAATATTTTCCAGAAAAAAGAGCTACCTGACGAAGTTCCGGAGTACAGTCTAAATCATCAGGAGTTGGAAGACGGTCGTATCTGGCTGCCAAAACTCCTTACCTTGGCCGGACTGGTCTCAGGAACCAGTGATGGCAAACGGCAGATCCAGCAGGGGGCTGTTAAAATTGATGATGAAAAAATCACTGACCCTGATTTAAAACTTATACCTGTTGATGGAATGATAATAAAAGCCGGTAAGAGAAAATTTGTAAAGATACGCATATAAGTATTTGTATTCTAATCAAGCATAATAATACTATACGAAAACAGTGTAAAAAACCTGGGTGGAGGAATTTAAAAACACAGCCAGGTTTTTGATTTTTCACACAAAGTCACCAAATCGCCTTTCAGCACATATTATATTGATATGTGGAGGTGACTGCCTTGTTGAATCAGCCCCGTTCTCCTGCTAAAATTCTGGTGGTGATTATAGTATTGGTGCTGATAATAGTTGTACCCTTTGGCGTGGTAGAAAGCAACATGAAGCCAACTATTTTGGCCGTAGCGAAAACCTATGCTGAGCAGACTGCGGTTCAGGCCATTCAGGAAGCTATTAATGAAAAGGTTTCGGAATCTGTAGAGTACAAAGATCTAATATTTATCAAGACCGATGACCGGGGACGTGTGGTGCTAATGCAGGCAAACACTATTAAAATTAACAGACTGGCGGCCGATACAACACTGGACATCCAAAAGAGTCTGGCTAAACTGGAGGGTCAGGTCATTCCAATACCCCTTGGACAGGTCTTAAAAAGCCAACTGCTGGCTGCCTACGGACCAAAAATCAGTGTTACCCTTGTTCCTATGGGGACGGTAAAAGTCAGGGTGGTTGATGATTTTCAGCAAGCCGGGATAAACCAAACGAGACATCGGATTTTTTTAAACGTTACCGGCAAGGTTAAAATCATTGTTCCTTTAGTAAGTGATAGTGTGGAAGTAGCTGCCCAGGTACCTATAGCAGAAACGATTATTGTTGGCGAGGTTCCCCAGACATTGCTTAATGTAGATTTAGGCAAAGGGCAGTTCGACCTGCAAAAGAATGAATTAAAAAATTAAGACTTGTGTCGGGCGTGAAGTGTTCACCGGGGATAAAATACATTCAATAGATGTAGGTTATCCCCGGTAAATTGTTAAATAAATAATTTGTTTAAATGAGGATATAATAAGCGAGTATTGCTAATACTAACGATTGTGATACATATAATAGTATTTTGAAGAATCCCCCTTGACAATGTAGAACCTGATATGATATAGTTGTCAATGTTGGTCGCCGCAGTAAATCATTACTAATAAGCCGACGGCAAACACCAAAACTTACCAGTTGATTTGCGAGAATGAATGTGGTAAGATAAAGTTCCGCGGTCGAGAGACGGCGGAACGCAAAAACATCGGTCTTTGAAAACTGAACAGTAAGAGAGATGGTTGTGATTGAGTCAATAGACGTTAGCCTAGGAGCTAAGCAGTATTGACAAACAAGAACAATTATCAACACTTAAACCAGACCTCGTCTGAAATAAGTATTGAGTAATTCTGTGAAACAACAATGAGCTAATCAAATTTTTTCAAATATTTTTGGAGAGTTTGATCCTGGCTCAGGACGAACGCTGGCGGCGTGCTTAACACATGCAAGTCGAACGGAGTTAGTTAGGAAGCTTGCTTTTTAACTGACTTAGTGGCGGACGGGTGAGTAACGCGTGGGCAATCTGCCCGTAAGAGGGGGATAACACCTAGAAATGGGTGCTAATACCGCATAACATCGTGGTGTT
>JAVSMW010000004.1:195837-213662 GCA_032027005.1 Thermincola sp. | reverse complement strand
GGCGAGAGGGACCCACCCGTTCCCATCCCGAACACGGCAGTTAAGCCTCTCAGCGCTGATGGTACTTGGACCGTAGGGTCCTGGGAGAGTAAGTCGTTGTCGGATTTTATATGAAAAGACTTTGGTGAAAACCAAAGTCTTTTCTACTTTGTCGGCTAGCAAGCCGACCAACCGCCGCAGTCCAAGTACCATCAGCCTAAGGCGAGCCTGGCGACGGCACCTAAAGGTGCCTAGTGTATACTACGCAGCTCTTAGCAGCCACTTCTTCATATGAATCACAAAGCCTGGCCGCTTAGAGATGCGAGTTATACGGACCGTAGGGTCCTGGGAGAGTAAGTATCTCCAAACTCTATCCTTGGCCAATCACTTTGTAGAAAGGGCACCGACCAATCGCACACCAACGTCGTAATAAACCTTGCCGGACTTTATATGAAGAGCCACTTGGTGAAAACCAAGTGGTTCTTCTCTTTGTAGGCTAGCAAGCCGACCAATCGCCGCGGTCCAAGTACCATCAGCCTAAGGCGAGCCTGGCGACGGCACCTAAAGGTGCCTAGTGTATACTACGCAGCTCTTAGCGGCCACTGCTTCTTATGAATCACAAAGCCGGGCCGCTTAGAGATGCGAGCTATACGGACCGTAGGGTTCTATACGAAAAAATAATAGATAATTCAGGTAGAGAGCAGTTAGAAAATAAAGGAAAATAGATTATAGTTGTCGAAATATACGTGTAATTGCAAAAATAATTTGAGATTATGTTGTGTGCAGCAAAAAACTCTCAAATAATTCAAAAAAAACTGATTTTTGGGGGGAATTAATAAATTTTTGATGAAAAATTTTGATAGGGGGAGTATGTGTGAGTCTTAGGAAGAAAATTTTATCGGGTTATTTTATCATGATAGTATTTATGGCGATCATTAGTTTCCAGAGCTTTGACATCGGACGCAGAACATTAGAGCAATTTTCTGGAATTAATAAGAATTTAGTTCCGATGTTGGGGTTAATTGATGAAATTAATTCGAATATTGCCGGTCAATCAAGTGATGAGAGGGGATTTCTGTTAACTGGTGAGGAAAACTATGTCAAGTCTTTCATTGCTAAAGCAGAAGCTACTGACGAAATTATCAAAGACGAAATAGAAACAGCTCCGGATGAGAATGAAAAGGCTAAGTGGCTTAAAATCAAAGGAATTTATGATCAATATAACGACATACAACAACAGGTTGTAGCTGCGTATAAGAGTGGTAATGTTGCCGAGGCGAAAAGATTATCTTTTGAAGTAGGGCGAGATAAGAGAAAAGAGCTTGATCCCATATTTGCTGAATTTAAAACTGAAATCGATACTGATATAAAAAACGCTAATGCTGAAGTACAGAGGATTATATCAATCGGCAAATTAATAAATATAATTGTTTCAATGGCAGCCGTTATTTTTGGCCTAATATTAGGGCTTTTTACAGCTGGCAAAATAGTGATACCCATTAAAGAAATTGTAGAACACAGTAAACGGGTCGCAGGTGGTGATCTATCAGTCAATGAAATTGAGGTGAAAACCCGCGATGAAGTGAAAGAACTGGCAGATGCCTTTAATACTATGATCATTAATGTTCGTAATGCCATGAAAAAAATACTGGACAGCGCCCAAACCGTTGCCGCGACCAGTGGTCAATTGTCTAATAATGCCGAACAGGCCGAACAGGCCACTCAGCAAGTAGCGAGGGCTATCCAGGAAGTAGCCAGAGGATCCACAGATCAGGCTGATTATATTTCAAAATCAATGGATACGATTAACCAGGTTGGCACAGCTATTCAACAAATAGCAACCGGTGCTCAGGAACAGGCCAGCAATATTCAGCTTACCGCAGAGATGGTTGGTCAGGTGGCTTCTTCAATTCAGGATGTGGCATTAAGTGCTCAAAGTGTTTCAGAGTCGGCCGAACGAACCACTAAGGCCGCTGACCAGGGCGAAAAAGCAGTAAACCTTACTATTAAAGGTATGGATGGAATTAAAAATAAAGTATTTGAGTCAGCCAATAAAATCAAAGAATTAGGGGAGCATTCTCAGCATATAGGGGATATTATTCAAGTCATTGATGACATTGCTGAACAGACTAATTTATTGGCGCTAAACGCTGCTATCGAAGCTGCCAGAGCCGGTGAGCACGGGAAAGGATTTGCTGTTGTGGCAGATGAAGTGCGAAAGCTTGCAGAACGCAGCAGTAAAGCAACAAAAGAAATTGCAGATTTGATTAACAACATTCAGAAGCTGACACTTGACGCCGTTACAGCGATGGAACAGGGAACCGGTGAAGTTGAACAGGGGGCTAAACTGGCTTTAGATGCGGGTAATGCCTTAAAAGAAATATTGAGTACAGTAGAAGATACATATCGCCAAGTGCAAAACATTTCTGCCGCGGCGGAAGAGATTAGTGCCGGCAGTCAGGAAGTTGTCACGGCAATAGACAATACCAGTGCCATTACTCAAGAGAATACTGCCGCTACGCAGGAGTTAACGGCTGCCAGTGAACAGGTGACAAGTGCAATGGAAGGTATCGCTGTCATTACTGAGGAGACTTCTGCTTCAGCTGAAGAGGTTTCAGCATCTACGGAAGAAGTGTTAATTTCTATTTCGGAAATAGCTAATTCTTCCAAAGAAGTGGCCGATTTAGCGGATTCGTTGAATGCGGTGGTCGGCAAGTTTAAGCTTAGGGAGATCACGGAAAGGTGCTGGGATATTCGTAACTGTGGTATGGAATACAGAACAAAATGCCCTGCTTACAATGCCGCAGAAGTGAGGTGCTGGCTTATTCCCGGAACATGGTGCGGCGGTATAAAGCAGGGAGATGAGAGGGCCAAAAGACACACTTGTATGAATTGTACTGCGTTTAAACAGATGAACTAGCTGACGTGGCTGATGCCACGTCTTTTTCTTTTGCATATCTTTCATTTAACTGCTGCTAAATAATTTTTTGCCTGGTTTGACTTTACGGTATCTGATATGATTTTTAATGGCAGAATTAATCACAGCCATGTTATCTTTATACCGCAAGTATATCGCAAAACAGCGGTCTACATAGTCTTCAAAAGGCCGCAGGGCAGTGGCCAGGGCATAGTACGTATCCATGCCTTTGGCAGTAAGACAAAAAGGCTCTGTACTAACCAACTGTCCCGTCACCAGATCTTCCAATACCGATTGCACATCAGAACTAAAGGCCCCGCTTTTTGTCCTGGTAAAATCATAAAATCCAATATCATGGAATGTTAAAGACTCTGCTGAGGCCAGAAAAAGAAAATTATGCAGCAGGTTTGGCGCATTGATATCAAATTGGGTTATCAGCCTCATCACCAGGATGTGCTGGGCAGTAAAACTGAACATTGTTTTCCTCCATATCTGCTACTAAATATTATAACCCAAACCGGAAGCAATTTTCTATCAAAATCCATTTTAATCACTTTTTTGGGAAATTAAAATCAATGAATACATTCGGAAATTAAAATCAATTGACATTTATTTAAAAAGTTGTTACCATTAATTTGGCATAAAACAGAAAATGATTCTCTTATCCAGAGAGGTGGAGGGACTGGCCCTATGAAACCCGGCAACCATCTTGCCATAAAGCAAGATAGGTGCCAATTCCTGCAGAAATTATTTTCTGGCAGATAAGAGGGGATAAAAAACCCGTGGATTTCTACCCTCTTTTCGTAAAAAGGGGGTTTGTTATACTCCTGGGTGTTTTAAGCAAAAATTTGGCTAGGAGGGGTAAACGTGGCTTTGCAAAGAACATATGCGGAAATTAACGAAAAAATTAAGTCAGGTAAAGTTGTGGTAGTGACTGCCGAAGAAGTCATTGGCATGGTTGAGGAAAAAGGCATTGAGAGGGTTGCCAGGGAAGTGGATGTAGTCACTACCGGTACCTTTGGCCCTATGTGCTCATCTGGCGCCTTTTTTAATTTTGGACATTCTAACCCAGAATTAAAATGCATCGGGTTTGGATGAACGATGTACAAGCCTATACAGGTGTTGCGGCTGTTGACGCATACCTGGGTGTTAACGAATTGCCGGAATATGATCCCTTGAATTCTGATCATCCGGGAGAGTTCAGATATGGCGGGGGACATGTTATCGAGGATCTTGTTGCCGGTAAATCAATAAAGTTTGAAGCCACCGGGTATGGGACAGACTGTTATCCACGCAGGAAAATTGAAACTTACCTGAGTCTTAATGACATAAATGAAGCCATTCTTTTTAACCCGCGCAATGCTTACCAAAACTATAATGTGGCAGTCAATTTATCTAATAAAACCATTTATACTTATATGGGCACATTAAAACCTAATTTGGGCAACGCCCATTATTGCAGTGCCGGACAGTTGAGTCCGCTGCTTAATGACCCTTATTATAAGACTATTGGCATTGGGACCAGGATCTTTCTAGGGGGCGGAATCGGTTATGTGGCCTGGAACGGGACCCAGCACAGTCCATGCGGCCCGAGAGGGGATAACGGTGTACCCTTGAGCGGTGCCGGAACCCTGTCTGTCATAGGGGATTTGAAACAAATGAAGCACCAATGGCTGAGGGGTACGAGCTTTTTAGGTTATGGCTGCACGTTAACGGTCGGCATTGGAATCCCAATACCAATCCTGAATGAGGAAATCTTAAAATTCACTGCAGTAAAAGATGAAGATATTTTTGCACCTGTGGTTGACTATAGTAATGATTATCCAAATGCTACCGGAAAAAGTATAGGCTCTGTTTCATATGCCCAGCTGAAATCGGGTGTTATTGAAGTCAACGGCCAGGAAGTTATGACTGCCCCTCTGTCGAGTTATATCAAGGCCAAAGAAATTGCCGAGACTTTGAAGAATTGGATTGCCAGAGGGGAGTTTACCCTAGGAGAAGCGGTACAACCACTGCCATCAGCTGATTCGGGCATAACCCTTAAGGGGCTGCAGGAGAAAACAGCTCCCTAGGATTACTTGGTCATTGGCGGCGAAAAACTGAAAGGAGTTATATGATGACTGCAAAAAAGATAGTGCTGAGGTTTCCCCCTCAGATTGTAGATAAACCATGGTTATACCACCTTGTTAAAGATTTCGACCTGATGGTCAATGTGCTAAAAGCCAATGTCAACCCATACAAAGAGGGCTTTATTGTTGCCGAACTGAGCGGAGATGAAAATAAATATGAGGCAGGTTTGGGATTTTTAAGAGAACAGGGAGTTAGAATAGACAGTTTAAGCCAGGATATCAACAGGAACCAGGACAGGTGCACTCACTGCGGGGCTTGCACCAGCTGCTGTCCTTCGGGGGCCCTCTATGTATCCCGTCCCTCCATGGAAGTTATTTTTGATGATGATAAATGTGTTGTTTGCGGGGTATGCTTAAGGACGTGCCCGGTTAAAGCTATTGAGCTTAATTTTAATGGCAAAAAATAATGGGGTTTCAAGGCAATGTATGTAAACAGAACATATCGGGATAATGTCGCCAAGGGTCTGATGTCTTTCAGAACCTGTGTCAAGGAAACTGATTTGTTTATAAGTGTGGATAAGGAAAGTTTCTGCGATAAGCTATCCCGGCGAGTGGAAAAAAGAATAATGGCCCACAGGTATGACTTGGAAAGCTACATTGATAAGGACCCGGATTTTAAACTCACTCTTAACCCTCATCCGGTATTGCCTGGGGCACCTGTTATTGCTGAGGCTATGGCGGCATCCGCAAATTTGGCGGGAGTAGGCCCAATGGCAGCCGTTGCCGGGGCCTTTGCCGAATTTGTAGGTCGTGATTTGATGAAAGTATGTGCGGAAGTTATTGTGGAAAACGGTGGAGATATTTTTATGTATTCCACCCGGAATAGGTTAGCCGGAGTTTTTGCCGGGGATTCACCATTTACTGGTAAAATTGCCATAGAAATTCCGGCTGTCGTGATGCCGGCAGGTGTTTGTACTTCATCGGGGACGGTGGGCCCTTCGCTGAGTATGGGTCAAGCTGATGCTGCCATCATTATTGCGGGTTCTGCCATCCTCGCAGATGCCGCTGCTTCTGCGGCAGGCAATGTAGTCCAAACCAAAAAGGATGTAAAAAACGGGGTGGAAATAGCCAAATCCATCCCGGGGGTTTTAGGTGCTGTGATAATAAAAGGGGATCAGTTAGCAGCATGGGGGGAATTTAATATTGTCCGTACTCAGACACCATAACACAAAAGGCGGAAGGTGGAGATACTAGTCTCCGCGTCCGGGATCCCAGGTTATATCGTGCAGCTTCTCCCAGGCAGTCTCCTGTTCAACGGGAAGGGTGATTTCATGATTTTTTTCACTCAAAGTAAAATGGAAATAATTCAGGCCTGAAGAGTCTTTCAGGGGTTGACGGCCGTTTTTGCTTCTCTCATTGTTGTTGTGCTTACGCAGCATAATGAGTTCTCCTTTCAAATTATGAGTTATTAGTAGTCTTAGCTTATCCAAAAAACCATCCCCAAAATACTCATTTTACCCTTTTATTGCACAAAACTTTTGAAAACTTGGACTTTGTATGCTAAAATAACAAAGTAATTTAAAAAGGGGGAGGAAGAGTCATGTCAGGCCACTCAAAATGGGCTAATATAAAGCATCGCAAGGGTAAACAGGATGCCCAGAGAGCCAGGATTTTTACCAGGTTAGGCAAGGAAATAATTGTTGCTGCCAAACAGGGTGGTGGTGACCCTGAAAATAACCTGAGACTGAAAAACGTTATTCAAAAGGCGAGAGCTGCCAATATGCCAATGGATAACATAACTAGGGTAATTCAAAAGGCGACAGGGGAATTGGCCGGTGTAAATTATGAAGAACTAACATATGAAGGTTACGGACCCGGCGGCGCGGCAGTGATGGTAGAAGTAATGACAGACAACAGAAACCGGACCGCCGCAGATGTCAGGCATATTTTCTCAAAATACGGCGGTAACCTTGGCGAAACCGGCTGTGTAGGCTGGATGTTTGAGAAAAAAGGAGTCATTACCATCGAAAAAGAAGGGCTCGGCAAAGATGCCGACGAAATCATGATGATTGCCCTTGACGCTGGAGCAGGTGATGTTCAGGAAGATGATGACAACTTTGAAATAACTTGTGCACCCGAGGATTTTGGTGCCGTCGATGCAGCGGTTAGGGAGTCAGGACTAAATCCCATTGCCGCCGAGGTTGCTTTGGTACCTCAAAATACCGTGGCCTTGGAAGGTAACGATGCTGTAAAAATGCTCAAACTGATGGATGCCCTGGAAGATCATGACGATGTGCAAAACGTCTTCTCAAATTTTGATATTGATGATGAGCTTATTATGAATCAATGAGGTGGGTTGGATGGAACCTACGAGTGAAGAGCGGATTCTAGCCGGGTTCAGTCACTTAATGATTATTTTCGGGTGGTATGGAACAGCTGCGGCATTTGCCATCTGGCTGGCCAGACGTGGTAAGTCTGAATTTATCAGAAACAGTGTGATGCAAGCATTAGTTTATCAGATTCCGGCTTTAAGTTTAATGTCTGGTATAAGTTATCTGGGCCGCCCGGCGATTATCAAAATCCTCTCTGCTTATAATGCTCTTTTAACCCCCGAGAATCTAGGTGCAGTTTCAGTGCTCGTCGGGTCAAGTCTGTTTTTATACGGGGTGGTCGGGGCAGCTGCTACTTTCCGCGGCAGGAAGTTTAAGTATGTTTTGCTTGGAAATCTGGTAGACAAGTATTTTTAAATAACAACCTAACAAATGATTATGTATAAACCTCCTTTTAATTGGTAATAACTAGTATTTAACAACCAATATAAGGAGGTTTTATTGATGTTTAAAAAAAATAGAGATTATCTGCTCTATCTGGGTGTGGCAGTTGTCTTTATGCTTAGCTTTGCCACTGTCTACGGACTGTTCGGAAAGGGTATGGCTTTGTATAAACCGCTGGTGGCCAGCGGTGAAACCAAAACGCTCAAACCTACTATTACGGCTGAGACTATAATCAAAAAAGAAATCAGGTATCTATGTGGCGATCGGGTAAGTACAAGAATACCTACAGCATCCGATTTAATCGGTCTGGAGTTTGCGAGTCTAATCCAAAAGTATCCCCCTGAAAAAGGCTGGGCTATTGATGATTCAGTGAGAAACAATCTGCTTCTTGTTTATTCAGAAAAAAGAGTTTGTCCATATCATCAGGATTTCAGGCATCTGGGCGTTAGTGATGGCAATTTAGCTGTCTATGAAGGTCTTCTGGGTTACAATGAGAAAGTCCTCCTGCGCGAAGATATAGCAATTTTAGAGCTGCCTCTGGAATTGCAGACTGATTTGAACACAGCAATGGACTATAATAATCAGAGCCCTGATAACCAGAGCAGGTTAAAAGCTATGTATGAGTTCGAAACCGAAGGGCAGTTGAACTCTGTTCTTGAAAACTTTGACGAATTTAAGGATTAACAGGAGAAGTGTCCCACCAATGCGTGGGGCATTTTTTAATGGTAGAATTTATTCCCCTTTACATGACTATGGCTTGGCAGGATAAGCTTAGCTGATGTCGAATTATAAAAACTGTGGAGGAGGCGGGATTTTTGTTGGTACTTGGAATTGACCCCGGTTCGGCCATAACAGGCTACGGGCTGGTCAAAGAGATAGGTAACAGTTTAAGTGCTATCGACTACGGTTGTATTAGGACATCTCCTTCCCAGCCGTTGGAGGAAAGACTGCGGAAAATTTACCGGGAAGTTAGTTTGTTGATCGATAAATATAAACCTGACCATTTTGCGGTGGAAGAACTGTTTTTCAATAAAAATGTCCGAACCGCCCTTACTGTCGGGCAGGCCAGGGGAGTAATTCTTTTGGCCGGGGCACAGTCAGGTTTACTGGTCCATGAATATACACCACTGCAGGTAAAACAGGCTGTAGTGGGATATGGCCGGGCTGAAAAAGCGCAGATTCAGTTTATGGTTAAAACCATGCTGTCTCTGCCGGCTATACCCAAGCCCGATGATGTGGCAGATGCTTTAGCAATTGCAATTTGCCACACCCATTATTATAAATCAGCCAGAACTTTAGGTATTTAACCACAGGGGGGCTAAAATGATTGCGTTTCTTAGGGGACGTTCCGTTTCATCAGGTTCAGACTACATAGTCATTGATGTTTCAGGGGTCGGTTATAAAATCTTTGTTCCCACGCCGGTTATCGGCAAGGTTGCGGAAACCAAAGAAGATGTGATGATTCATACTTATATGCATGTACGGGAAGATATTTTGCAGCTATTCGGGTTTCTCCAGGAAAGTGACCGTGAGGTGTTCGAACTCCTGATTCAAGTATCCGGAATAGGCCCGAAGGTAGCTTTGGGGGTTATGTCTGCAATGCCTGTGCCATCGTTTATCTCGGCAGTTATTAACGAACAGGTGCAGTTGTTAACCCAAATCCCAGGGGTTGGCAAAAAAACAGCGCAGAGACTAATCATTGAATTAAAGGACAAGTTGAGTAAAATGGAGGCTGGCAGTCCAACCGGGGTGGCTTTTGATGCCGGAGCTGTGCGCGATGTGTCAGGCGATGCTTTAGATGCTTTGGTTGCCTTAGGATATAATGCCGTTGAGGCTAAGAAGGTGCTGGGCAAAATTGTAGGGACAGGAGAAGTATTGCCGCCTGAACAGCTGGTTAGAAGGGCATTAAAGGAGTTAGGACGGTTTTAGGAGGTTACAATGGAGGAACGGATCATTTCAGCTGGGCTTAGTGAAGAAGACCTAGAGATAGAATCAGGACTTAGACCCAGAAAAATAAAGGATTATATTGGTCAAGCCAAAGTCAAGGAGAATTTGGCAATATTTATAGAGGCCGCTAAAGCAAGGGGCGATTCACTGGATCACGTCCTGTTGTTCGGTCCGCCAGGTTTGGGTAAAACTACGCTGGCTCATATTATTGCCGTAGAGATGGGTGTGAGTGTCAGGGTGACTTCAGGACCGGCCATCGAGAGGCCGGGTGACCTGGCAGCTATCTTAACGAACCTGTCACCCGGAGATGTTTTGTTTATTGATGAAATTCACCGTTTGAACCGCAGTGTGGAAGAGGTGCTTTATCCTGCCATGGAGGACTTTGCTTTGGATATAATAATTGGCAAAGGTCCAAGTGCCCGCTCCCTGCGCATAGAGTTACCACAATTTACCCTAATTGGAGCGACTACCAGGGCAGGCCTGCTGACCTCGCCTCTCAGGGACAGATTTGGTGTTATTTTCAGACTGGAATTATATGAAACAGCAGAATTACAGGAAATTGTTATTAGAGCGGCCAAGATCCTGAAGGTCAGGATAGATCCTGACGGGGCCGCAGAGATAGCCCGGAGATCCAGAGGAACCCCGCGGATAGCTAACAGGCTGCTGAAAAGGGTCAGAGACTTTGCCCAGGTCAGGGCCCAGGGGAAGATCACCCTGGAAGTGGCCAGGCAGGCCCTGGCTATGCTGGAAGTGGATTTACTGGGACTTGACAATACCGACCGCCGTTTGTTGCTGACTATAATTCAGAAGTTCGGCGGGGGACCAGTTGGCTTAGATACTTTGGGTGCGGCAACCGGTGAGGAGGCTGACACTATTGAAGATGTATATGAGCCATATCTGCTGCAGCTGGGCTTTATTAACCGGACACCGAGAGGACGGGTCGTAACTCCTTTGGCCTGCCAGCACCTCGGAATAAGCATGGATAAAGGAGCTGACCAGGGAACACTCTGGAAGGAGGCTTAGTGAACTTTTCGGCCAACGATGCAATATGTTAGAATGAACATAAATAAGACCAGGGGGGAACATCATGGGTAACTTTTCCGGTTTCGGGAAGATGTTTATGATTTTGGGGGTTATGTTATTTGTGATAGGTATTTTTATCACCTTTGCTGATAAACTTTTTCCTCTTGGCAGATTACCTGGTGATATTTTAATCCGCAAAGGCAACTTTACCTTCTATTTCCCTGTTATTACCAGTATACTCCTAAGTATAGTCCTGACTATCTTATTGAATTTTTTCTTCAGAAAATAGAAATTGAACCCTTATAAAAACAACCCAGGTTTCGAAAAGTATATTAATGGAGGAGGTGTTAAACCGCCATGGGGTTTCTCTTCCAGAAAAACTCTATAGAAGAAACAGTCGAGTGTGGCCAATTAGTCCTTGAAGCACAACGGGGAAACAGCATGGTGCGTGAACACCTAATAAAAAGTTACACCCCGTTTATTCTCAAGATGACCTCAAAGGTAAGCGGAAGATATGTTCGAATGGGTGAGGATGATGAAGTCAGTGTTGGTCTGATGGCTTTTAACGAGGCTATCGACTGTTATGACACAGGCAAAAACAGTTCTTTTTTGAGCTTTGCTGAAACCGTAATTAAAAGGCGGCTCATAGATTATTTCAGAAAAGAATCGTCTGTTGTCAAAAGAGTGGTCCCACTGTCAAGCTTTGAACAGGAAGATGATGAGAATTCCGAGAGTACATACTATTATATTGAATCCAAACAATCTGTGGAGGCTTTTCAGGCCAAAAGCAGTGCAGCAGATCGGAAGGAAGAGATCCTGCAGTTCAACCAGAAGCTGCAAGAATTTGGTATTAGCTTTCAGGAATTGGTCTCTATTTCACCAAAACACGAGGATGCCCGGGTTAGGGCCATGGAAGTGGCAAAGATTATTGCTGAAGACCGGGATATGGTTCATCACCTGCTTACCAGAAAAGAGGTTCCTCTAAGACTGCTGGAAAGAAAAGTTGAAATAAGCAGAAAAACTCTGGAAAGACAACGTAAATATATTATTGCTATTGCCCTAATATTGGTTAATGACTTTGATCATCTGCGCCAGTATATAGTTAAAGCTCTGTAACCTTACGCAACAGAACTTCTGAGCTGTTTACGGAAAGGAGGGGATTGTGTGGAGAAAGTCACAGGAGTTGTATTGGAAAAGGATGGCCGGTATGTTGTTTTATTAACACCACTCGGTGAATTTAAACGGATTCGAATGAAGGGAAAATTACCGGACATCGGCGAGGAAGTTTCCGTACCGGTAATTCATAAGCGAAATTTCAGAATGCCTAAGGCCGGCTGGATTGCGGCTGCGGCTGCTGTGCTTATTCTGCTGGTGGGGAATCCCCTGCTTACTACGGTACTTAAACCGCCGGAAGCTGCCATGGCTTACGTATCAATTGATATGAAGTCCAGTATTGAGTTGACAGTCAGTGACCGCTATAATGTAATGGATGCTCAGGCCCTAAATGCAGACGGCGAGAAAATACTAAAGAATATTGACCTCAAAGGGGTTAAATACAGTGATGCTGTTACAAAGATTAAAGATAAAGCTTCCCAAATGGGATATATCAAGAATAGTAACGACAATACTGTCTTAGTTAGTGTAGCCTTCCTGAACGACTCCATGGTTGACAAAGGCGTCGCAGAAAGTACCCTGGTAGCTTCAGCCAATAATATATTTGCTGACCCTGAGACTAAAGTGGCTGCCTTGCACGTACCCACTGACCTTAGGGATAATGCCAAGAAAAGAGGCATTTCCACCGGGAAATATGCCGTTCTTATTGAAGCTGTTAACTCCGGACTGCCGATAACTGAAAAAGATATGCAGGAAAAGCCCGTTATTGATGCTATTTCCAGTGCCGGTGGGCAGGCGCAGCAGATTATTACCCAGGCCGGTGAAGAAAAACAGTTTGTTCTTGAAGAAAAGAAATATATGCTTCTGGCCAGTAGAAACGATTCTGAGCAAATTACGGATGCTGTATATAATGAAAACACACAACCGGCGGTCAGTATTGCTGCAAATGAGGCTGAAGCAAAACCGGTTTCTGATAATAATGTTCCCACTAAGAACAGTAAGGACCGTAAATATGTAGAGACTATCAGGAAAACCGGCGGCCCTGAAGACCAAAGAACAGAGGCAGCACCCAAAACTGAAGTCAGTCCGGCAGCAGCTCCTGAGCCAGCCCCGGTCAAAACTGAGCAGGAACCGGTAAGTGAGCCATCCGTGGATACCGGCGCTAATGCAGAAGATGACCTAAAAACTATTGACAATTATATGGGATCCGAACAAAATACAAACAACGAATCCCCGAATTCATCAGATTTAAATGGAATGTACAAATCAAAACCTAATTGGTAACCGAGAAAAGGCAGGCTTGACCTGCCTTTTTTTTGGGCCGGTGAAAAGCGGCGTCTAGCGTCGTTGCCCGGGTCGGCAAAATCCTCAGCGTACCAGCCAGTACGCGTCCAGCTCAGCCGTAGCTGCGCAGCGGCGTGCGGATGAGGGTACCCATGAATCAGTAGATCTGGGTGCGGTTTTGCCGACCCGGGCGCCTAGCTATACACCACTTTTGACCGGCTCAGTTATGTTTTATTAATTTACTTGCTTGCTGCTCTTTTTTAGCAGCAATTTTCTTTCACTTTTGGGCAGGAATCATGTCCTGGTTTGTCGAAAAATGCTAGAAAGAACTGTCGCCGAAGGGAGAAGTTGCCATGGCCTTTTCCGTTAGTATAAAACGGAAATTATTTTTCACAACATTTTTTGTGTTTGTTATCCTGTTTATGTCTGGGAGAGCAATACTGGCTCAGGTTCCGGCCAATATCAGAATCGGGATTATCACCCCCAATGAAGGGTCTCAGTATCGCAGTGCTACTGCCGTCAGTTTTACTGTAAAAGGAAATTATCAAGTTATTGACCTGTCATCCCCAATTCCCGGAGACAACCTCATTGGGACACCGCGGGAAGGGGAATCATGGCAGGTATATTATTTGCCTACCGGGATGCAAATTTATCAAAATGGGCAGCCCCTTAAGATTACTTCGGGGCCGGTAGTTGTCAAAGAAGTTAATCACGATAATGCCGACCGGGTGTCTCTGGTTAGTTACAGTGTTGGAGCAACCATCACGCCTATTGGCCGGAATTACCGGGGGAACATGGAATTCCGCCTGAGCGGAAACAGTTTAACTACAGTTAATGAACTGCCTACTGAGGAATACCTGTATGGGGTTGTGCCCAGAGAGATGAGCTACAGCTGGCCTTTGGAGGCTTTGAAAGCACAGGCCGTTGCGGCCAGGACTTATACTGCTGCCAACTACAGCAAGCGTGCGGTGGAAGGCTTTAATCTGTTGGATACCCCATACGATCAGGCCTATGGAGGGATTAGTGTCGAGGGCGAAAATTCCAGCCGGGCTGTGCGGGAGACTGCAGGCCAAATAATTCTGTATAAAGGTGCACCCATCAGTGCAGTTTATCATTCCAACAGCGGCGGACATACTGAGAATAACGAGAATGTGTGGACAGGTCCAGCCTTGGACTACCTGAGAGGAAAAGAAGATATTTATAGTACCACGAACGGTTATGCAAATTGGAGCTTTACAACAGACCTTGATAATGTAAAGAATCAGCTGCAGCTATCAGGGTCCCAGATAGGCTCAATACAATCAATACAATTGGAAAAATATTCCTCTGGCAGGGTCGAAAACGTTATTATTACTGACATAAACGGTAATAATATAAGTATGACGGGGACTGCCTTCGGTCATCTGTTTAACCCTAAATTTTATGCAACCATAAATAATACCAGTTTTATGAGCAATTTTTTTGCAGTTAACATTGAAAATGTCACGACTCCCAGTTATTCAGTTCTGAACGGAACCGGTGAAATCACTGTAGTCAATGGTTCGCAATTATACAGTATATCCGAAGACGGAAACACATCAGTACTGAACGGTTCTGAAAAGAAATTTTTCGTTATTGACGCTCAGGATAATTCTTCCCATTCCAAAATTCCATACGGCAGCATTGTGTTCCAGGGCCACGGATGGGGTCATGGAGTTGGCATGTCTCAGTGGGGTGCTTATGAAATGGCCAAACAGGGCAAAGGATACCTGGATATTTTGAAGTTTTATTATACGGGAGTGGAAGTGACGGGGAATTAGTGGTGAGTGGGGAGTGGAGAGTGGAAGCTCTTTGCTAAAAAATCCATTCCATTTCTCATTAATTGTTTACTCACTCACCACTCATCACTCACCACTCCCCACTCACCACTTTTAAGAGAGGTACCAATGAGATTAGATGATTTTGACTATAACCTTCCTGAAGAGTTAATTGCTCAGGAGCCTGTGGAGTCAAGAGACAAATCCAGGCTTCTTGTTTTGCATAGAGATTCCGGTCTAATTGAGCACAGGTCGTTTTCGGCCTGTCTTGATTATTTCAGGCCGGGAGATGTTCTTGTAGTTAATAATACTAAAGTGCTGCCGGCAAGGCTGATGGGTGTTAAAGACAAGACCGGGGCCCGGATAGAAGTAATGCTGCTCAAACGGAACAGTTTAGACACCTGGGAAACCCTGGTTAAACCCGGTAAACGAGTTCAGCTTGGAACTGTCATTGTTTTTGGCGACGGATCGCTTACTGCTGAGGCAATAGGAGTTACCGATGCCGGTGGGCGAATTCTTAAATTTAATTATGCCGGGGTTTTTGAGGATGTCTTGGACCGCTTAGGTCAGATGCCTCTGCCGCCATATATAAAAAAGACTTTAGCTGACAGGGAAAGGTATCAGACAGTCTATGCCCGGACACCTGGCTCTGCAGCAGCCCCGACAGCAGGTCTGCATTTTACGCCGGAGCTTCTAAATAAAATTAATGAGCTGGGTGTTCACATAGTTGAAATATTGCTTCATGTCGGTTTAGGTACTTTTCGCCCGGTAAAATCAGAAAATATTTTGGAGCATCAGATGCATTCCGAGTATTTTGAAGTCAGTCCTGATGCAGCAATAGTGATTAACGGGGCCAAAAGGGCAGGAGGCAGAGTAATTGCGGTCGGGACTACTTCCACCAGGACTCTTGAGACCGCAACGGATGAACGGGGAATGATCAAGCCTGGCAGCGGCTGGACCGATATTTTTATTTACCCGGGATACTGTTTTAAGACAGTGGATATGTTAATTACCAATTTTCATCTGCCGAAATCCACTTTGCTGATGCTGATATCAGCTTTTGCCGGCAGAGAGAGAGTTTTACAGGCCTATTATGAGGCCGTAGACGAGAAATACCGTTTTTTCAGTTTCGGTGATGCGATGCTTATAGTTTAACAGATTTTTTTCAGTAGTTGGAGAAGCTCTAAAGCCCTTGTACCGTGCGGTATAGGGGCTTTTTATTCTTCTTCTGATTTGTACAAAAATCTGTGCTCCAGACCGTTTTTGAACCGGATTGAATCAATTTTGCCGTTTTTTATACAAAAGTTTTGCACCACAGAATTGAGGAAATCCTTGATGATTTTAGGGTCGATTTTACGAATAAACAGCTTATAGTCTATAGCTTTTTGCCTGTGTGATACCTGGAAAAATGAAGAATGACGTCATCATCATGGAGACGTCATCGAAGAAGTGTAAGGTATTTTGTGTCTATCGGACAATCCATAAGACAGTCCGTAGGATAATCCTCAGGAAAATCCGTTGGATAGTCCATAGGACAATCCGTCTACTTTTTTATGTTGCTTAGGTAAGAGATACAGTCTTTTTCCTCTGGACTGATATAGTCTTCAAGTAAGCCCCATATAAGTTTACGGTCACGGTTTTGAGCTTTGCAATAGGCAGATATGAGAATATTTATCTCTTGGTCAGTTTCTTTCGATATAGCGGAATAAGGAGCAATCCCCAAAAGATAATCAACCGAAACGTTGAGAGCCTTTGCAAGCTTAATGATGAGGTTGATAGTGGGCATATGAACTCCATTCACATATCGTGAAATAGTAGCTTCTGGAATGTTTGACTCATCTGAGAGCCATTTTTGATTTACTCCGCGAACATCCATGATTTGCTTGAGATTTTCGTTGAATATGAGCATGGTCATCCCTCCATTTGAATTATATCGTTTACTTACCTCTTTATCAATATTATTGTGTATTTTACAATAATATTGTTGACAACTTACCGTTACGTAAGTTAGAATAAAAATAAGGACATACAGGAGGTGAGAAGATGAACTGCATGGAGCTCAAGTTTGCTCGGCAGCGAAAGCACAGAACCCAGAAGGATATGGCTGATGTTATCAGAAAGTCGTTAAATAGCTACTCTTTGAAGGAACGCGGCGAGGTTGCGTTTTCTCCTGATGAGATAGTAATGGTATCTCTGAGTCTGGGGCTCACAGCCGAACAGATTAACGATATTTTTTTTGACGGTAACTTACCATTTCGTAAGTGTAACTGCGCAGTTACCTCTCCCACAGCTTAATTGTACTTTGTGAGAGATATGAATTAAATGGAGTATAGCTGTTGGATGGAGGCGAATGTATCTACTTTCATTGCATGAAAAATACCGAATCCTACAACGAGTAAGGGTGGTGATGAAAACGTGAGCGTAAAAAAGAGCTTCATTCTCTATCATGATTACCGTCAGCATTTGGAACTACTTTCCGATGAGGATAAAGGGAAATTGCTCATGGCATTGTTCGATTATTCAGAGGGTGGAGTGCTTCCTAATTTCGATGGTATGGCAAGAATGGCCTTTTCTTTTATACGAGCACAGATTGACCGAGATACAGATAAGTATTCTACTGTATGTCAGCGAAACCGAGAAAATGGCTCAAAAGGCGGTAGGCCGCCTAAACAAAATGAAACCGAGTAAAACCCACACTAACCCAAATAAACCCATGGGTTTTCTGAAAACCCAAAAAACCTGATACTGATAATGATACTGTCAATGACACTGATAAAGAGAAGGATAATGATAAAGAGAAGGATAAAGATAAAGGGGTTATAGGGTGTTGAACAGCACATTGCCATCGGGTCAAACAACACATTAAAATTCCTTTGAATCTCTGAAAAACAGCAACATATAATTCCACAAAGCACAAAGTGAT